>JBAVAQ010000029.1:0-46989 GCA_049585795.1 Terriglobales bacterium | reverse complement strand
CCCTTCCCCTGCACCCCATCCCCAAAACCAACCCGACCCAACCGGCGAGGGCACAACTTTGAAACCGGACATTTCACTTGCTACTAAAACCGGACATTTTAACTTGCTACGGACACCCGGTTGAGCCAGTCGGCGCAGCCTTGATTTAACTAGCCAAGAGGCATGGACAAAGAAAACCGGTTGTCAGTTGCCGGTTCCCAGTTCTCAGTTTATTCGCGGCGAGAGGGCGGTGAGTTATTGTGGTGTTCGAAACTATGACGGAGGGCTCAATGAGAAACACTATTCTTGTTTTGTTTTTAGCGGTGGATTCACTGTGCGCCCAACAAGCTGTCGTGCCCGAAATACGCTACCGCGCCGTAGCTGACTTTCTGCAACTTCCCCCTGATGTCTATTTTGGCGAGGTCCCCGGGGTCGCGGTGAATTCCAAAGGACACATTTTTGTTTTTTCGCGGGGAAATAGTACGGGCCCCGCTTATGCAGCCAGCGCCGCACAACTTTTCGAGTTTGATGCCAATGGCAAGTTCGTGCGCGAGATCGGCCACAACTTGTATGCATGGTCTTTCGCGCACACGGTGAAGATTGATCCGGAAGATAACATTTGGGTCACCGACAAGGGCTCGGACATGGTGATCAAGTTCAATCCCGAAGGACGTGTGGTCATGGTGTTCGGGCGCAAGCAGGAAGCTTCCGACGACGGAACCGGTCCGTTGAAGAAACTCAACCCTCCGCTACCTCCAGAGGATGGGATGTTTCGACAGGTCACGGACGTCGCGTGGGACAAGGCGGGCAACACTTATATCAGCGATGGCTATATCAACTCACGTATCGCGAAGGTCGACAAGGATGGTAACTGGCTTAAGTCGTGGGGCGAACCGGGCAGCGGACCGGGGCAGTTCGATACGCCACACAGTCTTGCGGTTGATGCTTCTGGAAGCGTGTATGTAGCGGATCGCGGCAACCGGAGAATTCAGGTGTTCGATGGCGAAGGAAAGTTCTTGCGCCAGATGACGATCGACGTGCCGGTCGATCCCAATGCGCGCCCGGCGATTGGGAACAAGCGGGTTCCGACAAGCGGATCGAGAGCGCCGGGAGCGCCCTGGGCGATCTGCATCACGCCCCCGCCGCATCAGGTGCTGTATAGCGCCGACGGTTTTCCTGGTCGGATCTACAAACTTTCGTTGGATGGAAAAGTCCTGGGCGTATTCGGAAAATCGGGAAAACTGCCGGGGCAGTTCGGATGGATTCACGAGATGGCTTGTCCATCCGAGAACGAGCTTTACGTTGCGGAGATCTTAAATTGGCGGGTGCAGAAATTAATTCTCGAACCGAGCCATTGAATTTTAGAGCAAGATCTTCGCGACAGCGTCCGAGCACTACAGTAAATACCGTATGCAAGTATCAGGGTGACAGCTAGGAAAAATTGTCACGGCTGATGACAACTCTTTACAAAACTCGCCGCATGAGTTGCGCCGTCGACCCTTCTCCAGATGTAGGATAAAAATCAATCCAAAAAGAAGGAGAAACAATGCCCATGCAACCGCAAGAGCAAGCAACCCTCAACGTAAAACTCGTTCACTTCACCAAGCAGAATTCACCCGATGAGCCGGTGCAGGTTGCCTTTGCCGTTACGGATGATCAAGGGAAAGAAGAGATCATAACGGGCGAGGTGCCGTACAGCTATGACCTCTTCCATCTGTTCCAGGAGCAGGGCTGGCTGAACATCCGCCGCGGCGTTGCGTCGATCCGAGAGACTCGATCCCAGCGTCGCGCGATGTCGGCTTAATCCTCCACATTAATCCCAGTGCGCTGGAACCCCAGGCAGTAACGGGGTTCCAGCTTTATCATTCGAAGTTTTGCAATCAAAAAGTTCGGAGGTTCGAAATGATGAATGATTTTCAGCTTACCCGAGGTGATATCTGTGGCGATCCTACGGGTTTGCGAGTGCGGGTGGAAGACGTGGATGATTACGATTACGTCCACTTCTCGGTCATCGAAATCAGCGAGGATGGAGAGGGCAAGGCGGGGTGGGGAGAAATGTCGCATGTGGCATTCGCACATCGATTCACGAGGTTGGGCAATGAGCTATCCCATAGGCCGGCGGCGTAGGCGAGATGGTTCTCTAGGCTTTCTCGGCGAGGGCGCCGATCAGTGGCAGCCTGAAGGTAGCGCCCTGCAATGCTTTCGCCACTAGCACCAGCCAGAGCATGACCCAGCCCAGCGATACCACGGCCAACACCAGCCATCCCAGCAGGAATCCAATCGCGGGGATGAGGGCCAACACAGAATAGACCAACCACATGGCGATTGCGACCACGATGGTGGCGACGGTCAGAAAAATCGATTGGAAGGAATGAAATCTGACGAAGCGGTTGCGCTTAAGAGGCTCGATGAGCACGAACCCGACCGCGGGGATGAATGTGATGTAGGCGAGGGCGCCGAGAAGACGCTCTTTGTGCCCGAGCATAACGACGACAGATTTACCCGCAACGGGCACGTTAACAGGCGGGACGCGGACAGCGGGTGTGCTCGCGGGCCTGGTTGCCGCAGGCTTACTCGCTTCCTGACCGGGGACCCACATTCTGCGGCCGCAGCCTGGACAAAATGCGGCACCCTCGGGCATTTCGGCGTGGCATTGCGGACATGAGGTTGACATGAGTTCTCAGGCAAGGTGGCGCGAGGCGCTTTTCTTGCGGCAATCCTCGCAGACTCCGTAAATCTGAAAAGTGTGACGAGTGGTGGCGTAGCGGTAACGCTTCCCGATTTCCTGTTCCAGTCCGTCCACCTCGGGCGAGAAAAATTCCACTGAACTGCCGCATCCGGTGCAGACCATGTGGTGGTGGCTGCGACGGTTGTATTGATGCTCGTAGCGGGCGATCCCGTCGTGAAATGCGACTTCGCTGGCCAGGCCACATTCGGCGAACAGCTTCAGAGTGCGATAGACAGTGGTGAAACCGATGCGGGCATCTTTCTTTTGCACCAGCCGATGCAATTCGTTGATGGAGAGGTGCTCGCGAGTTTCAAGAAAAGTCCGCAGGATAGTGTCACGCTGCGCCGTGTGCTTCAGGCCGACGCGCTTGAGATGCTGATGCAGAATCTGCTGGGCTTCACGCACCATCTCGGGCGAGATGCTGGGCTGATCGTCAATGCGTTTCTGCAGCATGGTAGTTTTCGGCGAGAACGGCGACCTTCTGAATCATACTGGCCTTTAGGAAACGCGCCAACTCCGGCAAGACCAAGCCTGGGGTAAAAAGTCAGGCAAGCCTTCTTTTGACTTACCTTCCGTCGTGCACTCGGTTTGTTTTCCAGAGCGGCGAAGCCCTAAAATCGAGTGTCTTCTATGGCGACCATTGGTGTTCCGGTTGACTCTCGTCCCCGTCTGCGGATCCTCCGTATCGCGAGCTTCGTTCTCGGCCTGGCATTGCTGGCTCTGCTCGGTGTCTGCGCGTGGCTCTATTCGATGGCACGGTCTGCGTTGCCGCAACTGGATGGCAAGGCCCGCGTGGCGGGTCTTTCGGCGCCGGTAACAGTGATTCGCGATGCTCATGGAGTGCCGACGATCGAGGCCGCCAACTTCGAGGATCTTTTTTTCGCGCAGGGTTACGTGACGGCGCAAGACCGACTTTTCCAGATGGATGGAATGCGGAGGTTCGCTGGAGGAGAGTTGGCGGAAATCTTAGGCAGCGATTATGTGAAACACGACCGCCAGCAGAGAATCCTCGGGCTGAGGGCGATGGCAAAAAAGACGGCGGAGGATGCGCCGGCGGAGAGTCGAGCGCATTTCGAGGCGTATGCACGGGGCGTGAACGCCTATATCGAGTCGCATCGTGAGCGATTGCCACTGGAATTTCGCATTCTGCGGTATACCCCACGGCCGTGGACGCCGGAGGACTCGATGCTCATCGGGATGCAAATGGTAGAGGATCTGAGCACCAGTCCCCGGCATGCGCTGATGCACGAAAAAATTCTGGCCAGGCTGGGGCCGGAGCTGACAGCGGATCTCTATGTGAATTCATCCTGGCATGACCGGCCGCCTACGGTGGAGCGGCCGGGTCTGGATCAGGAGATTAAGGGCAAGGATCAGAACGACGACGATGATGAAGACGATGATTCGGGCACGGACAGTTCGGTTACGGGTTTAACCCCGCAACCGGAGATTCCGTCGCCGCTTCGGCCGGAAATGTATTTTGACGAGCGTCCCCTGGTGCTGGGTTCGAACAACTGGGTGGTCTCGGGGACGCACACGGTTTCAGGCAAACCTCTGCTATCGAATGATATGCATTTGGGCCATCAGATGCCGAACCTCTGGTACGAAGGGCATCTGCGTTGCAGTTCCGGCAACTTCGATGTGGCCGGAGTCACATTGCCGGGATATCCCTATGTGATCGTGGGGCACAACCAGCGAATTGCTTGGGGATTTACGAATCTCGGGCCGACGGTCGAGGATGTGTATGTTGAAACCTTCAACGCGGACGGGCAATATCTCACGCCGGATGGGTGGAAGCAGCCTGAGCATCGCCGTGAAGTGATCCGCGTGAAGGACAAACCAGACGTGGTCGTGGACGTAATGTCGACGCGTCACGGACCGATCGTTACCGAATTGCAGCCAGGTGAGACGCGCAAGCTGGCGCTGCGTTGGACTTTGTATGATGGCACGCGCAGTCCTTTCTTTGCGGTCGATTCGGCACAGAAGTGGGATGAATTCAGGCACGCTTTCTCGGAGCTTGACGCGCCGGGGCAAAACGTCGTGTACGCCGACGTCGATGGCAACATCGGTTATCAGGCGACCGGGCGGATTCCGATTCGAGCCGCAGGCGATGGCAGCTTGCCGGAGAGCGGAAGCGACAATGCACATGAATGGGTGGGCTACGTTCCGTTTGAGAAGCTGCCCAGCGTATACAATCCGCCCTCGGGAATTATTGCTACCGCGAATAGCCGAATCACGCCGGATGGATATAAATATTCGCTCAGCACGGAGTGGGAAGCTCCGTGGCGAACAGCTCGGATCTATCGCGTGCTTGAGTCGGGAAAGAAGTTTTCGGCAGCAGACATGCTGGCGCTTGAAACCGATATCTATTCCGACATGGATCGGTTTTTCGGGGAAAAGTTTGTGTACGCCGTGGACCACGCCAAGAACCCCTCGGCTCGGGCAAAAATCGCGGCGGAGATTCTGCGGCAGTGGGATGGAAGGATGATCGCAAGCTCGGCAGCGCCTACGATCGCGGTGCAGGCGCGCCAGCAGTTGGTGCGTTTACTGCTCGAGCGAAAGCTGGGCGCGGCTCCGGAGAATGCGAAACAAATCGAAACGACTCTTAGTTGGAAAAGCTATCAGTGGATGATGAGCACGGTCTGGTTAGAGAACGTGATCGAGCATCAGCCGAAGCGCTGGCTGCCCGAGACCTATGCGGACTATAACGAACTTCTGACCGCGGCAGTTGAGGCTGCGGTTGATTCGAACGCGGCGAAGGGAGCGAATGCGCCACCGGATCTTAGTTCGTGGAAGTGGGGAACGTTTCACCCAGTCAAGATTCAGCATCCCATCTACGGCAAGATTCCGCTCTTACGGCGTTGGACGGGACCGGGATTGCAGCCGCAATCGGGGAGCGAGTTCACGGTCAAAGCTGTATCGCTGGACCACGGTCCGTCGGAACGAATCACGGTTGATCTCGCCGATCTTGATCAATCCACTTTGAACCTGGTAACGGGCGAGGCAGGAAATCTGTTCAGCCCGTACTATCTGGATCAGTGGAGATCTTGGTACGAGGGATTCACGTTCCCGTGGCCGTTTTCGGGACAGGCGGTCGAGAAAGCACGTGCGCATGAGGTCGTTTTGGAGCCGTGACGGAATCCAGCGTCCGCAAGGTAGCTCAATTGACCAGCTTCACATCGTAGAGTTGGCCAACAATATCCACCTGGCCGTCATTGTTTTGCGTGTCGCCCGGGGTCACCTGCAGTTGGTTGGTGTCGGTATCGTAGATTTGAAGCGCGCCATTCTGGATCACGTAAACTATATCGCGACCTCTGATTTGCTGAAGGCCGGTGACATCGCCATTATTTTGCGCGATCAAGACGCGACCAGTGTTCGTATTGAAGATCGACAGACAGCCGCGAACCTCGCCCCCGGAGACATTGATATTGGTGCAGGTGTGCGAACCAATGTAGAGCTGGCCGTTCTGGCTAATCTGCATGCGATCGTGATATCCATCGGCGATGACCGCTGAACCCGTGACGGTCATCGAAGCGGTATCGATGACACTCAACCGGCCGCAGGTCGTGGCGGCCGTAGTCGTCCCTGCGCAAGTATTGCTTCCAGTGGGAGTTCCCGCCACATAGAGGGTGGAGTTGTTCAGCAAACCGTAAGTCGCCGCAGGGACCGGAGTTGTGCTTGAGGCGGAAGACGCGCCCAAATTGAGTACGCTAACCCCGGCCGCTTTGCCGCCGCACTGCGCGCCGCAATTCATCACGAAGGCGCTGGAGTTCCCAGTGAAAATGCCCCATACGGGGCGATCAAAGCCGGTAATGTAGCTGCGCGGATCTGTGTTCGTTCCAATCGAAGCCGTCGAAATCACGGTAACTGTGTCGGAGTTATCGCTAAACACCAAAAGATGGTTGCCGTCCGGGCTGCAAACGACGAAGTGCGCACCTGGGATCGGGATCGATGCAGTGGTGGATCCATTCAGCAAGTTTAAGACTTGCACGGCACCTGGGGCCTGTCCAAAGACAGGGGCAGTGGGTACGGCAACATAGGCGGCGGTCGCGAAGGGACTGACCGCCATGCTCTCGGTAAGACCGGGCAGGGTGATAGGCGGCACTGAAGTCGTGCCTCCGGCGACAGTGGCGACCGATTCTTTGGCGTTGTCGACCACGGTGATCGTATTGCCGATCTGGCTGTAAACCAGGGTGTATTGCAGGTTCGGAGCAAGCGCCATCAGGCCAGGTTGAGCGCTACTGCCAGTCAGGGAAACGACGGAAAGGGAAAGAATATCTTCGTTAACGGCCGCGTTGACAATGTTCAGTACCGGCACATTCGGCCCGGTTGTGCCAATAGTAGTGGGGTACAGCGGATTGGAAATGAAGACGCGAAATGCGAGGCCGCTGGGCTTGTTCGAAATGGTGGTAGTCGTGTTGCCGTAGGGATTGCTTCCGCAGGCAATAATGGTCACACAGCCTGCTATGAGCACAGAGATACCAACTAAGATTCTCTTCAAACCTGGGACTCCGAAGAGCGTGAAGGATAGAGATTTAGATGCAAGAAAGCGGATTATAACAGAGCGACTTACGAGAATTTCCGACGGGTTCGGTCGGGCCTGCCGCCAAGATGCAAAAGGGGCGGACCTCTTGTATTCTGAACAGAATGTCTAAGGACCTACTCGCGCGGATAAAACAGTCAGCCGTCCTATGTGACGGTGCGATGGGTACCCTGCTCTATGCCAAGGGAATCTTCATCAATCGCTGCTATGACGAGCTAAATGTTTCGCAGCCTGACCTGATTCGCGGCATCCACCACGAGTATTTGCAGGCGGGTGCGGAGATCATTGAAACCAATACTTTCGGTGGAAATTCCTTTCGTCTGGCGCGGCACAGCATGGCCAGCCAGGTACGCGAGATCAACTTCGCCGGAGCGCGGTTGGCACGCGAAGCCGCCAAGAGTTTTGATGTCTGGGTCGCGGGGTCGGTCGGACCGCTCGGCGTGCGCATTGAACCGCTGGGTAAAACTTCTTTCGAGGAAGCTCGGACTGCTTTCCGGGAGCAGATTGCGGCTTTGATCGAAGGTGGCGTCGATTTATTGATGCTAGAAACCTTCGGCTCTCTGGAAGAAATTCATCAAGCCATACTGGCGGCGCGCGAGGTGAATTCGAAGATCCCGGTAGTGGCCCACGTGACCATCGACGAAGATGGAAATTGCCTCGACGGTTCCACGCCCGAAACCTTCACCCCGAGGCTGGAAGAGTGGGGTGTGGACGTGATCGGATGCAATTGCAGCGTGGGCCCGGTAGCGATGTTGGATGCAATCGAGCGCATGCGAGCAGCAACTTCCCTGCCCTTGGCCGCACAACCGAACGCCGGAATGCCACGCTCGGTGGAGGGCCGGAATATCTATCTTTGTTCACCGGAATACATGGCCAGTTATGCCCGCAAGTTTGCGGCTGCGGGGGTACGAATTGTGGGCGGATGCTGTGGCACAACTCCGGACCATATTCGGGTAATGAAATCCGCGCTGCGAATTGGAGATGCGCGGGCGAAGGTTACGGCGGCGCCGAAGACCACCGAAGCCAAGCCGAGCTCAAGTTCTGGCGTAGCGATCGAGAATCGGTCCAGGCTGGGCGCCAAGCTTGCCTCGGGCGAATTCCTGACCATGGTGGAGATCGTTCCGCCGAAAGGAACGGACATTCGCAAGGAAATTGAGGGCGCACGCTTCGTCAAATCGGTAGGCGTGGACGGAATCAACGTGCCGGATAGTCCGCGGGCTTCTGCCCGCATGAGCAATCAGGCGCTGTCGTTGCTGATCCAGCAAGAGGTGGGCATCGAAGCCATCCTGCACTACACCTGTCGAGATCGCAACGTGCTGGGCATTCAATCGGATCTGCTGGGAGCGGCGGCGACAGGCATTCGTAATCTGATCTGCATCACGGGTGATCCGCCGAAGATGGGCAGCTATCCCGACGCAACCGCCGTGTTCGACGTGGATGCAATCGGACTGGTAAATATCGTTCACAACCTGAATCGGGGTCTCGATATTGGCGGCAATCCGATTGGAGCAGGGACAACCTTCGTGATCGGCGTGGGCGCGAACCCCGGTCTGAGCGACATGGATGAAGAGATTCGGCGCTTCGAATACAAAGTGCAGGCGGGCGCGGAATACGCGGTGACGCAACCCGTCTTCGATCTCAGCCTTCTGGAGAGCTTCCTGCACCGGATTGAGCACTGCCGCATTCCTGTGGTGGCCGGAATCTGGCCGCTGGTGAGCGTGCGCAATGCGGAATTCATGAAGAACGAATTGCGCGTCTCGGTTCCGGATTCCATTCTGGAGCGCATGGCGGCAGCGAAGACTCCAGAAGCGGCACGCGAGGAAGGGGTGGCGATCGCGAGAGAGATGCTGATCGCGGTACGCGAGATGGCGCAGGGGGCACAAATCAGCGCTCCTATGGGCCGATATAGTCTGGCCGTGGACGTTTTGGAGGCGTTAGGAACTTCTCGTCCCACTTCGGTGTGAATTTTGTTAAATCTTGTTTAAAGTGCGTTCTTCACTGGACACATTTCTCCCTCAAGTGGATTAGAATAGATCCAGGAGCACGATCCCGTTGGCAAAATTTGAAGATTGCCTCCAGCGTCTGGAGAAGATCGTACAAGAACTCGAAAAGGGAGAAGTGCCTTTGGAGAAATCTCTGACGCTCTTTGAGGAAGGCATGCAACTTTCAGCCGCTTGCCGGAAAGAATTGGAGCAGGCCGAAGGCAAAGTGGAAATCCTGCTGAAACAGAACGGGAAGCTCCAGGCTGAGTCGTTTGAGCCCTTGACCGAGAACACGGCCGGGAAAAGATAAAGGCCGCATCGGTTGCTACGCCGCTCATCAGTATTAACGCCTGTGAGAGCGTTCACTCCCGTGGAACGCCGCCACAGCCAGGCTGCCGTGCCTAGCGGTAGAAGCTCGAGGGAAGTAAAAAATGCAGCCTCTCAATGTGGTACTCCTCCAGAGCGACTCCAAGGTGGCACAGTCTCTCGTTTCCGCCCTGGCTAGCTCTTCCGCGTCGGTTCGCCAAGTCAAGTCCGTGGGCGAACTGCGCCATAGCATCGCAAAGCACGTTGCGGGTATTGCCATTCTGGATATGGAGGCCGCCTCCATTTCTGATGTCGAACTTTTGTCGCGTGATTTTCCCAAGGCCCGAATCGTTTGCACCCACCGTTTGGCCGACGAAGACCTGTGGGCAGCCGCGCTGAACGCGGGCGCTGCCGACGTTTGTCCTCCGTCCGATACGCGGGGCATTGTGCGGGCCGCGCTGGGAAACGCCGACATGAGGCATTCCGCAGCTGCATAGAAAACAACCGTGAACCAGGAGGACGCCTACGGGCGTCCTCATTTATTTTGAAAGACCATCTGCCGGCAAGTCTAAACTCCGCTTGTTATACTCACCGTCATGCTCAAAGACACCCTGGAGGCAGGCCGAGAGCTGGCCGACGCGGCGCTGGAACGCCTGCTGCCGCCGGCTACGCAGTATCCGGTTTCCATTCATCGTGCCATGCGCCACAGCGTTTTCGCCGGAGGCAAGCGCTTGCGGCCGATTCTGTGCATGGAAGCGGGACGCATGGTGGACGGTACCCTTCCCCATGGAATCGAAGAGTTGGGCGCTGCGCTGGAAATGCTGCACACTTATTCTCTGATCCACGATGACCTTCCAGCGCTGGATAACGACGATTTGCGCCGTGGCCGGCCGACGTGTCACAAAGCCTTTGGCGAGGCTATCGCGATTTTGGCGGGCGATGCGCTTCAGACTCACGCCTATGGAACTCTGGCGCGGCTCCGTTGCCCAGCGCATGCGCGGGTGCGCATCATCGAAGAAATCGCTCACGGCACGGGCACGGTGGAAGGCATGATTGGCGGCCAGGTGGTCGATCTTGAAGCTGAACACACCAAACCGGACCTGCAGATGTTGGAGTACATTCATCGCTCGAAAACTGCCGCGCTGATCGCGGCCAGCGTGGTTAGCGGCGGTCTGTACGCCGGCGCGGATGAGGATACGGTTGAGAAATTGCGGTCGTTCGGGAAATCGATCGGGCTAGCTTTTCAGATCGTCGACGACGTCCTCGACGTCACGCAGACTTCTGAGCAGCTGGGGAAAACCGCGGGCAAGGATACGGCAGCGGAAAAGGCGACCTATCCCGCCCTTTTCGGGATTGATGAATCATTGAAGAAAGCGGATACGCTGGTGGAGAATGCCTTGAGTTCGCTTGAAGGCTTTGGAGCACGCGCGGATACTTTGAAAGCGCTGGCGCGATTCCTCGTAGAAAGGAAAAAGTAGCGCCGACATTCCTACGATATGCAGACCACACCGCTCGATATCCTTGCTATAGCGGCCCACCGCGATGACGTCGAACAAACCTGCGGAGGCACGTTGCTTAAAATGGCGCAGCATGGGCGGCGCACCGGCATTCTCGATCTGACGCAAGGCGAGATGGGAACCCGGGGCACCGCGGAAAGCCGTGCGCAGGAAGCGGCCGAAGCTGCGAAGATACTGCGCGTATCGTGGAGAGAGGCTCTGGATATTCCGGATGGGCGGGTCGAGAACACGTGGGAGAACCGGTTGAAAGTGGCGCAGGTGATCCGGGAGCAGCGGCCTCAAGTCGTGATTCTTCCCTACTGGAAGGGACGCCATCCGGATCACTACACGGCATCGACGCTGGGATACGAAGCCTGTTTTCTGGCGGGATTAGCCAAGCTGGACCTGAGTGTCGCGCGGACGCCGTCGCCCGTGAAGCAAGATGACGCTGACACGGGCCTTACGCCCCATCGACCTTTCAAAATCGTCTACGCGACGCTTTACTACGATGTGCGCCCCACATTCGTAGTCGATATCACCGAGCTATTCGAAACGCGTTTTCAGGCGCTCATGGCGTATAAATCGCAGTTCAGCGATCAGGAAGCGGGCAAGGATTTGTTCCCTGCTCAGGCTGAGATTCGCGCCCGCATCGAAGCCATGGCACGATTCTACGGTCTGCTCGGAGGCGTTACCTATGCGGAGCCGTTCGTGCAGAAAGAGGTCGGGCTGGTGGAAGACCTGACTTTAATTCCGGTGAAGTCAATCTGATCTATTTCTTGATTGCCACCGCAACCCCATCGCGAATCGGCAGGATGGTCGTAAATAAATCCGGAGAGCCGTAGAGCAAGCGGTTGAAGTCGAGAATTGCTTTCGTCATCTTGTCGGGATTCTTCTGAGCGACTCGCCCGCTCCACAGAACATTGTCGGTGACAAACAGGCCGCCCTTGCGCAGACGCGGTAGAGCCAGCCGGAAGACGCGCGGATAATCTTCTTTATCGACGTCGTTGAAGATGATGTCGAATTCCTGCTTGTGTTCGGAAAGAAGCTCGAGGGCGTCGCCGGTCGACATATTGATTCGCGATGCGACCCCGGCTTTTTCGAAGTATCCGCGCGCTTCATCGGCGTTTTTGCGGTCGCCGTCGGTGTAAAACACAACTCCACCTTCGCCGACCGCTCGCGCCCACCATATGGTCGAATAGCCGATGGCGGAGCCCATCTCGAACACCGTTTTCGCGCCAATCATGAGCGCCAGTTGATGCAGAATCCGGCCCACGGCTGGACCGACGATGGGGATCTTTCGCTTGGCGGCTTCTTCTTCCATCTTCGTAAGCACTTCGTCGCGCGGCGGGAGCATGGAATAGAGATAATCTTCGACCGGCCCGGCGGTGATGCCGGACATCTGCCAATCTGGTTTGGTTGCTTTTAACTTGGGCAATTCTTCTCCTTGCAGAACAGTCGAGCTTCGCCCCGCTCGACGCGCGGGGACGCCCGTCCTCCATGACTCTACGAAATAGTCTCGCCCGGCTTCATTTCCCTGACTTCCACTTCGGGCACCAGTTTCTGCACCGCGCTCGGCCTGCCCGTCAGCGCCGGGAAGGTTCCGAAGTGCATGGGGATGACCGTTTTCGCCTGCAGCAACTTGCAAGCGTATGCGGCTTCGCGCGGCCCCATCGTGTAGTGATCTCCGATTGGAATCATCGCAATCTCTGGTGCATAAAGTTCGTGGATGATCCGCATACCGCCGAAAACGTTGGTGTCGCCGGCGTGATAAATCTTCACTCCATTGGCGAACTCGACCACAAATCCGCAGGCCTCGCCACCGTAGACGATCTCGTCGCCGTCCTGAATTCCACAGGAGTGATCAGCATGCACCATGGTGACTTTGATGTCGCCGACGGTCTGCGTTCCGCCTTTATTCATCTCGGCTGTTTGTTTCACGCCCTTTTTCGCCATCCACCCGCACAACTCGGGAATGCCGACTACCTGGGGCGTGTGCTTCTTGGCGATTTCGACCGCATCTCCGATGTGGTCGAAATGGCCGTGAGTGCAAAGCATAACGTCCACTTTCTTGACGCTCTTCTCCTTCTCCGGACACATGGGATTTCCCATGACCCAGGGATCGATCAGAATCGTTTTGCCGCCGGGCGTTTCCGCCCGAAAGGTAGCATGGCCGAGCCAGGTGAGTTTGATGCCGTTGAGATTCATGGTTTGGATTCGCACTTGGCACTTAGCAGTTGGCACTTGGTCCTTCAGAACCCTGACGAATCCTGCGAAGATCTTCGCCGGCTAAATGCCAAGTGCTAAATGCTAACTGCTAGTTTAATATAGTTCGCCGTGACGGAACTCAAGGTTCTAATCTCGCGCGAGCAGATCGCACATCGCGTGGGTGCGATGGGCGCGGAAATTACCCGCGACTTTTCCGGGCAAGCGGTGATCCTGGTGGGCGTGCTCAAGGGCGCGACAATTTTCCTTAGCGACCTGGCGCGCCAGGTTCAACTGGACGCTACATTTGACTTCATTGGAGTCTCCAGCTACGGCAACCGGCCCAGCCCAGACCATGAGTTGCGATACGGATGGGATTCGACCGGCGAAGTGCAGCTGACCAAAGACGTGGATCAATCGATGAAGGATCGAAATGTGATCCTGGTCGAAGACATTCTGGACACTGGTCTCACGCTCAACTACCTGCAAAGGATCATGCTGGGCCATGAGCCGAAAAGCCTGCGCATCGCCGCGTTGCTCGATAAGCCATCGCGACGAAAGCAACCCATCAAAGCCGACTACGTCGGCTTTAGCATTCCCGACGAGTTCGTCGTCGGCTACGGGCTGGACTATGCGGAAAAGTACCGGAACCTGCCCGACATTTGCGTAGTGCCGCGACAAAATTGATCGTGGACGACTTGAGGCCAAGGCATCGCGTTGCTCAGGGTATCAGCAGGGCGCGCAAAACCCGGCTGCTATCATAGGAAAGTGGAAATGGTTGCAACCCCGACTGACTTTCAATCCAAGGTCGATCCTCTTCTGCTTGAAGTTGCAGACGTGGTCAACACGACTTTGGACTTGGACACTACGCTGCGCCGCGTGGCCGAACTGGTGCGCAAGGTTATCGACTACGAAATTTTCGGCATCCTGCTGTTGAACGAGAAGACCCAGGAACTCTACTTCCGATTTCAGGTCGGATACGCGCCTGAAATTGCCGAGCGGATGCGGATCAAAGTGGGCGAGGGTGTCACTGGGATGGCGGCGCAGCGCCGCGAAGCGATCCTGGTTGATGATGTCTCCAAAGATCCGCGTTACATTTCCGCGGTTCCCAACGTGCGCTCGGAGCTGGCAGTTCCGCTGATCATCAAGAATCGGCTCATCGGGGTTATTGATATCGAGTCGCCCCAACCGAATCACTTCACCGAAGAGCACAAGCGACTGCTGACGCTTATCGGTTCGCGCATGGCAGTGGGAATCGAGAATGCGCGCCTGTATACGCGAACCACGCGACAGGCGCGAACACTGGTTTTGCTCAACGAGATCGCGCGCGAACTGACATCCATTCTGAATGTCGACGAGTTGCTGAAACGCATCGCGGAGTTGCTCAGCCGGCTGATTGATTATCAGATGTTCAGCATTCTGTTGCTGGATGAAGCCGGCGAGAAGCTGCAACACCGTTTCTCGCAGCGCTTCCAGGAAAATATTCAGCTCAAACATGAAATACCGCTCGGCCGGGGAGTTGTGGGCTACGCGGCACAGCACAAGCAGGCAGTGTTGGTGCCCGACGTGAAGAAGGACCCCAGGTATATCCAGGGAAATCCCGAGACGCGCTCGGAGCTGGCGGTGCCCCTGGTTTACAAAGACAAGGTGATCGGAGTGCTTGACCTCGAGCACACCCGGCGCGGCTTTTTCACCGACGATCACAAACGAACGGTGACGACGCTGGCGGCACAAGTGGCAATTGCCATCGAAAATGCGCAACTCTACGAGCAGATTGCCCGCCAGGAAAAGCGACTGGAACGCGACCTGGCCATGGCCCGCCAGTTGCAATTCCGGCTGCTGCCGCCGACTCTTCCGAAGCTTGCGCATCTGGATATAGCCGCCAAATTCGTGCCCGCGAGAGCCATTGGCGGCGATCTGTACGATTTCGTCAACTATTCCATGTCGCGAACCGCGATTGTGATCGGAGATGTCAGTGGCAAAGGCGCGCCAGCGGCGATTTATGCGGCGTTGGTCAGCGGAATTCTGCGGTCGCACGCACCGATTGAGCCCGGGCCTGCGGAAATGCTGTCCGCCGTGAACTTCTCGCTAGGTGAACGACGCATCGATGGCCAGTTCGTCTCATTGATCTATGCCGTCTGGGATGACCGCAATCGCACTTTACAAGTGGCCAACTCGGGCCTGCCGCGTCCGATTTATTGCCACGATGGCAAGATTGAGATCATCGAAGCCACCGGTCTGCCCCTGGGATTGTTCGATGACGCCGACTATGACGAATTTTCCTTCAAAGCCAAGCCCGGAGACATGTTCGTCTTCTTCAGCGATGGCATTCTGGATGCCAGCAACAAAGCGGAAGAACTCTTCGGCCGTGAGCGCGTCGGAGAAATCGTCGCCGCAAATCCCAACGCTTCGGCCGATGAGATGGTCAAATTGATCTTCCAGGCAGTTGCCGAACATGCCTCGGGAGTGGAGGCGTTTGACGATCAGACCGTGGTTGCGATTCGAGTCAAGGGCTCTTCCGGGAAGCGCAAGTGACGCCCACGAAGAACCGGGCTCAAGGCCGCCCGCCAGCCTTTTCCTACCGAAATGTGAAACCTAAGGACGGTACTGGCCGCTCGTCGGTTTCCATGCTTCATTGCGACCAGACACCTCTCGCAGTCTTAGCGGAGCGCTTCGGTACGCCTCTATACGTTTATTCTGCGTCGACCATTCGCGGACGCATGCGCGCCTTCGAGCAGGCCTTTCGCAGGGCTCCGCACACTATCTGCTATTCGGTAAAAGCAAACTCAAACCTCAGCATTCTGCGGATGCTCGCGCGGATGGGCTGCGGCTTCGACGTCGTCTCCGGGGGGGAGTTGGAGCGAGTGCTGCGCGTCAGCCGGAGTGCAGCGAGAAAAGTTGTGTTTTCGGGCGTAGGCAAAACGCCGTCTGAGATGCGAGCAGCGCTCAAAGCAGATGTTCTGCTGTTTAATGTCGAGAGCGAATCAGAATTGTGGGCACTCGCGGAATGCGCGTCTCGAGTGAAGAAGAAGGCTAGAATCGCCCTGCGGGTAAACCCAGACGTTCCCGCCGACACTCATCCGTATATTTCCACGGGTTTGCATCAGCACAAATTCGGCGTTCCCATTGAGCAGGCGCGCTCGCTCTACGCTCAGGCGTCAGAAATGAAGTCTTTGGAAATCGCCGGTGTAAGCGTACACATTGGCTCTCAGATCACAGACGTGAAACCGTTCGGGGCAACCATGGAGCGAGTTGCCGAGCTGACGCGGGCTCTGCGGGCGGACGGTCATATGATCCGGTACATTGATGCGGGCGGCGGGCTTGGTATCAATTATGAGAATCACAACCAGCCCAGCTTTGCCAAACACGTCGCATTCTACGCGGAAGCATTGTTGAGGCCGCTGAGGGGTCTGAAGATACATCTTCTTCTCGAACCAGGTCGCTCGATTGTGGGGCCGGCCGGTGCACTGATCACCCGCTTGCTATACCGGAAAACGAACGGCAAGAAGAAATTTCTGGTGGTGGATGCGGCAATGAATGATTTGTTGCGGCCGTCGCTCTATCACGCCTATCACGAGATACTACCTGTCCAGTTGTCGAAGGCATCGGAAGAAGGCCCGGGCGAGATGACGGACGTCGTAGGGCCGATTTGCGAAACCGGAGACTTCTTTGCCCGCGACCGCGAATTGCCGACGATGCAGGAAGGCGACCTGCTGGCCGTGCTCGACACTGGCGCTTATGGAATGGTGCTGGCCTCGAACTACAACACGCGGCCAAGGCCGGCGGAGGTGTTGGTGGATGGGAAATCGGCTAAAGTGATCCGCCGCCGCGAGACCATGAATGACTTGCTCAGGGCGGAAGCGTAATCACGCAAGCCGAAAGCGCGGAGAATCCTGCGTAAGATTCTCCGTGCTCCAGTAGTGGAACGAGCCACCAAGCTACAACGAGCGCAGGAAGTTCAGAAGATCCTGCACCTGCGCCGGGGTGAGCGCCTGGAAATTACGAATCACGGCATTGGCTTCCGATCCACAGTTGCGGTGGTGGAATCGATCAGGGTCGCCTCGGCAGTCTTCGCCGCCGGGACTGGCATGGGCGAGGATGGCTTGCCGCAGGTCGGAAGTGCGCCCATCATGCAGGAAGAACAGGCGCTGGCCGGCGCCCCAGAGCGGTGCGGTACGAAATTCATCCGGACCGGCGTTCCCTTGATTGATGCCATCCGCAAGGCCAGAGCCCATGTGGTGAAGAGCGAAATCTGAATATGGGTGGTATACCACAGCACTCATGCCCGTAAAGGGGGAGGCTGACGTAGTGAGCGAAGGTGAGTGGCACAGGGCGCAGCCGATGCCGTTGAACAAGGTTGAGCCGTTCAGCGTGGATGCAGTCGAAGGCGCGGGCGTGGGAGGCGACGAAAGGCGCATGAACACAGCAAAGTTCACGACGTCTGACGACATCTCCGAAGCGGTGCCTATTGTGCTGCCGAAGTTGGGACTGGTGCTACTGGCGTTGAGCATATTGGTGGAGTCCTCTGGGGCTGTGTTGAACACGCAGCCCGTCAGCGCGCTGCGTTCGTTGGGGAACAGTTCGTTGGCGACACCCTGCTCAACGTTGTAGGCTTCGCCGGCAAAAATGAGCAGCGATTTGTTTTGCGCTTTCCAGCCAAAGCGGGTGACAGTGCCGTCGTTCCCACTGGTGTTCAAAGTCCCGCCAATCCGGAACTGGGACTTTAGGCTCTGGTTTGCCGCCAGATTTGCCTGCAGAATAGAGTCGGGCGTGTTCTCTACCAGGCCAAGTCCGAAGAGGGGTGTGGGCGTGCGAAAGATCACGTTATGCGCGGCAATCTCCTCGGCAAAGGGAGGCTGGGCGAGGTTGCATCCGAGCGCGTCGGAGCGTCCCGCGATCGTGAACAAGCCATGAACGCCGCCATCCAGTGAGCCGTCCAGATTTCGAATGAAGCGAGCCTCGCGCACCGGACCGGCCATTGTGATGAAAGAAGGAATAAAATTGTCCGCTCCGTCCAGTTTCGCGAGCGCCACCTGCGGATTCGGAACTGGATTTTGCGGGCTGCTTGGGCCCGGGCTGCTGCCGCCGGCGGTTGGCTGCGCATGGCACATGGCGCAGCTATTGCCGTTGAATGTCGGCCCCAGGCCAGATCCGGTTTCCCCGTTTATATTTCCTGAGACCGAATCCACTTCCATGAACCGGCTGAGCGCCTGGCTGAAGAAAAATTGCTCGTTAGAGTTCAGGGTTGGGTAAGGACCGCCGACTCCCGCGGGACCGCTGCGTGGTCCGGGGTCGTGTTGAGCGTGGACGTTACCGGGCACCACTAAAAGTGCTCCGAGACACAAGCCTACTCTGATTCGATTTCGAAGGTTCATTTCACACCTCTCCACGTGCGGAGCGAAAACGCTCCATAATTTTGTGGGTCTTCTTGAACGATGGCGCGATGGCTCGATCTAAGCCGCTCCGTGGGCTGCGGCCCAGGACGAACCTGGTGCCGTACCCGCGCCGATCAACACTTGGGGTGCGTGGCGGGAACCCCGTTTCAAGATCTGTTATCCACAAGCTGGGAGAGTTTGGGAAAAGATTAGAGAAAACTTAGATTCAAAACCGGCCCCAGTCAACATCCTGAAGTACAAGCCAAGGGCAGGCGACAGGTCGCGAGCAAACCGTCATCGGGACAGGTCACAAGCCGTCCACAAAACTGGTTACTGCGTGCGAAAAGCCAATTACAGCAAGACCTCAAGCCAGGAGAAAAATCAACATTGGGGACAGTCACCGCTTGGCGGAGACGTCCGCATTCCAAACCACTTTTCCGCCAACAATCGTCTTCAACACTTTCACATCTCGAATCTTTTCTGGCGCGATAGAAAAAATGTCATCACTAAGAAAAACCATGTCCGCGAGTTTGCCGGACGCGATTGAGCCTTTTTCCCTCTCTTGAAATTCGGCGTATGCCGAGCCCATGGTGTAGGCCTCGATAGCTTCGGGCACGGTGAGCTTCTGTTCGGGAAACCAGCCGTTGGGATTCTTCCCGTCCAAGGTCGCGCGCGTGACCGCGGCATAAATCGTCAGTATGGGATTCAGCGGCGCGACATCCCAGTCCGTGCCGAATGCCAGGTGCACGCCATGATTTAGAAATGTGCGAAAGGCGTAGGTTCGGCTGGCGCGGTCATGACCGATATAGCTCTCGGCCCAGCGTCCATCGTCGATGGCCTGATACGGCTGGACCGATGCGATCACGTTCAACTGCGCGAAGCGATCAAAATCCTTGGCCGCCATGTGCTGCGCGTGTTCAATGCGCAGGCGGCGATCCATTTGGCCGTGAGCTTTGACGACATCCGTGTACAGATCAAGGACTATGGAAATAGCCTGGTCGCCGATTGCATGGGTACAGATTTGCAGACCGGCAGCATCGGCTTTCATCATCCGGTCGCGCATCAGGGATAACGGTTGCATTTCCTCGCCAAGCAATCCACGATTTCCTGGTTCATCGCTGAATGGCTCGAAGAAGTATGCAGTTCGCGAACCGAGCGAGCCGTCGGCAAAGGCCTTGACCGCTCCGATGCGAAGGAATGGCCCGCCGAAGGCGTGCCGAATGCCGATTTTCACCTGATCGTCGACTTGCTCGATGAGCGGCGCGGCGTAGATGCGCGTCGTCAGTTCGCCGTTTTGCAGCAATTCAGCGTAGGCGGCAATGTCGGCGAAATCCGGATTCATGTTCTGCACGCTGGTGACTCCAAGCGAAGCTGCGTACTGTATCGCCCGACGCACCGCGCGCAGGCGCTGTTCGTGCGAGAGCGGCGGAATTACCTTGAACGCAAGGTCCATGGCCGCGTCCTTCAGATCGCCGGTCGGATTACCCTGCGCATCACGAACGATAACGCCGCCCGGCGGGTCGGAAGTTTGCGAGGTGATGCCCGCCAAACGTAATGCGGACGAATTCGCCAGCGCCGAATGGCCGTCATAGCGGCTGACGAATACAGGATTGTCCGGAGTTACCGCATCAATCAGCTCTTTGGTGGGCAGGCTGGGAGGACTCCATTTGGTCTCATCCCAATCGCCGCCTTGAATCCATTCTCCTTTAGGAGTTTTCTTCGCTTGTCCGGCGATGCGGCGAACGAATTCCTGCTTGCTGGTAGCGTCATTCAGCTGCACAGATTCGAGTTGCAAGCCGCCACTGACGAAATGCACGTGCGCATCATTGAATCCTGGGAGAACCAACTTTCCGCCTGCGTCAATCACGTTGGTGTCGTGCCCGCGCCAGACATCAACGTCGAGATTAGAACCGACAGCAACGATGCGGTCGCCCAGTACAGCCACGGCCTGAGCCGTAGGATGAACTTTGTCCACCGTCCACACTTTGGCGTTGGTGATGATGAGGTCAGCGGCGGGTTTGGACTGGGCCAGCATGTTGCTTCCCCAGAGACAAAACACGAGCAGGCCAGCGAATTTCAGTCCCGTTCCGAATCCATGACGGGCGCGATCAATCCTCAAGTTTGTCCCCACTTCAGCTTAGCGCGAAGAATTTCAAAAAATGTTCCCTTGGTGCGGAGCAACTTGACCTGACGTTCCGACTTGCGGCAGGCGACGCGGTCACCGTCGAACATCGGCATGCCTACCTGACCGTCGATGCTCAAGTAAGCCTCGTCCTGACCGGTGTTGACTACGATGTCAAGCTTGCATGTGTCAGGGACCACCAGCGGACGATGAGTCAGCGAGTGGGCCGCAACCGGGGTCAC
Source organism: Terriglobales bacterium (assembly GCA_049585795.1). Classification (GTDB taxonomy): domain Bacteria; phylum Acidobacteriota; class Terriglobia; order Terriglobales; family Acidobacteriaceae; genus JABDBE01. The sequence goes on along the minus strand of JBAVAQ010000029.1, from coordinate 26,017 downwards.
CACGAACGCGTCCACCGACGGCATCAGGATCGGCCCTCCCGCCGCCAGCGAGTAGGCTGTTGAGCCAGTAGGAGTGGAGACGATAAGACTGTCCGCTTTGTAGACGGAGACAAACGCCGCATCAATATAGACAGCGCAGTGGTTGAGCCGGGAAATCGTTGCCTTACCGAGCACTATATCGTTGACCGCGTCGTAGCTGGCGACTAGAGAATCTTTGCGGAACACGTCGCAATGAACCATGGAGCGGGTTTCGACGTTGCAACATCCCTCATCGATCGCTTGCAGGGTTGGGTAGAGTTCCTCCAGCGGCACTTCGGTCAGGAATCCTAGCGAACCCAAGTTCACACCCAGCACCGGAATTCCAGCCTTGGCCATGGAGCGAGCCGCGGAGAGCAGCGTCCCATCACCACCGAGCACGACGACAAAGTTCAACGGCTGGGAAGCCATTTCGTCGCGGACGAGAACTTTGATGTCCGGCGCGTACGGTGCGGTTTCGGCATCCACCACAATGTGATACTGACGTTTGCGAAACCACTCGATGAGCCCGGGGACAATGTTCGCCAGTTCCGGCTTGTCCGGTTTGGAAACGATGGCTGCAGCTTTGCCTTTTTCGGATGGAACCTTCCCAATATCCATGTGAACCTTGAATTGTACAGAAATCGTCAGAAAAGATTCACTTGCGACCCGGGTTGCGAGCGCGGAACAACCGTTAGAAAGTTGAAAATAGCAAGAACTCGCGGTTTCCTTCCGCGCCTAGAATCGGGGACTCGATCACATCGGTGTGCGTGCAATTTTGCGCCAGGAGCGCAAGACGCACCTTCTCAATCGCAGCTTGCTGTTGCACCGGGTCGCGCACGATGCCGCCCTTGCCGACTTGTTCGCGGCCTACTTCGAATTGCGGCTTGACCAGCACGACCATTTGGCGGCCCTGACGCTCGGCGGGCAATTCCGGAAAAGCTGCTGCTATGACTGCGGGGAGAACAAGCGTCGCAGAGATGAAAGAAACGTCCATCGCGACGAACTCCACAAATTGGCCGAGCTGCTCCCGGGTGAGATAGCGGGCGTTGGTCTTTTCGAGCAAACGCACGCGTGCATCCTGTCGAAGCCGAAAGTCGATTTGTCCGTGGCCGGTGTCGACGGCAATCACACGAGCGGCCCCGCGCTGCAGTAAACAATCCGTGAAACCGCCGGTGGACGCACCTACGTCGAGACAATCTTTACCGCTAACGTCGATGTGCCAGTGATCGAGCGCTTTTTCGAGCTTGAGGCCGCCGCGACCAACGTACTTCAAGTCTTCTCCCAGCAGTCGAATGTCGGCTTCCGCGTCCACCCCCGTGCCGGCCTTTTCTATTTTTTGCCCGCCGACCAAAACCTTGCCAGCCAGGATCAACGCTTGCGCCCGTTCTCTCGAACGGGCGAGTCCGCGCTCCAGCAAGAGCTTGTCGAGCCTGACTTTCAAATCGTCTCCATCGAATTTCCACCGTTCTCGAGATCAACTTACCACCAAAGTGCCAGCAACCAAGTCAGTGCAAGGTGTAGAAGCATCTGTGGTTGAGCTAGTTACAAGGTTACTTCCGTGCTTTTCCACAGTGTTTTCCACCTAGATGTTGAAAAGTGCGCCGCCAGCCGTTTTACCAGTGGTTTCGCCGCCAAAACAGCTTTCTCGGCATATGGCTCTGTCGTGCCATGGTAACCCACCCCTCGTGCCATTGTGCTCAATGGCAAAAGGCATCATCTTAGTAGTGCACGCTACCAACAGAAATGTCAGGGCAGACGAAAACACGGCAAGCTGGAACGGCTTATCAGAACGACCGCAGCCGCATGTTCGTGGCGCTGGTTGTTTTGCTGGTTGCCCTGGTTGTACTGGTGGTAAAGGATCACGATTTCTGGTTTGGCAATTCTGACGCGGCCGTCGCACAAGACAACACGCCGGAGTGGAACCCGAACACGGTTTTACAACCGCCGACAACGCCTGTTGCTCCTGCAAAGAAACCCGTTGAAGTTGCCACCAAGCATTCCACCGAATCGGCTAAACAGTTGGCTATCGCGTCCAGTCGGACCGTTACTCCGCCGACAGTTACTCGGCCTGCGGTGATTCCGCCGCTCGAAGTCGAAGTAATCGCTGGCGACGCACGCAACACCATCCATCTGGGCAACAGCCCGGTAAAAATTGAGACGCGGCCTGATCCCGCAGCCAGTGCAGCACTGGTACAGGGACCGGCTAAGCCCGCAGCCGAGCGAGTGCAAATGTCCTTGGCGAAAGCCACGGTTCCGGCAGGTCGTGAGTCGTATCCTCTACTGGGCCGGCAGATGAAAGTCCAGGGCGCCGTGCTGCTGAAGGCGCTGATCGGCGCCGACGGTTTCATCCGCGATTTGCAAGTGCTCAGCGGTCCGGCCATCCTGGCGACGGCCGCACGCGAAGCGGCCCGTCAATGGCAATTCAAGCCGTACCTCCAGAACGGACAGCCGGTCGAAACGCAAGCCAACATCACGGTGAACTTCACGATCAAGGTGCTGGACAATGGCCTGCGAGACATGGACACAGTCGTGGCTTTGTCGCGGGGCGGAGAATAATCAGGTTCCATTTTTCGCTCAATCTTTTTATACTTCCACATCAAGAAACTTCGTAATTCAAACGCTCGCGGCCTTTAATTTCGTAACCCCGCCAAAAGCCTCAACTTTCTCCTGTGTATAATTCTCAAGGTTCATGGACTGGGCTTCTGCATCCGGTGTCCGTTGGCTGTTGGACTCGGAGCACGGCGCGTCCGACCGTCTGATTCCACGCTGGCTGTTTCTGCGCTGGCTCGGTTTTATCTACTTCTCGGCATTCTTCTCGCTGATCTTCCAAATCCGCGGTCTGATAGGGCCCGAAGGTATTCTTCCGGCAAACGATTATCTGGACGCGGTAGCACATTCGCTCGGCTTTGCACGCTTCTGGTATGCGCCGACTCTGCTCTGGTTCTCGAGCGGATCGCACATGCTGGTGGGGCTTTGCTGGGCGGGGATGGTGGCATCGCTGCTGCTCGCTTTGAATCTCTGGCCCCGGGCGGCGCTCGCAGTTTGTTTCGTCTGTTTTCTTTCATTTGTGAGCGCAGCCGGGGATTTCTCCGGCTACCAGTCCGATGGCATGCTGTTGGAGGCCGGATTCATTGCACTTTTCTTTACACCTGCAGGATTTCGTCCGGGCTTGGGCAGTGCACTGCCGCCTTCTCGCGCCAGCCTGTTTCTCTTGCAGTGGGAGTGGTTTCGCATCTACTTCGAGTCCGGCATGGTGAAGATCGCCAGCGGCGATCCGCAGTGGCGGAACATGACGGCCATGGACGAGTACTACCAGAACGGGCCGCTGCCCACTTGGATCGGCTGGTACCTGCAGCATCTGCCACACTGGTTTCATGCCTCGACCGCGATTGCCACGCTTGCGCTCGAACTCGGTCTGGTCTGGATGTTATTTCTGCCGCGGCGCTGGAGAATCTTGTGCTTCTTCCTCGTGACACCGTGGCAAATCGGCATTATCCTCACGGCCAACTACACCTTTCTGAACTACCTGGTCCTCGCACTCGGATTTTTGTTGTTGGATGACCGCCTGCTGCTATCCCTGGTACCGGGACAATGGAAACCATATCTGCTCGATCAGTTGAAGCGTCGCGATGAAAGACAGCCGTCCGACGCGGCAGCGACAGCGCCCGCTTCTTCCCCGAAAGTAGGGCATTTTTCGATGCATTCGCGGCTGAGAGCCGTCAAGTTTTCGCTGATCGGATTAATGCTGGGCTGGATCCTCTACGCGACCGCGGCTGAATTGATCTGGATAGTCTGGCCTTCGATCAAACTGCCAACGGCACCGGTGGAAGCGCTTGACCCATTTCGCATCGCCAATCGTTACGGCCTTTTCGCCGTCATGACGCGCGGCCGCTACGAGATCGAGTTTCAGGGCTCGGAGGATGGGCAGACGTGGGAGGCATATCCGTTCCGCTACAAGCCACAGGACCCGAGCAAGCCGCCGGGCATTTACGCGCCCTATCAGCCGCGTTTCGACTGGAACTTGTGGTTTGCTTCGCTAGGTTCGTGGCGTGAGTATCCCATCGTGCTCAGCACCGAGATTCGCCTGTTGTCGAATGATTCCGATGTGGTCGCGCTTTTCGCGGGAAACCCTTTCCCGCACGGACCGCCACGCCAGGTACGCGCGGTTCTCTGGCGCTATTGGTTCACCACGATGGATGAGAAACGCAAGACCGGGGATTGGTGGCGTCGCCAGTTTTTAGGGCTCTACGCTCCTGCGATCGAGCGTGACCCCGACGGAAGAATCCGCGCTGTCGAATGGCCCATGAGCAGGCGGTAATGATTCCGTTGGCCGAATGGGCTTGAACATCCCCGTCTTTTCTCTCGACGCCGTCGCAAGAAGCCAAGCGTGAACCATGCGGTCCCGGGAAAACGGAGAGCAGAGTTATTCCACCAACCTGCTGCCCGAGAGTTGGCTCTTGCCCGCGACTGGGATTCGCGAATACTGGTTTTCATTGCGGCTCAACAGCCACAGCAACAACACTACCGCAAATAGTGCCAACAAGAAAAAGACGATGCCTCCATGCCGGTGCAAATTGCCGTGCAAGAATCCGGGATCGACACGCGTCCCGAGCATCGAGATGGTAAAGATTCGAACCCCATTCTTGCCGATCGAAAGGGGAATTGCCGCCAGGACAACAATCGCCTTCCGCCAGAACGACCGCAGGAACAAATGTGCCAGCACCATGCTGGTGACGATCAACATAAGACTAGATCGCAAACTGCTGCACTCCTGGGCGACTTCAAGGTTGAGTCCTGGTATCGACAGCATGACACCATCTTGAGTATTCGGAATCCCCAAGGCTGAAAACAGCCAACTGGCGGAGATGGCCGAGCCATGCTGCCAAAGGGCCACAATCCTTTCCAGGAGCGGGGCAGGAATTGGAACCAGCCAAAACAAGAAGCAAAGATGAAACAGAAACTGCCGGGCGGCGTCGGCGCCGAAACACAACACGAAGGACCCGATCCACCAGATTACGATTGCCAGCACGCTGACTGAAAGCTGCATATCGATCTGCGGGAAAGCGTGAGAGAAGCCGCCGATCAGAATCGCCGTGACCAGGAGAAAGGAACCCATTCCGACGGCTGCTTCGCTCGTCGGTCTCAACAAAGCTCGCTCGGAAAGGATTAAAGATGCGCTGATTGGCACGATCAAGAGAAGGTGGGTGTACTCATCAACGCGCAGGGCTAGCGCGAAAGTGTCGAATAGCGGACGCCAACCGATTACCAGCGACACTCCAAAAAGAAGCACGAATCTTAGAGATGGAGATATTCGCGAGAGCGTATGCGTGGCAGGTGAGAAAGAAGTCAAGACATCACTCCGATGCCGGGCGTGCACTGGATTGATAGACAGGACCAACGCGCATCGGACATGGCGAAAAGATCGCTGGCACGGGCAAAGATTTTCGTGTGACCTAAATCACAGACCTCGGTGTCTTGGGGGCCGATACTTTGCAGTTGAAAGACAATCATCAATGCTGCACGTCCCCCGCCTCTTGTATTCGCTGGCTGCGCTTTACGGCGTGGTTGGAGTGGTAGTGCTCCGGCGAATCTTGACCCCGAGTTGCCGCATTTGCCTGCACCGGCATTGTTGCCCAAACCGCCAAGGAAATCACCCTTCCGAGGCCGCAAGATCAACCTGCGTAGGCAAATAATACATCTCTTTCGCCACCCGTCGTCGGTCGTCCGCGTGGTCGGGTTCTCTCAATTTAGCTGACAAGACATTCCTTGTCTAAGTGTCACATCGGCCTCAGGGATTCCGCCTGAGTTAATTTTCGGTTAAATTTGCCCGGTCCAATTGACACGACCCCAATGCGGCATTAACCTCCATGGCGTATGAGCAAAGCTGATCTTGATCAAGCGCGCCTCGCCTACAAGAAGGCTGTCGACGAATGGGTTGATGCCATTCGCGCCGAAGAGGCATTAGCCACGCCCGACCATTCCATGGTCGCCATGGAACACTGGGACGCCGCCCATTTCAAGGAGCAGGACGCCCAACAGAAAGCCACGGAAGCCCGCGAAGCCTACAAAGACGGGCTACGTCGCGTGAACTACGGGATCTAGCTGAACCGCCCGCCTTTCCAGATTTATTCGTGCAACCGAATTGCTATTCCGCGGCTTTTGTCGCCAAAGTTTCGACGACGGAAATGTTTTGCAACAGCTCCGCCGGCAGCCCGTGCCGCTCCTGCAAATAGGCTGGACTGTTGTATGTGACCCAGACTTTGCCCTGAGTATCTTGCCAGACCAAAATCTTGAGCGGAAGATCGAGTGCGCTGCTGGGCGCAGCCAGCATGAGAGGAGTGCCGGCCTTCGGGCTCCCGAAGATTAGCAGCTTGGTGGGAGGCATTTTCATTCCCACTTTTTCTGCTTCGCCGCTGTGGTCGATCACGGCAAACAGCGTGACTCCTTTCGATTGCAGAATGTTCTTCAACTTCTCCACTGTCTGTTCAACCGAGTGATTGCTGGGCTTGTCGACAATTCCATTATTTCCTGCAGGTGCCATGGATAACTCCTCATTCTTTTCCAAATGTGCGTTCGCCGCGGAGCTGGGTACGGAAACCAAATAGATCGCCATTGCGAGTCCAACCAGAGCCAGGAACAAAGCGATCAACACAGCCTGGGTCGATGGACGGGAGGGTATAGGCCCTCCCCGATTTAATTGCCGAACTAATCGAAGATGATGCCCTGCAGAAACAAGATTCACCACCACTCCGGCGGCGATGAGCGCAGTGCCGAACCAGAGCGACAAGCCATAAGACTGCGGCGAAGGAGCGCGCTCGACCACTTGGATTTGCTGCAAAAAAAGTCCGAATCGTGCCACAACAAAGCCAAATCCCATCAACGCCAGACCGGTGCGAATCCATGCAAGGAAGGTGCGCTCCGCAGCTAGAGAATCGCGTAAGTCCATCGGTTCCTATCCTTTTGCTAAATTCGTCCAGCCGCAAGCCTTACCCGAGGACGAACTGGCGGCGGAACTCGCCTCAAAGTTGCAGCTTACGGATAACCATTGACAATCAATTCGCTTCCAATAAGGATACAGTTTATGAGGTCCCAGTCTAGTCTTACGCCGCACGATCTGGCACGTGCCTGGTGGCAGGTATTGAACGGAAACGTTCCGCTGCTTTCGATTGAGATCACCCGCGAGTGTCCGCTCAGTTGCCCCGGCTGTTACGCGTACGGGGAGAACCATCTCGGCAACGGGCTCAGGCTGAGCGAACTCAGCGACTTGCGTGGAGATGAATTGGTCGAAGGCGTAATGAAACTCGTCCGCCGCCATCGACCGATGCACGTTTCGCTGGTCGGCGGTGAGCCCATGATTCGCCATCGCGAATTGAGTCGCATCCTTCCCGCGCTGAGCGCCATGAATATCTTCACCATGGTGGTTACCAGCGGTGTGATTGCTGTTCCCGTCGACTGGATGGAGATCCCTCGTACCCGTGTTGTCCTCTCCATTGACGGCTTGCCAGAGCACCATGACGTTCGCCGGAAGCCGGCAACCTACGAGCGCATCCTCCACAACATCGAGGGACGCAAAATCAACGTGCACTGGGTCATCACGAGACCGATGCTGAAACGACCAGGCTATCTGGAAGAGTACGTCGCCTTCTGGAATAAGCGACCCGAAGTCGATCACATCTGGGTGAGTTTATACAGTCCTCAGATTGGGGAAGAGAGCGCCGAACGGCTCACCCTGGAAGATCGGCAGCGAATCGCTCGTGAATTGCCGCCTTTGGGCAAGGCTTATCCGAAACTGCTGGTTCCCGAAGGCATGGCGCGCGCGTTCGTGAGTCCGCCAAAAGATCCGCGGAGTTGCCTGTTCGCCAAAATGTCGATGAACTACTCTGCCGATCTGCAAACCCACGTGGAACCCTGCGTGTTCGGCGGTAATCCCGACTGCACCAATTGCGGTTGCAGCATCAGCAGCGCTCTGCATTGGATTCAGGACATCAAGATCGCGGGCCCCCTTCGCGTGGGCCATCTGGTAAACACATCGCTGACTGTCGGCTCGGTCCGGAATCGGTTGCGCAGTAATCAGGGCAGCCTCAGCCGCTGGCAACCAGGAGCGAACTTCAAGCGTCAAGGAAGTTCGTTGGTTCAGATTCAAACACCGGAAGAAAACGAAACTGTATAATTTGCCCCGCCATGACGAGTCCGCCTTGGGGTTGCTTCATGATGAACTCTCGCTTTGGGAATAGAGCGCCCAAGCGGTTGCCAAGTCCTGAACGACGTGGCCAAGAGATTTGTAGACAGTGATCTCTTCTGCCGAGCGGCGACCCTCGATCTCGCCCGCCAACACCTGACCAATCTCGGCGACGATGTGTTCATCACCGATTAAGCCCGCCGCCTTGGCCCGCAGGAACTCCGCGCCTTGATTTAGAACGCCTTCGCGACTGTCGACAATGAAGCGGGAGCGGACCACCAGGTCGCTGTCGACCTCGGCAGGCGCCGCGTAGCTTGAACCGACCAAGTTCAAGTGCGTCCCCGGCCGCACCCATTTGCCCTTCAGGATTGGCTCGGCCGCCGAAGTGATTGTGCAGACAACGTCAGACTCGGCGACTGCCTCTTCCGCGGATCCCGCAGTCGCCACCGGTACAGCAAGCTCGGCTTGCATCCGCTTTGCGAAAACTCGCGCACGATCGGGCGAACGGCCCCATACGACGATGGATTCAAGATCACGAACCTTGCCAATCGCCCGTGCGTGGGTCGCCGCCTGTTCCCCATAGCCGAGGAGCCCGAGTCGGCCCGCGTCTTTGCGCGCCAATGCATCGGTGGCGACAGCGCTGGCCGCCGCGGTCCGGATCGCCGTGATCTCCCCCGCATGGACGACGCACACGGGAGCGCCGTTTTCGGGATCGAATAAGACAACGAGGCCTTGATGTGACTGTATCCCCCGAGCGAAGTTCTCGGGGAAGACGCTGATCAACTTCGCGCCAAACACCCCATGCGGACCCATCGCGCCCGGCATGATACCGAAAAGCCGGCCGTCGGAGAGCGGGATAATCGAACGTAAGAGTTGTTTGGTTTCTCCCCGCGAGAATGCCACCATCGCCTGACGTACGATGGGGATGCACATCTCATAGGTGAGCCGGGTCGCAACCTCTTCACGGTCTATAAAGCGCATCAGCAATTCCTTGATTATTATAGGCGTTAGGAAATCGGCAGGGCCGCCGCTGCTTCCCGCAGGCGCAAGTTGTTCGCCCACGAATACGAAGAATGCAACGAAGTATGTTGACAAAAGCGGAAAGCCGTTTAAAAATGGCTGCCGTTCCTCCCCTAGAAGAGCTAACCTTAGTTTGAGGTATTGTCGAAGGGTTAGCCGCGCTAGGTGCCCGCTTCCGAAAGAGTAAATTGGCTCTTACGCTCGCGGCGGGCAATCGCGTCTGTGGTTTCGCAATCCCATCATTCGCGATGCTGCGAGAACTGCATCTGCGGCGGTCGGAGAATTACCAAAACGGAGGAACTATAAATGAATCCAGCCAATTTCTTTCAAAAGCTGTGGTCGAACGACGAAGGCCAGGACATAGCTGAGTACGCTGTGATGCTTGCAGTCATTCTCGTCATCGTCGTCGGTACAATCCGGCTTATCGGCGGAAACGCCAACAATGTGTTTTCCAGCGTCGCCAGTTCGATCGGCCAATAACGCGATTCTCCAGCACACCGTGGCATTTTTGGAATGTCGATGCAACCACGTCAGGCGGGAATCTGGAAAAGCATCGACGCGGTGCGCGACAGCTTCCGATGCAGCCGATAGATACAGTGGGAAGCGGATTGTTGACGCGCTCAGTCCAGGTCGTGAGCGCTCCATAAGTTCAAAGTGCTCTGCTGGAGCTTCAGCTTCCACTGGCCGTCCTGCTTCACCCATGTATCGCTCAGGTGCTGATACTTCTCTAATTGGTTACCGGGAAATACGGCCTTGTAGGTGACCACGACGCAGCTGTTATCGAGCTGTACGACATCGAAATCGTACAAAAAGGGCGATGGCTCCGGGTGTTCAGGGGGATGAATATCGCGCACGAATTCTTTTTTGCCTGAAGTATTTCCGTTGGTCTCGATCGATAGGAAATCATCCGCGACCGCATTCTTGACATATTCCGCGTCGCCACGTTCCTGTGCGTCCTGAAATGCTTTTTGCGCGCTGATCAATTCCTGCTGAAGCGAAGACAGGTTCGACTGCTGCGGTGTCCCACGGTCTCCTGCCACTGCGAGTAAGGACAATGTCAGAGCCAGGCAGAACCCGCAAGCGGTACTCCCTCGAGTCTTCATCGGATGCTCCTCTTTTTCGCTGGACTTGTAGATTCATTATCTCGCATTTCAATCCTATTGAAACGAATGAATAAAGGATATTATCTATGAGCGACAAGCCAGCCTGGGCGGAGTCGATGCTGCCTCCCGCCTCCTATCCCGGCGCTGCCGCGGTTCTTGAGTTGAAAGCGATTCGAACTATGAAGAGTCCAGGCTTTGTTTCTCTCTTTTTGCTGCTCGCTGCTCATCTTCTTTATACAGCTACGATCCTGGCTGCGACCGAACCGTCGCCAACGCTGGAACTGGCCGATGGCTGGACCCTCCAGTCCTCGGGCAAAGTTGCCGACACGGGCGACCTGATTTCCACACCGGCCTACCATCCGAAAGGGTGGTACACGGTTACCGTGCCCACGACGGTGGTGGCCGCGTTGGTCAAACAGAAGGTCTATCCCGACCCGACCTTTGGCATGAATCTGAGACAGTTTCCCGGAATCAGCTATCCCGTGGGCGCAAACTTTTCTAACTTCCCCATGCAGCAAGACAGTCCGTTTGCCGTGGCATGGTGGTATCGCAAAACATTCACGCTCCCGGCCGCTAACCGGGACAAGACAATCTGGTTGGGCTTCGACGGCATCAACTACCGGGCCAATATCTGGGTCAACGGAAAGCAGATCGCCAATCTTCAGCAAGTCGTGGGTGCCTGGCGAACCTACGAGTTCAACATCACTGCCGCTGCGCACCCTGGGGCCGAAAACGTTGTCGCAGTCGAGGTGTGGGCCCCCGAAAAAGACGATCTGGCGATTACCTTCGTCGACTGGAATCCGGCTCCCCCGGATAAGAACATGGGGCTCTGGCGAAAGGTGAACATCAGGACAAGCGGTCCAGTGGCTTTGCGCTATCCCGCCGTTCTGTCGCACATCCATTCTCCCGCGAATGACAGCGCTCAGCTTACCGTGACTGCACAATTGAAAAACGCGACGAATCGCGCGGTCAAGGGCGAACTGAGAGGTACGATCGAACAGACACAGTTCGAGCAGGAAGTGGAACTGGCGCCGGACGAGGTGAAAGATGTAATCTTCGCGCCCGACAAATTTCCTCAGCTCGCCCTTGTTCAGCCGCGCCTCTGGTGGCCGGCGCAGATGGGCAGTCCCGCTTTGTATCCGTTGCATTTGGAGTTTGACATTGACGGACAAGTATCCGACGCGTCGGACTCTCATTTCGGGATTCGAGAAATCACTTCGCAACTCAACGACGGCGGCAGGCGGATTTTCAGCGTAAACGGCAAGAGGATTCTGATTCGCGGCGGCGGCTACTCTTCGGACATGATGCTGCGATACGACCCCGCGAACATCGACGACCAATTTCGTTACGTGCAGGACATGGGGCTCAACACGGTGCGACTGGAAGGCAAGCTCGAGCCCGACGACTTTTTCGAAAGAGCCGATCGCAAGGGAATCCTCGTGATGGCGGGATGGTGCTGTTGCGACCACTGGGAGCATTGGTCGAAGTGGTCGGAGGCAGATTACCAGATCGCCAAGGAATCGCTGGTATCGCAGATCTATCGCCTGCGCAGCCATCCGAGCCTGGTCATGTGGCTCAATGGCAGCGACAATCCGCCGCCGCCTGATGTGGAGCAGATGTATCTTGATGTCGAGAAGCAGGCGCTGTGGCCGAACCCAATCGTTTCTTCCGCTACTGCCAAGCCAGCCGGATTTTCTGGCCCCAGCGGCGTAAAGATGACTGGGCCGTACGAATACGTCGCTCCTTCTTATTGGCTAACAGATTCTCTCAACCGCCCTTCGTCCACCGAGTGCAACGAGGGCGGTTGCGGGGGCGCTTACGGATTCAATACCGAAACCAGCCCCGGCCCGGCGGTCCCGCCGATTGAAAGCCTGGAACGATTCTTGCCGAAAGATCATTTGTGGCCGATCGATGACTACTGGAATTACCACGCCGGCGGCGGATCGTTCAAGGACATCCACGTGTTTACCGATGCGCTAAGTGAGCGCTATGGCAAAGCTGATAGCGTTCAGGACTATGCCTTGAAATCACAGTTGATGGCCTACGAAGGAATCCGGGCGATGTACGAGGCTTACAGCCGCAACAAGTACACCTCCACCGGCGTCATCCAATGGATGCTCAATAATGCGTGGCCGTCGCTGATCTGGCATCTTTATGACTATTACCTGCGTCCGGGCGGCGGATATTTTGGCGCGAAGACGGCCATGCAGCCGCTTGACCCGGTTTATGGCTACGACGATCGCTCCATTTGGCTGGTCAGCAGCCAGTACCGGGACGCGAACAATCTTAAAGTTACGGCCAAGGTTTACAACCTGGATACGAGCGAGAAATTTTCACGGGAAGAAACTGTGAGTGCGCCGGCCGACAGCACCGGCAAGATCTTCACCCTTCCAGAAATTCAGGGCCTCAGCCCGACTTATTTCCTGCGCCTCACCATTCAGGATTCGACGGGAAAAATCGTGGGATCGAACTTCTACTGGCTATCTACGTCTGCTGAGACGTTGGATTGGGAAAAATCGAATTGGTACACCACTCCGACGGCGACTTACGCCGATTTCACAGCGCTCAAGCAATTACCCAAAGTGAAAGTAAGTGTAACAAGCCGCAGTGAGCGAAAGGGTGATCAAGAAGTCACGCGGGTCACGATCGAAAATCCCAGCAAGAATCTGGCATTCTTTGTCCGCCTGAAAGTCGATAAGGGCAAGGGCGGCGAGGAGATTCTTCCGGTGCAGTGGCAAGACAACTACATTTCGCTGATGCCAGCTGAGAAGCGTGAGATCACAGCGACGTATCACGCCAAGGATCTTGGCGGTATGAATCCTGTTGTCGAAGTCAGCGGCTGGAACGTCGAGTAGCTATTTTTGTTTCCAAGTTCATTTACAATTTGCCGGATCGCCCTGTCCGGCAACGCCGCGTCACTTTGACGGAACCACAAGACCGAATCAGTTTCCATCCAAGTCAAGTTTCTACGATCTGCAAACAGGCATTTGACCAGCCACCCGCGCGATCGCGATCTGCTCAAACTTTAGCGTTAAATTACCTACGTAATTACCGACGTAATTATTGATTGTGATAGACATCAATGTGGGTCGCGAAACGGCAGCACTATTTTCACCCTGGGATTTGGCCTTCTACGCGACGCCTGCACAAGATTTAGGGGTTACGGTTCGAGGAGAGCGATGTCCAAGAAAATCCTGGTGGTTGACGACTCCAAGACAGCCTTGATGATGGAGCGCGAGATCGTTGAGCGGCGTACGACCTATCAGTGTGTGACGGCGAGCGACGGACTGGAAGCGGTCGAGAAGGCGCAACAAGAACTGCCCGATTTGGTCTTGATGGATGTGGTGATGCCGCGCATGAATGGGTTTGAAGCCTGCAAAAGGATGCGTCAGCAGCCGGGCACGCGCGAAATTCCTATCGTTCTGGTTACCACTCGCGGCGAGGAATCGTATATGGAGGCCGGGTTTCAAAGCGGCTGCAACGACTACATCACCAAACCCGTTGATGGCGCGGAACTGGTGGCTTTGTTACAGAGCTACTTGGGCGAGTAACGCGCGCCGGAAAAGGTGCTTCGGGTTTTCTCTTCTATTAAACCAGGACAATAAGGCTTTCTATGGACGGTGACAAGAACATCGCGGGCCAGACGAAGTCCTCTGCAGCCGGCATGAACGATCTGCGATTGGAAGCCGCGCGGAAAAGACTCAGCGAGAGCCGAAGTCAAGAGGATGCGATCGAGGGACTGCGCGAGATCGTTGCGAACTTTCTCGGCTCCGAGGAAATCGGCCTGTTCCGAGTTGAACGCAGAACCGCGACATTTCAAATTCATTGGTCCTTCGGAATAGACTCCGAGAATTACGACCTGCTGCGGGCCCTGGGTGAGGCTGGTCTCCAACGCGTGATGCGCGGCGAATGCCACATTGTTCTCCCGGCCCACGACCGCTCCGGCTCAGTGGTTAGGGTCCAGGCGTTTGTTCCTATTCGCTTTGCCAATCAAACAGTCGCGATTCTCGCCATACTGCGGTTACTTCCGCAAAAGGTCGCTTTCGACAGGTCGGACATGGAACTGTTCAAGCTTCTTTCCGACGAAGCCGCTAAACCCTTGTTTGGATCGAGTGTCCATTCAACGCCAACGGTGGAAGGACCGGGGATGAGAGCATGACCGAGGCCAAATTTAATCCGGCAGTCCTGCCCGCGGAGACCATGAAGAGTTTCGAGCACGCGGACTCGGAAAAGGCCAGGCACTTTCTTTATCCGGGGCAGGTCTTTGTAACCCGCGATCCCATCACCATCTCAACCATACTCGGATCGTGCGCGGCCATCTGTCTTTGGGATAGGCACAAGAAGGCAGGAGGAATGAACCACTATCTTCTGCCTGAGGGTCAGGGTGAAGGGCCGAACCGGCTGCGCTACGGCAATGTGGCCAATGCTGAACTTCTGAAACAAGTCATGGCACTGGGATGCGAAGTTCGAAATCTGCAAGCCAAGGTCTTCGGGGGGTCCTGCGCGTTCGGCAATGATCCGTTGCAGTCGCTGGGAACGAGGAATGTCCAGCTTGCGGAGAGTTTTCTTCGCTCCCACGGCATCCCGGTGATTGAAAAAGAAGTCTCGGGAAAGCATGGCCGCAGGCTGGTATTTCAAATCGCCGACGGTGTGACCACGATTAAGAATTTCGACCAGGTGTAATAGAAAGCTTGACGCCAGTGGGCGTGAGGACGAGAGGAGGACGGGTGGATCTGGCGGACTTTGACCGAGAAGCAATTCTGGCGTCGTTCCTCGTCGAGTCGGAAGAGGGCTTGAACTCGATGGAACAGGCGTTAGTTCAGATGGAATCGAGTCCTTCCGATCTGGAACTCCTTCACAGTGTTTTCCGCGTCGCTCATACCATCAAGGGAAACGCAACCTCGCTGGAGTTCAGTGCGCTCGCAGGTTTTGCCCACGTGGTAGAGGACCTGTTGGACGTTTTCCGCGAGCAGCAAGCTTTGCCCAGCGCTGACTTGATTTCGCTGCTGCTCAAAGCCGTGGATGAACTTCGGGCCATGGTTTCGACTGGGGCGGCCGGACCCAAGGAGCTTGCTCCGGGTCAACAAGCGTTAAGAAAAGAAATCGCGCGCGAGGTAGAAAAGCGGGCGAAAAGGATTGTAACCGCGAGCGAGGCCCCGGGGGAATCGAGTTCAACGGCCAGAGCTGAGATGCTGCCGGGCGGCGCTCACCGCACATTGCGCGCGGATGTCGACAAACTTGATCGCATGCTGAACCTGACCGGGGAAATCGTGATTGCGCAAGGCCGATTGCGGCAGATGATCGAGAAGCTCGACGCCGAACAAGGACGCGCCATGCTGGAGATGCATCGCGAGGCGGAGCGCCTTTACATGGATCTGCAAACTGAAGTGATGAGCATCCGCATGGTTCCAGTTGGACCGCTATTTCGCCAATTCGTCCGTCCCGTGAGAGACCTTGCCAAGAGCCACGGGAAATTGGCTCGTCTGGAAGTGATAGGCGGTGACGTCGATGTTGACACAACGGTGCTCGAGCAATTGAAAGATCCCCTATTGCACTTGTTGCGCAATGCGGTGGACCACGGTTTCGAGAAACCGGCCTTGCGCGAAAGCCGAGGCAAGAATCCCTGCGGGCTGATCCGTCTGACGGCGGCACACAGCGGGGGAAACATCGTCGTAAAACTGGAAGACGATGGAGCAGGTTTTGACCGAAACCGCATCCTCGAGAAAGCAAGGCGCATCGGGCTCGTGTCCGGCAAAGACGAACTTCGCGACGAGGATCTTTATGGTCTGGTGTTTCAGGCAGGATTCTCGACCGCCGAATCGGTCACCGATCTTTCTGGTCGCGGAGTCGGACTGGATGTTGTGCGCCGCAATATCGATAGTTTGCGTGGAACGGTGGAGATATCGAGCGTGGCTGGCAAGGGCAGCACGATTACCATCCGCTTGCCGCTGACTTTAGCCATCATCGAAGGATTCTCCGTCAGAGTCGGTGCCGAGACCTTTATCGTTCCCCTGGAGCATGTGACGGAGTGTACCGAATTGCCAGAGAGCCAGCGCAGCCCGGAAGCCAGCGGAATCCTGAGTCTACGCGGAACCGCCCTTCCCTATGTCCGGCTGCGCCGCGCATTCAGCCTCTCGGGCGAAGCTCCGAAACGCGAGAACATTGTGGTGGTCAAGGTCAATGAGTTCCACGCCGGAATCGCGGTGGACGAATTGTTGGGTGGAATGCAGACGGTGGTGAAACCGCTGGGCCGGGCGTTTCGAGCAGTCCCAGGCATCGCCGGTTCAACGGTGCTTGGCGATGGACGTGTGGGTTTGATCATCGATGTACCCAGTCTTCTGCGTGGAGTGATGCAATCAACTTTGCAGGCGCAAGCTTAGCGAACAAAAGGGTGACTATCTAGAGAGGTGAAGGACAATGAATACTTGGCAAGATCAAAAAATAGGCACGCGACTGGGGGTTGTCTTTGGAGCCATCCTGTTGTGCGTGATTGCCGTGGGTGGATTCGGACTGACCTGGCTCGGTCGCCTGAATTCCGACACGTCGGCTTCGGTGCAAAAGCGCTACAACACAGTTGAGTTGACGCACCAGACCATCGAGAACTCAATCACCAACGCCCGAATCACCCTGCAGTTGTTCGAGACCACCGATCCTGACGAAGAGAAAAAGCTTAACCAGGAAAACGAAGGGATCAGCCATGACATCAGCGCGCAGGTCGCGGAAATCGAGAAGAGTCTCAGCTCTTCCCAGGAGCGAGACCTGTTTGAGGTCGTGACCCAGGACCGGCAGGCCTATATCTCGGCCAGGAACCGAGCCAAGGCGCTGCTTGCCGACAAGAAGCGAGACCAGGCAATGGCAGCCTTGCGCGACGACGTGATCCCGGCGCTCGATAAATATCGGGGTATGTGGGAAAAGTTTATTGACCTGCAGACTGCCGCCATGCAGCAAAGTATGAAAGAAAGCCAGGAAGCTTATGCCGTGGGGCGCAGGATCGCATTGCTGCTTCTGGCTGCCACTCTATTCCTGGCAACGCTCGCTGCAATCAGCGTTACCAAGAGCATTACCACGCCGATCGAGCACGCCGTCCAGCACGCAGAGCGTATTGCTGCCGGCGATTTGACGAAGGAGATTGAGGTCACCAACCGTTCAGAGACCGGCCAACTGCAACAGGCCATGCGAGAGATGAGTAGCAGGCTGTCGGGCATCATCCGGGACGTGCGCGAAGGGTCCGCGGCGGTCGCTTCGGCTGCCCAGCAAGTCTCAGCCTCCTCGCAGAGTCTTTCGCAGGGAACCAGTGAACAAGCTGCTTCGGTCGAAGAAATGAGCTCCAGCCTGGAACAGATGAATGCTTCCATCACTCAAAACGCAGACAATAGCCGGCAAGTGGAGCAGGCTGCGGCCAAAGGCGCAAGCGCGGCAGAAGAGAGCGGCGACGCAGTCAAAGAGACCGTCGAAGCTATGAAGCAAATTGCCGCCAAGACCTCGGTGATCGAAGAGATCGCCTACCAGACCAATCTTCTTGCCCTCAACGCCGCCATCGAAGCAGCTCGCGCCGGAGATCAAGGCCGGGGTTTCGCAGTGGTTGCTGTGGAGGTTCGAAAGTTGGCCGAGCGGAGCCAATTGGCGGCTCAGGAAATCGGCGGGCTGGCCGGAAAGAGTGTCAGCGTAGCCGAACGATCGGGCCAATTGCTGTCTGATCTCGTGCCGTCCATCAAGAAGACCGCCGAACTGGTGCAGGACGTTGCCGCAGCTTCCACCGAACAATCCGGGGGAGTGACGCAAATCAACAAAGCCATGTCTCAAGTGGACTCGGTGACGCAACGCAACGCATCGTCCGCTGAGGAACTCTCGAGCACCGCTGAAGAATTGGCTGCGCAGTCCGAGCAACTGCAGCAGTTGATGACTTTCTTTCGCGTCGCCGGAGAGCAGTCAGCGAAGCGTGGCGGCGATGGCAAACAGCGCGTGGTGATGCCCCTGAACCCAGTGTTCAAGAGCGATTTGGCGCAGCGCAGCCACAGTCAGCCGGCCAACGGCAAAGCGGCGGAAGAAGCTAACTTCGCTCCGTTCTAGAGAAGTGTATTCGACGAAGCGAATGTCAAGAATGCGAGGAGCGAGACTATGGGAGCGTCGAGCCAAGGGAAGAACCAACTCCCTCAAAGCACGGTGCAATACCTTACCTTCTTAACCGCAGGTGAGGAGTATGCGATCAGTATTGTGAAGGTGAGCGAGATCGTTGAGTACGAGGCGGTCACCACCGTGCCCAACACTCCGATCTGGATCCGCGGCGTTACAAACCTGCGAGGCAGAGTTGTTCCGGTGGTCGACCTCGCTGTGAAGTTCGGACTGCCATCCAGCCGGATTTCCAAGTTCTCCTGCATCATCATCACCGAAGTCATGTTCCACGGTGAAAAACTGACCATGGGTGTCCTGGCCGACTCGGTGAGCCAAGTCATCGATCTCGCAGCGGATGAAATCGAAGAGACTCCGTCTTTCGGCACTCGGGTTAAGGCCGAATATCTGCTCGGCATGGGAGCGCTAGGGAAGAAGTTTTGCCTGATTCTGGATATCGACAAGGTGCTCTCCGCCGACGAGTTGCTGGCGGTGACAGAGTCCATTGCCGGTGAAAGCGGGGCTGACGACACACTCACCGATGTACCGGCTAAAGAAGCACACTTCGAGACGGGGGCGTAGCTTTGCCGGCTGGAACCGCTGCAGGCAAGGATTCGGGCAAGTTTGCGCATCGTGATGCCTGCCTGGAGCAGCCACCTCATCTCTCGGTAAGCCCTGCACTCTTCCAAAAGTTCCAGAAATTGATTTACTCCGAAACCGGCATCTGGCTGGGCAGTTCAAAAACTGCCTTATTGTGCGGAAGGCTCTTTCGACGGCTGCGCGCCCTGGAGATGACCTCCCTGCAAACCTACTATGAATGCGTTGTGCAGCCGGACCAGCAGGAAGAACGCTCCCGGATGATCGACGCCATCACCACCAACGAAACCCGCTTCTACCGTGAGCCCAGGCAGTTCGAGTTTTTGGTTCAGAGAGTGTTTCCCCGTTGGCGGGCGGAGGCCGAACGTGGATTGCGGCCCAAGCGAGTGAATATCTGGAGCGCCGGATGTTCTTCAGGCGAAGAGCCCTACACCGTGGCTATGCTGCTTTCCAGGCATCTTCCTTCAGAGCAAGGTTGGGAGGCGCGGATTCTCGCCACTGACATTTCGAATCGAGTCCTGGAAAAGGCTCGCAAGGGAATTTATCCCCTGGTGAGGTCTGGGGAGGTGCCTAAGGACCTGCTGTACAGCTTCATGTTACGCGGAATGGCGGAGCGGCGAGGTGAGATGAAGGTGAAGGTCGAAATCCAGCAGATGGTCGAGTTCCGAAGGTTGAACCTGGATCAGGAGTCGGATCTCGTCGAAGGCCCATTTGACGCGATCTTCTGCCGCAATGTTCTGATCTATTTTGACGCGGCCTCAAAGCAAAGGGTGGTCACCAGCCTGGTCCGTCATCTCGTTGCCAACGGCATTTTGTTTGTAGGCCATGCTGAGAACCTGACCAGCGTGTTCCCCCAGTTACGCAGCCTTGAGCCGACCATCTATACAAGAACGGGAGATAACGAGCGCTCTTGACGACGGTGAGTCAAACGACGCATTCCGTGGCCTTAGACGTTTGCAAAGGGAAGGACCGTGCGACCTATGCAAGAAGATAACCTGCACGTCCTGGTAGTCGATGACTCAGCCATGGTGCGCCAGGTCATGCAGGCGATCCTCAGCACTAATCCTCGGGTCAAAGTCAACGTGGCGGCGGACCCCTTGATTGCATGGGTAAAGATGCAGAAGGAACCTCCCGATGTTGTGATTACCGACCTCGAAATGCCACGCATGGATGGCTTGACCTTCATCCGGAAAATCATGTTGGAAATGCCCACACCGGTCGTGGTTTGCTCGGGCCTTGCAGCTCGCGGCACCGAACTCGCGCTGCGCGCGCTTGAAGAGGGCGCGGTTGAAGTCATCACCAAGCCCAAGGTTGGCGTGCGAGACTTCTTGCACGAATCGGCGGTCACTCTCGTCGACGCAGTCTGGAGCGCTTCGCAAGCACAGATCAGGCCACGACCGGCGCTGCCGATAGTTCCTCGTTTGACGGCTGATGTGGTTTTGCCTCGCAAAGTTAAGCCCTGCATTGCCCGGGTGCCGAATGGAGTCATTGCGGTCGGTGCCTCTACCGGTGGAACCGAGGCCCTGCGTGTCGTTCTTACCGCCATGCCGACCGATTGCCCCCCCGTCGTGATTGTGCAGCATATGCCGGAAGGCTTTACCCGAGCCTTTGCGGATCGCTTGAACAAAGAGTGCGTGATAGAAGTCGAGGAGGCCCAGGATGGCACCTTGTTACAAGTTGGAAAGGCTCTGATCGCACCCGGCAATCGCCACCTGCTGGTCAACCGGGCCGGTGAACAACTTGTTGCCCACATCGTGGATGGGCCCTTGGTCTCACGCCATCGTCCAAGTGTTGATGTGCTCTTTCGGTCGGTAGCGGCTTCCGTCGGCTCGCAGGCGGTTGGCATTATTATGACCGGCATGGGCGACGACGGCGCCCAGGGCCTTTGTGAAATGAACGAAGCCGGAGCCACTACGATCGCACAGGACGAAGCAAGTTGCATTGTATTTGGAATGCCGAAAGAAGCCATCGCGCGGGGCGCCGTGAGCCTGGTGGTGCCGCTCGAGCGGATCGCGAGCACCGCCCTGAACGTACAGAGCAGTCGTGCAGGTGGAAAGAAGAACTCCAGAAACGATGTTGAAATCGAGCGATAACTCGGAGACCTTCTAATAAACTCTCTGTTAGAGGATTGGCTGAAAGTGAGCCGGAGCGGGTCTAGAACGAGGGACGAGTCCACTATTGCCCCGAATTTTCCGAGAGCTTAGCTAGCAGACCCGAGCACTCCGCAGTTACTCCTTAACGCTGAATCCTGCTTATTGACGCCAGCCGAGGTGCTCTTCACGTCCTTGGAAGATCTCATGAAGCAAATGAATGAAACGCTGTTTGAGCGTCAAAGGCTTCGCCTCGGTCGTTTCCGTCGCTTCGGTTTTCGCTTCCACCTGTGGTTCGCGGGCTGTAACTGCACCAGTAGCCATGAGTATGGCCTCCTTCTAGAAGTTAACTCTCATAGTCCCAATCGCTTGCACGTGCTGCAAACTTCGCGTGAATCGTCTACCGAGAGGAGGTCGGAAGAGTTCCTAATGGAGCTTTCATTCTAAGGAGGTTCTAATCCTGAGAGTAAGATCACCAACGGTATAGCACTTCGGGGTTAATCTTTTCCTGGCGCTTTACCGGCGTGTTTTAGTTCCTGGACTTGCCACGCGCATCGGGCGTCGCGATGTGGTATATGAGGAAGGCGCCCAAGAACCGGAGTGCTCCAGTCCATGAAGAAGGTCGATCCTTTCCTAGATAGCCAATCGTGCTTCGATCCGACATGCGGCGACCGGCGCGAAGGATCGTCCGCAGGGATGAACCGTCGGGTTGCGCTGAGGTCGCTTGGCTTTGCAGCGGCGGCACTGATGCTGCCGGCCAACCTGCCAAGCCACGCGACTCTTACGCCCGCCTCTCCGGACAGCGCCAAAGGAAATTCGAATTCGCCAAGCGCCGCAAGGAATCCCAAGTGGTACGGCTTCAACCTGCTCGAGTACTTTTCCACCGATCCGGATTGGATGAAATACTTTCCCTACAAAAACGATGGCATGTTTCTGGAGGATGACTTCCGCTGGATACGAGATTGGGGTTTCAACTGGGTCCGATTGCCCATGGACTATCGCTTCTGGACCGACTCCCAGGATCTGCTCAAGATGCGCGAGGACAAGGTGGCACCGATTGACCGAGCCATCCGACTGGGTGAAAAATATGGAATCCACGTCAACCTCTGCCTGCACCGCGCACCCGGATACTGCATTCTCGACACCCTCGATGAAGCGGTCACCGGCATTCACGTCACCAAAGAGAAAAGCAGCCTTTTTGCCGATCCGAGAATGCTGGAGGCGTTTGTCTACCAGTGGACCTATTTTGCCGATCGCTACAAAGGGATCTCCAGCGAAAAACTCAGCTTCAATCTGGTGAACGAGCCGATCGTGGCACCTTCCGCCACGGAAATGGAGGAACTGGAGAACGCGAACAAGACTGAGTCCGAGAAATCCCTGCGTGGGGAATTCATGAGTCGGCACGCGGCCGACTACACGCGTGTGGCTCGCGCGGCCATCGAGGGAATCTCAAAGCACGACCCGAAGCGCCTCGTCGTGACAGATGGTTACAACGGGGGCACGGCGGTCATCTCCGATTTGTTCGATACTGGAGTTCTGCAGAGTTGTCATACCTACCATCCCGTACAGCTAACCCACTATCGGTGCGAGTGGGCGCGGGGCATGCTGACCGGCTCCGAGCCGGTACCGACGTGGCCGCTCAAGGATAGTAAAGGTGTCGTGACCGTCGATCGAGCCGAATTGGCTCAGACATTTCGGCCATGGGGCGAACTGGCCGCGCACGCCGTTCCCATTCACTTCGGCGAGATGGGTTGTTATAAGCACACACCGCCAGCGGTCGTTCTTGCGTGGTTTGACGACACTCTAAGCGTACTCAACGACCTGCACACGGGCTGGGCACTGTGGAACTTTCGGGGACCGTTCGGCATCCTCGATACCGAACGGGAGGGTACGAAATTCGAAGACTGGCATGGCCACCAGCTTGATCGAGCGCTACTCAACTTGCTTCAGAAACGAGTCGAGTCGTAAATATTCGCGGGAGCGAACAGTGCCAGCTTTGACCTCCTACTGCGCCGGCTGCATCTGCTTATGATGTCCTTCGGCTGCACGGCAGGACTGAATTTCGCTTGCGCTGACCGGAACGGTGATGGGCTTTCCATCCCGGGTGGCGCTGCCCCCGCCCTTCACGACCGGGTCAAAGCAATCTTTCCACAGGCCATTGTCTTTTTTCCATTGCCCCTGAATGAATCCCAGGTTTTTGCACTCGCTGATGATTTTTTGGCAAGCAGGGTTCTGTTCAGCGGCGGCGTGATTCTGCGCCTTGGAGGATTGAGTTTGCTGGCTCATCCCGCTGTTTGTGGGGTGCGCTGCGGTCTGTGCGGCAGCGTTCGCCCCGATCATGACCGACAGAAAAAACGCGACCGACAGTAAAACCCGACTGATTGTCCGCTCGTTCATAAGCCTTCCTCCCATAGAAAGTTTACACAAGTCTCCGTTCTCGACGTGAAGCGCTTATGAGTTTACACCCACCTCACCCGCCATAAACAGAGTCCGTGTACCACCGATTATTCTTGCTTCGCTATATTCTACGCGATCATAACTGCGCCGATGCGCACACCAAGCTCCACGCAGGCGGCGGCGGAGCTTGATGGCGTGGATCGGCCGATCTGATGGAAGCGTCACGGATAGCTGACCACGGTGACCGGAGTATCCGGGTTGGCGATGGTTGATGACCCTCCCGTGTTGTTCACCACATTCAGGATTCCACCGAATCCGGAAGTGGAGAGGAAAACCGTAAGCAGATCGTTGAGGCTTGCCTTTGGCAAGTTAGCAGGAACCTCAAAAGCGTTTGCGGCATAAATGTTTACACCCTGGTTGAAGAAGCTGTAGCTGCCCAGGCCATATCCACTGAAACTGGTCACGCGATTGGTGACCTTGAACGCTGCCCAGCCGTCGATACCGCCAGGTTCAATCCACGCTGCCTGGCTGGGTGGGTCGTAGGGCATTTCGTTTTGGAGGAAGATGTCCGTGCCGCCGTTGCCGTTCCAGATCACCTCATATTTCTGGTAGTGCTCGACGAAAATTCCGTACGCGGTCACGTTGTCGCCGTTGACGACTAGGCCGGTGTCGGCGGTGTTTTCGGTCCAGCCAACGCCGTTGCCATGATCAGCCCGCCACGCCCAGATGTCATCGAGAATGGTGTTGTCGCTGTTGACCACCAGACTGATGGTCGCGCTTCCCGCCTCGGCGCCGCCGATGCGGAAAGACACATCGTAAACACCCGATGGGTCGGAGGATCCATGACGATCGTAGCCGTTGTGTCCCCAGAACTCCCCAAGCTGCAGTAACACTGGAGAGTTCTTCGGACCCGCATCAAATATAATCCCCGAGATCAATACGCCGCGATCGCTGGCCGCGACCATGGACGGGTTTCCATGTTGCGGGATTAACGTCGGGAAGCCCAAGCCCAGCACCACTGTGTCGGGATGCGTGACCATGATACTGCGGTCCAGGTTGTAGACGCCGGGAGTGAGGATGAGGTTCAAGCCGAAGAATAGCGCTCGGTTGATGGTCTCCGCCGAGTCCGTAGGCTGGGCGATAAAGAACTTCTGGATCGGAATCGAAGAGCCGGGCGTCTCGCCGTTCGCCCACGTGGTGCCGGAGCTGTTCCGCTGCACGGCGGGCACGAAGACGTGGTAGTTCCCTTTGCCGTCCTGGTATAGATAGGGCGCCTCGCGCGTGACCGGGCTGGTCGCAAGCGTGGTGTAAGGACCGCCGCATGATGATTGGACCGGGAAGCACTGAGCGGGCGCACCCACCACACCCGAGAATACCTGGTTCCACACGCCATTGCTCCAGCCATCGATGACGCTGTTGCGGGTCACCCATTGCTGCTGCGAGCCACTAACGATGCTGCCGTTCTCGAACTGCGAATCAGCAATGAAGCCGCCACTCGCAAACGATGGGCCCGTGCAGTAATCCATCAGGGTAGCGTTCCCATTGACCAGGACTCGACGAAGCGGCGCCGCCTGCGATACCGCCCAGAATTCGCCCGCGTAACAGCCGAAGCTGGAGTTGCTTACGTTGATGGTCAGGTTCGACAACGATCGCCAGAAGTTTACCAGCGCGATGCAACTGCCATCCGTGCACTGGTTGTAAACGTCGATGGAGCCGTTGATGACCACGTCGCTCGGCGACTGGCCCAGGCCCGCCACCATCGTGTAATAACCCACCTGAAAGTTAAGCGGTGTCGTGCTCGATCCATATGTTCCGGGTTCAAACAGCAACGCATAACGCTGAGTTCCGAATTGGTTGGGGATCTGTTGGTTCGCGATCGAGTCAACGGTTGACTGGATCTGACTCAAAGGCATGCTGGGATTGAATATGTAAACGTTTGCGCCAAAATTCGGTTGTCGGGAATCGGGTTGCTTGGATGATGTTAGGGCTTCGGCAAATGGAGTCAGCGCCAAGGATATGGTTACGGCGACGGCGCACGTCAACGCCAGTAAGCGCAGCAGGGACCTAAGCTTTTTCATCGATTTTCTCCTTGTGTAGCGAAGTGACTCGACCTCAATCAGCGAATTTGTCATCTCAAAAGCAAAAGGCTTTACGAGACGGTTATCAGGAGAGGCGGAAAGGAACCCAGAAACATTTCATTATGGAGCTCGAACGGCTCCAGTAGACGAGGACGCGCTCAAAAATTATGTGCGCCGGGGATGGGCGTGTCAATAGATAAATTTATGCGAGGTCGGGGTTCGTGCGGGGCGCTACGGTTCACTTCTCCAGTGGGCGGGTGCCGCGAAGCAAATATCCTTGTTTCACTTCTTCAGCCGCTTAGCAGGCTGCGGAAAAACTCGATTTGAAGCGGGCGCAGTACCACGAACCTCTCTTGTTTCCACAGCACAACCTGATAAGAAGAAGGTATGCGTGGACAAGACGAGCAGCAGTTGGACGTGTTCAGC
>JBAVAQ010000028.1:0-11517 GCA_049585795.1 Terriglobales bacterium | reverse complement strand
CAGTGGGGGAGCGCAGAGCTGGAAGGGTGGTTGCGGCGCCGCTTGTGTTTGAAAACACTTTCACACTAGCAACCCGTTATGCTAGTGTTGATTCGCCATGAAGAAGAACCCTCACGCCGCCGCGCTTGGAAAACTTGCTGCCAAGGTTCGCTGGAAGGGAGTTTCCAAGGCAGAACGAACGGCCCTCGCGAAGAAGGCCGGACGTGCGCGATGGGCCGGTCTCACCAAGCAGGAGCGAAGTGAACTGGCGGCCCGCGGCGGGAGAGCCTCTCGCGGCAAATCTAAAACCAGAAAGGATTCAACCAAATGAAACGACGAACGATCAAAGGCACGATCACCCGTCATCGCGGGTTTTGGTGTCTCCGATACAGGGAACGGATTCGCGTAGGCGACACGATCGAGGTTGTGCAGCGATCGCGGCGGCTCGCTCCCGTGGATACGATGCACAAAACACGCCGCAGCGTTGAACCACTCGCTGAGGCGGTACTGGAACCGATCAACAAGGCTCCGGTTCTTTATGTCGCCATCCGGTTAGGCGACTTTGTGGAGGGGGCGTATTTCCCTCACGTTGAGGCGAAGAGAAGGCCGAGTACGGTTCGCGGCTATCGGCAGATGTGGGAGCGTTACCTTCAACCCCGGTGTGGAGACTTGGTGATGCATGATGCCGAAACGCGAGCGATTCAAGGCATTCTCGACACGATTGAGCGTGAGGATGCACTCGCTCCGCAGACGCTGGCGCACATCAAGCACTTGCTCGGCGGGATGTTCCGGTTCGCCATCACGCAAGGTCACCTTCCAAAAGGCACAATCAACCCAGTGACGTTCACCGAAACGACGACAATTCCGGATTTTGACGGGCGAGCGTACTCGCTTGAGGAAATCGCGTTGATGCTCTCTGTTCTGCCGGAACCGTCGAGAACCGTCGTTGGCACTGCGGCATTCACCGGGCTCCGGGCCGGAGAGATTCGCGGCCTGACCTGGGATGCCTACAGTCCAGCCGACAAAAGTGACGAAAACTCGCTTGGCGTAGTTCGCGTGCTCCGCTCTGTGTGGCGCGGGCGCGTCGGCGAACCGAAGAACGCACGTTCGAAGGCCACGGTTCCTCTCATCCTCCAACTCGAAACCTTGCTCGAACGACACCGTAAGGCGAGCGGAAACCCGGCAACGGGGCCGATCTTTGCAAACGGTGTCGGGAAACCTCTGGATCTTGATTGCCTGTATCGTCGCCAGATGAAAGAGCCTCTCAAGCAGGCGAGGATAGAGTGGGAGGGCTGGCACGGATTTCGACGTGGCCTCGCAACCAACCTCGAACGAATTGGCGTTAGGGAAACGATCGCGGCCATGATTCTTCGCCACACAAACGACCGTGTTACGAGGAAGCACTACATCAAACCGCCGTCGATCGAGGCGATCGCGGCCATGCGCCGGCTGTCCGTGACGCTCTTGACCCTTGAAGGTTCGAAATTGCTCCCCAACTGCTCCCCTGAAGCTCCACAAGTGACTCCCGGGACGACGAACGTTCGATGGGTACAATAACGGGCTGGACGATCTAAATGTCAGTGATTGAAGCGGTAACGGCGATTATTCTTATCGTGGTAAACTATACTTCCGCACGCCGGAGAGGTGGCCGAGTGGCTGAAGGCGGCGGTTTGCTAAACCGTTACACGGGCTAACACCTGTATCGGGGGTTCGAATCCCCCCCTCTCCGCCAGACCTTTAGTTTCTGCTATTTACAGTACGCGACTACCAACTGACTACCAAATTCCGATCATTTGCCTCCGCGCGGTATTAGTCAGTGGAGGCAATATGGCAGTCACACTCTATCGGCAGGTCGGCAAAGGCAAGGCTCGGCGCTACCAGAAGGTCAATGCACAAAGACTGAGAATCCGGGCAGTCTGGGCACCCTGCAAGAACAACCGCCCTCGTCTAATATCCAGCGCAATGGCACTTCAGAACGTCCACCCCAAAGAGTTGCTTACACTGAGTCCATTTCGTTTTGCGTTGAATGGCGGGCTGCTATCGAAATTGTCTAAGAGGGAAAAGTCGGTATGAAAATTGTTCACCAGCTTGATGGTGAACGTCGTCTTAGTAGTGACTCGGATGCGGCCCGCATCAGTTAACCCGGGGTAGATCAGAAGCTGGGACTGCAAGTTATAGCGGTCAAAACGAAACATCTGGTACTGAAGGCCGAGCAGGGCTTCCTCGTTTTGGTCACCAGGTTGGTTGTTGGATTCGAAATTTTCGTGCGTGTAGACGACGCCTCCCAACCACGCAAGCGTGTCGTGATTGGTGCGAATCAGATAGCGCCCATATCCTCCCCCGAGCGTTGTGCGGAGAGAAAGATCCTGCTGAGAGCTGTGCAGGAAGTCGCCCAAACTCATTAGGAAGGAATTTCGGCTCAGAAAGCGCCCGTCCAGCGTCTGGAATTCCAGCAGGTTCGAGCTGGACCCGCCCGATTGGCCGCTGAAAGAAGAATCGACGCTGGCGCCAGCGAACCATTTCGTTGAGAGATAGTTGGTGTTTGCGTCCGCGCTCAAAGACGTCTGGCTGTTGCCACTGGTAAAGTTGTATCCCAAGTCGATCGCACCGGTAAGCTGGCGCCAGAAATTTTGCTTTTGCGACTGGACCGTGACTACGTCTGGAGCGGCAGCGCGCACCTCGCCCTGCGCGGCATGTATCGAAAAATCCTTGTCTGATGCTTCCGCTGGCGTTACCTTTTCAATTGTGCCCGCCACCCGCTCGCCATTTTTTAATACCACCTGAAACCCGCCGCTGCTCTGAACTCGCTCGACCTTCAGCCAATCCAGACCAACCGAACCCGAAACATATTCGAGATCGACATACAGGACGCCGTGCTCCAGCTTCTTTACTTCTCCGGTAAGACGATCCCCATTTTTCATGATCACCAGGTCTTTTCGCTTGGCCTGGGCTGGCAAACAAAGGAGGATTACCAAGAAGCAGAGCCCGGCGCCAAATGGTCTTCCACTCAAAACCCGCAAAATATAGTTCGTCATTTTCTGCTCCAAATTTTGAATAGGTCCGGCAGTCGCTAAGCCGAAGTGCTTGCAGTCGAAAGCGGTTAGCGTGGCTGGAGTTGAGCAAACATCGCTTCAGAAGTCGCTACAAGGTATTCGGGGTTAGCTGTCCGACATGGCGCGTAACCAGAAATCTCCACGGCAAATGGTTCTCAACTTTCGTCATTGGCTCTTTAAACGAACGAGAGCACAAGCCCAATTCGGTGAGAACTGCTAGTTTTGACAGTTCTCGCCCCGGCCAATCTCCGCATATGGTTTCGAAGCTTGCAGTGTTGTGGCGCCGTCAGAAGGATCGTTCAGGCCAAGCCAAGTAAACACGAGGAACCATGGCAACGGAAAGCGAGTCATTAGCTTCGCTCAATCCCGGTGATCGCAAGCTTGTCGACCGGTTCACAGCCACACGGCCGTCCGTCGCTGACCGAATGGCCGTCGGCAAAACTTTGCGCAGGAAAATCCCCAGGGCCAGCCTGGCCGAATACAAGCCTTCGCCAAAACGCGGAGACCCGGTGGCAATCCTGGAAGCTCAGGCCAAAACGCGGCTTCCAGAGCTGATCCCGGTGCGTTACGCGCGCATGTTGGCTTCGCCCTTTGCTTTTCTGCGGGGCTGCGCGGCTGTCATGGCGCAGGATCTAGCTCCGTCGCCCGTTACCGACATTCAAGTACAGGTCTGCGGCGACATGCACGTCTCCAATGTCGGTGTCTTTGCCTCCGCCGAGCGCAACCTGGAGTTTGGCATCAATGATTTTGATGAAACTATTCCTGGCCCCTGGGAATGGGATTTGAAACGCCTTGCGGCGAGCGCGGTAGTCGGGGGGCAGTTTTTGGGAGATGACCTAAAAAGTTGCGAGTCGTTCAGCCGTAGTGTGGTGAGTTCTTACCGGAAGCATATCCACGAGTACGCCCACATGGGATATCTGGCGACGTGGTACGCCACGATTCGGGAAAAGGATTTGTTCAAGGCAGTTTCTCCCAAGCTGCGTGACCGCTTGCGGGAGGGCCTGAACAAAGCGAAAAGGCGCTCTCACCTGCAAGTCTTGGAAAAAATGACAGACCTGGTGGATAACAAGGAGCGCATCGTCGAAGACGCCCCTTTTGTGGTACGCGAAACCAAAACCCAGAATGGAATGCCTGTACGGAAGGCGTTGGGATTTTTCCTGCATGAATATCTTGCGTCGCTCTCTCCGGATCGGAGAGAACTGATCTCGCGATATCGAGTACTGGATGGGGCCCGGAAAGTCGTCGGCGTGGGCAGCGTGGGCACTCGCTGTTGGATTGTTCTCATGCAAGGCTCGACTGAAGGCGATCCACTGTTTCTTCAGGTCAAGGAGGCCCAGGCGTCAGTGCTATCTCCTTACGTTAACACTCCATCTTTCGATAACCACGGCTTCCGCGTGGTGAGCGGACAACGCTTGATCCAGGGATCCCCTGACATTCTGTTGGGTTGGGGAAAAGTCGACGGTATTCACTACTACGTCCGCCAGCTCCGCGACATGAAAGGCGGCTACGAATTTGATCCCAAAGAATGCACGCCCGAGGGTTTTCAAGAGCATTGCGAGCTGTGTGGTTGGGCGCTCGCGCTGGCGCACGCAAAGTCGGGCGACGCTGCGATGATTGCAGGATATGTCGGCAAGAGCGATGAACTCGACGAGGCCTTGACAAAATTCGCGCTCGCTTACAGTGACCAGAACGACCGTGACTATGCGGAACTGAAGAAGGCCGCGCGCACCCACCGTATCACCGTTTCAAAAGTCGCCTGATCGTAGCTCGTAGCGATCTGCCGCTTCTCTAAACCGGAATTGATTGTATGAGTGAACTTCGCTCCTCCGTAGCAGAGAGTTTCTCTATCATTAAGGGAGGACCTTCTTATCGGCTCTATCTCCGCTTTGGCCATGTTCATGAGGAAGATTCGCCAGTCCGTCGAGCTATGTCAGCAATAGCTGTTACATGGGTGCCGTTGTTAGTTTTGTCGATCCTTCAGGGAGTGGCTTACGGGAAGCAACTCCAAATCCCATTCCTTCGCGATTTCGCTGTCAACGTTCGCTTTCTGGTTGCCTTGCCCATCCTCATCCTGGCGGAATCGAGTATTGACCACGAATGGAGACTTCTTGTCGTGCACTTCCTGAAGTCTGGACTGGTAAAGGAACCGGAGTTGCCCTCTTTTGAAGCCGCCATCCGAAGAGTGATTCGCCTGCGGGATAGCGTGCTGCCTGAAACAATCATAGCTGCGGTGGCGTACGCGTTGTTCTTGTTCGGTACGCACACAGAATTGTTGATGGGGAATACCAGTAATTGGCACGCCCTGGGCTTTGGTTCGAACTCGGGACTGACCCTGGCGGGATGGTGGTTTAATCTGATCAGCACACCATTCTTCCGTTTTCTGCTGTTGCGTTGGATATGGAGAGTGTTTCTGTGGGCGCTGTTTCTCTGGTGTGTCTCAAGAATCAATCTTAGCTTGGTTGCCACGCATTCTGATCTGGCTGCTGGCCTCGGATTTCTGTCACTGGGCCAGAAACGGTTCAGTCCCATCGTTTTTGCCGGAGGGGCTGTGGTGAAACGAGTACCGATCAATAAATCGACCCTGACTTCTCTGACCGTGGCTGCGGCCTTGCCCATGGTTCCCTTGGTAGTGCTGGGGACGCCGGCTGATAGGTTGATCCGCGTCGTGTTGAAGATGCTGATCTGATGCCGCGTGCGATAGGTGCGATGTGGTCGCCGGACTTAATGCAGGACGCTTAGCTTGCTCGTTTGGGAAGAACCTGACCCTCGGCCGGGAGCGAAGGTGGTAGAGCTCGTTGCACTTCGCTGGTTCGCCCTGGGTCGCGCGACGCTTCCTGAACTTTCCCTCCGGGTCCTGGAACTTCCGACACTGATGTTCGTTCCGGGTGGGTCTCTCCCTGCGACCGGATGTAGAAGAGTTGGGCCGGTGCGGCAAAGCCGCTACCAGAGTTGTCAACGACCTCGCCAATGTGCAGTAGTAAGTCTTCGCGTACTGTCCGGAATTCGGCCTCATCAGGGGTCGTGACGTAGGCGACGAGTTCAAGCTGGATGGAGCTAGGACCGTACGAGATCAGTTGAACACGAGCGGTCGCGGTTTCAAGCCTGGGGTTTTCAACAAGCAATCTGCGAATCAGTTCGAGAATGTTCTTAAGTTGCTCCGTGGTTGTTGAGCAGCGCAGTTCCAGGGTGGTCTCTACCGGTATCTTGCGGCGAGTCGCAAAGTTTTCGATATTCGACTGTGAGAGTGCTCCCGCAGGTATGGACACTAGTGTCTGTTCAGGAGTGCGCAGTCGGATGGAACGCAATGTGATGTCCTCGACCGTACCCACGCGGTCTCCGACGCGGCACTTGTCTCCTATGGCGAGGGCTTTGTCGGTCAGCAAGAAAATGCCGCCCAGAAGATTCTCGACTGTCTTTTGGGCACCAAAGGCAATGGCCACGCCCCCGATGCCGACGCCAGCCAACGCAGTCTTCGTGTCTACGCCAGCGATGGTAAGGATCGAGAAGATCGCGACCAAAGTAATTACGACGCGCAGCAAACGTTCAGCCAGCAGTACAAGGGACTGGGTGCCCGTATCACCCTTTTGGTCCATCGTGCTACGGACACGTGCGAACGACAGATTCATAATCCGACGGAGCATCCAGACCACACCGACGATCAGCAGAATTAGCGCAAAGCGACCGTAGATAATGCGGGAGGTCAGCGAGAGGCTGAGCGAGTAGACGACCAGGAGGTGAACAATAACGGTCAAAATGAAGACTACTGGCCCACGCACCGCCGTGTACCAGGACTCAAGGAGAGGGCGACGCGATTCGGGGTAAACAGTGCGCCTTAAGATCACAAGAGTTAGAGGGGAAACGAACCAAAGCAACAAGAAAGGCACTGCAATCGATGCAAGCCAGACGATCCATTGCGCCAACGAGATCGAAAACAAAGCATGGTTCAACAGCACTTCCGGCATAAACCGATCAAGCCAGTTCTCTTCGATCTCATCGAACAGTTCGGGAACATTGGCCAGAGTGTCTGAGGAAATCAACCAGATGCGGCCGGATTGCGGATCAGCGACCCGCACTAGCAGTATGTCGATTTTATTGTCGTTTATCTTGAGCGGTCCCACCCGCTCTCGGTCGAGCGGGAGCCCGTCGTCAGGCGTACCCTCCGGAGAGTCGCTGATCAGTGCCAGGGGTTCGCTGAAATAACGGTTCATCAACTCCTTCAGATCCCGAGCCAGCGTCTCTTTTTGCCGACCTGTGGCCTGCAGATACTGCGCGGCGGTTACAAAATCGTTGCGTTCCGCAGCTTTGACGAAGCCACGAATCGTTCCTCTAGGCGTGCTGCGTCCCAGAGGATCTGAAGGTTGTTCCTGCGTGGCGGGGGCTGGGGGAGCAGGCCTGGTTATGGCGCTGGGCAACTGGGCGGCGACGGTCGACGCCACAGCGAGCAGGGAGAGAACCGCTGCCAGCACAGAGTTTCCGCACGAAAATAAAAGTGGCCCCATCGAAACCGACTACCATAGCGGACTCCCTACATCCCGCACTCGTAAACCCTTCATCGGCTGTCCACGCCTGATTCAGGCTTTATTGAGTCTGAATGACACCGGCGCTCAATCGAGCTAGGCCACTTGCTTTTCCCTGGTAGATGCTTCTTTGACAAACGTACCCGCTTTCCCGGCGTCAAGATACTGAGCTCCGTCGATCCGACCGAAGAGATCGATCAGGCCGCCCACGAGACCAGTCCACCCGGTCTGGTGACTGGCTCCCAATCCGGCGCCGTTATCTCCGTGGAAGTACTCGTAGAACAAGATGTAATCTTTCCAGTGAGGATCTCTCTGGAATTTCTCCGTTCCTCCGTAGACAGGCCGCCGTCCAGATTTGTCCTTCAGGAAGATTCGAGTCAACCGACTGGCAATTTCCCGGGCCACCTCAAACAGATTCATCAAGTTTCCCGATCCCGTCGGGCACTCAATCTTGAAGCTGTCGCCGTAATAGAGGTAGAACGATAGCAGGGCGCGGATCAGCAATGCGTTCACTGGCATCCAGATCGGCCCCCTCCAGTTGGAGTTTCCCCCGAACATACCGGTGTCAGATTCAGCCGGGAGATAGTTCACGCGATATTCTTGGCCACCCGCGTCGAAGACGTAAGGATGCTCGGCATGATAGCGGGAAAGCGCACGAATGCCGTAGGGGCTCAGGAATTCATTCTCATCGAGCATGCGGGTCAGAATTCGGCGCAATCGTTCGGGATTCACTAGCGCCAGGATGCCGCGCTCGCCATACCCGAAATGGGCGGCACCGGTAGGATGAATGCTGTCGCGCAGCTCGGGCATGCGTCGCAAGCGCTCTCTCAAAATCTCAGTCACACGAGGCACCTGTTCGCGCTGAATGGGTTCAATGACGGTGGTGGCGCAGAGCGGCAACAAGCCAACCATCGAACGAACCTTGAGCCTCGTTTCTGTGCCATCGGGAAGCCGCAGAACGTCATAGTAGAACCCATCCTCCTCATCCCACATGCCGCCTGGTCCCATTTGATTCAGAGCGTGGGCGATCAGAAGGAAATGATCGGCAAACTTGATGGCCATGTCCTCGAAAAAGGAGTCATGAGCTGCTAATTCGACACTGATCTCGAACATGTTCTGGCAAAACAGTGATACCCATGCGGTGCCGTCAGCCTGCTCGAGGTGTCCCCCCGTGGGCAGGGGTGCGCTGCGGTCGAAGACGCCGATGTTATCCAGTCCAAGAAAGCCCCCTTCGAATAGGTTCTTCCCGAATCGGTCCTTGCGGTTTACCCACCAACTGAAGTTCAGCATGAGCTTTGCGAAAGACCGCCTGAGGAACTCCAGATCGCCCTTGCCCTGTAGTGCCTGTTCCCTCCGGTAGAGGAAGATGGTCGCCCAGGCATGGACGGGAGGGTTCACGTCGCTGAAGTTCCACTCGTAAGCGGGAATCTGGCCGGTCGGATGCAGGAAGAACTCTTGCAACATCAGGTCGAGCTGTTCTTTTGCGAAATCCACATCGACAATGGAGAGCGTGATGGTGTGGAAGGCCAAATCCCACGCGGCATACCACGGATATTCCCACTTGTCTGGCATCGAGATGACGTGATCATTCACCATGTGGAACCATTCACTGTTCCGCATTTGCCGGGCGTTCGGCCGTAACGGGTCCGCGCCATGTTCCTGAAGCCATTTGTCCAGTTCGAAACCGAAATACTGCTTACTCCACAACATCCCGGCCAGCGCCTGTCGCATGACGAGGGCCTCATCCTGGCTGCTTCGCTCCGGAGTAATACCTCGATAGAATTCGTCGGCCTCACGCTGACGGCTCTGCATGGTTTCGTTGAAGTTCTCGAAGGGATTACCCGCGACAGCAGGTGCCACGTCGCTTAGCCGCAACTGGATGGTGGTCGTTTGGCCGGGGCCCACGTTCAAGCGATACCGTGCAGCCGCCTTCGTTCCGCTGAGTTCTGGGTTGATCGCATCCAGTTTCCCGTCGATCACGAAGTTGTTAATTCCATCCTTCACCCAAGGAGAAGTGTTGGGCGTGCCAAAAATCCGCTCGTTGTTCGTCTCATTCTCGGTGAACAGCAGAGGAACATCGCCCTCGCAGTACCAATATCTCTCGCCCAGTGTGGCGTGCGACGCCGCTACAACCTGGGATCCCTTTTTGCCAGACACTTGCTTCAGGCGAGGCTTCGGGGTGTCCGCCCACCAGCTCCATCTGTTCCGAAACCAGAGAGTCGGCAGGACTTGTAACGTCGCGGGCTCTGGTCCTCGATTGCACACCTTGATCTGTATCAGAATATCCTCAGGGGACTGCTTCGCGTACTCCACAAATACGTCGAAGTAGCGATCGGTATTGAAGACACCTGTGTCCAGGAGTTCATATTCCATGTCGCTGCGATTCCGCCGTTTGCTCGTCTCGATCAGATCGTTATAGGGAAACGCCGTCTGCGGATATTTATATAGGTACTTCATGTACGAATGGGTCGGCGTACTATCCAGGTAGAAGTAATACTCCTTGACGTCCTCACCGTGGTTGCTTTCGCTGTTGGTTAA
Organism: Terriglobales bacterium; assembly: GCA_049585795.1. Classification (GTDB taxonomy): domain Bacteria; phylum Acidobacteriota; class Terriglobia; order Terriglobales; family Acidobacteriaceae; genus JABDBE01. The sequence goes on along the minus strand of JBAVAQ010000028.1, from coordinate 1,430 downwards.
TCCGAACAGGCGCTCTTTGAGTATTGGATCGGTACCGTTCCAGAGAGCGACACTGAAACACAGCAACTGCTTTTCATCGCTGATACCGGCTAGACCATCCTCGCCCCAGTGATACGCCCGTGATCGTGCCTGAATCATGACTGAAGTAGTCCCAGGCATTTCCATCCTGGCTGTAGTCCTCGCGAACCGTGCCCCACTGGCGCTCGCTAAGATAAGGTCCCCACTTTCTCCAGGGAACGTTGGACGCACGCGCTTGTTGCAGTCTCATAAGCTCTGAACTGTTACTCATATTTTCTGCCTCCGAAGGCTTGGTCGAACGGATGCTCAGCATCAGCGCGCCGCGAATCCAAGCAGGCTAAGAATGCTTCGAAACCACCTTTACGCTACGCCGATCGTGCCAGGGTGACCTTTTTCGTATCGGCACTGCGGATCGAGTAATGGTGTTCCGGAACCGGGTATCCCGCTTGAGTAAAGCTGTTCCGGATCAGCCGATTGGTATCGAAGTACACTTGCCAGTAGTGCTGGTTGTTGCAATAAGGACGGACCGCAAGCACCGGACCTGCGAGCGTAAACTGCAGGATCTCAGCGTCAGGCGCTGGGTTCTCCAGAACGTTAGGAATCTGTGCCATGCCTCGCTTTAGCGTAGCGATGGCTTCTTGTGGATCGACCTCATGGGCTAGCTGTGCTGTCAGCTCAACTCGACGGTAGCCGTTGTGCGAGAAATTTTGAATTGTGTCGCCTAGAATCTTTGCGTTGCCAACGATCGTGTGAACGTTATCGGGAGTATCGATGGCAGTGACAAACAGTCCGATCTCTTTGACTGTTCCGGTCACTCCGCCCGCAGCCACGAAATCGCCAACCTTCATCGGCTGAAGAACTACTAGAAAAACTCCGGCGGCGAAATTGGCTAGGAGACCGCTCCAAGCCATGCCGATGGCAACACCGGCGGCAGCAACTAGGCGGCGAAGGTGGTGGTTTCCACCCCGAAGAACCCCAGAATAGCCACAACCAACGCGATGTTGAGCACTGCGCCGATGGCAGACTGAAAGTACCGGATGAGCGTGGGATCAATTTTTTGCCGGGCCATTCCCCGCCCGATCAAGCGCAAGGAGAAGCCGATCAGCCAACGGCCGACAATCCATAGGCCGATAGCTCCCAGCACTTTCAACTCGACGTTCGTGAGCATCGCAACAGTACTCTGCAGGATGGAATTCCAGTTCAGATTCATAGGCGTCTTCCAACAGTGTGAGTTACCTGCTATTCGTAACTACGGCCATCCGAACTCTCGTGTCAGCAGGATGCATCCTAGCAGGCTGCGGAAAAACTCGATTTGAAGCGGGCGGAGTACCACGAACCTCTCTTGTTTCCACAGCACAACCTGATAAGAAGGAAGTATGCGTGGACAAGACGAGCAGCAGTTGGATGTGTTC
>JBAVAQ010000027.1:0-45851 GCA_049585795.1 Terriglobales bacterium | reverse complement strand
AGGTGTTCAATACAACGATTTCCGATTGCGCGGGGGTTTTGGCCGGGGTCAAACCGCGCTCCCGGAACTGGAGCTCGATAGCCGCGCCATCCGCTTGCGTAGCCCGGCAGCCAAAGTTCTCTACGTAAAAACTTGTCACGATTCTATAGTAACCCGCCGGAGGCGCCACCCGTTGCCGCTAGGGACAGCGCGGCGGCTACTTCATTATTTCCTGTGAGCTGGGATGGCCCGGCTGCTGATCTGCGGGATCGGCGAAATAAGCCTGGTTGAGCTGCGCATCGATAGAGCTCTTCAACGCCTGCATCGCATCTTTCATGCGCAAGGACTGGAGCACAGGCTTGGCCTCGCTCAGCGGGATCATGTGGGTTGAGGTCACCTTGAAAATCTGCCATCCCAGGGGATGAACGACCAAGGCGGAAACCTCTCCGGGCTTCATATGAGTGATGCGGTCTTTATGTTCCGGAGGCAGATTGTCGATGGTCCATTTATCGCCCAGATCCACGTCGGGCGGCACTTCCACCGTAACCTGTGCGGCTTTATAAGCCTCGGCTTCCAACTTTTCGAAGTCTCCTCCCGCAGTTGCTTCGCGTTGAATCTTCTCCGCGGTCTGCTGCATGGCAACGCGGTCGGCGGCGCTGGCCTCGTCGGGTGCATTGTCGGGATCGGCCCGGACTTCCGCACTTTCGCGCACGGGAACAAAAATGCGCTGCAGCGCGATCTCCTCAAATCTTTCAGGATGTTCTTTATAGTACTCGGCGACGGCGGCGTCCGATATTTCGTTCGCCTGACTCTGCAGGTAATTGGTAAGAACAACCTCCAGAGCCTGGGAGTGCTTGAACTGCAGGTACTGCTGAAAGTCAGGATCCTTATCAAGGCCCAATTGGCGTGCTTTGTGATCGAACAGCAGCAGTTCGGCGTATTCCTTGGCGAAACGGTGTCTCTGTCCGATGTTTGCTTTGGGATTAATCGCGTCGACCACACCTTCAAACTGCGCTCGAGTGATGGTAGCCTTGCAGTTCGCACCGGTCACAGGAGCCGATGCTTGGGCCGGCCCCAGGGAGTTTTTTGGCGCGCTCGCGGTCGTCCCGGTAGCAGAAGCGGTGTTATCGCAGAGACCGACAATAGTTATCACCGCCGCGTTGGGCGCAACCTCGGAGGCGGCGGACGGAGAGGACGCATCTCCACCGTCCGTCTTCCCGGTAGGTTTTTGTTTGCCTGCTTCGGAGATCTGCCCCAAGCACAAAGTGGAAAATAAAAAAAGGACCACACAGCGATACTGCATTTCCAGTAGCGTCTCCCCAATCAATTGTGAAAAGAAATCGTACCATAACGCGACGCCGCAAAGGCGCTTGGGAGCGGCCAAGCGGCGCGCTGAAAAATTACCTGACTTCCAGCGGGTCTCCGATGTCGGCAAGGGATGCTGCAGAACGAGCTCTGGGAGCGGAAAGAAATGGGGAGAAGTCAAAGGCAGTAAAACCCTCGATCTTCTCCCCGAAGTTACGAACTATTCAGCTTGGTGCCAAACTACTTCGCTTTGCCCAGGACGCCAGCCGAGAACATATCGCAACCAATGCCGCTGCAGCCGCCGCTCGAACCCCAGGTTGGGTCAGCGGTTACGCCGAAGTAGGTGGAGGTCCAGAACGAGTCGTCAAGTTTGTCCTTGGCGCCGACGTGATTCTTTGGTGGGGTATCTTCTTCATCCGACTCAAAGTAACGCGCGCTGCCGCAGCTGCTGTTCTTCATACAAACGGGAGTCACGTTCTCGAAGTAGGTGCCCTTGGCGAGGGAAATTGCCGCGAACTTTACGAGGTGAGTGTATTCCGTCAAACCGAATCCGCTGCGGCCCGTCGGTTTATCGGTGGATTTCGCCTTGCCGTGATGGATGGTTTTGCCTTCCTTGCCGGACTTGAACCCTGTGCTGATCGACCACGGGGTTGAGGCATCAATGGCTCCGACCGCGTCAAGGCTGTTCACGAACAATCCTGTAACCGAAGCTCCCGCTGCCGCTACCGTGAAGGGAGAGTAAATGTGGGCGTCAGACACGAGCTGGTCTTCTTCATTGGCTAGACCATTGGCGTTGGAGTTGCTTGAGTCGAAGTCGCCAGCATAGAAGTAGCAAGGGCTGCAATACTTGGGAGCCTTGGGAGCCTGCTCGGGCTGCCAGTCACGGGACATAACCGGAGCCGTGCCGCGAACCAGAATCTTTTCCCCAAGCGATGCGGGTTGGCTCTTGGTGTCCTGAGCCGACGCCATTGGAATCAGCGCTGCGATTAGCGCCGCTGCAAAAAGCAAGTTTTTCACTATATTCCTCCTGAGTTTTTTACTTTTAGCGATGCCGGGCAGTTTCTACCAGCGTGACCGAAAGGCACCCGAGCCCGCGGAGACCGTATCCTAGCCTGATCGCCGCGAATGTCAAGGGAAATGAAGCGACGCTTTCAGAAAACTTTTCTTTTATTCTTAAAGAAGTTGTTGGACGATGAGATTTTTCAAGAAAGGTGAAACAAGTTGCAGCTCGAGCGCAAACTTATGGTCCTTGCGCTAAGCCTAACGGCTCGCACAGTCCTATACGGAGCGGAAAACTTGTCACTGATCGTGACAGAGGCTCCCGCGAGGAGTCGCGGCATATTGTCTTTGTTAGGTCGATCGTGCTTGGTTGCACTGGATCGGTGATGCGGGGGTCAGGCCCTGCTCCGAAAGATCGAAGCGCTTCTTGTGTAGGAGTGTAGTAGCAGTGCGAAAAACTCTTCCCGCAGCCGCATTCACACCTTGGGCAGACACTCTCCGAATTGAATCGGCAAGGCAGGAGGGAGGTCAGCGACCTAGCCGCTCAGTAATTCCGGCTGACAATACTCACGTCTTGTCGGTCGCCCTCAGCGCCGATCATGCCGACGCAGCCGGCCGCTTCTGCTGGAAGCAGTCCCGGCACAACACGGGGCGTCCCTGTGTCGGCCTGAATGGTACCGTGGTCTGTTTGCCGCATTGCGAACACACTGCTCGCGTTTCGGTTCTGGAGAAACCATGATGGCCCGAGTTTGCGGCTCCCAGAACCGCAACCCGCTTCGCTTTGCAGGTCTTGCACCGCTTGGGTTCGTTCCTGAACTGCTTATCGTGGAAGAACAACTGCTCCCCGGAGGTAAAGACAAAATCCGTGCCGCAGTCAACGCACTTCAACATCTTATCCTGGAATTCCATTGAGGATGCTCCTTGGCCCATTCCTGCCCCTCACGCACGCGCCCGATGAGCAAACCGAGCCTCACCTGACGCACCAGTGCGCAGGATTTTGATTCGTCCCCCTCAATTGAACTGCCCCTGGATTCGGCCCGCCATGTCCTTGGCTGGACATGGATCACTGCTTATGTACTAGCTTTTGGAACCCCCGTGATTACGCATAATCCAGACCACGGAATGCGCTGCGAAAAAGGGAAGAGGGCCGCTCTCACGAGGAGGAGCGGCCCGATTTCGATCAGTCTTGCTCTTTCCGAGCTTTTTTCCGGCTGCGCTTGCGTGCCAATGCTTCCTTCACGCGCTTCTTCTCGCCGGGTTTCAGATAAAAGGAGTGGCGCTTGACCTCCTTGATGATGTCCTCCTGTTGCACCTTGCGCTTGAAACGGCGCAGTGCATTTTCAAGAGACTCACCCTCCTGCAATCTCACTTCTGCCAACGGAACTACACCCCCAAACTCGTCCAATGGGACTGCATAGTTATTGCAAGGTTCTGACCACAAGTCAAGGACTATGTTGAAAGGGGGACGAAGAGGATTTTGCCCAAACTCGGTCGGGATGAATTTCTGTGTGACTCTGCGGTGAGGAATTTTGCTGGATGAGGCGTCGTCCCGCCGTCGTTGTAGAGTGGTAACGATGGCTCTTGCCCCAATCGAAGGCAACCCGCTCGTCCAACTCAACGCCGAGGTCGTGGCCTGCACCCGCTGTCCGCGCCTGGTGGAATATCGTGAAAAGATTGCTCGCGAGAAGCGGCGGGCCTATCGCGATTGCGACTACTGGGGAAAACCGGTGCCCGGCTTCGGCGATCCCGACGCCCGCGTGCTTATTCTCGGGCTCGCTCCCGGAGCGCACGGCTCCAATCGTACTGGCCGTCCCTTCACCGGAGACGCGTCCGGCAAATTCATGTTTCCTGTGTTGTACGAAACCGGATTTGCCAACCAGCCCAATGCGACCGATCGCAACGACGGGCTAAAACTGAAAGATATTTACATCACAGCCGCGGTTCGCTGTGCTCCGCCGGATAACAAGCCACTTCCGCAAGAGTTGGCGAACTGCGCTCCCTATCTGGATCGTGAAGTAGAGTATCTCAAGAAGCTGAAGGTCGTGGTCGCGCTGGGGCGGATCGGCTTTGATGCGTATTTGAATTACCTGAAGCGACGGGGCCAGCTTGCGAGCCGCAAGGGGTACATCTTTAAGCACGGAGCGAAGTACAAACTGCCGGATGGAAAGACGTTACTGGCTTCGTACCATCCCTCGAACCAGAACACCCAAACCGGAAAACTGACCCGCCCCATGTTCATGAGAATCTTTAAAGAAGCGGCAAAAATTGCCGATAAGTAAAGAGAGGCGGCTGCCACCGGGGCCGGAAAGCTCACCCTCCCCAAAGTAGGGGACATACCAAAAAAGGGTTGCGATCTGGGGTGGCAGTCGCCGGTGTTTTGACCGGGAGGCCTCGCGGCGAGTTTGCTACCGGTCCGCGGAATCCCTCAGGGGCTAAAGCCCGCATCATTATTGGCCCTGGGCGGCACGGCTGAAGCCGTGCCCTTCCCCCATCAAGTAGACCGATAGCCCGCTCCAGTAATGATTGTTCTGCGACAAGCCACTAGAAGCCAACGAAAACGGGCTCTGGCTCCAAAAGGATGCCCCATATTTCTTTGACGCGATCCTGGATGTCTTTTTCGAAAGCCACAATATCCGCCGCCGTTGCGTTTCCGCGATTCACGATGGCCAGCGCGTGCTTGCGGGAAATGCCAACCGAGCCGTTGCCGTACCCTTTGCTAAAACCAGAATGCTCAACCAACCACGCGGCCGAAACTTTCTTCTGCGTAGCGAGAGCCGGATAACTGGGAATTTGCAGATTCCTGGCAGCGGCTCGCGCCATCAGGCGTTCGTACTCCTCGGCCGAAAGAATTGGATTCTTGAAGAAAGACCCAGCGCTGCGACAGTCGTCGTCGCCGGAAGTAATGAGCATGCCCTTTCCCGCGCGAATTTTTCTTACGGCGTCGCGAACGTTGGCTAAGGTCGGCTTTTCGTTCCATCCGGCGAAGTATTTCTTCAGGTCGGCATAAGCGATGTGCGCCTCACCCCCATGCTTCAGGGAATAATTCACCTGCACAATGATGTATCGTCCGCGTTCGGTCGTGTTGAAGATGCTGCTGCGATAACGGAAAGCACAATCCTCTTTGCCGAGTTCGCGCAGTTGCCCATCCTTAAGATCCAACGCCAGCACGGACTCAATGGTATTGGCGACTTCTTGTCCATAAGCGCCAATATTTTGGACCGGCGTCGCTCCTACGGTTCCGGGGATACCGCTGAGACATTCCAGGCCGGCGATGTTGTGGGTTACGACCATGCCGACGAATTTGTCCCAGTCTTCGCCGGCGCCCGCTTCGAAGATAACTTCATCATGGCCGTGCCGATGGTTGATTCCAGTGATCCCGATTTTGAGCACGAGGCCGGGCCATCCGGCGTCGGAAATGACGAGGTTGCTCCCACCGCCGAGCACGAAGAGGGGCAGATTTCGCGACTGCGAGAACTGGACCGCTTCGGATACTTCGGCAATGCTCATTGCCTCGATAAAGTAGCGGGCCAGACCACCAACCTTAAGGGTAGTAAGTGGGCCGAGCGGAACGTTTTCGGTGATGACCATTGACGGATACTTCCAATATATACGAATGAAAAAAAGGTTTTGAGGCGCGGCGTAGTGGGTCAGTTTGATAAGGAAGCGAGCCACACGCGCGATTATTGTGTCGCAAAGAACGCGACACATCGCGCGGCTCGCCCAGATCCTTCGCCGCGCAAAGAACGCTTGCTCAGGATGACAATCAAACTGATGACAATCAAACTGACCCACTACCAGGCGCGGAGTTACGTTGGTTTGTTTAGTGTCCCGGCTTGATGGGTGCGGCGTTTTGACAAGAAATAATAGGCAACACCGTTAACCACAAAGGACACGAAGGTACGCAAAGGTTCCATGGTACGCTATTAAAAACCTCTCCAAGGAGAAGAAATGTATCCAGAGATTATGGTGATCCCCATGCGGGAAGAGCTTACCCGCATGGGTGTTCAGGAACTGCGTAGCGCTGAGGAGGTCGATAGCGCCATCGTCAACCAACCGGGAACGACAATGGTGGTGGTGAACTCCATATGCGGCTGCGCGGCTGGACGAATGCGTCCCGCGGTTCGCATTGCTTTGCAGAATTCGGTGCGCCCAGAGAAAATGTTTTCGGTATTCGCCGGACAAGACAAAGAAGCTACCGACCGCGCACGCAGCTATTTCACGGGGTATCCGCCATCGTCGCCTTCGATTGCTTTGCTTCGCGATGGGAAGTTGATTCACATGATGCAGCGTAGCGACATTGAGCATCGGGAAGCGTTGGACATCGCGACAGAACTCAAGAAGGTGTTTGATAAGTTTTGTGGGGTTCCGGCGAGTAAATAGCAGGGTGAGAGTACAGAGGTACGCTCGATAGAAGATACTGTTTCAGAGCTGCATATTTTGTTGTGGCGCATCCGTCAAAAAGGATTGCCGTTCCGAGCGCAGTCCTTTGGCTTGAGGAATCTGCATTTTCGTGGCTTCAGGAGACAACAGAGTCCTCGCTTCGCTCGGAATGACGATTTGTTTGTGGTGCTGTTTAGAAGTGAGATTTTAGTTCTGCGAAGGTTTCGACTGTGAGCAGCCTGGTTGGCGGTTGGGCTTCGGCGACTTCTTCGTGCTCGAGAATCCAGGTCTGGCCGTGAGGAACGAAGACGGCGTTGAGTCCGGCCGCCAGGGCGGGATTAATGTCGGACTTGGGGCTGTTTCCTACCATCCAAGTGGAATCGCTGGATAGATCGTACTTCGAAACGATATCGCGATAGGTGGATACATCTTTCTCCGCAACAATTTCTACCACCGAGAAATAATCCTTTAGACCTGAGCGCTCAACTTTGCCGGACTGTTCGGTGATGGCGCCTTTGGTGAGCAGCATCAGATGATGGCGTTGGGAAAGATACTGAAGTGTCTCAGGCACGCCACGCAGAATTTCGACCGGGTGTTCGGCGATGGTGTGGGCGAATCCCCTGATGGTCTCGTGCAGCGCGGGAGTCAGCGGCTCGACCGCCAATCGCTCAAAAGTTCGAACCAGCGCGTGACTGAAACTGTGCAATCCGTAACCGTGAGTGACGATGCATTCGCGCTCGACGTCGTTTAGAACCTCGCGCACTTGCTCGGCGGAATACTCGTGATGGTTGAGAAAGGAAATGAAATTCGCAATGGCGCGTTCGAAGTAGATGTTATTTTCCCAAAGCGTATCATCGGCATCAATGAGCAAGGTCTGCGGGGCATGGGAATTAGAACTCTGAGTCATAACGTCATATTGATGTCATTGTTGATTCGCTGGATATAAAACGATTCAATATGACATGCTCTGCTAAAATAAAAAATTCATGACACTGGGCCCCTGGTTTGCACTGCTGGTTGTTTGCTTTATCCTTCCTACTCCTATTTCAGCACAGAGAGAGAATAAATCAATGACGGGCTCCGCCGCGAAAGGGGCAGAGTCGGCTGGCATGCAGGTGGTTCCTGACCTGGACCAGCGGCTCGCCAAGTTCCGCCGGGTAGAAATGCCGTTTCATTCCGCCGGGTTGACCGCGCGCGAAGTGAAGCTGGTCGAGAAACTTGTGGACGCCTCGCGTTATCTCGAAGAAATCTACTGGCGGCAGATCGATCCTGACGGATTGACGCTGTACGAATCGCTGGCAAGCAGCAAAAATCCAAAGGATGAAATGCTGCGGCGCTACTTGTGGATCAATGCCTCGCGCTTCGATCTTCTCGACGATAACCGACCGTTCGTTGGCGAGACTCGCATGCCGCCGGGACGAGGTTTCTATCCGCAAAACCTGACTCGTGAACAAATCGAGCAGTACGTGAAGGCGCATCCGGAAAAGAAGGATGCGATTTACGGTTCGTTTACCCTGGTGCGCTGGCACGGGAATCAGCTGGAAGGGCTTCCCTACCACGTTGCATACATTGCGTTCCTCGAGCCTGCGGCGAAGGATCTGCGCGAGGCTGCCGGGTTGAGCGATGATCCGGCTTTCGCAAATTTCCTGCGGCTGCGAGCCGATGCGCTGCTTACCGACGATTATTTCAAAAGTAACCTGGCTTGGCTGGATTTGAAGAACCCGAAATTTGACGTGATCTTTGCTCCGGACGAAACCTACGATGACGGCCTGCTTGGCGTGAAAGCAACCTACGGCGCGGCGGTCATGATACGAAATGGAGAAGAAAGCCGGAAGCTTGAGCTGTTCCAGAAGTACGTTGCGGATATTCAAGACGCTCTGCCGCTGGCAGCGGAAGACCGGCCTTCGAAGCATGGCCTGGAGACGCCCATGGAAGTGATGGATACGCCATTCCGCGCGGGCGATTTGAACCACGGATATCAAGCCGTAGCGGATAATCTGCCGAACGATCCGCGGGTGCATGAACAGAGGGGGAGCAAGAAACTGTTTTTCAAAAACTTCATGGATGCGCGGGTGAATTATGTGGTTCTGCCGGTGGCGAAGCATGTGATGTTGCCGGCGCAAGCGGAAAAAGCGTCGGGCGAGGGTTATCTTCTGGCAACGATCATGCACGAAATGTCGCATGGCCTGGGCCCAGCGTTCGCGCGGACTGCGGCGGGGAAAGTCGACATCCGCGAATCCATCGGTCCAGCCTACAGTGCTTTAGAAGAAGCCAAGGCAGATGTAGTCGGAATGTTTGGTTTGCAGTGGCTGGTCGACCATGACGCTCTGCCCAAGAACAAGCTGGAAGAGTATTACGCGTCCTATGTGGCGGGAATTTTTCGCACGGTTCGTTTTGGCGTCGCCGAGGCGCATGGGCAAGCAGAGATGATGGAATTCAATTATCTCTCTGAGCGTGGAGCGATCACGCGTCTATCGTCCGGCCGGTACGCGATCGACTATGAACGGATGCCGGGAGGCATCAAGGATCTGGCGAAGGAGTTGTTGGAGATTGAAGCCACCGGCGACCGGACGCGGGCCGAGAACTGGTTTAAGAAATACGGGACCATGCCGGCGGAGTTGCAGGCTTCGTTGAAGTCGGCAGCATCGGTGCCGGTGGATATTGATCCGGCATTTTCGTTTAGAGAAAGCTTCTAGCTGCTAGCTTCTGGCTTGAAATGCTCGCAGCGGGTTCGTGGTAGAAATTCCCTGAAATGGTGAAGGTTGCGCGGGTATTCGGGGATCCCTCACTTCGTTCGGGATGGCAAATAAATTTTGTAGGGATCCCTCACTTGGTTCGGAATGACAGAATAAATATTGCAGGTATCCTTCGCTTTGTTCGGAATGACAGAATAAAATTCTGGAGACAAGATGCCAGAGAAAGAGTGGCCCCGGATTGCTGTGGTCGGCGCGGGTGCCGTGGGATGTTACTTCGGAGGAATGCTGGCGCGCGCCGGGGCTCCGGTCACTCTTATCGGCCGCGCCCAACATGTCGAAGCAATCAATCGCGAAGGGCTCTTTATCGACAGCATTCATTTCAAGGAGCACGTTTCGGTTTCCGCGTCGACGGAACTAGCCGCGGCGCGAGATGCGCAGTTGGTTCTCTTCGCGGTGAAGACGGTGGATACGGAAAGCACGGCGAAATTGCTGGCACCGTATCTCGCGCCAGATACGAACGTGGTCTCTCTGCAGAACGGAGTGGACAATGCCGAGCGAATAGATTTCGCGGCGGGCATCATGGCGATTTCCGCGGTGGTCTATATCGCCGTGGAGATGAGTGGGGCTGGACATGTCAAGTATTCAGGACGCGGCGATCTCGTTATTGGAAATTCACTGCCGAACCAGGGCGCAAGTGAATCGGAGCTGACGGAGATCGCGGAGACTTTCACCCGCGCTGGCGTTCCTTGCCAGGTGTCGCAAAACATCACCCTCGAACTGTGGAAAAAACTGATCATGAATTGCGCCTACAATGCTTTGTCGGCGCTCTCCCGCGCGAGGTACGGACGTCTCGTCGCTGACGCAGGCTCGGTTGAAGTGATGAAGCAGGTGGTTGCCGAAGGAGTGGCGGTGGGCAAAGCATCTGGAGTTGATCTGCCTGCGGGCAACCTGCTCGCGGCGGTCTTACAGCTCGGTCGTGTGGTGCCGGAAGCGCTTTCTTCCACCGCACAGGATATTGCCCGCGGAAAGCCCACCGAAATTGATTCGTTGAACGGTTTTCTGGTTCGCAGAGGCGCTGAAGTGGGCGTGCCCACGCCCGTCAACCAAACTCTCTACAGTTTGGTGAAGCTGCTGGAACGAACGCCGCTGTCGAAATAAAAACTGTTGGCTGTCGGCCATCCGCACGCTTGCCGAGGGCTGCGATATAGTGTGAGGGTTGGCGACTGAATCCCAGAACCATTCATCGCGCTAGAGTGTCAACCTCCCATGACTTCACCACTTGCTGAAAAACTCAGGGACGCGGTCTCGCAGGCGCATTGGAATGAGGCTGTAGCTCTGCTGCAGACTTCCGATGTGGAGCAGGCAGCACAGGCGTTGGGTGAGCTTCCTTTCGAGCGGCAGCAATCCCTCTTTCGCCGTTTGCCCCTGGATCTGTCTGCCAAGATCGTCTCTCAGTTTCCCTACTATCACCAATACGTGCTGCTGCACTCGCTTTCTTTGGGAGAAATGCGCGCCCTGATTAACCGAATCAATCCTGACGACCGGATGCGCTTGCTCGACGACCTTCCGGAAGAAGCCTGGCAGCGAATGATGGACGAACTTTCGGGAGCGCTGCCTGCAGAGGTCGAGCACGAACCCGAGGCTTTACCAGAGCCAGAACCAGCGGTAGCGCAGCTACCGCAGCCTGGGGAAACGATTATCGAAGGACGCCAGATCGAGAAGTCGTACACGCAGCCGGATGGCCGGGAAATTCAGATCATCGCTCCCATGGATTTGTCGGTCGAGTCGGGCATCATTTGTGCGCTGCTTGGGCCTTCGGGGTCAGGGAAATCGACGTTGCTGAGAATTCTGTCCGGATTGACCGCGCCCTCCAGCGGCACGGTGCTGGTGCATGGCCAACCGCTCGACGGCTGCACGCCAAACATTGGCATGGTGTTCCAGAGTTTTGCACTGTTCCCATGGTTGACCGTGCTGGAGAATGTTGAGGCTCCGCTCGCGGCGCGAGGGATGGAGCACGCGGAACGGCATCGCCAGGCTGTGCAAGTGCTGGCCACCGTAGGACTCAAGGGTTTTGAAAACGCTTATCCCAAGGAACTTTCGGGGGGCATGAAGCAACGAGTGGGATTCGCGCGCGCGCTCGCGGTCGAACCCGAAGTATTGTTTATGGACGAGCCTTTCTCAGCATTGGATGTACTGACCGCCGAGAGCTTGCGCCGCGAGCTGTTGGAATTGTGGATGAAGGATCAGATGCCGACGAAAAGTATTTTTCTGGTTACTCATAACATTGAAGAAGCGGTTCTGCTGGCGGATCGAGTTGTGGTTCTGGGAACCCATCCGGCAAAGATTCGCGCGGATTTCCGGATCTCGCTGCCGCAGCCGCGCGATCGCAAGACGGCCGAGTTTCTCATTTACGTGGATTACATTTACAAGGTGATGACGCAGCCCGAACTGGAGTTTGGTCCGGTCACGAAATTGCCGGTCGCGCGCAAGCCTTCGTTCCAGGTGCTGCCGCATGCGACTGCGGGTGGGATGGCTGGACTGCTCGAGTTCTTGAACGATCGCGGCGGCAGGGAGGACATGTATCACCTGGCGGAAGAGTTGCTGATGGAAGTGGACGATCTTTTTCCCATCGTGGATGAGGCGGTGCTTCTCGGTTTTGCTGAGTCTACTCAGGGCGACGTGCAGATTACTCCGGTGGGAAAGGAATTTGCGGACGCCGATATCGGCACGCGAAAGAAACTGTTTCGCGATGCGGTTCTCAGTCACGTTACGCTGATTCAGCAGATTCGAAATGCGTTGGAGAGGAAGTCAGACCGGGCAGTGCCTCTGGAGTTTTTCCGCGACGTTCTGGACCAGCACTTCTCTCAGGAAGACGTTGAGCGCCAGCTCGACACTGCCTTGAACTGGGGTCGGTACGCGGAGATTTTCACGTACGATTCGCAGAGTAATCGATTGCTGCTGCACGAAGGTGCGGGTGTTGCGAATTCTGCTGAGGCGGCTCCGCTGCATTGATGGGACCGGCTGCCGGCGATACAGGTGGTTCGGGCAAAGACCGAGATCCCCTCGCTTCGCTCGGGATGACAATTTGAATGGGACCGATGCTAAGCCGCGAAGTCTACTCGGGACTCTTGGGGAATGATTCCTGCCTTGTGGCCCATGTCGAGAAGGCGGCGGACGGCTTCGCGGCCTTCGGGGCCGTAGTCGAGGGTGCGCTCGTTCACGTACATTCCGACAAATTTATCAGCGAGTTGGGAGTCGAGATCGCGAGCGAACTGCATGGCGTAAGCCAGTGCTTCTTCGCGGTGATCGAGGGCATATTGAATGCTCTCGCGAAGTGCGTTACCCACGCTGGTCATCAGCTCGGGGCCCAGGCTGCGGCGAATGGCGTTGCCCCCCAGGGGCAACGGCAACCCGGTGACTTTCTGCCACCACTTGCCGAGGTCGACTATGCGGTGCAGGCCGGACTTGTCGTAAGTCAACTGGCCTTCGTGGATGATCAAGCCAGCTTCGCACTTGCCTTCCAGCACTTGCGGAATGATTTGGTCGAAGGGGACGACCTCGGTTTCGATTCCGGGAGCGAACAGCTTCAACACCAGATAAGCGGTGGTCAAAGTTCCGGGAACGGCGATGCGTTTATGCTTGATATCGCTGGCTGAGTACGCGCGCGGGGCTACGATCATGGGGCCGTAGCCGTCTCCGACGCTGCCGCCGCTCGGGAGCAGAGCGTAATGATCCTGAATATAAGGATAAGCGTGAAACGAGATTGCGGTCACGTCGTAGACGCCTTCCATGGCTTTCCGGTTCAGGGTTTCGATGTCGGAAAGAGTGTGGGTGAAGCGCAGGGCCGGGACACGCACTTTGTTCGTGGCCAGCCCGTAAAACATGAAGGCATCATCGGAGTCAGGGCTGTGAGCGACTGTGATTTCGCGTTTGCCTTCGGTGATGGGCGTGGGTGAGTGCTCGGAAGTGGCGCCGATGGGAGTCATGGTTGAACCTTATGGAAACGCTGCCAGCCGCTGGCCAGCGCGGCGGCGGACATAATCTTAATCACTTCGGCGAAAACAAACCAGTAGAGACCGAAGCGAATTGCGAGAGCGACAGAGTGGGTAAGGATGGCGAGCCAGGATAATCCGCAGAGAAACAAGAAAATTTCGGCTAGAACGCAAGCGATGGCGGCACGAGCAAAAGATTTCTCTTCGTTTTTGGCTTGGAAAAACCAGCCGGCGATGCCAGCGACGAATGGATACGCGAGCAGGAAGCCGCCGGTGGGTCCCAGCAATTGAGCCAGACCGCCCGGTCCCGTGGGATTAAATACTGGCATGCCCACGAGGCCTTCCGCGAGGTAAAGCGCGAGCGCAGCGAAGGCGCGACGGGGGCCGAGGGCGAGCCCCACGAGCAACACGCCGAAATTTTGCAGCGTCAAGGGTACCGGAGTGAACGGCAGTGGAAGCGTGACGCGGGCGCACAAAGCCACAAACAGGCTGGCGCCAATCACAATTACGACGTGGCTGCTACCTATGCGGTATCCAGGGGATATGTGTATGCAGTCGTTGGACGTGTGCGTTGCGGCGTCGGACGCGGGGTTCTGAGTTCCGAGGATCCCGGTAGCTGGCTTGCTCATGGCTGCGGTTCTCCGTTCTGTACAGCGGAGACGTAGCTAGCTACGTCTCTACAGATGCTTTTTTACAGGCTGTCCACTTCGCGATGGACGCCGCTTTTTCTCAACTCAGCCGTAATCTTCAGGTGGCGACGCACACGAAGATAAGCTGCTATGCCCGCCCACAACACTGCCCCGCCGCTGCAGGCGAGAATCAGAAATAACCACATCATCCGCACAATGCCCTAGGATATCAAAACGACAGGGCACGTGCTGACATTAAACTCCCACCGGGAACGGCTTGGTATGGGTCTCTGCGCTCAACGAGATGCCGGCAAATCGGCCTTGCAGCAGCGACATCAATCCCGTGTACCAGTAACCGAACACGAACAGAACCAGAAAGGGAACCGTAATGTAATTCTCATTTTCGATCGCGTAATAGACGGTCATCGCGAAATAGCATCCGATCAGCAACTCCACCCACGGCACCCAGCCCAGGCGACGGCGATATTTGCTGGCGCGCACTTTATCCTTCCTGGACTCGACGTGATACTTCGGGGTGCGTGCGAACTCAGACTGTTTTCCCAACAGAGCTTCCAGCACGGCTCGAGTATTGGTAACGGTGAGGCCAATGCCCAGCGCCATAAGAACGGGGAGATAAATCAAAGCTCTAAACCACTTTCCGGGAAACAATTCTCGCTGCGACACCAGATAAAAACTGGAGATGGAAAACGTCGAAGCCATGAACAAGGGCAAGTCGATGTACAACATTTGAAACCAGCCCTGGTAGAAGCGAATGATCATGGCCGGCAGCAGCAGCACTGAAAGCACAATCATCAAGGGGTAGCTCAGGTTTGCCGTCAGGTGATACCAAGCCTCAAACTTTACGTGGAATCGTTGGTCGCTCTTCAGCACCTGCGGCAGAATCTTCTTGCTGGTCTGAATCAACCCCTTGGCCCAGCGAGCCTGCTGAGTTTTGAACGCGGTCATCTCTACCGGCAGTTCCGCTGGGCACTCCACATCCTGCAGGTAAATAAATTTCCAACCTTTCAGTTGGGCTCGGTAAGAGAGATCGGTATCTTCGGTCAGGGTGTCATGCTGCCAGCCGCCGGCGTCGTCGATCGCGCTTCGCCGCCACACCCCGGCGGTTCCGTTGAAGTTAAAAAAAACGTTGCTGCGGGCGCGTCCCGAGTGTTCGAGCACGAAATGCCCATCCAGCAAAATGGCCTCCACCTCTGTCAGGAACGAATAATTGCGATTGATGTGGGTCCAGCGGGTTTGCACCATTGCAATTTTGGCATCGGTGAAATGGTGAATGGTGCGCTGCAGGAAATCTTCCGGCGGAACGAAATCTGCGTCGAAGATCGCGACGAACTCTCCTTTTGCTGTTTTCAAACCCTCTGACAGTGCGCCCGCCTTGAATCCCTCGCGGTTGGACCGATGATGGTAAGTAATGGGGAATCCCCGGGCAGCGTAGTGATTGACCAGCCCTCGCGCCACGGCGACGGTTTCGTCGGTCGAATCGTCAAGCACCTGAATATCGAGTTTGTCGAGCGGATAGTTCAAGTGGCAAACGGCATCCAGAAGCCGCTCGACCACGAATTGTTCGTTGAAGATTGGGAGTTGAATGGTGACGCGCGGCAGCTCCGAGAAATGTTCGGCAGGCTCAGTTGTTCGATTCTTCTTGTGCTTGTAATAGAGATAAACCAGGACGTAACGATGGGCTCCATACGATGCGAGCAGGATCAGGACGATGAAATAAGGAATCAGCAAGGCCGTATCAAAAGCGTTGGGGTGGTAGAGGCCTTGAAAAGTCTTATCGAGAAAATGCTGGCGGATGTACTGCCCGATGCCTTTCGGAGCAACAAACGCGGCTAGCAGTGGGCAGGGAAAGATCATGCGTTCCAGGTGAGGCTTCTCAGGGACTCCAGCGGAGTCTATCCGAAACCTTTATTCTACCTGATCGCAGGCTTCTGAAACGGGAAAGCGGGCAGGACATGGGTGCCGAACGCTGCCGAAAGTGACTTGATTTCGATTCGGCCCGCAGCAAATGAGATCGGCCGTGACGGGTACTGTAATTTGAAAATGGCCTCGAGTTTCGAGGCCGTTTTCATTTTGTGCGAGATTAATTAAGGAAGTACGTCCGGTACAGCGTGTCTCTCTGCACCGGCTTGAAACCGGCGTCGCGGATGATTCGCCGTAACTCTTCCTCGGTTGTGCAGTTGGTCACCCCCGCAGCTCGCACTACGTTCTCTTCGAGCATCACCGAGCCTACGTCGTTGCCGCCGAATTGCAGGCCGAGTTGGCAGACTTTGAGTCCTTGGGTCACCCAACTCGATTGCACATTCAGGAAATTCGAAAGATAAAGCCGGGAGATCGCCAGCACTTTCAAATATTCAACCGCAGTAGCTTCGTCCCAGTGGCGACCGCCCAAAGCGGTATGCTGCGGCTGAAAGCTCCAGGGGATAAACGCCGTAAAGCCGCCGGTTTCTTCCTGCAATTCGTAGAGCCGCTGGAAATGATTCACGCGGTTCTCGTAATTCTCGCCCACGCCGAACATCATGGTCGCGGTGGTTCGCATTCCCAGCTTGTGTGCGGTGCGATGTACGTTAAGCCAATCGTCAGTGAGGCACTTGAGGCGCGCGATCTTGTAGCGGACTTCGTCGTCGAGAATCTCCGCCCCGCCGCCGGGAATCGAATCCAATCCCGCGTCTCTTAGCCGCGCGATGGTGTCGCGGATACTCAGCTCGCTGTATTCGGCGATTGCGATAATTTCTGAAGCGGAATAGCAGTGCAGATGAATTCTCGGAAAACGCTGCTTGATGCCGCGCAACATCTGCTCGTGCCAGTCAATTTTCAGGTCGGGATGCAGGCCGCCTTGCATCAGCACTCCCGTCCCACCGAGTTCGACGGTCTCGCGAATCTTTTCGTAAATGGTTTCGAAGTTGAGGATGTATCCCTCTTTGGCCTTCGGCCCTTTCAGGGGACGATAGAAGGCGCAGAAGGTGCAATATTCGGTGCAGAAGTTCGTGTAATTAATATTGCGATCGATGATGTAGGTGGCCACGCCTTCGGGATGGAGCTTGCGGCGCAGGGCATTGGCTTCCATTCCGATGCCGATTAAGTCATCGGAGCGAAACAGGTCGAGGGCTTGCTGCTTGGTGAGGGACATGCCTAAACACGATTCTAATGGAGGCGTGGTGTTTGTTCCAAGTCGGTTATCTACGCAACCCTGCGGCGTAGCCGGGTGGTTGCGCGCTTGTAGCGCCGGTACTGGATGAGAGTAAGGATTGCGCCTATGACCGCCGAGCCGATCAGGATGGCGAACGTTGGTTTGTAATATCGGGAGAAGAAGCGGACGATGTGGTTTCCGTAAAGGAATCCGAGGTAAGCAGCGATCGAATAGCGAACTCCGCGACCAACGGTCAGAGCGGCTAGAAACTTTTTGCGGGAGTACTGCAAAGCGCCGGCCGCGATGAGAAATGGCACAAAAGGAAAAGGCGGAGGCAGTATGGCGGGAATCGCGATCGCACCGAATCCCCATCGTTCAAGTCTTCTGTGGACCTTGGTCGCGGTTTTTTTCGAGAGCTTGTGTTCCATCGCTTCTTTACCACCCTTTTGGGCCAGGGCGTAAGTTATGTAGCCGCCGAGCACTGCGCCAAGGGTCGCCATCAGCGCGTAGTAAGGCCACGGCTCGCGGTGGCGGGCAGCCAACCAGATGGTGAGTACGTCCATGCTGCCGGTCAGAGGGACTACGGAGTTGTCCGCGATCCCCAGCAAAACCAGTCCCACCCCGCCGAGCCGCCGGAGTCGTACCCAGGTAGAGACGGCAAGCAACGGCTGGAGATGAGGCAGCATTCGCGTGTGGTGGATGTAGTTTACAGTGCAGAAACGGGCAGCAGGAAGATAGGACTAAATTACTGCCGCCTTTGCCGCATCCATGAAAAACAACGGAGGCACGGGCGAGAGTGCTCCGCACTCCTGGGCATATTGGAAGAAGAGCTGCATGCCATGCAAGCACGCCGGGTCGAGGGAATAATGAATGTTCTCGGTCAAATAGCCTCTTACGTTCTCTGGGCTCAGGCCTAAGCGCGGCCCCCACTCGCGGGCTATGCAATCAAGACTTCCGGGCAGCAGCCCATGATCGCGCGATTCCTGAAACACGGAAGCCAGATCCAAATCGCGAGACGCGTTTTTCAAGGCTTCCTGCCGCACTGCCCAGAAAGCGAAGACGAACGGCTTGCCCGTGAGGCGTATCCATTCCTCGGCAAGATCGTAAGTTATGTAGTTTGGGCGATGAATCCGCAGCGCCGGATCGCCAATGACCAGGCCGGCATCGTGTAGCTTCAGCATCTGTTCGATGTCGGGTGCCATGGCGGTAAAGGCTCGGCCTCCTCCCCACCATTTCTTAAACAGAACCTTGGTCAGGGCGACTGAAGTCAGGGAAGACGTATCCAACGCGACGGTACGAATCTTTTCCAGCGGAACTTTGCTGACCAGCAGGATGGAGCGGACCGCGCGGCGCGAAGCGATAGCCACACCGGGAAGGATTGCTAGGTCGGGGATGCTGGCGTAGGCGGCGGCGGGAATGATGCCGATATCGGCAGAACCTTCACGCAAACTCGCGGCGCACTGCGAGGGCAGAGTGTGGGAAATATCGAAATCTGCGCCTGACTCTCCGTGCTCGAAATCCCACATTAGGGGCGCAGTGTTGAGGTAGGAGATAGCGGAGATGCGAAGGCGTTTCATTCAGGGAACTATTTGATTCTAACAAAGCCCGACCCGGGAATGTCCTTGCTTACTTACTAGGCTTCTCTGCGCATGTTCTCGGCGACCTCGGCGATTTAGGACTTTGTCGAAATCTAATCAACATCTTAAGGCGGAGAGGACTGAGAACGGCCGCAGAGAGCGCGGAGAAAACTGGGCGTTTCTGAAGTCAATGTTCATCTTACCTTGACACTGCTCCCCTACCATGTGTAGATGCCCTAGAGACCCTGGAGGATTAGTGTCCGAAGCAGCTGCGCCAGTTTGCAAAACCAGCGAAACTTCCACGCAGTGGCTGGCTTTGGCGCTTACACCCGGGTTGGGACCGACCAAAGCGCGTCGCGTGATTGAGTTTTTCGGTAGCGTGCAGGCGCTCTTCCAGGCATCTCTCACGGAACTGGAAGCGGCTGGACTGCGTGCAGTTTCGGCACAATCGCTGGCCACCGGTCGCGCCATGGAACTGGCGCAGGACGAATTGGGGAAGGCCGCTGCTGCCGGGGCACAGATTGTTGCTCTAGATGACCCTAAATACCCGACGCAGTTGAAACAGATTTATGATCCGCCGCTCATTCTCTACGTGCGGGGCAACGACGGAGTGATTTCGCAGCCCGGAATTGCGCTGGTCGGGACGCGGCATCCCACGCCCTACGGGTCAGGCATGTCCGAGAGATTGGCTTGCGACTTGGCGGCGCGTGGCCTGGTGATTTTCAGCGGCATGGCGCGCGGCATCGATACGGCCGGGCATCGCGGCGCGATTGCCGGAAAAGGCAAAACGGTCGCGGTGTGGGGCACCGGGGTTGATGTCGTGTATCCGAAAGAAAATGCCCGGTTAGTGGACCAGATTCTAGCGCTCGGCGGGGCGGTCATCTCGGAATTTCCCATCGGCACATTTGCCGCGCCGCAGAACTTTCCCATTCGTAACCGCATCATCAGTGGAATTTCCTTGGGAGTTCTGGTTGTGGAAGCCGCGGAATACAGCGGCACGCGCATTACCGCCCGCTGCGCGTTAGAACAGAATCGCGAGGTTTTCGCCGTGCCGGGCAACGTTACCAATAAAGGCTCGTGGACACCGAACACCCTGATCAAACAAGGCGCCAAGCTGGTTGCGACGTGGGAGGACGTATGGGAGGAACTCCCGGCAGATGTGCGACTTACGCTCCAGCCCCAGGGTGCCGATGAATCGCAGACGGCGCAAACCGCATCTCTATTCGGGGAAACCGAGCTGTTGCCCCACGAAAAGAAGATTTTCGCGCTCCTCAAAGCCGATGAAGCCACGCACATCGATGAAATTGTGGAACGGCTGGAGCCGGCGTTGTCCTCCTCCGAAATTTTCGCGGCGTTATTTGAGCTGGAGCTGGCCGGCAAAGTGAAGCAGATGCCGGGGAAGAATTTTGTGAAGAGCTTCTAGCTGCTAGCTTCTGGCTTCTAGCTCAAGAAGGGGTCGCCGATGGAGGATTTCAAGGACTTGAGAGTGTGGGCGAAGGCGCACGATCTTACCCTCGATGTGTATCAGAAAACTCGTTGCTTCCCGAAAGAAGAAATGTATGGTCTTACGAGTCAAATGCGTCGTTCGGCTGCCTCCGTTGGCGCAAATATTGCTGAAGGATGTGGTCGGAGGTCGGATGGAGAGATGAGACGCTTTCTGCAGATCGCCCGTGGCTCAGCGAGCGAGGTGGAATATCATTTGCTTCTGGCCAAAGACTTGCAATTTCTTCAAGCCGAGGATTTCGCAGATCCAGAAGCGAAAATCCTAGAAGTCCAGCGCATGCTGGCCTCGTTCGCGGCGACCGTAAAGAATGCAGTTGCTAGCTAGAAGCTAACAGCTAGTAGCTAGTAGCTTACTCTCGAAACTTGTTGCCAGCTTGCCATTCGTGCTAGTTTCAAAACCAAGACTGAGGACACATTGAATAAAGGTTTAGTTATCGTCGAGTCGCCGGCTAAAGCGAAGACCATCCAGAAATATCTGGGGAAGGGCTTCACCGTGGAGGCTTCGCTCGGCCACGTCAAGGATTTGCCCAAGAGCACGCTCGGGGTTGACGTCGACAACGACTTCGACACCGAATACGTGGTTATTCCCGGCAAAGAGAAAGTGGTGGCCCGGCTGAAGAAGCTGGCGCTGGGCATGGATTCTATCTATCTTGCACCCGATCCGGATCGCGAAGGGGAAGCCATCGCGGCGCACCTGGCAGAAGAACTGGGCGACGACTCCAAAGGGAAAAAGAAAAAGAAGAAAACCAAGAAGGGTGCTGAGCCGGAGCCTGAGCGCATACGGCGCGTGACTTTTAACGAGATCACGCAGCGTGCTGTCCGCGAGGCTTTTGAGCACCCGCGCGATATCGATCAAAATCTCGTGGATGCCCAGCAGGCGAGGCGCGTTCTCGATCGTCTCGTAGGCTATCAAGTTTCGCCGTTGCTCTGGGATAAAGTTCGGCGTGGTCTTTCCGCCGGCCGCGTGCAAACGGTTGCGTTGCGCCTCATCGTTGAACGCGAACGCGAAATCAAGGCGTTCGAAAAGAAGGAATACTGGACGATCGACGCCAATCTTCTGGGGCCGAAGCCGCCTGCATTCGACGCGCGTTTTCTGGGCAAGGGCGAAGAGAAAATTGAAGTCACGAACGGCGACGACGCGGAGAAGATCCGCGCCGCGCTGGAAAAAGCTGACTGGCTTGTTCGCACTGTCGACCGCAAAGAGCGACGTCGCAATGCGACCCCGCCGTTCACCACCAGCAAACTGCAGCAGGATTCGTCCCGCAAGCTCCGCTTCAGCGTGAAGCGCACGATGATGATCGCGCAGCGGCTCTACGAAGGCGTGGAATTAGGCGAGGAAGGACTGGTTGGCCTCATTACTTATATGCGTACGGATTCGGTGCGCGTGTCGAATGAAGCGCTGGCCGAAGTTCGCGAATACATCAAGTCGCAGTACGGCGACCAATATTTGCCCGAAGCTCCGAACGCCTACAAAGAGAAAAAGGCAGCCCAAGCGGCTCACGAGGCCATTCGGCCGACTTCCGCCATGCGCCATCCCGATCAGATCAAGCAATATCTGAAAGAAGACGAGTATAAGGTTTATAAGCTGATTTGGCAGCGCTTTGTGGCTTCGCAGATTATGCCAGCCGTGTTCGATCAGACTACGGTCGACATCGATGCCAAATCCGGCGCGGACGTTTTCTGGTTCCGTGTGACTGGCTCGGTTCTGAAATTCGACGGTTTCCTCAAAGTTTACGAAGAGTCCAAGGAAGGCAAAGACGAAGAAGACGAGGAGCTCAAGCATAAATTACCCGCGCTCGAACCAGGCCAGAGCCTGACCCTCAAGGCGCTGAAGCCGGAGCAGCA
This sequence comes from Terriglobales bacterium, assembly GCA_049585795.1. Lineage (GTDB taxonomy): Bacteria > Acidobacteriota > Terriglobia > Terriglobales > Acidobacteriaceae > JABDBE01. Next base: position 23,798 of record JBAVAQ010000027.1, on the reverse strand, counting down.
CTTCACCGAGCCTCCTCCGCGGTACAACGAAGCTTCGCTGGTGAAAGAACTGGAGGAACGCGGCATTGGCCGTCCTTCCACTTATTCCGCGATTCTGAGCACGATCCAGGAGCGGCAATATGTGCAGAAGCTCGGCGGCAAATTTACGCCCACGGAAATCGGTTTAGTCGTAACTGATTTGCTGGTCGAAAACTTTCCCGACATCTTCGATATTCAATACACCGCCCGTCTCGAAGAAGAGCTGGACGAGATCGAAGAGGGTAAGGAAACCTGGACGCAAGCCCTCGCCGACTTCTATAAGAAATTCGAGAAAGATCTCCGCTACGCCTCCAAGCACATGGAGAACATCAAGCGGATGGAGAAGCCCACCGACGAGAAGTGCGAACGCTGCGGTTCTCCCCTCGTCATCAAATGGGGCAAGCATGGATCGTTCTACGCGTGCAGTTCTTACGACAAGGAGGATCCCAACAGCTGCACCTTCACCAAGGAAAACCCCATCAACTTGCCGGATTTGGATTCGGCCGACCTGCAGGAAACCACCCAGGAAGAATACTGCGAGAATTGCGGCCGTGTGATGGTGCTGAAGCGTGGACGCTTCGGGCAGTTCATGGCGTGTACGGGATATCCTGATTGCAAGACCACGCGGCGCCTCGATCAGGGCAAGAAAGTTCCGGACATTCCGCTCGACGAACTTTGCCCGAAGTGTGGACGGAATATGATGATTCGCCACGGTCGCTACGGAGAGTTCACGACGTGCAGCGGATATCCCGAGTGCAAGTATGTAAAACAGAACTTCATCGGAGTGAAGTGCCCACTCTGCAAAGAGGGCGACCTGGTCGAAAAACGGGCGCGCAAGGGAAATACCTTTTATGGCTGTGGAAATTATCCTAAATGCAAGTTCACCTCCGCCCACAAGCCGATTGCCGAGAAGTGTCCCAGTTGTGGAAGCGAATACTTGGTCGAGAAGTTCTTGAAATCGGGCCCGGTTATCGCGTGCCCAAACAAAGAGTGTGAATACGAACGACCTGTACCCGTCGAGGCCGCTGCCGTGGGCGGAGATTGATTGCAGGTAATCCGGCAGATGTGCTCATCCCCGCACTTTTTCTAATTCGGTGCACCGTTTTGCGGAATCCGGCATCTTGTACGGTGGCGAAGTGACGCAGTCCTGTCACGCCATCTCAAAAATTCTCCTGGAGGTTTTTCATGCCTAAGAAGCCGACGGCTGCCGATGCCGAACTGATTCTCAAATTCTACGATCTTCGCCGCGAAGGCGAAATGCGTAAAGCGCGCCACTGGTGGATGGTAACTTTCTGGCCCGAAAGCACTGAGGATTTCATGAAGATAGGTTCCGCGATGGGAACCCAGGAAAATAACTGGCTGCGCCAGGTAGCGGGATACTGGAGCATGGCTGCCGCACTCGCCTTGGCCGGTACAGTCAGTCAGGAGCTCTTTCTTGATCCCAGTGTCAGCGGCGAGATGTTCTTCATTTACGCCAAGGTAAAGCCGTTTCTTAGCGACTTGCGCGCGAAGACGAAAAATCCGCGGATGTTTGCAAATATCGAGAAGTTGATCAACGGCTCAAAACAGGGCCGGGAGTGGTCGAAGTATATGGAAGGCCAGATAGCGGCGCGGCGCGAGGCCATGAAACTGGCCAAGGCCAGCTAGCAAAGTCATTGGGTGATCGCGTAATCGGGTAATTGAGAAATTGGTTTCACAATTACCCGATTACCAAATTGCTTAATTACCAAATGCAGTTCACTACGAAATATACTCGCGGATGTATTCGTCTTTCGACTGCGCCAACTCATGCGCAGCCCCGTCGAAAATTATTTTTCCATCGCGAAGAATGAGGAATGCCATAGGCACTTCGCTACGGGTGCCCGGCGGCAGTGGACGCATTTCATTCGCTTTGGTATCGAAGTAGTGGGTGGCCATCATGAAGGCATCTTGCAGCCGATGGGTGACCAGCAGAGAGCTGGTTTTATAAACGTCCCGCTGTTTCACGATCAATTGGATAATGGTCGTAGAAGTGACCGGGTCGAGGCCGCCGGTTGGAGAGTCGTAGAGCAGAATGTCCGGCTCGGCGATAATGGCGCGTGCAATCGCGACGCGGCGCCGCATCCCTCCCGAGAGTTCCGCGGGAAATTTGTCCAGCGTGTTTTCCAGTTCCACGAAGCTCAAGGCTTCCCGCACCCGTTTTTCGACTTCCTCGTCGGAAATGTCGCCCTCTTCCACCAGCCGGAAGGCAACGTTTTCGCGCACCGTGAGCGAATCGAAAAGCGCACTCTCCTGGAAAACGATGCCGACCTTCCGCCTTAGGTCGAATAATGCGTCTTCAGACATTTGGGTTACATCTTCGCCAAGAACATAAATGTGTCCGCTATCTGGTTTCAACAACCCGAGCGCCAGCTTAAGAATTGTGCTCTTGCCGGAGCCGGCGACGCCAAATATCGCTTTGCTCTCGCCTTTGGGCAGGCAAAAAGAGATCCCGTTGAGCACGGGTTTATCTTCAAAGGCGATGGAAACGTCTTCGAAAACGATGACGTTGGCCGCAGCGCCGGGTTGGGAAGGAGCCCGCTCTTCGATCGCTGTGGGAGGTGCGGCCATGACTCAGCGGTAACCAAAGATCGCCATCAAGAACTTGGTCGCGAAGAAATCTACGAGAAGGATAAAAACCGAAGAAGCAACCACCGCTTGAGTGGTTGCTCTTCCAACCCCTTGGGTTCCGCCGCGAGCCGAGATGCCGTAATAGCAACCGATCGTAGAAATAATGAACCCGAAAAGCAAAGGCTTGACCAGACCCATGAAAACGTCTTGAAAAGCCAGGGCCTGCCAGGCAGTGCTCCAATACTGATGCCAGTCCATCCCAAGCAACGTGCGGGCGACGGCGCCGCCTCCGAACAGTCCCAAAAGGTCAGAGATGATGGTAAGGAAAAAGAGCATAAAGACGGTGGAGATCACGCGCGGGGTGATCAGCTTCTTCATGGGGTCGGTGCCCAAGGCCCGCATAGCATCGATCTGCTCAGTGACGACCATGGAACCCAATTCGCTGGCCATTCCCGACGAGTTTCTCCCGGCCACCATAAGGCCGGTCAATACGGGTCCCAACTCTCGAACCATACCAACCGAAACCAATTGGCCGAGCAGAGACAGCGAGCCAAATCGTTGCAGGGTCGTGGAACTATTCAATGCCAAGACCGCGCCGGTGAAGAATCCCGTCAATACGACGATGGGCAGCGAGCCCACGCCGATGAGATCGGCCTGCTGCAACATGTCGGCGAAATACCGCGGATAACGGAAAAGGTTGACAACGGATTGTCCAGCCATAATGGAATAGTCTTCCAAGGTCTGGACAGTCTCTTTGGCGAATTCGGTTGGAGAGGTCAGTTCCATGCGATTCAGGAATCGTGTGGCCGCGATTCTCGAACTATAGCAGAGGCTGGGGAAGGTTTCAGCTTTCGGCAATCAATGGAGGACGGGCGTCTCGCCCGGCCTTCACAATCTGATAGACAGGCTATTCTTTGGCTTTTTTCTTGATATCGATATTCAGGCGCTTGATTTTCTGGTTCAGGGTGGAAAGCGGGACGTGGAAACGCTCGGCGGCGTCGGTCTGGTTCCAGTTGCACTTTTCCAGCATCTCGACGATGATCTGCCGCTCGCAATCCTCCATGATGTCGAACAGCGATGCGTCGGTGCGGCGCTCCAGAGCCGAAAACGCGGTTGCGCGGCCCGCAATCTGGTCGGGGAGAAGTTCGGGACCAACCTCCACGCCGGCGGAGAGCACCACAGCGCGTTCGATCACGTTTTCGAGTTCGCGGACATTTCCCGGCCAGGAGTAAGTGAGAAGTGGCCGCAGTGCTTCCGGCGTGATGCGCCGCGTGGGGCGTTCATTTTCCTGGGAATAGCGATTCAGGAAGAATCCCGCCAGCAAAGGAATATCTTCCTTACGCTGGCGTAGGGGCGGAAGATCGATGGTGATGACGTTCAGGCGGTAAAAAAGATCTTCTCGAAATTTGCCTTCGCGCACCTGCTGTTTCAAGTCCACGTTGGTGGCGGCGATAATCCGCACGTCAACCTGTAGTTCATGGATTCCGCCGAGGTGCATGAACTTTTTGTCCTGCAGCACGCGCAGAATCTTGCTTTGCGTGTCCAGGCCCATGGTGCCGATTTCATCCAGGAAGAGCGTCCCCCGGTCGGCAATTTCAAACAGGCCCTTCTTGGAGGCCACCGCGCTGGTGAAGGCTCCTTTTACGTGCCCAAATAGAATAGATTCCAGCAGATCCGGCGGCATGGAGCCGGTATTGACCGGGACAAAGGGACGATCGCGGCGCGGCGAGTTCAGGTGGATGGCCTTGGCGATGAGTTCCTTGCCGGTTCCGCTTTCGCCTTGCAGCAGTACCGTGGAGCGGCTGGGTGCAACCTGGGCGACCAAGTCGAAAATCTTGAGCATGGGCTCGCTTTTGCCCACGATGTTCTCGAAGTTGTAACGTTGTTTGAGCGCGCGCTTAAGCTGGACGTTTTCTTCTTCGGCGCGATGCCGCGCAACCGCCGCGCGCACATCCGCCAGCAACTTCTCGTTGTCCCAGGGCTTCTGGATGAAGTTTGCCGCCCCCGCCTGCATCGCCTTCACCGCATTTTCCACCGTCCCGTAAGCAGTAACCATGATGATGGAGAGGCCTGGCTCCTGGAGGTGAATTTCGGCTAACAGGTCCATGCCGTTGCGATCCGGCAGGGCGAGGTCGAGCAGAACTAAATCGAAGCTTCGTTCGCCAATGCGCGTCAGGCCCTCTTCGGCGCTGGCGGCGGATTCCACTCCGTAGCCCTCGAGCTCCAGGAGCGTCTCCAGAGATTCGCGAATTGCGGCCTCATCGTCGATGATCAACACCGAGCCGGCCGTGGGCAACGACGCTTCTCCCGAATTGTGCCGCACGATCACCGCCGCTTCAGACATTGACAGCCTTCTTAATCAATGGGAAATCGAGATAAAAAGTCGTGCCTTGGCCGGATCGGCTCTCCACTCGAATCTTCCCGGCGTGCTCTTGAATAATGCCGTAGGTTACCGAAAGGCCGAGTCCCGTGCCCCGTGGCTGGCCTTCCCGAGGCGCAGTCTTGGTGGTGAAGAATGGATCGTAAATTCGATGGATGTGCTCTTGTGCGATGCCGGTGCCCGTGTCCGAGATCTTTACGCCGACGCTGTCGCCGTTGGTGGTGGCGATGCGCAGGGTCCCGCCGTTGCCCATGGCGTCTTTGGCATTCAGGAACAAGTTCAAGAACACCTGCTGCAGTCGTCCCGCATTCCCGGTGATTGGCGCGATCTGGGCGCTGCGCTCATCCTGTACTTTAATCTTCGTGACCTTAAACTGGTGCTCGAGAAGCGCCAGCGTATCGGAGATGATTTTGTTGATATCGATTGCGGTGAATTCGGTACCGCTGGTGCGTGAAAAGTTGAGCAGGTTATTGACGATCTCAGATGCGCGGAAAGTCTGGCGCGTGATTTTTTCCAGCAGCGCGCCCTTTTGCGGATCGCCCTGAACCTGTTTCGACAACATTTGCGCGTAGGAAGAAATGACCGCCAGGGGGGTATTAACTTCGTGCGCCACACCGGCAGCCAGCAGCCCGATGGATGAGAGTTTGTCGGCCTGTGAAAGCTGGGCCTCTAACTCAACCCGCTCGGTGATGTCGTCCATGATGATGAGCCGGCCAATGACGCTGAAGTCCTTGGTGACCAGAGGCGCGATGGCGACATTGACCACCCGGCTTTCTCCGGTTCGCGTACCGAGACGGAATTTGTACAAGTTGTGGATGCCGGGATTCTGCCGCACCCGGTAGAACGCTTCCACAAATGCCGCCGGGAAAACCTCACCCAGATGTTTCGTCAGCGCCTGCCATCGCGGCAGGGCGTACATTACTTCCATTTGCGAGTTCCAGGACTCGATTCGATCAGCTAAGTCGACCGCCAACACGCCGACGTTGATCGACTCCACAATGTTTTCATTGAAGTCTTTCAGGCGCTCGTATTCGGCCACTTTCTGTTGCAGCGAGGCATACAGGCGTGCGTTCTGGATGGCGATTCCGAGATAGCCCGCGAGCGTCTCCAGCAACTCCACATCTTCGCTGGTCAGAAAATCCCCTTCCACCGTCTTGCCCAGGCCCAGCACGGCGATAGTGTGCTTCTGCGCGCGGCAGGGAATGTAATAGTTCAGATCAAGCTTGGCGATGGATTGCTGCGCATTAATGGTCTCTCGCGGAACCTGGTGAGTGTTGTCGAAAAACAAATGGCCAACTGCGTCCTCTGGTCGCGGGGTGCCCAGGAAGCTCAAATCCAAGCCACTCGTCTGGGTCATGCCAAACGATTTTGCGACCCCGAATTGCTGAGACGTCTCCCCGTCCGACACGAAGACGGCCATCCGATCTACCAGAAGGGTCCGGGACAAGCGGTCCACCACCGCGCTCAGCATTTTGTCGAGATCAGTTTCCGAACTCAGTTCCCGTCCAAATTCGATTAGAGTTTTCCGGTAATCGTAACCCGTGCGATAGAAGAACTGGTCGATGCGCCCTTGAATCCATTTCCGCACCGGGTCAAACAGCAGCGCCGTAACCACGATGGCGAGTACGAGTCCTAGAGGTCCGGAACTGGGTATCTGGAGATGGACAAGTTCGGCCACGCCCGCCACCACGGCAAAATACGCACCCGCAATCGCGCCCGCCGCCAGGGTGTAGACCATGCCGCGCTTGAAGATCAGATCCACGTCCATCAACCGGTAACGGAAGATGGCGTAACCGAAAGTGAGAGGCAGGATTCCCAGCGATAACACCGAAACCTTCATCGCCGTCATGTGCAGCGCCGGGAACAGGTACGGAATCACATAAAACAGAGTGAAGGGCGCGATGGCCAGAATTGTGCCCCGAGTCACCCACTTCAGTTGTTGCCGGAGGATCGGCGTAGCTGCCCGGCGGTAGTTGTACAGCAGCACTCCCGCTGCGGCGACAAAGAACAGTGCCTGACAGCCCATCTCCAGGCGATCCAGATTCCAGCGCAGAACCTCGCTGGCTTTGAGGAAGGAGACGGCCAGAACATGCAAACTTAGCAACAGCAGGCCCGGAACATAAATGGCGAAGATTACCCAGCGATGCCTGCGGACGAACCAATGCCGCTCGGGAAAGGTCAGCACAAAATGCAGAAAAAGAGCAGCCTGGAGCAGTCCAGCGACCACGTTGCCCCAGTAGATGGTCCAGTCAAACCCATTGAACTTCCCGGTGTAGTGGAACGAATAGAAAATAAACGAAACCAGGCAGAAAATGTAGAAGTGGGTCGAACCGGGCGCGGTCCAGCGCCGCAGCAATACATACAACCCAATGCCAAGATAGATCAGCCCAATCAGCCGCAGCCAGTTGTATTGCGATCGCTCCGCCGGAACCGGAATCAGAACCACATCCACCGGGACCGACTTCCGCACCAGCGAGTAGGTAGTTTTGGACCACGCCCCCACGCGATAGAGTTCGCGGGTTCGAGCAGCGGCAGCATTTACCTGGTGCTGGTCAATTGCGGTTAGCTGATCGCCCACCTTGACGCCAGCTCGGGCGCCCGACCCTGCTACTTCGACGCGGTCTGCGGTAAGCCGGCCCTGATGCTCGACCCACCACACGCCGTCGTCTGGAACCTGGAATTGACCCTCGGCCTGAAGGTTATAACCGGCATAAACCACGGCAGCGGTGGTCAGCAAGGCCAGCAGAATGGCCGTAAAACGGATTTGAAAATCCCTGTTCATGCGCCGCACAGGCTCCGCCGCCCGCAGGGACAAAACACCTTGGTCTCTGTTCTGCATTTTCACTGCCATCAGAAGAGCCGTTCTAGCGCCCCTAAGACGCTGTACCACAATAGCTTCCAATATTATAGAGGCCCTTCCATAGCCTGAGTATGCTTTTTGGAATAGTCCATGTGGTATTTTGTAACCCATTTCGGGAGGGTTTTGGACAGGGCCAGACGCGAGTCGACAAGGCCGCGATGCAGTTCAAATCGAACACGAGGGGTATATACTGCTCAACTACTCTTCAAGGAGATCCATGAAAACACTCTCAATCTTGATGATGACGCTGCTGCTCACGGCCGGCGGAGCCGCCAGCACTTTCAAAGTTTTCTACACCTTCGACTTCTCGGACGGAAGCAATCCCAATGGAGGCCTAATCCGCGACTCGGCCGGCAACTTCTACGGCACGACCCAATTTGGGGGTAAGTCCAATCGGGGAGTTGTCTTCAAACTGGACTCCGGCGGGCAGCAAACGATCCTCTACACTTTCACGGGCGCATCCGACGGCGGTATCCCCATTGGCCGGCTCCTTAGCGACGCCCAAGGCAACCTGTACGGAATCACAGCCCTTGGCGGTGATCCCACGTGCAGTTGTGGGACGGTGTTCAAGCTGCTGGCTAAGAACGGGTCGCTGAAGGTGCTGCATAGCTTCAAAGGCGGCAAGGACGGGTCTCAGAACCAGGGACAGCCGGAGCTTGGTTTGGTCATGGTTGGCAGCGACCTCTACGGCTCGGCCAGCTTTGGGGGCGTCTCTGGTTGTGACGGAAACCTGGGCTGCGGAGTAATTTTCAAGGTTACCCAGTCCGGCAAGGAGACGGTGTTGTACAGGTTTACCGGCAAGGCGGATGGAGCATTCCCGCAGGATTTAACTGTCGATAAGACGGGCAATATCTACGGCGCTACCGGCGGCAGTTACATGCAGGGGAATGGAGGGACGCTGTTTAAAATCGACACGACGGGCAAACTGACCACCCTTTACACGTTCCGTGGCAGCGCGAACGGTGTTTCCCCGCGCTGGCATCTGCTTCGCAGCGCGAGCGGCGTGTTTCACGGCGTTACCCAGTTCGGTGGTAATACCACGAACTGCGCCATCTCGTCGGTCGGATGCGGCGTGGTATTCAGCGTAAATCCTGCGGCCAAAGAACATGTCCTGCACACGTTCGGCAAGGCGAGTGGCGGAGAAGAGCCTTCCGGTGGACTCCTCAATGTAGCCGGCAACTTTTACGGTGTAACTGTGTACGGTGGAACCGTGAACTCAGCTTGTACCTTCGGTTGCGGCGTCGTTTATGGAGTTACCAGCAGTGGCAAATATTCCGTGCTCTACCGCTTTACCGGAGCTGCGGATGGTGGGTTGCCGAGCGGCAGCTTGACCGAAGACGCCGACGGCAACCTCTACGGCGCCACGGATGCCGGCGGCAGCGGGAATAACGGCGTGATCTACAAAATCACACCGTGATTCGTCCTCAACGGGCATTTGAATCCGATCCGCAGGCTGCGTGCCCGGCTTCGCGAAGAGATCCCATGATCACCAACGAAGAAATAATCCAGCGCGAAAAGCAATTCCTGCTGCAGACCTACAACCGCTATCCGCTGGTCATCGAGCGTGGCAAAGGGGTTTTCCTTTTCGACCTCGAGGGCAAGAAATATATCGACTTCGTTGCCGGCCTGGGAGTAAATGCGCTCGGCCACGCCCATCCCCGAATCGTCAAGACGATCCGCGCACAGGCGGCACGCGCCATTCACCTCTCGAACCTTTATTACAACGAATATCAGGGACGCCTCGCCGAGAAGCTCTGCACTCTCTCTGGCTTGCAGCGCGCCTTCTTTTCGAACAGCGGCACCGAAGCCATCGAAGGTTCCATTAAACTCGCGCGCCTCGCCGGGCACCGCGCAGGAGGCGAAGCCAAGAGCCAACTGATCGCCCTTGAAGGTTCCTATCACGGACGGAGTTTCGGGTCCATGTCCGTCACCGGCCAGGACAAATATCGCAAAGGTTTTGAGCCGCTGCTCGAAGACGTGAAGTTCGTTCCACGAAACGACATTGAGGCTTTGCGGGCCGCGGTGAACGACAATACCTGCGCGATCGTGCTCGAACCAATCTTCGGGGAAGGCGGAATCTACGAATGTTCGGTCGAGTTTCTGCAAGAATGCCGCGCTCTTGCCGATCGTCATCACGCTGCCTTGATTTTCGATGAAATTCAGTGCGGCCTGGGCCGCACTGGAACTCTCTTCGCGTTCCAGACTTTCGGCGTGATGCCGGACATCGTTGCCATTGCCAAGCCAATTGCTGCGGGGATTCCGCTCGGCGCTTTTCTGGTAAAGGAAGAGTTCGCATCGGCGATTTCCGCGGGGCAACACGGAACCACGTTCGGCGGAGGCCCGTTAGCGTGCCGAGTCGCACTCGAGTATCTGGCCATCGTCGAAGAAGAGAACCTGCTGCAGCACGTTAACCAAGTCGGCGGATACTTGCAGACACAACTGAAAGCTTTGACGGATCGCTTTTCGGTCGCCCGTGAAGTTCGCGGCCGTGGCCTGATTCAAGGTTTGCAACTCGATGTTCCCGCGCGTCCGATCGTCGAACAAGCTCTCGCCGAAGGCGTGCTGTTCAATAGCACACAAGAAACTGTGTTGCGTTTTCTGCCACCATTCCTGCTCCAGGAAAAACACGTAGACAAGGGCATGCGCGTTCTCAAGAAGCTGCTAAGAAAGCTATAGATCCGGGTTGACATTGGAATCCTGAGCACAAAGCAAGAGCTTCAATCGCGGAGAACGGTCGCAGAGGGCGTCAAGTTTTTCTTTTTCCGCTCGTCCGGCCGGGGGTGCCGGTAGCGGGCGTCGAGGTCGAGCTTTGGCTGGGCGTCAATGTCGCCGGCAGTCTTGATAATCGCTGTTCGAAGCAGTCGCCTATCTAAATCAAGCATCCAACTTCTAAGATCACGAGAATGAATCGAGACGAAGCAAGGCTGTGAATGCAGCGCCGCGTACCTGCCAAAGATGCTCGGGTTCCGGCCCAAAGCTCCGAAAGTGGATCACCTTTGGTGATTTGGACGAGAGCAATGTAAGAGGCTAGAGTTAAGTTATCCATGTCCTTCCAACTCAAGTGTGGACTCATGATCCTGGCGTTTGTCACCCTGGGTTGGACATCGATTGGCTTTGGGCAGACCTCTCAGCCAACGGGTACAGTGAGCCCGGCAGATCAGGATAAGGCCGGCATCGGGGATCAAGGACCTGCTCAGCAATCACCCGGAAGCATCAACGGAACGATTGTGGATCAGAGCGGCGCCGTCGTCGCCGGGGCTCGAGTAACGCTCACTGCCAAAGATCACTCGCTCAACCAGGAAGTGGTGTCCGGGGTAGATGGTCAATTTTTCTTTGCCAAGGTCGCTCCCGGACCTTTCCAGCTCACAAGTACTTCGGCAGGCTTTGCGACCCAAACATACTCTGGAGTCCTGCACGCAGGGGACGTCGATACGGTCCCCCCGATCGTGTTGGCGGTTGCAACGAATGTTACAGAGGTGCAGGTTGGAGTCAGTCCGGTCGAAGTAGCGGAAGAGCAGCTCAAGATCGAAGAGAAGCAGCGGGTACTTGGCGCCATCCCGAATTTTTACGTTACCTACATCCCTAATGCAGCTCCCATGACGTCCAAACAGAAGTTCAAGCTGGCTTGGAAGACGGTGGTGGATCCCTTTACCCTGGTGTTCGTCGGAGGCGTAGCGGGGGTGCAGCAGGCGCAAGATCACTTCAAGGGATATGGGCAAGGCGCGCAGGGTTACGGAAAGCGCTTCGGGGCCGGCTATGCCGACACGGTTACGGGCACGTTCATCGGATCGGCCATACTGCCGTCGCTGCTCAAACAAGACCCGCGCTATTTCTATAAGGGAACCGGCAGCAAGCGGTCGCGAGCCTTGTACGCGATCGCCAATTCGGTGATTTGCAAAGGCGATAACGGACGCTGGCAGCCAAGCTACTCGAACATTCTGGGAAGCTTGGCGGCGGGCGGCATTTCGAATCTCTACTATCCTGCTCAGGATCGCGATGGTGTGGAATTAACTTTCGAAAACGCGGCCATCGGAATTGGGGGAACCGCTGCGACTAATCTACTTCAAGAATTTGTCATTCGGAAGTTGACGCCGAAGCTGAACCATAATTCAGCCACGCCGGACCCAACACCCAAAAAATAAGGGAGAGCCGAAACTCTCCCTACACAAAAGCGACAGAGGCGATACTCTTACATAGAAGCCGATATTCGAGGGAAAGTTGTCTTATCACGAGCAGAAAATTCCTGTGAAGGGCTCGTTGGAAGCAGGAATCCCCCAGTTGGAGTTCTCTGTCGAGGAACACTGGGTCGGGCCGAACGGCGCGCGCATGCGCTACCTGCGCGCCGGTTCCGGGCCGGCGTTGCTTCTGGTGCACGGGTTGTTGGGATATTCGTTCTCCTGGCGTTTTGCGATTCCAACCCTGGCGCAGCGCGCCACGGTCTACGCTGTCGACCTGCTGGGAACCGGTTTTTCTGATCGGCCGCCACGCCTCGACTGTTCCTTCAAAGCAAGCGCTGAGCGTCTGCTGGGCTTCATGGATGCAGTTGGGTTATCCTCGTGCGATCTGCTGGGCACGTCGCACGGCGGGGCGGTCTCGATGATGGCTGCCGCAATCGCACCGAATCGGGTTCGGCGTTTGATCCTGGTCGATCCCGTCAATCCCTGGTCCGCGCATGGAAAGCGGTTGACGGTTCTTCTCAGCAATCCTCTGATCGCGCCGCTCTTTGTGAGGCTCGCGCCTCGTTTGCCCGCGCTGCATGAGTACTATCATCACCGGATGTTCGGCGATCGGCGGCGTATTCCTCCGGACAGTCTTGAAGGCTACCGCAAGCCCATGCGCGCGCCCGGCTCTTGGGAGTACGCGTTGGCCGTGACCCGGACGTGGAACCGCGATCTGGAAGAATTGGAATCGTTTTTGCCGAGCATCAAGAGCATCCCAACTCTGCTGATCTGGGGCACCGCAGACACCGCGGTGGATCCCGCTTCCTGCGCGCAGTTGAAGCAGTGCTTCGGCGATTGCCAGTTAGTTACGTTCGAGGGTGTGGGTCATCTTCCATACGAGGAAGTGCCTGAAGAATTCAATCGCGCAGTGGCGAAATTCCTGTCTGAAGCCCCGCGATGAACGCGCACGCCAAGCGAGTCGTGGTTTTGTCCGCGGATGGGGATTCATCCTGCTTGGCATCGTGGGTCTGCTTCTGCCGTTCCTGCAAGGCGTTTTGTTCCTGTTGGTGGGATTAGTCATTCTTTCCACGGAGTATGTTTGGGCGCATCGTCTTATCGCCCGGATGTGTCAACGCTTTCCTAAGTTGGGCCGCTTTGCCGAGGAAGCGACAGCGAAGGCAGTCGGCTGGCTTCGTCGCATGTCAGGCAGCAGAACGGATTGATGCTCGGCCAACTCGGTGCTAACCTCGGAGCCAGCACATCCGCTAAAACGATTAAAAAAGATGAAGCCGCGCAACACTCCGCAGCTCTCCGTTGTCCGGCGGTTCTCTCGTTTCCTTCACCTTGATATTCCCGAAGTTTGGGTGCGGTTCCTGCTCGCGATTGTCGGTCTGGTCCTGGCTTTCGCGGCTGCGCTTTTTTCCACTGTGGCGCGAGAGTCGGGAAATCTCTGGGCCACGCTGGTGCTCGCGTCCGCGGCGCTGCTGCTGGCCGTTATTGTGGGATTGACCACGGTGCCGTATCTTGCCCGCCGCGTAGCTGGCGCCGGCCTTCGCGATGCGTTCGATTACGACGTTACCCGGGTCGGCATCGTTTATGTGGGCATCGTGCTGGTCATCGGCATCGCCGCGCTGAACACAGGCAACAACTTGCTTTATATCGTCCTGGCTGCGTTGCTGGCCGCGATTGTGGTTTCCGGCTTCGCTTCGGCATTAGTATTGCGAGATCTTGAGCTTGATGTGCGTCTGCCGGAGCATGTGTTTGCGGGCCGTCCGATGCTGGGTCGAATCATTCTACGGAACCCTCGGCGATGGCTTCCGTCTTTTTCCGTGAATGTGGTGCCGGTGAAGAAAGATAGCGGCGTCAAACATTGGCAATGGACGCCGACAACCTTTGCGGTTCCGCCGGGGCGTCCGCCCGAAAAGCAATGGATGCATTTTCGTGATTACAAACTCAGGCGTGCGCCGAAGAGCAAAGCTCCACCCAGTATTTTCGAGGGCGCGGCATACTTTCCCTACATTCCCGCCGGAACGGACATGAAGGCGGATCTTGAGCTAGGTTTCGACCGACGCGGGCGCTATCAGCAGAAAACCTTTGGCTTGGCCACGCGCTTTCCCTTCGCCTTTCTGACCAAGACCCGTCACGTGCCGTTGGCCCGCGAAATTATCGTCTACCCACGCGTGGAGCCTGCGGACGAATTTTTCGAAATTCTGCCGATGATCACCGGCGAGTTCGAAACCTTTGCGCGCGGCCGTGGCGACGACCTGTACCTGATTCGCGAGTACATGCCGGAAGACTCCGCCCGCCACGTGGACTGGAAGGCGACGGCCAAATCTGGCTCGCTGAAAGTGCGCGAGTTCAGCCGCGAAGACGAACGCAAGCTGCGCGTGGTATTTGACAACCCCCGCCAGGGAGTAATCTCGGAGAAGGCCTACGAGGACGCGGTCGCGCTGGCCGCATCCCTGAGTTGGCACTTTGCCGGTCAGAATACGGACATCTGCTTTGTTTCTCAAGGCTACAGCGGGGAACCTGACATTTATCGATTTCTTTCCCACCTGGCGGTGATCCAGCCCCAGGCGCTGCCATCGGTGGTCGAAAGGCTCCAGCCTTCTGACGACTACAACATTATTCTTACGACTCGTCCTCGCGGCAGTATCCCCACCGCGCTCTGGGCGTGCTCGTACTTTGTGTTCCTTGGAACGACCTAGTCGTTTGTAGTTTCCCAACTCTAGAACTACGAGGAGACGAAGGTCCATAAAGTGGCCCAATCTGGACCTACGGGATGCTCCTTTAGCCGAATACATGATTCTTTTTCTTTTCATTGGCGCCGTTTCGTCATATACTCGCGCCCGCGTTGCTTCTGGGTTGAATTTCCAGGGGGTGTTCCAATGCATGTTTACGATTTGATTAACACACAGGATACCTACCGGGCGGATGCCAATCAGGTAGTACTCGACGTGGCGCAGGCCATGGTAGACCGCAACATCGGTGCGGTACCCGTACTCAGCGACGGCCGTCTGGTGGGCATTTTTTCCGAACGTGACCTCATGAAACGAGTGGTCGTCGAGGGACGCGACCCTCGCACCACACGGGTCGAAGCGGTCATGACCGATGACCCGCTGACGGTCAGTCCGGACGAAAGCCTCGAAACCTGCATGGTACTTATGCGGCGGCACGGTTTTCGCCACCTGCCGGTGTGCGAAGGCAAGCAACTCCGGGGGATCGTCTCCCTGCGAGACATTCTCCTTCATGATTTGAATGAAAAAGATCATGAAGTCCGGATGATGCGAGCCTACATTCAGGCGTCTCCAGAAGTGTAACCGCAGGCGAGACTGGTGCTGGCCTCTCGACGCGTTATTGCGTCTTCTCAATCGAGGACAAGTTTATCTATCGCCAACCCGTGTTCAGTCCAGCCAGCCTTTCTTTCGGGCCAAGTGCCAGCCAGTGATGCCCCATGCTGAGTCTTATCGGACGCGAGGGATCCGTCTTCGATAGTAACCACCTGGAGGTGCAAAGTTCCGGGTTTCCACTATGGGATCGCAATTCTATCCCTAGGCGCAAGAATCGTTTAGAAAAAAAGGCAGGGTAACTGTTACCTTTGGTTACTTTCGTCCATTGACCGTTTCGCCAGAACTGGTAAGGTCATGTAGCAAGAGAGCGGGAGAAGAAACCCGCCGGCAGCTGCGGTAATGCGCTACACCCCATGAATGCCAATATCCAGCTCGCATTGTGGATCGCCCACCCAGTGCTCGAATTGTCCCTGGCGGGGATCATGTTCTGGCGGCGGCTGCATCGTACATTTCCGGTCTTTTTTGCCTATATTGTTTTTCAGGTAGTGAACTTTCTGATCTTATTCCCGATTTACAAGCTCACCGCTAATTCGTACGGAACTCAGCCTGAGTCTTTGTATTTTTATGCCTACTGGATCAGCGCCGCGATCAGCCTGGCGATCGGTTTTATGGTCATTCACGAGATTTTTCTCGATGTACTTCGTCCTTACCCCAACTTGAAAGACCTGGGAACCCTGATGTTCAAGTGGGCCGCGCTGGTCATGTTTCTGGTGGCCTTGGTGGTGACGGCGGCGAGTCAATCGGGGATGGAGACGCCCATTGCCCAAGCCGTAATTATCGTGCAACGCTGTGTACGCGTGATTCAATGCGGGCTGATTTTATTTCTTCTGTTTTTTTCCCGGCACCTAGGACTTTCGCGCAAGCAGTTCAGTTTCGGCATCGCTCTGGGATTTGGCAGTTTCGCGAGCATCGAATTGGTTGGCGTGGCGCTGATTTCGGGTGGGCAAATCCATACCCCTACCGTGAACCTGATCTACGCCACGGCATACAGTCTGTCGATTCTGACCTGGATGGGATACGCGCTGTTGAAGACGACCTCGCGGGAGGAATCTTCCAAATTGCTGATGTCGCGGCGCTGGGACCAAGGGCTCAGCGAGTTGCGAAATCCCGTAGCGGGCGATTCCCTGATTCCGATGTTCGAAAGTATGGTGGACAGGGCTTTCTCGCGTGCGCCAGCGGAGGCGGAGCATGCAGAAGTCGAAGTCAATGTCAAAGACAAGCACATCGCCCATAAGATGACTGTTACCAGTAAAGCTGCATCTTCGTTTTCTGCCGGAGCTCTGAGGAAGAACCTGGTGCGCTGACCCGGTTGTCCCTATCTTGGACAACGCATTTCTGGGCCTGGCCATAACCCCAGACCTGAATCGTTTTACTCCCACAGCCTTATCTACTTGAAAATTCGGCAGAAACCGACCTGCGGACACCGTTCGCGGGTGTAACAATCTGGTTAAAAAGCTGGCGTTAAGGATTTTTCTCATGAAGGTACTTGACACGACCCTGTATAATCCCTGCCAAGTCAGGGTCGCCGCTCCCAGGGGACCCGCTAGGAGAACAACCCATGAAACGTGCGGTCAGGATGCTATTCCTGATGGTAGGCATGGTATGCGCGTACACAGCACTTGCTGCTCCGGTGGTTCCTACACCGGAAGACGGTGCGCCGCTACCCAGTTGCACTGGACACTGCCGCTAAGGCACTCAGTGTAGTCCAAACTGCTTTTAGAATTCAGCAGGCTGGCATTGCAAACGCAATGCCAGCCTCTTTTTCTTAGTTGCAGACTGTCGCTTGCATCACCTTTTGGCCAAGGTGAGTTGATGCAGGCTACCGGCGAGTTCGCCGGGATCGGAAATCGGAGCTTCGCAGGTGAAACCAGAACAAACCACTGCCACTGTGTTTCCTTGCCGAACGGCAGGTAGCTGTGGAATCGTTTCCGCCAGGGCTGGGGGGAGATTCTGCGGAACAGCCTTGTTGGCGGCCAGCTTGAGCACAGCTTTACCCGCAAAATAAGACGCCGTCGCAGCGGCGTAGAGGCGGTCGGCCAGTTCATCACTTCCGACGATAACGATCTGCGTAGGGGGGTGCGACAGATGTACCGCGGCAATCCCATAGGTCGCGGCGAACAAACCGTACTGCCCGGCCAAGCCCGCGATGACTTCGATGGTCTGCTCCGCCCGGTTACGCAGGCTTGCGTCATGGGTATAGGCGTTGAGCCGGAGCAGGGCGATGGCGGCGACCGAATTTCCCGCGGGAGTGGGTGAATCCTGAAACGGCTTGCGGCGCGTGCCTAATACCCCGAGCGCTTTCTCGTGGGATGAGATTTTCCCAGTATCGAAGAAGCCGCCGGAAACCGGGTCGAAGAAGCGCCCGACCATAGCATCCACAATCCGCCTGGCGAAATTGAAATAACTGATGTCGGCGGTCGCTTCGTAAGCGTCGAGGCAGGCGACCGCGGTGAAAGCGTAATCGTCCAGCACGCCCGGAATCGGCTTGGGTTCCGCGTTCGCCTCGGAGTAAGCGAGCACGTGCAATAGGCGGTCTTCCTGCCATCCTTCGGCCAGAATGCGATCGAGCGAGCGCAAGGCGAAGTGTTCAGCGGTTTCCAGACCGAGCACTTTCGCGGCTTCCAGATACGCCGAAACGCAGAGAGCGTTCCAACCGGTGTAGACGGTCTTATCCACGTAAGGCGTGGCTCGTTTCAGACGAGCGGCATACATCTTATTCTTCGCGGATTGCAGTAAAGTTTCGATCCGTTGCTCGGGGAGACCTTCCCTCTTAGCAATCTCTTCGATTGAGGCCCGCTGGTACAGCACGTTCTTGGCGGGATTGTGATGCATCTCGCCAATCTCATTGATGTCATAGTGCAGGCAGGCTACGCGGGCTTCTTCTTCGGTGAGAACGGACTGAGCTTCCTGAAGGGTCCAAGTGAAATAATCGCCGTCGTCATCCATGGAGTAGTCGGCATCCTGGGAGGCGTAAAAGCCGCCATGCTCGCGGTCGCTGAGCCATTCGTCCATCCAGCGAATGATGTCGCGGGCTACAGCCGCGAAGAATTCGGAGCCAGTGGCTTGATAGGCGTGAACATAATTCTTCAGCAGTTCGGAATTGTCATAGCACATCTTCTCGAAGTGCGGCACAATCCAGCGCTCGTCGACGGAGTAGCGGTGGAATCCGCCCCCCAGTTGGTCGTAGACGCCACCGCGGGCCATCTTCTCCAAAGGGCTGACGAACACTTCGCGCAGTTTTTCGTTGCCCGTACGGACATACTGATCAATCAGCAGGTCAAGGGCAGCCGAATGTGGAAATTTGGGAGCGCTGCCGAAGCCGCCGTTTTGCGAGTCATACATCTTGAGCGCAGATTTTACGATGGCGTCAATGACGGCTGGAGAAAACTCGGCGCTTTTACCGGCAAAGGACTCCGCCTGGGAGATCGCGCCCTCGACCAGCCGGGCTTGCTCCATCACGTCATCGTTCCTCTCGTGATAAGCGGTTGAGATAGAAAGCAGCACACGCTTGAAACTGGGACGCCCGTAATGATCATCCGGCGGAAAGTAAGTTCCACCGTAAAACGGTTTGCCATCGGGAGTGAGAAAGGCGGTCAGCGGCCAGCCGCCTTGTCCGCTGATTGAACTGACGGCAACCTGATAGCGGCTGTCGATGTCAGGACGTTCATCGCGGTCAACCTTCACCGCCACGAAATGCTGGTTCACGATCTCCGCGATCTCCGGACTGTCGTAGGACTCGCGATCCATGACATGGCACCAGTGGCACCAAACCGCGCCGATGTCGAGCAGGATGGGCTTGTTTTCGCGCTGCGCGGTTGCGAAGGCTTCCTCGCCCCATTCATGCCATTGGATGGGCTGGTGCATGGCGGAGCGCAAGTAGGCGGAAGACGCCTTGGAGAGGGAGTTGAGCGTCTGGGTGGTCATGGACTAAGTGTAAATGGTTTCGGCGAACGACGTGCCGACTGCAAGTTCCTGATTACCGAGTTATTCGGAAAGTAGGTTTCTACCAACTTTTGAGCCACGCACGCCTTCGCGCGGAGTATCAGTCAGCGTTCGTGCAGTTCGTCACGGCTCGGGGGCGTCCACCCCAAGTCCCATGTCGGGACCTGTCGTGTCAGGCGTTTCGCAATCGCGCAATACAAATCCACCGCATCGTTGAGTTGCTTTTTTTCGATATATTCGCCTTCGGTATGGGCGACGTGGATTGATCCCGGGCCGATCAGCAGGGGTTGCCCCCAGTTGGTCAACGCCGGAATATCCGTGGTGAAGGCGGCGACCATGGTGGGAAGTCCTTCCAGGGTGCGCAGGCGGACGAACGGAATTTCCAAAACGAATTCGACCTTCGCCAAGCCCGCAACCGCCTGCTCAATCTCTCTCCGTAATTCTTCCGTCGGACCGATCAGGCGGTAAAGTAACTGCGCCCGCGCTTTATCCGGAATCACATTGGGAGCACGGCCACCTTCGATCACTCCGATGTTTAAAGTGCACGGGCCGATGCCTTCCTCGGCAGGCAGTTTCATGGCGCGTAGCCGACGCAAGGCCTCAAGAAGTTTGTCGATCGCCGACTCGCCCAGTTCCGGATAGGCGGAGTGGGCCATCCTTCCCTCGGCGATCACATTCACCCGCAATGTGCCCTTGGATGCCGTTGCCATGCGGTTCTCGGTTGGTTCGCCGTTTACCAGAAACTTGCAGCCGGGAGATTGCTTATTCGCCACCTGCGCGCCCAGGCTGTTCCGCTCTTCACCTACGAGGAAGAGAAGTCCCACGAAGACACCCTCTGCGCGCAGCCGTTCTGCTGCGGCGATTTGGGCCGCGATAATTCCCTTGGCATCGCACGATCCCCGGCCGTAGATCCTCGTGCTGTCTTCGGAAGAAGAAATAAAGGGCGGAACTGTATCCATGTGAGTCGAGAAAACGATGTCAGGCTTGGGCTGCTGCGGCGAAGTTGCATACACGTTGCAGCGGTTGCCTTCGACGGGGAGCTTGTTCGCCTGGTATCCCAGGCGGCTGAGTTCGCCGTAAAGGACGTCGCCCACGAGGGCTTCGTGCCCAGTGATCGATTCAATGTCTACCAGTTGACGGGTGAATGCGACGACATCCATGGCAATGAGGATAACGCACGTGCAGGCGCCCAGTCTTTTCGCAGGCAAAATTCAGCCAGAACCGGGACGTAGCAAGCGACGTCTCTACAGTTGCGTTGCAGGAACGTTACTTTCGGCTGCTATTCTGATTGATGGAAATGAGCGCGCAGCATAGTTCGATCCGCTCTCTGTTCCTCGACGGCCCTGCCGGCCGGCTGGAAGCCTTGCTCAATATGGGGGCGGAACACGCCACTCATGCGGCGCTGGTGTGCCATCCGCATCCTCTTTACGGAGGGACGCTGCACAATAAAGTCGTGTTTCACACGATGAAAGCGCTCAACAGTTTTGGCTATCCCGTGCTGCGCTTTAATTTTCGCGGCGCCGGACTGAGCCAGGGCGAGCACGACCACGGCGAGGGTGAAGCGGAGGATGTGCGCGCCGCTCTGGATTGGCTCGATCGCGAATTTCATCTAGCTTTGATCTTCGCGGGATTTTCGTTTGGGGCGGCGGTGGGATTGCGCGTGGCCTGTCCGGATCCGCGCGTGCGGGCGTTGATCGGACTTGGTTTACCGGTGAGTGCAATCGACGATCGAGCCTATGACTTCGAGTTTCTCCAAAGCTGCGTGAAACCGAAGTTGTTCGTGAGTGGCGACCGCGATCAGTTTGGGCCGCGGGCGAAGCTAGAGGGAATTGTGCAATCGCTTCCCGAACCGAAGAAACTGGTGATCATCGAAGGTGCCGATCACTTTTTTGAAGGACGCTTACGGGAACTGCGGGAAGCGATTGAAGCCTGGGTCCCGGGAGTATTGTGATGAATATGTTTTCTCAGCGGCCTCGGCGATAAGAGCTCTTGATCGCGAAGAACGCCGAGAAAAGCCGCAGAGTTCGCCGAGAAGAGCGAATCGCCCTCTATAATTTCTGCCATGTCTTTGACATCGGCCAACCGCGAGCGACTCGCCATCGAAATGCGGGTAACGGCGCGGCATCTCTTCGAGCACGCCCTCGCCGAATCCAGTATTGATCGAGCTTTCGAGCGGCATATTTCTTGTGAGCGCGGGGTGCTCCGCGTATGCGAGGACCTTTACGATCTTCACTCTTACCATCGCGTACTCGTGATTTCGATCGGCAAGGCCGCACACACCATGGTCAATGCGCTGGAAATTCAAGCGGGCGACAACTTTGAAGGCATCGTCGCCAGCTCAGTGCAGGCGAATTCGCAAGTTCGCGGCTTCCGATATTTTCATGGCGGCCATCCCACGCCGAATGGAGAATCAATTCGCGCCGCCGAGGCCATGCTGAAATCGCTGAGCGCGCAGAACGCTTCGTCGCTCGTGATCTTCATGCTGAGCGGCGGCGGGTCTTCGATTGCCGAGAAGCCGATAGATGACGAGATTTCGTTAGAGGATTTGATCGCGACCTACCGTGTGCTCGTGCACTCCGGCGCACCCATTGCTGAAATCAATGCCATTCGCAAACATCTTTCGGCAATCAAAGGAGGAAGGCTCGCACAGGCGGCGCTGGCGGCGCAGCAGGTTTCGATTCTGGTCTCGGATGTTCCCGATAACACGCCGGATGCTCTTGCTTCGGGGCCAACCATGCCAGACTCCACCAGCATGGAAGATTGTTACACCGTCGCCGCCAATCATCGTTTGCTGGAACAGTTTCCGGTTTCCGTTCGCGAATTGTTTCAGCGTCATGCACTGGAGGAGACGCCGAAATCGGATGACCCCGCTTTTCATCGCAGCCGCTGGTGGACGGTTCTGTCGAATTCAACCTTGCTCGAGGCCTGCAAGAAAGAAGCCGAGCGCCATGGCTTTACCGTCGAGGTCGACAATAGCTGCGATGACTGGGATTACCTGCGGGCGGCGGGTTATCTACTCGCGCGCTTGCAACAATTGCGAAAGAAATCCGATCGGGTTTGCCTCATCTCCGGCGGAGAAGTCACGGTAAAAGTCACGAACGGAGGCGTAGGCGGGCGCAATCAGCAGTTCGCGCTCGCGTGCGCAGAAAAGATCGGCGGTGAAAACATCACCGTGCTTAGCGCGGGCACGGATGGGATCGACGGCAACAGTCCCGCTGCGGGTGTAATCGTGGATGGAACAACCGTTGATCGCGCGAAATCTCGCGGGTTGGAGCCGGCCGCCAGTCTTCAAAGCTTCAACGCCTATCCGTTCTTCGAAGCGTTAGGCGACACGATCATGATCGGGCCGACCGGCAACAACCTGCGAGACTTGAGAATCCTGCTGGCGTACTAAAGCCGACTTTGGCATCTTGGCGAACGCCTTTTCCTGCTCCTGTTGCATTTCCTCCGGAGACATATCGCGGGTATGGGTCGCCAGCGACCACCTGTGTCCAAAAGGATCGATCACCACGCCATAGCGGTCGCCCCAGAACTGATCCATTAATGGCATCTTTGCCTTGGCGCCGGCAGAAACCGCACGCTCGAATGCGGCGTCCACATTATCGAGATAAATATGGAGCGCGACCGGCGAGCCTGTCGTGGCCGAGGGCCCGAGTTGACCACCAAACTCAGGAAACTCATCGTTCAACATCAGAATCGAATCTCCAATTTTGAGCGAAGCGTGCATCACCTTGTCTCCCGGACCCGGGGCAATACCAAGAACCTCGGCTCCAAAGGCCTTCTGGTAAAACTCGATGGCGGGCTTAGCATCGCGAACCGTCAGATGCGGCGTGATGGTGCGGAATCCGTCGGGTACAGGTTTTACTTTGTCAGTCATGGAACATCCTCCGGCGGAGGAGTCTAGACCAACCAATGTTAAAAGTTGTTAAAAGAAGGAAAATTTATCTCATCCGGAGCAGTGGCACATTGATCAACCTGCGTTGGAATCTCGTCGAGAGATCCACAGATTTTCAGCCCCAGGCTTCTGCCAACGCGCACCATCTCATCGGCTCCGGCCGAAGCACCGCCGACTCGAAGCACAGCATCGCACTTTTCCAGCAGCCGGGTTGCAATGGGATGAAATATTTCACTGAAAGCATGGTCGCCAATCTGTTTGGACCCGGCCAGATCGACCAGCGGCAGCGCCAGCCACTCGCCAAGCACAGGAATGTGTCCAGCCCGGGAGATCGGCAGGGCATAAGACTCCATCTCCTGAACGTTTTTCTTGATCAGCGATGGATCGTCATTCGTGCCTGAGCGGTAAGGACCGGCAATCAAGATCATCATGGGTTTCAAGGTAAAAGGTTTCTCGTGAGAAGTCATACCAAATTATTCCAAACCGGCTGGGCCGTCACTCGAACACTTCTACGCCCCGGCGAAATCAAAGCACGCTCCATCAACAGAGCCAACGTCCGGTTAAGTCCAATTATTTGCAGATGTCCGTAGCAAGTTAAAATGTC
>JBAVAQ010000026.1:0-342124 GCA_049585795.1 Terriglobales bacterium | reverse complement strand
CGTGGGGACAGCCGCCCCCGGCTGTCCAGGGCAAGCGAAGCTTGCCAATTCCCGCAGGATCCACGTAGACCCCGGACAACAGCCCCCCGTCCGGGGTAGCCCGAGCAAAGCTCGGCGGTACTCCAACTGCATGCCAGCAGAAGAACGCGGGTGGGCCTATCAGGGTATGAGTTCGGTCATTCCAGTAGTCAAAAAATATGTCCGGCTTCGTCGGCTGCGGAAAAAATCCGATTTTGGGTGGCGCAGTGCTTCAGCACTGCGATAACTGCCATCGAATGAATAACGGTTTTACTCCCGAGTCAGCAAGAATTGCATTTTCCCACCCTTTCAGCCCTGCTTCCCTGGTTGTTCACACCACGCCAGCCGTCTCCTGCTTCATCTTCTCAGCCTGATAATGCGCCGTTAGCGCCTCAATCAGCGGCTGCAGTTTCCCATCCATTACTTCTTGAAGCTGATGGATAGTCAAGCCGATGCGGTGGTCGGTCACGCGGTTTTGAGGAAAGTTGTAGGTTCGGATCTTCTCGCTGCGATCGCCCGATCCCACCATCGCCTTGCGCTCCTTGGCGAGCGCGTCCTGCTGCTTCTGCATCTCCATCTCGTAAAGCCGCGAACGCAGCACGCGCATACCCTTTTCGCGGTTCTTGATCTGCGACTTCTCGTCCTGGCAGCTTACAACCGTGTTGGTCGGAATATGCGTAATTCGCACGGCGGAGTACGTCGTGTTCACCGACTGCCCGCCCGGTCCCGATGAGCAGAACGTATCGATGCGAAGATCTTTTGCCTCAATCTTGATGTCGACATCTTCGGCCTCCGGCAAAACCGCGACAGTGACCGCCGAAGTATGAATGCGGCCCTGCTGTTCCGTTGCCGGCACCCGCTGCACCCGATGCACTCCACTCTCATATTTCAAGCGCGAGAAAACCCGCTGGCCTTCGATCAGAGCTATGACTTCTTTTAACCCTCCAGCCGAAGATTCCGATGTCGAAAGCACTTCCACTTTCCAACCTTGAGTTTCCGCATAGCGTGTGTACATGCGAAACATTTCCGCCGCAAACAAAGTAGCTTCATCCCCGCCCGTACCGGCACGGATTTCCAGGATTACATCCTTCTCATCATTCGGATCTTTGGGCAACAGCAGAACTTTGAGCTCTTCTTCGACCCCGCCCACCCTGCCTTCAAGCTTGTCTAATTCCTCCTGCGCGTAAGCCCGCATCTCAGGGTCCTTCTCGTCAGCCAGCACGGCGCGGCTCTCGGCGATGCCCCGCCTCAAATCCTTATATTCGCGGTATCGCTCCACGATGGGAGTGATATCACTGTGCGCCTTGGCAGTCTTCTGATATCTCGCCGAGTCATTCACAATATCCGGCGAAGCCAGCGCCTGCGTGAGTTCCTCGTAGCGTGCTTCGATTTGGTCTAAGCGTTCAAACATGTCGGTAGCCGTTGGTCGTTGGTCGTTCGTCGTTGGTCATTCGGGATCAGGCGACCTTCCGATGGAGAGAATTAATCAGGCCGCCCAAGGCGCGACCAACGCCTTCACACATGGCTGACAATCGCTGCCCATCTTCCCGAGACAAGTATTGTAATTCCTCTGCGATCAGAAGCTGAGTCTGTAATTCCAAAAGCGATCCCCGCGCATGATAGAGAAAATGCGAAAATTCCTTGTCGGAGTGATGGCCTTTCCCTTCCGCAATATTGCTCGGCACTGAAACCGCAGCCCGGCGCATTTGCGAGCTCAAGCCATAGAGTTCGTGCCGCGGGAAACCAACCGTGCCTCTGTAGATTTCAGAAGTCAGCTTCATAGCCTCTTGCCACACCCTCAAATCCCTAAACGACGATGACGACATACAGACCTCCAGATCAACTTCTACTGCTTCTCTGGCAAGCTGTAAGTGATGAGTAACCAGAATGGATCGCGCGCTGCGGGCCGTTTTTCAGCGAACGACCGACGACGAAAGACCAACGACTCTAGGCAATGACCAACTCGCCGCCACGCTGCTTTTCAAGTGACATAGCCTGATCCAACGCTATGATGGCGCATTCCGCCTGCTCATCCGACGGAGGCTGCGTCGTGATGCGCTGCATCCACAAGCCGGGAGCCGTCATCAGGGCAAACAGCGATCCGCGATGCCTGGCGGCAAAACGAATGATTTCATAAGACAGCCCAGCAATCACTGGCAGCAGGGCGATCCGCACTGCAAATCGCGCCCAGAAGGTCGTGACCGGTATCACCATATACACGAAGATCGAGATAATCATCACCGTCATCAAAAAGCTGGTCCCGCAGCGTGGATGATAGGTCGAATACTTCTGTACCGAAGGCGTGTCGAGCGGATCGCCATTTTCGAAAGCGAAAACCGTTTTGTGCTCGGCTCCGTGATACTCATACACGCGCCGAATGTCCTTCCACAGCGACGTTCCCCAAATAAACAGCAGAAACAGCATCAGCCGAATGATGCCGTCCACCAGGTTGAAAACAATTTGCTCGCCAAAGACGGGATTCACGCGCTTGAGTTCCGTGGTCGCGACCAAAGGCAAGAACTTGTACATGAAGATGAAGAAGCCGACGGAAAAGATAATATTGACGGCGGCAATCCATCCGCTGATTTCGAGTTTCTTTTTCTCTGGTTGACCGGGTGCAGGCTCCGGACGCAGCTCGTCGAGCGCCACATTGGCCGAAAACTTCAGGGCGCGGAAGCCCAGCGTCATGGCATGACCCAGGGTGATGACGCCACGCACGACCGGCCAAGCCATCCACTTATGCTTCTCCGAAAGACGCTCCAGCGGCTCACTGTGGGTAGAGACTTCTCCCGAAGGCTTACGGCACGCGATCGCCCAGGCATGCGGCGAACGCATCATCACACCCTCGAGCACGGCCTGGCCGCCCACCAGGGTTTCCTCGCCCCCCTCGAGCGCGGGCAGAAGCTGGATGGCCACAAAAAAACGCCACAATGTTCGCCAAAAGCGCATGGTTATTGGATGTCTCTCCGGCAACAAAGCACCAATGTAAGAGTATCACAGCCCAATCTGATTTAGGATTGGGGACGATTGTGTGGGGACGGGTCTCTGACCCGTCCAGCCGAGCGAAGGTCGGCAGCGCATTTCCCAGACGGATCAAAGCCGGCAGTGGTCAAGAGCACCGAAATGCAAGAATTCGCGGAAGCCTGTGAACGCATCGCCGGCACGACCAAAAAGCTGGAAAAAATCGCCATCGTCGCCGACTTCCTCAAGTCGCGCTCGCACGAGGAAGCCTCCGCCGCAGCCGTCTTTCTTTCCGGCAGACCTTTTCCTGCCTGGGAGGAAACCACGTTACAGGTAGGAGGAAGGCTGCTCTGGCAAGTGGTCGAGGGACTCTCCGGAAAAAGCGACGACGAGATAACCGCAGCATACCGAAAGCACGGGGACCTGGGCGCCGCAGCCGCAGAAGTTTTATCCGAAGCTCACGTGGGGACGGGCGCCCCCGCCCGTCCAAGCCGAGCAAAGCTTTGCAGCGCAGGAGAGAACAGCGGCCCAGACGGGGCCGATGACTCCGGCTCGAGCCTGCGAGAAATCCAGGCCTCATTTCGAAGAATCGCCGCCGCCCGAGGTTCCTCCGCCAAAGCACTTCTCGTTCGCGAACTGCTCTCGCGAACGACCCCGCTCGAGGCCAAATACATCATCAAGATCATCACCGGCGACCTGCGCATCGGTCTGAAGGAAAGTCTGGTCGAGGAAGCCATCGCTAAAGCCTTCGCGAGTTCCGCGAAAGAAGTCCAACGAGCCAACATGTTGCTTGGCGATATCGGGGAGACCCTCCGCCTCGCCGCCGAAGGAAAACTGCACCAGGCCCGAATGCGCCTTTTTCATCCCCTCGGATTCATGCTGGCCAGCCCCGCCCAGTCCGCGGAAGAAGCGCTTAGTTATTTCGAGAATGCGCTGGTCGAAGACAAGTACGACGGCATCCGCGCCCAGGCCCATTGCTCGGGCAGCGAGGTTCGCATCTTTTCGCGCACCAGAGACGAGATCACAGAATCTTTTCCCGAGCTGCCAGACGCGCTGGCGGGGCTTCCTCAAGACGCAATCCTCGATGGAGAAATTGTCGCTTGGAGTTACCTGGCCGCCGAATCCAGCGAGACCGACCGTGCGTTGCCATTCAGCGCATTGCAGCAGCGGCTCGGCCGGAAAAAAGTCAGCGATGAGATGATGCGCCGGGTCCCGGTCGCCTATCTGGTCTTCGACATACTCTACGCCGGAGGAGAATTGCTCATCGATCATCCGCTGCGAGAGCGCGCCAAGCTGCTCGACGAATTGCTGGCGGCTCCCCGAACAACAGCTCGCGCGAAGTCCAGAGGAGCGCAGGGTCACCTGATGCTTGAATCCTCCGCACCAGCAATTACAACTCAGGTTTTCCGAGCGCCGGTCCTCAGTGCATCTTCACCCCAACAACTCGATCAACTTTTCGACGCGGCCCAGGCCCGCGGCAACGAAGGACTGATGATCAAAGATCCGAAGTCAGCTTATACGCCGGGGCGTCGCGGGAAATCCTGGCTAAAGCTGAAACACGAACTGGCCACGCTCGACGTCGTAGTCACCGCCGTCGAATACGGACATGGCAAGCGCATCGGCGTTCTTAGCGACTATACATTTGCGGTGCGTGACGGCGAGCGCCTTCTCAATATCGGCAAAGCCTACTCAGGCCTGACCGACGTTGAGATCGCCGACATGACCAAATGGTTTCTCGAGCACACGATTGAAGATCAAGGTTTCCGCCTGGTGGTCGAACCGAAGGTTGTTCTGGAGGTCGCCTTCAATAACATGATGCGCTCTGACCGCCATGAGAGTGGCTACGCCCTCCGCTTTCCGAGAATCGTGCGGATTAGAACCGACAAACCACCAGAAGAAGCCGACACGATTGAAAGAGCGAGAGAAATTTACGAGCAGCAGAGTCGAGAAACGGGCTAGCACTTGGCAGTTAGCACTTAGCCGAATCCCCAAGATGGCAAGAAAGTCAAAGGACTGAATGCTGAAAGCTGAATGCTAACCGCCGCCTTCAGTGCCCGTGGTGATGCTCTTCTTCGCTCACCGGAATCACACACCCATGGGCCACTTCGCAAATCACATGCTCGAACTGAATAGTCGTGTGATCGATGCGAAATTCCTGGTGCAGCCGTTCTTTCACATCGCGCAGAATGCGCTCGCTGACCGACGGCGGAATATCTTCAATCGAAATATGACACGACAACGCTCGCGTCTCCGAGCCAATGTTCCACACATGCAGGTCATGCACATCGTTCACGCCTTCGATTGATCGCATCGCAGCCTCAACTAAATCCAGCTTGATGCCCCGTGGCGTCCCTTCGAGCAGAATGTTCAAAGTCTCACGGCAGATGCCAAACCCCGACCACAGAATCAGCGCCCCGATTCCAACTGACAACGCCGAGTCAATCCAATACTGCCCCGTCGCCAGAATCACCCAGCCGCCAACGATGACCGCAGCCGTCGAAACCGTGTCGCCAATCTCGTGGAGCAGCGCGCTGCGAATATTGACGTCGCGGCCCGAGCGGTAAAGAAGGAGCGCGATCACTCCATTCATCACCACCCCGGCAGCCGCTACCCAAATCATTATGCCCGCATGCACGTGCTCCGGATTCTGCAACCGCCGGAATGCCTCGTAGAAGATCAGGAACGAAACCGCAACCAGCGATCCCGCATTTACCAGCGCCGCCAGCACTCCGGCCCGATGCCAGCCGTAAGTCTTGGTGGCACTGGGCGGACGCGACTCCAAATACACTGCGACCAGCGACAGCAGCAGCGCCACGAAATCGGAAAGGTTGTGCCCAGCCTCGGAGAGCAACGCCAACGAATGAGCGCGGATACCGGCAACCACCAGCAACACGATGTAGACCAGAGTGACGACGAGCGAAATCCGCAGAACCTTAGAGGTTCGTTCGCCCGCGCCATGGCTGTGTGTATGCATCTGGAGTAAGTTTAAGGCCGACAAAGGAACGGTTCAAGGCGGGCGGTCCAAGATCCTATGTTCAAATAGTCTCGTGCAGCTCAAAGTGCAGCTCAAAGACGCGCTCAGCTCGGCGATCGATCGTCTCACCGTGGCCCGTGTTGGCTCGCCCCGCATGAACGCCGAGTTGCTTCTCATGTTCACTCTGGGCTGCGACCGCGCTCATCTCTTTGCCCATCCCGAGCGTGAACTCACGCAAGAAGAACTAGCCCGCTACCAGGAAACCCTGAAGCAGCGCGCCGGCGGAATCCCCGCGCAATACATCACCGGACACCAGGAATTCTGGGGCATGGACTTCATCGTCACTCCGGCTGTGCTGATTCCCCGTCCAGAAACCGAACACGTAATCGAGACCGTCCTGCAATTGGCAGGTAAGGATGATGGAGGCCGGGCGTCCCCGCCCGGCGCAACTCGGATCGTCGATGTCGGAACCGGATCAGGCTGCATCGCGATAGCTCTCGCCAATGAATTTCCTCACGCAGAGATTCACGCGACCGACACTTCCTCAGCTGCGCTTGAGGTGGCCCACGCCAATGCCGCCCGCCATCAACTCCAACACCGCATTCATTTTCACCAAACCGATCTCCTGCAAGGCCTCGACCCGGCCGCGTTCGATTTCGTAGTGTCCAATCCTCCCTACGTTGGAGAATCAGAAGAAGACGAAGTGCAGCTCGAAGTCCGCAAGTTCGAACCACGCGACGCAGTCTTCGCCGGTCCCACGGGACTCGAAGTGATCGAACACCTGATCCCGCAAGCCCATGACGTCCTAAAGCCTGGCGGCTGGCTGGTCATCGAAATCAGCGGAACCATCGCCCAGGGCGTGCAGCGCATGCTCAGGAATTGGCAAGAAGTTCAGATCACCAAAGACCTGCAAGGCATTCCCCGCGTAGCCTTCGCACAAAAAGCTTGACCATGTGGAGCGCGCCCCCGCCCGCGTAATTTATGAAAACCGCATCCCACTCCTACGGACTCTGGTAGTAGTCAAGCGCACACGCTAGTCTCGTGCCACTCGCCTCCACTCCCAGGCGACACCCTGCACGTAATCGGGAGCATTCAACCATGCAGACAAAACTAAGAGCGGCAACATGGCTCGGCGGGATTACCTTCGTTTTTCTCAGCGCCATATTGCTCCCGATCGCGGGATACGCCCAGAATCCGAATGGCGCCCTCCGCGGTGAGGTTCAGGACGCCAGCGGCGCACGTGTGCCCGGAGCTCGCATAGTCGTCCAATCCGTGGCATTGTCCATCACCCGCGAGGCCGAGGCGAATGAACGGGGAGAATTTCGCATTGAGGGCCTGCTGCCCGGCGCTTATCACGTAGCCGTCACCGCCAAAGGATTCGACGAAGCCACCGCCGATGTAAATGTCGCAGTCAGCGTGGTGCGCGATATTGCCGTCACGCTCAAGCTCGCAACCGGGCATGAGACGGTAAGTGTCCAAGGGAATTTTTCCTCGATTACGACCCAAACCATCGACACCTCAAGCGCGGTGCGTGGCGGCGTCGTGGGTAGCCGCGATCTGGAATCGCTTCCGCTGCCCGCGCGTAGTTTCGCCAACATCGCTTATCTCGTGCCCGGCACTGAGCCGGTCGAGCCTTCCGATCCCACCAAGGCGCGCATCACCGCCGTCTCTACCGGCGGAAGCTCGGGCTTGAACAATGAACTTTCGGTCGATGGCGCCGATAACTCCGACGACTGGATCGGCGGCTTTCTGCAAAACTTCTCGCCTGACGGCATTCAGGAATTCGCGGTCCGAACTTCGAACGAAGACGCGGACACCGGTTGGACCACCGCAGGCTCGGTCGTGATTACGACCAAGCACGGCACCAACGACTGGCATGGCGATGCGGCTTTCTACGAACGCGCGGCGGCGCTTAACGCCCGCTTCCCCATTGAGAATCCGGCGGAAACATGCACCAACGGGGTTTGCGTACACAATCCCAAGCAGCCATTCTCACGCCAGAATTATGTCGGCACCATCGGTGGTCCCATCGTGAAAAACAAGGCATGGTTTTTCACCTCATTGGAGGCCGTTCACGAGGATGCGAGCATCGCCTACAGCCCCGCCAGTACTACGCAATTTCAAGCCCTGGCCCAATTGGCGGCCCAAGGATTGATCACTGGAGTTCCTTCTCTGTCTGTCCCATCCACGGTTCCCATTCCCTTTCGCGACTACATCTCTTCGGTGCGCTTTGACTGGGCACAATCGCCAAAATCAAGTTGGTTCCTGCGCGCTTCGTCCGACAGCTATCTAACCCACAACAACCTGGTGCAGCAGGGCACATTGCCATCGACGGGTCTGACCACGCACAACAATTACTGGAACGTGGCCCTGAGCAATACTTATACTTTCAATTCCACCTGGCTTGGCAATCTGGTTCTCGACGCCAGCCTCTTGCATCTCACCCAGGCTCGCAACTCCGATCTGGGCTTCGCGTTGGCGTTCCCCTTCAGTTCTACAGCGTTAACTATTTCCGGCTTCGAAACTTTCGGCGACAACCAATTTGCAACGCCGATTACTCTTTTCCCTGATCTGCGCAATCAGCAGAAATACCAATTCCGTTACGACCTGAGCCACATTGCGGGCCCTCATAGTCTCAAGTTTGGCGTCGACTTTGTTCATGAACCGGTGCTGAGTGGTGCGTTTGCTTCCACGGCGGAAACTCTCGCTCAGTACGTCAATAACCCAACCTTCTACGTGCAAAATCCGGGCGTGTTTGGAACCTTCACCCCGCAGTGCGTCAACTTCACCGCTACGGACGGCTCGACTTGCTCTTTCACTCCCGCCGGCGACGGCACTTTTTCGCAGAGTGTTCAGCGCCTCGCGTTCTACGCTGAAGACTCCTGGCGCATCTCGCACCAACTCACGCTCAACTACGGCTTGCGATATCAGACGACCTGGGGGCTGTTCACGGGTTCGGGACGAAGCGAAGCCGATAACGCTGCGTATATCACGCTGCGCGCCTTGCAGATTCCGGTTGTCCCCAGCCTGCCCCAGGATTACCGCAAGCAAATCGCGCCTCGCCTTGGCATCGCTTACTCACCCGGCAACAGTGAGAAGACGGTGATTCGCGCCGGTTTTGGGATTTACTACGACGATCTGGCGCAGAACGGATGGGCCACCGCATTCCAGGGGGTCAACAACACGAACTTCACTACCGGAACCTGCAGCCTTACCGGAGGCCCAGGAAGTTATGCGCTCGTCGGCGCGGGCTGCCTGACTGGCGGCGCCGGAGCCACGGGAAATTTGATCGGCTCTCCTTACAAAACGCCGTACGCTATTCATATCACCGGCGGCGCGCAGCACGCCTTCAACGAACATTGGCTGGCCAGCGCAGATTACGTCCACGAGCAGGGCAATCACGGATACCGCGCCTTCCCCTATGCCGGCGGCACCAGCCTATTTACTCCGCTTATTTCTACTGCGGACCCGAACTACGCCACTGATCAGGCGAACGTGGTGCCCAACGTCAATGTTTTCGACTCTGACAATCGTTCCAGTTACAACGCGCTGATGGTGCATCTCCAAGGCAACATGCGCCGATTCAATCTGATCGCGAACTACACCCTCTCCAAGGCGAAGACCTGGGGATGCCTGCTGGGTGAGCTGTTTGACTATGTGGATGGCGTCTGTCCGCAACAACCGCCGAACCCGCCGTTGCTGAATGCTTTTGGACCGGGCGACTACGGGCCATCGGGCGAAGACGTCACCCACCGCTTCGTGCTGGCTGGCACGGTGCACATTCCTGGTGGATTTGAGTTGAGCACCGTCACCCAGATCGAAAGCGCCCGCCCCATCACCATCACAGACGCTGCCAATGTGCAGCGTATCTATGTGAATGGAGCGTACACCAGCCTCGACGAATTCCGCGGCACACCTTACATCCAGGCGGATTTGCGCGTCAGCCGGCCGTTCAACTTCCACGACCGATGGTCGGTGATCCCCTTCGCCGAATTCTTCAATCTCTTCAATCGCAATAATCCCGGCGCGAACTTCGCCGTCAACGTCGTCCAGCTTCCGGTTCCGGCCGCACAGATGGTGCCCAATGCACAAGGCATCACCAATGTCACCAGCGTTTGTACGAACCCAAGCTGCTCCCAGACCGCGCCCATCACCAGCCTGAAACAGCTCGAGATACCCGAGGGCGCGTTGGGAGATTTCTTCGGCCCCGGCACCACCGTCGGCATCCCCTTCGCCGCCCAACTCGGCGTCCGCGTAACCTTTTAGACATGTTCCGTAGACAACGATGCATGAATTTGCACATTGGCTGCAAGGATTGTTCAATCGCAAAATTTTGACAACTTTCACATTGACTTCCGCCACCAGGCCGCTCAAAATCAATTCGCCCTTTGTAGCTCCTGCGGCCCTTCATTCTGGAATGATCAGAAACATTCGCCGGGATCCTCTGTGCCGTGATTCCAACCTTTAACACCGCCTCGATGGCAGGCACTATTTGGCTGAAGTGATGTTCAAAGTCGAAATCCAACCTCAATCAAGAAACCAAAAGGAGATGTGTCAATGAAGCGTACAGTTTTCTCAAGCAAGATGAACTGGACCCTGGCGGCGGTCGCGCTGGCGGCGATCTTCGTTGCCGGAGCGAGCTTTGCCCAGGACATCAACGTAAACGCGACTCCAAAATATCGCGCTCTCCCACCTCGGCACCCGGTGGACGTTGCAGAGATGCAGAGACTCGCTAAGGCCGGCGCTGCCTTGCCGACCTGGTCAAGCAGCTTCACCTACAAAGGAACGAAATATCCTTACACCATGCTCGGAACGAATCCAGCCAAAGGTTCGGCTACCACGACCGTTAACATGGTCATCATTCCGCTCATCGTCAAGGTGCCCGGCCAGACCTTCAATCCCACCAAGCCCATCCAGAAGGCTTGTGGAACCGGCACCGCTGAGGGCCTCACTCTGGCATCGCCCATCTTCAAAAAGACGGTGAACTATACCCAGGGGGGCACAAACGTAGGCACCACTCAGTACGAAGACGCGATTCAGCGAGCCGAGTTCTGGACCACCGTGAAGGCCAAGGCTCCCAACTACCACGTGCTCCTCAAATACACGGTCGCAGCCACCCAGACCTTCACTGATTCTTCCGGCCAGCTCAACAAAGGAACCTGTGGAAATTACGCCGGCGTCGACATCAACCTCTTTGATTCGAAGGTCAACTCGATCATCGCGAAGCTGGGAATTACCAAGAATGAGTTCCCCTACATTATGACCTACGATGTTTTCGAAACCGAGAGCGGCCAGTGCTGCGTACTTGGCTATCACAGCGTGACAGACAGCGGTATCGTATACGGCACGGGATCCTACGGCGACGTCCCTTTCGAGTTTAACCACGGATTTACCGACGTCGTGACTATCAGCCACGAGATCGGTGAAACCATCAACGACCCATATATCTCCAACGGCGTTCCCCTCTGGGAATCCTCCTTCGCTCCGCAGTATGGTTGCAGTAACGTCCTCGAAGTCGGCGATCCTCTCGCTGGCTTGCCCGAGCCGGTTACCGTTCCCGGCGAGTCGCATCAGTATTACGTTCAAGACCTGGCATTTGAGCCTTGGTTTGCCCTGGTTGCCAATGGCAAATCGACCTCGGTCAACAAATGGTACTCGATGTACGGTACTTTCAAGAAGATCAGCACCAACGAACACAGTAAGTGCGTAGAATAGAGTAGGAAACAAACATAGATTTGGCCTGGAGCTTCCAAGTGCCCCGCTTGGAAGCTCTTTTCTTTTAGCGCTTACGGGTGTGTGCAATTTCTTTCATCTTGACTTGTGCCCGGCTTCCACGCACAATGTCCGCCTCCCTTGCTCGGGATCGGGAACAAATCTGAACTGAGGAAAAACCTAAATGAAAAAACAATGCCTAGGCCTGGTGATCGCAGTGTGTTTTGCATCCCTGGCTTTCGCCCAGGACAACTCTTCCCACGCGCTGCGGCCCTATGGCAAGCAACCCCACGCGATGACAAATTGCAACGGCAATCCCTGTGACATCAACTACAACGGCGGACCAGTTTTTGAGAAGGCTCCTACCGTTTACATCATTTGGTATGGCGCCTGGAAAACCAAAGACAAGAACATTATCGACTACTACTTTGAGCACTTGGGTGGCACCTCGCAGGAAAAGATCAATACTACCTACAGCGACAGCACCGGAAAGTTCATCAAGAACGCCGTGAACCACGCCGCCACCAACGACTACCACGACAACTATTCGCTGGGCAAGAGCCTCAGCGGCGACGGCGCCATTCAGACCATCGTCAAGAACGCCATCAAGAATAAGCACCTGCCCAACGACACCAATGGAATCTATTTCGTTCTCACTTACAAGGACGTGACCGATTCCGGCTTCTGCACCCAGTTCTGCGGATACCATGGCCCGTCGACCTCGATTGTCAGCGGCGAAGTGATCAAGTATTCGATGGTTGGCGATCCTGACCAGTGCCCGAGCGGCTGCGAAACCAGCTTCATCCTTGGCGACAAGGGAACTGGAGGCAGCCCCAACATGGATCCCGGCGCCGACGGAACTACCGCCATCATGTGGCACGAATTCTCGGAGAGCTCCAGCGATCCGCAGGTAAACCTGAAGACCGCATGGGCCGGCAACTTCTGCGGCGAGTCCGGCGACTGCTGCGCCTGGCTGTTCGGCACCGTGAAAACAGACAAGAATGGCAACTACTACACCAACACCGTTGGCGCCAAGCATTATGCCATGCAGGAAATGTTGCAACTGAAGACCAAGAGCCGGTCAGGGAACGTACCCGGCGAATGCAAAAACGTGTACTAGAAGTCTTTACTGCGTCGGTTTGACCAAGGCGTTAGCGTTCGAGCTAACGCCTTTATTTTGTCCAAAGGCCAACGCCGCCCAACTCAATCTGATTTCACCATTACCAAGAACCAGAAACCCGATTTTGGGTGACACAGCGCGTCACACATTGCGGAAAAACCCTAATCCGAGCCGGATTTGGGAAGGGCACGACTTCAGTCGTGCCGCCAACTGGTTGAAACTGGGTCCGCGCTTCAGCGCCTGAGGCACGCTCCTGCGCCCGTCACGATTTTTCCGCAAGCTGTTCAGCGCTGCGATAACTGCCATCGACCCGCGTTGTCATCCTGAGCAAAGCGAAGGATCTATGCATTCTGTCTGGACCGCTATGCTGATCCACTCGCCGGGTAAACCCGCTTCACACTTGTAT
This sequence comes from Terriglobales bacterium, assembly GCA_049585795.1. GTDB lineage: Bacteria > Acidobacteriota > Terriglobia > Terriglobales > Acidobacteriaceae > JABDBE01. The sequence continues at coordinate 328,933 of JBAVAQ010000026.1, read as the reverse complement.
TGCTCCCTACTTGCGCTACAATGCCTGTTCTTCAAAATGGCCCCTTCCCGGTGCCGTTTTGCGGGCTTTGCGGAAATTCTGATGCTCGCGATAAAGAATTTGGTTTGCGGTCGTCCCACAAAACCGGGCTAGACCGGGTACTATGTTCGGTCACGGATAACGGCGTCACAGGGAACGAATCGGCTTGAGAGGAGAATGATCATGAAATTGCGAATGATCCTGGCGGCTTTGGTTGTTCTGTCAGCAACTGCACTGCTTGCCCAAACCTTCCGCGGAACCATTTTGGGGACGGTCACCGACACTTCGGGCGCGGTCATTTCCGGCGCCTCGGTGAAAGTGCACAACGTGAACACCGGACAGGATCGAACCACTCAGACCAGCGCCGACGGCAGCTATGCCGTGCCTGAACTGCAGATCGGGACTTACACGGTCACGGTTTCGCAGAGCGGATTCCAGACCTCGGTGACCAGCGGGGTGACCGTGGACGTCGGAGTTGAGCGTCGTGTGGATGCTGCCCTCAAGCCCGGAGAAGTGACGGTGCAGGTCCAGGTTTCGGGTGAGACCCTGCCGCAGATCGAAACGACCACCAACGACTTGGGCGGCGTGATTACCAGCCAGACCGTGGCAAATCTTCCGGTGAACGGCCGCGACTATACCAAACTGATCTATCTCAACCCTGGCGTAGCCGGGTCTCCCGACCAGATTTCGGATTCTCCGGGCTCATACGGCGAGTTTTCCATGAATGGCGCTCGTGGGCGATCGAATAATTACATGCTCGACGGAACCGATATGAACGACGGCTACCGCAACGATCCGGCGATTAACGAAGCGGGCGTGTTTGGCACTCCCGCGACGATTCTGCCGCTCGATGCCATCGCCGAAGTCAACGTGAAATCGAACTTTCAGCCGGAGTACGGCCGCAACGCCGGGGGCGTGGTGGATATTGTCACTAAGAGCGGGACTAACACTCTGCATGGGACGGCAGCAGAATACTTCCGCAATGATGCGCTCGACGCGCGTAATTATTTCAACTCGGCAGGCCAGCCCAAGGCGCTCTTCCATAATAACCAGTACGGGGGCTCCTTGGGCGGACCGATCGTTAAGGACAAAACCTTCTTTTTTGCTGACTATGAAGGTCAGCAGGAGCCCGTGGGCGTGGTGACTCTGGCCTGCGTGCCTGATCCAGCCCAGATCGCCGCCGACAAAGCACTGATCATAGCCAATCCGGCGTTTGGCACCCTGAACCCGGTAACCGCCGCCTTGCTGGCACGCAATCCCTGGCCAGCGCCGAACATCCCCGGAACCTATGGTGGTTCGTTGGTCGGAAGTGAAGACAGCGGCTGCCCGGCTGGTCCGAACAGTTCGGTGATCTCGCCTTCGTTCAACAAGTTGAGCAGCTTTATCGGAAAGATCGATCAGAACTTCAATGCTAACAATGTGCTCACCGGCCGCTATTTCTTCGGCGATAGCACCCAGTCGTTTCCTCTGGCTCTAACCGCCACCGGTGGTCAGTTGCCCGGTTTCAATACTTACACGCCCACCCGAGTACAGTTGGTTTCTATTTCGTATGTACACACGATTGGGGCGAACAAGGTGAACGAGGTGCGAGTTGGATGGAACCGGTTCGCAGAAGGCTTCGTCCCGGCGGACCAGAGTTTTCAGCCCAGCTCGATTGGGCTCAATACCGGCACGGGCGCTGCCGACCAGGGTCTGCCAATCATTCTCATGGGCGGCTTTGCCCAACTCGGCGCCACCAGCAGCGTCCCCCGTCACCGCGTGGACAGCAACGATCAATTCATCGATAACTTCGGCTGGAAGGTTGGAGGCCACGATCTGAAATTCGGCTTCGACTTCCATCGCACCACGGTGCAGCAATATTTTGACAAATACTTCCGTGGAAGGCTGGAGTTTGAAGGCCACACCGCAACCTCAGGCCCAATCAGCGTCGCCACTACGCCTCTTATCGATTTGCTTACCGGGTATGTCGACAGCGGATTTCAATATTTCGGGGACTCGACCCGCCACACCTTTGAGAACAACTTCGGCTTTTACCTGCAGGACAGCTACCGTGTCACCCCGCGGCTTACCTTGAACTATGGGCTGCGTTGGGACTACTTCGGTGTGATCGGCGAGAAAAACAACCTGTTGAGCAACATCACGAGCGAATCTCCGGCGGCCGGAACGGGCACTTTTACGCTGACCCAGGTGGGACAGCCGGGACTGAGCCAGTTGTACAATCCGCGCTACAGGAACTTTGCTCCGCGCCTCAGCATGGCCTGGGACGTGAGCGGCAAGGGCAAATCGGTGATCCGCGCCGGATGGGGAATGTTCTTCGACTCCTTCTCCCAGGACGTGGTCCTGGGCCACTTGCCCTACGCGCCGTTCTTTGATCCCGGACCCGCCTATAACAACATCGGACCGGCAGCGATTCTTTCGACCGGTGCCACCGGGGGTACCATTGTTGCCGGTAGTCCGGTGTACGCGCCTACCACTACTTGCAGTTTTGAGTGCGATGTTTTCGGCTTCGACCGCAACATCAAGACTCCCTATATGGAAAATTACAACCTGAACTTCCAGCAACAACTCACCAACAAGACGGTGCTGCAGATCGGTTATGTGGGATCGCAGGGCCATCATTTGTGGCGATTCTTCGATCTCGGCCAGCCGAGCGAAACAGCCATCAATGCTGCCGACATAGCTTGCAATTGCATTAACGACTACAGTGGCGCAGCGCGGCCGTTCAACAACAATCCATACGACGCATTCTACGTACTGCAAGAGAACTCCACCGGCCAGTCGAACTACAACTCCTTGCAGGCCAGTTATCGGGTGAACGGATGGCATGGGATCACATCTGCGGCGAATTATGTATGGTCGAAGTCACTGGATAATTCCAGCGACAGCGACGATTTTGAGCCCAATGCGGCGCAACCGAATGACAGCACCCAGCCCAAACTTGAATACGGCCCTTCGAACTTTAACGTGCCCAATCGCTTTACCTGGATTTTTTCCTACGATCTGCCCACCATGGGTGGCGACTGGCAACGTCTGAAGAATGGCTGGGGCATGAATAGTACCGTGACCCTGCAGAGCGGGCAGCCCTTCCAGCTTAATTACAACTTCGAAGACGATTACAGCGGGAGCGGTAATGGCTTCGACCGGCCCGATGTGGTTGGACCGATTGTTTACCATCCCAACGACCCGTCAAACTACCTCGACATGAGCTCATTTGCCATCCCCTGTACGATTTCCGCGGCCGCCCAAGCTGCACCCTCCGGCACCGCCGCAGACTGTGTTCCCGGTACCCGGCATTTCGGCGACGAGGGCCGCGATTCTTTGCATGGGCCGACCTACAAACAATGGGACTTGGCGATTTATAAAACCACGGCAATCACGGAGCGCTTCAGCATGCAGCTCCGGGCTGATTTCATTAATGTGCTGAACCATCCGAACTTCGCCAATCCCTTCCTGCCTGCCTTTATAGCGGACGCGGGAACCGGCGGATTTCACATCGTCAACGGCCGCGAGGTCGCCGGCGCCAGCGGCGGTTACCCGATCGTCGCCACCGGCGACGTGGGCATCGGCAACCCGTTCCTGGGCGGCGGCGCGCCGCGTGGAATTCAATTGGGGGCGAAGTTCACGTTCTAGTTCGAGGGATTCTCAGGCTCCTCCAGTCCCGGAGGAGCCTTTTGTTTTTGCGCGAAAGTTGAATCCAAAAACCGACGCCCGACCAGGAGGCCGGGCGTTTGTATGGCTGCTGACTGCTGGCTACCGCTTTACCTCATCTTTTTCAACCACTCCATCCTTGATATAAACCACGCGATGGGCGTACTCCGCAATGTCGTGCTCATGGGTTACTAGGACGATTGTGTTTCCTTGGGCCTGCAGCCGATCAAGCAGCGCCATAATTTCGCCTCCCGTCTGCGAATCCAGATTCCCTGTCGGTTCGTCGGCCAGAATGATCGACGGACGATTCACCAGCGCCCGTGCAATCGCCACTCTCTGCCGCTGCCCGCCGGAAAGCTCATTGGGCTTGTGCGTCATGCGCTGCTCCATGCCCACCGACGCTAGCGCTGCTTTCGAGCGTTCCGCGCGCTCTTCCGCCGGCACTCCGGCGTAGATTAACGGCAGCTCCACGTTGTGCAGCGCCGTTGCCCGCGCCAAAAGATTAAAAGTCTGAAACACAAAACCAATTTCTTTATTGCGGATGCGTGCCAGTTCATCATCATCCAGTTCGCTTACCTGCTGATTGTTCAGCCAATACTGTCCCTTGCTGGGCGTGTCCAAACACCCAATCAGGTTCATCAAAGTAGATTTCCCCGATCCGCTCGGCCCCATAATTGCCACATACTCGTTGCGGCGGATGTTCAAATTTACCCCGCGCAGCGCGTGCACTTGCTGCTCCGAACCCATGTCGTACGTCTTCCATAGATCCAGCGTGCTGATCATGAAATTCTCGGGCGAGAACGACACTGCGGGTTGTGCGATGTTGATGACTTCAGCGGTCGCCATTCTTTTCTCCGTTTCCTCTTCGGACACTTGCCCGCGCTCCGATCTTTGCTGCTCGCTTCGCCGGCTCTCCATTGGACGCTCCATGGCCGCGAAGGTTAGAGCCAAACTTGTCAGCTGCTCTCATCCGGATTCTTGGGAGCGGCGTTGTCTACCTTCACGCTGCTGCCCGGACGCATGGTGCGCAACACCTTGTAGCTGCCGGTCACGATTTCGTCGCCCTCTTTCAGTCCCTTGAGCACTTCGATATCGGTCGTGCCCGCGATCCCAGTGTCCACCGGCACGAACTCGGCTTTATGATTGCGCAGCACGAAGACGCCCTGAATCTCCTCTTTATCTTTCGCCGGATCCTTCGAGGGCGCTGCCGCTTGCACCGAACCCTTTTCATCCTTCGGCACCAGGTCCGCCTGACGGCGCACGGTCAACGCCTGAATCGGGATGGTCAAGGCATTTCCCCGCGTGGCGGTCGTGATCTTCGCGGTAGCGGAAAGGCCCGGACGCAGGTCGTCGGGCGGATTTGACAAGGTCACCACGACCTTAAAATCCTTCGCTTCCTGAGTGGTCGATACTTGTTGCGAGGTCGATACTCCGGTCGAGCGCACGATGGCGTTATCCCCGATCTGGGTCACCACCGCCTTGAAACTCTTTTTCGGAATGGCATCAATGGTCACCTGCGCCGGCTGGCCCATTTGCACATTCACGATATCCGTCTCATCCACTTTAACCTCGGCCGTAATCACCGACAAATCCGCCAGCGTCATCAGCGTGCTGCCAGGGGCATTCTGAATTCCGATGACGACCGTCTCCCCTTCGCGCACCGGCAAATTCGTGATCACGCCATCGAAGGGAGCCTGATAGGTCGTCTTCTTCAAAACATCCGTGGCGTGAGTCAGATTGGCGCTGGCCTGCTCAATGCGTCCATCCGCCGATTCCTTTTGCGCTTTGGCCTGCGCCACGCGCGCTTGCGCCTGCGCCAACCCGGCCACGGCGGCCTGATGCGCCGCCTTTTGCATGTCGTATTCCGACTTCGCGATCAAGGCGTCTTTATACAAGCCCTGCGCGCGAGCCCAATCGAGGTTCGAACGCTCCAGATCTGATTTCGCCCGGTTGAGATCAGCCACTGAAGTATTCAGCCCCGCCTCCGCTGCCACGGAATCCGTACGGGCAGCGTCGAGCGACGCCCGCATCGCGTCCATATCAGCTTCCGGTTGCACATTTTCCAGCTGCACCAGCATCTGTCCGCGCTTCACTCGATCGCCTTCTTTGACGTACAGCTTAGTAATCTTGCCGAAAGCGTTCGCCCCAATATTCACATACGTCTTCGGCCGGATTTCACCGGACGCACTCACCACCGCAACCAGATCCTCGCGCTGCGCCTTGCCGGTTTGCACCGTGACCACATTCTTGTGGCTCTGATAAACCGCAATACCGGCGACGGTGGCGACTACGACCACCGCCCCAGCTCCAATCGCAATTTTTTTCCAGGCCTTCATAAATCAGGTGCCCATAAAATCAGACGTTAAAAAATGGGTGGCGCAGCGCTTCAGCGCGCCGATAACCGCTCCTCCAACGAATCAGGGATTAACCCGGGGTACCAAACATGCGTTTTTCCTGTTAGCCAAGAAGCTCCCCTCTAGATGCGGGCGTTTAGCCCTGGCCGGCACTCCTTCATCTCAGCCTACACCAGCCCTGGAACTCCAGGGGACACATCCTCACATACGATTCCCCCAAAGCAAAAGTTCCCAAGGGCAGAAAACAACCAGGCGGATACCGGAGAAACCAGCGGTTCCAAGACCAACCCGACATTATATCTCGCCGGGCCAAGTGGGAAGTAAGGAGTTCTTCAGGAGTCTTCTGACGCGGTTGTCTCCATAATTCCGGTTGTCACTTCACAAATCGAAATGGAGATACGAGGAAAAAAACCGGCAGGTAACTCGAAACGCTCGCTCCGCCAACTATTTCTCGAATGCAAAAATGCGTTTCCAGTCGTCCTTCATGCTGATCACGATCCAGGCATTTTTAGTTGCTTCTGTCAGCAGCGCCTCGGAGAAGGTACCTACACTGGTGTTCGGAAGTCCTCTTGCAGGGCCATAGGCGTACTCGCGCTTTGCATCGTCATGGAGGACGAGCATCATCAGCCGGGCTCCATCACCCGCCTGCGTCCATTCCAGCATCTGTGCATCGCCCGACTTCAAATCGGCGGTTCCGGAGTTCCCGAAGGCAGCCTGCGGCCGCTTGCCGATGAAGAGGTTGATCCCGATGGCCTTGCCGGGACCATCGTCAACGAAAAATGGCTTCGGCTCCCGCATGAGCACCGGCTTGCCATTCGTATTGACGTACGTCGTCGCGATGCTGGATCCTACGACCTGCTCCGGCGGAATGCCATAGACCTTCTCGCTGAAGACACGGATAAACTCCTGTCCGCCACCCGAGACGATATACGTCCGGAAGCCGTTGCCGCGCAGATACTGCATCACTTCCAGCATCGGTTGGTACACGAGATCGGTGTATGGCCGGTCGAAACGTGGGGCTTTGGCCGTCGCGAGCCAGTCTTTTACCAGCCCCAGAAAGGCCTCGGTGCTCATCCCCGAATGGGTCTCCGCGACGATTTGCATCCAATCCCCCTCAGTGAACTTGCTCATCCCCGCGTAGTCGCGCGAAAGTACTGTCTTGAATGGCTCCGTCTCTTTCCATTCAGGATGGCCCGGCGCCATCTCACCCACGCGCGCAAGCGCAAATGCGGCCTGACCGTACAAGGGATGTTCCGTCCAGAGTGTGCCGTCCTGATCAAACGTAGCGATGCGATCTGCCGGCTCAACATACTTGGAACTTGATTTGTCGGTCGTGTCCCGTACGAAAGCAAGAACCGCCGCCTTTGCAGGCCCATCATTCCAGGATGGGAGGGGGTCTTCTGCTGCTCTGGACAGTCGACTGGTGGCTCCTACGACCGCAATCGCTGCCGATCCCTTTATCAAATCTCTACGAGTTAGGTCCATAGAGCTTCTCCTTCCACATGTATTTTCGCCTTCAGAGTTCATTCCATCGTCGTCGCCGCAGGAACAGACGGGCACGCCGCGTCCGCACTGAGAATAAGCTCCCTCCGAATAACAAGCCCCAAACCTACTCGACCTGTACTCACGCTATTTCACTGCTGGCTGATACTGCCAGAGCTTTTTGGCTGCGGTGCCGAAATTGCCGAGATGGTAGATGGCTGCCCCGGCTACCTTAAAGGTGAAGGCGTCGAATGGTTCGGCTTTCATCCCCTTGACAAAATCTTCGTGGGCAACTCCCAGCGTGACGGGGCAGACCCGCAAAGGGCAAAGATTCTGGCAGAGTATGCCCGGACTGCAGTGAAGCGATAATTCCCGTTTTGAGCAAAGGAGCGGCAAATGCCTATGTGCTTTGCTTTGTGGACTTTTCTGCTCTTGATGGCTGCGCTATTCGACCGCTCGAAAAGGTGAGTTACGGCGCTCTTCAAAATCCGCAGGAACCTGAATCTGATCCCGCCCGAGGCAGGCACCTTTCGGAAGGGTTGCCTGCATCCTACAATTTGTTTAGCTGTTTAGTGCGTGCGGGTTAGCCTTGCCTTCAGGTACCCGAAGACATAGAATGTTATTCACGAGCTAGTGTGCGAGGAGTACCCCTTCTATGTTCCAGGTAGGTTTGCGTCGTGGCCCTTTGTCATCGTCTTTTATTTTAACGTTGTGCGGTGTTCTGGTAGTGTCCCTTTTTGGGCTTAGTGTGTCTGCAGTGGCGCAGCAGGATGCCAAGCAATCTGGGAGCGATCAAGCCGCGGCCCCGACGAATTCAAATCAGACGGGGCAGGCGGTAGATCCGCTGAAGCGTCCACTCACCGAAAAACAAAAGAAGGAAAACGCCAAAGCACTGAAGCAGGAGCTCAGCAAGACCTACAAGAAGTGGCTCGACGAAGACGTGGTCTACATTATTACCGACGAAGAGCGCAAAGCGTTCAAGCAACTTTCGAACGACGAAGAGCGTGACCAGTTCATCGAAGCCTTCTGGCAACGCCGCGATCCCACGCCCGATACGGAAGAAAACGAATTCAAAGAAGAGCACTATCGCCGCATCGAGTACGCGAACGAACACTTTGCCGCCGGCCTCCCTGGCTGGAAAACCGACCGCGGCCGTATTTATATCATGTATGGGCCGGCGGACGAGATCGATGCACATCCCAGTGGGGGGACTTACGACCGGCCGATCGAAGAAGGCGGGGGAACGACTTCGACTTTCCCGTTTGAAGACTGGCGCTATCGTTATCTGGAAGGTATCGGGCAAGAAGTGATCATCGAGTTTGTGGACACGTGCATGTGCGGCGATTATCACATGACCATCGACCGCGGTGAGAAAGATGCGCTGCTGCACACACCCAATGGCGGAGAAACGCTTTACGAGCAGATGGGGATGGCAAGCAAGGCAGATCGTTTTACCAGCAACGGACTGGAGACTCTGGGACCGGGACCGGATAGCGCGGCGCAGGCGAGCAAAGAATTCGATCGCTTAGAGCAGTTTGCCAAGCTGCAGGCTCCGCCGCCGGTGAAGTTCAAGGATCTGGAAGAAGTGGTCAGCCACAAGATCAGCGTGAACCTGATGCCGTTCGATGTGCGCGCGGATTTTGTGAAAGTGACAGGGGATACGGTGCTGGTTCCCTTCACGGTGCAGTTGAAAAACCGGGACATCACGTTCGTGAACAAGGACGGCGTGGAGCGCGGCCTGGTCAATATTTTTGGGCGGGTCACTACGTTGAGCGGCCGCATTGCGCAGACCTTTGAAGACACGGTGCAGGCGGATATTCCAGCTGAGTTGTTGGCCAAGGCGGCGGAGAATTCGCAAGTTTATTGGAAGGCGATACCGCTGCGGCCGGGGCGCTATCGCGTAGATATCGTGGTCAAAGATGTGAATGGCGACCGGGTGGGAACCTGGAGCAAGGGAATTCAAGTCCCGGATTATGCGGATGATCGGCTGGATGCATCTTCGCTGATCGTGGCCGATCTGGTCGAGCCGGTGGCTTCGAAGAACATTGGAACAGGAATGTTTGTGATTGGGGCGACGAAAGTGCGGCCACGGGTTCCTCCGGCGGACGGCAAGCCGGTGATGTTCAAGCGCGATCAGAAGTTGAACTTCTGGATGCAAGTTTACAATCTGGGCGTGGACGACAAAACGCACAAGCCGTCAGCGACGGTTGAGTACGATGTGATCAACGCGGCGACGAACAAAGCGGTGATTCATACGATAGAGTCGACGGACACGATGGGAAATATTGGCGACCAAATGACCCTGCAGAAGACTCTTTCGGCCGCCAATCTCGATCCCGGAGTTTATCGCATTCAAATCAAAGTGAACGACAACATCTCCAAGCAGACAGTGGATCCTACGGCGACTTTCGCCGTAGAGTAAGCTGAAACGCCTGGTCTCCCTTGAGGTGGCGGGTTGTTGATACTCCGCAAGCTTGGGTTCTCGGTACTGATGCTGGGCTTGGCGCTCCCGGTGTGGGGCGCGGACCGGCCGGGCACGATCTCGGGGTTCGTACGAGCCGCGAGCGGCAGCCCGCAGATGGGAGCCGTGGTGGAAGTGCTGGGCGCGGCGGCACAAGGCCTCAAAGTATTCACTGACGAGAACGGCTTCTATTCCGCTGCCGGCCTATTGCCTGGAGTTTACAATCTCAAAATTTCCGCTCCTGCTTTTCTACCCGCTATACGGGAGCACGTTGGGCTTCATCCGGGCGGCAATACGGTCGTGAATGTCACCTTGAACACGTTGTTCGACGCGGTTCAGATCACGCCCGCACACACACCCGCGGAACGGGATGACTGGAAGTGGGTGCTACGTTCGGCATCGAACCGGCCGATCTTGCGCCTGGTCGACGATCGGTCCGCAGATGATCAATCGCTGGCCATACTTGGCGATGCCGGAAAAGGCGATCGAGATTTGAAGGGGACGTTGTCATTTGTAACCGGAGCCCCATCGGAAGGATTTGGCAGCGTATCCGATCTGAGCACCGGGTTCTCGGTGGAGAAGTCCATTTTCGATTCCGATACGATTGGCTTCCGGGGCAACGTGGGATACGGAACCAATTCGCCGTCTTCGGTTCTACGGGCGTCGTTCCAGCACAGAATGGTGGACGGTTCAGGCGCGTCTTTCGCCGTGAGCATGTGGAATGTGCCCGCACCCGACCTGGTGCTGCACAATTTTCAGGCGCTGGCGCTGACCAGTTCCGACGACGTGAAGCTGGGCGATCGAATGGAAGTCAAGTTCGGCAGCGAACTTCAGAGCATCCAGTTTATGGGACGGGTCACGACGTTCCGCCCGTTCGGAGCGGCCGATTTCCATGTCTCTCCGAATACCGTGGTGGAATATGCCTACACCACGTCGGAGCCGGATAGCCGGCTGGAAAAGGGTTTCGATTCGGTGCCTATGGATCCGGACGAGTCTGCCCCGCGGGTGAGCATGGCGGCGTACTCGCCCACGGTCGAGCATGCGCATCATCACGAGCTTTCAGTTTCGCGCCGCATCGGGAAGATGAGCCTGCAACTGGCGGCGTACGCAGATCGCGTGTCGGATCCTGCCCTGAACGGGGTGGGAGAATTCACCACGGACAATGGAACGGTTCTGCCGGATGTGTACTCGGGAACGTTTACTTATCAGGGCAGCAATTTCCATACGGAAGGTGCGCGCTTTGTTTTGCAACGCCAGCTGACCCCGAACCTGATGGCGGCATTCGATTATGCTTACGGTGGCGTGCTGGAATTAGCGCAGCCGAATGCGAGTCTGGCGAACGTTGCGGAATCGAGCGTGTTGCGGAGACGGCAAAGTGCGGCGGCGAAAGTCAGTGGCATACTGCCGAAATCCAAGACGCACTGGATGGCGTCGTATCGCTGGGTCAGCGGAGAAGCTCTCACCCCGGTCGATGTGTTCAACGCGTCGGCGGGACGCGCCGATCCTTTCTTGAATCTCTTCTTCCGGCAACCTATTCCCGGCACCGGATTCTTCCCCGGCCACATTGAAGCCATTGTCGACCTGCGCAATCTTCTGGCGCAGGGATACGTTCCCGTCCTGGGGAGCGATGGGCACACGGTTTACCTGGTGCAATCGGCACGAGCGGTAAGCGGCGGCGTGGCGTTCACGTTCTAGCTGGCTATTTTCTGAATGATCTGCAGTTGTGCTTGGCGTTCAGTGACGGGGTTGTTGAGCGCTATCGCTGGTAACGACGGTTGACCTTCCGAGTGCTATAGAATGTTCGGCCAGCGACAGCTAACACCCAAACCTTCCAAGTGAATGATCGTGCTTCGAGACAAAGTCTTGCGCGCACCCCAGGATTATTCGTCTTATCTGTTGTTGCGATACGGACAACGGGTTGTGAGAATTTTTCAACTGACTCATTCCTGTGAGCCGGTGTGCAGCAGGACAACCGTGGAGTCGTCGTGACCCCGAACGATAATCAAGTTCTTACCATCCGCGGACCACTCGAAATCCCGAATCACGTCCGCAGTGAAGTGTGTCAGGGGTCTGGCGGCCGACCGATCCAGCGGCTGCACCCAGATGTTGCTCACCGAATCCTCAAGAACTCCGAACGCATACCCCTTCCCGTCCGGCATGAATCGCAACAGTCCGGCAAAAGGACGATCTTCACGTCCAAAACGTGGGTCGGCCTCGATCGGTTCTGGCGGGATCGATCCATCGGTGGCAACGAACATGATCTGGAAATTGTACTTGCCGCCTTTGACTTCAGGTGCGTTCAGAAATGCCAGGAGTTTACCGTCCGCTGACTGTGCGATCTGCGAAAAAAATCCAGAGGCGATTTTGATGGGAGCGCCGCCATCTACCGAAACTTTCATGATCGACTGCGCCCTCCCATCCCGGTAGTAAACCCACTTGGCATCTTTTGAGCACACCGGGAAAATATCTTCGTTCCCGTATGTAAGCTGCTGCAAGCCTTGTCCGTTTCGGTCGATTTTCCAGATATTTATGCTCGGCGTACCAGGAACTATGCTAATGAAAACAATCGTCCGGTCGTCTCCACAGATCAGCGGCATGAATGCAGGGTGTTTCTCGTCGGCGAGGATGGTCGTCTTGTTGCCGGTTTTCGGCTCCAGAAGATAGATGCCACCGGAAGGATTAGCCAGTACTTTGCCATCTTGCGTCCACGATACGTCCCAGCCTCCCTGCATCCGAACATGCAAGTCAATCAACTGATTGGTCCCCTCAACTCCAGCAGTCATCGGCAGTAAGTAGAGGCCGTAACTTTCATTCTCAACCACCGCCGCCAGCGTCCGGTCGTCGGGCGCGAGACTGATATCCCAGTACGCACTGGTTTCGGTCGCGATCGTCTGTAGCTCGCCGTTCGGATACCCGATGAAACCGATGCGTCCGCTCTGTAAATCGTTATCGATATAGAGCAAGCCCCGGCCGTCATGCATCCATGTCAGGTTGTCCAAGAATTCCCTGAATATGTTCAGCCGGACAAGCGTTCGACGTTTTCCGGTTTCCGTGTCGATGATTGTCACTTCGGTAGATTTCTTGTCGGCCGCATCACTGAAACACGCGATCACTTTTCCATCCGGCGACCAAGCAGGGTTTGCAGGAACGGGATGGTCTCCAGTAATCAAAGGTTTTTCGTTTCCGCCGTCCCGATCCATGATCAAGATTTGATATTTACCTATCGCCGGGTTGTTATCTCGCAGAATCGCCATGCGCTGCCCGTCAGCAGAGAACGTCGGAGACGAGTCGACGTCGCGTGCAAGCAGACCGGGTGTACCGCCCAAAACCGCCACGCGATAAAGGTCAAACCTCTTGGCGTCGTCCGCACTACCACTCCGGCGAAAATAGATATAGTTGCCATCAGGAGAAAACTGGGCACGATCGTAGTTCGCTAATCGGATCGGTGGTATTACCTGGGTATTGCTGTTGGTGGGCAAATGCCGCAACCACAGGCTTTCCTGGCCTTTTTCATTCCGACGAACCATCGCCAGATACTTCCCATCGGGCGAGATCGCAACCGATCGCGCCTGCGTCGTCTCTGGAATCGTTGCGATCGTGTAGTTAGCAAATGCTGGCCTGCTCCCTCGGGTAAGAAAAGAACGGACCCCAAACCCGGCTGCAATCAGCACCAGCACGCCCACCACCCCTGCCACAAGCAGACCCCACTTGTGTTGGCGCGCAGCCTCCACAATCACTTGGCTCGATGAAGAACCATTCGAGACGGAGTGCAGCCCAAGTATCGGAGGGAGGACCCCGCCTGTCGCCTTTCCACTAGATACCGCTTCGCGCGATGCCGCTCCAGTCGATAACCCCTGTCCCGCGCTTGCGTCTCTCTGCAACCGCTTCAAGTCCCCACGCAACTCCGCCGCTACTTGATAACGGATTTCGCGATCCTTCTCCAAGGTCTTCAAGATGATGTCTTCGAGTTTCGGCGATATCCCCGGGTTGAGATGCACCGGCCGCGCCGGCGTCTCATCCAAAATTGCCTTGAAGACTACGGCCGATGTCTTGCCGGGAAACGCTACCCTCCCGGTCGCCATCTCGTAAAGCACGGCGCCCAGTGAAAAGATGTCTGTCCGGGCATCCAGCGTTTCGCCTCGCGCCTGTTCCGGCGACATGTACGCTACAGTCCCAACTGCCGCCCCCGGACTCGTCAGTACCGCCGGGCTCGTCAGTGCGTTAGCGTCCAACACATCCCCTTCTTCTTCCAACTTGGCCAGCCCAAAGTCGAGCACTTTGCATTCCCCGTGCACCGTGACAAAGATGTTGCCCGGCTTCAAATCCCGGTGAACGATTCCGCGCCGGTGGCCGGTCTCCAGTGCATCGGCCACTTCAGTTGCGTAGCGTAATGTCTGCTCCATCGGCAGTTTCCCTCTGCGCAACCGATCGGCGAGCGTCTCCCCTTCCAGAAACTCCATGACTAGATAGTCGATTCCGTTTTGATGCCCGACATCATAGAGGGTGCAAATGTTGGGATGGTTCAGCGCTGAAATAGCGCGCGCTTCGCGCTCGAAGCGCTGTTTGGCTTCGGGGCTGGAAGAAAGGTGCTCAGGCAGAACCTTGATCGCGACGGTGCGGGAAAGTCGGGAATCGCGGGCGCGGTAAACCTCCCCCATACCGCCGGCTCCGAGGGCGGATTGAATCTCGTAGGGGCCGAGTTTCGTGCCAGCGGTTAGAGGCATGCGTGGGCGTAATTATAGCCTGTGCAGCACGTTACACCATGGCAACAATTCTGGGTGAGTTGTCGGCAAACAGGAAGTAATCCGAGCCGCGAACTGTTAGGCAATCGCGTCAACTGGCGATAAATCCCCGTTACACTCACCGACCCCTTAAAAGACCAGTTCTGGGTAGCCGGTTCTCGGTTCTCAGGTCGTCGCTTGGAGAGATTCGGTGCGTTCGACTGGATCTGCGCAATCTTCTGGCGCAGGGATACGTTCCCGTCCTAGGGAGCGATGGGCACACCGTGCTTCTGATTAATTTGTGGCAGCCGGACCTGTAAGCCGAATTCTGTCTGCGGGATTACTCCCGCAGGACGGTCATTCCTCTGGGCCGCGCATTACTGCGCAGCTCAAGCGACCTACCCGGAGGTTTGACGCACCGAGCCGGCACGTGCCCGCGGCAAGCCGCGAACTTCCTCCCTATTTGGTCTTGCTCCGTGTGGGGTTTGCCCTGCCCGCTGCATTACTGCAACGGCGGTGCGCTCTTACCGCACCTTTTCACCCTTACCCTGCGCATCCGAAGATGCACCAGGCGGTATGTTCTCTGTGGCACTAGCCGTCAACCGGGCTTGAACCCGGCTTCCCGGACGTTATCCGGCACACTGCTCTGCGGAGTTCGGACTTTCCTCCCTCGCCGCCGAAGCGTCGAGAGCGACCGTCCGGTCCAGCTGCCTACAAAATCATTATATGCGACGACTGAGAACTGAGAACCGCAAACTCGGAACTGAATTACTATCCGACAGACCTAGCACGCTCCGGCCATGCTGCTAGACTCATTCACGCGCATGATGCACTACGCCGCACAGATCGTCCTGGCCTTCGCCGTACTAGGGACGATTTCGAGCCTAGCCTACTACGCCCTGTGCCTGTGGAGCGCGGCCAAATTTCTGCGAGAACGCAAAGCGGCGGACAGGAATGTTCGCCCTACACAAGCTGTCTCCGTCCTCAAACCCCTGCGCGGCGCCGACCCCGAAATGTACGAATGCTTCCGTAGTCATTGCCTGCAAGATTACCCGGAATACGAAATCATCTTCGGGGTCAGCGATGCCAACGATCCCGCAATCCAACTGGTCGAACAACTCAAAGCAGAGTTTCCGCGCCACGCGATCCGTCTGATGATTTGCCCAGAAAAGCTGGGCAACAATAGCAAGGTAAGTAATCTCGCTCAGATGGTGCGGCAAGCAAGTTACGAATACTTTCTTGTGAATGACAGCGACATTCGGGTCGAGCCTGACTATCTGCGCCGGGTACTTGCTCCGCTGACCAATCCCAAAATTGGCCTAATGACCTGCCTCTACCGCGGCATTGCCAATTCGTCGCTGGGATCTGGCCTGGAATCGCTTGGCATCAGCACCGACTTTTCCGCGGGCGTTTTGGTGGCGCAAAACATCGAGCATGGAATGCGCTTCGGATTGGGTTCCACTCTGGCTTTTCGCCGCCGCGATCTGCAGGCAATTGGCGGCTTCGAAGCTCTCGTCGACTATTTGGCCGATGATTATCAACTCGGCAGCCGCATTGCAGCCCTGGGTCTTAAGGTAGAGTTGTCCGACGTCGTGGTCGACACCTTCCTGCCTCGTTACACTCTTCGCGCTTTCCTGGATCACCAATTGCGCTGGGCGCGCACCCTTCGCGACTCTCGCTTCTGGGGCTACGCCGGACTCGGTCTGACGTTTGGTCTGCCGTGGGGTGTACTGGCCTTGATTCTTGCCAAGGGTGCAGGCTGGGCATGGGCGTTGTTCGCATGTACGGCAGTGATGCGTGCCGTCGTCGCTGTAGTGGTTGGCAAATCTGTGCTGCGCGATCGCCAGGTCATGGGCTCGCTCGTATGGATTCCCGTTCGCGACTCGATCGCGCTGTTGATTTGGGTAGTGAGTTTTTCGGGCCACAAAATAGTGTGGCGCGGAGACCACTTTCGATTAGAAAACGGTAAACTGGTGAGCTAATCTAGGCGCGGGCGTCCCGTCCGTGCGGCGCCAACTTGAAGTCAGTCAACTTCTCCCAAGCTGCGAGAAGTTGTTTCCAAGCTCTCCGTCTGACTTTCTTCCAGAATTTCCCTGACTTTCCTCGCCAGCATCTTGCCCGAGAAAGGCTTCTGCAGAAACCCGGTAGTGACATCAACTTTCCCGTGCCGCAGAACAGTGTTTTCGGCATATCCGGAAACGAACAGCACCTTCATGTTTGGACGCTCATCCGCCAGCCACCCCGCCAGCATGGGCCCACCCATTTTCGGCATCACCACGTCCGTAATCATCAACGCGATCCGGTCAGGGTGCGCCCGTGACACCCGCAACGCATCTTCTCCGTTGCTCGCTTCCAGCACTCTGTATCCACTCCGAGTAAGAAATTGCGCAGAAGCCACCCGCACCGACGCTTCGTCTTCCACCAGCAGCAAGGTCTCGCTGCCACGAGGCGAACCTTCGGCCGACTTGGAAATGGGAACCTCGCCGCCCAGAGGTTGCACTTGGGGCAGATAAACTTTGAACGTGGTCCCAAGTCCGGGCTCGCTGTAAACCCAGACGAAGCCTGCGCTCTGTTTCACGATGCCATACACCGTCGCCAGCCCCAGCCCGGTTCCTTTTCCAGCTTCTTTCGTGGTGTAAAAGGGCTCAAAAATATGCCCCAGGTGTTCCGGAGCAATGCCTTGGCCCGAGTCGGTGACCGTGAGCAAGACATAATCTCCCGGAGGCACGATCGCATGCCGCTGCACGTAAGATTCATCGACTCTTACCATAGCGGTTTCGATGTTGAGCCTGCCGCCGCCCGGCATCGCGTCACGCGCATTCGCGGCTAGGTTCATCAGGATCTGCTCGATTTGTATCGGGTCCGCTTTTACTTTGCCCAGATCCTGCGCGGGAGCAAATACCAGCTCGATGTCCTCACCAATGAGCCGCGGCAGCATCTCCGTGATTCCCCCAATGACAGTATTCAGGTCGAGGATTTGCAAGGATTGCATCTGCTTCCGCCCAAACGCCAACAGCTGGCGGGTCAAGTCGGCTGCCCGGCGCGATGCGGTGATGATTTCGGCCACGTTTCGACAGAGAGGATCCTCATCGGAAAGCGAGTCGAGCATAAGCTCGGCATAAGCGCTGATGACCAGCAGCAGATTGTTGAAGTCATGCGCTACGCCGCCGGCGAGTCGACCGATGGCGTCCATTTTGTGCGCTTGTTGCAGATCCGATTCCAGCTTGCGCCGCTCGCTGATATCCCGACCTGTCGAAATGAAGTGGGTGATCTCTCCCGTACTGTCTCGCAGTGGGGTGAGGGCTTTCTCGATGATTAAAGTTTCCCCATTCTTCTTCCGGTTCATCACGATTCCCCGAAACACGTTGCCGGAGCGAACCATGTTCCACATTTCCTCGTAAATCTCGTCCTCATGTTGCTCCGATGTAAGTATTGAGAACGACTGGCCGATGGCTTCCTGCCGCGAATATCCGGTGAGTGCCTCGAACGCCGGGTTCACGTACTCCATGATTCCCGATTGATCCATGATGATTAACGCGTCCGCCATCTGCTCGACCGCGCGCCAAAGCTTGCGCAGGGTCTCTCCGGAGTTGGGATTCATGGGTTCTGCGGATTGAACATCGACAGCGCTAAGATCCGCAGGCACCCTTTGCGTCTCCGGCACAGTGGTCTGGGTTGGATAATGACAGGCTGCGCTCTGAATCGCGGCCTCGATCATGTTTTGATCTGATGAACCATTCAGAAAAATGAGCGGAACGCCAGAAACATGTTGGCGCACCTCGCGTAACAACTGATGCGCAACGTGGTCAGTCGATTTGTCACTGCATAGTAAAAGGTCATAACTTCCTCTTTCCAACTGATTACGCACCTCTTCAGCCGAGGCGCCGTATTGGAGATGAACTTGCCCCTCGTTCGCCTGTTTGAGCAAATGGCTCACATCGGCGCAGTCCTCCGCGCTGCCTCCTACCAGCAATACTTGCAATTGCCGTTTGCCGCTCTCCAAGATTGCGGGTTTGTTCATTTCCAGTACATCTCGCTAATGGTTCCATCGGAGGCGGACCGCCGCCGCATCTCTGCAGAAGCCCGACTTCTGAAAAGATTAGGTGACTAAAGTTCCAAATCAGGAAGAGTGAATGTTTGCTTCTAACGAAATCGCTGATGGTGCACGATCCGCTCCACTTTCCACAATCGCCTCGTTTGGAGGACAATGGACAAATACTTTCGGATGAGGTGACCTATGCGGCATGGCTTGTCTGAATTTTTCTGCGTTGCACTCCTAACTCTTACTACGTCCGCTCTCGGCCAGCAGATTCGCGGCGACTACATCGAGACTCGCAGCGCTGACGTTTATACCGGCCAGTGTTTTGCCAACGGCGAGGTGAACCTCGTAGGCGATGAAGCCATTCTCGCCTGGCACGTGCAAAGCGGCAGCTGGGAGGGCGTTCCGCTGGACGGGTTGACCATCGCGGCGGCCGTTCATGCCCGCGCGACTCTGGGTGATCCGTACGAGAATCCTTATCCCGCGCAGGCGGTCCTCCTCGTCGACGACCAGGCGAGCCCACAACAGAGCTCCGCTCTGATCGCCTTCGCACACCAAATGGGAGGTGAACTTCTGCGTCACACGGAACGGGTAATCACCGCTCCCATGGAACTCGCGGTCAATCCCGAGCGCCACGGAGTGGCGCTGCTGCGCGCTGGACAGTTCGCCACAGTGCGGACCCGCCCAGTCAACAACACAGACCATGTCTGCGGTAATGAAGTGACCTTCTATCCGCCGTTGACTCAGCTTACCCACTCAATGCCGGCTGTCGCCCTCACTGATTCCTATCGCGGTCCGGGACTTGACGTTGATTGGGAGTCGCACGGAAGGCGCAGCGCTTTCGTGGGTACTTTCGTGCGCTAGCCTCCTGACACCGCTCGAAACAGGCTACGGTGGCGTCTTTCAGCCGCAAGAATGGGCCATCGCTTCCGCCGTTCGTGCGAGCGCAGTTCCCTTCATACCAAAGTAATGGCTCGAATTACGAAAGCGCATGCACGTGGGACATCTGTTAGTCCAGGGTCGCGGGTGAGATGGTGAGCTTGTATTTCTCGATCGAGGAAGCCGGCGAGCCATGGAAAAAAGTGATTTTCTGGACGAGGTTCATGTGCGAATCCTGCGGGTCACGGAAGACCTGCGGGCCATTCAGCAGACGTTGAACTGCGCAGCCATGCAAGCTCCGGGCGATCCGGAACTGATGGAAGCTCTCTGCCAGATGCCGGAGATCGAATCCCTGCACGTGTTGAAGTCAGCCCTCGATCAGATGCGCCACTTCCTTTGGTTCTACATGCAGGTCATGACCAACGAATCCGAAGAGGGCGACCGGCTGCGCCAGAGCCTGGGCCAGAAACCCACCGCGGAGGGTATAGTCAGCCCGCGGGTAGCGGCCGCGGAGAAGTTCAAGCGGGCCGCTGACACCGCACTGCTGCAGTACCTCTCCGACGGCAAGACTCGCAAACCCAACTAGGTCACTTCGCCCGACCCGCCCAAATAGCTCTCAGAACGCAAGAAGTAGTCCCCGTGGAACTCTGGGGATTCGGGATTTAGCATTTCCCCCAGGCCTACAAATCTTTACATTCAAAACTCTGCATCCCTCGCTCAGAAACTAAATCCAATAGAATATTAATGATCCGGCGTCGGCCGCGCAGCGCACAATTGTAAGGCTGCCTGCAAGGGCAGTGGTACTTTGCATCATTCTTACCTGATTCTTCTTACTTGCGATTGAGCGCGCGCGGGCCGACGTTTTTGTACATCCAGAGGAAATTATGTGGATTGTCCGACTTGCATTGCGGCGGCCTTATACCTTTGTGGTCGTCGCTTTGCTGCTCCTGATCCTGGGTCCCATCGTCATTCTCACCACGCCTACGGACATCTTCCCGAACATCAATATTCCTGTCGTTAGCATCCTCTGGGATTATCAGGGCCTCAATCCGGACGACATGTCGAACCGCATCGTGTTCCAGACGGAGCGGGCGCTCACCACACTGGTCGATGACATCGCGCACATCGAGTCGCAATCGCTGAATGGTATCGCGGTGGTGAAAGTATTTTTCCAGCCGCATGCCGATATCACCAAAGCGATCGCGCAAGTGACGGCAATCTCCCAGACCCAACTCCGGCAATTGCCACCGGGAACCACACCGCCTCTGGTCATTACCTACAGCGCTTCCAGCGTGCCCATTATTCAGCTGGCTCTTTCGGGGCAAAAACTTTCCGAGCAGCAACTGTTCGACTATGGCGTTAATTTCATTCGCACTCGTTTGATTACGGTTCCGGGGTGCGCCATCCCGTATCCCTACGGCGGGAAGCAGCGCCAGGTGCAGGTTGACCTGGACACGAATGCGCTGCAATCGAAGGGTCTGTCACCGCTGGATGTGGTCAATGCGATCAGCGCGCAGAACCTGATTCTTCCGGCCGGGACGTCCAAAATCGGGGCTTTTGAGTATGCCGTCGACACCAACAGCGCCCCCACGACGATGGCTGAACTGAATCAATTGCCGATCAAGACCGTGGGCGGCACGACCATTTACATCCACGATGTGGCGTATGTGAGGGACGGTTTTCCGCCGCAGACGAATATCGTGCGGGTGAATGGCCAGCGCTCCGTCCTGATTACCGTACTGAAGTCTGGCCAGGCTTCTACGCTCAGCATCATTGCCGGCATAAAGTCTCTTTTACCCGAGATTCAAGCGGGGTTGCCGCCGGAGCTGCATATACGGCCGCTGGCGGACCAATCGCTTTTCGTTCGGGCATCGATTGATGGCGTGCTGAAAGAAGCAACCATCGCAGCCTGCCTCACCGGCCTGATGATTCTGATCTTTCTGGGCAACTGGCGCAGCACAGTCATCATCGCGGTTTCCATTCCGCTCTCGATCCTCACTTCGATCATCGTGCTGAGCGCTCTGGGCGAGACCATCAACATCATGACTCTCGGTGGGCTGGCGCTGGCGGTCGGCATCCTGGTGGATGACGCCACCGTGGAAATCGAAAACATCAACCGGAATCTGGCGCTCGGAAAAGAGGTCGAGCACGCCATTCTGGACGGCGCACAGCAAATCGCGGTTCCCGCCTTCGTTTCTACCCTCGCCATCTGCATCGTCTTCGTGCCTATGTTTTTCCTTTCCGGAGTTGCGCGGTATCTGTTCGTGCCCCTCGCGGAAGCAGTCGTGTTCGCCATGCTGGCTTCCTACCTCCTGTCCCGGACGCTGGTGCCGACCATGGCCAAGTATTTGTTGCGTGGCCATGAAGCGGAGACCCTGGCGGCGAGTCAAAGCCGAAACCCACTGGTCGCCATGCAGATTAAGTTTGAAGAAGCCTTTGAGCGTTTCCGCGAAGGCTACCACGGGCTTTTGGAGCGTTGCCTTCACCACAACCGCGCTTTTCTACTTATCTTTCTGGGCGTGTGTCTAGCTTCAGTAGTGTTTCTGGTTCCTTGGCTGGGTCAGGATTTCTTCCCCGCGGTGGACGCGGGCCAGTTCAAATTGCATATGCGGGCGCGTACCGGAACGCGTATTGAAGAAACCGCGCGCCTTTCTGATCTGGTGGAGCAGTCGATCCGCCAGCAGATTCCGCCCAAGGAAATCGACAGCATTATCGACACCATCGGTCTGCCTTATAGCAGCATCAACCTTTCCTACAGCAACTCTGCTCCCATCGGGCCGGCGGATGTCGACATTCTCGTCAGTTTGTCGAAGGGCCATCAGCCAACGGCGCAGTACGTTCACGATCTGCGTTTAAGACTTCCGGAGGAGTTCCCCGGAATCACCTTCTCGTTCCTCCCGGCTGACATTGTCAGCCAGATTCTGAACTTCGGTCTCCCGTCTCCGATCGACGTGCAGGTTGTGGGTTACAACACGGACGGCAACCGGGCATTCGCCGACAAGTTGCTGGAACGGCTGCAGCAGATTCCTGGTACCGTCGATCTGCACATCCAGCAGCCTTTCGATCAGCCCTATTTGCACGTCGACGTGGACCGGACCAAGGCACAACAGGTCGGCTTCACGCAGCGCGACGTCGCCAACAACCTGCTGATTTCCCTGAGCGGCAGTTTCCAGACCACGCCAGAGTTTTGGGTGAATCCGAAGACCGGCGTGAGCTATTCCATTGCCACCCAGACGCCGCAGTACCGCGTCGATTCTTTACAGGATCTGGAGAACATCCCGGTGACCGGTCCGAGCGGGGCTCCCGCCGGAATTCTTGCCAGCCTTGCTTCCATCCACCGCGGCGCCGGGTTGGCCGTGGTCTCGCACTACGACATCCAGCCGATGATTGATATTTACGGTTCGGTGCAAGGCCGAGACCTGGGCGGAGTCGCTCGAGACATCAATAGAATTGTGCAGGACAGCAAGAAGGAACTCCCGCGCGGCTCGCAGTTGATGGTTCGAGGGCAGATTCAGACCATGCGCTCGTCGTATGAGGGCCTGCTGGGCGG
The DNA here is from genome assembly GCA_049585795.1 of Terriglobales bacterium. Lineage (GTDB taxonomy): Bacteria > Acidobacteriota > Terriglobia > Terriglobales > Acidobacteriaceae > JABDBE01. The sequence goes on along the minus strand of JBAVAQ010000026.1, from coordinate 305,781 downwards.
ACTCTTGTTCTCGATTGTGCTGGTGTACCTGCTGATCGTGGTGAATTTTCAGTCCTGGCTTGATCCCTTCATTATTATCTCTGCCTTGCCCGCGGCGCTTGCTGGCATCGTGTGGTTTCTGTTCGTGACCCGTACAACCATCAGCGTTCCGGCGCTCACCGGCTCCATCATGTGCGTTGGAGTTGCTACAGCCAACAGCATCCTGGTGGTGAGCTTCGCGAAGGAGCAAATCACCGAAGGCAAAGACGCGCTCGCGGCCGCACTCAACGCCGGGTTCACGCGGTTCCGCCCAGTGCTGATGACCGCCTTGGCCATGATCATCGGAATGGTGCCGATGGCGATCGGATTAGGCGAGGGCGGCGAGCAGAATGCTCCCCTGGGCCGAGCGGTAATCGGCGGTTTGTTGCTGGCAACCGTAGCGACGCTGTTTTTTGTGCCAGTCTTCTTCAGTCTGCTGCACGGGCGGAGGCAACGGTTAGCCAGAACTCAAGCGAAGCATTGATCCGGTTCGTAAGATCTCGCTCATGGATTTCATGGAGTCTTTTTGATGAAGGTTGAATCGCAAAACGAAGCTGATAAGCCAGTGATGTTGCAGGAGCAAAAACTGGTGAGCCCTGGTCCACAAAAGCGCCCGGTGCGCCGCTGGTGGATTGCGGTTCTGGCATTTGCCATCGTGGCGGCGGTCGTGGTTTCGGGAATTCTGCCCAGAATCCATGCGCGGGCGGCGCTGGGTAAAGAGACGGCGGAGATGGCCATTCCGACCGTCTCGGTAGTACACCCCAAGCGCGGCGCCCCGGCGCAAGAGGTAGTTCTTCCCGCGAACGTGCAGGCCTACATTGACTCTCCCATTTACGCGCGCACCAATGGATACCTGAAGGCCTGGTACGTAGACATCGGGGCCCATGTGAGGGCGGGCCAATTGCTGGCGGAGATTGAGACGCCGGAAGTCGACCAGCAACTGCGGCAAGCACGAGCTGACCTGGCCACAGCGGAAGCTAATCTGAAGCTTTCGAAAATTACCTCGGACCGATATACGGGCTTGCTGAAGACGGATTCAGTCTCGAAACAGGAGGCCGACAACGCCGAGGGAGATTTTGCGGCCAAGCAGGCCACGGTTCAGTCTGAGGAGGCCAACGTAAAACGCCTGCAGGAACTGCAATCCTTCGAGAAGATCTATGCCCCCTTTACGGGCGTAATTTCGGCGCGCAATACCGATATAGGCGCGTTGATCGACTCCGGAAGCAGTGGAGGGGCGAGAACTGAGCTTTTTCATATTGTCCAGCCGGACAAATTGCGAGTCTATGTCAGCGTGCCGCAGGTGTACTCACAAGCGGCAAAGCCCGGACTGACGGCTGAGCTGGTGCTTCCGGAGTTTCCCGGGCGGGTCTTCCCCGGAACGCTAGTGCGAACGGCGCAAGCTATCGACCAGACCACGCGAACTTTACTGGTGGAAATTCGCGTAAATAATCCGACGGGCACGCTGTTCAGCGGAGCTTACGCGGAGGTGCATTTGAAGCTGCCAACGGCGACCTCGGCCTTTATCCTTCCTGTCAATACGCTGATATTTCGATCGGAAGGACTTCGCGTAGCTGCAGTCGCCGACGGCGGCCGCGCGGAGCTTAAACCGATTACGTTGGGCCACGATTTCGGTTCCGAAGTCGAAGTGGTGGCTGGACTGACTGGCGATGAATCCATCATTGCCAATCCGCCGGATTCGATTGTATCGGGAGAAGAAGTCCGCATTGCCCAGCCAGCAACGGGTTCGGGAGAAACGAAACAGTGATTGGCTCGCGGCAAACACGTAAGGGTTTTGCAAGACTGGCGCCATCAAGATTGTGCGCCACGCTCTTCGCCGCGCTCGTGCTGATGTGCGGGTGTGCCGTCGGTCCGCGCTATTCAAGGCCTTCCGCGCCTGTTCCCCCGGGTTACAAAGAAACCCCACAGAACTGGAAAATAGCGCAACCAGCCGATCAGACGTTGCGGGGAAAATGGTGGGAGATTTATCAGGATCCACAGCTCAATGCGTTGGAGGAGAAAGTCAATATTTCGAACCAGAACCTGAAAGCGGCTCAGGCACAGTTTGCGCAGGCGCGGGCCACGGTTCGTTACAATCGCGCGGATTATTATCCGACGATCACAGCTGGGGTCTTGGCTACGCGTGAGCGTTATTCCGGGAATCGTCCGTTGAGCCTGACTCCGGGGACTGGTGAAACGGCAAATGACCTGGTCGTTCCGGTCGACATGTCGTACGAACCGGACGTGTGGGGCAGCGTACGCCGGACCGTCGAGTCTGCGCGTGCGAACGCGCAAGCGACCTTGGCTGACCTTGAATCCGTAAGACTGAGCGTACATGCCGAATTGGCGGTTGATTACTTTCAAGCCCGCGAGTTGGACGCCGAGGCGCAGTTGCTCGACGACACCGTGGCCAGTTATGTGAAGCAATTGGAGCTGACCGAGTATCGTTATAAGGGCGGAGTAGCGTCGCAGGTGGACGTGGCGCAGGCCCAGACTCAGCTGGAGACCGCACGCGCGCAGGCCATTGACGTGAGAGAGCAGCGGACGCAGTATGAACACGCAATCGCCGTTCTTATCGGGGAGCCGGCTTCAACGTTCACGCTGTCATTTGCCGTGCTGAATGCGACGCCTCCGGTAATCCCGCCGGGATTGCCCTCGGAGCTACTGGAGCGCCGTCCCGATGTCGCCGCCAATGAACGACTGATGGCGTCGGCAAATGCCCAGATTGGAATAGCGAAGGCCGCATACTATCCTTTGTTCAACCTGTTTCCCAGCGCCGGTTTCGAAAGCACGACGATCGTGAATTGGCTTTCCGGCCCGAGTGCGTTCGCTGCCGTGGGAGCTTCCGCGGTGGTGACCGCCTTTGACGTCGGACGTCGCCGGGCTGCCAGCGATCAGGCTCGCGCCGCTTACGATCAAGCAGTGGCCAACTATCGTCAGGATGTGCTCACGGCATATCAGGAAGTGGAAGACAATCTGGCGGCATTGCGCCTGTTGGAAGATGAATCCAAGACTGAAAGCGCGGCCGTTGCGGCGGCGGAACATTCGCTGTCTCTTTCGAACACTCGCTACAAGGGCGGCGTGACCGCCTATCTGGAGGTCATCACGGCGCAAACCACCGCGCTGGCTAACGAACGCACGGCGGTGCAGATTTCCGGGCGTCGCATGGTAGCCAGCGTACTGCTGGTCAAGGCGTTGGGCGGGGGTTGGGATGCGTCCAGTTTGTCCACCGTAAAGATGGAATCGCGCGCTCCGGTTCCGTCTGGCCAATAGCTGCGTCGGCGATTCGTTTGCTTCCTGCTTCTCGGCGCACTCTGCGGCAGCTCGCGGAGGCGGCGAACCGCAATTCAGGTTCTGGATTTCTTCAACTCGCCCTTTTTCTTTCTCATGCCCCGCCGCTGGAGCAGCTTCGCACGCCGCACCAGCTCTTTTTCTGAGTACATGCTTCCGCGGCAATTGGGCGCGCCGCAGAAGCATGGCGACGGATCATCGAGATCGCCGTCGTACAAGTTGTAGTCGTAGGTAAGTTCTTCGCCCGCCGCAATGTCACGGGACGCAATAATCCACACGCGACCTTTAATTTCATCTGCTTCGCAATTGGGATCGCAGGAGTGATTGATGAATGCCGCCACACCTTCGCCATCGATGACGTGTTTGCCGTCGGTGAGACCGAACAAATAGGTGCGCGGATGGTCATCGTAAAGCGCGTCGGCTTGTTTGATGGTGATGCGCGGCCCGGTGTACTCCACCACGAACGTGCCCTTCTTGATGGCAGCAGTAGTGTGGCAACCCTCAGAATCAATCTTGGATCGGCTGATCACGAGGTGGTTGGGTCCCGTGTGCTTTCGCCTTGCGTCACGGTCAAACTTGCGGGGTGTTGGTCGAGGCATTGGCACCGGTTCGGAAAAGTCTTAGGAACGGTTTTGGAAGTTGCAAAGGACAGAATAGCGTCTAGCCTGAAACCGCGGCAAGCGGGCTTTTCGAAGCTCAAAGAGCGGACTGGAATTTACATGTTATTCATCTTGCGGTCACGCGTCCGTAACAGAGGACGGCCTACACTACGAGACCGAACAGGATAGGCCGATGACTGGCTCTGGTCTTCCTTTCGCGTCGTACGAGTCAGTCTCAAAACTGGTTGCGGCATGTCCGCAGGCTCTCGGCATCGCGACAATTGGTCGCACTTCCTTACTTGGTAATGCAGGTCCTGTGCCACGGTGTGCGCAGGTTAGCGCCCGGAGAGTGAATGGGGACGCGTTCATGAAGCAGCTCATTTTTGTGATCGAAGATGAGACAGAGATTCGTGAGCTGGCGCGGTGGTGCCTCGAAGAGGCGGGCTATGCGGTGCGTACGTTTTCGACGTCCAACGTAATTCAGGAAGCACAGGACCACCATCCTTCGTTAATGCTGATCACGATGATGATGCCGGACGGCAATGGGCTGGATTTGTGCCGGCAGATTCGCGAACATCGTGCGCTGGCAAGAACAGCCATCGTTTTTCTCTTACCCGAAGCTGCCGAGGAACATCGTGCTCTGGCTCTCGAGTCGGGCGCGGACGATTGCATTGTGAAGCCGTTCAGCCCGCGTGAACTGGTGGCCCGGGTGCAAGCCGTTTTGCGCCGGTTTGCGCCCACGCACGGACGATCCCGCACTGAGACGGCGGACCTGGTCATCGACAGTCTGGCCATGAAGGTTTCCGTTCGTGGCAGCGAAGTGCCGACTACCAGTTTGGAGTTTCGCCTCATCGAATACCTGGCCCGCCATCGTGGCCAGGTGTTCACTCGCGATCTCCTGCTCGATGCGGTTTGGGGAGACATGCAATTCGTGACCCCACGCAGCGTGGATGCGTGCATACGGCGAATCCGGGAGAAGATTGAGCCGGACCGGACGAGTCCGACATACTTGAAAACTATTCGAGGTGTCGGCTATCGCCTCGATGCGGTTGCCGCCTGGCAACTCACGCCCAACGACGGATGCACTTGCCTTGCTTGTACGACGCCCCCAGGGGCGTCACGTCTAGCGTCGACCGAGCGCCGGAGAAGACCTACTCCGTAAGTGCAACTTGCACATATTCTCGTGCAGAAAATAGCTCAAAAAACACTTATAAAGGTGGGAACGACGAGGCTGGCTGCCCGGCGTTTTGTTCGCATGGGCGGAGTGAGTCTTGCCCGGTCGGGCCGCTCACATGAGTCCGCCCGCCTGCGAACGTTCTGGACTCTGGCAACCCGCCTCCCACCCCTTCCGCAAAGAGCGTGGAAAGAGTGGGGCACCCTAATTCCATATGTAATTTAGAGTTGCACTTTGGTGGGTGGGCCAGCCTCCAGTCCCTACAACCCTGCGGCCTGGGGAGCATCGCTCCCTGCGGGGCCTAGATCGACTTTTGCGGCTTGGCGGCACGGCTGAAGCCGTGCCCTTCCCGTTCTTAGGTTACTTATGCGGCAGCTCGACGGCTGGTGTGAGTGCAACGGCCATCCGAAGATGTGACAGTTCCCGCCCCTTGCAAAACACGCAAGGAGCGGGGCACCCACGATCCAGATGGTTGCCTTAGAAGTTGTATTTCAGGCCGAATTGCATGGTGCGGGGGCGATGCGCGTCGACGGGATGCAGGAAGGAATTGCCCTCAAGGCAACTGGGGTCGCCGGCGGAGTTATTCAGGCCGCCGTAGCAGGTAATCGTGTTGCTGCCAGTGTTGCCTTTGTCGGGATCGTAAATGCGGAACTGGGTGTGATTGAAAACGTTGAACGCTTCGGCGCGAAATTCGAGATTGCTGCCCTCGGTGATTTTGAAATGTTTCAAGAGCGCAACATCAAAGTTCAAACGGCTGGGATTGTTCATGAAATTGCGGCCTGCGTCTCCGAAAGTCAGACCCACGGGAGCGCCGAATGCGGCGGGATTGGCCAGGATGGGGCCGATACTCTCGGGGTTATTGCCGCCGATTGGCGCGAGTTTGTGCGGGTCTCCAATCACATCGGGATATGATCCGGCGCCCGTCCCATTGGCCACGCCGGCGTTATCCAGCACAGAGATGCCGTTGCTGCTTCCGCCATTGATGATGCTGAAAGGCGTGCCCGTTTGAAAGATCGTGATCCCCGACAGTTCCCATCCATTCTGCAGAGCGTGGGCCCAGGCAGATGAGCTTTCCGGCATCGCCGCAGCTTGCGTTGAGGCGTTGTCGTCGTAGCCGATATCCGAGAACCAGTAGCGAAGCTTGTTGACGAAGCTGTCGAGTTTATACACATAGCTGATATTCAGCAGGTGGCGCTGGTCAAAATTTGAGCTTGCCTTGTTCGAGCTGAGATTAAATGAATTGACCAGAGTGGTGTCGGAGCGGTCCGAAGAATCGTCGATGGAATGGCTGTAGGTGTAAGAAAGGCCAACCGTCAGAGGGCCGGTCGCGCGACGCAAGGTGAATTGGAGCGCGTTGTAGTCGGAATTCGCCACGTTCTGCAACGAGAAGATTTGGCCGAACCCCGGCGCAAACGTGCGCAGGCTGTTGGGATCGGGGAAGTTCTTGCCAGGCGTGCCAAAGCACGCCGCCTCCAGATTGACGAAGTTTGTATTCGTGTTATCCCAGACCACTCCATTGGGGTTGGTTGGCGTGACAAAAGTAAAACTCGTGCCGGTGTAAGAATTGCAGAGCGTGCTCGTAACGGGCTGGCCGGGCGCAAGACCAAGCGGCCCAAATGGATTGTCGGTCGACACTGCAGGGACCAATTGGTTGACTTGAAGCTCGGTAGTGAGATGGGTTCCCTTGCTGCCGACATAGCCGAGAGTAGCGATCGTGTTGTTGGAGAGTTCGCGCTGCACACTGACGCTCCACTGCTGGACGTAGGGCCAGATCGCTCGTGTCGGAATAGCGGTGACGTTCAGGGGGAAAGCTCCTGATGTTCCACAACCCGCGCCGACGCCGCCAATGCACTCGTAGCTGGTGGGATGGTTCTGCGTCATGTCGAGGACCAGAGGCGCGCTGCCTTCGAGAGAGCCGGTGTTGGCCTCGTTGCCAATTCCGTGATGGAAAAAAATTCCATAGCCTGCGCGGATGGAAGTTTTGCCATCGCCGAAGGGATCCCAGGCAAAGCCAATGCGGGGAGCCGGATTAAAGATATGGCTGGTCATGCATCCGTTTGGAATGCCATTCACACCGCAGCGCTGCAAGCCGTTGGTGATTCGCGGGTCGAGATTACTGAGATTCAGCGGGATGGGAGAACAAGGGCTAGAGATGGATCCCGGCGGCGGAGTGCAGGTCGACGGCGGACCGTTGAGCAGAACGCCGGTGAAAGCGTCGATGGTGGTTTGGGCGGCGAGGGATTTACTGTACACCGAGGGCACCCAGTTATAGACATTGTTGTATTTCTCGTGCCAATTCCCGTACAGGCTCACTCGCAAGCCCAGGTTCAGGGTGAGCCGTGGACTCATTCTCCAGTCATCCTGAAAGTAAGGTTCAGCAATTTGATAGCGATTGAAATAGTTGCGCTGCGTACTATCTTGCTGAAAGGTTTTGATTCCGCCCTCGAGAACTCCCGGCGTGCCGGTGGGCTGACCGAGCAGGAAGTCGGCAAAAGCATTCCCTTTGCTGTTGAAGCTGCTCACGTTGCTGAAGGTCAGTATCCCCTGTTGGTCGCCGGTATTGGCTCCCACTGCCTGGTTTATTTCGTTTCTTTGAGCGATGACAAATTGAACCCCCATTTGCAGAGTGTGCTTGCCCACAACTTTGCTTAAGTCGTCACGAAAGTTATAGGTGGGATTGGAATGATGCCAGGGCAAATAGCCGGGATCAACGCCAAAGCCGAATCCGCCGTAGGCTGCATTGGTGCCGCCGATCACGATCCCCGGCACTTTGCCGCCGAAGCCGTTGTTGAACAGGTAGCCCGTGGTCAAGCCCGATGGCCGCTGCCAGGTGACGCCGTTGGCATCGATGTTTTGCAGCGTAATGTGATCGGTGGTGTAACTGAAGACGAACTCATTCAGCAACGAAGGTGAAATCGTGTTGGTGAGGTGCGCCAGCATGCTCAGGCCCGGCCCGGTAAAGGTACTTTGAATCGTAGGGAAGGTGTTTTGCACCGCTCCCCATTGCGGAGAGAGGATGGTGGTGTCCCATGAATCGTGAATGTAGCGGAAGGTGGTGCGCATGTTCTGGGTGATGTTGTGATCGATGCGAAAAAGTTCTTCGCGCCAGTACGTGCTCGGAGAAACTACCGCGTCAAAGCAGGAGCCGGCGGTGGAGTTGCAGCCTGCGGTCGCATCGGGCGCGGGGATAATATTAGTGCCGAGAATAGCCTGCGCGTTGGGATCGATGGGAACCTGGTTTCCCGGGAAGGTTTGTGGCTTCCCGGTATTCTGATCGATGCCGAAAGCGGGGCAATCGGGATAAGCGGTGCGCGTGAAGTCGGTCTGGAGACCGGGCAGCACGAAGGGACACAGGTCGCTGAAGTTGCCGGTGCGTTCCGCCAAAGATGGCACCGCCTGATTGAAATCGGTAGGGGTACGCTCGAAGCGGAATTCTTCTGAAAAGAAGAAATAGGTTTTGTCCTTATTGGTGTTGAACACCCCGGGGATGTAAAGCGGGCCGCCAATGGCGCCGCCAAAGTCGTTTCTGCGATACAGAGGAGCCTTTGTGGTCTCGTCAAAGTAATTGCGGGCATTGAAGAATTCGTTGCGGATAAACTCGTAAGCCACGCCGTGAAACTGTTTGGTGCCGGCTTTAGTCGTCGCAATCACTGTGCCGGAAGCACTCTGCCCGTACATGGCACCGTAATTCGAGGTCAGCACTTGCACTTCACTCAGCGCATCCAGACTGGGATAGACAATCAGGGTGCTCTGATTTCCGTTGAGTCCGGCGTTCAAGACATCGCCGCCGTCGACGTTAAAGGAGTTGTACTCGACCCGGCCGCCATTCACGCTGTAGCGAACGCTGCCCAGAATTCCGACTTTGGCTTCGTCCTGTCCAGTCTGGTTACTCACGCCAGGAGTCAGTGCGATTAGCTGGGTGAAGTTGCGGCCGTTCAATCCGAGGCTGACCAATTCTTTTTGTGTGATGGTGCCAACAATCTGAGAAGTTTCAGTTTCCACCTGGGAGACTTTTTGCCCCTCCACATTGACTGAGGTGGTCGTCCCGGCAGGTTCAAGCACGGCGTCAATCGCGATGCTCTGAGCGGCACTGAGAGCTAATCCGTCGCTGCGGAATTCCTTGAACGCGGGGGCGGAAATGGTCAATGTATAGGTTCCAGCCGGCAATCCTCCAAGAGAGTATTCGCCACGATCGTTGGTGGCGGCGGTCTCGGTCACCCCGGCTCCGTTGGTGATGATTGCAGTCGCTCCCGGAAGCACTGCGCCCGTCTGATCAGTGACAATCCCCGTAACAACCGCTTTTCCTTTCGCTGAATTAGTCGGTGATTTCGCGCCTTGCGCCAACGCTGGCGCTGAGATGAAAAGAACGACGGCAATAATGCGCAAAGAGATTTTCGGAAATCTCACAAGATTCACCAGCCTTCAGGGAGTAAAAGGAGCCACATGGTTACAGAGAAACCGTGACGAGATTGTGACGCGCAGGTTAATTTCGGATGAAAAACGTCGCGCTCGAATCTATCAGAGGAGCATCGACTTCGTCCGTGGTTAGTGGTTGCCTCGCTGTCTGGGTCGTTCGGCGTTTCGCCAGGTGGGCGCGGATTTCCGCCGGAGGACCTTGCGCAGCATCGTCCCAGGCCGAGAAATTCACGGGATTTTAATCTCCGGGTAGTTTTCCTGCAACAAACTTCGACGATATTCACCCCGACTCGATCCACAGGATTTCTTGTAATTTTCTGCCAGGGTTGTTCTGATTCGGCGACTTTGTGCGAGTCAAGCGGGCGGTTTTGTGGCCCAGAGGATAAGGGTTGGCTCGCGGTTTTGACGACGGCTTGGTTTGCCGCTGTGAGCAAAGATGCGGTGTCTGGTGTGCTGGAGAATGGGATGCGGGCACTTTGGCTGACCATGGTTGAAGTGCGCGCCGTCTGGCAGGAAGTATGAAGTTCATCGTTGAGATTCCGGACCGTGAAGTGTTCGAGGCAGCCGAGAAACCCGAGGATCTGGCTTGCGAGATCGCGGAAGTGATTGCTAGTGAAATCTTTGATTTCAGTTCCGTAGGAGTAGTTCCTCAGCAGTGGTCTGTCGGACTGTCCAGGTAATTCAGGCTGAGTTGTAATCCCAGGGGTCGTTGGCCTGGGCTTTCATCGGCCCGAAAAGAAAGTGTGAAAAACGAGGGTGGAATGTGGCAACGGAGTAAGAGAAGTTGCAAAAGCGAACTTCTCGCGGTTTTGTTTTTGTGGCTGTTGGTGAACGCCAGCATTGCGCGGGCTCAACAACCCGGGTCGAACCCGGCGGGGTTGAATCAATCGGGCGCGTTCATGGCTCGCCCCGTCGGCAACCTGGAGGATTGGAGTTCGCTTTCGTTGGCAAACAGCGACCTGATTCCCGAACCCCCGTTGCTCGGAGAAAAGGATGACAACAACCCTCAGTTCACTCGTGAGTTGCTGCAGGTGAAGTGGCGCCAAGGCGATCCGATTGATTTGTATGTTATTCGCCCGAAGGGGGTGGTCAAACCTCCCGCGATTCTGTATCTCTACAGCTACCCTTCCGAAACAGATATTTTTCGCAACGACACATACTGCGCGAGAGTGACCAAAGGCGGATTCGCGGCCATTGGGTTCGTTTCCGCTCTGAACGGCCATCGCTACACCAATCGACCGATGAAGCAGTGGTTTGTGAGTGAACTGCAAGAGGCATTAGGCAGTTCCGTTCACGATGTCCAGATGGTTTTGAACTATCTCGCCACGCGCGGCGATCTGGATATGGGCCGGATTGGCATGTTTGGAGTGGGCTCGGGCGGCACCATCGATATCCTGGCAGCCGCGGCCGATCCGCGCATCAAGACCATCGACGTAATTGATCCTTGGGGAGATTGGCCGGACTGGATGGCCAAGTCTTCAATAATTCCGGAAGTAGAGCGACCAAATTATGTGAAGCCAGAGTTCCTGAAGAAGGTCGCGCCACTGGACCCGGTGAAGTGGCTGCCACAGTTAACGTCGCAACACGTTCGCCTGCAACAGGTGGTCGATGACTCGGTCACGCCAAAAGTAGTGCAGCGACGTATTAGAGCAGCCGCTCCGGGGACGGTTCAGAAGGTCACCTTTCGCACCACGCGACAGTTTACAGACGCTCAGGCGGGCGACCGGTTATTGCTATGGGTGAAAGGTAAAGTCCAGCCGGCTTCTCAGCCACAGCCTGCCCTGCGAACTTCGCAGAATCCTGGGGCACGCCAGCAGTCGCTGCAATTGAACCACATTGATTCGAAGCATGATGAAAAGACCGGTAACGATTAAGTTTTCTGGCAGAGCGGCTCAGTCCAATTTGGAGTTCCGTATGTTGAAGAATATTCGGCTGGGTCTGCTTATTGCCGTGACACTGAGCGCGATGCTCACCCTGGTGAGCTGCGGCGGGGTTGGGGCAGCACCGCTGAATAACGGTACTCTATCTCGAGTCGCTGTCAGTGTGGCCCCTCAGACCATGACCATAACCACTGGGACTACGGAAACCTTCACAGCGACGGTGATCAACACCAGCGAGATTGGCGTCGCTTGGCTGGTCAACGGATTCCCCGGTGGCGTAAATCCGAGCGATGGCAGTTCATCATTCGGAACCATCGACAAGAACGGGAATTACACCGCGCCACCGTTCATCCCGATTCCACCGACAGTTACCGTAACTGCGGTCGCCAACGCTGATAATAGTGCCAGCGCGAATGCCTCAGTTTCAATCAACGGAACTCCGTCGCCAGTTTCCATTTCACCACTCGCTGTAAATCTTGAGGTGGGGGGGATTGCTCTGTTCACCGGTACGGTAAACGGTCCTGATCCCACGGTCACGTGGCTGGTAGAAAATGTACCGGGGGGGAACGCCGTTGTGGGCACTGTTTCTCCGGTACCCGGTACCACGGACCAAGTAAATTACATCGCTCCGCTTGCGGTTCCCGGAGGAGCACAGACTGCACAGGTACACGTCACGGCTCAATCGTTTGCCAATCCGCAAGAAAGTGCTTCGGCCGTGGTCACCATCTCGGCATTAGGCGGTACGGTGGTAACCATCACGAGTCCGAGCGTGCCCCCAACGGTTCCCCTCCGACAAACCCAAGCATTCGCGGCCAACGTAACGGGCGCGAGCGATACCACCGTCGCATGGGAAGTGGATGCCATAGCCGGAGGAAATGCGAATGTAGGAACGATCGCAACTGAGGCTGGCGGTAAGGCAGTCTTCACGGCTCCGGCCCGCCTTCCTGATCCGGCGCAGGTCATTGTTACGGCCATCTCGAATGCTGTTCCCGCCGCACAGGCATCAATCCTGGTGAACCTGATTCCGGCTCAGAAAGTCACGGTCACGATATCCGCCGATCCATGCACAAACACAGATGCGATGCTGATCAATACTTCGACGACTTTCACCCCCAGTGTTACAGGACTGACCAATCAAGACCTGACTTGGCAGGTCAATCAAATCACTGGAGGCAACAGCACGGTCGGAACGATAACGCAGGCGGGAGTCTACACCGCACCCGCCAAAGTACCGAGTCCATCCACTGTGATCGTTTCGGCTATTCCTGTTTCGGACCCGGAGGTAATCGGGAAGCAGTCCCTCACCGTTACGTCAACTCCCATGTCGAAAGTTACCGTGACCCCGACCTCGGCAACCGTTCAAGTCGGCACGGGTCAGAATTTTACCGCCACCGTGGCGGGCTCAGGCGACTCTGACATTTCCGTGACCTGGAACGTAAATAATCAGCCCGGAGGGGACTCAACAATTGGGATGATCGACCCGGGTACTTCTAACGGCTGCCAAAGTGATACGGAATACGTAGCCCCCGATTCCGTCCCGACACCTCCCACTGTGAACATCACTGCGGTCGCATCGGACCGTAACATCTCTAATGCAGCATCGGTCACGGTCATCCCACCTCCACCGATCACAGAGGCATTAATGCCAGGGCAGCAAGATCCATCGACCGTGCAGGTGCAGACGAGCAACAACAAAGTTTCATACACGGTCACACAAACAAAGCTAGTAGACGGCGAGCCGATCATCGATACAACCGACCCAATTAACTGGACTCTGACCAGCTCCGGTCAGGATTGCAGCATAAGCAACGGATCCATATGCGGCACACTCACGCCCGGGGGGATCAATAGCAGCCAACAATTCACCGCAACCTACATCGCGCCGGAGAATGTTCCCTCGAATCCGATAGTGACTGTGACTGTCACTTCAGCGATTGATCCCAGTGCTTCGGACTACAACCAGATAACTATCACGAACGCTCCACCCACGATTGCCATCACCGGCCCACAACAAGTACAGGCGGGCACCGGTCCCTACACTTACACGGCCGTGATCAACAACGCCGCGCCGGACCAGTTGGTCTGGAACCTGGGATGCGTCTCAGACAGTAACAGCAACAACCAGGAAGATTTTTGCGGGCCCAGGACCTCCTTCGGCCCGGGCTGCATTAAAGACGCGAGAGGGGGGGAGGTTTGTGATGAGCAGACTGTGACACTCGTGCCGTTTAATGTCGTTTACTCTCCGCCGGGCATGGTATCGACGGCCGATTATTTGCAGAATGCTTGTACGATAACCAGCGGCGACCAGCACAAATCGATCGTGCCCATTAATGTCCAAATGATAGCCAACGGCTGTCCTCTTCAGGACGGAGTCCCAACTTGTGTGGCGATTGCTTGTGTCACGGTCACGCCGCCATAGCGCCGTTAGGGGCGCGGATTTCAGATGTGCTCGGGAAGCGGAGCTTGGGAAGTGGCCCGGCGGAGGATTAGCTATGCGAACCGGAACAATTTCTTTTAGTCAGGCGGCGATTCCTCCGACCGCAGCTTCCACAGGATCTGGCGCAGGATACCGAGCCAGACTACGGCGTCGCGGGCGGGCGGGTTGAGGCGTCGAACCAGGCGGCGGATTCTTTCTTCCACGTCGGCGATGGGGCGGCGATCGAGGTAGCCGCTGGAGCGCATCGCGTCGAGCAACGTCATCGTGATGCGCTCGAGTTCCTCGGCCGTCGCACGCTTCACTTTCTCCGCTGGCCGTGTTGCCTTTGCATCGCGGACCAATTCGTAGAGACAAACCGCTACTGCCTGCCCGAGGTTCATTGAAATGTTTGCTTCACAGGTCGGGATGCGCATCAGCCAATGGCAATGACTGAGGGCAGCGTTCGAGAGGCCAAACTTTTCCGAGCCGAACAGGAGAGCGACACGGTTCGATCGCAACTGCCCGCGGATGAGACGTGCGCCATATTCCAGCCGCCGGAGCGGATGCTGCAATTCTCGATGACGAACCGCTGTGGTGCCGACGACGAGCGTGCAGTCGGCTACGGCGTCGGCTACGGTCTTACATTCTTCCGCGTTCGCCAGCAGTTCTGACGCTCCGACCGCAGAGCGTGCTTCGCGAAACGCCGCCTCGTAAGGATTCACTACGCGCAGGTGCTGGAAGCCGAAGTTGCTCATGGCGCGCGCGGCCGCGCCGATATTCAGAGGGTTGCGCGCGGCCACTAGAACCACGTGCAGATTGTCGAGTTCGTTTGAGGCAGGGGACAATGCTTATTCTGTTCGTTTTGAAAAACACCGGATTGTCATTCCGAGCGAGGCAAGGAATTGACTTCGCCGTTTACCGGCTGTATTGATTCTTCTTCTTTTCCTCGTGCCGGTCCAAACCCAGTTGAATCAACCGTCCAATTAGATCGGAATACGACAGACCCGAAGCAACCCACAATTTGGGATACATACTGATGGCGGTGAATCCAGGCATGGTGTTGATCTCGTTCAAATAAATCCTGCGAGATTTCGGCTCCATCAGAAAATCGACCCGCGCCAGCCCCGAACAGTCGACTGCTTTGAATGCGCCGACCGCCAACTGCTGCACTTTTTTCGTTTCGGCCTTGCTAAGCTTTGCTGGAATAATCAGTTGCGAGCCTTCGTCTAGATACTTGGCGTTGTAATCGTAGAACTCCGTGCTGGGGATGATCTCTCCCGGCAACGAGGCTTCAGGCTTATCATTGCCGAGCACCGAGCATTCGATCTCGCGCGCCTTTTGTCCGCGCCCTCCCACGCCCGCCTCGATCACAATCTTGCGATCGAACTTCGCGGCTTCTTCAATCGCCGGGCCGAGTTCCTTGCGGTCATGCGCTTTAGAAATTCCGACCGACGATCCCAAATTCGCCGGCTTCACAAACACGGGATATTTCAGCTTGCTCTCGACCAGCTTCTGAACTTTCTTCGGGTTCGCTTCCCAGTCGCTGCGCAGAACCGTGACGTGTTTCACAATCGGCAATCCGGCGGCACTAAAAAGCGCTTTCATGATGTCCTTATCCATGCCGGCGGCTGAGCCGAGGACGCCCGCACCTACGTAAGGCATGTCTGCCAATTCCAGCAAGCCCTGAATGGTTCCATCCTCGCCGAACGTACCATGCAGCACGGGAAAAATCACATCGACATCGATGGCGCGATCGGCGGCACGGCGAGTCAGCGCGTGAGCGGACGCGTCAGTCTCGAAAGGTGTCATTGCACCATGTCTCTGCGGCTCAGGTGGAACCACGACTGATTCGCCCTTAGCCAGGACAGCCGCGCCAAGAGTTGCTTCGGGATCACCGGCGCGGAGATGTTTGCCTTCCTCAAATTTTCCTTGGAGGAGCCGTTCCGCATCCGCAGCAGTCACCCATCGACCTTCTTTGGTGATGCCGATGGGCACCACTTCGTATTTGTTTTTGTCGATGGCGTTAAAAACCGACGCAGCCGAGAGCAGCGAAACCTCATGCTCCCCACTGCGCCCGCCAAACAGAATGCCGACTCGAATCTTTTTCATGGCTTGAAAGTGGTTACAGAATCTTCTTCCCAAAGGCCGACAAGGCCAACTCCACAGCCAAGTCGGCAGTCCGGTTATGCTCATCGATTACGGGATTTACCTCGACAATTTCAAAGCTCAACATGCGTCCGTGGTCGGCGATGATTTCCATCGCCAGATGAGCCTCACGATAGGTCGCCCCTCCGCGAACCGGCGTTCCCACGCCGGGCGCATCTTCGGGATCGACCCAATCCATGTCGAGCGAAACATGGTAGCCCGCCGTGCCTCGTCCCGCCGCTCGCAACGCCTCTTCCATCACGGTTCTCATGCCGCGTTCGTCGATGTCGCGCATGGTGAAAACGTGGATTCCTGCTCGGCGCACATTTTCTTTTTCGATGGCGTCGATGTCACGAACACCCACGAGCACGCAATTTTCCGGATTCACCTTGGGAGAAAAGTCGAAAATCTTGGACAGCTCAGTAGGACCTAATGCCATAATCGCCGCCAGCGGCATCCCGTGCACATTTCCGCTGGGAGAGCTGTCGGGGGTGTTGATGTCGGTATGAGCGTCAATCCAGATCAAGCCGATTTTCTGGTTCTGACGACGATAGAATTCCGCGACTCCCGCAACCGTTCCCGCGGCGATGGAATGATCGCCGCCCAGAGTGATTGGGACTTTGCCCGCCTCCAGCGTTTTGACCACGAGTTCCGCATGTTTGGTGCAGGTTGCAGTGATCTCTTTCAAATACTTCGCATGCGGATCGCCTTCCTTCTTCTGCTCGGCAATGGGAACCGAGACGTTGCCGGCATCTTCGACAACATGACCGAGCGCTTCCAAGCGCGCTTCGAGACCAGCGACCCGGACTGCCGAAGGTCCCATGTCGACGCCGCGGCGCGATTGGCCCAGGTCTAACGGAACCCCGATCACACGAATCTTGCGGGGCGTGATGCTGGAAAAGGATGGAGTGATGGTTGTCATAAGTTCGGGCTAACCTAGTCTATGGATATAACCGGTGCAGCATTCTCGGAAACGGAATTGTTTCCCTTACGTGTTCCAGTCCGCAGATCCATGCGACCGCTCGCTCGACTCCCATGCCAAACCCAGCGTGGGGCACGCTTCCGTATTTCCGCAAATCGAGATACCACTTGAAGGCCTCTTCCGGCAAACCGTGGTCATGAATGCGCTTGAGCAGCAAGTCGTACGACGCCATGCGCTGCGAGCCGCCAATGATTTCGCCATAGCCTTCGGGCGCGAGCACATCCACGCACAACGCCAGATCGGGCCGCTGAGGATCGGGCTCCATGTAGAACGCTTTTATGTTTGCCGGATAGCGATGCACCATCACCGGCCGCTCAAACTGCGACGAGATGTAAGTTTCGTCGGGCGAACCGAGATCGCCGCCGTATTCGAAATTGTTTTCGAGCGCACCCTTGGCGTGCGCTTCCTGCAACATCTTCACCGCTTCGTCGTAGGTGATGCGGGGAAACGGAGCTTCGATTTTCTCTAACTTTGAAACATCGCGGCCAATGGTTTGCAGATCGGAGCGTCGACGTTCGAGGCAACGTCTCACCAGAAAACTGAGCAGCCCTTCAGCCAGATCCATGATGTCTTCGAGCTGGGCGTAAGCCACTTCCGGTTCGACCATCCAGAACTCGGTCAAATGACGGCGCGTCTTACTTTTCTCGGCGCGGAAAGTAGGGCCGAACGAATACACCTTGCCCAGCGCCATGGCGGTCGCTTCGATGTAAAGCTGCCCGGACTGCGTGAGGTAGGCTTGCTCGTCAAAGTAATCGACGGGAAACAGCGTGGTCGTGCCTTCGCAGGCTGCGGGCGTAAGGATGGGTGGATCAGTTAACGTGAAGCCGCGGTCGTCAAAGAAATCGCGAGCGGCCTTGATGATTTCAGCCCTTACGCGAAGAATGGCGGCTTGGCGCGGAGTTCGCACCCACAAATGCCGGTGCTCCATGAGGAAGTCGACGCCGTGCTCTTTCAGCGAAATTGGATACGGATCGCTCTCGGCGACTTTTTGAACTACTTGCACATCCGAGATATCCAGCTCATAGCCGCCGGGCGCGCGCTTGTCGGCACGTACCTTGCCTTCGACAATTACGCTCGATTCTTGGGTCAGACCTTTTACGGCTTCGAAGACTTCGGGCGAGACTGCGTTCTTAGGGACGACGCCCTGAATGACGCCGGAGCCATCGCGAAGCTGCGGAAACAGAAGCTTCCCGCTCTCGCGCAGGTTATAGAGCCAGCCACGAATAGTGACGCTCTGGCCTTCGTGCTTGCCAACATCGACGATCGTGGTCACAGGGGATGACATAGTTTTAATTGGTAATTGTGCAATCGGGTGATTTAGTAATTGAATGTGGTGCGGTTCACTTGCCCGATTACCAAATTACTCAATTGCACAATCTCTTACGCTGCTTCCAGTTTCTCGAACGCTTCACCCATCTTTTCCACCGGATTGATCTTTTCGTCGCCTTCGATCTCGAGCAGCAGAGCCGGAGTGTGCGGCGCCGTCCGGAGCAGCTCCATGGCCTGTTTCCAATCAATTGTTCCCTTGCCGGGCCAAAGGTGCGAATCATTATTCTTCGCGTTATCGTGCACGTGGGTGGAATGGATATAAGTCTTCAAGGTTTCAAACGCCTGCGGCACATCGCTCATCATGTGGGCGTGACCAAAATCGAAGCAGACGCCTACATCATCGAAGTGCGCCGCGCGAATAAATTCCACCAGCCGTTCCGGCGCGGACAACTCGTTGGGAATGTTCTCCAGCAGAACGCGCACGCCGAGGGGCTTGGCGAAGGCTCGCAGATGCTCGACGGAAGTCATGGCAGCCTCGAATTTGCGATCGTCGAACGACTCCCCGGCCGACCCGATGTGCTGAATGAGGAAGCGAAACGGAATGTGCTCGGCCAATTCAAGCGCGCGTTTGATTTCATCCATAGCTTCGATCCGGCTTGCCCGGTCGGTCGAAGCAATGTTCATTTGCGGCGCCCCGGCTCGTCCCCACTCGTAATCCGCGTAGAGCGGCGCGTGAACCGAGTTCAGAACGATTCCGCTGGTGCGAAACCAGTCGGCGATTTCCCGGACATGCTGCTTGCGATTGGCGTAGTCCAAGTGTTGTCGCGCGGCAAAAAGTTCGATGGCCTGCGCCCCGCCACGCACGAGTCCATCCAGCAGGCCGGGATGCAGCCGTTCCTTGACATAGACGAGCGTCGATATTGCTTTCTGCATCAGTAGCCTACTGCCTTTCCGTTATTTCTGAAATCGCTCGCGCCCAGGCGCTCGCCGGTTTTCTGATCGATGGCGATGCACTCGCCGTCGCTCCAATACCGGTCCCAGTCTCCAGCCGCGGTTTCACGGCTCTCAGCCTTGTGCCCCATCTGCTCCAGCAACCTTACAGTATCCGGAGAGAACCACGGTTCGACATTCACCACATCCGGCATCCATTGATGATGGAAGCGCGGCGCGTTCACCGCTTCCTGGATATTCATGCCGTAGTCCACGACACCCATCAGGATATTGGCCACCGTGGTAATAATCCGCGGCCCACCGGGCGAACCGAGCACGAGAAACAGTTTTCCAGCTTGCAACACGATGGTCGGGGTCATGGCGGAGAGCGGTCTTTTGCCCGGCCCGACAGCGTTGGCCGGCCCTTGAATCAGCCCGTAGAGATTGGGGACTCCGGGCTTCGATGCGAAGTCGTCCATTTCATCATTCAGCAGAAAGCCCAACCCCTCCGCCGTAACCCGCGAGCCGAAACTGTCATTCAGTGTGGTCGTTACTGCGACCGCGTTGCCCTCCGAATCGACAACGGAATAATGCGTAGTGTGCGCGGGTTCATACACGATCAACGGTTGCGAATGCTGCGACGCGTACTGTTCAAGCTGGCTGAAAATCGCCGGCCGTTTCAAATCCTTGCTGACGCTGGCACGCGCCGGATCAATCGATTCCCGCCAGGCCGCCGCGTACTTCTTATCGATGAGTTGGGCAACGGGGATCTTGGAAAAATCTGGATCTCCCAGGAACTCCGCTCGATCATAAAACGCCCGGCGGAAAGCCTCAACCGTTAGATGAATCGACGCCGCAGACCGGTCGCCCGCCTTGGCGAGGTCGTATCCCTCCAGAATATTCAACATTTCGATCAGCGCAATCCCGCCTGACGACGGAGGCGGAGCGCTAATAATTTCGTAGCCGCGATAGGTTCCCCGGATCGGCTCACGTTCCTTGACTTCGTACCGTGCAAGATCTTCGGCGGTGATAAGGCCTCCGCCCTTCTGCATTGAGGCTGCCAACTCACGCGCCATTGCGCCGTGATAAAAGTCGTCGGGATTCTGGGCAATTCGCTCCAGGGCGCGGGCCAACTCCGGCTGCCGGAAGATTTCGCCCGGTTTGTAGTAATTTCCATCCCGCTGAAAGATGTGCCGCGACTCGGGAAACCGCGCCAAGTCTTCGTCCTGAAAATCTCGCGCATCCTGCCAGGCCAGCGGATAACCGTCGTGCGCCAATTTGATTGCCGGCGCCATGACCTGAGCGAGAGTCAGCTTGCCGTACGCCTTTTCGGCGTAAACCATGCCCGCCACCGAACCCGGCACTCCAATGGCTTTATAGCCGATAACGCTCGCATTTTCGACGACATTGCCTTGAGCATCGAGATACATATTCGCCGTGGCCGCCGCGGGCGCTTTTTCACGATAATCGACGAAATGCGCTTGACCATCCGCCAAGCGGATCAGCATGAATCCTCCGCCGCCCAAATTTCCCGCTTGCGGGTGGACCACGGCCAAGGCAAACCCCGTGGCCACAGCGGCATCAATCGCATTACCGCCAGCGCGCAGAATGTCCACGCCAGCGCGCGAGCCCAGTTCGTGAACGCTGACGACGATGGCATGTGGCGCATGGACGGGCTCCACAGCCGCCCTCACGGGAGCGGCCAAGGTCACCAGCACTGCCAACAGCAGCACCTTCCATCGCTCGTACTTTAATCGCATGGAATCTAAAACTGTGGGCGGACCTTTGAGGCTAGCGTAGGGAGCGAGCAGGAGTCAAATTGGGGAGCTACCGACTATCAGCTCTCAGCCATCAGCTTGTCGTCCTCCCGCCCTTTTCCTTGCGGTCTTTTGGGTTTTCGTTTTAGTGCCGTTGGCCTTCGCTTTCGTTTTGCTCTTGTCCGCTACCATGTCATAGGACTGGCGAATCAACTCTTCTAGTTCGTTATCACGCAGCACATCCAAGCGTTGCAGCAAAACCCATTTGTAGCGGCCCACATACGGTGCTGGCTTGATTCCTTCTTGTTCACACAACTCCGCGAACCTCTCCGCTGAGCACTTCAAGCACAAGCTTGGCGGAACCGCGTCCAGGCTCATCATGGCAAAGATCTTGCCGCAGACTTTGAAGCAGACGGTCTCGCCCCACTGCAAGTTTTCTCTTGCTTGCGGAAACGAAAGACAATAGCCTCGAACGGAATCGACGTTCATAGGGGAGCGATCATCTAAGATAAACCGACGAATCTGGGCAACAGGAGATTGAAAATGGAAACCCGGCAGCTTGGCAAGTCCGATTTGAATATTACGCCCGTTGGTTACGGAGCCTGGGCGATCGGGGGCGGCGGCTGGCAGTTCGCCTGGGGAACGCAGGACGACAACGACTCCATCGCCGCCATTCACCGCGCGCTTGAATTGGGCGTCAACTGGATCGACACGGCAGCCGTTTATGGCCTGGGGCATTCCGAAGAAGTCGTCGCCCGTGCGCTCAAAGAATGGCCCGGCGCCAAGCCGTACGTTTTCACCAAATGCGGATTGCGCTGGGACGCGGCTGGGAACATCCAGAAGAATCTGCACGCCGATTCAATTTGCCGCGAAGTCGAAGACAGCTTGCGCCGCCTGGGCGTGGAGGCGATTGATTTGTACCAGATCCACTGGCCACCGGAAGATCCCGAGTCGCCCGACCTTGAAGAAGGGTGGTCCATTCTTGCCGCGCTACAAAAGCAGGGCAAGGTGCGCTGGATTGGTGTTTCTAATTTCGACGTCAAACAAATGCGCCGCGCGCAAAGCATCGCCCCGATTACTTCTCTGCAGCCGCCCTATTCGCTGATCAATCGCGGGGTCGAAGAGGACATTCTTCCGTATTGCCTTCGTGAAGGGACCGGCGTGATCGTCTATTCTCCCATGGCTTCCGGGTTGTTGACCGGTGCCATGACACGTGAGCGTGCTGGCAAGCTGCCAAAAGACGACTGGCGCGGCGGCGATCCCGAATTCAATGAGCCGAGGTTGTCGCGCAACCTTGCGCTGGTCGAGCAACTACGCGAGATTGGGAAGCGTCATGGCCGTTCACCGGGCGAAGTGGCAATCGCATGGACGCTGCGAAATCCCGGCGTGACCGGAGCAATTGTCGGCGCTCGCAACGCTCGACAAGCCAACGGCGTGATGCGCGCCGGAGAGTTCCAACTCACCGACAAAGAAGTCAACGAAATCGAAGATTTCTTCGAACAGACTGCGGCCTAGGGAGCGAGAGATCAGGTAAGGGTGAAAGCCGATAGCGGACGCCTGAAAGTTTTCCCTATACTTCCTGCTTGGCCTCACCCAGCACCACGTTGACATCCATCTTTTTCTTTCCGCGGTAGACGGTAATGCGGACAGTGTCCCCGGCGCGATGGTTGTTCATGATCTGCGCCAGTTCCTGCTGATCCTCCACTTCTTTCCCATCGACGGCCACGATCAGGTCCCCGCCCACCATGATCGGAATGTTGCCCAGAAAGGCGCGCTCAGTACCTCCTTTCAACCCCGCGTTGTCCGCGGCTCCTCCAGGCACCACCTGCACGATCAGCAGTCCGGAATCCGAAGCCAGTCCCATCTGATCCGCCAGTTGAGGATCAATCGGAATCGTACGCACTCCCAGCGCGGGACGCCGCACTCGGCCCAGGGTAAGCAGATCGTTGATCACCGCTTTCGCAGTATTGATGGGAATCGCAAAGCCAATGCCCGCGCTCTGGCCAACGTTTGAAGCAATCATGGTGTTGATGCCAATCACTTCGCCGTGCATGTTCAGCAGTGGACCGCCGGAATTTCCGGGGTTGATCGAAGCATCGGTCTGAATAGCGTCGTCAATGGTCATGCCGTCCGGTTCCTGTACTTGCCGGATGGAACTCACAATGCCTCGCGTTAACGTGCCCGCCAATCCAAACGGGTTGCCGATCGCGTACACCTTCTGACCGACTTGCAGATTGCCCGAGTCGCCAAGCACCATGGGCGTAAGATCTGGAGCCTTGATTTGAACCACGGCCAAATCATGCGAGCGATCGGTGCCAACAATGGTGGCCCGATATTTCTTGCGGTTGTGCAGCGTAACTTCGATCTGGCGAGCGTCCTCGATCACGTGGTAATTGGTCAGGATGTGCCCTGCTTTGTCGATAATGAAACCCGAGCCCTGCCCTTCCTCCGGCACCAGCCCGTAGAAGAAGTCGAAGGTGACCGCCTTCGAAGTGATGTTCACTACCGAACTGATATTCTTGCGATAGACCGAGATGTTGTTTTGCTCTTCGGCATCGAGCGAATCATTGCTGGAGGCTTCACTGATTTCGATTCTATTTGAACGTCCGATCCAATCCGCCAGCGTGCCGTGGTTCGCACGATAGGTAGTGAAATAGAAAAATGCGCCGGTGATCATCACGGCGAACAAAACAGGTCGAAGCAGCTTCATAGTTCAGAAAACCTTCCAGGAATCACTTATCATTGTATTAAATTATCAGTTGGCCACGTCGCGGTGCGGGGCATGGCTGAGCGGTCTTTGTCTTCCGAACCGCGATCAAAAGCGCTCACGCACTTTTCTCCGCCTCGCGTTTCAACTCCACGTAAACTTGTTCCACGCGCTGACGCGTTTCGTCCAACGATCCTGAGTTGTCGATCACGTAGTCGGCCGCCTTGATCTTTTCTTCATCCGGAAACTGAGCTGCCCTCCGTCGCGTAACCTCGCGCCGCGCGGTGTCTTCGTCTACACTCACTCGCGCAGCCCAGCGTTGAATTCGCTGTTCAGGACGGGAGGTTACCACCAAGAGGCGATCGAAATCTTTCTCTGCGCCCGCTTCTAAAATCAGCGCTGCTTCCACAATGGCGATTGCCCGCGGATCTCCCCGTCCGATCTCCGCCATCCACTGTTCCTGCCTTCGAATCACGGCGGGATGCACAATCTGGTTCAGCTCTTGAATGCGCGAAGGTTGGTTTACGCCGGGAGCCTCAAACGCCGCCTCCGCCAACCGCGCGCGATTGACTGTGCCTTCAGGGTTGAGGATTCCACTGCCGAAGTGCCGCACGACTTCCTGATAAACAGATTCGCCCGGCTGCATGAGTTGGTGGGCAATTGTATCGGCCTGAATCAGGTGAGCGCCAAGCGCCACAAACATTTCGCCTACAACGGATTTGCCGGAAGCAATTCCGCCAGTCAGGCCGACTTTCAGCAATCCAGCCTCATTTCGAAAAACCAATTCACCACGGAGACACAGAGGCACAGAGAAAACCACAACCCCGGTTGCCTTTGTCTGTGACTCTGTGGTAAAGCATCAAGCTCGCGAAAGCTCCGCCACCCGGCCTCCGCGCCGGAGCTTCGCCGCCCGCACCGTGTTCGCCATCAACATGGCGATGGTCAATGGCCCTACGCCCCCCGGCACGGGTGTAATGGCTCCCGCGATCTCCGCCACGTGGGGGTGCACATCCCCGACCAGCGTCGATCCTCGCGCACGAAAAGTTTCCTCCCGCTTGGCATTTCCTACGAATAGCCGATCAAATTCGGCCTGGTCCGTCACCTGGTTCATACCGACGTCAATCACGGTTGCGCCCGGTTTCACGAATTCACGCGTAATCATTCCCGGGCGGCCGATCGCCGCAACCAGGATATCGGCGCGCCGGCAAACTCCGGGAAGATCGCGCGTCTTCGAATGGCAAACCGTGACCGTGGCATTGCCATTGATCAGCAGCATCGCGGTCGGCTTTCCCACAATGTCGCTACGCCCCACTACGACTGCGTCCTGTCCGGCGATTGGAATCTTGCTTCGCTTCAGGATCTCGAGAATCCCCGCCGGCGTACATGGAACCAGACCAGGCCGCTGCGTAGACAGCAATCCGACGTTCATCGGATGGAATCCGTCCACATCTTTGGCCGGGTCGACCGCCATCAACACCTTCTTGGCGTCCACCTGCGGAGGCAATGGAAGCTGCACCAGAATGCCGTCGATCTCGTCGCGAGCGTTCAGTTCAGCAATCAGTTCGAGCAAATCTTCGGTCGAAACCATTTCTGGCGGAGTATGCTGCTCGCTGTAAATTCCAATCTCGGCGCTGCTCTTTACCTTACCCCGAACATAAACCTCCGACGCCGGGTTGTGGCCGACCAGAACCACTGCCAGCCCCGGACGCATCCCTGCAGCCGTCATCGTCCTCACTTCAGACGCGACTTCCGCCCGAATTTCGCCGGCGATCTTGTTACCGTCCAGAATAATCGCAGCCATCAGTCCTCATTTCTAATGAGACAAATCGTATCGTAAACTACAATCGACGCGAGGATTCAGGTGCGGGACCGGGCGAAGCCCTGCAGATCGCCGGTTTTCCTCAGGGGGGCTAAAGCCCGGCCTTTTTCCAGCGCTTTACGGCATGAGTAAACTCGTGCCCTTCCACGAGAGCCAGCGCGGTCTAACTTGCTATAACCGGAAACTCCGCCGTCCCCACTTTCCCCACATTCGCTTCCGCAAACTGCCGCACTCGCTCCAGCGCGGCTTGCAGTTCCGCATGAAGTCTTTCTTTTTCGGAATCACCCGCGTCCCCAGGAACTGGGATCTTGGAACTCACCCGCATCAGCGCCCGCGAAAACGGCTTCGGAATCATCGACCGGTCCCAAGTATTCAGGATCCAGGCTTTCTCCACTGCGATATGAAACACCGCCATGGGTATGCCCGTCGCGCGGGCCAGCACTACGGGCCCGGGCTTGGCCACATATCGAGGACCGCGCGGGCCATCAATGGTAAACGCAACCGTCCAGCCTTGCTCCAGCTCCCGGCGCATGCCCAGCAACGCACGCACGGCTCCCCGGCTCTTCGATCCGCGCACCTTTACGAAACCGAACTTTCGCATGATGCGCCCCATCCATTCCCCATCAAAACTGTCGCTGCTCATGACCCTGATCTGCAGGTTCCGCCACAGATACATCGCGGGGATGATGCAGCTATGCCAAAACGCATAAACGATGGGTCGCGTTTCTAGAGTGGGCGGGGCTCCCTCTTCATATGACGCCGAAAAACGCAGGGTTGGGCCAATCAGCCGAACTACCGAAAATCCCACCCAAACGATAAGCCACAGCTGGAATCTCTGCCACAAGGTATACGGCTGACGTTGGGTCGTTGTCTCATTCGAGACCGGCGACGTAGTTCCTGCGCTCACTTCCGTATTGTACCCGCCGGTCTTGTACAGCGGACACCCTATCCGCCGCTGACTGGGACTATGTGGAAGCGCCGGCCGGGGATCGTAAATCGCCGCGAGGATTATGCAGCTACGGGGGCAGCTTCTAAATCGACATCGAACCTAAGGCTTTAGGTTTAGTGTCCTCTTGACAAGCCTGCACATCAGGGTAGCATTAGTGCATGGGCGACGAAGGAAAGGGCGAAAACCCCAGCACCACTCTGCCAGGAACCGTGGAAAAGATCATCAGGTCTCCAGACCCCGACACTCCGGATAAAGCGCAAATCGGGGTTGATGGCGCCGATGAACTTTACCGGGAAATCCGCATCGATAACTCTCTCACCGATAAGGACGGGGCGGAAGTCGAGATGAAGCGAGGCGCACAGGTCGAAGTCACGATCGAAGCCGAACCGAAAGACACCATCAAAAAAAAGTAGTCTTTTGTCAAACGAGGAGAGGGGACACTCCTGTCCACTGCCGTCGCGACTCTAAACGATTGAGACGCATCGGGTTAGAGGTCAGGAACGTAGGCCCCCCAAGGACCGCTATTTCCCTTCATCCGCCGACGGCCCATACACCGACGGAACCGCCACGTCATTTAGGCGCAAATACACGCCCAACTGCGCCCGGTGGTGAATGATATGGTTCATCATCATCCGCCGCACCGCCATAATCTTTGGCCCGTTGAAAAACACTTTGTCGCTGGCGGACAACTTCCAACTCTTGGCCCACTCGGGGTCATTCGTCTTTGTAATCGCCGCCCGCATCTCCGCCACTTTCTTGTCGAATATCTCAAGGACGTGCTGCCGCGACTCCGCCACTGTCGGTTTCGATCCAGCTGGCCGGTTGGCGAAATCCAAGTTCTCCGTCGTAATCGCCGCCACCCCAAAGCCGGGCAACTCGGCCACATGCCCGGCCAGCCGCCCCAACGTCATCGACTTTTCATGCGGCTTCCAGCTCAGCTTGTCCTCTGGAATGCGCTCCAGGGTTCGGCGTGCGCTGGCCATTTCCTGGTCAAACTCCGGCAACAACCCTTCGCTGATTGTCATTACATCCTCCGGTCTTCAAACCTAGCACGGTTGCCTCGTCCGGTTCCACCGTCGGGAAATGTGGAGCGGAATGTGCAAGCATCTCAGCCTGTCAGTTAACTGTGCTTAAGTCGTATAATCAGCCCAAATGATCACCGTTTCCAAGGAGGACTATCTAAAAGCAATTCTCGAAGCCGAGAGTGAAGGCGAACCCGTGATCTCGGCCACGTTGGCTCACTGGCTGTCGGTTTCACCGCCTGCCGTCACCATGGCTTTGCGCCGGTTGAAAAAAGACGGCCTGGTGCGAGTGCAAAGCGACGGCCATGTCGGGCTGACCTCTGCGGGGCGCAAGATTGCGCGCAAGCTCACCCTTCGCCATCACCTGATCGAGCGCATGCTCTCAGAGATCTTCGGAATGGAGTGGTACCGCGTACACGATGAAGCCGAGCGCCTGGAACATGCCGTCTCGCCTGACTTTGAAGCCCGTCTGCTGGCGAAACTGGGCCGCGGCGGAGCCTGCCCCCACGGCAATTTGAGCGAGCTTGAGAGTCCAAGCAGCCGTCGCCGCCGAGGCCTGGTGTTGCTCGCGCACGCCGACGCCGGAAAGCATTACGTCGTGAGCGGCATTTACGAGCGCGACCGCCACTTGCTGGAATTTCTCGAAGGGCGGGGCGTTCGGCCTGGCGCGCACGTTCACGTCGCGGGCCGGAACTACGATCAGACCCTGACTCTCACCACCGATGCCGGAACTGTTGCTCTGGGGCGGTCGGCAGCTGAGAAAGTCTGGGTCACTGCCGATCCCATCAAGCCGCGCCGCGTTTCTTCTCATTCTTCTGCTTGAACGGTGGTACCCGCCTTTCTCAGAGGTAATTAACCATAGTTTACTTTGTGCTGTATACTTACGCTAACTAACTCGATCATGAGCGTAAGTTCCCAACCTCCACAGACGAATGGCGTTGCCGGCGACGAAGTCGTCGTCATTACTCACGAAGACGTGGATCGCGCCCATGATCGCGTGCGCGTGTCAGAAGCCCGTTCACGCCGTGGTTTTTTTTCCAGGACACGGCTGCTGTGGTTGCTGGTCGGCCCCGGAGTTCTGGTCATGCTGGGTGAGAACGATGGGCCCAGCATGCTTGCCTATGCGGCGACGGGCGTAAAATTTGGCCTCGGATTCTTCATCCCCTTCGTGATCCTCACCTTTTGCATGGCCATCGTTGTGCAAGAGATGACCGTGCGACTGGGCGCCGCGACTCATCGCGGGCACGCCGAGTTGATCTTCGATCGCTTCGGGCCGTTCTGGGGATGGTTTTCGATGATCGACCTGGCCATCGGGAATTTCCTCACCCTCATTACCGAGTTCATTGCCATCCGAGCTGGCCTAGGTTTCTTCGGCGTGCCTCCGTGGATGGCCATCCTGATTGCGCTTGTTATCTTGTATGCGGCACTGATGAGTCACCGCTATTGGACCTGGGAACGGATCACGCTGGCCGCCGCCGCATTCAACTTGGTGTTCATTCCAGTCGCGCTCATGACTCATCCGGACTGGCATGCGGTGGGTCACTCTTTAATCACCTGGAAGCCCCTGCCCGGATTCGACAAGGATGTTCTGCTGATCATGCTGGCCGACATTGGCGCGACGGTCACGCCGTGGATGCTTTTCTTTCAGCAGAGCGCAACCGTCGACAAGGGACTGACCACGAAAGACATTCGCTTTGGCCGCATCGACACGGTGTTGGGAGCGGCCCTGGCGAGCGCCGCTGCTGTGGCGACAATTCTCGCGACCGCACCATTGTTTGCTCATCAGATGACGGCGGACAACTTCCAGGCAGCCCAGTTTGCGCAAGCTCTCCAGCCCATCATCGGCCGGTTCGGCGCTTCACTTTTTGCTCTCGGTATGGTTGAGGCTGGTATCGTGGCTTCCATCACGATTTCCACTTCTTCCGCATACGCCTTCGGAGAGGTCACTCACAAACCGCATAGCCTTAACCTTCCCATGGGACAAGGCAAAGCGTTTTATTCGGTGCTTACCCTGTGCGCCGTAGCTGCCGCTGGGATCGTTCTTATCCCGGGGCTGCCGTTGGTGTACGTGGTTCTGTTGGTGAACGTGGTTGCAGTCTTGGCCATGCCGCCGGCGCTTGTCTTTTTGTTCATGCTGGTGAACGACAAGGAAATCATGGGCGATCTGGTGAGTCCGCCGTGGGCGAACGTGTTATCGACCGGCGTGGTATTCGTCTTGACGGCTGCGGGAGTGCTGTTCGGAATCAGTATTATCGCGCCGAATATTTTTGCGGCTCTGGGTGGGAAGTAAAAAGGCTATGGTGAAAAAAGACGAAACACAAAATTTAGAAGCTGATCGGAAGCTCGTTTTATCTTCGCTCGAGCACGATCAGCTGGTTCGCGCGAAGAAGCATCATATTCCACTGCGGATTCTCAAAGGCCCCGAACTCGCTGTGCTCTGGGCGCTTCGCATCTATCTTCTGTTCATGATGGCGGTCGTGGTTTATCAGGTCTGGACGGCTGCGCACTAGAGCCATTCTGGCGTTGGCGAAAGGCGCAGAAGCTACGCAATCTCGCCCAGAACGACTAAACTAAGGGGTTGAGGTGTGCTGTTCCGGCTTGGTTCTCACTCTCCGGCGACCGCATCTATTTTTTCAGGAAGGCAATCTTATGAACAGTTTTGGCAGCCGTTCCACCCTCCGCGTTTCCGGCCACGATTACGAGATTTACCGCATCGATGCGCTCGACAAGCAGAGCATTTCGACCCGGCATCTTCCTTTCTCGTTGCGCATTCTTCTGGAGAATTTGCTGCGCACCGAAGACGGCCACAGCGTGACCAAAGAGGATATCCGCGCGCTGGCCGCGTGGAACAGCAAATCGAAGCCGGATAAGGAAATCGCCTTCACCCCAAGCCGCGTTTTGATGCAAGACTTCACGGGAGTGCCAGCGGTGGTCGATCTGGCCGCGATGCGCGACGCCATGAAGGTGCTCTCGGGGGATCCCGCGTTGATCAATCCTTTGCAGCCGGCTGAGTTGGTCATCGACCACTCGGTACAGGTAGACGAATTCGGCACGCCGCAGGCTTTCCAGCTAAATGCCGAACTCGAGTTTCTGCGCAACAAAGAGCGCTACGGATTTCTGCGCTGGGGACAGACCGCCTTCCGCAATCTGGCAATCGTTCCACCCGACACCGGCATCGTGCATCAGGTCAACCTTGAGTTCCTGGCCCGCGTCGTCTACGTACAAGAGTTGAATGGCAAGCGCGTGGCTTATCCCGACACTCTCGTCGGCACCGATTCTCATACCACCATGATTAACGGTTTGGGCGTGCTGGGATGGGGTGTGGGTGGAATTGAAGCCGAGGCCGCGATGCTGGGGCAGGCCGTATCCATGCTGATTCCGCAAGTGGTTGGCGTGAAACTGACCGGCAAATTGCGCGAAGGCGCGACAGCGACCGATCTGGTGCTGACGGTCACCGAGATGTTGAGGAAGCATGGCGTGGTCGGGAAGTTCGTCGAATATTTTGGCTCCGGACTGCAGGAACTTCCGCTGGCCGACCGCGCCACCATCGCAAACATGTCCCCCGAATATGGCGCGACTTGCGGCATTTTCCCTGTCGATAAAGAAACTCTCGCCTACTTGCGGTTGACCGGACGCTCCGAAGAGCAGATCGCGCTGGTCGAGGCCTATGGCCGCGAGCAAGGATTGTTCCACGATGAGAAAACACCCGAGGCGCAATATTCTGAATTGCTCGCGCTCGATTTGGACACGGTGGAGTCCAGTCTGGCTGGACCCAAGCGTCCGCAGGACCGCGTGCCGTTGCCCAAGGCGCGTGAGTCGTTTGAGCAGGCGCTGCCTTCGTTGATTAAGCCAGGCAAGGGCGGTGCGAAACCGAGCGCACCAACCAACGGTAATGGACATCTTCATCATGGCAGCGTGGTGATAGCCGCCATCACCAGTTGCACGAACACGTCGAATCCTTCCGTAATGGTTGCCGCGGGCTTGCTGGCGAAAAAGGCAGTGGAGCGCGGCTTGCAGGTTCCCTCGTGGGTGAAAACTTCGTTGGCCCCCGGCTCCAAAGTGGTGCGCGATTATCTGGAACGCGCCGGCCTGACTCCCTACCTGGAGAAGTTGAAATTTCACATCGTTGGTTATGGCTGCACGACCTGCATCGGAAACTCAGGACCTTTGCCGGAAGAAATTTCAAAGGCGATCGATGAACAGAACCTGGTGGTGGCATCGGTGCTCTCCGGCAATCGCAACTTCGAGGGCCGCATCAATCCTGACGTTCGCGCCAATTATTTAATGTCGCCGCCGCTGGTGGTGGCCTTCGCGCTTGCTGGGCGGATCGATATCGACTTGCGCAAGGATGCCATTGCCAACGACAAGCAAGGCCAGCCGGTGTACTTGGCGGACATCTGGCCGTCTCGCAGTGAAGTGGATGACGCCATCAGGAAGTCGATCTCGTCGGATATGTTCCGGCGCAGCTACGGCGAGGTTTATCACGGGGATGACCGCTGGCGCGGCCTGCCCGTGCCCAAAGGTGAAACCTATGCATGGGATAAAGATTCGACCTACATCCGCCGGGCTCCGTACTTCGACGGCATGACGCTGAAACCGGCGGCGGTGGAAGATATCAGGAATGCGCGGGTTTTGGCAGTTCTCGGCGACAGCGTCACCACCGATCACATTTCGCCCGCGGGGTCGATCAAGAAAGACAGCCCGGCGGGAAAATATTTGATCGAGCACGGCGTCAAGCCTGCCGACTTCAATTCCTACGGCTCCCGGCGGGGCAATCACGAAGTCATGGTGCGCGGCACTTTCGCCAACGTTCGCTTGCGCAACAAAATGGTTCCCAGCCTCGAAGGCGGATTCACGCGCCACCTGCCCGATGGCGCGGAGATGAGCATCTTCGAAGCGTCGGAGAAGTACATCGCGGAAAAAGTCCCGCTGGTGATTCTCGCAGGCAAAGAGTACGGTTCCGGCTCGTCGCGGGACTGGGCTGCCAAGGGTCCGCTGCTGCTCGGTGTGCGTGCGGTCATCGCCGAAAGTTATGAGCGCATACACCGCTCGAATCTGGTTGGCATGGGCATTCTGGCGTTGCAATTCCGCGAAGGCGAGACCGCGCAATCGCTGGGCTTGAGTGGCGAGGAAGTTTTCGAAATCGCCGGCATTCGTGACCTGGTTGGTAGCTTCGCGCCGGGTCGTCACGTGAAGGTCCGCGCCACCACGAAGGGCAAGACAACTGAGTTCGAGGCGCTGGTACGGATCGATACTCCGCAGGAAGCGCAGTACTACGCCAACGGGGGGATCCTGCAGTTTGTGTTGCGGCAATTGCTTTCCACCAAGCCAACCGCGGTTCAGGTGTAAGCACAAATCGCGCGGGGACGGCCGCCCTCGGCCGTCCCGCCGAGTGAAACTCGCGGCTAGGGCAAGATCCAACCACTGCAGGGAGCCAGAGATGAGTTACCTTCTCTCGAAACGGGCCCAAGTTCTTACCGAAATTCTGCGCTATATCAACGACGACAACTACGAAAAAGCCGTGGAAGGCTGGTCATTCGGCGTCGGACGCAGCGCGTCTGGACAGGCGAAACTGAGCAACCCAACCAAAGACGAGGCCGTCTTTCAAAAGATGCGCCATCTGGTTTATGACCACGTCGCCCGCACGGTCGCCATTGAACGCACCTCGCTTTCCAGCCCGCCCACAGTAGATTCGCTTGCGGACGAGTTCAAGAAACTGATGGACGAACTGACGCCTGAAACCCGCAAAACTCTGGGACAGGCGTTCGTTCCGATCGCGGCCGGAAAGGAATCGCTGACTCCTGTCGGCACACCTGCAAGGGGCCAACTCGACGCGCTCGATCGCTACTACGCGGAAGAAATTCTCGACAAGCTGGATGGAATTGTTTCGCGGGCGTCGGCGCTGAACCGCATGGGTCTCGATATCGTGCCCAACCGAAGAGTTCAGTTTCTTTTCGACGAGGCGCACCGCTGTTATCTCTACGGTTTCCACCCAGCCTGCGCAGTATTCTGCCGTGCCATCCTCGAGGGAGCGCTCAAAGAAGTCGCCGATCCGCGGAACGAAACCAACCAATCAATTCACGAGATGATAGCCGTGGCGGTCGAAAAGAGCATTCTCACCGGGGACCGTCCGCGTTGCGTCCGCGAAGTGGCCAAGGCGGGCAACAAAGCAATTCACGATCCTGAGATGTTCAACCGAGATTATTCTGGGGAAAAGATTGAAGAAGTGCTGACCAACACGCGGAAGGTGTTGGAAGAATTGTACCGTCTGCCCGCGGTGTAACTTCGTTGCCTGCCTTCGTGCCCTTTGTGGTTCGCGCATTTGAACTTCATCAACCACAAAGGAGCAAAGGTCACAAAGGAGCGCGCTAAAAGGTCTTGGTGGAGTCGAGCAAAATCGTTACCGGACCGTCGTTGACCAGTTCTACTTGCATCATTTCCTGAAAACGGCCGGCTTGGCGGGGAAGGCCCGCGGAACGGATGCGTGCAACGAAATATTCGTAGAACTGGCGAGCGTGCTCCGGCGGAGCAGCGGCATCGAACGATGGGCGCTTGCCGCGCCGGGCATCAGCGTAGAGCGTGAACTGCGATACGACCAGAATCTCGCCGCCGACAGCGGCAATATCGAGATTCATCTTCTGATTCACATCTTCGAAGACGCGCAGCCCAGTGATCTTGTCCGCCAGATAATCGACGTCCGCTTCTGTGTCTGCATGAGTCACCCCGAGCAGCACCAGCAGACCGCGGCCGATTTCGCCGACGATCTCGGCGTCGACGGCAACCTTGGCACGGCTGACTCGTTGGATCACGGCACGCATAAAGGAAGTTTCGAGTTTCTGGCTCGGAGTTTCAAGTGGCGGCCGAATGCCCGGCAGCTGCCGAGTTGCGCTCGCCTTGGACGTGCGAGAGCGCCCGTCCCCACACGTTCATTGCAGCACCCATCGCTTGACACGCCGTTTGACCCCGGCAACTTCCAGCAGTTAGGATTCCTATGGGCGTCTAAGAGCCGGCCGCAGTCAAATTCGGTTGCGGCAGGACTCACCTTTACATCGATTCGTGCTGGCCAGTACACTACTCGTTCCCTTTTATCATTCTTCGGGAGGTGGATTGCTATGGCCGTTGGAGAGAAGTTGAAAGAGATCAACGAAAAAGTAAAGCAGATTATTAGCGAACAACTGGGGGTTGACGAAGCAGAGGTCACGCCCAGCGCTTCGTTCGTGGACGATTTAGGCGCCGATTCGCTGGACCAGGTTGAACTGGTGATGGCCCTCGAGGAAGCATTCGACCTGGAGATTCCTGACGAGGATGCGGAAAAGATCCGCTCCGTCCAGGACGCCATGGATTACATCGATAAGCACGCTAAAGTGGCCAAGTAATGTGTACCTCTCAAATCGAGGCCGGGCGTCCCGTCCGGCTGGACGGGCAGAGATGCACGTCCTCAGTTGTACGCGTAATCGCGAGGAGAACTCATGGCAGCCATTGACGAGAAAGTAAAACAAATTATCGTGGAACAACTGGGCGTGGATGAAGGCGAAGTCACGCAGAATGCCTCATTTGTGGACGACCTGGGAGCCGACTCTCTGGACACCGTAGAACTGGTGATGGCTTTTGAAGAGGCCTTTGAGATCGAGATTCCCGACGAGGATGCCGAGAAGATACGCACCGTCCAGGATGCGATCGACTACATCGGCAAACATTCGAAAGGCGGGAAGTAGTTGGGCAGACGGGTCGTAGTGACTGGCATTGGCCTGATCTGCGGAGTGGGTAACACCACCGAGGAGATTTGGCAAAATCTGCTCGCGGGCAAGAGCGGAGTGGCTCATATCACTCACTTCGATGCTGCCCAGTTTGCTTGCCGGATCGCGGCGGAAGTCAAGAACTTCGACCCCTTGCAGTTCGTCGAGAAAAAAGAACTGAAGAAGATGGGCCGCTTCATCTACCTGGCCCTGGCGGCTGCAGACGAGGCCATGAAAGCCTCGGGCCTGCAGATTACCGAAGACATTTCCACCCGCACAGGCGTACATATCGGTTCCGGAATCGGGGGGTTCGACGTGATTGAGCGGGAGCATATCAACCTACTCAATGGCGGACCACGCAAGATCTCCCCATTCTTCATTCCTGCCTCCATCGTGAACCTGGCCGCGGGACACGTCAGTATCCGCTACAGCGCCAAAGGTCCAAACGAAGCTACTTGTACGGCCTGCACTTCCAGCGCGCATTCCGTCGGGGATGCCTACAAAATCATCTCTCGTTGCGATGCCGAGGTCATGATCGCGGGCGGGACCGAGGCTGCAATTACGCCCATGGGCGTCGGCGGTTTCGCCGCCATGCGTGCGCTCTCGACGCGTAACGACGCACCCGAGAAAGCCAGCCGTCCCTGGGATTCGGGACGCGACGGATTTGTGATCGGGGAAGGCGCGGGAATCTTGATCCTTGAGGAGCTCGAATTTGCCCGCCGCCGTGGCGCGAAGATTCTGGCTGAAATCGTCGGTTACGGCATGAGTGGCGATGCTCACCACATTACCCAGCCCGCGGAAAACGGCGAGGGTGCCTATCGCGTGATGCTGAATACGGTCAACGATGCCAAGGTCCGACTTGAAGACGTGGACTACATCAACGCCCACGGCACCTCAACGGATCTCGGGGACAAGCTGGAAACCATTGCCATCAAGCGTGCATTCGGCGATCACGCTTACAAAATGGCTGTAAGTTCGACGAAGTCGATGACGGGGCATTTGCTCGGCGGGGCCGGCGGGCTTGAGGCCGGCATCACCGTGCTCGCTCTCCGCGACCAGATTCTGCCTCCGACCGCCAACCTGGATAATCCCGACCCTGAGTGCGACCTCGATTACGTTCCCAACCATCCGCGAAAAGCCGATGTAGAGTACGCTATGTCAAATTCTTTCGGCTTCGGCGGAACGAATGGTGCTTTGCTTTTCCGGCGTTGGACGGAATAGCCGGTTCATTCGACTCGAGTTTTCCCCTTCGTCGCACCGCGCCATCGGTCCGCGTAAACATGACTGAATTTGGGATCCTCCGATTCTGGGAAACGGATTGTTTTGAGCATACAATCACTGCGGAGGAACGGAGATGGTCGATCATCGGCGCAGTATGTTTGTACTGTTGAGCCTCATCAGCGGGTTCAATCTGCTTACCTTGGTCCTGGTTTTCACCCGCCGAATCCACAGTTTCCATGATTTGCGAGCGATGGGCCTTTTAACAATGGCGGTTACGATTGCGGCGGCGTGGTTCGCCAGCCTCCGCGAATGTAGGAGAGCGGCTCCTGCCACGGACCCCGCCTGTACAGAAAGCTCGCAAACACGATTTTGAGTCTGGGCATAGTCGTGAATTTGTCAGTCCAGGCGGGAACGTCACTCTTGATGCACCGCTAGAGAAGGCTGACGAAGCGATGTCGTGCTCAGCGATCTTCCAAGCTAGATAATACCGTTACGCATAAATTAGCTCTATGAGAATGAGGGATGTTCGTGACTTTCCGGCCTCATGCCCAAACTCGAGCCCAGCCAGGAGTGCAACACTCGCGAAAGCCTGCCCGTACCTGGCCCTTCACAACTCCATCCCGTTTTGGCAAGGAACTTTAGGTCTGCTTCCGTCTTCGTCTGGTAATGAGACCTTGGTACCCAGGGATTGGCCTTCTTCGGCTTTGCCAACGCCG
This sequence comes from Terriglobales bacterium, assembly GCA_049585795.1. Lineage (GTDB taxonomy): Bacteria > Acidobacteriota > Terriglobia > Terriglobales > Acidobacteriaceae > JABDBE01. Next base: position 268,737 of record JBAVAQ010000026.1, on the reverse strand, counting down.
ATAGTCCAATACAGAATAGATTTAGAGGCGAGATCACTTTTCTATGGATAAAGCCTTTGGAACTGCAGTAATGCCCACGCTCAGCAGCAAGAAGACCTCGGCTCGGGTGGCATTAATCGACATGAAAGAACCCGCCCGGAATACCCTCGCGGAGTGCTTTCGGCAGTTTGGAATCAGCGTCTCGATGAATGGAGATGCGGCCGAACGACTGAAAAAAGAGAAATTTGAGGCTTGCGTCATCAAACTGGGACCAGCGGCTCAGGCGGTGATGGAAACCGCGCGCACCTCGCCTTCGAACAGCCGGATCGTGCTTTATGCCGTGGGAGGCAGCGCCCAGGACGCAATGAGCTACTCGAAGTACGGGATCAATGCCATTTTCCACGAGCCCCTCGAGCGCCCCGCCGTGCTGAAATTGGTCCGGGCCACGCAGATGCTCGTCCTGCACGAGTTGCGGCGTTATGTCCGCATTCCGGTGATTACGGAAATCTCCTTGGTGTTGAGCGATGGCCGCAAGGTGACGGCTACCAGTATTGAAATTAGCTCTGGAGGCATGTCCTTGCGCAGTGCCGAGGATCTTGCCGCCGGGCAGTCGGGCGAGGTCTCGTTTGCTTTGCTGACCTTGCCGCGTGTATGGATTCGCTGCTCGGTGACTTGGCGCAACGTGAGCGGCAAGACTTTTGGCGTCCGCTTCGACGCTCAGGACGAGCGCCGTTTCCGGATCAAAGAGTGGATCGACGCTTATCTGGAAGGTTAACTGGCTCCTCGTAATCGCCCGACTATCGCAATTTCCTCCGAATGTGCGGTAATTACAGCACAATCCCCTGAGTGATATCTCTACAATCACTTAATGGACCACCACACCGTTGCTGCCGTAAGCATCGCGGGGACCTTTCTTGACGTGCTGGGCAGCCTTTATCTTGCCTACGACTTGTTAGGCGGACAACACGGTCCTCTGCGGCTGCTCACCCGTGCCGTGACGTACTCTATCGTCTTCGGCGTCGGCTACGGCGTTGGCCTCGGTCTGTTCTTTGGCCTCGCCTCGGGTCTCGCAACCGGTATTACGGTCTCGATTGAACTCAATCGAGCTGCTCGTGGTTTGCCCCACTACTCTTTGCCTTGGGAGGGGTCGTTCAGCGCCATCCGCGGACTAGCTTTCGGCGCCGGCCTCTACAGGATTCTGGGCCTCGAATACGCATTCGCATTCGGCGTCCTCATCACCATCGGTCAAATATTCGCTTATTCGCGCGGCATGCGGCCATCGATCGACTACGTAGCCTCCCGCCGCCCGCGCCTGACCCGACGGCAATTTTGGGGAACGGTCGTTCGCACCGTCGGTTACATCGTCACGGCACTTGTTTGTAGTGCTCTCGTGCATCGTTTTGACCACGCCTGGTCTTTTGCGATCCGAGTGGGACTGGTGACCGGACTGGTCACCGGCATCGGGGTGACGGTGAATCCCTACATCGAATATTACGCCGACAACCTTCCAGAGCGACGGCTGGGAGCCTTTGGCATCGGACTTATCTTTTGCGGCTTCGCTTTGCAATCGGTTCAGTATTGGCTGGCATTGTTTGATGTACACGTCACATAAATTGCCGGATTTCACCGCAGAGGCACAGAGAAGGCTTCCATCTTCAAGAGGCATTGACACCAGCTTTTACAAAGCGCTGGGGCGTCCTCTGGGCATCTGTGCTAAAAGGCCTTTTCAGACGCGCTTCGCGAATCTGCAATCTCGCATGTAGAATTGAATAAGCAGATGGCAGGTGCTTCGGAGTTCGTCCAGATCGAGGTTGCGCCGCCGGCCCGGCAGCCCAAGCCGGAGTGGCTTCGCGCCAAGGCTCCCGTAGGTGAGAACTTTCACAATCTCAAAAAGTTGGCCCGAGGGTTGGGATTGCACACGGTCTGCGAATCGGCGCAGTGTCCCAACATCGGAGAGTGCTGGAATCACCGCACCGCCACATTCATGCTCTTGGGCGATACCTGCACCCGGCGCTGTGGTTTTTGTGCGGTTCCCAAGGGTAGGCCCGCAGCGATTGACTGGGACGAACCCCGCCGCGTTGCGCAAGCTGTCGCGACGCTAGGTCTAAAGCATGCGGTGGTGACGAGTGTGAACCGGGATGACGACAATCTGGGCGGAGCGCGAGTTTTTGCAGAGACCATTCGTGAGATTCGCGAGCTGTCTCCCGATTGTCGCATCGAAGTCCTGATTCCCGATTTCCAGGGAATCGACGACGCATTGCGAATCGTTCTCGACGCTAAGCCCGACGTCCTGAATCACAACACCGAGACCGTCCCGCGGCTTTATCGCGTGGTCCGGTCCGGCGCTCGCTACGAGCGAACGCTTCGGCTGCTGGAGAATGCCAAAACTTTTTCACCGGGGATTGTCACGAAGTCCGGAGTCATGGTTGGTCTGGGGGAAACGATCTCCGAACTGGTGGAAGTGTTTCGCGACCTAGGTTCGCGTGGTGTTGACATTCTGACCGTCGGCCAATACCTGCGGCCATCGCGCGATCACCTTCCCATTGCTCTGTTCTACACGCCGGAGGAATTCCGCTACTTGAAAAACGAGGCTCTGCGCTTTGGTTTCCGCCACGTTGAGTCCGGGCCGATGGTGCGTTCCAGCTATCATGCTCACGAGCAGGCCGAGGCGACGTCGCCGAGCCGGCATACTCAACCAAGCGTGGTCTAGATCAATTCCAATTTGCTGCCTGTCACAGGTTGCCATCCCGAACGAAGTGAGGACTCTAGGTCCCTGCCTGCACCGCGACGCTGGTAATGTCAGCAAGAACCTGGATCCCTCGCTCCGCTCGGGATGACAAAATGTTTTCGCGGTGGGTTCGAACAACCCTAGAAAATCTTTAACCGGATGGTCAGGTACTGCTTGGGATTTTGACGGATGGCTTTGATCAGCGACTGCGTTTCCTGCAATAACGCGTCCGTATGGTTGTAAACCGATGGATCCTGTAAGAGCTTCCCGATCGTCCCCTCGCCTGAGTTCAGACGGTCGCTCAGCTCTGAGAGTTTGTTCATGGTATTTTTCAGCTTGTCGGCAAACTGCTGATCCCTGGCCAGAACCCCCAGGGCGCCTTTGCCCGCATTCACGTCATCCGTCAATTTCTTCACGTTGGCGATGGTTTCATTCGCGGTATTGTAAAGGGTAGGATCTTTCAAGAATTTCCCGGCGGTGCCTTGGCCTGCGTTTAACTGGTCAATGATAGCGTTCAACTTGTCAATCGTATTATTCGCGTTCTGATAAAGCTGATCGCTGACGAGCAGCTTGCCGATACTGCCTTTGCCCGAAATTACGTCGTTCACCAAACCTTGGAATTGCCCAACGGTGGCGTTCAGCCGGTTGTAGAGGCTGGCATCGTAGATCACTTTGCCGATGGAACCCTGTCCGCTTTCTACAAAGGCCAGGATTCGATCTACGCGTTTTTCCAGCGCGTCCAGGTTCTGCAAAGTGCTTTGGCTGGCGCGCACTACATCCTGAATGTCGGGAGTGTCGCGCGTGGCCAACACGTCTCCTGCCTGGGCCTCCGGTCCATGGGCTTGCGAGCTGTCAATATCAATGTAGGTCTCGCCCAGCACTCCCGCCGTGGACAGCATTGTCACTGAATCCTTGCGTAAATTGCTCCGATATTTCGTGTTCACCTTCATGGTTATTTCGACCGGGGTCAGCCGTCTGGCTGGGTCGGAGACAACCCGCATTCTGGAAACATTGCCAATGTCAACGCCCTGCAGGCGAACTGGCGCTCCTTCGCGCATGCCGCCGGCATTATCGAAATACGATATAAGGGTAATCTTCCGGGTAAGAATGCCGCCCGTGCCACTCATGAGTAGAATCAGAATGGCTAGCGTGATGGAGGCGAAAAGAACCGTGAGCCCAACCTTCAGTTGAGACCACTGCAGCTGTTTCTGGCTAGGCACTGACTCTCCCCGAGCGCGTCATGGCAACATTCTCCGTGGCGAACCGTAAGGCAAAAGCGGATGCCAGCATGATAGCAGACCGTTGGGGTGGGCTTCCCTCAGGCGCGGCGCGGATGCAAAGTTTCCGCGAGCAAAATGGCCATCAGATACGCGCCAGCTCCGCAGGCCAAAGTCGCATTGAGTCCGAATTGAATGGCAATGACCATCGCTAGAACAGAACCCAATACACTAGAACCCGCATTCATGGCCCATGCCCACTCCACTGAATTTTCTTGCAGCTCACTTTTCCCGGCGGCGGGAAACTCAGGCACCGGAATGCTGGCCAGTGCCCGCAAGCCGGTGGGAAACGGCATTCCCATGGCGAATCCCAAGGGCACCAGCAGCGCGGCGCTCACCAATAGCTTCGCAGAGAAGGGAAGCCCAACCAGCGCGTTTAGCAGACCCGGTAAAGCGAAAACATACAGCAGAAGAACAGTCGTGATAAAGGCCAGCGGAAGCCAGGCGCGGCGGGTCTGCGCCAGCCAGTTTCGCGACGTCAGGCTACCGGCGCCGCTCGAAAGCAGGAGTAGAAACACCACTACGGTGAGAGCATAGGTTGGATGTCCAAGAAAGAGAACGAAGCGTTGGATGAAGGCAATTTCCACCAGGATGTACCCCAGACCCACCGCGACAAAATACAAAAGACGGACCGGGCGCTCCTGCGGGCGTCCACCGCGCACAGCCAGCGGGACCACCAGAAACGCCAGCACAGCGACGAAAGAAATCACCAGCACCATAGCCAGTACCACGACGCCCAGGTTCACCTTCCAGTCAATGCCTTGGCTCAAATCCTGCCGGTGCAGCACTTGGTCGAGCTTCAAGGTGAAAAAAAAGAAGGGTGCGTTATCGTTCACCGGCGCCACATTGTAGGGATAGCGTTGCGCAAAAGCAGAAGGATCGTTGCGCGCGATCAAAGCAGAAAAGGGATTCTCCTGGGGATGAGAAGGAAGATAAAGCGCCGTCAACGCGGGATGGCTGGCCAAGTGGGCTCGAACCTGCTCTTCTTCTGCGGTCGTGAACGCGCTCTTTTTTGCCAGCACCACTACCGGAATTCCGTCTTCGTCGAGATTGCCCTGGGAGACGACTATGAAATTCCTGGCTGGATTCTCAATCCCCTGCTCGTGCAGCGCCTGCATCGCGACCGAAACCACGCGCAAGGCCTCGCGCGGCTGGCGAAACTCCCAACGAGTAATGGCAACCATGCCGTCGGGTTTCAGGTGTGAAAAGTATTCTTGGAAAGCCTCTACCGTATAAAGACTGTTTTCGCTTAAGGCGAAAGCGCCGGCGGCGGTGGAAGCCCAGGTGTCGACGAGGGTCATCTGCACCACATCGAAATTCTGCTTCGCATTGCGCACAAACGATCGCCCATCGGTGACCTGAATATGAACCTCGGGCCGTTGGTAAAGGTGAAATGAATAATCCGCGTAGCGCCCGCGCATGACGGTGTTGGCGATAATGGGATTAATTTCGATGCCGGTAACGCTGGGGCTGCCGTTGGCCACGGCGCGAAGAACATCGACTCCGCCGCCGGGCCCGATGATGGCGTACTCTCCGTGGGGGCGCAGCACGTTCGCCAGCGCGGGAGGCGCGGACATCAGATCCTGCTGCCATTCCGACCCCTGCCACTGCTTTGGGTCGGCGTTCATGATGTACGTGGAGGCGTCGGCATCGATCACCACAACCTTGGCCTCGCCTTGGCGATCGACTTCCACCCGGGAGATGGCATTCCAGCGAGCGAACTCGACCCAGGCCTTGTCACGAAACATGCCTTTAGCGTAGACCACATCGATCAGCCTTCCAGAATAGTTCGCGGCAATCACCAGCAAGAGGCCAGCAGCGAGGGCGAGAGTGAGTTTCCGCGAGCCCCGGCTGACGGCCCACACCGCTCCCGCGACCGCCGCCATCGCCGCCACGAACAAGATCGTGTTTGGACCGCCCAGCAGGTTGAGGAGCGGAACAATCGCCAAACAAGCCAGCGCGCCGCCTACAAGGTCTGCTCCGTAAAGCAGCGAAATATGGCGCGATTCCCGCGCGAAGAGCACCGAGAACTCGAGACCGGTCACGAAGAACGGCACAGCGGAGGCCAGATAGATCGCGGTAAGACGGAACAAATTGGCTCGTGACAAGTTCAACGAAACTGGAACGTGCAGCACGATCTCCAGCACGAGCGGGACGACCAAAGAGTTTGCGACACAGAGCCGCACCAGCAGAGCGCGCGTGGGAAATCCGGCTAGCCAACTCTTCCCTAAGTGAGCGAATACTCCGCCGGAACCCAGGCCGAGCAACGCGATCGAGATTGCCAGAAAGGCAAAGTGGTAAAACAGTACCACGGAAAATAATCGGGTGAGCGCCAACTCCAGAAGCAGCGCTGCGAAGCTGCTGATGGCGACGCCAGCCAGCAGGGAACTCTCGGGGCTTGTTTCCGGGGTGGTCGCTCTGCCGATGGGAGGAGTTTCGCTTATAACCGACATTCGGTCTTGGCTCGGGAATGCGACAGTCTAACAGAAGCACTCAGCTTTCAGCTGTCAGCTAAGGTTTTGTGGGGACCGGGCACCCGAGCAAGCTTGGCCGCTCACCCAGCTATCGAGCCATCAACCTTCCAGAATCACCTGCGCGATGGCGTACTCTTTGGTGTGGGAAAGCGAAAGCGCAATATGCACCGCGCCCAGCTTGGACGCGAACTCCGCTGCCTTCCCGTGGAACGCGATGGTGGGACGGCCGCCGGGCTGGCGGCACACTTCGACGTCGCGCCAGGTGACCCCGTGATTCCAGCCGGTGCCGATAGCCTTCATCGCGGCTTCTTTAGCGGCGAAACGCGCTGCGTAGCGCTCAACCCGGTTGGCCTTCGATTCGCAGTATCCGATCTCAGCCTCGGTGAAAACTCTGCGCAGAAAACGGTCGCCGAAGCGTGCGATCGACGCTTCAATGCGCGGAACTTCCGCTAGATCGATGCCAGTGCCGACAATCATGCAGACAATTTTATATTTGGCTTGCCTGACGAAACCCTTTCAAACGCGCCAGTAGTCTGGCCGCCAGGTCTTGATCGCCTTCTTAATATCGGCGGGCGCGAGATTCGCCGATAGAGTGCGTTCGACCAACGTCGCCACTTCTTCGTCTGAGGCAAAGCGCAACGCAATCAGCTGACGTTCTGTGAGCTTTGCGATTTGCGGGCGCAATGAATCGGGCAACAATGTCGCCAGGCGCAGGCGCTCTTCAAGCCTTATGACGCGATCCTGCACTTTTAATGCGTATTGCCGGAACCGGATGACCGCAACGATTAAAGCGGTGTTAAAGACTACGACCCAAAAGTGCAGAAAACCGGGATGGCGAACCAGGAAGACCACGCTGAGGACCCAGGAGATCGCGAAAACTGGCAACGGAAAGTAATGGAACGCAGGATCGAACCTCACATGATTGGCAAAAGTCTGTGGAGTACGTTCGGCCATATTCACCTCTCGGATTGCATTTAAAAGTTTAAATCAGGATGGCGGAAAGTGCTTCTTGAAGAATAGAAATTTTCGTTCTAAAGCAGGCGGTCGCCTCGATAAATGACTTGACCATCGATCAGTCGGGCCTCGGACAGGAGTTCATGCCTCTTGACCGGCCCGGTCCCGTCGATATGGAGAACTTCGTTCCCGTGGGCTACGAGCCAGTCGGAAACCAGCATACGGTGGCAATGGAAATAAACTCGTTCGGCGCACATGTAGGCGGTGCGCGAGTCCTCGGCTAGTTTGATGAGTTCGGCAACACCGCGCTGGAAGTCTTCAGTGAGCATGTAATCGGCATTGTTGCGGAAACTGTCGTTTCGCAGCGCGAGGTTGGGCGAGTCATCGAGAATCTTCTTGCGGCGTCCGCCAAGCTCTTTGAGCCAAACGTAGCGGATTCCAGCCTCGGGCAACGTTTTCTCCAGCGCTTCGCGATTGAAATGCGGCAAGCGGCGCGACATGGGAAAGGAACGAATATCGACCAAAGTCTGAATGGAATGAGCTTGCAGGACCGCAATAAAATCATCAAACGAACGGGTGGAATGGCCGATGGTGTAGAGGGTCGCCACTAAGTCATTTCCTGCATTTGTCCGCGACTTCTTGAAGAGCCTTCAAGACCGCTTCGTCCTCCTCTGGAAAGACGGTTCGCAGATCGAGCAGCACGCGTCCTTCTTCCACTCGCGCGATGATCGGCGGGTCTGACGCCCGGAGGCGCGCTGACAGCTCATCCGCGCTCAAGCCATCGCAAGTGATGGCCAGCAACCGCGTAGGCAACACGGCGGAGGGTGCGGCGCCGCCGCCAATTATGGATTCGCCGTTTATTACCTCCGCTTGCAGGGCAGGGGACTGAATTTTTTTTGCGGTGGCTTCCGCGCGCCGTCCTATCTCTGCCTTCGATGGACGCATCAGGCGCAGAGCAGGAATAGCGTCGTGATCACCTTTTACATAGGCGAGCAGCGTAGCTTCCAGGGCTGCGTAGGTCAATTTGTCCACACGAAGGGCGCGGAACAGCGAATTCGAACGCATGCGCGCAATTAGATCACTGCGGCCGCTTAGGATCCCCGCTTGTGGGCCACCCAGCAATTTATCCCCGCTATAGGTGACGACATCTACGCCTTGGCGCAGGCTGTCGAGCACGCTCGGTTCACCATCAATGCCAATCGACCGAAGGTCAAACAGCGCCCCGCTGCCCAGGTCTTCCATGAGCGGAATATTGCGCTTCCGGGCCAGACTGACCAGTTCTTCGACCTGCGGCTGCTCGGTGAATCCGGTGATCTGGAAGTTGGAGCGATGCACGCGCAGCAGCAGCCGGGTCTTCTCGTTGATCGACTTTTCGTAATCGCTGACGCGGGTGCGGTTGGTTGTGCCCACTTCCCGCAGGACGGCATTCGATTTCGACATGACATCTGGAATGCGGAAAGAACCGCCGATCTCGACCAGCTCGCCGCGGGAAACGATGACTTCGCCGCCGTCCGCTAGAGTGTTGAGTGCGAGCAGAACGGCGGCCGCGTTGTTGTTGACTACGATGGTGGAGATGGCAACTGGCGAGCTTTGCTCGCCGGGGCAGGCTCGGGGGGCTGTCCCCACGTGTTCGTCGAGGAGTTTACGGAACAGGCGATCCACATGCACGTCGCGCTTGCCGCGCTCGGCGGTCTCGAGGTTGAATTCAAGATTGGAATAACTACTGGCGATCAGGCGCATGTGTTCCAGTGCTGAGGCGGGGAGCGGAGCGCGACCTAAATTGGTATGGAGAATAACTCCAGTCGCATTGATGACCGCTCGCAAGGAATATTGCAGCGATTGCCAAACGCGGCGCGCTATCGCGTCTTCAAGTCCGGAAAGCGCCAGATCAATTCCATCGGCATCAAGCCGACCGGCAGCAATTTCCTCTCGCAGAGATGCCAGCACGGTCCGAGCAGCGTCGGTAACCGCGGCTTGGCCTTCTCTCGCGACAAGTGCGACAAGCTCCGGGCCGCGCTGGAGTTCGTCGACTGACGGCAGTTTGCGGTACAGATCGGCCTTAGAGTCGATTTTCACCGATTTTGATTATCCCACTGCCTGCATCGTAAGACCAAGGCGAGCTGACGCCCGCCCGCAGGGACGAGAGTGTCCGTGTCTATGTAATTTCTAAAAGACGGGTGACGACGCCCGCCCTCGATCGTTCGCGGCTAACCTACTTCTACTAGCCCATAGCTTTTGTGCCAGCGCGTGCGCATGTGGCGCAGGGCTGCATCGATCTCGGCTTGAGTGATTTCCGCGCTCGGACCGGCCAGGACCGCTGCCGCCTCGCGCTTGGCGGCTTCGAGCAACTGTCGATCGCGGATCAGATTGGCCACTTGAAAGCTTGGTATGCCAGCTTGTTTTGTGCCGAAGAATTCACCCGGGCCACGAAGCTCCAAATCGAGCTCCGCGATCTGGAATCCGTCGTTGGTGCGGACCATAGCATCGAGGCGCCGCTCCCCGTCTTCGGAAACTTTGCCGCCGGTCATGAGCACGCAGTACGATTTGGCCGCGCCCCGGCCGATGCGTCCGCGAAGCTGATGAAGCTGGGCCAGCCCAAACCGTTCCGCGTGCTCGATGACCATCATAGTGGCGTTGGCAACGTCCACGCCAACCTCAATCACGGTCGTAGACACCAGAATGTCCAGCTCGCCCTTCTGGAACAGGCGCATGACGCGCTCTTTCAAATCGGGCTCCATGCGACCATGCAACACGCCAACCCGCAATTCCGGGAAGACGCTCTTGCTGAGCTCTTTGTACATCTTCATGGCCGCTTTCAGTTCGGTCTCCTCGTTTTCCTCGATCACGGGATACACGACATAGACTTGGTGTTCGGCGGCCACCTGCTTGCGCACGAAATCCCAGACTTCCGCTGAGCGTTCGTCCGATACGCAGCGGGTGACGACGGGAGTGCGTCCGGGCGGCATTTCGTCGATCACGCTGACGTCGAGGTCACCGTACAGCGTGAGCGCAAGCGTGCGTGGGATTGGAGTCGCGGTCATGACCAGAACATCTGGCTCGGGAGAAGCTGCCGAGCGTTGCTCGGGTCGGGCGGGCGAGGCGCCCGCCACCACACGGACTCCACTGTCGTCACTTGATTTCTTCATCAGCTTGAAGCGCTGCAGAACTCCAAAGCGATGCTGTTCATCCACGATCACCATCCCCAGCTTGGCGAATTCGACGGTTTGCTCGATCAACGCATGGGTTCCAATTACGAGTTGGGCGTTGCCTTGGGAGATGTGGCGACGAGTTTCGCGCTTGCGATCGTCTTCCATCGAGCCGGTAAGCAGCACGACTCGATAGCCTGCGCTCTCGAGGATGCGGCGGGCGGAAAAATAGTGCTGCTGCGCCAGGATTTCCGTGGGCGCCATCAGCGCGACCTGGTATCCATTTTCCATAGCGATAATGGCGGCTTCGAATGCGACGATGGTTTTGCCCGAGCCCACGTCGCCCTGCAACAGGCGACGCATGGGAAACGGTTTTTCCATGTCGAAGGCGATTTCTTTCAACACCCGCTTCTGCGCGCTCGTGGGATGGAAAGGCAGAATCTTTTTGATGGCGGCGCGGGCACGATCATCGAGCTTGAATGCAACGCCGGTTTGCGCTTTCTGTTCGCGACGCTTGAGTTCAAGCCCGAGTTCGACAAAGAACAACTCTTCAAAAATCAGCCGCAGGTGAGCCGGGGTGCGAGACGATTGCAGATCTTCAATACTCTCACCGGGTTCGGGCCAGTGAACTTTCTGCAAAGCTTCTCGCGGAGAAATGAGGCTCAGATGACGGCGAACCGCGGCTGGTGTGGGATCTGGCAAATCCGGAGTCAGATTCTCGAGTGCGGTGTGAATGACGCGACGAAACCACCGCGAAGTCAGCCGGCCTTGTCCAATGGCCTCATAAATGGGCACGATGCGGCCGATTTCGAGCGAAGCTGCCAATTTCTGTTCCGCGGTATCAGCGCTGCCGTCTTCGGAAGCTTCTCCGACGATTTCGAATTGCGGCTGAGTCAGTTGAAGTTCGCCGCCGCGATAGTCCTGCTCGACCTTACCGTAAAGCGCGACGATCTGGCCGGGCTTGAACTTGTCTCGAAGATAAGTGGCGTTGAACCAGATACACTTTAGTCGTGTTCGACCTTGCCCCGCAGTCATCTGAAAAATGGGCATACGGCGGGTGCGGAAAAGACCCGAAGTCCGCACTTCTGCAATCACGGTGGCCATTTCGCCGGCGCGCAGCTCAGAGATGCCCCTAGGGTTCAGCCGGTCTTCGTAGCGAAACGGCAGGTAGTGCAGCAGATCGTCAAGAGTCAGAATGCTTTTGGCCGCCAGAAGCTGGGCCAGTTTGGGGCCGACACCCTTCACGTACTTGACCGATGTACCTAATTGCAGCATCTGAAGGGATGTTAGCAGGAGCGTCATCGGTGCTATAGTCCCCAGACGTTTCTATTCACGATCGCGGAACATTAGTTGGGATCACGCATGTCCAAAGGAGTAACCAATTTCATTCACGCCCTGGCAGCGGTTCTGGGGGGAAATGCGGCCTATTTTCTGCTGGTGCGATATCTTCCCCCTGCGGCGCGTCACGTTCCCTTCCGGATCGATCTTGGCCTGGTGGTGGACTTCTGGTTCTGCCTGGTGGTGTTTGGCATGATCAAGACTGTAGCTGGTTGGAGGGCAAGGTCGAAGCATTCCGGAAGCTGAGACCTGCCGCCTTTCCTACTAACCCCTCTTTTCTTTCGCTTGCGGCTCTTAAACGACCTGGTTCGCCACACACTGTCCAGATTTTGGACAAAGGTGCCTACGACCCTTCGTCCGCCGCAGGTTACTTTCGGAACCTCCGTAACCCAAGACAACACAGCTAAAATCGGGCTAGTAGCATGCAAAAGATCTCCATCCTTTACGATGCGAGTCAGGCGGTCTTGTCCACATTTGACCTGGATGAGGTCCTGCAGCAGATCCTGACCATCGCGCGCGACTATTTTCATCTGCAGAATGTCGCCATTCTTTTGCGCGACCACAACGAACTCTACGTACGGTGCCAGGTGGGCTGGGATGAGGGTCATGACAAAGTCCGGTTCCCGATTGGTACTGGCATCACAGGTACGGCGGCTCACCAGAAACGCCCTATATACGCCCCGGACGTCAGCCAAGACGAGCGGTACATTCAGTCAGCCAAGAATACCCGGTCCGAGCTCGCGGTTCCGTTAATGGTGCGCGACGACGTGGTGGGCGTGCTCGACTGCCAAAGCGAAAATCTCAATCACTTCGATTCTGAAACCATCGATCTGCTGGCGCTGTTTTCGACCCAGGCGTCCATGGCCTTGCAGAATGCGAGGCTGTACTCGCTGGAGAGGCAGCGCGCCTCCCAATTGGAAGCGATCAATGCGATCGCGCAGCAGATGACGGCCGTGCTCGATCTGAAAGAATTGCTCTCTCAGGTATGCATGCGAATCCAGCACGCATTTCAGCTCTGTCACGTTTCCGTGCTGTTGAAAGATGAGGAAGACCTGGTGCTGCGCGCAAGCCATGGAAAGCTCACCGGACGAACTCCCGAAGGCGGGCGGCTGCCCGAGGAAGCGGGACTTTGGCAGCGTGCGCTGACTGCAGGGAATACCCTGATCGAAAACGACGTGAAAGCGGGCGCTGCCCTATACCTCGAGACCGGCTCCAGCATGTGTATTCCACTGGTTTCGTTCGGCCAGACTCTCGGGGTTCTGGTCCTGGATACAACCCGGGCAGGCGCCTTCAATCCCACCGACACGCAGCCGCTGGAGTCCGTAGCCGACATCTGTGCGACCGCCATTCAGAACGCTCACTATGTCGAGCGGGTAAAACAGTTGGCCTATCTGGACGGGCTCACCGGAATTTTCAATCGCAGGTTCTTCGAGTTGCGGATCGTAGAGGAAATCGAGCGGGCCGAGCGATTCGGCACCGGTATGGCCGTGGTTATGGTCGATATTGACCAGTTCAAGCGTCTGAACGATGAATTTGGGCACTTGCTGGGGGACGAAGTGCTTCGGCAGGTGTCTTCGATTTTTCACCAGCAATTACGCAAGATTGACGTTCTCTGCCGCTATGGAGGCGAGGAATTCGCCATTTTGCTTTGCCAAACGAATGCGGTCCACGCCTTGGGAGTCGCGGAAAAACTGCGGAAGTCGGTGGAAAGCTGGCAGTTCCCGGGTGTTCCCCGGCGCGTCACGATCAGCGCAGGAACCGCGAACTATCTTGAACACGGGACCACACGCGATGAATTAGTAAAAGCGGCCGATGCCGGCTTATATGCCGCTAAACAGGCGGGCCGGAATAAAGTCTGCTTAGCCCCGAGGCGTGGCCTGGCGCAAGGTTCGGGCAAGTAGTGTAGGGCGGACAGGAGTGCCCTTGGTCTGATCAGAATTCGGTGGGACTACCAAATTCCTCCCTTAATTCTCTTTCGATCTCGCGCTGACGGTCCCGCCATTGACGCTGTACATCGCGCGTTTGCCTTGCGATCTCTTCACTGCGTCTTTGGGCCTCCCGGGTCTGTCGTTCAATCTCCGGCTTCAGTTCTTTCATCTGGCGATTGATGGCCTCTTCCATCTCTGGTTTGAGGTGAGCCATTTCCGACTGTATCTGGCTTAGTTCTTCTCGCGTTTTGGCGTCGATCTCGGGAAGTTCCATATCCAGACTCTCGTGGAACAGATCCGATTGGTTTCGTTGTGGCAGGCTGATCGTAATAGTTTGTTCTTTCTTGTCACGAATCACGCTGATACTGGCCGTGTTTTCTTTGCCCGAGCGCAGAGCCTGGGTAAAATCTCCACTGTCATGAATCGGTTCGCCGTTGATCTTGACAATCACGTCTCCGGCGCGAAAACCAGCTTTCTCCGCCCGGCTTCCTTTTTCCACGGAACGCACCAGCACTCCCTGGCCGTTCTTAGCGCCAAAGTAGTCTCCAAGCTGAGGCGTGAGGTTTTCCACCATCAGACCGCTACGCGCTGAGGAATGCACGACCACGATGGAAACCGGCAGATCGGGGAGGTCGGGCATTACCGGCATCGTAGGCATGACCGGCATCTTGAACTTGAACTCTTTGCCATCAGGACCATAATTGTAAGAGTAATTGTTCTTGCGATCGGCGAGCTCCACCTTGAGCGTCATCAGTTGGCCGTTGCGGCTGATGCCCAGCGTCACTACTCGCCCCGGCGGAGTTTCACGAATCATTCTCCGCAGTTGCTCGACGCTCTGCACGTCGGTGCCGTTCAAAGTCAGAATCACATCCTGCTCTTTCAGGCCAGCCTTGCCCGCAGGAGCATCCTGATCGACCATGGTCACTTCCACGCCACGCTCGTCTTTCAAGTGAAGCGCTGCCAGGCGATCGGGAGTAATGTCACGCGTATCCACTCCAAGGTAGGAACCGCTGGCCCAATCCTCGCTCGAAAAACCATAAGAATCGCTCGCCGGAGCGAATGAGAAATTGTCCCCGGCGTAGGTTGCGACTGCCAGAAGTGGCAGCGCCAGTACTGTCATGAAAATCGAATTTCGCATGTTCACCTCCCAAACTTCACAAAGCATCGCTACCGGGCTGACCGACGGAAATTGATATCCCCGGTCGTGGTACTCACTTTGAGCACGGGACCGCCGCCGTTCAGATTTCCCTCCGCGGTGACTGTCTTCGGGCCATAGTCGCCACCTTCGCTGGAGACTCGAATGTCAGGAAAATCCGAACGAATATTATGGCCATTGGCTACTTCGATCGAGGCACGGACGCTGATGTTCATGTTGGGCGCCAGATAAACTGTGATGTCGCCAGCCGAAGTCTCCAGTTGCGAATCCTTGCGCTCGCCGTTCGAGGCAACGAACTTTGCCACGATCCCACCGCCGCCCGTCTCTGCGTGCGCCGATGGCACTCCGTTCAATTCAATGGTGCCGCCGCCGGTCTCTGCGCGAACCGGCCCTTTGGCCGAAGCGAGGCGAATGCTGCCGCCGCCGGTCTCCATTTCTACCGGACCGTCGATATCGCCGAGATCGATACTTCCTCCACCCGTACTGACTTTCACGTGTCCGGCGCAGCGCTCCACCTGAATGCTGCCGCCGCCGGTTTCCAGCACTGCGCCGTGTGAGCCTGAAACAATGCTCACGCTTCCGCCGCCGCTCTCTGCTTCAATCTTGCCCTTCGCGGAATTAATTTTGATGGAACCACCACCCGTATGCAGGCTCACATCAGAGCCTACGCTGCCAACATCAATACCGCCGCCACCGGTTTCGGCATTGATCGCACCTCCAATATCGTCCATCCGAATGCTGCCGCCGCCGCTCTCTGCATCCACCCGGCCTGTAACCCCGTTCGTGCTGACGTTACCGCCCTCAGTTTCGATTTTGATTTCATCCATCTCACGAGGAACGTTGACCACGAAGTCGCCGGAGAACTTGTGCGGCCTGCCACCCTCCCAGTCGCCCACGATCCACGCCGTATCTCCGCGCACGTAAGCGCTGATTTTGTAGTTATCAAATTCGTGGCGGGCCTTGTCCTCCGAACCGCTATAGGAATGATTGCGAATGACGTAGTTGATACTCGGTTGCGTTCCGCCTTCCACGCGCACCGAGCCAATATCGACCTTGACCTTCAAATTCTTGACCATCGCGAGAGATCCGGTGATCTCCTGCGTCCAGTTTCCGCCATCCCCGTAAACGCGGGTCTGTTGCGCGCTTGCCAGCGGCAGGACCAACAACAGCACCGCGACGAATTTAGAGAGTTGCTTCAACATTCACCTTCCGTTCTCTTCACTTGCTCCGCCGACTCTTAGCGGCCCCGCCCGCATTTCGTAACAAGCCTTCTAATCAAATTCTGGAAGCTGCGCCAGCATCATCCGAGCCTGCGAGCGGATGTACTGGTTCTGATCGCTTTGCGCGAGCTCCTGCAGAACCGAACGCACGCTGCTATCGGCCCGCACCGGTTCGAGCAGTCGCAGAGCGTCGGTGCGTACCCCGGGATTCGAATCCTGAATCAGGGCTTCAAGCACCACATCGCGCACCCGCGGATCGCTCTTCACGAACGCGCCCAGGCTGTCCAAAGCCTTCAACCGCACTCCCGGATTCGAGTCATAGCGAAGGGCATACATGAGCGCTTCGCGAACATGAGTATTGTTCGGTTCCTGAGTCAGCAGATCGACGGAATCCATGCGCACGCCCGAGTTGTAATTGTTGCGCGCCGCAAAGAGCAACAACTGCTGGATGCGCTGGTCGTTGAGTGAGCCTTGTGCTTCCTGGGTGGAAACCGTGTTGTACTTGATGCTGATATGGTTCGAGCCGGGGTTTTGGGAGATGGATTGAATTCCCGTGATCGAAGATTCGGCGGCCGCGCTCGCCGGACCGGAAGCAATAGAACCACCGCTGCCGCCCACAAGTTTGTACGTGGTCGCTATACCTCCCGCGAAACCAACCATGAAAATCGCTGCCGCCAAAGCGGGAGCAAAGCGAATCTGCCGAAGCCAGGCTGCGGGATCGAAAATCAGTCGATGCCAAAACCTGCCCTGCTCCGCCGTTTCAAGCCCCTCCTGCAACCGCATGCGAGAAGCCGCAACCAGATTCGGCGAAGGCTCCTCGACCGGCAACTCGGAGAGCATGGCGTGGAACTTTCGCGTCGTCTTCAGCTCAGCCGTGCAGTCCGCGCACCGCGCCAGATGCTGCTCGAGTTCATAACGGGCATCATCGGGAAGCTCGTTGTAGACATACAGCAGAACGTTTTCTCTAACCCACTCGCATTTCATAATCACACCCCCTCAGGGGAAATTCCTTCACCTTACTCGTGTGGCGGCGCGTCTCTGACCCACCCGCCGAGCTTGCTCGACTGCACGAGCGAGACGCCCGCGCCTACACCTTCATCTCATATCGGCCAGCGCGCCTCGCAGCTTTTGAGTCGCTCGAAACAAAGTATTCTTCGCCGTCTCTTCAGTTGTGTGCAATACTTCGCCGACGGTTCGCAGCTTAAGTCCGTGGTAGTGCTTCAACTCAAAAACCATGCGCTCCCGCGGCGTCAACTTCTCCAGCGCACGACTGATGCGTTTGCCCAATTCACGCCGCATCAAATCGCGCTCTGGATTCGCCCCAGCCCGCCCGTCAGGAACTTGATCGAGAACATCGTACTGCTCCCCGCTCGCATCCGTCGCAACTGGCGCGTCCTCCTTGCGCACCTGCCGCTTCCGCAGATGATCAAGGCAAAGATTAGTAACGATCCGGTAAATCCAGGTGTAAAAAGAGCACTCGAAGCGAAAATTGCCGATGCTCTTATACGCCTTCAGGAAAGCTTCCTGATAAACGTCCTGGGCTTCGTGTTCCGAGCCGGTGAGATGGAGGGCCAGCCGCAGAACCGCATGGTCGTAGCTTCGCACCAGCTCCTCGAAGGCAGCGCGATTGCCACGCTGCGCTTCGCGGACCAATAACGTGTCGTCGATACGCCCTGAAGCTTGCCCAGCCATAAGGCCCCGCCAATGGGGCTCCTGGATTCCACCAGCTTCTTCCCTTGGGTCCCGACTCATTACCGGACGGGAACACTCGCCAACTGCAAATGGTACAGCCCACGCGCCGGCCGGCATATTTTTCTCTGTCCTCGAATGCCCCGGGACGCCATTGCCGTTCTTCCCGGTCGCATAGCTATGGACGGCTTAAAAGCTCAATCGTGAGCAGGAATTATAGGAGTTTGGCAGGGTTTTTGCTGGCAGAGAACACACCCAACAGGATGGAAGCACAAAGGATATTGCAGGTCTGACTTTCGCAGTGAAGTTCGCCGCTGTCGAGCTTGGGGGCGGCGTGACCAACCGCCCCACAATCTCTACTCTGTGGCTTCCTTCTCGATAATCACTTTCAGATGCGCGGTCACATCCTTGTGCAGTTTGATTGGAATCATGAATTCACCCAACGTCCGAAGCGCCTCGTGGAGCTGGACTTTGCGGCGATCCACGTTGAAGCCTTTCTTCTCCAGCACTTCCCCAATGTCACTGGACGTGACAGAACCGAAAAGTTGATCGTGCTCTCCGGAGCGCCGTTGGAACGAAACCGACAGCCCGTCAAACTGCTTGGCCAATTCCTCCGCCTGCGCTTTTTCCTTGGCCGACCGCCGCACCGATGCCGCCTTCATCTGCGCAATCACCGCCTTGTTGCCAGCCGAGGCTTCAATGGCGAGCTTGCGCGGCAGCAGATAGTTCCGGCCGAAGCCCTCGGCGACTTTCACCACATCACCGCGTGAACCGAGTTTTGCCACATCTTCTTTAAGAATGACTTCCATGAGATGACTCCCGTTCGATTTCTGGATCGTAGAGACGTAGCTAGCTACGTCTCTACCGGAGATGCCTGCTTACTGGCGCTAAGCTGCCCGCCCGGCAAATGGCAGTAACGCGATATTGCGCGCCTGCTTGATCGCCAAAGACAACCGTCGCTGGTGCGGGGTGCATACGCCAGTCAGCCGCCGGGGCACGATTCTCCCGCTCTCTGCCACGAACTGCGCCAGCAGACGAATGTCCTTGTAATTGATCGCCTCAATCTTTTCGACGCAAAACTTGCAAACTTTCTTGCGCCGGAAATACTTGCGTCCGCCCGGTCCGCCGCCTTCGCGGCCACCGCCCGGTCCGCCGGGACGAGAAGACGGACGCCGCTCGCCGCGATCTGGCCGGTCCCCGCCGGAAGATGATTCAGATGATGATCTAGTTTCCTCAGCCATGGTGCTCCTTAAAATTCGTCGTTCGTCATTAGTTGTCCGTCATTGGCATTCTTGGGTTGGTTTACGTGGGCGACGGCCAAAGGCCGACGACCAACGACGGTTCTCACGCCGTAGCCGCAGGCGCTTCGCCGCCACCCTCAGACGGGGTCACCGGCGCCGCTGCCTTGCGCTTAGCGTCCTTGATCGCCTGTATCTTATCCAGCCGCTTCTGCTCTTCATCGATACGTACGGTGAGAAACTTGATCACCGGCTCGGTAACGCGCAGGCGGCGTTCCAGTTCATGAATCAAGCCACCACTGCCTTCGACCGTCAGCAACACGTAGATGCCGTCGTGAAACTTCCGGACGGTGTAAGCCAGCCGCCGCTTGCCCATGCGTTCCACACTCTTTACTTGCCCGGACGACGCAGCCACCGCCGTCTCCAGCGTGGAAATAAGTTTGTCCTGATCCTCCTCCGCCATATCTGGCCGGACGATGAACATCAGCTCATAAGTACGATTCATTCCATTCTCCATCTCTCCCGGATCTTCAAATCCGTGTGCATCCTTGCAGATCCCTAGGTAATCTTTCCTTCTTCCGGCTTGCGGTTGAAGCGATTCATCGCCGCCGCCGCGCCCTCGGTCACAATGGCCTTCACTGCGTCCGCTGCAACCTCCAACATCTCATCGACAACTTTCAGCTGCGCCTTACGAAACGGCGACAGCAAATAACTCATTCCGTCTTCAATCTTGCGCTCCGGCGCAACCCCCATTCGGATTCTAAAAAAATCATTCGTGCCCAGGGAGTTGATGATGGACTCGATTCCGTTATGTCCCGCCGAACTCCGCTTCCGCTGAATCCGAACCGTACCCAGCGGAAAATCGAGTTCATCCTGAACCACGATCAGCTCTTCTTCAACCCTGACTTCATACTTACTGACAAACTCACGCACCGAGATACCACTCAAATTCATGAAGGTCTCGGGCTTGGCCAGCAAAGCCGTCTCGGAGCCGATCGCTACCCTTGCAGTCAGTGCGCGGCACTGCCGATTTCTGACCTCAACCCCGAACTCTTTCGCAATCCGGTCAACCGTGAGAAAACCCAAATTGTGAGGCGTGAACTGGTATTCGATCCCCGGATTGCCTAGCCCCACAATAAGCTTCATGTGTTCACCACAGAGGCACAGAGTCACAGAGAAAATCCGGCATTTGTTTTTCTAACGAGCCTTCTCTGTATCTCTGTGACTCTGTGGTGAAATCTACTTCTTCTCTTTCTTCTCCGGCTTCTCGGCCTTCTCGGCGGCAGGCTCCGCGCCTTCCTCGCCAACTTCCTGCTTGCCCTTCTTGATGACCTCGGGTTCCGCAGGCGCCGCGCCAGCTTCCGCAGCAACCGCCTCCGGCGTAGCCACTACTTCTTCCTTTACCGAAATGACCGTGGCCACCGGTTGGTTCGCATCGGTGATAAATTTCAGTTTTTCGCTGTGCGGCAGATCAGACACACGCAACACTTTACCGAAGACTAATTCGCTGACATCCGCCTCAATGGACGCGGGAATATCGCTGGGCAGACATTCGATCTCCACCTCGCGGAGAATCTGTTCCAGAATGCCGCCCTGCTGCTTGACGCCCGCCGCTTCGCCCTTCAGCACGATCGGAACATTGACCGTCAGCGTCTGGTCCATGGCAATTCGCTTGAGATCGATGTGCAACAACGCCCCTTTAATCGGCTCGTACTGCCAGTCCACAATCATCGCCTTGGTGCGCTCGCCGCCGTCGAGGGCCAGATCAAAAATGGTGTTGTAGCCGGTCTGCGAATGCAGAATACGCGACACCTGCCGCGGATCGAGGCTCACCGGCAGAGCTTCTTTGCCCGCGCCATACAATACGGCCGGGACTTTTCCGCCAACGCGGACTCGGCGCGCATCATTCTTAGTGCCCGCCACGCGCGGCTGCGCTTCGAGTACATTGCTTTCGGTTGCAGTTGCCATAATTTTGATTCCTATCTACAAAAATAATTTGCTGACCGACGTTTCTTCGTGAATCGATTGAATCGCCCGTCCAATCAGCCCCGCAATCGATAGAACCCTGATCTTCGGCTCTTTTTGCGCCTCTTCACTCAGCGGAATCGTGTTTGTGACCACGACTTCCGTGAAGTGAGACTTCGAAATGTTTTCCACCGCAGCCCCGGAAAGCACCGCGTGCGAAGCGCACGCATACACCGCAGTGGCGCCGTTCTCCATAAGGGCGGTCGCAGTTTTCACCAGCGTGCCAGCGGTATCGATCAGGTCGTCGATCACCAGGCATGTCCTGCCATTGACATCGCCGATCACATGCATGATTTCGGCCACGTTCATCTCGACCCGGCGTTTGTCGACGATGGCCAACGCGGCTTCCATCTTCTTGGCGAAGAAACGCGCGCGCTCCACGCCGCCGGCATCGGGCGAAACTACCGTCAGGTTCGGTAGATTCAGCTTCCTGAAATGATCGACCAACACCGGCGAAGCGAACAGGTGGTCGACCGGAATATTAAAAAATCCCTGAATCTGCGGCGCATGCGGATCAATAATCAACGCCCGATCGGCCCCCGCCGTAGTCAGCAAATCCGCCACGACCTTCGCGGAAATCGGCGCCCGCGGCTTATCCTTGCGATCCTGCCGGGAATAACCGTAGTACGGAACCACGGCAGTAATGCGCCGCGCCGAAGCTCGCTTCAGAGCATCAATCATCAGCAGCAACTCCATCAAGTGCTCGTCCACCGGACGGCACGTCGGCTGCATTACAAAGACATCTGCCCCGCGCACATTCTCTTGAATTTGCGTATACGCTTCCCCGTCGCTGAAGCGCGTCACCAGCGCTTGCCCCCGAGTCATGCCGAGAAAGGCACAGACCTCATCAGCCAGGGCCTCGTTGGCCGTGCCGGAGAAAATCTTGAACTTATCGTCGACGCGGCCGCGTTGCGGCTTGCGCTCCGATTTTTCGTCGGCGACCACCTGAGCCTTCTTTTCCGTGACTGTCGCAAGAGTTGCCATAAGAGCTTCTGGCTCCTAGCTGCTAGCGTTTCTTGATCCTAGCTGGCAGCTAGGAGCTAGAAGCGTTTTTCTGGCTGGGCCGCTAGGATTCGAACCTAGACAAAGTGCTCCAAAGGCACTTGACCTACCATTAGTCGACGGCCCAGTTTCCCTGAAACAGATTTCAATTGTCGGTTGACGACTGGCTGGCTCTTCTAGTGTAACTCGCCGCTCAGAATCGGCAATCGGAAATCGTTAATCGAAAATCTTCTTCCAGTACTGCGGGCGCGTCAGCGTGGTCGTGGCCGTTGCCGGAATGCCGTCCTTGCGCAACCGAGCTGCAGCTTTCTCAGCGGCCACGCGGGACGCAAACAACCCATAAGTCGCGGAACCGGAACCGGATAGCGAGGCATAAACCGCGCCTGCTCGCTGAAGCACACGCTTGACCTCGCGCAATTCGGGATACTTAGGAAAGACGACTCGTTCAAAGTCGTTTTCGATCCCGGTACGGACGAGGTCGAGAAGCGGGGTCTCGGCCCGGCCCCTGCCTTTGCTCACAGGGACACCGGATAAACCGCCCAGCCACGCCGAAAGCGCGCGACCGAACTCATTCATTCTATCGGACGCAGCAGAAGCCGTCAATTTAGCCCACTGATCCATGGAGAGACGGACGTCCCCGCCCGCCTTGGGTCGCCTACCCACACCTGCTTTGCTCGTGTAGGGACGGGCGCCCTCGCCCGTCCAGGCCGAGCGCAGCTCGACAGGTTTAAATGTCTCGAGCCGTCGAGAAACATTTGCATCAGCGTGGAAGGGCACGGCTTCAGCCGTGCCGATAAGACCGTCCAAGAATCCGGGCTTTAGCCCCTGAGGTCCGCTTGCGACCAGCAAATCCCAATCCGCAAACGCCTTCGGAGTCGAAACTCCAATCTTAGCCGTCGCCACGACACAAGGGATCGCCGGCAAATCCGGCGCAGGATAAACTTGCTCCCCATGCCCCACTCCCAACACCGTCCCGCCAACCAGGAACAAAGGCAAATCCGATCCAACCTCAGCCGCAATCCGCAATCTTTCAGGCCCAGGCAGTTGTTTCTTCAACGCCCGCTCAAGCCCCAAAAGCGCAGCAACAGCATTCCCCGAAGCCCCACCAAGCCCACCCTGCACCGGCAACCGCTTCTCAATTTCGATAACCACGCGCCCGCGAGCCTTAAGCGCAACCATCGCCCGCTCAACCATCCGATAACAAGTATTCGACTCATCCCTCGGCACCCGAGAATCCTCACAACGAATCTCAATCCCCGATCCACGCCCAACCGACACCCGAATGACATCGTGCAGCGCAATCGTCTGATAAACCGTCCGCAGCTCATGAAATCCATCAGCCCGAAGCGCACCAATCCCCAACCCGAGATTAATCTTGGCGAACGATCGGACCGTGACAGCCATCAGCGTGACATTCTACTCATAAGTTCCCCACCTACACGAATCGAGCCATGGCATCCGCTGGCGCGTCGCAACTTTGACACGACGCGGGAAAACCAGAAGACCATTGCTCCCGTGCCGTCTCCACTGCAATAATTCCATCGGGTTGCTCTATGGGATGGGAACAATTGTTGCCGCATCCGGCGGACTTCTTGTTGGGTTGGATCATTCGTCGGGCGAGAAAACAAAGGAGCCAGCAGCTCGAAGCGCAGGCAAGGACTTGGCCACAGGCGCAAGGTACGGTGTCGGAGTGCCGCGTGAAGCGAGCTGGAGACCCTCCTGATCGTTGGTACGTCTGGCAGGTAGAGTTGACTTTCTCTTATGTCGCGAATGGCGAATACTACTCCGGCACTTCGCTCCTGCCCCCGGAAACAGAAGGCGAGGCTGCGGAACTGGCGCAACGCTGGAAAGATCGCAAACTGTTGGTTCGTTACTTCCCGGAAGATGCTTCAAAATCGGTGGTCCTGATGCAAGATCAGACCGTGGACACGGCCCCCCCGAAGTGTCCGTGAAGATCCGCGCAAATCCGTGGCAGGCCCTTAGCTTCTCCGCTTGTAGTAAATCGCGAACTCAAACCCCGGATTCGCCGGAAACAACTCCGCCACTTTCCTCAGCCGCTCAGCCATCTGCGCCGGAGCCAGCAGCGGATAATCCCGCTCCCGCAGATCGTAATAGTCCACATCGATAAACAAAGACAGCAAATAAATCGAAATCGCGTCGGAGAAAGTCGCCATCAGATATTCGTTCTTATGCTTCTCCGCATCCGGCGCCTGCGAAGTCGGCGCCTGCGAAGTCGCCGCCTTGCGCGACTCCCACGCATCCAGCGAAGTCTCGCCGCGAACTCCAGCCTCGACCTGCTTCCAAACCAGATCGGCAAACTCCTGCGACACTCCTACTTTCTCAACCACCGCGTGTCCAACGTTGATGTAGAACTCAAACGCGACCGAAAACTTATCATCCATGAGCCTGGTAGAAATAAACACGCACTGCGAATCTCCCAGCTCGATATTGCGATGGCAAACTGCGTTGTCGCTGAGCCCAACGTCGTAGCGATCGGCGATCACGGTGTCCTCACCCTGATTTACCGTGAGCGGCACGAAGTAGTAAGCCTTGCGCTGCAGAGCGGCGGCAGCGGTATCGGGGACGGCAGCGACCATTCGTTCCAGATCAGAAGCTGCCACTGTAACTTCGCCAACGATGGCATAGCAGATTCCATTGGGCGCTTGCGAGACTGGGCTTTGGCGCACGACCTCTTCAGGAGATCGCGTAATTGCAGGTGCAGCTTGCGACATGAGAAGTATTCTAGAGTAGTTCTCGATTCGCTGCACAGGCAACGAAGATACGCGGTGCAAGGCTTGTCAGGGCGCAAGAAAATCGCGGCGGATTCGTGGAAGGGCACGGCTTCAGCTGTGCCGTAAAGTCTCTGAAGATGACGCAAGACGCAGCTTAGAGCCACATTCGCTGAAGGGCAGGTTATGGCTTAGCGTTACAATCAACAGCGATGCCGTTCAGCGAAAAGCCCGTCAGCAAACCGCTCTGGTACCTGACCCCCGTCCGGGTTTTGCTGGTGACCTTCCTGCTGACGCTGCTCGCTTTCGCCACCAGCCTGCTGCTCGGCATTCTGGGACTGGTGATCGCAGCCGGGTTGCGCGGAATCCATCCCAACCTGCCCATCGCCTATCGCTATATCGCGTTGCCGGTCGCGGCAGTGGTCGCCGCTGTCACTCTGATTTCAGTCAGCGTGATCGAAATCCGCAACTATCGGCAGGCAAGGACTCTAGCAGAGATTGAACGAATCAGCACCTAGCTGCGCGCTCACTTCAACCCTTCAACCAGATACAAATCGGCCAACATGCGATGGTATCCAAACACGCATGTCTTGGCATCGGGCGTCATAAGGATGGGACCGATCGTCTCCACCCCTGCGGGATCCGACGGCATAAGCTGCTTCCACAAACTGCGCTTCCCGGTCTGCAGGTCAACCCGATCGACCGAGGCCGGCAACTCGCCAGGCTGATACACGTACAGGGAGCGGTTGTCGCTGCTGAAAGTAATCGGTTGCTCCCCTGGATTCAGCCCCGGAATCACTCGCGGTTCGCCCCCACCCACGGGATAAAGATACCCTTTTTGATCGGGACCAATCGCCGCCACCCACTGCCCGTCCGGCGAAATGACAAACGCGGTTCCGTTCACACCCTCCTGCGTGATGGGCTGACTTTTTCCCGAAGCCACATCGCTAACGTATAACTTCACGCCTTTTCCCGGCTCATTGCCCGAAAACAGAATGCGCTTTCCATCCGGAAACCAGTGCGCCCACGAATGGTTGATCTTGTCTTTGGTCAGGTCCCGCGCTTCCCCAGCGCCCGTAGTCAGTAGCTTGAGTTGCGATGGCGAATCCTGCGTCTGCGCAATCACCGACTTTCCATCCGGCGACAATGCCACTGCTCCGCCTTCGCCCAGCAAAACCGCGGGTGAGCCATCCGTTTTCCTAATATAGACCGCGTACGAAAGGCCGCCAGACTTTGAATAGTCGAGCGATCCGCCGCCGCCTTCTTCGTCAAACAGCAGAGTCTTGCCGTCGGCTGCTAGGTCCGCGGGATACGTGTAATCCAGCCAGGAGAGATCATGCTGCTTGGCATCGTCCGCAGTCATTCCAATCAATTCCCGCCGCCAACTTGCCCGCATCAATAAAACCCGACCATCCTTAAAGATGTCAAAAATCATGACGGCGCCGGGGAGCCGGAGAACCATTCGCTCCTTACCATCCATTGAAACCGCATACAGGGTGCGGTCTACGCCGGACTTGCTGGCGGTGAACCAAATTTCTTTTCCATCCGGCGACCATGCCAGTCCCTGAATCGTGAACCACTCTCCTGACAACGACCGCTTGTTTCCATTGAGATCGACCAGCGCCAGCGAACCGCTGTCGTCGCCCTGCACAGGGTGATCGATGAACGCGATTTGATCTCCTTTCGGAGAAACCCGCGGGTGCCCGATCCATCCTCCGGTTTCGTAGAGTGGCTTGCCAATGGGAAATTCGAGGCGGTTGCGTCCGCCCATATCGCGCACCACCGCCAGGCTGGTTCCGTCCGCCGACCAGTCTGCCCATTGCACCTTCTCCAGCACTTCGCGCGGAGCTCCACCAACCAATGGCGCGCGCGCCAGCGTGCCCATATTCACCCAGGTGCCAATGGCTTTGCTGTTCAGCAGAACAGCCATTTCCGATGCGGAAGAAACCGAGGCGAGTTGGGTCCGAGTTAATCCCATGGAGCGCGCCTCGGGAGCTTCGGGCCGTGCGGTAAATACGTCCACCGGACTGCCTTGCCACGCGGCGCTATAAAGAATCGTCTGCCCATCCGGAGCAAAGCGCGCCGAGCGGATGCTGCCCCGCCGGAACGTCAACTGCCGATACACCGGAGGCGGCAACGGCGCAGTGGTGAAAAGCAATTTGCCGACATACACTCCAGTGGCCAGAGCCAGGATCGTACAGACTGCGAGCACCGCCGCGAATGCCCCACTCTTCGACTTCGTTGCCCCAGTTTGCGTAACTGCACTGACCGCCGAGGCTGACGACCCAGCCGCCGTTTCGCCCACGGTTGAAGTGCGCGACGAATCGAGCGAGCGCTTCAACCGTTTCAAATCGGCGCGCATCTCGGCCGCGGTCTGGCAGCGCAGCTCACGATCTTTCTCCATCGCCTTGCTGATAATCTCTTCCAGCTTGGGTGGAAGTTCGGCATTGATCCGCGTGGGAGGAACCGGCGTTCGATTAAGGATGGCCTCGGTGATGACCGCGGAAGTTTCTCCGCGAAAGGGCAAAACGCCAGTCGCGATTTCGTAGAGCACTACGCCAAACGAGAAAAGATCGGTTCTGCCGTCGAGTTCTTTGCCGCGCAACTGCTCGGGCGACATATAAGACACCGTGCCGACCGCAGTTCCGGGGCTGGTCAATTCCAGGACGCTGACGTCCCCCCGAGTCTGCGATTCTCCGCTCGTCGGCTTGGCAGCGCGCGCGATTTTTGCCAGCCCGAAGTCGAGAATCTTGGCGTGTCCGCGATCGGTCACGAAAATATTCGCCGGCTTGATGTCGCGATGAACGATGCCCTTGGCGTGTGCGGCTTCGAGCGCGTCCGCCACCTCGATACCAATGTTCAACAGCCGCTCCAGTTCGAACGGGCTGCCTTGAATCATGTGCTTCAGGGTCGTGCCGGTCAGGCACTCCATCACAATGAAGAGATGGCCCTCGTGCTCACCAATCTCGTGGACAGTACAAATATTAGGATGGTTGAGAGCCGACGCCGCGCGCGCTTCGCGGCGAAAACGCTCCAGCGCCTGGGGATCCTCCGAGGCGTCGTCCGGCAGGAACTTCAACGCGACAAAGCGCCCGAGCGCCGTGTCTTCCGCTTTGTACACTACTCCCATGCCACCACCGCCCAGCAATTCCACAACGCGGTAGTGGGAAATCGTCTTCCCGATCATCGTTAACGAGTGGCCCTGTGCCCGCGTCTTAGGGGGAACACGGGCGCAGCTATCTTAGGCGGGATTTGGATTTCCGTCAATCTGGACATTCACAGGCTAGGACGCTCCCGTCCGTCGTGTTCAGTGGATGTGAGTGCGGGGAGTGGGTCCGGCGTTCTTGCAGATGTCCGTTCATCGAGAGAGTTAAGGGACATAGGATGGCCGTTCTGAAATTCGGAACGGGCGGAATGCCCATTCTGGAATTAACGTCGAAATTTAATGGGCTTAGCCAACCCATAAACGTACGCGTCCGTCATAGTATCGTTGGTGGTACGTATGCTCTGATTTGTTAAAAGCCAAATTTTGCACAATCTCAAATGGATTCTAAAATGCATTATAGACGCGAGTGATGGTGCCGTGTTATTAAGATGTTGCTCTGTCGTTAGTCGCCGCTGCCCCTGCCAAAGACCGTTAAATTGTGAGGAACAAAGTGCCACTGGAATCTAAGTCGAGTTCATCCATTTTTTCTTCGGGGTTCTCTGGATACATCAGAGTTCCGCCTCCGGAGCCAAAGCGGGACGGGGAGTCCCAAAAATCCCCCGACAAGCCTGAGTGTGCCACAGCCGACAAGAAGGTCGCTAGCTCTAAGTAGGCCTGAGAAAAAACCGCTCGATGCTCGAAGATCGCACGCCTTCGAACTGCTTGAGGTCTATGCCTGAAAGTTCAAGACGCTTGCCGCTATGGGCATCTGGATACGCCTCTGAGTAGTAGACTGTTTTTATTCCGACTTGCGTTATTTTTTCTGCGCATTGAAAGCATGGGAAGGTCGTCGTGTAGAGGGTACCCCCTCTCGCTCTTTCGGCTGCTGCGAGAATCGCGCTGACTTCGGCGTGAACTGCGGTGCACCAAGACATTGCGCGATCCGGGAAAAAGAAAGACTCCAGATTCGTCTTCTCTCCTTTTCCATGACAAGCCTCGCATCGCCAAGGTGGTCCTTTCTGGAGAGTAAGTCGCTCGCCACATTTTGGACATCTGGCGCCCCGATTAGCCAAATCCTGGAAGTGGAGGTTGCGCAAATTATCGCGGTAGCATCGGTGTTCGTATGTTGGTTCTTCCACGCAGGGCCGTGTACCTATTGGATTTTCGTTGTAGCCAACCCCGACCACTTGACCTCTCATGTCAACAACCAACGCTCCGACGTGACGTTTTAGGCACTTAGAACTGTGCGAGGAGGAAAACGCCATGCTCATCAGGATTTCCTGCTGAGTTGCGCCCCGACGTCTCTCTCCGAGTGCTAAATCCGCATAGTCTAGGACTTTCTTCTTGTAGTCTGTGAGCGAAACAGTGTCCTGATTGCTCAGTAGTATATCCGCCTTATCCAAGCACAGTTCGACCTGCTGACCATACAGTGTGTCTTCGTCGCGGTCCCGCTCGTCGTCGTCATCGAAGTCACCCCGCCCAAGCTTGTTATCGGTGTACTTGGAGCTAATGCGACTCCATCTAGCTCCTGGAGATGAAAGGATAGAAAATAAAGTAAATCGATACCCGAAGATATCGCGCAGCCTATTCGTTTCTCCCGCAGCGCAGCTGCGACCCGCGCCATCATTCCATCTGCTTCGGCTGCGGACAGGTCCGGGCACATTATTGCAAACTCATCACCCCCGACCCGGTACAGCCTGTCTCGGCTTCGAATCTTCTGCCGGATTACGGTAACCAAATGTTTCAGCGTTTCGTCGCCAATGTTATGGCCAAATGGGGCGGCGTTAAACACTTTGAAATCGTCGATGTCGATTCGGATGCAAGCAATAGGGGACGGAAGAGGCAGGGATCCGTCGGCTACACCCGCAAGATGGCTATCGAACTGTGCCCTGTTACTTGCGTGCGTGAGCCCGTCAATAAATTGCAAATCGCGAAGCGACGGTTTCGACAACAACTCTCGAACAGGGCTTGGCCTACAGTCACAAATATCAAGCATGCACACCATGCAAATCCCTGGATACGCAGGCCAGAATAGTTCCTCAATAAGCATCAAATCGGCGCCACGACTTGCCTTGTGCATTGAAGAAACAAGCGCGAAAACCCAGGCAAGATAATCGGCGAGTTCGTTATCGAAGTTTGAGGGATACAAGTGAACGAATCTCACCGCTTCGCCAACTTCAGAGATTTCCTCTATGAGACGTGTGTATATCTTCTGGAGCGCCGCAACGGCTTCGTCGCTCCCCGGCTCAAGAGGCTCGGCACCCCACGAGCCTTCGTAAATCTTGCGAAACATTGTTTGGAAATCATTCAGCGAGCGCCCTTGAGCGGGTGTTTCATGGTGATAGGCAGCACGGACCCTTTCCTCCTCAATAGGCCGCTTTTGTCCCGGAATGCAGGCGCACGGCGCGCTGACACAGTAGGGACAGACGCAAGGATATTTCGTTAGGAGTATTTCCTCCAGATTTGCCCTGTCTCCCTTTACTTTCTTGCAGAGTGCGACTGCCCAGCCGAACATTTTGGGCAAGAATTCG
Source organism: Terriglobales bacterium (assembly GCA_049585795.1). Classification (GTDB taxonomy): domain Bacteria; phylum Acidobacteriota; class Terriglobia; order Terriglobales; family Acidobacteriaceae; genus JABDBE01. The sequence goes on along the minus strand of JBAVAQ010000026.1, from coordinate 238,178 downwards.
TTTGCCCTGTCAGGCTGTTTCAGTTTGAACAGGAACTTTCCGAACGCGCCCGTGACCTCCGACAGGTGGGCGAGCATCTCGAACTCGCTACGGGCATAATTCTGGGATAGTCCATAGATCGAGTGGAGCATTTTCGCCCAGTCATTTAGGTTCTGTTCTTTGTGGTATGCCACAGTAACCTCATACGCAAAAAAGGGACGCGAAGTGCTTCGCGTCCCCCTCAAGACCCGGAACTGGCAATTATACCCGAGGTCCGCTCGGATTCGATCCCAAAAAGGCGGACGGGAGTGTCCGCCCTACATGTTCGTCTGTGACTCATTCTTTTCTCCGCGCAGGAGGTGCCAGGCTTCCCTGTAGGCGGCATGCTGGGAGAGCGAGTTGTGAGGCGACAGATTAATGGCTGAGCTTGATGCTGCGATGGGAATGATGTACCAGATATCCAGTGGGATCACATAGATCGCAAAAAAATCGATGTCTGCGGCGGTGTAGGGGTTTTTCCCACGGCCATCGATTGAGCAGACGTAGTGATTGTTTCGCTTGCAACTTGTCGATTTGACCTGCACGCGCAGGAAACGGCCGCCGGTCTCGACTACGAAGTCGTAGCGGCTGCTGTCTCCCCACGGTTTGATTACGCGCAGGCCGTGCTCGGTGGCGCGGGTCATGAAAAGGAGTTCTGTCCACTCGCCGCGCAGCTTGAAGCCGCTTTTGGGCGTTTTGCCGTCTCTGAACATTGAATTGTCCTGGAAATAGAAAACGCGGCCAGAAGGGCCGCGTCTGAGAATTGATCTCTATTTCAATGCTAGCATTTTCGAGGGGGTAAACATGACATGTCTTCCAACTTTATATTCGGAATTATCACCTTCACAAACCAAGCGTCATTTTAGCCTGATCTGTAACAGCGTCCGGAGCATTCAGTGGGCTATTGCGAATGTCCTCCATCCACGTAATGCAATTAGCGTAAAACTTGGTTTGACTCGTTTCAAGGACGGAAAATGGCACGATGTTGTTAGCGATGAATCCCTTAATTATCCTCATTGCTTCCTTGGAATCTATGCTCTGCTCGCGATATGAAGCAGTGAATCGGGCGATGTTGTACATGTCATCATTTGTTATGGTGAGTACATACTCGTTAGCATAGAGAAACTGGTCCAGGGCTAACACCCCGGTTCTTTTGTTTCCATTTTGAAAGCAGTGGTTCGCGATTAACGAGTGGAACAGGCACGCGCCCTTTTCTTCGATGGTGGGATAGGCTTCCTCGCCGAAGGCGGATTGGAATGGTTGATTTACTGCCGAATCAAGAAGCCCAAGATTGATGATTTCGTACTTTGCTACCGGCTCTACCCCGGGCCAAAAAAGAGCGATGCCCTCATCGTGCAGCATTTCAACGTATGCTGACTTGAGGGCGAACCACTCCTTTTGTTTATTTGTCGGCAAGTTTCTTCAGCGTAGGATAATATTTGGCCGCTGAAGCGACAAGTGCGCGTGGAGCAGTAGTCCCGGTTTTGGAGAGGTGCTGCTCTACCGCGTGGCTGTGCTGCGCCATAATCTCCTTCAATGTCTTCAAATCTTGCCTAGTGCGGTTGGACATGTCTCCCCCATTCTCCGACAGGACTACTCGTCCCGAAGGTTTCTTTGGCACCGTTGATCTATTAGACCCCGTACGGCGCTTTTTGTTTTGCGTCTTTGCCGATTTCGTCATGCCTTTGATGCGCCATCCATTTGGACGGTCATCTCCGCAGACGTGGTTGCATCTCCAGTGCCAAACTACCAAAATGTTTGTTTTCAGTGGACCGTGGGAGAGCGACCGACGCACAGGATTAAGACTGTCTCACCTTGCGATGAGACTGTCCCTCTCGATGGTTACTATAGTACATGTTGTAAGGTAATAGATAACTTTTTCGGCTGAATGGATTCAAATCGTAATTTACTAGTGATATTTCAACATTTTAACGTCGCGAAAGAGCCTCGTTTGCACAGTGTACCGTCCAGAATCTACGCCGAAGCGCTCTTTGGTTGGCGTAGTGTCAGCCGCTTTCCTTCGGTCGCCTTCAGCATGAGCATGGTGCGCTCCGAATCGTTCACCTTTCGATGGTTGTATCGGAAGTCGAATTCATTGAGGTATTGCTGCAAGTAGCCGCGTCCCCAATGATGATAGGTTCCAAACACTCCGCGTCGGACCAAACCGAAAAAGCCCTCAACCGTGTTGGTTGTGATGTGACGCCCGTTCTCATGGCGTGAATACTCACGTTTCTTGTGCGTCACAACATCGTGATCGGGAAAGTCATCGTGAATCCAGTGATAGACCGTCGCTTCATCCGTCTGAATCCGGGTGCCCACTTCGACATGCTCTCGCATGATGGGCTTGATGTTTTCCAAGGTGACGCGCTCAACCGGAAACGAACGGACAGAACTGCCATTCGCGCGGCGCTCCATCAACGAAACAACGGGACGCTTCTTGCTTTCAGGATGTCCGGTGCCACGTAAGCCCGACCACTTTTCTTTCGGGCCAATCCAAACTTCGTCAATCTCTACTACGCCGCGCAGCTTCTCAATCATGCCGTGTTGAGTCATAGCGAAGCGCAGCCGATGCATCATGAACCAAACTGTTTTGTAGCTGATTCCGGTCATGCGATGGATCTGATGAGCGGACATGCCCTTCTTGCTGGCACACAGCAGGTAGCCCGCGAGAAGCCAGCGGTGAAGCGGGATGTGCGAATCCTCGAAAACCGTGCCGACCGTAACACTGAATTGTTCACAGCATCCGTAGCACTTCCAGACACCTTTGCGGACGGGCTTTTTGGAGCTTGTCCGCGCTGTGAGTCGGCCAGCATTATTGATTTCTCCGCAGTGTGGACAAACCGGGCCTTCGGGCCAACGGATAGATTCAAACAGCTTGCGTGCGCTATCTTCGTCGCCGATTCGGTCTGTGATCGTGGTGAGCTTGAGGCCATCATTCTGATTCATTGGGCTTTTCTCCGCTTGTGTTTTGCGGAGGAAGCCGTAAAATGTCTTTGGGTCTGGATTGCGGCTTACCCCGCGATTCGGATTAGCCCCGACTCCTGTTTCAGCAGAAGCCGGGGCGCTTAGTTAGCTAGTTACGGCATGGTGGCGGTTTCATCGCAGCCTCCTTTATGGTAGCGGCGGTGGGACTCGAACCCACAAATCCTCGCGGGATGCCGGATTGGTAGTCCGGTGTGTTTGCCATTTTCACCACGCCGCCAATTTGCAAGAAAAGCCAGCAACCATGCGCCTTCGGAGCGTTCGGTTGCTGGCTTTCTCGTTTCACTCCCTAACTTATATCAGGCAAAATAGCATTAGTGCAAGAGGAAAGTGAACGTACGGTAACTATTTTTCTTGCAGTAGCTCGGATCTGTGTGTATGCTTGGGAGCGTGGAGGTTATCATCAATGGCAACGAACGCAATGGCGAAGCCCGCTGAAACTGAGAAGAAGAAGCGCCAGCGCAGCCCGAATTACCCCACCGTAGGCTTGCGCGAGGCGATAGATCGCACGAAGCGATTTGTAACAGCGAATGGCAAAGCAGCGGCTATGCCAGCGATTGCCGCGAAGCTTATAGGGTTTGCTACAGCTCACGGGCAAGCCTACAGTGCTCTGTCCGCCCTGAAGAAGTTCGGACTGTTAGAGGAAAAGGATGGTCGCGTCCTTCCTACGCAACGCGCTATGGAGTTAGCAAGTCTGCCGGAATCCGATCCGCGCCGTTTAAAGGCGATCAAGGAGGCGGCCCTCTCGCCTACCATATATGCCGAACTGTTTGAGCACTATAGGGATACAAACATACCCAACGACGAAACACTCGCGGGAGAGCTTGTAGCTTACAAAGGCTTCAATCCGAACGGAGTAAAGGAGTTCCTAAAGGCGTTTAGAGAGACCATAGAATTTGCTGGTTTATCAGATTTGACTGTGTTAGGCTCGGAAACGAAGGCGGAAGATGGCAACAAAAAGCCCCAAATTGGGGGCTACGTTCAATGGGAGCACAATGGAATCTTGGGGTTACCGCAATCCAAGAAACTAGAGCGTTTCTCAGAGGATGGCAAGTTTGGATTCGTAGAAGGTTCTGGTACTGGCCTTCCGGTTTCTGAACTGATCCCTGCCGATCCGCCCGAACAATCCTCTTTCTCGGTTCCACTTCGCACGCTATCACGAATGCCGGATGCCGGAAAGAATGCTCAAGGAGTCAAAATGCGGCAGGACGTGTTCTCTTTACCCGAGGGAGAAGCATTCATTCACTGGCCGACACCGCTCAGCGCAGACAGCGTTCAGGAATTAAAAGATTGGTTGAAACTTGTCGAACGAAAAATTACGCGTTCTGGAGCTGAGCCTTCCGAGAAGACTGATACAGCAGCACACTTTGCAGGATGAGGCGACGCGTTTTGGCGGGCCATGCCTTAATTTGCGGTTTCTGGTTTGTGAAGGTGATAATTCCGTTTATTTTCGTAATAGATTCAGCGGGTTACGGGAAATCAGGGCTGTCAGGGGGCTTGACAAGATTTTGCCGAAAAGCGCTTCGGGCCAGAAATCACTTGGGACAGCCGCTCGCGGCTGTCCCAAGATAGCCTAACTCGCCCTGCTCTTCAGAACCTCAATCGCCTTCTGCATCTGCAGATCAGGCTGCGGAGGCTGGACCTTCTTGGTGGCATCGTCTGCGGGCGTGACGTTTTCGTCTTCATCCGGCACCGGCCCGTCGTCATCGGAGTCAGCGACCAACACGTTCGGGGTTATGGCTGTATCCTGAATCGCCTTACCCGTTGGTGTGTAGTATTTGGCGACGGACAGAATCAGAGCCGAGCCATCGGGCAGTTCCATCGTCTTCTGAATCGAACCATCTCCAAATGTCTTGTCGCCGACAACGTCGCCGCGCGCATTCTCAAGAACCGCGGCAGCTACAATTTCCGCCGGGCCTGCCGTACCTTTGTTCACCAGCACAACTAACGGGAGGCTGGTAATGGCTTTGGAGGGATCCGCATTGAAAGCTTCGCGGGGATACTTCTGGCCTTGAAGGTAAGTGATCGTGCCGTGATTCAGAAAAAGATTCGCCGTGGCAATGCCTTCGTTCTCGTCGCCCTCAGCACAATTGCGCAGGTCGAGGATGAGCTTCTTCGCACCTGCCTTTTCCACCGCTTTAATCTTGTTTGCAATTTCCTGGGACTTGCCTTTGGTGAAGGCATCCACCTGGATCTCAGCGATGCCATCTTGCAGCATCTTGTCCGTTACCGGCGGAATGGCTACGACCTCACGAGTAATGACGACTTTCTGCGGCTCGGCGCGCCGGGCACGGACCAGGGAAACGGTCAGGTTCGAGCCAGGTTCTCCCGAAAGCAGGTTGCGAACCTCGCCGACCGACATTTCCCGAGTACTCTTGCCCTCGATGGCTTCAATGATATCCGTGTCTTGCAGCCCAGCTTTATCCGCCGGTCCGCCCGGGATGACCGAGATTACCGAGGCATAACCGAATCGCTTCGAGACGGCCGCTCCGATATCGGCCTTCCCCTCGGTTTGATGAGATTTGTATTCAGCGTACTGAGCCGCGCTGAGATAACTGGAATTGGCATCCAGCGACTCAAGCAGTCCATGTAGGGCGCCGGCGGTCACCACCGGAATGTCGGGCTCTACCACGTATTCGCTGCGCACGCGAGACAACACTTCGCTGTAAACCTGAAGCTGGCGGTAAGCACCATCGTTGCTGGAGGCGCGAACGCCGTCCATTCCACCCACCACCATGAAGAGCAGCACAACCGCGGACGAAGCAAGAACTACAGCTTTGGTCTTTGTCGACATCGGATTCGTTTTCTCGGAAAGGAAGTCACTTCCTCAGGAAGTGTTAACAGTATATCTGGTTTGATGCTGGTTTCTCAGGGTTTGCTCCGCCAAAATCACGCTCGTTGGTAACTATCGCAGCCCGAGCGAGCGGAACGAAATAAAATCACCGATCCGCGTATTTCTCCCCGTGCTGAAAAAAAAGGACTTACATCCGTTCGGGAGATATTTCAAGCGGGAACCGGCACGGCCGAGTTAGTGCGGGTCGGCGGACACTGAGGCAGGACTTGGCAGAGTTGAGGTTTCGCCCGGACCGCGCGTGCCGGGCTGATTTACTCCAGTGATTTGATAGTCGGTGTAGTCGATAGTCAAAACAGCTTCGCCCCCCAAGCGAACCTGAGTTTCAGACTGGTTGTGGACAGGAAGCCAAAACTCCCCAATCTTGGCCCAGCGATATTCGACTTCCGTATGGCTGATCCAGAACGATGGATTGCGGACGGGTTCGCCTCGCATGCGGGCAACGGCAAAATCCCTGGCGTCGACCCATATTTTTCCTCGATAGAGATACTTGCTCGGGCCTTTGGGCTTCACGGCGAGAACGTAGAAATCCTCGGTTGGCGTGTGCTCGGTACCAACTAGGGAGAAGTCATAATTTTGGGGGCTGATTTCGAGTTGTTTCCGGTACTGCTCCTCTTGGGCTTCCTGCTCGCTGCTGAGCAACTTCAACAGCACGTGGTCGATCAGCAACCTGGCGCCACTTTCGGAGATGATCTTGAAATCTTTCCGGTCCGGCGCGCTGTAAGTAGCTTCCACATGCATGTCGGCATCGTGGGTGCCAAAAATACCGCGATAGTCCAAGTGGTAAACGCGCTTGCCGCTGTATCCGCGCAAGGCCTGCGATCGCTGGGCGTTTGCTGCCATCAGTCTTTGCACGATGACGTCGGTTGACAGAAGAGGAGGCGAGTGCGAATCCGTGTCAGCCAAGCTGAAGGTAGTCAGCACCGTAAGCAACAAAACGCCGGCTCGGAATGGAAAACCCAAACCGCGCTCGATGCGCCGCAACCGGGCCGGGTCCGAGGAGTAAAGGAAAATCCGCAACAGATTTTCAATCTACCATATTCGGTTGGGGCCTGAAGTCACGAAGGACCAGAGAGGCCGGGAGCTTGGCCCGGCTTGCGTCAAGAAGCCACATTTGGCGTACGTTGGCGTTTCTCCGCGGAGATGTTAAATCGTGCGATTCACCGTACCGCCGCCAGTTGGGTACGCAACTTATGCGTGGCGCGAAACAGTGTATTTTTGATCGTGCCTTCGCTGGTATTCAAAATGCCAGCCACGGTTCGCAGTCGCAAGCCGTGGTAATGCTTCAACTCAAACACAACTCGCTCGCGCGGCGAGAGCCGCTGCATGGCGCGCACGATGTACCCGCGTAATTCACGGCTAGCCATATTGCGCTCCGGACTGGCCGCGGCCCGCTGATCGGGAACACGGTCAAGGGCCTGTTCCTCTTCGCCCTCGGGCGAAATCGTGGTGGTCAGATCCCGATACCGGGACGACCGCTTCCGCAAGTGATCGAGACACAGATTGGTCACGATGCGGTAGATCCAAGTGTAGAAAGAGCACTCAAAGCGGAAGCTGCCGATGTTGATGTAGGCGCGGAGGAACGCCTCCTGGAAAATATCCTGGCCGTCTTCCTGCGAGCCGGTAAGATGAACCGCCAATCGGAGCACGGCACGGTCATATTGCCGAACCAGCTCTTCGAAAGCAGCGGTATCGCCTAGCTGAGCCCCGCGGATGAGCAGCGTATCATCGACAAGGGCAGGGCCGACCTTTTGCCGATGCTGGCCTCGAAGCTGTAGAACCTTTTCCACTTTTTCTTCTCCGCAAAAAAACGGTTTCAGCCGACGAATTTGTAGCCCGTGCCATGCACGGTCAGAATGAATCGAGGTTCCTCCGGCTTGGGTTCAACCTTCTGCCGAAGGCGAACAATGTGTGCATCCACGGTGCGCGTTGTAGGAAAGCGATCGTATCCCCAGACATCCTCGAGCAGCCGGTCGCGACTCAGCGTCTCACCCGGATGAATCAGGAAATACTTCAAAAGTTCGAACTCCTTCGACGAAAAATCCAGCGCCCGCCCTTTGCGTGAAACCTGGCAACTGCGCAAATTCACTTCTACCTCGCCGAAGGAATATTTCTCGTCGGTCTTGGGAGCGATTTTCGCGCGACGCAGGACAGCCTTCACTCGCGCCAAGAGTTCGCGGATCGAAAACGGCTTGGTCACGTAGTCGTCCGCGCCCAATTCGAGTCCAACGACTTTGTCCACTTCCTGCCCGCGGGCAGTCAGCATGATGATCGGAATCGAGGGCCGCTTCGACTTGAGCTGTCTGCAAACATCCAGCCCGCTCATTCTCGGCATCATGACGTCGAGGATGACGAGATCGGGCGACTCGGCGATTGCGCGCTCCAGACCGGCCACGCCGTCTCCCGCGGTGATGACCTGATGCCCCTCGAACTCGAAGTTGTCGCGTAAGCCCGCGACCATGTTGGGCTCGTCTTCGACAATCAGAATTTTGGCCATGCTCTTGTCTCCGAGAGTTACGCCAAGGCTTCTTTGGTTGCGTTGGTTCGCAAATTCACCGGCAGATTGATGGTGAACTTGCTGCCTCGCCCGGGCACGCTATCCACAGAAACTTCTCCACCGTGCGCCTGCACAATGTGACGAACTAATGCCAGTCCCAAACCGCTGCCCTTGGTGTTGTGGACCAGCGGATCTCCCACGCGATAGAACTTGTCGAAGATTTTCTGTTGCTCGACCTGAGGAATGCCGATGCCATGGTCCACCACCTCGAGCTTGACCGAACCGTTGTCACGGAACAGGTTGACGCCGATATATTTCTGGTCCTGCGAATACTTCAGTGCGTTGTTCACCAGGTTCAACAGTGAACGCGCCATGGCCTCGCGGTCCACACTGAGAGGCGGCACGTCTTCGGCAATCTTTTCCTCGAAAGCAAATCCGCTCTGCTCGATCTGGTAGCGATACGATTCGAGCGTATTGCGCACCAGTTCGCGCATATCGGTCTGGCGGAAGTCGTATTCCTTGCGGCCAGCTTCGATGCGCGAAAAATCCAGGATGTTATTGATCAGCGCGCTGAGCCGTTCGCTTTCCTTGCGAATGATGCTGTAATACTCCTGAAATTTTTCGGGCGATTTCAGTCTTCCCATTTCCAGAGTTTCCGCGTAGAGCCGGATCAGCGAAAGCGGTGTCCGCAACTCGTGGGAGACGTTCGATACAAAATCAGACTTCAGCTTCGCGAGCGCCATTTCACGCGAAATGTTGCGATGCGTCATCACAATGCCGCCGGTAAGCAATAAAGAGATGGCGCCAAGAATCAGGAAGCTGGTATGAACAAAGTGCTCGCCCAGGGCAGCCAGCGTGGTTCCGTGCAATTTAATCGCGAGCGTCAGGTTGGGGAACGCGCCTTCAAGGTTGCGTTCTACCTCGGGTTCGCCACCGTCCCACCCTACCGAAGCCGCTAACGGCGTGGCCTCGTGTTTAGGGTGGACCATCATTACTACGTGGTTCTTCTCACCCCGCTCTTCCTGATGGGTCAAAAGCGAGTCCAGCATTTCTGGAAAGAACTGATCGCGCAGATACTCGGCATCGAATGCCATCCCGCCGATCGCCTTGCGCTCTCCCGTGACGTCGGGAACCAGGAAGAGAGCGACTGATTGATACAGTTTCTTTTCGCCCCGCGGCGCCCAGTTGTCGAAAAAGTAATAGGGTCTACCCTTTTTCGACATCTCCTCCAGATCTTTTACTTGATCCTTGTATTCCACCTGCATCCATCCGCTGGTCATGCTGGCGAGAGCGTCGGCTTCGGCGCGAAACGAAGCATCCTTCAGGCGAGAAGGCTGCGAGCGGAACGTCAGTCTTCCATTCGGCTCGTAGACGAAGACGTGAGCGACGTAGGGATGCGTGGCCAGAATCCGGTCCATGGTTTCGATGCAGGCCTCGCCGGCGCTGGGGAATTCACTTCGAACGTCATCGGTCAGATCGTAGGCCTTCTGATTGATGTGCTTCTCAGAAATCGCGAGAACCTGATTGAAATCTCGCTGGAAGGCAGCTTCCACGCCCCGATCGCGCTGAATTTCTGTCAGGTGTACGGCGCTCAAGATGACCAAAGCAGCGGCGGGCAACACCACGGCGAGCTCCAACGTCAGCATCAACCGGGTTCGCTCGCTCCAACGCCGCTTCGATTTCATCATGGTCTTTTAATCGAGAGCTACTGTATTAGCTTGAAACACCATAGTTGAACAGGCGGGGGCAGGTGTCAATCGGGAGTAAAAACAAGTAAAAAGTTGTGAATTCGTTGATTGTTAAAGCGCGGTGGGGGATTGCCGGCAGTGCCGGAAAAGAGAGGTTCTACGGGAGGCGGAAATTCACCGTCACATAGGTCTGGGCTTCGACGGCGACTCCGTTCCGCAAGTACGGTTTGTACCGCCACTGTTTCACTGCTTTGACGGCAGCTTGTCCCAGAAGCAGGGATCCGTCCATCAGTTTCAAATCTCGGATGCTGCCGTCTTTGCCAATCCATGCCTGCAAGACCACGGCACCCTGGAGTCCGGCTTTCAAAGCCTGTTCGGGATAACTCGGAGTTACCTTCTGCAACAGCAACGCTCGCGATAAATCCTCCGGTAGATTCACCGGTTCCACTTGGCTGAGCAGCGACGGGGAACGCAATAGGCTTACGGGTTGAAGTTCCGTAGGTTCTGGCAGGGGCGTTTTCAAGCTTCCCGGAATTTGGATTTGCGATCCAGTTGTCGCGAGACGATTCTGATCCAGATCTGCCTGCAGCGTTTCTGCTGGAGCCTCCGGAAGTTCATCTGGCAGCAACGCTGGCAGTGCGGGGATGCCGCGCACCTTCGATCTGCCCGACCCTGAGTGTTGCGAACCAGCTACTTGGGCCAGTGCCGAAGCACCGGCGTCCGTGTCGCTGTTGGACGAGTGCAGTTTGCGGGTAGTTGTTTCCAAGGCTTGCTTGTATGCGGTAGCTACGCTCGCAAATACGCTCTGAACCCGCAAGGGCTGACCAAAGATATAGCCGACGGAAACAAAAGCTACAGTCAGGAGAGATCCCCACAAGAATCGATTGCGGCTATATCTTTTGACCTGGCGCGACCCGGCCGCACCACGATTGTGCTGGCCCATCGGCCGGAATAAGTCCCGGTCCAGAGTAGCAAACGTCAGATGCGGGCTGGTTTCATTGCGAGAATGGACCAGCGTTGGGGAGGACTGGCCGGCACGCGTGGCGGGCGATATTGGGGAGGGCTGTTCCGCCGGCGGCTGCCGGTGTTCAATCGTATTCCCATCTATTACATAGGGAGTCGCTGGCTGCAATTGAGCAAAATCGCCCCTTGCGACCCAGGCCTTCATGCAACCCAGAAAACGGTCATTGCTCAATACGGCATACTTTACCTGATCGGGAATCAGGGGTTTGGTCAAGATCAGGTCAGGGTTGTCTTCTTCGTCCGCAAGGTTGGATTTTCCACTGGTAAGAGCAAGCGTGAAAGCTGCTTTATTCAATTTCAGGTCACGAGCATTTTTTAGTAAAAATGCAGCTTCGGGGCCGCTGTCCCAATCGGCCACAACGAGGTCAAAGCTGCGGCTGGTCAGCCATTCGATGGCGGTAAATACATCAGGGCAAGGCGCGATCTCGAGCTCAAGTTCGCCCAGAGCCTGAACCACCCGGTGCGACGTTTCCTCGTCAGAGGAGAACAACAAGGCGACTGGTGACATCAGCTATCAGCCTAGTTTTCAGGCCGCCTCGTGACAAGTTACGAACTACCACCATCGTGCTATATCAGAAGCCGGGGTAACTGCCAAGGCGATTACCTGTACTATTGGACTAGCTGAGCGGCGCGACAAACTAGCATTGCCATTGGCTTCGCCGGACGCATAGAATCCTTGCTTACCGCAGCGCAAAGAGGCCTATTGAAAAAAGTCATCGCCATGTATCCCGGCTCGTTCGATCCCCCGACTAATGGGCATCTCGATTTGATTGCCCGGGGCAGCAAGATCTTTGATGAGCTGGTGGTCGCGATCCTGCGCAATGCCGAAAAAGCGCCGCTGTTCAACTTGGCGGAGAGGCTGCGCATGCTGGAAGCAATGACTGCGGACTTCAGGAATGTGCGCGTGGAAACCTTCGACGGATTGATGGTGGACTACGCGGCCAAGGTGAAAGCCAGCGCGGTGCTTCGCGGGATTCGCGCCATCAGCGATTACGAATACGAGTTGCAGATGGCTTTGATGAACCGCAAACTGCAGCCCGATCTGGAAACCGTATTCATGATGCCGGCAGAACAGTATTCGTACCTGAGTTCCCGCCTGGTGCGGGAGATCGCTCAATTGGGCGGCTCGGTCAAAGATCTGGTGCCGGAATTGGTCGAACAGCGGCTGAGAGAAAAGCTCGACCCCGCCATTAAACTGGCAAATGCCAGAAAACTGAAGCCGAGGAAACGAGGATGACTCCAGTTACAGAAACACCTCTCGCGTTGAAGCTCACCGAGCGCATCAACCGCATCCAGCCTTCCGCCACAATGGCGGTTGTAGCCGAAGCCGACAAGTTGCGCCAGCAAGGGATTGACGTGGTTGATTTCGGAGCAGGCGAACCGCACTTCGCCACGCCCCAGCACATCAAGGATGCCGCCATCGCGGCCATTCAGGGAAACTTCACCAAATACACGGCGGTGGCCGGCACGGCTGATCTGCGCGACGCCATCGTGCATCGCCATGCCGTGGATTTCGACTCGGATTACCGTCGCGAAGAGGCCATCGCTTCGACCGGCGGTAAGCAGGCCCTGTTTAACGCGGTGCAGGTCTTGGTTGATCACGGAGATGAGGTCATTCTTCCCGTTCCCTACTGGGTTTCGTTCAAAGACATCGTCCGCTACGCCGGAGGGAATTGCGTACTGCTGGAAACCGACGAATCGCAGGGCTTCCGAGTCACTGCGGAAATGATTGCGCGCCTGATCACTCCGCGGACCAAGCTCATCATCTTGAACTCTCCCTCGAATCCTTCGGGCGCGGTCATGGCGCCGGAAGATCTGACGGAAGTAGTCCGGTTGGCGCACGAACGAGGCATTTGGGTGCTCTCCGACGAATGTTATGTGTACTTGAATTACACGGAGAAGAGATTCTCCGTCGGTTCGCTGCGCGAGTTCCGCGAGCGCATGGTGATCATCGGATCACTCTCCAAGACTTATGCGATGACGGGCTGGCGGCTGGGTTATGCCTTGGCGCCAAGCGCGGTTGTCAGCGCGATGAATAAGCTGCAAGGCCAGTCGACTTCGAATCCGACGTCGATTGTCCAGAAGGCGGCAGTGGCGGCGCTCAAGGGCCCGCAGCAATGCATAACCGACATGCGGGCGGAGTACATCAACCTGCGCGATCATGTGGTTAACGGCCTGCGCGCAATCCCTGGAATAAAGTGCACGCTTCCCGCGGGCGCGTTCTATGCCTACCCGAACGTGTCCGCGTTCCTGGGACGCAGCGGAGTGAAATCGGCTTCGGACCTTGCAGGAAAATTGCTGCGTGAAGCCCACGTAGCCACGGTTCCTGGGGAGGGCTTCGGAACCAGCGATCACATTCGCGTGTCTTATGCCACGTCGATTGCTGAACTGGATCGCGGGTTGGAGCGTATGCGGAAGTTTCTCGCCGCATTATGAAGAAATATCCGCGATTCTGAGAACCGGGAACTGAAAACTGACTACTGATTTCCCTGGTCGCTGATTTTCCCGGACGTACCTTGCAATCTTGCGTTCGGTACCGCACTCATCACCGCATGGCCGATCTCTATCCACTTTTAATGTCGCCCATCTTCGACCCTCGTCCCTGGGGCACGACGGACTTGTCTCCCATTTATCCCGGCCATCGCTTCGAAGAAAAGATCGGAGAATCGTGGCTGACCGGAGACAACGGCAAAGTGGCGAACGGGCCGCTGAGGGGAAGATCTCTTGCGGAATTAAGCGCCCAATACGGCAGGGAACTGGTGGGCGACGCGGCTCCTGATCCTCGCCGCTTTCCGTTATTGACGAAGTTTCTCTTTCCTCATGAAAAGCTTTCGGTGCAGGTTCATCCCGATGACGAAGCAGCCCGTCGCGTCGGTCAACCTTGCGGCAAGACCGAGTGCTGGTACGTGGCCCACGCCAAGCCGGGAGCGCAGATCGCGCTGGGCCTCAAGCCCGGAATCGCGCGGGAGCAACTTGAGCAAGCCATACAGCAGCAGCGAGCGGAAGAGCTGTTGAACTGGATCAACGTCTTTCCCGGAGAAATGATTTACGTTGCCGGCGGAACTGTACACACGCTGGGACCGGGATCGATCATCGTAGAGACGCAGCAGCAGTCCGACACGACATATCGTCTGTATGATTACGGCCGGCCGCGTGAATTGCATCTGAAAGAAGGTCTGGCAGCGGTGAAAGAGCATGTGCCTTCTGGCAAAGTAATCCGCCCCGCGGCGACGACAATAAATGGCACGAAGAATCGGCGGTCGCCGCTGGTGGCTTCGCCCTTTTTTGTGTTGGAAATGTTCGAGTTGAAGGAGCCGCAGGAGTTCAATTTGAAAGTTGGAGCGGAAAAGAGTTCGGTTCAAATCCTGATTGCGGTCGAGGGATGCGCAGTGATCGAGGCCAGGGGCGCCGAGCCGGTTACGCTAGCCAAAGGAGATGCGGTGGTCGTGCCCGCGTCAACAACTGGTTTTTGCGTGCGCCCGCAGTGGACAGTGGAATTCTTGAAGGCGGCTTTGCCCAGCGAGCCAATGCCCGAGCCCGCAACTCGCATATGACGGACAATCGAAAAGGCCGGGCAAGATCCGTGGCGAAAGCGAACTCGAATTTCTATCCCGTCATTTTAGCGGGTGGGCGCGGAACACGATTTTGGCCCCTCAGCCGCAAATGTCGAGCGAAACAATTGCTGGCACTCGATGGCAAGCAGACCATGATCCAGCAGACGGTTTCGCGCTTGCTGCCGCTGGCGCGGGCCAAACGTTTTTGGATTATCACCAATCAAGACTCGCGGCGCGAAATTGCGCGCCAGATTCCGCGGCTCATCACGCAACAAATCATCGCCGAACCTTTGGGGCGTAATACCGCGCCGGCCATTGGCCTGGCCGCTTTTATTCTCCTTCGCACTGATCCCGAGGCCGTGATCGGACTGTTCCCTTCGGATCACGTCATTGGAGACGAAAAGCGCTATCGCCATATTCTACGGAAAGGTATCGCGATCGCCGCTGCTGGCGAGAATATCGTGGCCCTGGGAGTTCGCCCCACCCGCGCCGAGACAGGATACGGTTACATCGAGGCCAACTTGACGACCGAGGGAGAAGCGTTTCGGGTGCGCCGATTCACGGAGAAACCCGACGCCGACCGTGCCGCCGAATTTGTGGCGGCAGGGAACTATTTCTGGAATAGCGGGATGTTTCTGTGCAGCGCGCGAACTCTGGCCAACGCCTTAAGGGAACATTCGCCGAAGACTGCGGCGCTGCTCGAACAGATCGCGACTGCATTTGGCACAGCCAAGTTCGCTGGAACGCTTCGCCGGTTGTATCCCATGTGCGAAAACATCAGCATTGATTACGCAGTGCTGGAGCCACGCTCGTCCAAAGGCGAGCAGAGATCGAATATCTTCTGCCTGCGTGCAGATTTTGGCTGGAACGACCTGGGATCATGGACCGCGTTGCACGAACACCACGTCGCGAAGAGGCGGCCGACCGACGACAATCTCATCTCTGGCGAAGGTTCTTTTACTCTGAACGCAGCGGGAAATTACATTCACGCTCCGAACAAATTCGTCGCCGCAGTCGGAGTGAGTAATCTGGTGGTCGTAGAGACGGATGACGCCCTTCTTATCACCACGCGTGAGCAAGCGCAGGATGTAGGAAAGATCGTGAAGTATCTGGATGAGAAAAAGCTGCATAAATTGGTGTAGGAGGAGTCATTGGTCGTTCGTCGTTGGTCGTTGGCAACCGCGAAAAGCACCCGGCTAACGGCTGACGGCTGACGACCACTATCAATGACCACTCCCATCAAATTCGGTACCGACGGTTGGCGCGGCATCATCGCCGACGATTTCACTTTTGAAAACGTCCGACGGGTTGCGGGCGCCATCGCCGCCTACGTTCTCAAGCACGAAGACGCGCGTCGAGGAGTAATCGTCGGCTACGACACTCGCTTTGTGTCGCCGCAAGCTGCACGAATCGTGGCGGAGGTTCTGGCCGGAGCCGGGGTTCCGGTCAAGCTGGCGAATGACTATACGCCTACCCCTGCGATTTCCTTTGCGGTAAAGCACCTCGGCGCCGCAGGCGGCGTGGTCGTGACCTCAAGCCATAATCCGTTTGACTGGAATGGAGTGAAATTCAAAGGCAAGTTCGGCGGCTCGGGCACGCCCGCGATCATGAAAGCGATCGAAGACGAGTTGGGTGTTGGCGCGATGCCAAGCGGCTCAAAAGCCGCGATCGAAGAGGTTGATGTAAAGGAACCGTACATCGAGGCTATTTGTCGATTCGCTGATCTCAAGGCAATTGCCAAGGCGAATTTCAAGTTCGCGATAGATTCGATGTATGGTTCTGGACGCGGAGTTCTGACGGGCATTTTCAATGATCGTGAGATTCGGCATGTGGCCATCCGCCAGGAATTGAATCCGCTGTTTCCCGGCATCAATCCTGAACCGATCATTCCGCACATCGCGATGCTGCAGCAAACCGTTGCGAAAGAAGCTTGCGATGCCGGACTTGCGACTGACGGCGATGCCGATCGCATCGGGGCTGTGGCCGAGGACGGCAGCTTCGTCGATTCGCACAAGATCTTTTCCGTTCTCACCCAATGGTCATTGGTAAGAAAAAAATGGCCCGGAGAAGTAGTGCGCGCTTTCAACACCACGCGCATGGTCGATCGCATCGCGGCAAAACATGGCCGCAAACTGAATGAGTGCCCCATCGGTTTCAAGTACATCGCAGACCTGATGATGGAACGCGAAATCGTCATTGGCGGTGAGGAATCCGGCGGCATCGGTTATTCGCGTTTCTTGCCGGAGCGTGATGGTCTTCTGAATTCGCTGCTGCTGGCCAACGTCATGGCTGACGAGCGCAAGCCCCTGGGCCAGTTGATCGCGGATTTACAGCGCGAATACGGCCAGCATCACTACGGGCGACGCGATCTTCACATCCCCGAAGAGGTAAAGAAAAAAGCTATCCTGCGAGCCCGATCCGACGGAACCAACCGTTTGGGCAGTTATGCCGTCTCAAAAAAGGAAGGTCTCGACGGGATAAAGTTTTTTCTCGATGCACCCGCTGAGGGCAATGGCGCGGAAGCATGGGTATTGTTCCGGGCATCGGGCACCGAGCCGCTGCTGCGCATATATGCGGAGGCTGCGTCGCCTGAATTGGTGAACGAAATCTTGTCCACCGCGGAAACATTCGTAAGGAATGGATAGCGACCAGAATTACGCAGCTCACAGTTCACAGCACTTTAGGGTGTCGCATTTGAAGCCTTCGAGTACGATAATCAGCTTAAGAGTCAGCCAAGAATGAGCACTGCAGTCGCCACAATCCCGACTCCCACCGATTCGCCCGAAACACGGCGCTATAACCGCATTCGGAGATGGCTCGGTGTCGCTGATTTTGTGCTTGGCCTGTTCTTCCTTGTCGCGCTGCTCGCAACCGGATGGAACGGGACGCTCCGCGATCTCGCCATGAACGCCTCTTTCGAGCATTACACGCTCGCAGTCTTTCTTTATGTCGTCCTACTCATGTTGATCGGGAAGTTGCTCGGACTCGGGCTGGACTACTATGGATTTCGGCTGGAGCATCGCTACAATCTCTCCAATCAAAAGCTGCGGGCCTGGGCGTGGGACGAAACCAAAGGATTTCTCGTGGGCGTGGCCCTGGCGTCGATTGTGGTCGAACTGCTGTACTTTATTATTCGAGAGTTCCCAGAGAATTGGTGGCTGATCGCCTGGGCTGCCTTTCTTGGATTGTTCGTGTTGATGGCGCAGCTCGCTCCAGTAGTTTTGTTCCCAATCTTTTATAAATTCGAGCCGCTTGACAATGCCGATTTAAAATCGCGGCTGGTAGGACTGAGTGAGCGCGCCGGAACCCGCGTGCGCGGCGTCTACAAATGGAACCTCTCGGAGAAAAGCAAGAAAGCTAATGCTGCATTAACCGGGCTAGGCAATACGCGGCGCATTATTCTGGCGGACACGCTCCTCGAAAATTACTCTGCCGACGAAATTGAAGCGGTGCTGGCGCACGAGCTGGGACACCACGTGCACCGGCATATTCTGAAAAGTATCGCCGTCCAGGCGGGGGTCACGTTAGTTGGATTCTGGGCGGCAAATTGGGTGCTGCACTATGCCGTGGATCGCACCCACATGTTCGTCACCGTGTCGGACTTCGCCAACCTGCCATTGCTCGTCCTGGTTTCGACGGTGCTGTCATTCCTGTTGTTACCTGCCCTCAATGCGTATTCCCGCTACAACGAGCGCCAGGCGGACCGTTACGCATTTCAGTCCATCGCGAGCGTCGGGCCATTCATTTCGTCGATGAACAAACTGGCTGACCAGAACCTTGCCGAGCGAACTCCCGCGCGGTGGGTGGAATGGTTTTTCCAATCGCATCCGGCGATTTCGCGGCGGGTGGCGGCGGCCGAAGCGTGGGCCAAACTGCAGACTGCAGCTTCTCGAAAATAGAACACTTCTGTAGAGACGTAGCTGGCTACGTCTCGGGCTATGTTCGTCGTCGGAAAATCTCCGCCACTCTGTGCAGGTCTTCTTCCGTATCCACCCCAACCGTGTCATAGGCTGTTTCAGCAACGTGGATTGAGATCCCATTCTCGAGAAAACGTAGCTGCTCAAGCCGTTCGCTACGTTCCAATGACGACTCAGGTAAAACGCAGAAACGGTCGAGCGCTGGCTTGCGATAGGCGTAGAAGCCGAGATGCTTGAAATAGTTCGGCCGCGCCCCGTCACGGTCAAAAGGAAAGGTGGCGCGTGAAAAATAAAGCGCTCTCCCGGCAGCATCGGTCACAACCTTCACCGCATTGGGATTGTTGACGTCTTCTGGCGACGCCGGAGTCTTTAGGGTCCCAACCTGAACCATCGGATCTTTCATCAGCTCGAGCAGAGCCGCGACGTGCTCGGCCCGCGTCATCGCCTCGTCCCCCTGCACGTTGACATAGACATCGGCCGCGACGGATTCGGAAATTTCGTGTACCCGTTCCGTCCCGCTGCGATGGGCTGGCGAGGTCATGCACGCATTCCATCCATGCTGACGGCAGACCTGCAGGATTTCCTCAGAATCCGTGGCAATAATGACATCGTCCAACAGCGGGGAAGATCGGACGCCTTCGTAGACGCGAGCAATCAGAGGTTGGCCGGCAATCTCGCGCAGCATTTTTCGCGGCAGTCGCGTGGAGGCAAGCCGGGCCGGAATGACCGCAATCGCTTTCATGCGATCAGTGTCAATTTTCTGCTGATCACTTGCAATAGACGATTCGGTACTCTAGATTCCGAGCAGGTTGGACCGCAGTTTCGTGTATCCGTGCTCCTGCGCCCAGAGGTTGAGCGGGATGGTGGCCAGCTCATCGACGACGGGCACCGCGAGACCATTCTTGGTCAGGTCCACCGTTTTGATGTAATGCTGGCACGAGTCGCAGCCCTCGACCCGCACATGATTGAACTCGCTCGCTGTATAAACGGCAAGTTTGTCCACGGATTCTTCGCCGCACGATGGGCACAAAATCCGCCGGAACGCCCATTCCGTGGAGCACAGAGCGCATATTAGAAATCGCTTGCCCCCGTCTCCTTCGGGACGAAGCGCACCGACAAGGGGCTTTCCGCCGCAAAAAGGACAGAGCGCGATGCTATCGCTGCCAGGCTCGCGTTCGCCACGATCGGCGAGGAGTTCCGCGTAAGGTTGCAGAAATATCCAGGCCAGCAGTGCTTCGGCTTCGTGGGAAGCCAGGGATTCCACCGCATTCCCCCAATGAAACGTGAGCAAATCTTCACATCGGGCGGCGGGCTGCGTCCTCAAGTTGGCAGCGGACTCGGCAACCGGAGCAGGGCTGAAAGAGCCGAGGCGGAAAAGAAATTCCGGGAACTTGGGCAGGAGCAAATGCAGATCGAGACTCTCATCGAACAAGCCCGCAAGTTTCCTCCCGGAACCATCCCCCCTGGCGTTGCCCACGTAGGCATAGAGCTCTTTCTGCAAAGTGGCAATGCCTTTGTAGAAGCGCAGCACTTCGGCGGCAAACGGATGTGTGATAGTTAACTCATCCGCCCGCTGAATTCGCTGGTCCCATTTGGATCGCTTCATTTCCGCGGAGGCAGCTGGCCGGTGACCTGTTCGTACCAGAGACGATGATGCAGCTTCGCCCAGGCGACTGAAACCTCTCCGCGAATGATCGAAGTAAACCCGCCACGGATCATAGCGGTTCCCATATAGACGTGAATGATGAAGGCGCCGATGGTGGCTAGAGCCGCGACAACATGCACGGTCACACACAGAAGCCGGAGCCAGTCCAAACTCGACGGGATCGATTCCACGAACCACAGCCCAAGCCCCGAAAGCACCAGCAGAATCGCGCCATAAAACATCAGCCAGAAAAACACTTTCTGTCCGAAATTGAAGCGGCCCTCGGACGGAAGATTCTGGTCGTCGTTCTCGATGTAATGCTTTACCGCCTTCCTCCAGCGCAGATCGGCTGCAGTGGTTTGCATGTCTCGCCACCACATTTTGTACATCCACAACATCGAGCCGGCGAATGCCAGGCCAAACCAGGGATGCCAGAAGCGCGCCGTCGGCCCGCCGCCAACCAGTGCCGCGAGCCAATACATGTAGGGGGACCAGAAAGCCAACCCGGTGATCAGACAATAGGCGTAGAACAGAAAGCCGACCCAGTGATGGACACGCTCGACGAGCGTGTAGCGGAGGATGCGTTCTCCGGGTTGGCCGGTGGTTCGTGGCGGGGATATGACGTGGGAACTCACGGCTGTCCTCCGTTCTCATGCTTCTCGGGATGCACTTCCTTCGGACCGTACCGGAAGTAGTGTAGAGTCACGCCCAGAATGCCGCCCAGCATGGCGAGGTTTCCAATCCACTTCGCCGGTCCCTTCCAGAAGCGAACCACCCACGGAATGTGCGGGTCCTTTGGCAATCCTCCGTAGGCCTCGGGATTGGTCACGTCGTGCAGCACGTAGATCACGCCGGTTCCGCCCACGCCCGGCGGATCGTAAACGCCCGCCTTCTCCATGCCGTAGTTTTCCCGCAGCTGTTTGGCTCGCGTCTCGGCCAGATCCTTCATGTCATCTTTCGTGCCAAAGTGCAGGCAGCCGGTGGGGCACGACTTGATGCAGGCCGGTTCCAGTCCTTCGCTTACTCGGTCCGAGCACAGCGTGCACTTGAACATCTTCTTGGTGCCGGAATTGAACTTGGGAATGTTGAACGGGCAGCCGCTAACGCAATAGCCGCAACCAATGCAGTTCGCCTGCTGGAAATCGACGATGCCATTGGAATATTGCACGATGGCACCATCCGCTGGACACGCCGCCAGACAACCCGGGTCGGCACAGTGCATACACTGATCTTTGCGCATCAGCAGCGTGACCGTGCCATCTTCGCGCTCGTGCTCGTTGAACTTGATCAGGTTCCAATAATTCCATGTCGTCTCCGGCATGGTCTGATAGCTGTTGTCGAAGACGGTGTCGGTAAAGGTGTAGCCGTTCCATTCCAGACAAGCCACTTCGCAGGCCTTGCAGCCGATGCAGGTCGTGGTGTCGACCAGTTTGCACACCTGTTCGGCGCGTTCAACGCCCGCGCCTGGAACCGGCCCGGCGTGGCCCGAGATTTTAACGATTTGCAAAGTTACCTGGCTCATAACGTTCCTTACGCTTTTTCCACCTTCACCAGAAAGCCCTTAAACTCCGGCGTATATGCGTTGGGGTCAACCACTGTCGGAGAGAGCAAATTCGCGGGAGTACGAGCATCCCTGCCCTCATCTTCCTTAATCCCGCGGTACCCTTGATGGATCGGCAGCCCGATCTGATAGACCTTCTTGCCGTCGATCATCATTGGTTTGATTCGCTTGGTGACGAAGGCTTTCGCGATGTAAGTCCCGCGCGCGCTGATCACCTTGATTTTCTCTGAGCCTTTGACGCCCATTTCATTTGCCAGTTCAACCGGGATTTCAATGAACGGCTCAGGAATAAGCTGGACGTTCATCGGGTTATTCTTCGTCCAGTAGTGATACTGTTCGGTCAGACGGTACGTTGTGCAGACCACCGTGAAACCCTCTTCAGGAGAACCGAATTTGTCAGCGGCGGTCTTTAGCTTTTTTACTACCGGATTATTCGACTCTGCCGGATGCAACGGATTCTTAATCGGACTTTCGAATGGTTCGTAATGCTCTGGAAAAGGCCCGTCGGTCACCGCGCCGATGGGGACGAACAGGCGGCCCACTCCTTCCGGGTTCATGATGAAGGGGCCCAGATGGTCCTTGGGATGTGAGTCAGGTTTGAAGTCGGGAACGTCATTCCCCACCCACTTCTGCGCCTTTTCGCTCCACCAGACTTGCGCTCGTGACGGATCCCAGGGCTTGCCTTCGAGATCGCACGAGGCCCGGTTGTACATCACGCGCCGGTTGGCGGGCCACGACCAGCCCCAGTTGGGGTAAATCCCCAGCCCCGAAGGATCCTCAGTTCCGCGACGAGCCATCTGCGGTCCGGCCTCGGTCCAGGAACCGCAGTAGAGCCAGTTGCCGGACGTTGTCGTCCCGTCGTCCTTTAGCCAGGAAAAGCCGGGCAACTGTTGGCCGGACTTGATGACTTGATGGGTCACTGGGTCCTCGAGATCGGCGAGGGCCTTGCCATTGATCTCTTTCGCCACTTCGCCGAGCGACGGATGCTCCGGATTGGTGTAAGCCCAACTGGCATGCAAAAGTGCGTCGGGGAACTTTCCGCCCTCTTTCTGGTACAGAGCACGGACTTTCAGGAAAATTTGCGCCAGGATGTCCTGGTCGAGGCGCGCCTCGCCCGGTGTGGGAACAGCCGCATTCTTCCATTGCAGCCAACGGGCGGAATTCACAAACGTACCGTCTTTCTCTGCGAACCCGGCGCACGGCAACCGATACACGGTGGTCTGGATTTTCTTCATCTCATCCGCCGTGGTTCCCGGAGCCCTCCAGAATTCACTGGTTTCATCTGGGTAGATTTCACCCACCACAAGCCAATCGGCGTTCTTGAGTGCATCAATGTTCTTGCGGGTGTCTGGCCCGATCATTACGCCATTCATGCCGAAAGCGAACATGCCCTTAATCTCGCCGCGGTACATGTGATCCCAGATCTGTGTCCACGAGTAGTTGCGATCGATTTTGGGGAGGTAATGGAAGGCCCAATCATTTTGTTTAGTCGCAGCGTCGCCATACATCGACTTGAGAAAGGAAACCGTAAACTTCGGAGTGTTCGACCAATAGTTGAACGAGTCCCACGCCGTGGGTTTCGAGGATGTCGGCGTGGTGCGTTTGAGAAATGTCGCAAGATCGGCGTCGGCCGGGTTCGGCATCTTCAAGTAGCCCGGCAGAATGTCGAAGATGCCGGCCATGTCGGTGGCGCCCTGTATGTTCGAGTGGCCGCGAAGCGCATTGACCCCTCCGCCGGCCCGGCCAACGTTTCCCATCAGGAGCTGAATCATGGCCGCTGCACGGATAATTTGCGTTCCGAAGGTGTGTTGCGTCCAGCCGACCGCGTAGATGACGGTGGCGACCTTTTTCATGTCGCCATCTTTGCGGACGGAAGTGAACAGTTCAGCCGCCTTGAGGAACTGGTCTTTGGGAATCCCGGTGATGCGCTCAACAACTTCCGGCGTGTATCGCGAATATTGCTGCTTGAGAAGCTGGTAAACGCACTGCGGATGCTGGAGGGTAAGGTCGTAAGCAACATTCGGCGGCAACGTGGGCGGCCTCTGATCCACCGAAGCAGCGGGATGGCTTGGACGCGCCGCATTAGATGTCTGGCCCGTCACGGCGCCGCCCTCCTGGTAGTTCCACGTCGATTTATCGTAGATCTGAGTCGCAGAATCAAAGCCGGAATAGAGACCGTCTTCGGGCAGCTTGAATCCCTCCTTGATAAGGAAGGATGCGTTGGTGTAGTGAGTAAGATATTCCCGGCCGAAGCGATTGTTCTCGATGATGTAGTTGATGAGACCGCCCAGGAAGGCAATATCCGAGCCGGCACGGATTTGGAGGAACAGGTCCGCAGTGGAAGCGGTCCGCGTGAAGCGCGGATCCACCACGATCATTTTTGCGTTTCGGTTGCGCTTGGCTTCAATCGCCCATTTGAAACCGCAGGGGTGGTTCTCGGCAGGGTTCCCGCCCATGATCAACATCATGTCGGTGTTCTTGATGTCGACCCAGCCATTGGTCATGGCCCCGCGTCCGAAAGTTGGTCCCAAACTTGAGACCGTGGGTCCGTGTCAAACCCTGGCCTGGTTTTCTATATAAGTTAAACCCAGAGCTCGCATGGTCTTGACGACCAGATAATTGAATTCGTTGGTGTCGGTGCAGCCTCCGATGAAGGCTACGCCCTCGCAACGATTGACCGTGTTCCCCTTCGCATCCTTTTCAACGAAACTGTCATCGCGAGTCTTCTTGGTCCAGCGTGCGATCTCGTTGAGCGCGTCGTTCCAGGAAATGTCCTCCCATTCGGTTGCGCCTGGACGGCGCACCTGTGGCTTCAGCAGCCGCCGCGGATTGAGGATGTCCTGCTCGAGCGATGCTCCCTTGGGACACAGCGTGCCGCGATTGATGGGATGGTCTGGGTCACCCTCGACGTGGATCACCTGGGGGGTCACGTTCTTGGCCTTGTCACCCAGCGTGTAAATGATTACGCCGCAGCTTACTGCACAATAAGGGCATGTGGATCGCGTTTCGCTCGCTCGCGCGATTTTGAGTTCGCGAAGCTGCGCGTAGGCAGGCGCGAGATCGAACCCAAACAACGTTAACGCTGCGCCTCCCAGCGTGGAAACCTTTAGGAAATCTCTCCGGGTATTGGGCATGAGTCTGACCCTTCCTTTCGCAATCGGAAGCTATCGGGTTCTTCCGATCAAACTGCTATTAGGAATTCAAAGTCAAAACCAGCAAAGCAGAGATGCGACATCGTTGGTACAGATGCCAACGATTCCCAGAAAGCCTACAACATTTTGAAGTCGAGGTGAAGGCCATTTTGAAAGGGGGTGTGGAAAACTGCGGACACGCCCAGGCAAGAATTTGTCTACTTGTACGCAGCCGTGGCCACGTCGACTACGGAATCGGCACACCCGTAGTAAAGGAACCATCGGTCATGAAAGTACACCAGTCCTTCGGCGAAAGTCGTTCCCGCAGCGTATTGGCCGGTTTTCTCGTAGGGCAACTCCGGCTTCAAGACCGGATGTTGCGTCTGCTCTAATAGATGGGCAGGGTCGCTCTTGTCGAAAAGCGCCTCGCCCGCCGCGTAGGCATTAGGGCCTAAATCCGGATCGCCGTCTTTGACTGCGTTCTTGCCGTTGTAAATCACGACGATTCCCGCCGAGGTCAGAACTGGCGGTGGCCCGGTTTCTGGGAACGTACTATCAAAGTGGCCAGGCCGCGGACGTAGCACTTCGATGGGAACACCCTTCGCGTCTTGCACTGGATCCCAGTGAATCAGATCGCTGGAAGCCGCGAAATGGATAGCGCCTTCACCCCAATACATCCAATATTTCCCATTGATTTTCGCCGCGATGAGACGCCCTTTGTCGACCCGTGTCACGATCCCCGCTGACTTGTACTTGAGCTGAGCATACTTGCCGGTTTCACCAAAAGCTGGTCCATGCTTTCTCCAATGCGTGAGATCGGGCGAGGTCGCCATCCCAACCGAATAGGTTTTGCGATTCCACTGCGTATAGGTGAGAACGTAGGTGCCATCTTCGGCCTCGACAATGCGCGGATCTTCGACGCCGCCCGGCCATTCGCGCGATTGTTGCGCATCGTCGGCCGGATAAAAAACGGGATCAGGCCGTCGCGAAAAAGAGATGCCATCCTGGCTTTCGGCCAAGCCAAGCCGCGAAGTGTGACCGCCGATCGCCATGGCTCCGGAGTCGTCCTCGGCCCGGTAGAGCACATAGATTTTTCCGTCCCGCACGATCGCTGCCGGATTGAAGGTGTGCAGTATTTCCCAATGTACCGGCTTCTTGAGAATTGGATCGACAAAGATTGACTCCGGACGTGGAGCGATCACAGGATTGCCGTTCGTGGGCCGTGCGAAGGGAGCAATCTCCCAATTCGCGTCCTGAGCGTGGAGCGCAGTCGCACTGAAGAGCGCAATTGCGAGCCAGAAGTTTAATCGTAATTTCATGCGGACAGTCTAATCGCTCGCGGAACCATGAGATGTCGTTTCTGAAACCCTATTTTTCGTTCTTCACACGGACGGGGCGAGTCGGAGAGAAATCTTGGGCTTGCCCGATACCAACTCAGTTGTGCGATACTTGATATGTCAGGCGTCGGTACGCACGAACGTTAGTAGTCGTAAGTTGCTGCAAGCATATCGGTTAACACCGTGGCGGCGTAGCTCAGGTGGCTAGAGCGACGGTCTCATAATCCGTAGGTCGTTGGTTCGAGTCCAACCGCCGCCACCAGTTTTGCGCTCAGCTTTGCCTCAGAGTTTTCCCTGCTCGAGCGTCGGTTTCGATTGAAACCAGGCACTTCGCCGGTCGAATTGAATCAACCTCAATTAAAACTCCAGTGCGACCCGGCCTTCACGGTGAAGGCCGGGCCTCCACAGTTAAGCTGCCACTTGGTCTGCACGTTTGAAGAACGCCAGCAAGTCCTCGTTGATCAAGTCCTTGTGCGTGGTGCACATACCGTGTGGGAAACCGGGATAGATCTTCAGGGTTGCTCCCTTTACGATCTTCGACGAGAGAAGACCCGCCGCGACGATGGGCACGATCTGGTCGTCGTCGCCGTGGAGAATGAGGGTTGGCACGTCGAACTTTTTCAGATCTTCGGTGAAGTCCGTCTCGGAAAACGCCTTAATGCAGTCGTAGGCGGCGGGGAATCCGCACAACATCCCCTGCAGCCAGAACGAGTCGCGTATGCCTTGCGAGATCTTTGCTCCCGGCCGATTGTAGCCGTAGAACGGAAGGCTAAGATCCTCGAAGAACTGCGAGCGGTCCGCCTGCACGCTGGCGCGAAGGCCGTCGAATACTTCGATCGGCAGGCCAGCGGGATTGGCAGGTGTTTTCAGCATTAAGGGCGGCACTGCGCTGATGAGCACGGCCTTCGAAACACGTTTCGTGCCGTGACGACCGATGTAGCGCGCCACTTCGCCTCCGCCGGTCGAGTGGCCGACGTGAATCGCGTTTTTCAGGTCGAGCTTTTCGACCAGGGTCGCGAGATCGTCGGCATAGGTGTTCATTTCGTTGCCCTCCCACGGTTGGCTTGATCGGCCGTGGCCGCGGCGGTCGTGGGCGATGCAGCGGTAGCCGCGCGAAGCCAGAAAGAACATTTGGTCTTCAAAGGCGTCGGCGCTGAGCGGCCAGCCGTGGCTGAAAACGACGGGTTGGCCCTTGCCCCAGTCGTTGTAATAAATTTGTGTTCCATCCTTCGTGGTAATGGTGCTCATAAAATGTTCTCCTCGTACGAATGGAAGATGTCGCCTTCGATCACTTTGGTTACATTTATTTTGTGGGCGCGCAAAAACTGCATGCCGCATTGTGGGAAGGGTAAACGAAACGGGGAGGTCATTACGAGGAAGCGCCGCGGCGACTGTGAGCCTCTTAAACCGCTTCCAAGGCTTTGGACCTGCGCGCGATTATACGAACGCGGTCGATGAACTGCACTTTCTGCAGTGCGTCTTTCGCCGGTTTATCCGCTGTGGCGATAGGTTCGCTACGCAATCGCCGGATGCGGGTTACGGCACGGTCGACGACGCGAGCCAGTTCCGCGCCGTAGTCAGGGGCGCGGTCTTCCCGTAAACGCCGCTTTGCTTTGTCGGTGGAAAACCAGGTTGGATTTCGATTGCGTTCCTGCGGAGGATCGAGTCGCGTGACTTCGCAGAGATGAGCTTGAATAGCAATCTCTTTTGCCACAGATCTCGCTCCTGATCGCGCCGGACTCCGCAATTTGCCCCCCTTTCGGCGAACGTACCGGGTGAATGAAGCCTCTTCCATCCGGCCATGAACCCCGGCCTCTTCGAAGGCCTCAAGTGCAGCCATCTGAGCGTGGGTCAAGCCCGGTTCGGCACTCCCCTTGGGGAAAGTCCAGTGTCCGCTGCCGGTCCTGACTAACAGGAATTCAATGCCGGTGCTGCGGAAGCGGTAACAAACCGCAGCCACTTGCTCGCATCCTCGTAGCCTGCGGAGTTGCGACAGGCGAAAGAATTTGACCGAGGGGTGATAGGCCCGGGAGCCGTTCTCGCTTGACCGCGCTTCTCCTATTTTCGCAGTACCAGCACGCATAGTTGCAGATTGCATGATTCGGCCCACCTCTGACTAGAGCACAGCTTGATTCTGGGCAATTTCGATGAACGGATGGCAGGCTGCAAGTTCACGGGAATCCTTCTGCATACTTGCGATCCGCGATGCCAGGCGACAGTATTTCTGCTAAGCCAGCGGGAGGACTTTTGGAAAATCTTTATTGTCTTCGCTGTAATCGGGAACTCGAGGCAGGACACAAATCGGTTGCAGTTTATATGTTTGCGCAAACCGTGGGCATACGACCGCGGCAAAAATCGGCCGCTCAGCGGATCTGCTTCTGTCCTCAGTGCTCGGTTTCGCTGGCCATGGGACCTCCGCCCGAAGGCGCGCTCAACATTGCGGCGTGGAATATGATCCGCGATCTGGTCGGATCCGATCCGGCGCTGAACCAGGCGGCTTGGGAAAACTTGCGAGGGATTGTCGGTTTGCTGCCGGCTACTGGAACCGATGGTGGGTCTCGCCGCGCAGCCAGTGGGGGTTACTTCGAGTTCTAGGGAAGTAGCTGAATATTCAGGTTAGTAGTTCTCCCAAAGTTCCCACCACAAACTGTCCTGGCTGGTACCAGCCGAGTGCGCTCATCCGCATGGACGAGCCGTCTGGGCTGCAGCACGAAGACTGCGGCAAAGCGATCCACTTCGAAGCCTCGGGGGCATGTGCGCGGGAGGCCGGGGTTGTTCCATCGGCTGAACGCGGCGAGGTACAAGCACAATCGGCTATGATGTCGGGAAATGTTTTTTGCGGAACAGCAGGAGACTGAACGCCCCTAGATGCGATACGGATTTGTCATCGATCAGGACCGTTGCATCGGGTGTCACGCGTGTACGGTCGCGTGCAAAGAAGAACACCAGGTTCCGGTTGGTGTGTTTCGCACCTGGGTCAAGCATATCGAGAAGGGTGAGTTTCCCCACAGTTCACGCCACTTCGGGGTGATGCGGTGCAACCACTGCGATAATTCTCCCTGCACCGAGATCTGTCCCACCAGCGCCCTCTACCGGCGAGCCGATGGAATTGTCGATTTCGACAACCGGCGGTGCATCGGTTGCAAAGCCTGCATGCAGGCATGTCCCTACGATGCTCTCTACATCGATCCCAACAACAACACCGCAGCCAAATGCAATTTCTGCGCGCATCGAGTGGAGATGAATCTTGAGCCAGCGTGCGTAATCGTGTGCCCAACCCAGGCCATTCTTGCTGGTGACCTCGACCATCCCGGCAGCAAAGTCAGCCGCATTGTGGCGAACAAAAAAGTTTCGGTGCGCAAGCCGCAGAAAGGCACCCAGCCGAAACTTTTTTATGTCGGCATCGAAGGCGATCTGCTGGAGCCAACTCGAATCTCGAAGAAGGACACGTATTTCGCGTCGGATGGCCAGAACGAAAAGCAAGCGAACGCCACAGGCGAGTGCAATCCTTGGGGAGATTTGGCGCGCGAAGTTTATGATGTGCCTCACCCCGCACCCTGGGGCTGGAAGATTGCTGCGTATCTTTGGACGAAGGCAATTGCAGCGGGCGTATTGCTAGTCGCGGCGATTCTGCTGAGTCTGGCCGAGGCATCCGCCGGATCGTTGCTCAATATCGTTTGTCCCACCATCGCTCTCGCTGGCCTTGGAATGACCTCGGCTTTGCTCATTTTCGACCTCAAGCGTCCGGATCGCTTCTTCTACCTGATTACTAAGCCCAACTTCCACTCATGGTTGGTCATCGGCACTTACTTCCTAATTGGCTATGGTGCTCTCGCGGCTGCGTGGTTGCTTTGCGGAATCTTTGCAAGTTCGGTGCCAAGCGTTTTGCGATGGTGCGCCGCCGCATTTGCGATCGCGAGCGCTTGCTATTCAGCATTTCTTTTTGCCCAGGCGAAAGGCCGCGACTTGTGGCAGAGCCCGCTTTTCCTGTGGCACTTGTTGGTGCAGGCCTTGGTTGCTGGCTCGGCTACGATATTGATCGCGGGGATCGTCATGGAAGCGGGTTCAGAAGTTCTGATGCATTCCGCTCAGGTACTGCTGATTTCGCTCATCGTCAGCCTGGCTATGAACATGGGGGAGATCGCATTACCTCATGTCAGCGAGGACGTGAGGATTGCCACGCGAGTGCTGGTCGATGGACGTCTCAGTGGACGATTCTGGGGTCTGGTGATCGGGGCAGGGTTGGTTGCTCCGATCATTCTAACGGGGCTTGTGTTGGCATCTTTAATCCCGGGTGGTCTCGCGTTTGCACTGGTCGCTTCGGTCTTAGCCCTCGCTGGTCTCTGGTGGTTTGAAGAACTGTGGGTGAAAGCCGGACAATCTGCCCCGCTCAGTTAATGAGTCATTTATGAAAGACCATCTTCCTCTGAATCCGCAAGCGTTGGACTTAGACGAGCCCGCTGGAGGACTTTCCAGTTATCCGCCATCAGACCGTTGGGATCACTGGACCGAATACGATCCGACGCAATGGCCTAAGAAAGTCGAAAAGCATTACTCGTTGATCCCGACCATCTGCTTCAATTGCGAGGCGGGCTGCGGACTGTTGGCCTATATCGACAAAGACAAGCTGCGGGTGCAGAAGTTCGAGGGCAATCCCGCTCACCCGGGCAGCCGCGGCCGCAACTGCGCCAAAGGCCCGGCGACCATCAATCAAGTGAATGATCCCGAGCGCATTCTGTATCCCATGCGCCGAACCGGTAAGCGCGGGGAAGGAAAGTGGTCTCGCGTAAGCTGGGACGACGTTCTGGATGATCTGGCCTCGCGCATCCGCTCGGCGCTAAAAGAAGGCCGCAAGAACGAAATTATGTACCACGTCGGCCGGCCAGGCCATGAACTTATCTATAACCAGCGCGTCTTGCACGCTTGGGGCATCGACGGACACAATAGCCATACCAACGTTTGCTCCGCCGGCGCCCGCACTGGATACGCCTTCTGGCACGGCTTCGACCGGCCATCGCCCGATCACTCCAAGGCTCGATTTATTCTCCTGCTGAGTTCGCACCTCGAAGCCGGGCACTATTTCAATCCGCATGCCCAGCGAATCATCGACGGCAAAATGGACGGGGCGAAAGTCTGCGTTATCGATACCCGCCTGTCGAACACGGCGTCGAAGGCCGACTACTGGCTTTCCACCTGGCCCGGAAGTGAGTCTGCGGTGCTGCTGGCGATGGCCAATGTTCTGCTGCAAGAGAATTTGTTTGATCGCGAGTTCGTCCGCTGCTGGGTGAACTGGGAAGAGTATTTGCGCGATGAACATTCTACTAAGGAGCAGACGTTCGAAACGTTTGTCGAAGTCCTAAAGCAAACCTACGCAAAATACACACCGGAATTCGCCGCTCAAGAGTCCGGAGCAGATTCCCGCATGATCGTCGAAGTCGCTCGCGAGGTGGGCCGGGCTGGCTCGGCTTTGAGCACGCACGTTTGGCGAAACGCGGCTGCGGGCAATCTCGGAGGATGGCAAGTCGCGCGCGCATTGGAGTTTCTAGCAGTGCTGGTGGGCGCGGTGGGAACGCCGGGCGGAACCTCTCCCAGCGCCTGGAATAAGTACATTCCCGCGCCGCCCATGATGCCGCCGCCCCCCAACGCGTGGAACGAGTTGATGTGGGCCCGTGAGTATCCGCTGGCGTTCTTCGAAATGAGTTTCCTGCTGCCGCACTTTCTCAAAGAAGGCCGTGGCAAGCTCGCCCTATATTTTTCTCGCGTCTATAACCCGGTTTGGACCAATCCTGATGGGCTTAGCTGGATCGAGGCGTTGAGCGACGAGAGCAAAGTCGAGCGGCACGCCTGCCTCACTCCGACCTGGAGTGAAACTGCCTGGTTTGCCGACTATGTTCTGCCCATGGGCCATGCTTCCGAACGACACGACCTCATGAGCCAGGAGACTCATGCCGCGCGCTGGATTGGCTTCCGACAACCAGTATTGCGGCTGGCACTGGAGAGGCAAGGCAGGAAATTCAATTTCACCTATGAAGCGCACCGCGAAGCCGGATTGGGCGAGGTGTGGGAGGAAGATGAATTCTGGATCGAGCTGTCCTGGCGCGTCGATCCGGATGGATCGATGGGCATCCGCCGCTATTTTGAATCGCCGTACCGGCCAGGAGAAAAGATCAGAATCGACGAATATTACCGGTGGATTTTTGAGAACAGCGTTCCGGGTTTACCGCAGGCTGCCGCCAGCGAAGGGCTCACGCCGCTCGATTACATGCGGAAATACGGCGCCTTCCTGATTGAAAACAACGTCTACGAACTGCACCGAAAGGCTCTTAAGCCAGAAGAAGTGCAGGGAAGTACGGTCGACCCGGTCACACACGTCTTGAAGAAGAACGGTACGCCAATCGGCGTTGAGATCGATGGAAAGGCGGTGGCCGGTTTCCCAACACAATCGCGCAAACTCGAATTTTATTCGAAGACGCTTAAAGATTGGCATTGGCCAGAGCATTCGATTCCGGGCTACATCAAGAGCCATGTTCATCGCGACAACATCGACGCCACCAAAGGTGAAATGCTCCTTCTTCCTACATTCCGTCTACCCACTCTCATCCATACGCGGTCGGGCAACGCGAAGTGGCTGTACGAGATCTCGCACAAGAATCCGGTCTGGATGCATCGCGAAGACGCCAAGCGCTTAGGGATTGTCACCGGCGATTTGGTGCGAGTGCAAACCGCAATCGGATATTTTGTGGACAGAGTTTGGGCCACCGAGGGAATGCGTCCCGGCATTATTGCCTGCTCACATCACCTCGGGCGCTGGCGTCTGAAAGAAGATTTCGGAGGCGAGCGCTGGTCCACTGCCCTGGTCGATCTAAAGCAGGTCGGACCCGGGAAGTGGATGATGCGGCAGATCCACGGTATTCAGCCCTTCGAGAGCAACGATCCCGATTCATCGCGGATTCAATGGGAGGACGCCGGGGTGCATCAGAACCTGACCTTTCCCGTCCAGCCGGACCCGATCAGCGGGCAGCACTGCTGGCATCAGAAGGTTACGGTAACCAAAGCACGCGCCGAGGATCGTTACGGTGACGTTTTTGTGGACACAAACCAAGCCCACGAAGAGTATCGCCGTTGGTTGAAAATGAGTCGGGCCGCTCCAGGTCCCGGCAACCTGCGACGCCCTCTGTGGATGATTCGGGTCTATCGGCCCGCCCCTGAAGCGTTTTACTTCCCACAAAAATAGCCGGTTGCCTCCGTCAAGATATCCACGCCATTGTGGGCAACCGCTTCCGATAGAATCCCGGTGACCGATGCGCAAAGCTATGCTGCTCTACAATCCGCTGTCCGGACGCAGCCTCGAGCATCGACTGGCTGATGTCGAAACCGCGCTCTCAGTCCTGCGCAGCGCCGGAGTCGAGGCTTCGGCCGCACCCACGCGCGCAGCGTCCGATGCGACCGAGCAAACTAAGCAGGCAATCGCTGAAGGCTGCGACGCCGTATTCGCTTGCGGCGGCGACGGCACGGTTCACGACGTTTTGCAGGGACTGGTCGGCACCAACGTCTCCTTGGCCATCATTCCTCTGGGTACGGCAAATTGTCTGGCCCACGATCTGCGGCTGCCGCTTTCTCCGGCAAGAGCCGCCGAGGTGTCCCTGGCCGGGAAACCTCGCCGCATCGCCATCGGCCGAATCGAGTACCAGGGTTTTAACGGCAAGCCTGCAACCAGATATTTCTCCTTCATCGTGGGCATCGGAGTGGATGCGCACCTGTTTTACAAACTGGATCCATTGATCAAGCGGCGCTTTGGCATGATTGCCTACTGCGCAAAAGCGACGCGTCTCTGGCTCACTCACAAGATGAAAAACTTCGCGGTAGGAATCGCCGGAGAAGAACATGTAGAAGTTTCCCAGCTGTTGGCAGTCCGCATCGGCAATTTTGGCGGTGTCTTACGCGAACTCGCGCCCGGGGCGTCCCTCGATCGCGATGACCTTCGTTTCGTGCTCTTCCGCACCAGCAGCCGTTTAGCGTATTTACGGTACATTCTGCGCGGACTCTTCGGAACCAACTGGAGAGTCGCCGGAATCGAACTGGTCTTCGGAACAAACCTCATCTGCCGCGATCTTTCAGACTCCCGCACCCTCGTCGAAGCCGACGGAGAACTTCTGGGAACGCTGCCAGCCGAAATATCCGTGGTTCCCAACGCCGTAACGCTGCTGGCCCCCCATTAAATACGACTGCTGGTTGCAGCTGAGAACCGAGAACCGTGAACTGAAAACCGGTCTTATTCAATTGCACTGATTTTCCAGCCGTCAAATTTTCTCCCAAACCTGCGGACATCATAAGTTGTAAGCTATCTCTCTACTCATACCCACGACAAGGCCAAGCAAACTTTGGAACCCATCACTCACTTCCTGACCGGCGCCTGCATGGGACGGGCCGGACTGAATCGCAAGACGGCTCTGGCCACGGCTACGGTAACGCTAGCCGCTGAAGCACCAGATCTGGACGTGCTCGGCGAGTTCAAGGGCCGGGTGTTTGGCTTCGCGCATCATCGTGGTTTCACTCATTCTTTCCTCGGCGTTGCTTTGGTGTCGGCAGCAGTCGTCGGCTTCGTTTATTTGATCTGGCGAATGCGGGGACGAAAGCTCAACGACCCGAATTTGCCCCCGCGCTGGGGATGGCTGTTTGGCTTCGCTTATCTCGCAGGGCTGAGTCACATTCTGCTCGATTACACGAATGACTATGGCGTGCGTCCCTTCTGGCCATTTTCCGAGAAATGGTATTCGTGGGACATCGTATTCATTGCGGACCCGATCATTCTGCTCCTGCTGGTGTGTGGACTTGTGCTGCCCGTTTTCTTTTCCTTTATCGACCGTGAGATCGGCGTCCGCCGCAAACAACCCGCCGGCCGCTGGGCTGCGACCCTGGCGTTGATTGGCATAGTCGCGTTTTGGGGAGTGCGTGATTTCGAGCACCGGCGCGCGGTGAATGCCCTCGAAGCTCGCACCTACGAGAGCGCCGATCCGATCCGCGCCTCAGCTTTCCCTTTGTGGTGGACTCCGTTTCGATGGGTCGGCGTGGTGGAAACCCAAAACTTTTTCGCCACGGCGATGGTGGATTCATCGACTCCCGAAGTCGACCCCAACGGCGATATGCAGCTTCTCTACAAGCCCGAGGAAACCCCGGTGACGCTGGCAGCAAAGCGATGCTATCTGGGACGGGTCTATCTGGACTGGGCGGAGTATCCCATCACGGAAACCGAACCCCTCCCGGACGATCAGGGCTACATCGTTCGCTTCGAAGATCTGCGCTTCCAGGAGCCCGGACACCCGGGCCGCAGTGTTCTTGGGGCGAATGTCGAACTGGATCGCAACCTGAAAGTGGTCGGAGAGAATTTTGGCCCGCCGCCGGGTAAAGCGTTGCAAGGGGCACAAAGCGCCACGCCGATAGATTAGGTTCTCTCCCGCGCTCTGCTGATGTTCTCAGCGACCTCTGCGATTTAAGATTAGGGCCGATAGCAAACCTGACTTGACGCCATCGCACCGACAGGCCACAATCTTCCTTGACGTCATCGAGGTGATTTCATCATGCTGGCTTACTTGTTTGTCGTGCTCGCGATCGCCGTCCGGTTCATGCCCCATCCTTGGATGTTTACTCCGGTAACCGGCTCGCTGTTATTCTTCGGAGCCCGTGGGCCGCGCCGCCAGCTCTGGATTCCGTTCGCACTGCTGGCTGCGTCCGACGTGGTTCTCACGAAGCTGGTCTATTCGTATCCATTCACTTGGGATCATTACGTGACTTTCGCATGGTACGCCGCGATTCTCTGGCTGGGCACGAGGCTGGGCGCGAAGACCAAATGGGTACCGGTGATCGGTGCGGCGCTGGCCAGTTCGGTTTCGTTCTTCCTGTTGAGTAATTTTGCGACTTGGGCTAGCTGGGATATGTATCCGAAGAACCTGAGCGGCCTGATGCTGTGTTACACGGCCGCGCTGCCATTCTTTCGCCATGCGCTCGCGGGCGATTTGATTTTCACAACTGCAATGTTTGCCACACCGATCGCGCTGCAGGCGTTGTCTGCAGCCTTCCGTCAGGGCGATCGCGCGGCGGCGTAAAACCTTAAATCGCGGAGCTCGCGGAGAGAATTTTGCGCGTCAGGTGCTTCTCGGCGATCTCTGCGAATTCTCAGCGTCCTCTGCGATTAAAATCTTTCTCTTCTTCCTCCGCAGCACTAGCCAAATCACCAATCCCGCTAAGATCGCTTCCAGGATCAAATAGTAATGTTGCCGGAAGACAGTCCCAAACAAATGAACGACGTCCGGACCAAACTTGATGGTGAACAGTCCGAGGATGAAAAACCGGACGAAGCGGCCGGAGAAAATCGCGATCAGGAAGCGCAGGAAGCTCATCTCGGAAACTGCCGCCGCCAGAACGAACAGTTTGAAGGGTGTGGGCGGGGGAAGCATCGCGGGCAACATCAGGCTCCAGAACGGATGCTTGTCGAACGCCGCGTGAATCTTTTCGAAGCGTGCCGGCGGGATGCGCTTGCGAAGCAATTCCTCGCCGCCCTTGTATCCGATCAAGTAGATGACGATGCTGCCCAGCGTCGACCCGGCCGCCGCCATAAGAGCGTAGAAAAAAAATCGTGCGTGATTGTGGTAGACGTAGCCGGCCACCGCCGCGTCCACTGGAAGGCCAATGAAAGCGCCGTCGAGCGCAGCCACGACCAGCACACCCCACGCCCCCAGAGGTTTCAGCAATGCCCACAGAAACGCCGTGTAGCGCGAAAGGATGTGCTTGATCGTCTTCAAGATGTAAGACTAAGAGTTTACGCGAAAGACAGTCACTCGAAGGGCGACCTGTCTTTAGGGCTGCGACTCCAAAACTGCGATTCAGTCTTACGAACTTCGGGCCCCGGGTGACGCTTAAGACGGCTTTACCAGGTGTAGTGTGCCGTGTAACTGATTGTCTTTTCGCCATCAGGTTCTACGGTCACCGGGAATTCGATCATCTGACTGTCCATTTTGCTGTAAGCGTCGGATTTCGAGCGGATGTCCCACGTAGTCCAGCGATAGAGATGCTCAATCACGCGAACGTTCACCGGCTCCTTCTTGTGATTGCGAACCTCGATCTCAAATGATTCGTCAAGAAAGCGTTGGTTCGTGTCCAGCCTGTAGTCAGTGCGACGGCGTTCGCCGGTGAGATCGAATGCGTTTCCGGTGTAGACGCGGATGGTCTCGTCGCGAGGCGTGTGATCGATGACATTTTCACCCGTGAACTCGATCTGGCCATCGTCGTCGCGACGGTAAAAACGGACGCGTCCCTTGGGCAGCGGCATGCCCAGGTGGTTGGCCTCGGAGTTGACGAATTCCCGCATCACCCAAATCTTCGGGTTTGATTCGGTTCCGTAGGTTTTATCATTGCGGACATTTTCCCAATTCCATCCGCGGTAGCGATTGGGGTCGATCTTGGCTCCGTCGTAGACGTAGACTTGCTTTGCGGAAACGCCCGTGGCACGGATGAATTCTACCTGCTTCGTCTCGCGGTCGTGCAGGGTCGCGGGACGGGCAAGGCTGTAAAGGTGGTATTCGTCAAAAGTTTTCTCCGTCACCGACGG
This sequence comes from Terriglobales bacterium, assembly GCA_049585795.1. GTDB lineage: Bacteria > Acidobacteriota > Terriglobia > Terriglobales > Acidobacteriaceae > JABDBE01. Next base: position 200,369 of record JBAVAQ010000026.1, on the reverse strand, counting down.
CCCTAGGCCGCCACCGATGCTCGCCAAGGCAGAGACTGGCACCCGGTCGTATTCCTGTCCTGGCTGAATTTTGCTCACATCTCCCGCCATCAGCTTGATGCGCGCATTCTCAAATGTCTTGCCGCTCTGGTTGTCCATGGTGACCCAACCCACGAGGTCTACCGCATCCCCCTTTTCTGGAGCCACGATGTTGTAATCCGCTTCCCAGGTGAGTCCGCCCGTCACATAGGAAAACTCCGCACGGACTGAACCCGTTTTCTCTGAAGACAAAAGCCATTGCAGGGTCGGCTTCAGCACACTGTCATCCGCAAGCGACGGGAACAACGGCAGCCCCGGCAAGCCAAAGCGCACCACGCCGTCGATTTCGACAATCGGTTGATCGCCGCCGGGTTGGCTGTAGGCCACCTGCGCCTGGCTATATTGTGAGCCATAGCGGTTCATGGCCATGTAGTTATGTGGGGTGAATCCGCTGCGGATAATCTTGACCGGGACGATTTCTTCTTTGCCTGGGCGTTGCACCAAAAAGTTCAGCGTCTTGCCCTCGTACAGCGATAGCAACAAAGACTCCGAGAGTGGATCAGCGCGGTAGTTCTGTTCCAGCACCTGAATAGGATGTTTGCCGGTGGGATCGCGCAGGATCACTGAATCCGGTTCCAGATGCATGGTGATGTCCGTGACCCGGATGCTGTTCACTCCCGCCTTCAACTCCAGCGGAAGCTCCTGCCGCACTACCGCGAAGTTCTGGTTGTAGACGGTCAGGGAAGGTTGAGACACGTCATCGGCTGCAAGACAGGTCCCGCAGAGGGCTAAGGCGACGAGGCACACCAATCGACGGATCACGGTACCTCCTCTAGCTAGGAAATCTGGGGCTAGACTACCTTTAGCAGAACGTGAGTGGGAGTGATACTTGCAGCAACCTTTGCGGTACGGCGGATTGTGCCGAGCTTCGCTCCGCCAGCCGGAGCGGCCGGGCCCCATGTGTGCCTCGCTTATTCGTGTTTGGTATTTCCGCTGAGCAACTGCAGGGCGTGGGGCAGAAGGTCAATCACGGCTTCGAGCGAATCCACTGCGCCGCCGGGACTTCCAGGCAGGTTTAAGATCAAAGACTTTCCTCGGACTCCGCAGACCCCCCGGCTAAGTGCGGTGAACGGCGTCTTCTTCGCGCCTTCGAAACGCATGCGCTCGGCAACTCCTTCGAGCAGGCGTTCGCAGACGGCGCGGGTGGCTTCGGGCGTGACATCGCGCTCGGCGATTCCCGTTCCGCCAGTTGTGACGACGAGTTGCGCTTCCTGAACCCAGTACGCAATTGCCTTCTGAATGGCGGGCTGGTCATCCGGAACAACTTCAGTCCCAATGACCGCAAAATTTCTTTTTCTGAGCAGCTCACCAACCGCCGGGCCGGAGACGTCCGCGCGGTCGCCGCTTGCGCAAGAATCGCTGACTGTGATGACGGCTGCGGTGAGTGCTTCGGAAGTGCGGCCTTCGGGATTCGTGGCTTCAGGAATCGAGGAGGACATCTTCTTCTTCCTCCTCGGGTTTTCCCCCGCCGCCGTCGCGTTGCGCTTCATCGAGCTGGCGCAGGCCTTCCATCAACAGGCCTTGCGTATTCAACTGTGTGGTCTGCTGGCTGGTCTTGCCTTCGAAATTGACTTCAAAGTTGCCGTCCGTCCAGCGTAGAACTTTGAACACCGCCGGATCGCCAATCAGCGAGCCATAAGTCGCGTGCGTGACCTGGCCATCTTTGAAGTACAGTTCGCACTTGTCATTTTTGTTGGTGAGCGTGAGGGAACAGCTCTTGCGGCCCATCTCCAGCGACTGCACCAGGTCGATGACATTCATCTGCAGCAGGCTGCCGCGCAACACTCCGTCCGAGGGAGCGGTCTTGGCCATTTTCTCCAGCGCGATTTTGTCGATCACCCGCTTGATGCGCTGCGTCGCTTCCCGCAGGAAGAATGGCTTCTCAACAAAGTCGTCGACGGGAAGATCGGCGGTGCTGAGTTTTTCGCTGATGTCAGTCTTCGTCGCGACCAGGATAATCGCAGCATCAGCGGTCCGCGGACGGCTTCTTAGTTTTTCGACCAACTGGCGACCATCCATCCCGGGCATGCGGTAGTCGCACACCAGCAAATCAGGAGGGTCGTCGACAGCTTTAAGCAGTGCATCGGCCGCGTCGGTCGCGGTGGTTACCTTGGCAAGCGGAGTCAGCGCCGCGCGCAGCAACCCCAGCACCATCGGATTGTCATCCACCAGCAGGAGTCTTACGTTGTTAGCCATGGAACGCGCTAAATCTTTTTGCGGACGCGCCGATAATCACCGCTGCGTCCGCCGGATTTCCGCTCGAGCACGATTTCGCGAATCTCGATGCCTTTATCAAGGCCCTTGCACATATCGTACACGGTGAGCGCGGCGATACTGGCAGCCATCAGAGCTTCCATCTCCACGCCGGTCACCGCCGTGGTTGAAATTTTTGAGGCAATCGCGACGCCATTCTCGCACACGCGCATTTCCACATCAACGTGGGACAACGGCAAAGGATGGCACATGGGAATCAGATCGGCGGTTCGTTTCGCGGCCATGATTCCTGCCAGCCGCGCCACCTCTAAAGCGTCGCCCTTAGGATTTTTAGGCAATGCGTTGAGTACTTTCGGCTTCAAGACCACGAAGGCGCTGGCCTCCGCCTCGCGCTTGGTAACTGATTTTGCCGAGACATCGACCATTCGCGCTCGTCCCGAATGATCGTAATGGGAAAGCTTCTTGGGCATTCGACAGAACTATCTTACTAGAAGCTATCAGGCAGCCTCACAGGATGTCTCGGCAGGGCGCCGAGGGGCAAGACTCAAACTTGGCAGGAACGGTTGTCACTTACAGAGGCAGTTCCCAACCCTCTTCTTTCATCCGCTGGTTGGTCCACTCCTGCAGCTCTTTGTAGACCGCGGGATCGATCACCACGAACGTAGCTCCAGCCCGCCCCTCGAGATCCGCCCAGACGATTTGTACTTTCGCCTCGATGCGGCTTTGGCTGTCGGGCAGGACAAAGCTGATGTCCATGAGCCCTTCCGATCGTCGCGGATCGGGCAATCCTTCGAGGCCCATGCCGCCGACACTGAGATTGACTGCCGTGGCGTGTATTTCCTGGCCCTGTCCGTCTTTGAGCGTTACCGCCAACTTCACTTTGGCGCGAAAAAATTTCTTCTGCTTCAGGCTGAGCGTCCCCAACGCACGGCTCTTATCGCTGAAGGCAGCGGTGATCTTGTATTCGCCCAGCTTCCGGGTCAAAGTCCGGCGCGAAATTCCCAGTTGCTCAGCGGCTTTCGCCCGATGGCCTCCGCTGTTTTCAAGCGCCTTCATCACCATCTGTCGTTCCATGTCCTGGAGATCTCCGGAGGGTAATGGAATCGCGGTCTTTTGCTGTTCCGCCGAAAGTTCCGCGCGCACATTGGCCTCGCCTATCTCCGGACCAGAAGCGGCCATTGCGATCTTCGCAACAATGTTCCGCAGTTCGCGAACATTCCCCGGCCACGAGTGTGATTGAAGCGCCCGCAAGGCTTCAGCATTGAACTTCATTTCCGCCGACTTGAGCCTCAGAAAATGCTCCGCCAGCGCGACCACATCTTCCGCCCGCTCGCGTAACGGCGGAACTCGCAGCTCAAACTGGCTCAGACGATGAAAAAGATCTTTGCGGAAACGTCCCTCGCCCACGGCGGCTTCCAGATCCTGATTGGTGGCTGCGACGATCCGAACGTCAACGGTGATTTTGCGATGTCCGCCCAAACGGTAGTAGGCGGCACCATCCAGCACACGTAACAGCTTGACTTGAATATGGGATGGCAATTCGCCGATTTCGTCCAGGAACAGGGTTCCCTTGTCGGCCAATTCGAAAAGCCCCGGCTTCGAATTGTCAGCCCCGCTGAAAGCACCTTTTTCGTAGCCAAACAGTTCGCTTTCGACCAGGTGCTCAGGCAGAGCGGCGCAGTTGATGTCGATCCAAGGCTTGCCATTGCGATAGGAGAATTCGTGGATGCTGCAGGCAATCAGTTCCTTGCCGGTGCCGGTTTCCCCGGTGATCAGGACGGTCTCAGTGTGCCCCGCCACCCGCTCGACCATGGCCATGAAGCGCTGCATCGTGCCACTAGCCACGAGGAATTTCGTGCCATGAATCTCACGCTGAGCGACCTCACGCTGAACCGCCGCACCTGCTTCCAATGCATCCCCCCGCGACTGTCTGCACACACTTCCAGCGCCAGTATTCTGCGGCCGCGCCGGATTCCGAGTCGGGCCAAAGAAAAAGCTAGCACAGGGCAGGGGGAACCTATGCGTAACGGCAGGTTTAGCGGGGTGACGAAGGTAACCAGTTTCCCACCAGATGTTTCGCGATGAAGCCGTGGCGCGGCGCCCCGTCTGCCGGTTCTAAACGTCCACCAATCGAGCAACCTGGCAACAGCCTGCCGCATCTCGGTACGTCGGTAACTCTTCTGCAACTCTTCCCCCAATTGGGTGTTCTAATCCTTAGAGGCAGCGGTATTCAGTCACCTGCGCCTCGCTTCAAGTGGCGTCGGCGTAAGCGGCTGAAAGGAACGCAGCAAGCGACTCGCGGCGTTCTCGGGGGATCGGGTCATGAAAAATTTCGGGCGCTTATTGCAAGTTAGCTTTTTGGTCGCACTTCTGGCTGTAACCACGGCAACAACTTCCGCAGCAGCGCAGGACACAGCTCCACCTCCACCCGATCAACAATCCGCCTACCCAGGAGATCAGGCGCCACCCCCTCCATCAGGACAGGCAGGGCCTTCCGAGCAGGATCTGCCACCCGGGGGGCAGGCGTCGGCTGGCGATCAGTCCGCTTATCCTACGCAGCAAGCGCCGCCACCTCCGGCAGGGCAGCAAATGCCGTCCTCAGGCGACCAAAATAACCCTCCCGGCCGCGTTGCCGCTCTCGGCTACATGAGCGGATCGGTTTCGGTTCAGCCCCAAGGCACTGGCGATTGGGTGCAGGGTTCGCTGAACCGTCCGCTGACAATCGGCGATAACGTTTGGGCTGACAAAGATTCACGCGCCGAGCTGAATCTCGGTACCGGCGTGATGCGAATCAGTTCCGAGACCAGTTTGACGCTGACCAACGTCACCAATGACGCCGTGCAGGTGGAGTTGCATCAGGGCACGTTGAACGTGCACGTACGCAAGCTCTACGCCGGCGAGGTGTACGAGATCGATACGCCGAATCAGGCGTTCACTGTGACCAAGTCCGGCGATTACCGGTTCGATGTAGATCCCAACGCAGACACAACGCTGGTAACCGTGTGGAAGGGTGAAGGCGAAGCTACCGGTCAAGGCCCCGCGGTGCGCGTGCACGAGGGTCAACAGGCGCGGTTCAGCAATGGCAATTCCCTGACGCATCAGATTAGCGCCGCACCCGCGCCGGATGGCTTCGACCAGTGGTGCCAGGTTCGCGACAAGCATGAAGATAATTCAATCTCGGCGCGCTACGTCGCGCCGGGCGTAGTCGGAGCTGGAGATCTCGATGAGTACGGAGCCTGGCGTCAAACGCCGGACTACGGGCCGGTGTGGATTCCGACTACAGTCGCACCGGGTTGGGTGCCGTATAGCGACGGACAGTGGATCTACCAAAATCCGTGGGGATGGACCTGGGTCGACGCTGCCCCATGGGGATTCGCTCCCTTCCACTATGGCCGCTGGGTATCGTTCGGAGGCTACTGGGGCTGGGCTCCTGGACCGTATTGGGCTCGGCCTTGGTACTCTCCCGCGATGGTGGCCTGGTTTGGAGGCCCGCGCTTTGGCATTGGCTTTGGTTTTGGCTTCGGCGGCGGATTTGGCTGGTGCCCGCTCGGTTTTGGTGAGCCATTCTTTCCGTGGTATGGCGCCGGCCGGGGCTATTTCCGGAACGTCAACATCAGCAACACGCGGATCACCAATATCAACCACATCACCAACAACTATTACAACAACCGGAATGCCGGCGGATTCTATGGCCGGAACGGCGTCGCCATGCCGCGTTATGCCAATGCAAGGGGTCTGACCGCAGTTTCCGGCAACACACTGGAGCGCGGCCTACCGGTTCGGGGGAACATGGCTAAGATTACCCCCAGCGCGGTGCGAAGCCTTTCCAGCGCTAATATCAGCAAGCCTGGCATCTCGCCCACGCGCGCCAGCGTGCTTGGGGCAAAAGCGAGTCTGCCTGCCGCAAGGCCGCCTGCGGGAGTTGCCTCGCGACCGACGGTTAGCAGAATGACCCCGCCAGCCAGTTTTTCAAGATCCACGGCAGCGCGGAACATGGGAACTGCGACAGCGCGCAATACCGCCGCAGAATCCACAGCCCGCATGCCCGAAAACAGCGCGAGGTCCATGCCACAGCCAGCTGGACGCTCGGTACCTCGGCCGCCGGAGAGCCTCGGCAGCAGCAATCACGGCTCAACCATGTCGAACCGGTCGGAGCCCACGCAGATGGCGATGAACCACAACGTCCCTCGGCCACCGCAGAGCGAGCGTTCTCCTTCCAGCGGAAGCAGTGCGAGATATGGAGGGTCGTCTGCAGCATCGCCTATGTCACGGTCGGTGCCACGACCGCCGGAAGGAAGCCCGGCGCTGTCAGCGCATAACACGACGCCGCCTTCGTTCTCGCGTTCCTACTCCACTCCCTACTTTGGACGCAGCATGTCCAACAACGCGCCGCGCCCAACGGGACGAATCATGCCTGCGCCGCGCGATTATCCATCAGCCCCGAATCGGGGAAGCTATTCGGCGCGAGCCTATGGCAACAGCAACTATGGCAGCTACGGCGGATATCGCGGCTATAGCCGGCCCTCCTACGGCGGATCGTATGGTGGTGGACGCAGCTATTCGGCGCCGTCTTCCCATAGCTCAGGTTCCTACGGAGGCTATCACGGCAGCTCCGGTTCCCACGGCAGTTCGGGCGGCCACTCCAGCAGCTCTCATGGAGGTCATGGGCGCTAAGCCGGATGTAATCTCTGCCGACGCCGCCTTGCAATCCGGGCGGCGTTTCTTTTTCCAGGATCATGGCCGTAGAGACGAAGCTAGCTACGTCTCTACAGTCGGGGATTCCTCCGAATGTGTATACTGCGAGTTTCAGTTCAAGGAGAGCCCATTGAAAACTTTCTTAATCGGCCTCGTCATCGGTGTGATCCTGATACCACTGTGCGTGTACATCTATTTCGTCACCGGGAGCGCGCCGGTGGCGACGGCGGCGCCAGCCATGCCATTCGAGAAAATGCTGGCCAACACCGCGCTGAGCGCGCGAATTGCAAAAGAGATGCCCAAAACCATCCCAGTTCCCGCCGACGAAACCAACTTTATGGCCGGCGCGAATGTCTATAGGGAAAACTGCGCGGTGTGCCACGGGATTCCCGGAGGCACGCCAACCGCAGTCTCGAGGGGCATGTATCCCAAGCCTCCAAAGCTGCTCGAAGGCACGGGCGTGACCGATGACGAACCGGGCGAGACCTATTGGAAAGTCGCGAACGGCATTCGGCTTAGCGGAATGCCCAGTTTCAGCGATTCGCTCTCGCAAACACAGATGTGGCAGGTCAGCCTGCTACTGGCGAATGCGAATAAATTGCCCGAGTCGGTGAAGACGGCGCTCTACCGGCCAACGCCGTTGCCGCCGGCCGAACCTGCTGCGCCGGCACCGAGTGCCCCAGCGACGAAGCCCTAGCGAGGTGAAGCATGCCGTCGCAAATGAGGCAGCCGGTGGTGGGCGCCCGCTCATTCCCGAACAACCCGTAATGTGATTCGGTGTACCCGTAATTAAATTACGGGTAAAAATGTCTTGCGTTGCCTACTAAGAAAGCAGACGTCGATTTGAGGGCGAAATTTGGTTCGCGCGTCCGTGCTCTCCGTCAAGAGCGTCATCTGACTCAGGAGGAGCTTGCAGAGCGAGCGCAAATCTCTGTCGATTTTCTCAGCCTCATAGAACGAGGCCGCAACTCGCCCTCGTTCCAGAACCTAGAGGTTCTTGCCAGCGCTCTCGGGACTTCCGTCGCGGCGCTTTTCACATTCACAAAGGGCCGCGCAAAGTGAAGCTCAACAACACCTACATATTGATAAATTCTGGAGATTTAGCTCGGACAAGCGACTGGGAAGAATCTCATCGACGAATCTCAACCGCAATCAGCGAGATGGTGTGGCCCGCAGGGAATAAGATCTTGCGTATTCCCCGGATCGTAAAGATCGGAAAGGGTAAGTCGTATATCAACGCTCGCGGTGTGATCGCCTCTGCGAAGAAGCCCATAACACTGCGGAACGGCGTGAAGCCGCTGAGAAGCATGTTTCGCACGATTATGGAATCGCATAAATGGCGGTGCGAACATCCGCTCAGTTTGGCCCCATACTTCGAGACAATACGGAAGGACGCCGACGCTCCCAAGATTCTGAAATATCCGGCCATGGAGCAAGCGTTGGGATTAAACGAAAACGTGGGGGAGTTCGACTTTTGGGACAGTACAAAATCGGGCTTTCGCACGATCATTGAGTGGGAGACCGGAAACATCTCATCGTCGCACAGATCGCTCAACAAAATGTGCTTGGCTTTGATGGGCAACGTCGCTGACGCGGCCGCGTTGGTGGTTCCGTCCTGGTACCTCTACCCCCATTTAACCGACAGAATCGGCAACATTAGAGAATTGCAGCCATACTTCTATCTCTGGAGCCAAATGAACAAGCTGGTAAAGCGGGGTCTTTTGGCAGTGATAGAGGTCGAGCAGGACGAGCTATTCAACAGCGCCGACGAGAGAGAGTTCCTCTTGTTAGGAACAGACGGCAGAAGCAGGCGATCCCGATCTCGGATCAGATATTCCCTACGGAAAAAGGGATAGCTCAGGTTTGGCCCGGCCTTCCCGCTCGAACCTCTTCGTGGGGGAACTCCATTCAGGGTGACAGCCATTTGCCAGATCGAGCAACCGTTGCTTTGCGGGTGAGCAGTCGTTGAGCTCTCCAACAATCCACCGCCTGTCTAGCCTTTCCGCGACATAGGCCGTCGTTCCGCCTCCGCCGAACGGGTCGCACACCAAGTCCTTCTCCTTCGTTGTCAATCTAACAACACGCTCTAAGATCACCGGCGCTAGTTCGTTTGCCCCCCGATATTTGTACTTTCGGTGGCGAACTGGCGGAATATCGTCCCAAACGTCGCTGAGATTCAATCCTTTCGGATTAAGATATTTCTTGTGCCCACCGTAGTCCTTGACATCCTTCCCGCAGTGGCGACAAAGCTGCACGGGGAACCGAACGGCGTCTCTGTCGAATACCCGCGGCTTCTCGCCCTTAATGTAATACAGCATGCCATAGTGACTTGGCGAGAGGCGATTCGGAATTGGTAAGCTGTGGGCCTTGTCGATTGCAATCCAGTGCTTAAACGTCAACTTGTGGGTGGAATTCAAGAAGGCGCCGTATTCGATCAACCACTTCGGCAGGTTGTATACAAACAAGGCGCCGCCGGGCGCGAGCACTCGCACTCCCTCTGTCAACCACTGCTTGCTCCACTCAAGATAGCGAGCTTCAGATAGATCGTCGGACCCCTTGCGACCGTACTTCTTCCCCAGGTTGAAGGGAGGATCGGCGAAAAAAGTATGGACAGATCCGGCTTCGATAGAGCGCAGCAATTCAACGCAATCGGCCTGAAAGAGTGCCCCGAGCTCCGTTTGGTGGATCAGTTCCATTGGCTACCCACCCGTAATATTATTACGGGTTAAAGTGGCTGGCAAGTCACCAGAGGACATACTTACAAACAACATTACACCTACACTGCCGGTTTTGGGTTATGAAAAGCGATGCGTTCCTCCTACTAAGGCTGCGCCAGCGTTCTACTGCGCAGTCGTGACGCTCACTACCAGTTGCCGCTCGCGCGGACCGTCCAGTTCGATGAGCACAATTCGCTGCCAGGTGCCGAGGACGAGCTGGCCGCGCTCAAACGGCAGCGCGACCGATGTCCCGATCAGCGCCGAGAGGATGTGATCGGGCACATGCGCGGGGTTGTGGGGATGACGGTAGCGCAGTTTGGGAATCATGGCTTCGAAGGCATCGAGCATGTCGAGGTCGGTGCCGGGATCAAGATCGGCCGTGGTGAGCGCAGCCGTGGTGTGGAGTATCAAGAGATTGCAGATTCCGGTTGCCTGCGAGTAATTCTTTTGGAGCAGCGCTTCGACGGTTTCGGTGATGTCGAGGATCTCGCGTTTTTTGCAGGTTTTGAGCGTGATCCTTTGCATGAGAATCGGGGAAGAAACTCTAGCCGTGTCGCGAGCACAGGTTATCATGAATAAATCGGCTGGCGGGACGGGCGGGGACGCCCGTCGCTCCATTGACACGCGAAACTACTAATGATCAACGGCAAACGCATCGCGGTGGTGTTGCCCGCTTACAACGCGGAGAAGACGCTCGAGGCCACCGTCCGCGAGGTGCCCGATCTGGTCGACATTTGCATCCTGGTGGATGACCACAGTTCGGACCGCACCATCGAGGTCGCGAAGCAGCTCGGGTTGCAGTTCTTCCAGCATGATCGAAACTACGGATACGGGCGCAACCAGCAGACCTGCTATCGCGAAGCGCTGGCTGCGGGCGCGGACGTGGTCATTATGCTGCACCCGGATTACCAGTACACGCCGCTTCTGGTTACGGCGATGGCGAGCATGGTGGCGTACGGGGTTTACGACGTGGTGCTGGGTTCGCGCATTATCGGAGGGCAGGCTCTGCGCGGCGGCATGCCTGTCTGGAAGTACATTTCCAATCGCTTTCTGACTGCGTTCGAGAACTTCTTCTTGCGGGTCAAACTCTCCGAATATCACAGCGGGTATCGAGCCTTCAGCCGCGAGGTGCTTACCCGGCTGCCGCTGCTGGAGAATTCCGACGACTTTGTCTTTGACAACCAGATGCTGGCCCAGTGCGTGCATTTCGGGTTTCGCATTGGAGAAGTCTCGTGTCCCACCAAGTATTTCGAGGACGCATCCTCCATTAATTTTCGGCGCAGTGTGAAATACGGAATGGGTGTGCTGAGCACTACGCTGCAATTTGCCCTGCAGAGATTCGGGCTGGGGCATTTCCGGATTTTCAGCGCGACCGGGCGCCGGTTGGAACCGGGATATGCCGAGTATTACGCGCGTGGCCAGGCCGCGGAGCCGCAGTCCTAACGAAAAGTCATCCAGCGGCGAGCTTCGCTCGGCCGGCCGGACGGGTCAAAGACCCGTCCCCACACCTTGTCCGCACACTCGTCAGGCTTGTCAATTGCGCCTCGAACCGGCCCCGCGTAGCATCTAACTAGCATGCCGACTACGGCCACCGCGGCGCCGAGCCACCCTCCCAAGCTGGTTCTGGGCGAAATCATCAGCTTTGCTTACGACACTTTCTGCAGCAATAAAGTTCGATTCGCGCTGACCGCGCTGGGCATGGTGATTGGCACAGCGTCCCTGATTCTGGTCGTAACCATCGGAATGACGGGCAAGCAATACGTTCTGAATCAGATTCAGGCGATTGGCGCCAATATGGTGTACGCGGAATACCAAGGCGGCGCGGGCAACGGCAATCCCGACCCGTTGACCATCGACGACATGAAAGCGGTCCTTCAGGACGTGCCCGGAATCGCGGCAGCTTCCCCGGTAGTTCCATTTGATGATCGCGTGCCCATCGGCAACGGCAAAGAGCGGGATGTGCGCGTGCTGGGAGTTTATCCCGAATATAGCGCAGTGCGAAATCTGGTGGTATTGTCGGGCCGATTTTTCGACGCCGAAGACGAGCAAGCTCACAACAAAGTCGGCGTAATCACACAGAAGCTCGCCGAGCAGCTTTACGGATCGACCGACGAGGCCGTGGGCAAGGTTATAAAGCTGAGCGGGTTGCCCTTTACCATCATTGGCACTTTCAAAGAGCGCGTAGACACCTTCGGGCAGTCGGAGGTGACTTCCAATACGATGGTAATTCCGTACACCGTGAGCCGCTACTTTATGGATACGCCCGAAGTGAAGCAGCTTTATTTTTCCGCGACCGAGGCATCGATGGTGCTTCCGGTCACGGAACGGATCAAGAAAGTCATCCAGTCGCGACACCGGGCGGAGTCGAATTACGAAGTGGATAATCTGACGGAGTTGGTGGCCGTGGCCGATCGCACGGCAAACGCACTTACGCTGGTCTTGTTGCTGATCGCAACTGTGACTCTGGTAGTGAGTGGAATCGGAATCATGAACATTATGCTGGCCACGGTGAGCGCCCGCATTCGCGAGATTGGAATCAGAAAAGCCATGGGCGCGACCAATCGCGAAATTCGCTTTCAGTTCCTGTCGGAAGCGATTTTGATCTCGCTGGTCGGAGGCCTCGCCGGAGTCGTCATTGGATTGGCGCTGCCTTTCTCGGTACGCTTCTTGACCGAGTACCGCATACCGATCTCCGGATTGTCGGCGATTGTAGCCATTCTGGTGTCGTCGCTGGTCGGAATTCTGTTTGGCACCGTGCCCGCCGCGCGCGCCGCCAAGCTGGATCCGGTGGAGAGCTTGCGCTACGAGTGAGAAAGCAGCTTCTGGCTTCTAGCTTGAAGATTTCCTTTGTGTTCCTTCGTGTCCTCTGTGGTTGACGAGTTGCAAAACCCAGAAACCACAAAGGACACAAAGGGGAAAACTGTGATTTTCCAAAGCAAAGCCGGGCAGGTTGGCCCGGCTTTTCTCGTTCATCACCTTTGGGGACTGACTTGGTTTTGAGACTCCCCTCAGATCTTTTTTACTTTCGCTCTCGCACTTTCACTCCGCCGCCTTCACTCCTCACCTTTTGGACTCAAACGTTAGCCAAAACGTTGCTTGGCTGGGGTTCACATGACCAGCGCCAAGTTCTCCAGTTCCGTCTGCAACACCGGGATGGAGCAGCCCGACATTTCCACCCGGCCAGCGGCGTCAAAAGCCGCTTGCGGCGAAACCCCGTAGCCTCGCCCCATCAAGAAAACTTGTAATAGTTCGGCGGCCTCCCGGGAATCGATCAAACCGCCTTGCAGCAGATCGTTTCGTAAAGCCGTCAGCTCGTTAACGGAAAATCTCTCTTTGAATCGTTCGTTCATGGCCGTCTCACCTCCGACCCTTGACTCAGTTACCTATTAGACTCCGTTAGTGCTGCCTACGTTGCATGCAATTTTGTTGCCGTACCGCAGCCAACCTCTAACATTTCCGCTCCCGGGTCTTGTACTTACTTAAACTCATGTTGCTGCAATAAGTTGCGGTGTGGCAAGCGGATGGCATATGCCCCTGGCAGGCCGGGCCGAGTCTGGCTTTGTCTCGGCAGGTTGACACGGAGTGTCGTTCTGGCACAGGAAAGGACGCAGATTGCCCAAGGTGGGTCGGACCTTCTGGAGTGCTTGGGCTTCGCCCTCCGGGTTCCTAAAATACGGCTGACGGCGCGATCAGGCTGGGTCGATTACGGCTTCATCGACCAGCATAATCGGGATGTTGTCCCGAACCGGATAAACCCGTCTGCATTCGCCGCACTTCAGGCTTTCTCCGGTTTCTTTAAGCTGCAGCGGCTTCTTGCATACCGGGCAGACCAGGATGTTCAACAGATCCTGAGGAATCATGCCAGCATTGTACGCCATGGTGAAAGGAGGCGCTGGCCAGAGCACGGCAGGGCACGGATGTAAGTGCCTCCGTTGGCCGCATAGATCGCTGGTTAGGAGAAGAAAGGCCACATTGACTTGACTGCCCTCTCCAGTTAGATTCTTGCGGCGAATGTTTTGATCGATTCACAAGTCTCATCTGTGGCGGTGACGTTCTGAAAGCTCCCCTCGTCCGAACCCGCCTATAGAGGACCCCAACCCAGGAGAGGACAAAATATTATGAAGATGTTGAAAATGCTCGGTAGTGCGCTACTCGCCTTGCTCGTAACGGCCGGTATTGCCAACGCACAGAAGTGGACACCAGTCAATAATCTGCCCAACATTCAACCTGGAGCGATGGCGCTGCTCACCGACGGCCGAGTCATAATCCATGACGAAAGCGGTAACACAGGTACCTGGGGCAACTGGTGGACGTTAACCCCGGACAACAAAGGCAATTACACCACTGGGACGTGGAAGAAGGTGGCGACTATGCCGTCCAATTATGGACCTCTCTACTTCGGCTCGGTGGTGTTGCCTGACGGTCGATACATTGTCGAGGGCGGAGAATACAACTTTGGTAATTCGGCGTGGACGAACCTGGGTGCGATTTACGATCCAGTAAAAAACAAATGGACTTCTGTGAATCCGCCCCCTGGATGGGCCAACATCGGCGATGCTCAGGCCATTCTCTTGGCCGATGGAACCTACACGCAGGCCAATTGTTGCGATGGAGTCGACCAAGCCTACTTCATCCCCAAGACGTTGAAGTGGACGAACCTCACCAACACCGGCAAAGACGACCGGTTTGATGAGGAAGGCTGGGGCCTGCTGCCCAATGGAGACATCCTCACCGTAGACGCAATCGAGGCTCCCAACTCTGAGGTCTTCAACCCCACAACGAAGAAGTGGACTAGCGCCGGAAGTACGATTGTCCGCCTGGAAGACCCAAGCTCGCAAGAAGTCGGACCATTAGTCCTGCGGCCCAACGGCACCGTCTTCGCGGCTGGGGCAGCGCCTGCTGGCACCGCTGGCCACACTTCGGTCTACACCACAGCAACCAAGAAGTGGAAGCCCGGTCCGGATTTCCCCAAGGTTAACGGTGTGGCTCTGGCTTGTGACGACGCTCCCTCAGCGGTCGAAATTAACGGCAACGTTGTGGTAATGACCGCTCCCCCTGTCTTTGGCACGGGCGCCGTCTTCTTTGAGTGGAACGGGACGAAACTGACAAAGATTCCCGGGCCGCCGGATGCAAGCACCGATGGAGCCTACTACGGACACTTCCTGGAGCTGCCCAACGGGCAGTTGCTATTCTCTGATTTCCAGGAACTTGACGCATTCACTTCCAAAGGCACCTATAAGGCAGCCTGGCAGCCGAAGGTCACCTCGGTACCGACCACGCTCACTCACGGAAAATCCTACGTCCTCAAAGGCACGCAGCTTAGCGGCCTCACCAATGGAGCTGCGTACGGCGATGATTTCCAGGATTCCACCAACTACGCTCTGGTGCGCATCACCAATACCGGAACGGGGCACGTTGTCTATGCTAAGACAACGAATCCAAGCAGCTTCGCGGTTCAGAGCGGAACCTCGGCCGAATCGACTCACTTCGCTGTGCCCGCCGGCATCGAGACCGGCGCCAGCACTCTAGAAGTAGTCACCAACGGGATCCCGTCAGCTCCGACCGACGTGACCGTGAACTAGTAGCAGCGAACGTCCGTAACCCTTCAATCCACTCGTCTTGCTTCCGGCCGGTGCCGGAACATGGGGCGAGTGGATTTTTTAGTTTTCGAGATTGTGCGATGGCACGGTCGGGGAGTTTTCAGGTACACTTCGTTCCACTCTTCCTTTTTTGATAGCGGAAGAGTGGTTTTTCGTTCTTTCTCAAACTTCTTTGGTTCGCGCATTCCTCATCGCCGAGATGAGGAGAGAAGCGGGTGAGACTCCCGCGCTGCCGCGCAACTGTAAGCGAGGAAATTCGCAGCCGGTCACTGGGTTCATCCTGGGAAGGCCGGTTGTATTCATCGGACGATCAGTCCTTACTCGCAAAGCCAGGAGACTGGCGCGAACCGTCGACACCAACCCCTTTCGCGAGACAAAGGAGGAGTGCATGCGGTTCTTTCGTATTCTCACCAGCGTAATTTGCCTGCTGGCGGCAGCTTCGGCCGCCGAAATTAAAATCAAAGTCGTCGATCCCCAATCGGCGGTGGTTGCCGGGGCGCAAGTTGTCCTTACTCCACAAAACAGTACAACGCCCGCGGCCGTAGCGATCACAACCGCCGAAGGGCTGGCGCTGTTTCGCGGCGTTGCTTCGAATCACTATCAGGTGCAAGTGCTGGCCCAGGGATTTGCCAAGGCATCGATCGATCTTCGGTCCGATGCTCAAGAGGCCACAGTGCAGCTGCGGCTCGCCGCAGCGGCAGAAACGGTCGTCGTAACTGCAACTCGTACTCCAGTGCCAACGGAAGCTGCAGGGGCGGACGTCGAAACCTTAAGCGGATCCCAACTGCAGACCATGCAGCCCGTCGCGTCCGATGACGCCATCCGCTTTCTTCCCGGCGCCGTCATCAACACGGCTGGCCAGCGCAGCGGCCTGTCTTCGCTGTTCGTCCGTGGAGGAGATTCGACCTACAACAAGGTGATCGTGGATGGGGTGACCGTCAATGAACCGGGAGGGAGTTTCGACTTTGGCACGCTTCCGCTCGCCCAGGCTGACCGCCTGGAATTCGTGCGTGGAGCGCAGAGCACTTTGTATGGGTCGGACGCGATGACCAGCGTAGTGCAAGTATGGACGCGAGCCGGCAGCACCACCATCCCGGAACTGACTTTCGGCGCCGACGGTGGAAATCTGGACACGGCCCATGGCTACGCTGCGCTCGCCGGAGCGCGTGGCCGTTTCGACTACAACCTCTTCGGGGATCAATTCAATAGCGGCGGGCAGGGCGTGAACGATGCGTATTCCGACTCGCTGCAGGGTGGAAACGTTGGAGTTGCGATCAATGATCAGGTCTCGCTTCGGGTGCGCGTCCGGCACTCGAACAGCCACACTGGTTTGCCGGGAGAATGGAACTTCAATGGAGATCCTCTGGAACCGCCGGACCCGCATGAATGGTCGCAACTCAACGATCTCATAGGGAGTGTCGAGTTGATCGTCGCCGCGCCCTCCGGCTGGCAGCATCGCTTCACAGGATTCGAATACAACTATCGCTACAACGATGTGAACCTGACTGGCGATTCGGCGCGGCTGGATGATTTCGCATCGCATGGTTATGACAACATCAATCGCGCCGGTTTTGAATATCAGGGAGACTACCTCGAGCGCAGTTGGGCGCGCACTATTGTCGGGTATCGCTTCGAAGACGAGAACGGCTTCGTCGGGGACTTGACCTTTCCGCCACTAACGCACGGCCTGCGCTTGAACGATGACGTTTACGGACAACAACAACTCACCCTGGGGCGCTTGTCCGTAATAGCTGGGGCGCGCTTCGTGCATAACGGCGCTTTTGGCAATACGGGTGTGCCGCGGGTCGCGCTGACCTTGTTAGCGCTCCACGGTGGGAACACCTTTTCGGGCACGCGCCTGCGCTTTTCTTATGCAACCGGATTCAAAGAACCCAGGTTGGAAGAGACTTTTGCTGGCCCTCCTTACAGCGTTCCGAATACGGCTCTGAAGCCAGAGCGCAACCGCGCGTTCGAAGCCGGACTTCTGCAAAATCTTTTTAGGAATAAGTATGCTTTTACCGCGACCTACTTCAACAACCTCTACTACGACCGGATCGACTATGCCACCAATCCGGCTACGTTCATTGGGCAGTACGTGAATGTGGATAAATCTTTCGCGCAGGGCGCCGAGATCGAGCTTCAGGGCGAAGTCCTGTCGAACCTGTTCTTGAACACAGCTTACACGTATACATCAACCGAAATTCTGGCGGCTCCGGTCTGCACCCCGGCAAATTTTTGCGATCCTACCGTGCTCGGCGTAGGTCAGCCCTTGCTTCGCCGGCCCAAACATTCCGCAACCACTTTGCTGACTTACCTGGGCAAGCGATGGGGAGCCAACCTGGGTGGAAGTTTTGTGGGCAGAAGAAAAGACTCCGACTTTCTGGGATTCGGCATCAATCATGCTGCGGGCTATGTGCGCGTGGATATGGGCGGCTGGTACGCGCTCACCTCCCGCGTTACAGCGTATGCGACGCTGCAGAACGCTCTCGACAAGCAATATCAGGAAGTTGTCGGATATCCGGCGCTGGGAGCGAATTTCAGGGCGGGCATGCGTTTCAGGATTGGAGGGGAGTGAAGTAGCTATCAGCTTTCAGCTTTCAGGCCAGTCAAGACGTATTGGCTTCGTTGTTTTGCCGAGAGCTGATAGCTGAGAGCTGACAGCGATTAGCTGCCGGCCTTGACCTGGCTGCGAAAATCCTTCCGCGCCCGTATCGCGTTCTCGATCCGCAAAGGTGTCCGGTTCGCTTGAATACTGCCGCGGTGGTTGCCGGCCACGATGCTGCAAGGCTGGATCGCAGAACCCGCGCTTTGATATCGGGTGCGCGCTAATTTCAGTTTCTCCAGATCTTCGCCCTCCAACGGCTTCTGCCTTCCGAGCAAATGCGTAACCAGAGCAATCTGGGCAAAATGCTCGACGGTTTCCATCTTCATGTAAGCGTTGTGAAGCGTATCTGCGTACGCAACTACGCCATGGTTGGACATGAGGATGGCATCGTACTGCGGGATCAGCGGTTCGAGTGCGTCGGAAAGTTCCGGCGTCCCCGGCGTGCCGTACTTGGCGAGGGGGATGGAGCCCAGCCCGATCACCACCTCGCAAACCAGCGGTTGATTGAGCGGAAGTCCTGCGGCGGCAAATCCAGTTGCCGTGGGCGGATGCGCGTGTACTATGCCTTTTACGTCGGCCCGCAGCCGGTAAATTAATAAGTGCATGGCCAGTTCACTGGACACATTCCGGCTGCCGGCAAGGCGACGACCCTCCAAATCGACCACGACCATGTCCGAAGGGCACAGCATACTCTTGCTCATGCAGGTCGGAGTGACCAGAATCCGCTTGTCATCGAGACGAACTGAGAGATTGCCGTCAGTGGCCGCCACATAGCCGCGCTGGTGCAGCATCTGACCAAACACAACCATCTCGCGGCGATGTTGGCGTGCGCTGGGCATATCAATCTGGGGGCGGCTCAGGGGAAAGCGTACCCGATGGTGGCCGTATGGTATCGCAGAAAGTTGGTCGAATACAATCCGTTTATTACAGTATTCGACTGTCAGCTCCTGAGGGCTTCGAATTTATAATCAGCGCGCGTGTTTGTTTCTGAATTCAACTATCAACTTCCCGCGGAACTGATCGCCCAGGAACCGCTGCCCGACCGGGCTGCTTCCCGTCTGTTGCAGCTGGACCGGCGCTTAGGAACGTTTCATGACTGCTGGTTTCGTGACTTTCCCGACATGCTCCGGCCCGATGACCTGATTGTGTTCAATAACACGCGTGTTTTTCCGGCGCGCCTTTACGGGACGCGAAGCGGGGCTAAGGCGAAAACCGTAAGCTCACAAAACCCGGCTGCGCGTGATTTTCTCAAAGGCCGGATCGAAGTGTTGCTGACCCGGCAAGTTTCCGCCGAACCCAATGAATGGGAGTGCATGGTCCGGCCGGGGCGCAAAATTGGGGTGGGAGAACGCCTCTTCTTTGGCGGTCAGGAAGAGCTGGAAGCCGAAGTCGTCGCCCGAGGTACCTTCGGTGAGCGCCGCATACGGTTTCATCCAGTGGCCGATTTGTTTGGCTTGCTTGAACGGCTGGGGCACGTGCCGCTACCGCCTTATATCGATCGGCCGGACCGCGTCGGGGATCGGGATCGCTATCAGACCGTCTACGCGCGGGAGCACGGTTCTGTAGCTGCGCCCACGGCGGGGCTGCACTTTACGCCGGAGATTCTTCAGTGCATACGGGACCGCGGCATCGAGACGACCGAGATTACCCTCCACGTAGGTTTGGGAACCTTCCAGCCGGTGCGCGCCGATCAGGTGGAAAATCATCGATTGCACCGTGAGGCTTATGAAGTCTCGACCGAGGCATCTGCCAGGATCAATCGCGCCATAGCCGCGGGTCGGCGTGTGGTCGCGGTTGGAACCACGACGGTGCGCACTCTTGAGTACGCGGCTGGCCAATCTGAAGATGGCACACTGCAACCTGGGGTCGGCGAGGCCGATATTTTTATCTATCCAGGATACGAATTCCGCGTAACAAGTGCGTTATTGACAAATTTCCATCTCCCGCAGTCTACGCTTTTGATGCTGGTTTGCGCCCTAGGAGGAAAGGAGGCAGTGATGGAAGCCTATCGCCATGCGGTCGAGCAGAAATACAGGTTCTACTCCTACGGCGACTGCATGTTCATCGAGTGAATTGCTAAATGTAGAGGTGGATGTCCGTGCTCGCGTGAAATTGCTTAGGCGATATACTGTCTTGGTGGGGAGATGAAACATGGAAACACAAGCGGTGTCTAAGCAGGTCTCGATACAGGATTTTGTTTCGGAGTTGCGCAAGTTCCCCGAGCCGGCCTTCGACCGGACTGACAAGATCGTCAAGTTTTTGGAAAGCGTACTCGTCGCTCCCGAGACCATAACCCCCTATTTGAGTTGGGATCGACAGCACTACACTCGCAACCTGATCGACAAGACGCCGCTTTATGAACTGATTGCAGTCTGTTGGGAAGTCGGCCAGGGCAGTTCCGTGCACAATCACCGGGATCAGAATTGCTGGATGGCCGTACCCATAGGAAGGTTGCTGGTCGAGAACTATCGCGTGATCGTCCAGAAGCTGGAGGAAGGTACCTGCCATCTGGAGCCGGCCGCAACCGTGGAAATGAACCAAACTCATCCCTGCGCCGTCGATCCTGAGGAACCGGTCCACCGCGTGTACAATCCGCGCGAGTTCAACCAGAGAGCGATTAGTTTGCACGTCTATTCCCGGCCCTTCGATAGCTGCGTGGTTTATTCGCCGGAGCAGCACACCTGCGGTGAGATTAAGCTCCACTACAACACCGAATACGGCAGGCCGTGCCGGTGACTTCGGTCATCTGGGCACAAGAGAGCGATCGTAAGAAAATCAGCACGTGGACAAAGATTTCAGGGACGTGAAATCTGGTTGGCTGCTGCTGATCGTTCTGCTGGTGGTGGTCTGCGCTTGCTCGAAAGCAAATCCGCCGGTGGAACCGCAGACCGCACCGTCGGTCGATCACATCGTCCATCTCAGCTCGGGAGACTCCAAGGATGTGGTGCACGGAGTATTCCCGGTTAAAAGATATGCGCAATTTGCATTCGTAGTTCCTCCGAGCCAGGGGTATTCAAGATTGCATGGCGACTTCCGAGCTTTTACGAAGCGCCTTGATCCCGATTCCACAAGTGACAAGACTGCCGATATTAGCTTGATGCTGCTGAATGGACAGGAATTCGACGATTTCGTAAAAGGCCGGCCGGGAAGCACAACCTACCAATTGGATCCCGCTCATGATCAGGCCGTAGATTGGCAAGTCCCCCTGACGTACGATCGGCCCGAAGAGTACCACCTGGTTTTCAGCAATTCCGCGGGCGGACCAAAGACTAAGTTCGTCAAGGCAGACTTTACCCTCAGCTACCAATAGTTGCCGCGCGAAACCACCCTGCAAACTGCTGCTAAACTAATTCTGTTTGACTCCCAGGAAAAAATCCTCGGCTCTTTCCGTTGCCGACGCTGCGAATAGGGCTGCGCTAGATATGCCTCCCTCCGCACAAAAACCGTCGATCGTCCCCAGCCAGGCGGGATGCATTTACCTGATCGACACCATGTCTTTTATCTTCCGCGCCTATCACGCGATGGCGCGGCAGCGCGGGATGTCCACAAAGACGGGTTTGCCGACGGCGGCGACCTATGTCTTTGTCAACATGCTACGCAAATTGCGCGACGACTTTTCCCCGGAATACCTGGCCGCAGTGTTCGACGTGGCTGCGCCCACCTTTCGCGACCAGCAGGCAGAAGGCCTTACCAGCGTTCGCCGGTTTGACCTGAAGACCCAGACTTTCCAGGAAATCGAATACCAGGGCTACAAGGCCAATCGCAAAGAAATGCCCGGAGACCTGGCTCAGCAATTGCCTTACATCCGAAGAGCGCTCGAAGCCTACCGCATTCCCATCCTCGAACTGGGAGGCTACGAAGCGGACGATGTGATCGGCACCCTCGCGCGCAAGGCCGTGGCGCAGTCATATTCGGTTTACGTAGTCTCGAGCGATAAAGACATGCTCCAACTCGTGAACGACCGAGTTCACGTCCTGAATCCGCCCAAGGACAACCTGATCTGCGACGCCGCCAAGGTCGAGGAAATTCTTGGCGTGCCTCCCGAGCGCGTCGTCGACGTGATGGCTCTGCGCGGCGATTCCATCGACAATATTCCCGGAGCCCCGGGCATCGGCGACAAGGGCTCGGTTGAACTGATCAGGCGTTTTGGCACGGTTGAAAAGGCGTTGGATCGCGCCGACGAGGTCGAGAAGAAGACCTACCGGGAATCGCTGCAGAACAATCGCGACACCATTATGCTCAGCAAGAAGCTGGTCACTATCGATTGCCATGTGCCCATCGAGTTGAATGTGGATGCGATGAAGGTGGGCGAACCGGAAGTCGAATCTCTCCGCGCTCTTTTTACCGAACTCGAGTTCACATCGCTCTTGAAGGACCTTCTGCCGATCGTCGAGGTAAGTGATGCGCACTATACCGAGGCGAAATCAGCCGCGGATGTAGAGGCGGTGTTAAAGTCCATTCCGTCGGGAGGCGCGCTGGCTGTCGCCGTAGAAGCGGAATTGGACGGCGTCGAGGAAGAAGAACCCGAAGAAGACGAATCGCAAACCGGAATGTTGGCTCTCAGCTCGGAACCTCACCCGACCGAGCGTCCGCGCGACATCGCAATCTCATCCGCCGGCGGTGTCGCGGTCACTATCAGCGGGGCAGCGGAAGAAGCTACGTCCAAGCTGAAAGCTGCCCTGGCAGACGAAAGTCTTCCTAAGGCCATTCACGATTACAAAACCGCGACTCATGCATTGGAACGGCAGGGAATCGTGCTGCACGGCGTGCAACATGACGCAATGCTGTATTCCTATCTCCTCGATCCAACCTACTCGTCGCACCGCTTGCCCGATGTAGCCCTGCGCCGCTTCAACCTCAAGCTCAGCGGGACCCTGCCGGAAGCGGCGGACATAGCCGGTCGGCTGGCAAGCACACTGCGCCGCGAGGTGGAAGAAGCCGGGCTGCTCAAGTTGTACGAAGAAATCGATCTGCCACTGGTGCCGGTGCTGGCGCGCATGGAGCATGCCGGAGTCAAAATCGACCGCGCCGCCTTAGCCGAGATGTCGTCGCGCCTGGAACATGAGATCGACGCCAAAGCAAAAGAGATTTATCAGCGTGCGGGGATTGAGTTCAACATCAGTTCGCCTAAGCAGTTGGGCGATGTGCTCTTCAACAAGTTAAACCTGCCCAAGCCCGTGAAGTACGGCAAGGGAAAGACGATTTCGACTGCGGTCGACGTGTTAGAAGGATTGGCCGAGGAACACGATGTACCACGGCTGGTGCTCGAATACCGTCAACTCACCAAACTGAAATCGACTTACGTCGATGCCTTGCCGGCCTTGCTGAATCCTGCCAGTGGCCGGCTGCACACTACCTTCGGGCAGACCGGCACGGCGACCGGAAGGTTATCGTCGGCGAATCCCAACCTGCAGAACATTCCGATCCGCACCGAACTCGGCCGCGAAATTCGAGCCGCATTTACTGCCGAGCCCGGCCACGTCCTGCTGGCTGCGGATTATTCGCAGATCGAGCTGCGCTTGCTGGCGCATTTCTCGAAAGACCCGCTGCTGGTCGAAGCCTACCGCCGCGGTGATGACATTCACACGCTCACCGCGTCTCAGGTGTTCGGCGTGCCCCCGCTGATGGTCACGCCTGACCATCGCAGGCAAGCCAAGGTGGTGAATTTCGGCATCGTGTATGGATTGTCGGCCTTCGGACTCTCACAAACCCTGGGCATCGAACCGGCCGAGGCCAAGCTGTATATCAACGCTTATTTTGAAAGATACAGCGGCGTGCGAGCCTTCATTGACCAAACTCTGGAAGAAGCCCGTCGCAATGGAAAAGTCAAAACGCTATTCGGGCGAGTGCGGCCGATCCCCGACATCAACAGCAAGAATGCAAATCTGCGGGGATTCGCCGAGCGCACCGCGGTCAATACACCATTGCAGGGAACCGCGGCGGACTTGATCAAGATCGCCATGATTCGCATCGATGCTGCGCTGCTCGGGCGCGGATTGAAATCAAGAATGACGCTGCAGGTGCACGACGAACTAGTATTCGAAGTTCCGGAAGCTGAAATCGAAGCCATGCGAACCCTAGTGCGCGAGCACATGGAAAAAGTTCATCCACTGACCGTGCCTCTGCTGGTAGAAATTGGAGTGGGAGCAAACTGGCGCGATCTGGAATCCTGAGGCCGGTTCTGATGGTTCTCGGGAACGGCACGGCTTCAGCCGTGCCGCTACGCGTCAGCACGAGCGAGGACCCTCGCGCCTACATTTAATGTTCCCGATCGACCTCTCGCTCCGCGGCTTCTCTTAGCATTCTGCGGTCGCGCGAGTTCGCAATTCTTCTGGCTCGAATGAGCCTGCGCAAACCAAACCAGTAGCAGAACCAGAAGAGTGTACCGACTACAGCCAGCAGCAGAAGCAGATTCCATATCGCAGCGGCGTTAGACAACAGCGTTTTCATATAACAACGGCTCTGCCGAGCTTGGTTCGGCTCGGACGGGTCAAAGACCCATCCCAACAAATCTTCAGGTTCCCAAGGCCTTCTTAATCGCGCTGGCAATGTTTCCCGCCAGCGCCCGCATTTTTTCTTCCGACTCCGCTTCTACCATGACCCTCGCCAGCGCTTCCGTCCCCGAGTAGCGCACGACCACCCGCCCATTGCCATCGAGTTCCCGCTCCGCCGCTTCAATCGCCCGCTGAATTTCGGGCACTTCGACAAACGGAGTTTTCTCGCGAACCCGAATATTCTGAATTGTCTGGGGAAAGACTTTCAGATCGCCGATTAAATCCGCGAGCGGCTTGCCGCTTCGCGCCACAATTTCCATCACTCTCAAAGCCGTGAGCAGGCCGTCGCCGGTCGTCGCTTCTCCGTCGCGAAAAATGATATGGCCGGATTGCTCGCCGCCCAGAATTGCCCCAGTTTTCAGCATCTCCTCAAGCACGTACTTGTCACCAACGTTGGCGCGGAGCATGGGGATGCCCGCTTTTCGCAACGCGATCTCCAGACCCATGTTCGACATCGTAGTAGCGACAATCGTCGAACCCTTCAGAACGCCACGGGCTTGCATATCACGCGCAACCAGCAAAAGGACACCGTCACCATTGACCACTTTGCCGCTGGCGTCGCTGAACAGCGCGCGATCCGCATCCCCATCGAAGGTTACACCTAAATCGAATTCGCCCTTCTTCTCCGCGACGGCGCGGCCCAGCGCTTCTGGATGCAGTGCGCCGCAATTGTCGTTGATGTTCTTCCCATCAGGTGAAGCACACAGATAAGTTGGCTGAAGGCCGCACGCGCGAAACAATTCGGGAGCCTCAGCCGTGGCTGCGCCGTTCGCGCAATCCACTAGAACTCTTAATCGGCGCAAGTCCGTCTTCACGCTGTGCGCCAGCCATTCTACGTACGCATGGCGAAGGCTCGCTTCGCCAGGCAGGCTGGGAGCCGGTTTCTCCGACGCAGGCGGGTGATGCTCAGATTTCTGCAGGAGAGAGAAAATCTCCTGCTCGATGGCAAGTTCATGCGCGTCGGGCAACTTATATCCATCACCAGAGAAAACTTTGATCCCATTGTCGGTCCAGGGATTATGCGAGGCCGAGATCACGACGCCGGCGGCATGTTTGCATGATCGTGCAAGATAGGCCACCCCGGGAGTCGTAATCACGCCCGCGCTTTGGACCTGGCATCCGCTCGAAACGAGTCCGAGCGTCACCCGGTCCGCAATCCAGGAACTCGACTCCCGCGTGTCTTGTCCAATCACCACCGTAGCGTTGGGGGTACTACGAATGAGGTCATGGCCAAGCGCTCGACCGATGAGGTACGTGCTTTCCACAGTCAATGGGAATTCGCCGGCTACGCCGCGAATGCCGTCGGTTCCGAAAAGTTGTCGGGTCGGGGATGTCATTCTGGTTTGGTAGGCGGAGCGCCGCCACTCATGTCAGAAACTTTCTGCATGATCACCGTTACGTGTACGGGATCGGCACTCGCAACCTGGATCAGGGGATCAGAAACGTAGGGGTGTCTCGAGAACGTTACCCGATTGATCAATCCGCTCACGTCGATCGGATCCGTAATCGCCGACTCCACTGCCTCAACATGCTTCTTCGGCCCGCTGATCGTGATGGTGGCAGGGTCGACCACGATTCGCTCTATGCCGTAACCGGGAGCAAACGTGCCCACCACGCGTGGTTGCACTGGCACCTGCCGAGTGAGCCGGGTGTCGAAGGCGAGATGCAGCTGACTGGGAACCACCTGCACAACCTCAAGGTCGGACGGCTCATGAATCTGTTGGGCGGTCAGATCGAACGTACGCTCGCCGGGTCTTAGACCGCTCATCTCGATTTCGGCATAAACGTCAGAAGGCAGAAGGCGCCGAATGACGCGCTCTGGCCCACGCAGCCGGATTTGCGCCCTTGGTATATTTTCTGAACTGATCTCCAGGTTGGGCGGAATGTTGTGGAATTCGATGGCCACATCAACCGCAACCTCGGCCACGGGATCGCGCGCCACGGCGAGCCACAAGCCAACGGCGAGTGCGAGCGAAATCAACTTCAGACCGAGATTGTTAAATACGTAGCGGTGCAGGAAGTTTCTCATGTTAACGATCTGCTCCCTGATTCAATCGCGAATCCTTCAAATCAGAATCGCGCAATCGCGAGTCGTCCAAGTGGGACTCCGCTGGGCGCGGCAGAGAACCTCGCGAACTCTCCGGTTCAGAGCTCTCGAAGACCTCGCTGCCATTCGAAATCGGCGTTGGCAGAGTCGAGGGAGGCACATAGAGGCGAAGCAACTCACCCAGACGATCGCGCAACTGGTCCACGCTGAGATCGCGCTCGATTTTGCCCGAAACCGCCAGGCTGATGCTGCCCGTCTCCTCGGAGACGATCACCGCGATGGCATCGGTTTCCTCAGTGACGCCAATGCCCGCGCGGTGCCGCGTGCCCAATTGGGTGGAGAGCACCGGGTTCATGGACAGCGGCAGAAAACAGGCAGCAGCGGCAATGCGGTCGTTCTGCACAATCACGGCGCCATCGTGTAGCGGTGCGCTCGGCCGGAAGATCGTCGCCAGCAGATCGTAAGAAAGGCGCGCGTCGAGCGGAACTCCGCTTTCGATATAGGTACGCAGCCCAATCTCTCGCTCGATCACGATCAGAGCTCCCGTTTGGTTCTGGCAAAACAGGTTGGCGGCCAGCACGATGTCGTCGTAGGCGTCCCCCTCCGAACCGGCGCTACGGCTCAGCGTAAGTCCGCGTCCAAGCCGGGCCAGTGCTTGCCGAATCTCGGCGGAAAAGACCACGATCAGGGCGAAGACCGTGTAAGGAAGCAACGTGCTGATGAGCCAATTCAGCGCTGCCAGGTTGCCCAGCCGGGACAAATAGAAGGCCAGACCCAGTCCCGCCACGCCCACGACCATCAGGGACGCACGGGTGCCTTTGATGAGGGCGAGAAACTCGTAAATAATAAACGTGACCAGCAGAATATCGATGACCGCAATCACCGACAGATGTGGCCACGGTGCTGAGAACTGCGTCACTCACGGCCCCTTTCAAAGTAATATCCGATTGGCCCGAAAACTCTCAACCATTGTCATTCGGAGCGTAGCGAGGAATCTGTATCATTCGGAGCACGAAAATACGGATTCCTCGCTACGCTCGGAATGACAATGGTTGGAGAAACAATTTCTCCCTGGATTCATTGTAATCCAGGATTCATCGCTTCAAAGCTTACAAGCGTAAGCAGAACATTCAGGGCTAGGACGGCTTGGCCAAGACTTCAATCTGCATGCCCTCGGCCGCGGCCCGCAGACGAGGATAGTAATCGCGCGCTTCTTTCACTACCTTGTCGATGCACGCATCGTCATGATCGGGATCGTGATGGAACAGCACCAATTCCTTCGCGCCACTTTCCGTGACTACATTGATCGCCTCGCGCCAGTGACTGTGTCCCCAGCCGTGTTTACGGGCGTATTCTTCGGGAAGGTACTGCGCGTCGTAGATCAGAACGTCCGCACCCGCCGCAAGTTTACGCACATTCTTGTCGAACAGCGCATCCCCAGGTTCGTTATCGGTGGCGTAGACCACGACTCCCTCTCTCGTCTCCAGGCGAAAACCCATGCAGCCTTGCGGATGGTTCAGCCAGAGGGTCTGCAAACTCACGTCCCCCAACTGGATGCGGCCTTCGTCCAGGTCGTAGAAATTCTGGTGAGCCTGCATCTCGGTCAGGCCTACGGGAAAGTACGGCGCGGCCATCTGCTCTTCGAGCACCCGCTTCAGGCTGCGCGTCCGGCTGGAACAGTGAAACTGAAAGCGGTTCTCGCGGTTGTCGTACAGCGGACCGAAGAACGGAATTCCCTGAATGTGGTCCCAATGGAAATGAGAGACGAACACATGGGCAGAAACCGAGCGCTCTTGGAACTCATGCCGCAGGGCCCGTCCCAGCACGCGGAAGCCGGTGCCGCAGTCGAAGATATAGAGGTTCTTCCCTACGCGGACCTCGACGCAGGAAGTATTTCCTCCATAGCGCATATTTTCCGGCTGAGGAGCGGGCGTGGATCCGCGAACTCCCCAGAACTTAATACGCATAAGCCCCCGTTTACGGATCGCTAAACAGCCATCTTCCGCTGCCCCATCGAATCCGTCAATTCATTCGCTGGTTACAGGGGTTCATCCTGCTCCTGCCCGTATAATGGCAGACGCGATTCCAACCGAAAGGGTCAAACCGGCAACCGCTTGCTGCGCCCAGATTACAAAGAATTTTCGCGACTTGCCCGCGAGTTCACGCTGGTGCCGGTGGTCAAGTCGGTCACGGCCGACCTGCTCACACCCGTGTCTGCCTTTCTTGCGATCGCTGCCCGGGAGCGTGACGCCTTCCTGTTGGAATCAGTCGAGCGCGGAGAGCAGATCGGCCGCTATACATTCCTGGGCGCGCGTCCTTATTTGCAAGTACGGGCCCACGGCGAAGACTTAGTGCTGCAGCGTGGAAAGGCGCGCGAGCAGCGCAAGGGCAGCGTGCTGCCCATGCTGAAAGAGTTGCTGCGCCAGCATCGTCCGGCAACGATCCCTGGCCTGCCCCCGTTCACCGCCGGCGCGGTTGGATATTTCGCTTATGATGCTGTTCGCCAACTGGAAAACCTCGACGACCACGCGAAAGACGATCTTTCTCTGCCCGATTGCCTTCTGATGTTCTTCGATCGCCTGCTGGCCTTCGATCACCTGCGCCATCAGATTCACATCATCGCCAGCGCCGATGTATCGGGCGAGAGCCCGCGCTGCGCCTACGATCGAGCCCTCGCCGATATCGCAATCCTCGAAAAGAAACTGGCTGCCGGATTGCGCCCGGGGGATTGGCAGAAGTCGACACCATCCAGCAAGTCCAAGCTGAAGGTTCATGCCGGAACCAGCCGCAGCCGCTTCATCAAATCGGTAGAGCGCGCCAAAGAGTACATCGCCGCCGGCGACATTTTTCAAGTCGTGCTCTCGCAACGCCTCGACTTTTCTCCTGAGGTTGCGCCCTTCGATATTTACCGCGCCCTGCGCACCGTCAATCCTTCGCCGTATCTCTATTTTCTGCGCATGGGCGACATTCACATTCTGGGATCGTCCCCGGAGATGCTGGTGCGCGTGACCGGAAGCAAACTGGAGTACCGCCCGATTGCCGGAACCCATCCCCGGGGCCGCGATGAGGCCGAAGATGCGCGCCTCGAAAAAGAAATGCTCGCCGACGAGAAAGAACGCGCCGAGCACGTCATGCTAGTCGACCTCGGCCGCAACGATCTGGGACGCGTCAGCGAATACGGTTCGGTGAAAGTTCGCGACCTGATGTATGTCGAACGCTACTCGCATGTCATGCACATCGTCTCCGCGCTCGAAGGCAAATTGCGCGAAGGCCTGGACGCTCTCGATGCCTTCGCCGCCTGTTTCCCAGCGGGCACGCTGAGCGGAGCGCCCAAAGTTCGCGCCATGCAAATCATCGAAGAACTCGAACCGGTGCGCCGCGGCATCTACGGAGGTTCCGTGCTTTACGCTGATTTCGCCGGCAATCTCGACTCCTGCATCGCCATCCGCACCATGCTCATGCAAGGCAAGCGGGCTTACCTGCAAGCAGGGGCCGGCATCGTCGCCGACTCCGATCCCGCCAGCGAGTTTCAGGAGAGCATGAATAAGGCTCAGGCGGTCCTGAGAGCGGTGCAAACCGCGCGAAGCGGCGGATAAGATCTTTCTTTTTGACAGCGAAAGGTCTAGCGAAGCGGTTTTATGTGCTGCCGAATCCAGTCGAGAATCTTTGGGAAGCGAAACTCGCCGCGATCCATCGAGCCGTAGATGAAATCATGCCCGGCTTGCGCATCGACTTCGATATAGCAACCGTTGCACCGCAGGAAGACGTCAGCCGCCGTGAACGCGATGCTGTCTCGCTCTGACCTCGCCTCCTCACCTTTACAGAAGGCGTAAGGGTGGGCCAGCCCTCACTTCGGTCGGACGTCACAGACACACATCCAGCCCGCTGTCATCCTGAGGAAGTACGGGCCTTCGCACGGCGAAGGCCTGCCGACGAAGGATCTATGTACTCCGCGCCACGGTTCTATTTCGTTTACATAATGACGAATCGGTCGAAGACACTGTACACAGGGGTCACGGGGAATTTGGAAAAACGCGTCTTTGAGCACAAGCAAGGGATTAGAGGAGAGTTCGCCGCGCGCTACAGGATCGACAGGCTGGTCTACTTTGAGCGCTTTGGGGACATTCAAAGTGCCATCACTCGCGAGAAGCAGATCAAGGGATTATTGCGGCTGAAGAAGATCGCGCTGATTGTGGCGATGAATCCGGAATGGAAGGACCTCAGTGCGGATTGGTTCGTGCGGCACCCGTATCAGCCAGGTGCATAGATCCTTCGTTGGCAGCCCTTCGCGTTGCAAAGGCCTGCGCTTCCTCAGGATGACAGCGGCTTGTATTGCGGGCTGGCACCCTCCTGGTCTTCGGGGGCCGTCAACCCACAGCGTTGGCCGGAAGGTGCACAGATTCTTCGTTGGCAGTCCTTCGCTTCGCGGCGGCCTGCGCTTCCCCAGGATGACAGAAGGTAAGGGCTACCCTCCAGAATTTGTGCGGGGTTTACCGGCCGGTACTGTACCAGATTGAGCCTGGGGAGCGGAAGTTCAGGCCTTCGCCCCAGACGGCTTGGGTGCGACCCTGGTTGTCGATGCCGATGCCGAAGTAGTCTCCGAAGGGAAAGCTGAAGCCGCCTGGGCGAACGTACTCGTAGCCGGGGGCGTAGCTGGACATCTTCGACTCCGCTGACCAGGTGGCGCCGCCGTTGGTGGAACTGCGGTAAAACGCATTCCAAAGCGGGTGATTGTGCGAGTCCACGTAGCGCGTATCCATCCACGCGATGCGCACATCGCCCGCGTCCCCGGCCGCAAGCGCTGGAAAGGCATGCTCCACACTCGAAGGCGCAGTCGAAATATTCAGCCTGGGCGACCAGGTTTCGCCAGCCGTAGTAGAGGAAGAGAAATAGATGCGCGCGGGACTCTTGTCGGCTGCACCGGAATTCCACAGGGCGTATAAGGTGCCGGCGGCATCGGAGGTCATAGTAATCTGCGCGCCCAAGTAGCCACACTCGCAGCGGTAAGTTCCGCAGTCGGGCGGCGCGCCGGAGACGTCGATCAGCCTCGTAGTCCAGCTTTTGCCGCCATCCGAGGACTTGCTGATATACAGATTCTCGCGGCCTGTGGCCCCGTCGTGCAGCGCATATCCGGCCCAGGATAAATAAACCGATCCGCGGGGATCAACCGTTGCGCCACCGGCCAGAGCCCGCACCAGTTTCGATTTCGGACTCACGTTCGCGGAAGCAAAAGTAATCCCGCGGTCATGCGACGAGGCCACCAGAATATGCCCGTCGCGGTTAAATCCGATGTAAACGTCTTCACCGCGAACCGCAAGCACCGGTTTGTCGGCATCGGTGAGTCCGCGATCGGCCACGACAATCGACCAACTCTGGCCGAAGTCGACGGACTTGGCGACGACCATGTCCAATTTCTTACGCTGCAGCCAAGCCGCGTACACGGTTCGGTGATCGGCGGGATCGACGACGATTTGGGGATCGTACTGACCCGTCCCCGGCGGCGTGATTTCGCGCGGCCGCTGCCAGGTCGCGCCATTGTCGTTGCTGACCACCAGAATCATGGAAGGAAGCGGGCAGCCGGGGCAGCCCGGCACTCGCCCATATTGCGGATAAAGAATGTAAGTGTGGCCAAATCCATCGGTTGCGATGGCCGGCTCCCACTGGTCGCCCACGGTGAAGCCGACCCGGGCCTGGGGCGTGAAGCCGGCTTTCGCGGCAAAAGCGGCGGGAGCGATCACGCAAGCAAAAAAGATCGCGAAAGCCAGCCGGAAACTTCTGTGGTTGCGGTGGAAAGCCAAGGTCACGAAAAACCTCAGGCGAGCTGGGGGGCAAAGCCGCTAAAGCAACATATCGCGGAAAAGCGGGGTCCGTCAACCAGGAACCGGCGGCAGAGCAGTTACCCGGGTTTAAAGCGGTAGCGATCCGGCAGGCTGACACTTTCCCTTGCCCGGCGCATCCAATAGAATCGCTACACTCTAGAAAATGGAGTCATCGATATGGCTAAAGCAACTTTTGCCGCGGGCTGTTTTTGGGGAGTTGAAGCGACCTTCCGCCAACTGCCGGGCGTGATCTCGACCCGGGTCGGCTACACGGGAGGTAAGACCACCGATCCGACCTACAAGGACGTTTGCACGGACCGAACCGGTCATGCCGAAGCGGTCGAAATCGAATACGATCCGGCGAAGCTTTCCTACGACAAGCTGCTTGACGTCTTCTGGGAGAACCACGATCCCACCCAACTCAACCGGCAAGGGCCGGACTGGGGCACGCAGTATCGCTCGGCGATCTTCTTTCACACCCCGGAACAGGAAGCCGCCGCTAAGGCTTCGAAGGAGCGATTGGAGAAATCCCACCGCTTCAGCAAGCCTATCGTCACCCAGATTGTTCCAGCGGTAACTTTCTTCGAGGCCGAGGATTACCACCAGCAGTATCTGGAAAAGAAGGGCTTGGCGAGCTGTCACATCAAGGCGTAGTGCGAATCACGTTTACCCGATCTGCGGCGTTTTGGCACGGATCGGCGGAGGCCGCTACGTGTTTCGAGCGCGGCGTGGGGCGAAGAGTAGCAGCAGGGCAAAGCCCACAATATAAAAAGGCGCAATTTCAGAAAGCGCAAAACCCATAAAGCGCAGCACAAACCCGAACAAGGCCACGGTCTCGCACAAGGTATACGTGAAGAGGTAGCCAGTCCGCCGGCGCTTCATGGCTGCTGGATTATCGGGTTGATCGCCGAGGATTGCTTCGGAGCGCAACACAAAGAGCCGCCACACCGCGAAGGTCATGCCAACGATCGTGATCGCGATCAGAGTGATGGCAAAATAAAAATTGCGGTCCGGCACAGCTGGCGTTTTTTGTCCCAGGCGCTCGCCGACGAAAACATATAGCGCAATACTCACCAACAGCGCAATGCGAACCGCCTGCAGCATCTTCCGCTGGGGCTCCATGCAGCAATTGTGCGCGGATTGCGCGGGCCTGAGCGCGGAAATCTTGCATGTATCCGAATTGACAATACGGCAAGCCCGCGTCTAGTGCCCGTGCTCCATCAATCCCGGCCGCACTCGAATGAACACATGGAAGGACACGGGGTTGTCTCCATAAGATGCATCCAGGACGGCGGGCTTTGAATAGAAAGTTACATCGCCGCCGAGTCCTATCTGCCAATGCTGGTTGTGCACGAAATCGCGCACGCCTCCGAAGGTGTACGCGCCAATGCGGTACGACGGATGAGTCGCGGCCTCGGGAAACAATTCGTCTTTATCGACCAGTTCAAGCCGAGTGTAGGCGTAATTCCGCGTGAAGAAGTTCAGGGTCGATTCCAGCAGGTAGCTGTTGAGAGGAAAAGACTCGAACTCCTTTTGCACTCGCCCCCAAATCAAAGACGTAGCCCAGTACCCTTGGCCCATCTTTCCCGCCGAAAGCGGGCGATTATATTCGAGCGATGCGGTTTGTCTTTTCTGGTCACCCGGTTCCAAGGCCTCGGGATGTGACAGGCGTCCGTAGCTGTATTGTCCCGTCCAATTGCGCGTGGGAGCAGCAGTCACCCGGAACGACCAGGAATCGAGGGGCGCCAGTTGAATGCTCCAGCGCTGTTCATTCGGTTCGTGTCCGTTGAATGCCGAGCCTTCAATCTTGACGAAGCCCAGCTTGGACAGATCCAGCTTCGACAGATCGAGCTTTGACAAATCAAAGATGAAGCCCGTCGTCACCACCCCGAAACTGGTATGCGTGGAATCTTGCAAATGGTGGCCTAGCGGCGCTTCCGGATCCTCAGACGCCGATTGGCGATGCATAAACGTCACCGGGCCCAGTGCAGGTTCGGCCGATGGGCCTCCATAGAGCAGCCAGGTAACTCTCTCGTTAAGCGGCAGCGTGTAGAGCGCAGCCAGCTCAGCAAAGAGATTGTGGGGATGCTGATGATCGACCAGTGGCTGTCCATGATAGGTTTCGCCAGTTTGGAAGAGCTCGGGGAAGCCGGGATGCGGCGCGGTCAGCGATTCGGCGGAAAACATCTGACGGAGTAGCAGCGTGCCCGAGCCCAGCCGGTGCTGCTGCATGGTCATCAGGTAGTTCGTCGATTCTGCTTTGCCCTCGCCGCGTGGCCCACCCTGCTGATTGTAGGTGATGAACACGGTTCCGTGAAACATCAACTCCCAACCGCCCCGCGAAATCATCCACATCGGGTCCGTCACCGAGGCGGGCTGCCAGGCCGTGCCCGAGGAAGCGTGAAACGAGGGCATCGACGAGAAGGCAGCCTTGCCCATGTTCATGCTCGACATCGTGTGCATGGTTTGGGCGGACTGGTTTGGTTTGGACGCGTCATTGTTGGTGTCCGCATTCTGCGCGAGACATGAAACCGTCAGAACCACAATTGCCGACAGATACCACACTCGTCTTCGCATGCCTCACTCTCGTGCCGAGCCCTTCCTTTATGTAAAGGAGAAAGTACGTTCAATAAATGGGTTTTCGGGAAAGTTTGAGCGCCAGGCAGCTGGCAGTTAGACGCGTAGAGGAGACAGGAGCGGCGGACCGGAGGACAATACGAAACTCGGAAAAAAGTTGCATCCAGCTGGTGCAGACGCATCCTGAAAGAATTCAACTCGGGCGGACGCGGCGAGCGACGGTTGCACGGAACAACTCTGCGGCAGAACCGCGGGATGATGCGCGCCCTGACAGCAACGGTGGCTGACGGGTCCGGGTGCTGGGACATTTCCGCCATCGTCATGACAACCGGCGGGTCGCTCGCGCGATGCCCCATCCATGCCAAGACTTAACGCTGACAATGGAGCTGCAATTAGCGCCGCCAGCAGCAAGCACACGAGCCTTTTGGAGAAGCACTGCATGAGTTACGAGCCGGTAATTTTCAAGCGCAGTTCTTCCGGCAGTCGTTCGCGAATTTCCGCCGGCAAGCGGTCGTGCACGTGGCGAGCGCCAATCCTGGCGACGTCCACTACCGCCATGGGTGCGGGTGTAGCCACTGCCACGATCAACCAGATCAGGGCTGAGAGCGCAAAACCTACCAACGCGGCAATCTCGAGCCAAAAGGCATTGCGCGGGCCGAAGTGGCGAATCACGCCAAAAGCCAGGAGAAACACGCCCGCGGAAACCGATGCCAGAGCGATCAACGCAATATCGATGTTGCGATGCATACGCTGCCGCCCGCGGCAGCGCTCGCAGGCCGCGAAGTGCTCTTCGTAATCGCCGCGCATCTCCAGCGCCAGGCCGGAAATATCATACCGCCACCCCGCCAGAATCTTGCCGACGATGGGATCGATACACTCACTCATAGGAACCGCTGATGCGTGCCCTCAGTCTTACGTACTTCAGATCAACTTACAAGCAGATAGGTTGCATGGGCTCGGTTTGCGCCGCCAGCATGACCCGATTCTGCAACAACGTCCGGCGGCCAGCCAGCGCTTTTTCCGCCTCCCGCAGAGCGCGTTCAGGATGGTTATTCTGCTCCGAGAGATGCGCCAGCACTATGTAAGATGCGCTTCCATCGTAGCCGGAAGCAAAGAATTCCGCGAGCTTCTCGTTGGACAAGTGCCCGGTCGGACTGCCCACACGCTGTTTTACCGACCACGGATAAGGTCCGTTGCGCAGCATTTCCAGGTCGTGATTCGATTCGATCACCAGCACGTCGCAAGCCCGCAGGTTATCCTTCACGTTCGCGAGCAGACGCCCGAGATCGGTGGCAATCGCGATCTTGATGCCTTCTGCCTGGAAGGTGAAACCTACCGGGTCAACCGCATCGTGAGGAATAGTGAAGGGCGTGACCCCGATGTCCCCAATGCGAAAGCCGTGACCGGAACAGAAGAATTCCAGCCGGGCCAATTGGGGACGCTCGCCTATCGCATCCCGCATCGACCTCGACCAGGCCTGATGGGTGGCGGCGGTCATGAACACGGGAACTTTTAGTTTTCGCGCCAGCACCAAGAGGCCTGACACGTGGTCAGCGTGCTCATGTGTGATCACGATGGCGGAAAGCGAGTGCGGATCGTCGCCCGCTGCCTTCATGCGCTTGAAGGTCTCGCGGCAGGAAATTCCCGCATCGACCAGAATGCGTGTGGACGAGCTTTGCACAATTGTGCTGTTTCCCCGGCTGCCGCTGGCCAGCACCGAAACCGACACACCCATGGGCGCAGCATACTCCCTCGCGCTGTGGAAACAGAAGTAACTTTCTGGACAGCCGCTACCTTTGAGCAGTGGGAAAGCTCTCAGCCGTCAGCTTTCAGCTCTCAGCATTGGAGTGCTTGGCCCCGAGCATCTAGCCCATACTTGAGGTCGCCAGGGCCCAAGCCCAGTTGTCTGCTGGCAAGCGCCGGATCCGTTAACTGACAGCTGAGAGCTGATAGCGGAAAGCTCAAGTGCTCTCTACAAAATCACTCGCTCGTCTCCGGCTCGCCGCGTCACATGCTCGCGGTCCAGATACTCCAGCAGAGGGATCGCATACTTGCGGGTCACTCCGGTCAGATCTTTGAAACGCGCCACATCCAGTTTGGGAGATTTTGCTTTTTCTGCGGCCATTCGTTTGCGCAGATCCAGCAGCGCATCGCGGTGAAAAACCAGGTCGTCGGAAATCTTTACTAGAAGCTTATCGCGCAAGAGCAGCGTAACAATCTTTTGCGCCCGCACCCGATCCACCTTCAATCCGCCAAGCACGTCTTTCAATGCCGGCACTTTGAGACCGGCATTCGCGAAAGCGGCTTCGATGATCTGATGCGACTCGGCTTCTTCATCTTTCATCACCACGCCGCGTCCCGGCAGACGCACAAGTTCGCCGTTCAGTTCAATCTTCTTTGCGCGCACTGCCTCATCGAGCAGGCTGTCAAAGACCGTTGGCGCCACTTCAGAAAACCGTCCACGCAACTCTTCCCTGCTCATGCCGGCAACCAAGGGGTTGCGCTTATGGAAAGCCTCGAGAGCGGAAATGAGATCTTTGCGGACGAAGTCCAAAGCTGGTTTGAAGAGGAAAATATCACCGATGCGGACAGTCTCCGGATCAGCCGACGCTGCGGAAAAAATTCGTTCCCTTCGCCAGCCGGTGCGGGCCACCGCTTCCGCACTATCCAGACCGCGCACGCCGGTTGCAGCTACGCGGCTGCGCAATAGGCCAGCTCGCGACTCTTCGCCAAACTTCTTGAGCCAACCGGTGTAGTCGGTTGCACTCTTCACACGTTTCGGAGGAGCATTCTCCACGACCCACCCCCCGCCAATCGTGATCACGGGTGAGAATTGCCGCAAGATGAAGCGATCTCCCGGCAGTAATAGAGTTGGTCCGCTCAACCGCAGTTGCGCGAAGGCAGTTTCGCCCGGCCCCACTTGCCGCTTGCCATACAGCACAACCGTCGCAATGGTTTCGAATGTGTAGGAGTGAAAGTGAACGCGGGCCCGGCCTTTCAAGGGCTTGGCCGAAGGCAGGAGCGACAGTTCGACATCCGCACGCGAAGTTGCGCGAAAGGTAGAAGCCGGAGCCAGCATCATGCCTCGTTCCAGTTCCTCCGTAGTCGCGCCTGCGAGGTTGAGCGCGGTGCGTTGTCCAGCAACCGCTTGTTCAGCCGATTTCCCATGGACTTGAACTCCGCGCACTCGTACCCTGCGTCCTGTCGGAAAAACTTCCAGCTCGTCTTCCTTGCGGATGGCGCCGGAAATGAGCGTCCCCGTGACCACCGTGCCAAAACCCTTCATGGTGAACACGCGATCGATGGGCAGGCGCGCGATCGCGTTGGAATCTTTCTCCGGAACCTCGCCAGCGACTCTTATCAGCTCACGCTTCAGATCGTCGATTCCCGCGCCGGTCAGCGAGCTGACTGCAACGATGGGGTTGGGGGTACCGAGATTGGATTGACCAAGACTGGATTGACCAAGAAACGACTCGCGCAGAAAGTCTTCGACTTCGGCTCGCACTACGGCCAATGTCTCCGGATCGACCGCATCGGACTTGGTCAAAACCGTGATGCCGTGCCGGACTGAGAGCAGGCGGCAGATGTCAAAGTGCTCGCGGGTCTGCGGTTTGATCGATTCGTCGGCGGCGATCACCAGCAGCACCAGATCGATCCCACCGACTCCAGCCAACATGTTGCGCACAAAGCGCTCGTGTCCCGGCACGTCAACGAAGCCCAGTCGCAGGAGTTCGCCGCCGGGCATGGGCAACTCAAGATTGGCGAAGCCGATGTCGATGGTGATGCCGCGGCGCTTCTCTTCGTCGAGCCGGTCGGCGTCGATGCCGGTCAGCGCCTTGACCAGCGCAGTCTTGCCGTGATCGATGTGGCCCGCGGTGCCGACGATGATCGACTTCATTTGTGAACAGTATAGCTGCGTACTTCGGCGGTCTGAGCTTCAATGCCACTCTGAGTTCTCCCCGGCAGTTCTCAGCGCCTTCTGCGATTTAAGGTCTTGAAAGCGGCAACACGAAGTCCTACAACGCAGAGGCCGCTGAGAAACGCCGCAGAGAGCGCGTAGGGCGGATCAAGAAAGCTTTTTCTATCCAGCCGCCCTGCAAAATGCGACAATAGTATTTCCCCATGACCACGGTCTCCACTCTTGCCATTACTCCAGAAATTGTCCGTGAGCACGGCCTCACGCCGGAAGAATACAAGAAGATCAAACAACTTCTCGGCGGACGCGAGCCGACCATTACGGAGCTGGGAATTTTCAGCGTGATGTGGAGCGAGCACTGCTCCTATAAATCATCGCGTGTGCATCTCAGGCGGTTGCCCACGCGCAGCCGTCGGGTGGTGCAAGGTCCGGGCGAGAACGCAGGCATTATCGATATCGGCGACGGATGGGCCTGCGCGTTCAAGATTGAATCGCACAACCATCCGTCGTTCATCGAGCCGTTTCAGGGAGCAGCCACGGGAGTTGGCGGAATTCTACGCGATATTTTCACCATGGGCGCGCGGCCCGTTGCGGTGATGGATTCGCTGAGGTTCGGCCCGATCCAAAATTACGTAGGAAGAGCCGCCCTCGGCCGTCCGGCCGAGCAAAGCGCGGGAGCAAGTTCCACTCCCTCACAGGCCGAGATTCACAAGAATCATTCCCTGCTCGAAGGCGTGGTCAGCGGCATTGCTTCGTACGGAAACTGTTTCGGCGTACCCAACCTCGGCGGCGAAACCAAGTTTGAAGCTTGCTATTCGGGCAATCCGCTGGTGAATGCCTTTGCTCTCGGACTGGTGCGGCGAGACCAGATCTTCTATGCGAAAGCCGCCGGCGAAGGCAATCCGGTCATTTATGTCGGATCAAAGACCGGGCGCGACGGCATTCACGGCGCCACCATGGCCAGCGAAGAATTCAGTGAGGCCTCCGAGGCGAAACGTCCCAACGTTCAGGTCGGCGATCCATTTCTCGAAAAGCTGCTGCTGGAAGCCTGCCTCGAAGCCATGCAAACCGGTGCGATTGTGGGCATCCAGGACATGGGCGCGGCTGGCTTAACCTGCTCGACTTGCGAAATGGGCGCACGCGGCCACGTTGGCACCGAGATCGAACTCGACCGAGTGCCCCAGCGCGAAACCGGTATGACTCCTTACGAGATCATGCTCAGCGAATCCCAGGAGCGCATGCTGCTGGTGGCGCAAAAAGGCCGTGAAGACGAAGTCTTCCGCGTATTTGAGAAGTGGGGCCTCGATGCCGTCGAAATAGGACGCGTGACCAATGACGGCAAAATGCGCGTGCTGCATCACGGAGAAGTTGTCTCTGAGATTCCCAACGAAGCGTTGACCGATGATGCACCGGTTTACAAACGTCCGCTGGAACGATGGGAGCCACCGGTGCCGCGAGAGATGCCCGAGTCGATCAGACTGGCGGAAGCGGGCGATTTTACCGACAATCTGAAGCGCCTGCTGGCCAGCCCGAATATCTGTGGCAAGCGTTGGGTGTGGCAACAGTACGATCACATGGTGCAAACCAATACGGTCGAGGGTCCGGGCGCCGGCGATGCGGGCGTGATCCGCATTAAAGGCTCGCAGCGTGCTCTTGCAATGGCCCTCGATGGCAACGGCCGTTGGTGTTACCTCGATCCGCAACTGGGAGCCATGCATGCCGTCGCCGATGCTGCGCGCAACGTGGCGTGCTCGGGCGCGACTCCGGTCGGCGCAACCAATTGCCTGAATTTTGGCAATCCCGAGAAGCCTCACATCATGTGGCAGTTCTCGAAAGTGATTGACGGGATCACCAAAGCCTGCGAGGAACTCGACGTTCCAATTACCGGAGGCAACGTCAGCTTCTACAACGAAACCCTGGGCGAAGGAATTTATCCCACACCGGTAATCGGCATCGTCGGCATTCTCGAGGACGTTCACCAAGCTGTCTTCCCGCACTTCCGTGAGCCCGGACGCGCGGTGATTTTGCTGCGGGCCTCGGAGCCGGGCGACGTCACCGATGCGGAGTCCGAGTTTGGCTCATCCGAGTACGCCAAGGAAATTTTAGGAGCGTTCTGGGGGTTTCCTCCCGCTCTCGAACTGGGTCGCGAGGCGGCGCTGCAGAAGGCATTAATCGAGATGACCGGGGGTGAATTAATCGAGTCCGCGCACGATTGTTCGGAGGGCGGCATTGCGGTCGCGCTGGCGGAATCCGGTTTCGCCAAAGGCGTGGGAATGCGAGTGAATCTGGCCTCGCTGGCATTGCCGCCGGAGTTCGTTCTGTTCGGCGAAGATGCGAGCCGCGTCGTGATCTCCTGCGACCGAAGTAAGCTGCAGGGAATCCAACAAGTAGCGGCAAAACATCAGTTGTCTGCGGAAGAGATCGGCGAGACTGTTTCCGGGCATCTGGAGATTAAGCTGGACGGGCACGTGGTGGTTTCGGTGGCAATGAAAGAGTTGCGCGATTCTTTCGAGGGTGCGCTGGAAGCGGCGTTGAAGGCTGATCCGGAATTGGTTGGTTGAAAAGCTTTTAATCGTGGAGTTCGCGAAGAAGTTCGGCAGAGTTCGGAGAGACAAGCTGCCGAGCTTTGCTCGGCTGGACAGCCGGGGGCGGCTGTCCCCACGTGAGTCATACAAGGACCAGATGCTAACTTCCGACAAATTTCGTGATGAGTGCGGGGTGGTGGCAGTTTACTCACATCTTGAGGCGGAGAAGCTTGCCTACCTGGGCCTGCATGCTCTGCAACATCGCGGCCAGGAGTCGGCGGGTATTGTGACCTCCGACGGCATGGCTCTGCACATGCACAAAGCGATGGGACTGGTGGCCGACATTTTTCAGGAAAGCGTTTTGGCCAAATTGCCGGGTACCCTCGCGATTGCTCACACACGTTATTCGACGGCAGGCGATTCCGCGTTGCTCAACGCGCAGCCCATCATGGTGCAATCGAACAAGGGCATGGTGGCGCTGGCCCATAACGGCAACCTGGTCAATGCGCAGGATATTCGTCACCGGCTGGAGAGCCAGGGGTCGATTTTTCAGACCAACAGCGACACCGAAGTGATCGTGCATCTGATCGCGCTCTCCAAAGAGCAGACTCTGCCGGAAGCCATCGCCGATGCGCTACGCCGGGTGGAAGGCGCGTTCTCGTTGGTCATGATCAGTCCCGACCGGATTTTTGCGGCGCGCGACCCCCGCGGCTTTCGCCCGCTCGCCATGGGCAGAATCCCGGCTCAGGATGGCGAGAAGCAAGACACCATCGTATTCGCCTCCGAGACTTGCGCGTTCGATCTGATTGGCGCCAGCTTCGAGCGCGATGTAAGGCCAGGTGAGTTGATCATCGTCGGTCCGGAGGGAATTACCTCGCGGTTGTATACCCCGGCCCTGGCGCAATCAAGCTGCATCTTCGAGCATGTGTATTTTTCGCGGCCGGACAGCCGGGTGTTCGGGCGAGCGGTGCAGGAGAGCCGCGAAGAACTGGGCCGGCAACTGGCGCGCGAAGCGCCGGCGGAGGCAGACGTCGTGGTTCCGGTGCCGGATTCCGGCGTGACCGCGGCAGTTGGCTATGCGGCGGAGAGCGGCATTCCTTTTCGCTTTGGGCTGATCCGCAATCACTACGTGGGACGGACTTTCATCGAGCCGCGGCAGAGCGTGCGCGACTTTGGAGTCAAGCTGAAGATCAACCCAGTGCGCAGTTTGCTCGAAGGCAAACGGGTGGTCTTGATTGACGACTCGATTGTGCGCGGCACCACCAGCCGCAAGATCGTGCGCATGGTCCGCAGCGCCGGAGCTAAAGAAGTACACCTGCGCATTTCGTGCCCACCGACCATTTCGCCGTGCTTTTACGGTGTGGATACGCCTTCGAAAAAGGAATTGATCGCCGCCAACAAGTCGGTGGAGGAGATTCGCGAGTTCATCGGCGCGGACTCGCTCGCCTATCTCTCGCTCCCGGGACTAAAGAAAGCCTGCGGCGATGGCGAGAAGACCACCTATTGCTCGGCCTGCTATACCGGCGTCTATCCCACAAACTGGGTAGACGTGGAAGAGATTCAGCCAGCCAGCGTAGGCAAGCCGTAACCGGGCCTTCTGCCGAACTTGGCGACGCTGCGCGTCACTGTGGTTGCTGGACTTCTCCGATGGGAACGATCTTGGTGTCGGTGCGGAACTTTTTGTAATCACGGAAGGTGATGTCGTCTTCAACGTTGAAGTCTTTCAGCAGGGCGACGCGCACGTCGACCTTTACATTGATGTGCTGCGGCAGCCAGACTTCATTGTTGATGCGGGTTTGCTCGATGATGATGCGCGACCCCTTGTGGATCCGAGCAAGGAACAGGCCGAAGGAAACCGTGTCGATGCATTGAA
Source organism: Terriglobales bacterium (assembly GCA_049585795.1). Lineage (GTDB taxonomy): Bacteria > Acidobacteriota > Terriglobia > Terriglobales > Acidobacteriaceae > JABDBE01. The sequence continues at coordinate 157,149 of JBAVAQ010000026.1, read as the reverse complement.
TATCGAGCTTCTTCCACTGCGATTCGTCCTTGTCGATCCATGCGCGGAAGCGGAACTTGGGCAGAATTTTGGCTTCTTTCAGGTGGGGCTCGTAGCCGGGCCGCGGTTCACCATCGATGATATAGGTGTCGCGTCCGGAAAGTGACTCGATGCCTACGAAGGTAAAGTTGTAGGCGTCGTCCACTTCGCGAACGAACTGGCGACCCTGTTCCCGATCCTTTTCTTCCTTTTCTTCACGCTTCTTGCGGTCCTCTTCGGATTCGTTCTTGCGCTTGTCAATCAGTTTCTGGATTTTATCTTCTTCTTTTTTTGCGTCTTTCTCGGAGAGTGGCTTGCCATCTTTTGCGATTAGGCGTTCGACCTGTTCACCGTAAAGCTCCATGATCTCGGAAGTTTTCGTCTCTGTGGACTTTACCTGGCCTTTGCCGTCGAGTCTCTGCTCTTCTTCGCGCTGGATGTAGGTGTAGTCGCGCTGCCGTTTGTCGTTTTCCATATCATTGGCCGCAGTCTGCCGAATGAGGTCGCGAATCTGCTCCTGAGAAAGGGAAGGCGCGGAGACGGTTGGTTTGTCCTGGGCAATCGCGCAGCCAATTGCGAGAACGAGGACTAGCACGGACCTGAGCTGCATGCTCATATTACGTGATTAGAACACGGCAGGTTCCCGGCAGTTGCGTCCTGGTTTGCTGCGGGGCCATTTGAAGATCAAGAGCTTTGAATCGCAGAGGTCGCGGAGGTTTACTTTTCGGCGCGGCCCAGGCAGCCGGCGCGGAAGGAGCGGTCGTCCAAGCGATGTAGGCGCTTGGCCATGCCGGAGCGGAGCAGCGGGTAATGGCGGATGGTAAACAGATATTCCGCGATGAACCAGAGATGCTGGTCGGTGGTCATCCAGTGGCGGGCGTCGAAGCGGGCCAGATTCACCGGGCAGGAGAAAGTTCGCAGCGAGCGCTCGCGGCGAAGATTGAAATAGACGTCGAAATAACTAAGGGCGAGCTCGCGCAAAGTGCGATAAACGGGTTCACGGTAACGGCACCCCGTGTAGTTAGATTTTGCGATGGCGCCCCAGTAGCCATTGATGCGGTAGACGGCCACGACGTGGTCGGTATCGTGCTCGGCTTCGAGGTCGATCACCAGCGGCGGAAATCCGTTAGCCCGTAGAGCAGCCGCGGCCAGGGTCGCACCTTCAAAGCAATGCGAAGTGTTTTCGCGCAAGACCCGGCGCGGGGACCAGGCAGTGTCGGCCAGATGGTAGGGCATGTCATCGAGGAAGCGTTGAATTCCGTGTGGGGTTTTGAGGCTGCGCAGTTTGCGTAGTTCGGCCGGAGTGAAGTTGTCCATTCGTGAATGCAGTTTATCGTTCTGGCCGGGCAAAAGACATTAACCACTAAGGACACGTTTATCGGAATAGTTCGGCCAGTTCCACAGGTTTGTCCACGGTCACATCCGGCGGGGCTTCGCACAAAGTGTGCGGGGCGAAGCCGTAGGTTACGCCGCAAGTCCACAGGCTGGCGTTGCGGCCGGTGATGACGTCGACCGAAGAATCACCGACCATCAGGGTTTCTTCGGGGCTGGTCTTAGTCTCGCGCAAGATCGTCCGCACACCGTGCGGATCGGGCTTCTTAGTGGAGAAGCTATTCCCACCATAAACATGGGTGAAGAATTCCCCGAGGCCGAGCGCTTCCACAATGGCTCGCGAGGGGATGACCGGCTTATTCGAAAGCACAGCCATTTGGCGGCGAATGCCGTTGGAGTTTCGAATCACGTCGAGCATCTCTTTGACGCCATCGTAAATATGGGTATGGTCGAGCTTGTGAACGCGATAGTAGGCGAGAAAGTGTTCCAGCCCTGTTTTAATCACGCCTTCATCGCGTGGGTCGCCGAGGGCTCGGCGAACCAGCGTCGGGGCACCGTCGCCCACGTAGGAGGCGATCACGTCGCCGGGCAACTCGGGGCGCCCGAGATGCCGGAGCATGGCGTTCACGGAGTGGATGAGGTCGAGGCGCGAATCGATCAAAGTTCCGTCGAGATCGAAGATCAGCAGCTTAATCTCGTGGGGATCGAATTGGCGGTGGAATTTGATCACGTGCTTTCAGGATAAATGATAAGAAGCCGTCAGCTTTCAGCCGTCAGCTTTCAGCTGTCAGCTCTCAGTCCGGGGAGTATTTAGCACTTGGCAATTAGCACTTGGTCCATTAACAGCCAACGCCATCCTCTTTACAATCAAGCGCTAATTGTCAACTGCTAATTGCCAAGGGCTTGCTCTGGCTGAGAGCTGAAAGCTGATGGCTGAAAGCTATTCCCAACCCTCCGTCTCGATTTACAATAGACCACGGATGGCGACCAAGACAGATCCTAAACCGGCCGGGGCCGACCAGAAAATCAGAAGCGCGGAGAGGACCTACGAGGGTCTTTCCCGCGCCCAACTGATTGAGGCCTACCGGATCATGTATACCTCGCGGCGGGTGGACGACCGGGAGATCATGCTGAAGCGCCAGCAGAAGATCTTCTTCCAGATTTCGGGAGCAGGGCACGAGGCGGTTGGCTTGGCGGCAGCATTTGCTTTGAAACCGGGCTATGACTGGTTTTATCCGTACTATCGTGATCGTGCGCTATGCCTGGCTCTGGGCGCTACCCCTCTCGACATGCTGCTGATGGCCGTGGGCGCGGCCGCTGATCGGCAATCGGGCGGGCGGCAGATGCCTTCGCACTGGAGCTTTCCGGAACTCAACATCGTCACCCAGTCTTCTCCCACTGGGTCTCAGATTTTGCAAGCCGTAGGCTGCTCGGAAGGCGGCCGCTACTTCTCGAGTCATCCCCAAGCCGCGAGCAAAGGCGAGGGCGACTATCGCCAATTTAAAGACGTCAAATTCCAGCGCGATGAAGTCACCTACGTTTCTCTGGGCGACGGCGCCACCAGCGAAGGCGAGTTCTGGGAGGCGATGAACACTGCCTCCAATCGCAAGTTGCCGGTGTTGTTCGTGGTGCAGGACAACGGATATGCCATCTCGGTTCCCGTCGAAGTGCAAACCGCGGGGGGAAATATTTCGCGTTTGGTCTCGGGCTTTCCGAATTTCCATTTTGAAGAAATCGATGGCACCGATCCAGTGACATCTTATGCGGCATTCGCGCGGACCGTGGCCTATTGCCGCGCTGGCGAAGGACCTGGGTTTGTCCACGCGCATGTGATTCGGCCGTATTCTCATTCGCTCTCCGACGATGAGCGCCTTTACCGGCCCGACGCCGAACGCGAACGCGACGCAGCGCGCGATCCCATTACGCGCATGCAGATGTTCCTGATTCGCGAAGGCATCCTCGACGAAAAGGGCATCAACAAGCTGGAAAAGCAAGTTGAGGACGATTTGCAGGTTGCCGTGGATCAGGCGTTGGATGCGGCTCCGCCCACGCCGGACACGATCATGCGGTACATTTACTCGCCCGATCTGGATCCGACGTCTTCGGCATTCCACACGGAGCCCGCATTGCCCGTTGCGTCTGCGGACGGCAAGAAGCTCGCTCCGAAGACCATGGCCGATCTGATCAATGCCACCTTGCGCGACGAAATGCGGCGCGATGAACGCATTGTGATTTTCGGCGAAGACGTGGCCGACGCCAGCCGTGAACAGTATCTGAACGAGAAGCTGATCAAGGGCAAAGGCGGCGTCTTCAAGTTGACCTATGGTTTGCAGCATGACTTCGGCTCCGACCGCGTGTTCAACTCACCACTGGCGGAAGCCAACATCGTGGGCCGCGCGGTTGGCATGGCTACGCGCGGGATGAAGCCGGTGGTCGAGATTCAGTTCTTCGATTATATCTGGCCGGCGATGATGCAACTGCGCGACGAGCTGCCGCTGATCCGCTGGCGTTCGAACAATGGATTCTCTTCGCCTTGCGTGATTCGAGTCGCGATCGGCGGATATTTGACCGGCGGTGCGATTTATCACTCGCAATGTGGTGAGAGCATCTTTACCCACACGCCCGGAATGCGGGTTGTCTTTCCATCGAACGCGCTGGATGCCGCCGGTCTGTTACGCACCGCGATTCGTAGCGATGATCCAGTTTTGTTCCTCGAACACAAGCGGCTTTATCGCGAAACTTTCGGCCGCGCGCCCTATCCCGGGCCGGATTACACCATTCCCTTCGGCAAGGCGAATATCGTCCAGGCAGGAACGGACCTTACTGTGATCACTTATGGGGCGGTGGTTCCGCGGGCGTTGCAAGCGGCGCAGAAACTCGAACGCGAGCAGGGCATCAAAGTTGAGTTGATCGATTTGCGCTGCCTGAATCCCTTTGACTGGGAGACGATTGCGGCTTCGGTCAGCAAAACCAACCGAGCCATCGTCGCCTACGAAGACACTCTAAGCTGGGGTTATGGTGCGGAGATCGCCGCCCGCATTGCCGACCAATTGTTCGATCATCTGGACGCGCCCGTGCGTCGGGTTGCGGCGAAAGATGTGTTTGTTGCCTACCAGCCAATTCTCGAAGATGCCATCCTGCCCCAGGCCGAAGATTTACTGCGCGCCATGAAAGAATTGGCGGAGTACTGATCTGCCCCAGAAGCAGCTTTAAATGCCCCGCGCGAGATTCCGCGCCCCGCTGATGAAAATGCGAGGCCTGGAATGACGGCCTCCAATTATCATCGCCCTCATTGTCCTGCAGATTTGTAAGAACATGTCAAAACGGCGCTGAGTGCGTGTTTTGCAAGCCATTCAGTGCTATAGTTCCAGCCCAACGAATCTTGCGATCTCGTAATCAAATCGAGCCGATTTTTTGGAGAATAGAAATGGGAAGCAAAGCGTGCAGATTTTCCGCGAGCAAGGGTTTGGCGGCGACCGCGGTTGTTGTCGTTTTCGCTATCAACGTCTGGGCGGCGAATACGGAAAAGGTTGTGCACAGCTTCACCGGAGGCAACGACGGGATCGATCCGGCAGCGACGCTGGCCCAAGATGCTGCCGGCAACTTTTACGGAACGACCGTCAGCGGCGGAACCGGCACGCTATGCAAGAACGGCTGCGGCACGGTGTTCGAGCTGTCACCAATTGCCGGGGGCAAGTGGAAGGAAAAAGTTCTCTACAGCTTCACCGGCGGCAGCGATGGCAAGAATCCTTACGGTGGCGTGACCTTGGATAGCAAGGGAGATCTTTACGGGACCACAGTATCCGGGGGATCGGGCGGGGCTTGCAGCGGAGATGGTTGCGGCGTTGTGTTCCTGCTGTCGAAATCCGGCAAGCGCTGGGTCGAAACCGTGATGTACAACTTTACCGGCGGCAAAGACGGCTCTGGTCCTGGAGGCGCCGTCGTATTTGATAGCGTCGGCAATCTCTATGGAACTACACCGGACGGAGGCAACCTGCACAAGTGCAACGGGCTCGGCTGCGGCGTGGTCTATCAGATTTCGCCGGTCCGTGGCGGGGGATGGAAGCAGACCGTGCTTCACACCTTTACCGGCGGCGCCGACGGCGCAGTGGGCTCGCTGGGCCCGCTGTTGGTCGACAAAGCCGGCAATGTGTTTGGCGTCGCCGAACTCGGCGGCGATCCTTCTTGTCAGTGCGGCACCGTATTCAGACTTAGGACGGTGAGCGGCAAGTGGAAATTCAAAACGCTCGATGCCTTCAAAGGAGCTCCACAAGCCGGATTTCCCTACGGCGGCGTGATCGCTGATAGCAAGGGTAATCTGTACGGCTCAACTTACTACGGCGGCGCAAACGGTGCGGGTTCCGTCTTCAAGCTCACCAAATCGGCAGGTGAGTTCATGGAGAGTGTGCTGTACAGCTTCACCGGCGGATCAGACGGCGGCTCGCCAACAACCACTCTCATCTTTGACGCGAAAGCCAATCTATACGGCACGACCTCCGCCGGAGGCGACAGCAACGGCGATGGGGTCGTGTTCAAGCTCACCCCGAAGTCCGGCGGCAAGTGGTCGGAAAGCGTGGTGCATCATTTCGGCAAGAAAGGCGACGGAGCGAATCCCTACTATGGCCTGGTGCGTAACAAGGCCGGCGTTCTCTTCGGTACAACCGCCATTGGCGGCGGCAGCGGCGAGGGCGTCGTCTTTCAGATCGCCCCGTAGGTAATTTTCGCATCACGCCTGCGCAGATGCGACCATTCTATTTGACTCCCTTGTTGATCGCGCTAGCGTACTTCTTGGCCAGGCCATCGCGCACAAAGTCGTCGTAGATCCACATGAACCCGCCGACGATCCCGCATTCATTGTGCCAGCGCCTCATTACGGTCTCCACCTGGCTTGGCGTATAGTTCTTGTCCCACACGCCCGGGAAGACTGGCACCTTGCCAAAGTCCCAACCCGAACATGGATTGTTTCCTCCGCCGCCGGCGTAGGCCTGCAGATGTATTCCGTCTACCGTGCCCGGGAGTCTCTTGTTGATTTCTGAAACCACACTCTGCCAATAGCTGGCGTCGACATAAGGATCCGGCATGACGTGATAGCCGAGTTCCCCCACCATGACCCCGAACCTCACCGTAGTGGGGAGGTTGTAGCTATTTTCGTCATCAAAATCGAGGGCATCCAGAGCCGGGATCGCTTTTTTCAGGGCCGTGAAATCCTTGTACAGAATGCTCTTCGGTCCGACGCCTTGCGCCTGCACCAACGCCGTGATGTCTTCCCAGTCTCCGTAGTTTGAGGAACCGATGCTGAAGGTAACTCTTTTGACAATTCCTGCCTTCTTTAACGTGGCCATATCCGCGGCAAATTTCGGATAAGTCTTATTGCCCACATAGACACCCTTCGAAGTCAGCGGAAATTCGCCGTTGAAGTTCAAGTCACCCACGCTATTGACTTCAACGCTCCAGACGATGGCTTCAGAGAAGCCAGAGTGTTCAATTTCAGCTATGTCCTTCGCGACATCGAAATTCGCAGTCTTATAAAACGGGCCCCCACCAAATATTCCAGTAAACCCCTTCTGAGCAGGCGTCATTTCGTCCAACGAAGTCTGCGCCAAGGCTGAAAACGCGAGAATCATGAGGCAAATTACCAGCCGAAACAACGGAAACATGAGACTGCGACTTGCCTGGGAAGGACTTCCTTGGGAAAACCTGGGCAACAATCTACTCATTTGAGTTTCCTTTAACGTGAATTGGCCTTTGTGTTGACGACCCGTTGATGAAGTGACCTGCAGGACTTGGCAGGTTCCCAAGCTTGCGTGGCATGATTCCCCAACCGGCGGCATCCAAGTATGCCTATGCGATGAGCACGAGTCAACCGCTGCTATGTCTCACCCGAACCTTAGCCCATCCGGCTGGCTGGCCCAGACTGTCGCCTTCATTTTAGTTACGAGGGTGCCCCGTCCAGCTCCGCTTGGGCGGGGATTTCCGTCGGCAGGGCGCATCCGCGATTTCCCCACCCTAACGTTGAAACGCGCGACGTTAGGATGGGCCATCCGCCGTTAAAGGTCCTTCGTGAACTCAAGGCTCGCTGAACAATCCCCGGTAAATCCCGCCGCCGAGGGCTCCGCCGATGAGCGGGGCTACCCAGAACATCCACAACTGCTGCAAGGCCCATCCGCCTACGAAGATGGCGGGGCCGGTGCTGCGGGCCGGATTCACTGAAGTGTTCGTGACCGGAATACCCACGAGGTGGATCAGGGTCAAGCAGAGGCCAATCGCGATGGCTGCAAAACCCTTGGGCGCGCGGCTGTCGGTGGCTCCCATGATCACGAACACAAAGAACGCCGTTAGGACAACTTCGGCCACGAAACCGGCGAGCATGGAATAGCCGCCGGGAGAGTGCACGCCGTATCCGTTGGCAGCGAATCCATTCTTCAGGTCGAACATGGCGTTTCCGCTGGCGATCACGTACAGAACGGACGAGGCTGCGATCGCACCCAGCACTTGAGCGACCACGTAGGGTGCCAACTCGGAAGCGGGAAAGCGTTTGCCAACCACCAACCCGGCGCTGACCGCAGGATTGAAGTGCCCTCCTGAGATCCATCCAACGGCGAAAACCATGGTGAGCACGGTCAGGCCGAAAGCAAAGGCCACGCCGAGGAAGCCGATGCCGAGAGTGGGGAAGCCTGCCGCCAGTACGGCGGCGCCGCATCCTCCGAATACGAGCCAGAAGGTTCCAAAGAATTCCGCGAGCGCACGTTTGCTGAGACTCATGGGTTTGCCTCCAGGGTTGGATTTGGTGCGCGGCTAGGTGGACTTTGATTTTGTTCTGCTGCCACCCCCACCGCCGCCCTTGCGAATGCTATCAAATGCGATCGGCCCCGCGCCGAAAAATATCAGCGCGAAGGCAATGGCCGCTACCGACATGGGGAACTCGAATCCGCCCGGCCCCTTCAAGCCGTTGTGCCAGTGAATTTTCCATATGGCGACCGACATGTCGATCAGCATAGCCACGGCTACGAAACGGGTGAACAGGCCAGCGATGATCAGGATGCCGCCGAAGAATTCGGTTGCGGCCAGCGGATAGGCCAACCAACCGGGCAAGCCAAGATGCTGCACCATATCGTAAACGTGGGAAAATCCGCCGAATACTTTGCCATAGCCATGGGCGATCATGATAGTGCCGATCACCAGACGTAAGACGAGAAGAGCCAAAGGCTGCAATCGATCGAGAAAGCGCAAAATGTTTCCTCCAGGGAGAGTTGAATAGATTACCGTATTTCCCCCCGCCGAGTAACGCGTAGAGCAAGGTTGGTAGCGGATACCGCCTTCGAATAGTCCGCGCGAGATTCCTCGCCCGCTGATGAAAGCGCGGGGCTTCGGATTGACGCCCTCGACATTGGTTATTTTGGTCGGAGCTCGTAATCGCCCGTGGTTTTGGCTTTTTTGCCCAGATTTACCCGTTGGAAAAGGGCATTTCTCCGCTCGTCTCGCGACCTTAGTACCGTCTCTAGTACTTTAGTTACGGTTCTCGCGACCGGCTAGCTCCCCGTCTGGGTGTGCTACCTCCTATTGTGTAATAAAGTATGATGTATACTACATATAGATATACCCTCCTGCCGGCTCTTGGTTACTTTCCAGAAAACAGGCATAAAACCCGGTAAATCGCGGGAATTCGCCTTTAGCTCAGGTGCTTTCTGGGCTGATATATGCTCGGGACACCTGAATTCACTCGAACGCTTTTTGGTGCGAGGAATTCTCTCCAACTTAGCCCTTAGCCCGCGAGCGGCTGGAGGCATGAGTTGGGTGAAAAGGGTTTGGAAACTATGGCCGACTCGCGGGAAGTCATGAATATTCGCCAGGCGTCGCAGTACCTGGGAGTGAGTCCGGACACGCTCTACAAGTACGTAGGTGAACAAAAGATTCCCGCTTTCAAACTGGGCAACCGCTGGCGCTTCAAGAAATCGAAGCTCGACCAGTGGATGGAAGAGAAGTCCAGCCAGATGGAAGCGAAGAGCAGGAACAAACCGAAGGCGGCTGCCAAGGCTGCCGGGCAACAGTAAAGGCGGGCACATGTTTGGATTCGGATCGAAAACGATTGTTGGTCTGGATGTGGGGTCCTCGAGCATTAAAGCGGTTGAGCTGCGCAAAGGACGCAACGGGATTGAGGTCGCGCACCTTGGCCTCGAACCCCTGGCACCGGATATTGTCGTGGATTCCATGATCGTGGACTCGGGCACGGTATCGAGCGCGATCTCCAAGCTGTTCACCGACAATGCGATCAAGACCAAGAGCGTGGCCACGGCGGTAAGTGGCCACTCGGTCATCGTCAAGAAGATCTCGCTGCCCTCCATGAGCGATCAGGAACTGGCGGAGACCATCCAGAAAGAAGCGGCGCAGCACATTCCCTTTGATCTGGCGGACGTAAATCTTGACTACCAGATTCTCTCGGAAGATGCCGGCAACCCGCAGATGGACGTTTTGCTAGTCGCCGTCAAGAAGGACAAGATCCTGAACTACACCAACGTACTCTCGATGGCGGGCAAGACCCCGGCTATTGTGGACATTGATGCCCTCGCGCTGCAGAACTGCTACGAGTACAACTATGAACCCGCGCCCGGCCAGGTGGTGGCGCTTTTGAATCTGGGCGCCAGCGTCATGAACATCAACATTGTGAAAGGCACCACGCCGCTGTTCCCGCGCGACGTCAGCGTGGGCGGGCATCAGTACACCGACTCGCTGCAGAAAGAGCTGGATTTGAGCTTTGACGACGCGGAGTCGCTGAAGCTGGGCAACAAAGTTGGCACTGTGAGCGAGGATGCGAAGACCCCGATCCTGCAGCAGGTGACCGAGATCATCGTGCTGGAAATTCAGAAGACCTTCGACTTCTTCCGCGCGAGCTCGGCGGGCGAGCACATCGAAAAGATTTATCTTGCGGGCGGTTCCTCGAAAGTTCCGGGGCTGATCGAGGCGCTGCGGCAGGAGTTCTCGCTGCCCGTGGAAATTTTCAATCCCTTCCAGAAGATCGCGCCGCCAGTCGATGGGCCGGGAGTGGAGTTGATCGAACAAAACGCTGGCCAGTTGGCAGTTGCGGTGGGTTTGGCCTTAAGGAGTTTTGAAAACTTATGATCCGAATCAACCTGTTGGGACAACCCAGACCGAAGAACAAGCGCGCCGCGGCTTCGGCAGCGGCGGTCATGGAGATGGGCGAGGTCGGCTCACCGAAGCTGAAAGTGGTGCTGGTTCTGGTGTTGGCGGCCGCGCTCAATTGGATGTACTGGTACCGCCTCGACAAAGAGAAAAAGCAGATCGCCACCAAGATGGCCGTGGCCGAACAGAGAAACCGCGAACTGGCTGACGTGAAAGCGCGCTACCTCGAACGCCAGCGCCAGGCGGAAAGCTACAAGCGCCGGGTGGACGTAATCGACCAGCTTCGGGCCAGCCAGTCCGGGCCGGTGAACCTGCTCAACACCATCGGGGACACGATCAATGGGACCGAAGCGGTCTGGCTCAACACCATGAAGGATCAGGGCGGCAGTGTGGATATCGAAGGCATGGCCCTGAGCACCGACGCCGTGGCTTCGCTGATTCAGAATCTGCAGAAGACGGGCTATTTCAAGAATATCGAAATTAAAGAGACGTACCAGGACGACACCTACAAGGAAATGCAGGCATTTCAATTCGTTCTGACCTGCGAAAAAGCAAAGTCCTAAAGGCGGGAGAATATGGGGAACTTTAGCGAGTTATCGGGTCTCAAGCAGTGGGCAGCCCTGGTGTTAGGGGCAGCGCTGATTACTGCCGCATTGCATTTCACTTTGTTCAAGTCCCAGCGGACCGCGAATGATCAGGCGCAAGCCGCCCTGGACCTTAAGCTTCGCGAGAATGCCGAGCTCGAATCCTATGCCCCCAAGCTCAAGGATATGGAGCGGCAGCTGGCGAATCTGAAACAGCAGTTGGAAATCGAGCGCCGCATTGTGCCCGACGAAAAAGAAGTGGACGGCTTCATCAAAATGCTGGACGCCGAGGCTTTGAAAGCGGGAATCGAGATTCGGCGCTATACCGCGCAGCCGGTTTCGACTCGCGAGTTCTATACCGAAGTGCCGTTTGAGATCGAGCTGGATGGGCCCTATTACTCGGTGCTGAACTTCTTCGACCGGGTAGGCAAGCTGGAGCGGATTGTAAATATGTCGGGCTTGCTGGTTGCAAGCACCAAGAAGCCGAGCGATGCCAAGGTGAAGCATACCTATCAATACGCGTCGAACGAAAGCATCGTGGCTACCTGCGAAGCGACGACGTTCTTTAGTCATGACCTGGCGCCGCCCGCGGGCGCACCGGCCAAGGGTAAGGGAGGCCTATGAAGCTGGCGACTGCAATCTTAATACTGGGAATGGGGCTGGGAACTGCTGTGGCGCAGAACCCCAGCATCATCGGCAATACCAAGGCCAGACTGGTCTCGGCGCAACAGCAGCAGACGGCGAACTCCAATGCCGCGCTCGCGGCTTCACAGGGACAGAACGCAAACCCGCAACCTGGGGCTGCAAAACCAGTTGCTGGCAGGCAGGCGAACCCGCCGCAAGCGCAGACCGCATCTTCCGCCAAGCAGTCAGCCGCGACGACATCCAAGGCAACGTCGAAGACGGCAGCGAAGAAGGCTAAGCCAAAGACGACGCGAGTCGCGGTGAACCAGCCCAAACCGGCAAAGCCGGCGGTTGCGGTGGAGGACAAGAAGAATCCGGTCGACCCCAAGAAGGATGAGCACCAAACGATCAGCATGGCCGGCGGACGCCGCGACCCGTTCCTGAGCCCGGTGGTCAACCGCAGCATGGGCGGCTCAGGGTGCAGCACCGGCAAGCGCTGCCTGGCGGTCGACCAGATCGCTCTTACAGGCATCGTGAAGTCGGACGCGGGCATGATCGCGGTGGTGATCAACGCCATGAACAAGGCATATTTCCTGCGCGAAAACGATCCCGTCTTCAACGGATATGTGGTGAAAATTACCGGGGACTCGATCGTTTTCAAGGAAACCCTGCAGGACAAGTTAGGCAAATCGTTCACCCGGGAAGTAACCAAGAGGATTTCGACCCCGGCGGTTTAGCCGGGTGGAAGCAGCCGGTTCGATCCGGTGAGTACAGCAACGAAATTTGAGAGACAGATCACGCGGCGAGCAAAACGCGCGCCCGTGGGGAGAAGGGAAATGCGAAAGCAATTGCTGGCTGTTTGGCTACCGCTGCTGATCTTGGCCCTGGTCGCAGGCGCCGAGGCCCAGAGCACGAGCACAGGCGCGGATACGCGTGCCACCGTACAGAAGGTGGACGTGATGCACGCGGACGACGGAATCAGCGTAGAGATCACCGCCCGCGGAGAGGTGACGCCCAAGCTCAGCGCCTTGGGCTCGCCCGCTCGTGTCCTGGTGACTTTGCCCAACACCGTGGCAGCCACCACGCAGAACCACATCAGCGTGGGCAGCGACGGCGTTAAGGGCGTGCGCATCGGCACCGATGGCCACGTGCCTCCGACCACCAGCGTGGTGATCGACCTGGTGCAGGCTTGCCAGTTCGAATTGCTTCCGGCCGGCGACAATCGAATCATTGTCAAACTGCACCCCGCTGCCGTGAAGGCCAGCGCGAAAGCTGCCGCACCGGCGCCGGCAAAGTTGCAGGCAGCGGCTTCGACGGTTGCGCCAGCTTCGGTGGCGACCACCGTTGCAGTGAACAATCCAGCTCCCGCGCCTGCTTATCTGGCCGCGAGCCCGCTCACAGCGCAGGCCGGCGATAAGACCTCGAAGCCGACCGCTTCCGCCACCAACTTTGCCTTTGTGGAGCCGACTTACCAGCAGAAGAAAGCGGACGACAAGGCTACCACTGACGAGACCGATCCCTCCGACCGAGCGGCCGGCGCGGCGGCAAAATTCGTAGACAAGCCCGAGGGTGATTTGCTGCCCACGCCGAGTGCCGCCATGCAACCTCAGGCGGGTCAGGACAGCTCTTCCATCCAACCGGCGGTGAACCTGGCGGCGGAAGGGAAAGGCCAGAGTCACCTGGTGACTCCGATTAGCGCTCCCAAATATACCGGCGAACCGATTTCGGTGAACCTCAAAGATGTGGATCTGAAGGATTTCTTCCGCCTGATTCATGAGATCAGCGGACTGAATGTGGTTCTCGACCCCAACGTTAAGGGTGCGCTGACGATCGTGCTCGACGACGTGCCGTGGGATCAGGCACTCGACATCGTTCTCAAGAATAACGATCTGGCCCGCCAACTCGACGGCAACGTGCTGCGCATCGCGACTCTGGACACGCTGCGCCACGAAGCCGAATCCCGCAGGGCGGAGCAGGAAGCTGAGGCCCTGGCAGTCGATAAACAGACGGTCACGCGCTTCCTGAGCTACGCCCACGCCAAAGATGTTCTCTTAACCGTCAAGAAATTCCTCTCGCAGCGCGGGGACGCAGTCGCCGATGAGCGCACCAACGCCGTGATTATCTCGGATATCCCGGCGGTGATGCCGAACATCGATCGCTTACTCACACAACTCGACCGCAAGACGCAGGAAGTCGAAATTGAAGCTCGCGTGGTAGCCGCAACTCGCAGCTTTGCGCGAGAGATCGGTACGCAGCTTGGATTTGGCTGGGGCAACGCGGCGTCCGCAGTCGGCGGCTCATCCGCCGCAGGCACCTCGCCACTTTCAACCTTCGGCATTATTCCTAAGTATCCGATTGTCGGGACCACCCAACCAACGGCAACTACGGGAACGCAGATTCCGCTGTTCTCGAACTTGGGCGCGACGGGCCCGACCAGCGGCTTTTCCTTTATCAATGCCAGCTCCTCGATACGGCTTGATGCCATTCTCACCATGGACGAATCGCGCGGACTGCTGAAGATACTGTCCCGTCCGCGGGTGGTCACGCAGAACAACATTCAGGCCCTGGTCCGTCAGGGCGTGCGCGTGCCCATCGTGACTCAGGCCCAGTTGGGCGGTCCGCCAACTGTAACCTATGTGGATGCCTTCCTGCGGCTGACCGTGATCCCGCAGATCACTTCCGAAGGCACGATCTTCCTGAACGTCGATGTCGAGAATACAACTCCTGACTTCGGCGAAACGGTCAACGGCAACCCGACTTTGATCACGCAGCAGGCGACCACGCAGGTGCTGGTCACCGATGGCGGAACGGTGGTCATCGGGGGTGTTATTCAGACCAACAACTCGATCAACGTGGACCAGGTTCCGCTTCTGGGCAGCATCCCATGGCTGGGCAACCTGTTTAAACATACCAGCGTCAGCACCACGAACCAGGAGCTGATTTTCTTCATCACTCCGCGGGTTATCCAAACCTAGTCACAAGTTAGCAGTAAGGACAGCCGTCGGTTCCCTGAAACTCTTGTCAGGGACCGGCGGTTTCGTCTTTGGGCTGAAGGCGAGTCGAGGAAAGAGTATCGCTGGCCCTGCTAAACTTCCAAACATGGATCATAAAGGCCGTCTAGGGCAGTTGCGAGCCGTCTTCGATGCCGACTCCCTGGACGCGCTTCTGATCACGCATCTGCCCAATATCCGCTATCTTTGCGGGTTTACGGGAACGTCCGGGATTCTGGCGATCGTTGAATCCGGCGGCGCGTTCTTTACCGATGGGCGTTATCGCGAACAAGCGCGAACCGAGGTTCAAGGAGCGCGAGTAGTGATTGCTCGCAAACCGCCATTGGCCGCTGCGGCCGAATGGCTGGTGAAGAACAGGGGCAAAGTTGGCAGCAAGAGCCCACGCCGGCTGGGAATTGAGAGCGAGCACCTGACTGTCGCTGCGCGTTCGCAACTGGCGAGCCTCCTGCGATCCGACTTCCGTTTGCGAGACACGCAAGGGTTGGTGGAGCGCGCCCGCATGGTGAAAGATGCGGACGAAATTGCCCTGCTGCGCGCAGCAGCCGTCCTCGGAGCGAGCTTGTTTGAGCGAGCGATCGAGGTGATTCGACCGGGCGTGACCGAGAATGAAGTGGCCGCGGAGATGGAATGCGCCGCGCGGCAGGCTGGGGCGGAACAAATGTCTTTCCCCACGATAATCGCAGCGGGAAAGCGGTCGGCCCTGCCGCATGGGCGCGCTTCGGTGGCTGCAATTCCTTCTCGAGGGTTCGTGGTCTGCGACTTCGGTGTTATACTCACGGGCTATTGTTCGGACAGGACCCGCACGGTGCACGTGGGCCGTCCCACGGGCGCGGACCGTTGTATGTATGAGGCGGTGCGGGAAGCGCAGGCCGCTGCCGTAGCGACAGTGAAGCCTGGCGTGAGCGTTGGCGAGGTCGATCAGGCTGCACGCAAGATGCTGAAAGCGAAAGGTTTAGCAAGACATTTTACACACTCGACCGGGCATGGTGTAGGCTTGGAGATTCACGAACCGCCACGGATCGCGTCGGGACAGACGGAAATTCTGCGCCCGGGGATGGTAATTACGATCGAACCCGGCGTTTACATAGCGGGCAGCGGGGGTGTGCGCATCGAAGATATGGTTGTTGTAACGGAAGGTGGGTGCGAAGCCCTGGCACCCGCAAGCAAGGAACTCATCACGATCTGAAGACTGGCTATTCTTGATTCCCAGCCGGGGCATAGTGCCCGGCCTCTGCGCTGAGGCAGAGACGCAGGAAGCAGTCCCCGCAAACCATGAACCAGAAAGAACTGAAGGAACTCATTGAGTTCTTAATTGAAAAGGATATCGCCGAGTTCGAGTTGGAGCGCGGCGATGTGAAAGTACGGATCAAGCGCGGCGTGGAGCACGTGGTCGCGCCCGCCGCCCCGGTCACCCATTTTGCCGTGCACACGGGTCCTTCGGCAGCGCCGGAGATTGCGCCTGCGCCAGGACCTGTTACTGCCCCACCTTCGGTCGAGAGCGCGGTTGTCGCCGCAGAGTCTGGTTTGCACACCGTGCATTCTCCGATCGTAGGGACGTTCTATGAGTGCCCTTCGCCCGGATCGCCGCCTTTCGTGAAGGTTGGAGATACGGTCGAAGTTGGGCAGGTGCTCTGCATCGTTGAAGCCATGAAGCTGATGAACGAGATTGAGGCCGACGTAGCTGGTGAGATTGTAAAGAAGCTGATTGCCAACGGCCAACCCATCGAATATGGGCAGGAATTATTTGTGATCCGGCCACGAGCGTGACCGTGTGGGGCGGACATTCCTGTCCGCCGCCCTTGATCTTGGGGTTGGTTTTCGAATTCTTATGAGTCGCAACGGTGAAGAAAACGGGACGCGAGCGTCCGCTCCACATGCATGTTCAATAAAATCCTGATTGCGAACCGCGGCGAGATTGCCCTGCGCGTGATTTGCGCCTGCAAGGAATTGGGGATTCGCACGGTGGCGATTTATAGCGAAGCCGACCGGCACTCGCTGCACGTCAAGTTTGCCGACGAAGCCATCTGCATTGGCCCTCCGCAGCTGGCGCAAAGCTACCTCAATATTCCTGCGGTGATCAGCGCGGCGGAGATCACGAATGTCGACGCCATCCATCCCGGATATGGGTTGCTGGCGGAGAACGCGAATTTCGCAGAAGTCACGGAGACCAGCAATATCAAATTCATTGGGCCGCCCCCTGAGATCACGCGACTGATGGGCGAGAAAGAAAAAGCTCGAGCTGCAATGAAGAAAGCGGGCGTGCCCATTCTGCCCGGCTCGGATGGCATTCTCGCCAGCGAAGGCGAAGCTACGGAATGGGCGCGGCAAGTCGGCTTTCCGGTGATTATCAAAGCTTCGGCGGGCGGAGGCGGCCGCGGCATGCGCATCGTGCGCGGCGAAGAGGAACTCCCGACGTTGTTCAAGGCGGCGCAATCGGAGGCTGCAGCGGCCTTCGGCAACGGCGATCTCTACATGGAGAAATTCATTGAGCATCCACGCCACATCGAGTTTCAGATTCTGGCCGACCAATATGGCAATGTAGTCAGCCTGGGTGAACGCGAGTGCTCGATTCAGCGACGCCATCAGAAGTTGCTGGAGGAGTCTCCGTCCACGCAAGTCTCGCCCGAGCTGCGCGATGAGATCGGCAAGGTATTGTCGAAGACGCTCTCCGAAATCGGCTACGTGAATGCCGGCACGATTGAGTTTCTGATGGATGAAGACCGCAGCTTGTACTTTATCGAGATGAATACGCGCATCCAGGTTGAGCATCCGGTCACCGAGATGGTCACGGACGTGGATCTGGTGAAGAGCCAGATTCTGCTGGCCGCGGGCGAGCGAATGGAAAGTGTGCTGCTCGGTCCGATTGTGCATCGCGGGCACGCCATCGAATGCCGTATCAACGCCGAGCATCCGGAGAAGTTCACTCCGTCAGCGGGAAAGATTACAGCATTCAATCCGCCGGGCGGCACGGGGGTCCGCATCGACACAGCCGCTTACGCCGAAGGCGTGATTCCACCTTATTACGACTCGCTGATCGCCAAGCTGATCGTGCGCGGCAAAGACCGGTCGGAAGCCGTCTCTCGCATGGCGCGGGCGCTGGAAATGTTTATCGTCGAAGGGATTTTTACGACGATTCCGTTGCACCAGCGGATTCTGGCTGATCCGGATTTCCGGGCGGGGAAGTTCGACACGACGTTCATCGAAAGATTCCTGGCGAAAGACGGCAAGCCGCGGCATTAGTGCAGTCATTTATGGTTCGTCATCCTGAGCGGAGTGGCCGCTGCGCGAAGCGCATCGGCCACGCAGTCGATGGGCCCCTTGAACGCGTTCACCAATCGAATGCTGCAAGGCATTCGGACGACGCCCTACTCGGTAGACAGAATTCCCCGACGCGGCGGAAGCCGCTCCCTTTTCCAAGCGGATTTCGGGCATGAATCCACTGCCCCGGCTTTACGCGATTCTCGATCCTTCATGCTTCCCCGACAGCCAAGCTCTGTTTTCGACAGCCGAAGAGCTTTCGGAGGGGGGAGTCACGCTTCTTCAATATCGCAACAAGATCGGCAATGCTCGCGAGATGCTAGACCAGGCGCGGGAACTGAAGCGCCGGCTCGGGGGTTCCGTCAAACTGATCATGAATGATCGGGCGGATATTTGTTTGGCGGCGGGTTTTGATGGCGTCCACGTGGGTCAGGACGACTTGTCACCGGAGGGCGCAAGAAAAGTGGTCGGGACGACACTGTGGCTCGGTGTATCCACGCATAATCCTGACCAGGTCAAGGAAGCCGACAAGACTAACGCGGACTACATCGCCATCGGGCCGGTGTTTTCGACTGCGAGCAAAGCCAATCCAGATCCGGTTGTCGGTCTCGAAGGCATCCGCCAGGCACGTGCGCTAACGCGCAAGCCCCTCGTAGCCATAGGAGGCATTAATCGTGCCAACTGCCGGTCAGTCATCGAGGCGGGGGCGGACTCGGTTGCGGTAATATCCGACCTGATGCGGGATCCCCGAAAATCAGCAGAGGATTTTTCCCGCATCTTAGGATAGAGTCAAAGCGCTGCCGAGCTTCGCTCGGCCGGGACAGCCCCTTCGACTTCGCTCAGGGCAGGCTCAGGGGGCTGTTCCCACGCAATCACTTAGGAGCCCTTTGAGCATCGAGACCAAGCCACCAGCGCCGATTGCCAGCGACTGGGAAATCCATAGCCACCAAGACAAAGAACTGGTGAAAGGCCTTGGCCTCACCAGCGCAACCATGCTGGTGATGGGTTCGATGATCGGGTCGGGCATCTTCATTGTTTCGTCCGAAATATCGCGGGAAGTGAATTCTCCTGCGCTTCTCATTGCGGCCTGGCTCATCACTGGCTTTATGACGATTGTCGGGGCATTGAGTTACGGGGAACTAGCCGCGATGATGCCGCGAGCCGGAGGCCAGTATGTTTATCTTCGCGAGGCGCTCGGCCCGCTTTGGGGATTCCTTTATGGATGGACGCTGTTCCTGGTGATTCAGACGGGGACGATCGCCGCGGTGGGCGTGGCGTGCGGCAAATTTCTGGGTATCTTCGTTCCCTCCATTTCTTCGTCGAACTGGATTCTACATTTCTGGAGAGTGCCGCCGATCCGGATCGGTCCCATGGTCCTGGGTAACATGGATGTGGGGCTGAACACGCAGAACCTGGTGGCGATTGTGGTTGTGGTTACGCTCTCGGTGATCAATGTTTTCGGGTTGAAGACCGGCGCGCTGATTCAAAACGTTTTCACCTTCGCCAAGGTTTCCGCTTTGCTGGGACTGGGCCTGGTTGGGCTCTTCGTGGGACGAAATGCGCAGGCGCTGGCCGCCAACTTCCACGGGAACTTCTGGAACCATGCCGGCCTGAGTGCGCAGCATGCGGTTCAGGTGGGGGCGGGCGGACCCATGGTTATGGTGGGCACGCTGACTATTCTGGCCGTGGCGCAAGTGGGATCGCTATTCTCCGCCGACGCGTGGAATAACGTGACCTTCACGGCGGGCGAGGTCAAAAATCCCAGCCGCAACTTGCCGCTGTCGCTCGCCTTAGGTACGGGCGTTGTCATTAGTCTTTACATTGCCTGCAATTTCGTTTACCTGAATGTCCTCCCCCTGGATGGCATAGCCAACGGCGCGACCATCCTGGAACGCGGCATAAAGTACGCCGCCGAAGACCGCGTCGGCACCGCCGTGATGACGCAGATGTTCGGCTCCGCGGGCGGACTGTTGATGGCCTTCGCCATTCTGGTTTCCAGCTTCGGCTGCGACAATGGTCTGATTCTGGCAGGTGCGCGCGTCTACTACGCCATGGCCAAGGACGGACTGTTTTTTCGCAGCGTTGCTAAACTGCATCCCACCTACAAAACGCCCGCGGTTTCGCTCATGGTGCAGATGGTTTGGACCTGCGTGCTCTGTATATCCGGAAGCTACGGACAATTGCTGGACTACATTATTTTCGCGGCCCTGGTCTTCTATATTTTGACCATTATGGGATTGTTCGTATTGCGCCGTACCCACCCCGACGCCGAACGGCCATATCGCGCCATTGGCTATCCGATACTGCCGGCGATTTATATTTTGATGGCCCTGTTCATTGATGTCGTACTATTACGCTATAAACCGCAATTCACTTGGCCGGGGTTGATCATCGTGTTGTTGGGAATTCCGGTCTACTATCTGTGGTCGCGGCGAGGAGAAACGATCGCTCTCAAGCGGCCGGGAGAGTTAAATGTCTGATCTTTTTGCCAGAAAACCGCTGAATTCAATTCTTACAGAAGCCTCGGAAACCGGCGAGCACAGTCTGCGCCGGGCGCTCGGACCGACAAACTTAATCACCCTTGGCATTGGCGCAATTATCGGCACTGGCATTTTTGTGCTGACCGGGACCGCAGCCGCCAATCATGCCGGCCCAGCCATCGTGCTCTCGTTTTCTCTCGCCGCCGTCGCGTGTGTATTCGCCGGGTTGTGTTACGCCGAGTTTGCCTCCATGATCCCGGTCGCCGGTTCGGCCTATACCTACGGCTATGCGACGCTGGGTGAATTCATCGCCTGGATTATCGGCTGGGACCTCATCCTCGAATACGCTCTGGGCGCGGCGACTGTGGCCAGCGGTTGGAGCGGTTACGTGCTCAGCTTTCTGGCGGATTTTGGCATCCGGCTCTCGCCCCGGTGGGCGGGTTGTCCAGGGACGGTCTTTCTGTTTTACAACAATCATTGGGAGCGGCTGACGGCGCAATTGCAGAAAGCACTGAACCTGAAGCACATCGATGCCGCGACACTGCCGCACCAGTATTCTTCGTTCAATCTGTTCGGTTTTCTCGGAATCCTAATGGTGACCGTGATTTTGGTGATCGGCATCAAGGAATCGGCCGACTTCAACTCCTTCATCGTGATCGTAAAAGTCTGCGTCTTGATAGTCTTCATCGGTCTGGGCATCAATTACATCATGGGCCATCACGCCGAGGCGGTCGCGAACTGGACTCCGTTTATCCCGCCGAATTCAGGTCACTACGGTGATTTCGGATGGTCGGGGATTGCGACTGCCGCAGGCGTGATCTTTTTCGCGTACATAGGATTTGACGCCGTATCCACCGCCGCCCAAGAATCGAAGAATCCGGCGCGCGACATGCCCATCGGCATTCTCGGTTCGCTGGTCATCTGCACCATCCTTTATATTCTGGTGGCGGGCGTGCTGACCGGGCTGGTGAAGTACACCAATCTTGACGTGCCCGACCCGATTGCCATTGGCATCGACATGACCGGCGTGGCGTGGGGAAGCCGGTTGGTGAAGCTGGGTGCGATTTGCGGTCTCAGTTCGACCATGGTGGTCATGTTGCTCGGCCAGTCGCGCGTGTTTTTCTCCATGTCGCATGACGGCCTGCTGCCCAAGTGGGCAAGCGCCATCCACCCTCGTTTCCGCACGCCTTATCTCTCAACGATTCTCGTGGGTGTGGTTGTGGCGACGGTCGCCGCATTGACTCCGATTAACGTGCTCGGCTCTCTGGTTTCGATTGGCACCCTGCTGGCCTTCGTGATCGTATGCGCCGGAGTTTGGGTTCTGCGCGCCCGGGGGACCGAAGTGCCGCGAGCCTTCGTGACTCCGTGGATTCCTTTCACTCCGATTATGGGCATCGCGGTTTCGCTGCTGATGATGTTCAGCCTGGGCTGGGAAACCTGGGCGCGATTGATTATCTGGCTGATCATTGGGCTGGTGATTTACTTCACCTACAGCCGCCACCACAGCAAAGTGCAACAAATGCGCGCGGAGGAACCGAAACCGGCGCCGACGATGGCGGATTAAGAGCGGCTCACGAAGTATTTCGAGTGCTTTCCGCAAAACGCGGAAGGCATTTTTGTTTTATAGTCGTTTTTGGTCGTCAGTCTTTGGTCGTTCGTCGTTGGCCTTTGACTGACGACGGACGACCAACGGCTATCGGCCTATATTATGAAGATCGTCTCAACCGCCGACATGCGCGAGACTGATCGCGCCACCAGCCAGCGCTTTGCCGTCCCTTCACTCACGCTGATGGAGAACGCGGGCACGGCCGTGGCCGAGTTTGTGGTATCTCGATACCCGTCGGCAGAGCGCATCGGTGTGATTTGCGGGAAGGGTAACAATGGCGGAGACGGATTTGTGGCCGCGCGAAAATTGCACGGAGCCGGCAGGGGAGTGCGAATCGTGTTGCTGGCAGAGCCGTCTGAGTTGCGAGGCGATGCCGCCGAGATGTTTGCCAAGCTTCCGGTCGCGCCTGTGATCGTCCGATCCGATGAGGAGTTGAAGCAGGAGCCGGCGCGGGCCGTATTTGATTCCGAGCTTCTGCTCGATGCCATTCTGGGTACAGGCTTCAAGCCGCCGATGAGCGGCGTTTACGCTGGAGCCGTCCGATTGCTCAATGCGAGTTCTGCGCCTGTCGTCGCCGTAGATATTCCCTCAGGCGCCGATGCTGATGTCATGGGCGAACAGCTCGGCGCGGTTGCTCGCGCCGACGCCGTAGTGACCTTCACAGCGCCGCGGCCGGCCCACATTTTCGGGAGATTGACCGACGGGCCGACAGTGATTGCTCCGATCGGCTCGCCCGACGAAGCGATCGTTTCTTCGCTGCAACTGAACCTGATCACTCCCCGCGAGATCGCTCCGCTCATTGGCCCGCGGCCGCTTGCAGCCAACAAGGGAAACTTTGGTCATGTACTGGTGATTGGCGGCTCTGTGGGGAAGGCGGGCTCAGTCGCCATGGCGGGGATGGCGGCGCTGCGAACCGGAGCGGGATTATCGACCGTGGCTACGCCGCGGTCCGTGCTCGCCACGGTGGCGGGATTTCATCCCGAAGTGATGACCGAGCCACTGGACGAAACCGATGTCGGCAGCATCTCTGGTCTCGCGAGCGCAGCGGTGGACGCACTAATTAAAGGCAAGACGGTTCTGGCGGTCGGGCCGGGGATCTCGCGTAATCCCGAAACCTCCGAGTTTGTTCGCAGTCTGGTGGTCAAATGCAAGACTCCGCTCGTCCTCGACGCGGATGGTCTCAACGCGTTCGAGGGCCGAGCCAACGACCTCAACGGAAGAGGACGCACCTTGGTGATCACGCCGCATCCGGGCGAGATGGCGCGTCTTGCTGGATCAACAATCGCCGCCGTACAACGCGACCGTATCAACGTCGCGCGCACGTTCGCCCGCGAACACGAATTGATCGTGGTGCTGAAGGGGCATCGCACGCTGATCGCGCAGCCCGATGGAACGGTTTGGGTGAATACCACGGGAAATCCGGGGATGGCGACAGGAGGCACGGGAGACATTCTCACCGGCATGGTGTCCGGTTTGGTCGCGCAAAATCCCGGACACATCGCGGAAGCAGTCATTGCTGCGGTGCATCTCCACGGTCTTGCCGGGGATGTGGCAAGCGAAAGCATGGGCGAACATTCGTTGGTCGCAACAGACCTAGTGAAGGCCTTGCCAGAAGCCTTCCGGCGGGTGCGGGAAGCGGCGGCAAGCTCCAAGGTGGAAATTCGCGGCTGACGACTCTCGTGGACAACTCCCGTTCCCAGCTTTGCCCTTGATGTATTCGGCGGCCAGCGACGTCACTTTCCTCTGCTGGCATAAGTCTTCTGAGACGGTTTACTGGCAGCGGAAAACTCGAAATTCGCGGAGATGCCGCACCGCGCGCTCAGCAGCATCGTCCTTTAGGACGTTAACCTGTTAGGTAACTGTTCCTACCACAGTTGGGAAACTAGACCAGTCGGTACAGTCCGCAATCGAACCAAGCAGAGGGCTTCCGTAATCTGCCCTGTGCTTCCCCACCATGCCATAGTAGTTCCAGCTATGACACACTTCCCCCAGACTCACCCTCAGCATCGGGCTCAGCGAGTTCAGTTTGGAAGTTCAGTCCCTGTCGTCATCAAGCTAAATGACGGGCGTAGCGCGCGGGCAAAGCTGCAAACTATTTCCGAAACCGGCGGCATGCTGCGATTGGCCGGAGCCCTGGAGCAGGGTAATCTGGTGGAGGTCACCATTGAGACGGCATCCGGCGCCGTGAAAGCTATGGCGGAAATCCTGGAGCCAACGCGCAAATCGAAAGACGGAACCTTGCAGCCGTTCCGCTTCATCGCCCTTGAAGACAACGATCACCTCACGCTGCGGAATGCTCTCGACACACGCGTGGACAAGGATTTTCTGGGACTGCGCTCGCCGCAGTGGGTCGCGCCGAAGAGAAAGTAAAAGCCACCTTCGCGTTGACGCCAATCTAAGTCGGCGTCAGGTGTAGTTCCTCGTCAGCCGAGCAATTTGTGCGACTCAACCCACAGAGCTGAAAAGCCAATGAACACGGTTTGCCCGGACGCCAAAAGCTCTCACCTCAGGCGCTGAAGCGCCGACACATTTCGGCGACTTATCGGCCCGACTGAAGTCGGGCCCTACCCAAGAACCGCGCGAGTCATGCTTTTTCGGCAGTCTGTAAACCCTGTCCTCCGATAGCCACTTCCGTCGTGAACTCTCGCTATACTGGTTTCCACATCCCGCATGGAGACGCGAGAATTCACTACTCAATCGCCGGAGGAGACTGTCGCTCTCGGCCGCACCCTGGCCGGGATGCTCGCTCCGCCGAAAATCGTCGTGCTTCGCGGTAATCTGGGAGCGGGCAAGACCACGCTGGTGAAGGGCATCGCGGAAGCTTTCCATGCGGCCTCGGAAGACGATGTAACCAGCCCGACGTTTACTCTGATCCACGAATACCGCGGGCCTCAAGCTACTCTTTATCACATCGACTTGTATCGCGTGGACACGCCGCGTCAACTCGAGACCTTGGGACTCGACGACCTGATCGCGGAAAACAGCATCTTGCTGATCGAATGGGGAGAGAAGTTTGCGCGCTTCGAACGCGAACGCGATATCGAGATCACGCTGGAACGGCTGGGAGAGAACGAGCGGCGGGTGCGGGTTAGCGGCAATCGCTAAGAGCTCTTACCACCGAGTCACCGAGTCACAGAGAAAATATTCCTGGGTTCCCTCTGCGTCTCTGTGACTGGCGAATAGCTTTTCAAAACCCCATGATGTTGTAGCCGCAGTCGACGTAGATGACTTCGCCGGTGATGCCGGAGCTGGCGTCGGACGCCAGGAAAACCCCGGTGGCTCCCACTTCGTTTACGTCTACGTTTCTACCCAGAGGCGCGCGCTCGGCGTGAGTCTTGTGCATATCGCTGAAGCCCGAAATGCCGCGCGCAGCCAAAGTCTTGATCGGGCCTGCAGAAATCGCGTTCACACGAATATTCTTCCTGCCCAACTCGAAAGCCAAGTAGCGCACCGTGCACTCGAGGCCCGCTTTGGCGACAGCCATCACGTTATATCGCGGCACGACTTTCTCCGAGGCGTAGTACGTCATGGTCATGATGGATCCGCCATCTTCCATGAGTGGCGCGGCCGCGCGGGCAACTGCGATGAGCGAGTAGACACTTACGTCGAGTGCGACGCGAAAACCTTCGCGGCTGGTGTTGACGAAGTCTCCCTTGAGTTCGTCGGCGGGCGCAAAAGCCACGCTATGAACCAGAACATTCAGCTTGCCATAGCGTTCTTTGAGTTGAGTGAACAACTGGTCGATCTCGGCATCGTTCGAAACGTCGCACTGAAATGCCTCTGCGCCGGGCAGGGAAAGGATCAGGTCTTTGGCTTCGAGCGCCATACGTTCGTTCTGATACGTGATGGCAAGCTTGGCGCCGGCGTTGTGCAATCCCTGCGCAATAGACCAGGCAATGCTGCGCTTATTTGCGACTCCAAAGACAATCGCGACCCGACCTTCGAGGCTGGATGACATATGGCTCCTTTTGAATTTGAAAGAATAACGCGGGAAAGGCTTATTTACCACAGAGACACAGAGCTACACAGAAAAACTTTAGTTCCCGCAAGACCCAAGTTTCTTCTGGTCTCTGTGACTCCGTGGTGAAGTAGTTTCTATTCCACTGGGGTGGCTTCTTCAACCCGCACTGCCGCTTGCACCGGCCAACTTGCGCTGACGAATGCGACTGCATACACCAATCCGATGATGGAGAAACCAGCGACCAGGCTGACCTGGGCCACTGCTCCCACCAGGAGCGCCAGCAGGATCTGCAGCGCAGTGCCCATGAAATAGAACGTATTCTGTACCCGTCCCATGAAATGCTGCGGCACTTGCTCCATAATGCTCGTATTCATGGCGACTCCGCTGACCCCGCGCGCCGACCCCATGACCCCATAGATCAGAACGGCGATTACGAATACCGCGGAGAGCGGCGCCAGGATCATGCAGATGGTCAGCAGGCCCATGGAGATCGCGATCGCTCGGCGTGCGCCCAATCCCGCGATAAACCAGGGCGCGTAGAGAGCGCTCACGAACGCCCCCGTGCCCCACCCCGCATTGAGCCAGCCGTAACCTACGGCGCCGGCGTGAAACACGTTGTCACTCAACG
Source organism: Terriglobales bacterium (assembly GCA_049585795.1). Lineage (GTDB taxonomy): Bacteria > Acidobacteriota > Terriglobia > Terriglobales > Acidobacteriaceae > JABDBE01. The sequence goes on along the minus strand of JBAVAQ010000026.1, from coordinate 130,509 downwards.
GAGGTGTGACCACAACCCCGGTCATCATCGCAGCCAGGAATAGCGCCCAACTGAACCCCAGAAAGACCAGATTTCGCCGGCCACGGAGAAAGTCGACTCCTTCGCGCATTTCGCGCACAAACCGTTCGAGCGCAGTCTCCGCGGCCACAATGTCGGCACGCAATTCGGCGGGACGAGGCACGACGTGCCGTCCCTTGCGAACCGCGAAGTAGCAGAGGAATGAAACCAGGTAGGTTGAAAAATCGATGAGCAAAACTCCGCCCAGACCAATGCGGTTATAAACGAATCCGACGATAGAACCGGCAATCAGCCAGCCTCCCTGGATTCCCGCCAAGAGAAAAGTATTGGCGTGGACGAACTCCTCGCCCGGCGTCAGTTCTTGAATCAATGCAGTGATCGTCGGCCAGAACATCCAGAATCCAGCCGCCACCAGCGTGTTCATCAGGTAGAGTTCCCAGATTTTCGCCCTCCCCATGAAGGCAAGAATCGAAACCGTGAGAATGATGACGGCACGGGCAGCATCGAGCATCATGACCAGCCGCCGGCGGTCTTCGCGGTCAATGATGACGCCGGTGAACGGCAGCATTAGCATGGCCGGAATGGTTTGCAGGACAGCGAACGTTCCCAGGGCGATTTCGGAATGAGTGGCCTGCAGAATGTACCAGGCAACGGCGGCTGCGTTCATGCCGCTGCCCAGCATCGAAATCACATTGGCGCCGAAGACGAAGCGCAGCGCGCGTTTCTGCAGAATGGAACGCATGATCTAATTTAAATTGAAGGGGAGGAAGTCGCCAACTCGCCCAACCCAGAATTTCTACGCCGATTTTCGGACCGGCCATAGAATTTGAATCTTGCTTGCCTCCCAGAACAGATACACGATCAGCAGAAGCATCTCCGGTTCGATGGGGTGCTTGTAACGGGGGAAGGGCATCACCAGATAATAGGGCAGCGGATAGATCAGCAGAAAACACGCGAGCAGGAATGCGCCCCGCTTTCGCCTGCGAATGGTCAGCCACAATCCCGCGAAGGCAAAGACCGCTCCCAGCAGGAAATTGGTGTGGCGCGAAATCATCAAATCGTAGCCCGCGACGATGGCAGCCTGCGGAGGCGCGATCCAGAAGTAGACGGCGCGTTCGACAGTGAACCACAGAAACCGTCCAGGATGCTCGCGAATGAACTGGCGAACCTCCTGCTTCTTCTCGGCCATGAAGCCGAGTTCGCCTAACTCCTGAAATCTGTGCATGGCCTCGGGATTGTTGCCGGGATGTTCGTTCCGGGTCCACAAGCCTTCGGATTGATCGTTGTTGGCCTCGTACATTTCCAGCGGAAGATTGTCGCGCACAAAGATGAACTTGCCGAAAACCTGATAATTGCGCACCAGCCAAGGACTCACCACTAAGGCTGCCGCGAGGACACACAAAGCAGCTCCGACGAATTGCCGTGGCCGACGGGGTAGCCGGTACAAGAGCCAGAGCAAGCAGAAGGGCATCATGCTGATGACGGCGGTATTGGTGAGCGCGATTATGCCCCAGAGCAATCCGAACAAAATCCACATGCGGGAACGGGGTGGTTCATCCGCCATGCGCAGCGTGAGGAGCAACGCAAGGCTGAGCAGGAATGTGGTAAAGCTCGTCTCCCAAACCACGCGCACCGGCCAATAGATTACGTACGGGAAAACCGCCCAGGCCCAAGCTGTTGCCCGAGCCACGGCGGTGCCGTAGATTCGCTCGGCGATCCTGTAGAGCGTAAGACAGGTTAGAGCGGCAAAGATGCTGTTAAAGGCCAGAATTACCCAAGCCGAGAGTGCGCTGTATACGCCAAACAACTTAAATACTCCGGCGAGGATATAGGGATAGAGCGGCGGCGCCCATGCACTGGGTCCAGTTGGCAGGTCGGTGGGGGAACTGAATCCTTGCCCCGTGGCAATGGAGCGGGCGAGACGGCCCATCTCCCAGCCATATTGAAAGTGATCCCGGCGTGGGGTGATCCGGTAGGTGTGGCCGATGGTAATTACGGCGAGGCGCAGTAACAGTGCCATCAAAACGATGAAGAGGATCGAATGACGAAGAGGCTGGCGCACGGGTGCCTGCGGTGGGTTGGCTTCGGCTGGCGTGAAATTTCCCGCGACGTCTACGTCTCGCATCTGGCTCAGAGTACAGCATTGACTCGTTCCATGCCACGGCGCAATGCCTCGTCATTGCGCTTGCAAGCTTAGCCATTCGGAGCTACGATTCCGGCGCGAACCTTGGAGGCGACTATGACGCGCATTCGGCTTGTAGTCCTGATGGTTCTTCCTTTTCTTTTCCCTTCTGCTTTCGCCCACGCACAGCTCGATCGGATCTCGATTCCCGCGGGCACGCCCGAGGATCAAGCGCTGACGGCGATTTCAAACGAGCCAGACGCCCAAAAGAAGTTGGCCATGTACCAGGATTTCCTGCAGAAGTTCTCGGCGAATCCAGCGGCGGTCGCTTATGGAAACTGGCAAATTTCACAAGCTTACCAGACGGCGGGAGATCCGCAGAAAGCCCTGGAATATGGCGACAAGGCATTGGCCGGTTCTCCACACAACCTCGACATCCTGGTGTCTCAAACCGGCATCGCTCAACAGTTGAAGGATGACTCCAAGGTCATGGATTATTCCATACGGGGCGGCGAGCTTTATGACTCTATTGCCAAACAACCTAAGCCCGCAGGCATGAGTGATGCCGAGTTCGCGCAACGCATCGACGACGATAAAGCTGCGGCCAAGAGCTCTTACGAATTTCTTGAAGCGGCGGCGTTCAATGCAATCGTGGATGAGCCAAACGCCACCAAACGCATGGCGGATATCGAACAGTTCACCCCCGCGTTTCCCAACTCGCGCTTTCAGGAGCAGGTTGCATCCTACGCGATGATGTCGCTGTCGGAACTGAAGGACACTCCGCGGCTGATCTCCTACGGGGAGAAGACACTTGTCGCTGATCCGAACAACTTGCCAACGCTGCTCCTGCTGGCCACCACCTATGCTGATGACCCTAAGCCCGGCAGCTTGACCAAAGCGGTCAGTTATTCGGAGAAGGCAATCGATGCGGCCAAGGCTGACGCTCCCAATGCGGATCGCTCTCGCAAAGTTTGTGCCGGGGTGGCCCACTCCACTGTCGGCTACGTTTATATGAAAGAGGATAAAACCGCGGGGGCGATTCCAGAGTTGAAATCCGCCTCGGCGCTGTTGAAAGGACAAGACCAGCAGCAATATGCCATTGCCATGTACCGTCTCGGTTATGCTTACGCCAAGTTGAACAAGGTTTCCGAAGCACGCGAAGTGCTGCAAGAAGCGGTGAAGATTTCTGGACCGGTGCAACAACCGGCGCAGGATCTTCTGGCGAAGGTAAACGCCGCCCGCGCCAAAGGAAGGTAGCATCGGCCAAGGATCTTACCGATCAAAGCTAAGGACGGTTCAAGAACTGAAGCCTGGCTCCCATCACTGCCCAGCCAATGAAGCGGAGAGGAGATTGGCTTTGACGGCGAGATTGTAGGCGCGCTGTAGATCGCCGTCCTTCGCTGCGTCTCTGGCCTGTTCCATATAGCTTTTAACTTGCTTCACCGTATCCTGCTGGCTGGTGCTGAGTTCGCGGCCCGAAATTTTTTGCAGATCCGTTTCGGTGGCAGCTAGTAACTGATTATAGGTTTCGAGGCGGGAAGCCTCTTTCGGGCTTGGGGCTGGAACTAAATCTACCGTGGGGTCCGCTGCGCCTCCGTTGCGAACCACGGTTTTGGTTGGCGTTGGTCCTGCGGATACGGGCGGCGCTGCAGGCGCGACTGCTTTGTAGGCGTGATGTTTTTTGGCTTTGGCTTGGTTGGACTTCGTTGCTTTGCAGTCCGACTTCTTGTCCGACGCCGGCTGCGAATTGTCGGGACATGGCGGCGTAGAGCTTGACGGTTGCGCCGATTTGGCTGATTGATCCGGGGCTTTTCGTTGATCGGTCGCCGATTCGGCTGACGAACCTTGCGCAGGCGATTTGCTCGTTTGGTTCTGCTGCGACGCTGTCGCCTGCCCCTCCCCGATAACAGACACAGAAGGAGTGATTGGTGCCAACCAGGGCAGAAGGAAGCACAATCCGAGAATGGCGGCCACAGACATATTTCGCTATTCTGCGCTCGCGATCAGATTACCCCGAGCCAGGTACCCCGTGAATTCTACTGCTGCTTTAGAGCGAAGAACACACTGAACAGGAAAGTTGTGAATCGTTCACGCTCGTTCACGAATTCGGAACCGTCAAACTGGGCACAGCGGCGCGGCCACCCCCGCCATTGGCGCCGGCTCGAATTTCCACCACCGGTAAGCGAAGTCGAAAAGTGGTGCCCTGCCCCTCGACCGTCTCGAAATCGATCGATCCATAGTGCCATTGCAGCGCCTGGTAAGTTTGCGCCAGCCCAATCCCGCTGCCACCTTTTCTGGTGGTGAAATACAGTTCGAAAATCTTTTCCTGCAGTTCGTGCGGTATGCCCACCCCCTGGTCGCGAATTTCGGTAATGACACTATCCTCCTCGCGCCTTGCAGAGATAGTCAGCGTTCCCCCTTGTGGCATCGCTTGCATGCCGTTGATTATCACATTCAGGATCGCTTGCTTCATTACGTCGACGTCGACTTTCACGCCCAGCGGCTCGGCCCCAAGCCTTCGGTTCACAGTCACGCCATGTTGCTCCGTGTCGGGCGTAGCCAGCATAATGACGTCTTCCAGCAGCCGGCGCAGATCGATTTCTTCGAGACGCAAATCGCGCGGTCGAGTGAAGTCGACCAGGATTTGCACTACGCGATCCAGGCGACGAATCTCATTGCCGATAATATCCATGTGGCGGCGGGTATCAGGATCGATCTGCTGCAGTTTGGTTTGCAGTAATTGCAGGTGGAGCACGATCGCATTGATAGGGTTCTTGACCTCGTGGGCGACCCCACGTGTGGTACGACCGCTGGCCGACATCTGGCGGGACAATTCGATCTCATCCTGAATGCGCCGGACGGACTCGGCGTCACGCAGCGTCAACAGGGCACCGATCGGCGATCCCTTTTCCTGAATAAAATCGAGGGAGACCTGCACTCGTTTCGTGTTGGAGGATTCGACTTCGCGTTGAGCGATCGGATGCCGTAGTTGAAAACCGTCGAGCACCAGCGCGCCGAGCGACGAGTCCTGCGCGAAAATCTCTTTCACCGTTCGCCCCAGCAGTTCTTTCCTTGGGCGGCCTAGAAATCGCTCTACCGAAGCGCTCACCAGAACGACTCGTGAATCGCTGGTGAACAGCATTAAGCCGTCCTGAAGGTTTCCCATGATCTGATCCACGTTGTCTTTCAGCGCGGAAAAGATCTCCCTCGCATCCCGCATCTGGCGGCCTAAGTGGGCGATTTTTAGAGTGACGAGACCATACTCATCGCGTCCGGCTTCCTGTTCGGTGAGCGTATCCGCTTCACCGGCGGTGACACTATCCAGGCTGCGGCTGATGCGCTCCAATGGACCGAAAGCAATGTGCGACAGTCCGGCGGCCAGAACCAGAGACAGTAAAATCGAGATCCCGGAAAAGATAACGGCATGTCTCAATCGTGGGGTAATCTCGCTCCTTAGAAATACGGTAGAGATTCCCAAACGGATGCTGCCGAACAACTCGCCATTTAATTTCAAGGGCACACGCATTTCATAGAGTGTGGGCTCGTTGTAAACTAGGCGGAGTTGCCGGCGAAACTTGGCATCCTGCACAATCTGGAAATCGGGACGGTCAGGCACGGTTTTTCCAACCAATTCAGCCGTGGTATCGAGAATAGCCTTCCCATCGGTGTCTACGATGGCAGCGTCGTAAATCATCGGCCAGTCGGTCACAACTGATTCCAGCATCGTATTCAAGTCAAGGTTGGTTGCCAGATAGTCGGCAATGGCGCGACGGACTTTCTGGGGATTGCTGGTGTCGACTCTCGTGCTGGTTAAGTCTGGAATCGCATTGGCGGCGAGATATGCCAGTTGTGAATTCAGGAAACCGGCCGTGTCGTGTGCGAAAGTGACCCGCTGCCGCAGGATCTGCGAAACGTAGATGTAAGAGAACGCGGACACCAGAGCGGACACCAAAAAGGTAATGCCGAGCACGATCTGGGTTTTGCGGCGCATTCCGTAATTAGAGTCTCACCCGGAAACAACGGCAGGTCGTGGCGAGCCAATTTTCCGTCCCCGGAAAAGCTTCGTGCCAGTGGTCAATCTTCTCTCGCCAGGGCTGCATCGGCCGCAGCGTTGCCGTATTCCTTAAGCTTATTATGCAGGGTTTTCAGGCTGATGCCGAGAATTTCTGCCGCCCGCGTTTTGTTGTTGCTGGTCGACTCGATGGTCTTCAGAATCAAACGCCTCTCCGCCTCTTCCACGGTGATGCCGACGCCCAGGTGAATGGCATCAGGATCCTCTGACGAAGTGCGGATCGCGGATTGACCGAACCCGGGCGTCAGGTGCTTGGTTTCAATCACTGCCCCATCGCACACGATCACCGCGCGCTCGAGCGTGTTGCGCAATTCGCGGACATTTCCGGGCCATGAATAATTCTGGAACAGGTTCAGCACAGCTTCGCTCACCGCTGCCACCTTGCGTCCGTGCTTGGCGCTCATGTCCTTCAAGAGCGATTCCACCAGCGCCGGAACGTCGTCCTTATGCTCGCGCAAGGGCGGCATATGAATGTTAAAAACATTCAGCCGGTAATAGAGATCGTTACGCAACTCGCCGCGGGCGACGGCTTCCTCTGGCACTTTGTTGGTCGCGGCAAGAACGCGGACGTCGACCGTGGTTTCTACCTTGCTGCCCAAACGGCGCAGCTTGCGATCTTCCAGCACCCGGAGCAGTTTCGCCTGGGTGCCGACTGGCATCTCGCCGATCTCGTCCAACAACAAGGTCCCGCCTTCTGCCAGCTCAAAACAGCCAGTGCGCCGCTCGAGCGCTCCAGTGAATGCCCCGCGCTCGTGGCCAAAAATCTCGCTTTCAATCAGGGTTTCCGGAATCGCCGCACAATTGATGGGCACGAAGGGTTTGCTGCGGCGCGGACTGAGTTCATGAATATTACGGGCCACCAATTCCTTGCCCGTGCCGCTCGCGCCCGTGATCAACACCGAAGCCGTGCTGGGTGCCACCATCTCAATCAGTCGGAAAAGCTCCTGCATTTTTTTCGATGCTCCGACCAGACTTCCAAGAGAGCCCGCATCTCGCAGTTTCCGTCGCGTGACTTCGAGTTCGACCCGCGTTCCGAGCAGCGCCGAAGCATTCTGCAGGATGGTGCGCAGCCGGTCGGTGTCGATGGGTTTGGTGATGTAGTCGTAAGCGCCCATGCGCATGGCTTGCACCGCGCTATCGATTGTCCCCTGAGCCGTTACTACGATGACGGCCATGGTTTTGCTGTCATCGGCAATTCGCTCCAGTAGTTCCAGACCTCCCATGCGCGGCATTTTGAGATCAGTCACGACGATGGAAGGCCCCCAATTGGAAACCTTGTCAAGCCCCTCCGCCCCATCTCGCGCGGTCTCGGCACGATAGCCCCAGGCTGACACCAGTTCGGCCAGCCCGGTGCGCTCGTTCTCTTCGTCTTCGACTATCAGTACCTTTTCCTGGCTCATAACTCCTGGCTCATCGCCGGTTCAGCAACAGATGTAATCATTATTAAGGCTGGCCGCAATTGCTGCAAGCGGAGCGCTTTGTTCTGATGCGAGAAATGACCCGAGGGGCGGCCCATTCGGGCGACATTCTCGGTGCGCATGACGCTCCTTAACTCCAATGTTCGAGTTCCACGTCTAAACCCTCTCCGTTGCCAAGGATGGTGGGCAAAGGAAACAGCCAGAGTGAGCACCACTTTTCAACACGCATCCGCTTTCGCGGACGCGCTCAAACCTAACCGACCGGCCTCGAAGCTGGAAATCCGGACTGATCGACGAGTTCTGCCTCTAGGGGTGAGAAGGACTAGACGCGCTGCAGGACTCGCGCGAGGACTAGCTTGACATCCGAGCAGCACAAATGCACGTTCGAAGCGGACCACTGTGCCCCGCGCTGTCCTCATGGACGCTTCAGAAATCTCAAGTAGAACGCTGTGAACACCAAGACGATTCCTATATTCACCATCAGCCGTTCCCAAAGCCGGTTCCTGAAGAACAGGAAATCCACACCGACCACGACGGCTGCCAACAGCACTACATAAAGTACGACCGTTGCCGGTCTCGCCATTTCAGTCACCAGTCGAAATTGAGAGCCCTTGTCATAGAACTGCGCATCCTGCGATGGTCCAGATCGATCATAGAAGCATTGGCGTCTTCGGGACTGAATTTCTGGCGCTCATGTCAGCGAAGGCTCTTCCTTCTGTGGCGGCGACTCTCGACGTTCTACCGCTCCGATGAAATATTTTAATTCAGAGTTACCCTGTCGACGAATAAAGAAAAACGGGTTCGTGACTTGGCACCTTGACGAGACTAGTGGCCGCAATGTAATATTCCTTCAAGTTTGCTCTTCGGAGCAGACCTTGGATTTCATGAAGAGTGGCTGAGGGACGAGCCCTAAGAAGCCACGACAACCGGATCGGGAGTCAGCTCCCGGTCGTCTGGTGTCAACTCTCACCCGGAAACGGGGGACATGAGATTCGGGGTGCCCGCAGTTCAGCATCTCGCTTCCTTTATCCCTCCTTAAATTTTTCCGGCACGCGGTTCTTAAAACGGTTTTCGACGGCTCGTCCCACAGTTACGGAAAGCGATTTAGCCGATGAGCGCTACTGCAAGTTTTGCGAACGCCCTTCCCACGACCCCCTCGACCAAATATGAATTGCGTTGCCGGGAGTGCCACAAGAGTTGGGGAAACCAGCCTCGGTCGATCTGCGACAATTGTTTTTCTCCTCTCGAGGTTTTCTACGATTACGAGGCTGTCCGCGAAACTTTCACGCGTGAGCGCATCGGCAGCCGCGCTCCCGACATGTGGCGCTACGCGGAACTGCTGCCGCTGCCGCTGAATTATCAGCCGAGTTTGCCGGTGGGCTTTACGCCTCTGCTTCGGGCTGAGCAGTTGGGGAAACGTCTGGGCACCGAGAATCTCTTGATCAAGAATGATGCCGTCTGCTTGCCCACCCTCAGCTTTAAAGACCGCGTGGTTGCGGTCGCGCTGGCGCAGGCCCACAACTTTGGCTTCGACACCGTGGCATGTTCTTCGACTGGAAACCTGGCGAATTCCGTGGCGGCCCAGGCTGCGCGTAACGGCTTCAAAGCTTGGATTTTTGTTCCCGCGGATCTCGAGCCCGCAAAAATTCTCGGCACCCAAGTCTTCGGCGCGAAACTGGTTCGCATCGCTGGCAGCTACGACCAGGTGAACCGGCTGTGCTCACAGATTGCCGATGAACATCGCTGGGGATTCGTGAACGTCAATCTGCGTCCGTACTACGCGGAAGGTTCAAAAACCGTCGGATTCGAAATCGCCGAACAGTTGGGTTGGCGTTTGCCCGACAACGTGGTCGTCCCCATGGCGGGCGGTTCGCTGATTGTGAAAATCAAGAAGGCTTTCGACGAATTGATTCAGCTGGGCTTGGTCGAAGCGAAACCGGTGAAGTTCTTCGGCGCGCAGGCGACGGGATGCTCTCCGATCTCGACTGCGGTAAAGAGCGGAAATGCCGATATAGAGCCGCAGAAGCCAGCAACCCTGGCTCGTTCGCTGGCGATTGGCAATCCGGCAGATGGGCACTATGCAATCAAAACCATCACCAAGACCGGCGGGTGGGCGGAGGATATTTCCGATCCCGAAATGATCGAGTCGATCCAGCTTCTGGCCGAGACGGAAGGCGTCTTCACCGAGACCGCTGGGGGCGTGACGGCTGGATGCGCGCGCAAACTTTACCGGCAGGGACGAATCGCGCCGGAAGAAACGACCGTCCTGTGCATCACCGGGAACGGTTTGAAAACGACCGACGTGCTCGCTGGGAAGTACGGATTGGAAGAGCCGATTCGACCGAAGGTCGCTGACTTCGAATCGTTTTTGCAAAGAACGCTGGAGACGGCTGAGTTTCCAGTGCCTGTGGAGGCTTGAGATGACAGTGACCGTGCAGATTCCTACAGCGCTTCGCCGCCTGACATCCGGAACCGGACAAGTCAAGTGTTCGGCGGCAAACTTGGGGGAGCTGTTCTCCGCGCTGGACCAGCAGTTTCCCGATTTGAAGCAGCATTTACGCGATGAAGCCGGCGAGATTCGCCGCTTCCTGAACGTTTATGTCAACGAGGAGGACATTCGATTTCTTGGCGGAAACACCTACGCGTTTCAGGATGGAGATGAGGTTTTGCTGGTTCCGTCGATTGCGGGTGGCGCTGCCTAGGGCAGAGATCCCCCCCTCGCAAGTAAAGATTAGTCATGGCTCGTAAATTAAAAATCGGATTGCTGGGTTGTGGAACAGTTGGCCGCGGCCTGGTAGAGCTGGTCGGTAGGAATGACGCGCTCGTCCGGCAGCGTTCTGGGGTTGAGCTGCAGATCACGAAGATTCTGGTTCGCGATCTTGATAAAGAGCGTCAGGGTGTGGATCGCGCCCTTCTCACTTGTGATCCTGACCAAGTGCTGAATAATGGCTGCGATCTCGTGGTGGAATTAGTTGGAGGGATCGAGCCGGCACGAAGTTTTATCGAACGATCTTTGTCGCGCGGCAAACACGTGGTCACCGCCAACAAGGCTCTGCTGGCGCTGGATGGTTTCAGCTTGCTGAAAGCGGCGGAAGTGCAAAAAGTCCGTCTGGGATTCGAAGCCAGCGTTTGCGGCGGCATTCCGATCATCCGCGCGCTGAGAGATGGTCTCGTCGGGAATAACATTCAGCGACTCAGCGGAATTCTAAACGGCACCTGCAATTACATTCTCACGCGCATGACCGAGGATGGGGTCGAGTTCGAAGATGCGCTTCGCGAGGCGCAGGCCAAGGGTTTTGCCGAGGCGGACCCCACACTCGATATCGATGGCCAGGATGCGGCGCAGAAGTTGAAAATCCTGACCGAGCTTGCTTTCAGCGCACAAGTCGATGCTGAAGCCGTTCAGGTAGAGGGGATCCGCAACGTTGCCGCCGAGGACGTGCAAGCCGCTAAAGAGCTGGGTTTTGTGATTAAGCATGTCGCTACCGCCGAAGTGAGCCAGGACGGCGTGTCGCTGGCATGTGCCCCGCTGCTGCTGCCCCGGTCGCATCAACTAGCCGGTATTCGCGATGAGAATAACGCGGTATTGATTCGCGGAGATGCCGTCGGCGAAATGTTATTTTCGGGCAAGGGAGCGGGTTCTTTGCCTAGCGCCAGTGCTGTGCTTTCTGATGTGGTCGATATTGCTTGCCATAAGGGCGGGTTTTCCATGAGCCGCGGCGGCCACGTCGGGATTACCTCCCGTGACTGCGCTAGCAGGCATTATCTTCGCTTCACGGTCGGTAGTCCTAGTGATATCGGACCGATCACAACCATCCTGGAGCGCAACGGCGTAGGGGTGAGTCGTGCGGCCGCAGTCTGGGCGAGGAGTGATTCCCAAAAACACCAGGTTCGAGTCCTTACCCATGCCTGTTCAGGGAAGGCGGTCGAGGCATCGCGTCGCGACATTGCCGGGTCAGGCCTGGGAAAGAGTAAAGGTGTCGTATTGCGCGTAGCAGATTAGTTCGAGGAGCCGCCCTCCCGCCACCGTGGTGGTCCTGCCATAAACTTTCACCCAGGCACTTTCGTGTACTAGAATGTCGCTCCCGCTTTTTGATACAATCTAACTAACCAGTTAATTAATAGCAAATGTCCCACAGCTCCAAATCGCGTCTGGGGTCTCGCGGACGGCCAGAGCAGAGTCGGGCGGCAATTCTGCAAGCTGCGGTTCGCGAATTCGCCCACGAGGGTGTCGCCGGGGCCAGAACCGATGCTATTGCCCGCGCCGCCAAGGTGAACAAGGCTCTGCTTTACTACTACTTTAAGGACAAAGAAGCTTTGTACGGGGCGGTGCTCGATCACGTGTTTGGAGGCCTGATCGCCCATGTCGGGGAGGTTTTGTCCCGTGATCTGCCGCCTCGCGAGAAGATTCTCGCCTATGCCGGCGCGCATTTCGATTATGTTGCCAGCCATCCCATGTACCCCCCGATCGTGCAAAGCGAAATGATGGGCGCAGGCCGGGGCAGCGCGAATCATCTTGAGCCCATTGTGAAAAAGTATTTTCGCCCGCTGTTTAGCCGCGTCGCTGAGGTTCTCAGGACCGGGCAGGCGGCCGGCGATTTCCGGCCGGTGGATCCTTTGCATTTCGTTCCTTCCATGATTGCCGTGATTGTTTTCTATTTCACCAGCGCACCGGTGATGCGAGTCATGACCGGGAAAGATCCCCTGAATCCGGTTCGGGTGGCGGCGCGCCGCAGAGCGGTATTGGACTTTATTTCGGCCGCGTTGTTTAAGCGTTCCGATACCAAGCAGCGAGGAGCACGACCGTGAGTGTACGTAATAAATTCCTCATCATTCTCGGCGTAATCTTCGCCATATCGCTGGCCTACTATCTCGTGTCGACGCCGAGCAACAAGGATCTGACACTGATCGGCACTGTGGATTCCAATCAGGTGATCGTGAGTCCGCAAGTCGAGGGCCGATTAGCCAGGCTGCTGGTTGATGAGGGAACCCAGGTAAAACAGGGCGATCTGATTGCAGTGCTCGATCCCTCGGAATTGGAGGCGGAAGAGCGCGCTGCCGCAGCCACGATCGACAGCTTGAAATCCAAGGTGGCGGAGACCCAGTCTACGCTCCGGGCCACCCAGGGATCGACGTCGAGCAGCGTAGTCAATGCACAGGCGCGTCTGCAGTCCGCGCGAGCACAACTGCTTCAGGCGGAAGCCACCCTGGAGAGAACTCAGAGCGATAGCCGGCGCACGATTGAGCTGGCGAAAGAGGGGGTCGCATCTGATCAGGATCGGGTGCAGGCAGAGACGAACCTGGCGGCCCAGAAGGCCCTGGTCCAATCGCTCAGAGATCAAGTGAACGCCGCTGAAGCAGATCTGAATACTGCTGTCGCCAACACTCACCAGGCGCATGCCGCACGGAGCACGGTGGAATCGACTCGCTGGCAGGTCGCGAACGCGGAAAGCATGTTAAACGAAGCCGAGGTTCGTTTGGGATACACCAAGATTTACGCGCCAGTGACGGGGACGGTCTCCGTACGCGCCGCACGCGAAGGGGAAGTGTTAAACGTCGGACAGCCGATCGTAACTATTGTCGACCTGGGCGATACTTGGGTACGCGCGGCAATTCCTGAGACCGACGCCGATCACATCGGCCTGGGGGACACACTGCGCATCGAGCTACCGGGCGGCACCATTACTTCGGGCAAGGTGTTTTTCAAAGCTCCCGAAGCCGACTTTGCCACGCAACGCGATGTCAGCCGGCGTAAACGCGATATCCGAACCATCGTACTCAAGGTTCGACTGGACAATCCAAAAGGCGCGTATGTTCCGGGCATGACGGCGGAAGTCTTGGTCTCGCCTGATCGACTGAAGGGCACGCCGCGAGAAAATGTATCGGCGGAAGAGCATCCATGACTGCCGATCCAACTGGTCGCGGCGGTTCGATCGGAAACGCTCCCACGAACGGACATGGTTCCGCCGGCGACCCCGCTCTATCCAATGCCATCGCGGTGGATCACATCGTCAAGAAATATGGTGATTTCACTGCGGTCGACGATGTTTCCTTCAATGTGAAAGAAGAAGAGATCTTCGGATTGCTGGGGCCGAATGGCGCGGGCAAGTCCACCCTGATTCGTATGATGACTACGCTCATCCCGATCACTTCGGGTACGGCTCGCATCGCCGGTCACGACGTCGAGAAAGATCCAGACGCGGCTCGAAGGGCGATTGGTGTAATTCCTCAGGCACTCACCAGCGATCTTGACCTCACCATCGAAGAGAATCTCAACATCTACGCCAAGCTTTACGACGTTCCTGCAAAAACGCGCAAGGCAGCGATTGATGAGTTGCTCGAACTGGTGGACCTGACGAAGTGGCGTTCGGCCCAGACCAAGACTTTGTCTGGCGGCATGCGGCGCCGACTCGAGATTGCCCGCGGCCTGGTGCACAGCCCGCGAATCTTTTTTCTGGACGAGCCTACCACCGGGCTAGATCCGGTATCCCGGGTTGCCGTCTGGGAAATGCTGACCAACATCAAGAGCCATCGCCAGCTCACGATCCTGATCACAACTCACTACATGGATGAGGCCGACCGGCTGTGCGACCGCATCGCCATTGTGGATCATGGCAAGCTGGTTGCGCTCGACACCCCGCCCGCACTAAAAGCCAGCGTGCCGGGATCGAATGTAATCGAAGCGCAGTTCGACAATGCCCCGCCGGATTGGGAAGATCGATTGAAGAAGATGACCGAGGTGACGTCGGTCCAACATGAGGGCGCCGGCATGTACCGCGTGCTGACTGGAGATGGATCACGAACCACAACTCAGCTTGTGGAAGCGGCCGTACAGGCCGGTGTCAAAGTGCGATCGCTTTCCGTGCAAAACACCACGCTCGATGATGTGTTCGTCCACTATACCGGGCGGCAGTTGCGCGATGAGTTAGTAAAAGCGCACGCCTTCGTCATGCCGCCCAGACCAGGTATGCAGCCATGAATCACATTCTCGCGATCGTCGAGCGCGAAATGCGCAAATTCTTTCGCTCTCCGGCGCTGATGATGGCGTCGATGGTTTTTCCCCTGGTGCAACTCATCGTGCTGGGCAATGCCTTCGGCGGAAAAATCCGCGACGCCAAGCTCGGCCTGGTCGATCAGGACGGAGGCACGCAAGCGCTCAAGATCCGCGAAGCTTTTGATTCGGTTCGTGCCAACATGCGAACCTTCGAGCCCGTCTACTACAAGGATCAGAAGACGGCGATGGAGGATGTGCGCAACGGCAAGATTCAGGGCGCCGTCATTATTCCGCCACAGTATTCGCGGCGAGTGTATGAGCAGGATCAACCGCGCATTGCTCTGGTGGTCGACAACAGCGACAACTTCATGAGTTCAACTCTCGAAGATGAACTCACGAGCATCACCAACGCGCTGAACCAGCCCACGATTGAGCCACGCATCCTGCAGCAGACCGTGCTTCAAATTGTTGAGCTTTATCCTTACATCGAATATATGAAATATCTCCTGCCGGGTTCGATCACGCTGGCGATGTTCGTCTCGGTGATGATCGGCGGGGGAATGCTGTACATCGACGACAAAGCCCGTGGCGTACACGAAGGATATTTGGTTACGCCCATCACCAAAACCGAACTGGTTTTCGGGCTCAATGCGGCCGGAGCGATCAAGGCGGTAATGACCGGAGTCGTAATCACCGTGATCGGTTCGCTGCTGGCGGGCGTGGGCACGGTGTTCAATCCTTTGGTCGTGCTCCAATTGCTGATCATGATTCTGTTAACTTCCATCGCATTCAACACCATGATGTTTCTCCTCATGGTTCGTGTGGAAGATCCGCTGGTGCCGCGGGCGATTTTTGGAATCCTCAATACGCTTCTTTTTTTTCCCAGCGGCGCCATCTATCCCATCCAGGCATTTCCGAAGTGGTTGCGCGGCATCGCAGCCGTGGACCCGTTCACCTTTGCGGTACACGGCTTCAAATCAATACTCCTGAAAGAAGCAGGAATGGCCGCCATTTGGCCGGACATGATTTATCTCTCCATCTTTGCGCTCATCACTCTGAGTGTCGCCACGCCACTCTTCAAGAGAACCCTGTAGCGCAATTGGAAATTTAGGAATTGGGTAATTGGGTAATCTGGAAATTGAAGCTCTGTCACTCGCTTTAATAAATTACCCAATCGCCCGATTACCAAATCTCCCAATTCGCCCGTTTATTGCTGGTTTCCGTTATGCTTATGGAAGCCATGACCCTGATGGATGCCAAACAATACGATTTCGCACGCGACCGGCGGCGGCGGCGACGTATCATCATCGTGATTGTTCTCATTCTTTTTGCTGCGTGGGTGGTTTATCACTATCGCGACTACCCCGAGCGGAACGCCGCCAGCAAGTTCTTCGCAGCATTGCAACATCAGAATTACGAAGAAGCGTACGCGGTGTGGTTCCGCGATCCGAACTGGAAGCAGCATCCCAACCAATACTCGGCGTACATGTTCAATGACTTCTATCGCGACTGGGGCCCGGGTGGGGAGTGGGGCCTGGTGAAGTCTTATTCGGTAGATTGCTCGCTAAGCCCCAGCGGAGGAAGCGGCGTCATCGTTCAGGTAACTGTAAATTCACGTACCGAACACGCCTACGTCTGGGTAGAAAAGAGTAATAAAACTTTATCTTTCTCACCCAGTGAAATACAGTGCGGGAACTGGTGGGCCTGGGTCGCGGAGTAGAGGTTCCCTACAACGCCCTATTTCAGGAGGATTCATTCGCGTGAACTGTACGCGTCGTTCGAGTGTGCGTTTTATCTGTCTTCTTTTGTTCGCATTTCCATCTTCCTTCTGGCGTTCGCAAACGGCTTCTCCGGCCACGGAGTCTGGCAAGTTCCGCTTGCACAAATTCGAGCAGCCCATCGGGGAAGAAACCTACACCATCGTGCACGATGGCGGCTTACTCACGCTGAAAACTGATTTTGCCTTTACCGACCGCGGAACCAAAGTTCCCCTTTCCGCGACATTGAAGGCGACTGACGACTACACGCCGCAGAGCTTTATCATCAAGGGCAATACTTCCCGCATGTCGGACATTGATTCCGACATCGAAATCAGCGGATCAAGCGCAACTATACGCCAGGGAAAAGAGACGCACTCGGTCGGCGTTCCGCAGAGTTTTTTCACCATCTCGGCCTATGCTCCAGTGGCGATGCAATTGGCACTCATGCGCTATTGGCAGGCTCATGGTTCGCCGGCGCGACTGGCCATGCTTCCCGGAGGAGAAGTCAGGATACAGGACCGAGGCGCAGAAACAATCGAGATTGGCGAGCGCAACCTTCCGTTAGAGCGCTACACCGTCCGTGGGCTGATCTGGGGGCTCGAAACGCTGTGGATGGATGGCAGCAACAACCTGGCGGCTCTGGTTTCGACCGACGCTGAGTTCGACCACTTCGAAGCGGTGCGCGACGAATACGAACCCGCGCTCCCCAAATTCGTCGCCAGCGCGGCGCGTGACGAGATGGCCGAACTTTCCGAGCTTAGCCAGAGGCTTGCAGGACGCCGAACGGGCACGCTCGCCTTCGTCGGCGCGACAGTGATTAACACCACGGGCAAAGCAACCGTCGCGGACGCGACGCTCGTGATTCGGGACGGCAAAATAATCGCCGTCGGTCCCGCAGAAAAAGTGGAAGTGCCGCCGGATGCGCAGCGTGTCCACGTTACCGGGAAATACATCATTCCCGGCCTGTGGGATATGCACGCGCATTATGAGCAGGTGGAGTGGGGACCGATTTACCTCGCCGCAGGCGTGACGACAGTGCGCGACGTCGGGAACGAATTCGAGTTCATCACGGCTGTGCGAGATGCGGTCAACAGCGGCAAGGGGCTCGGTCCGCACATGCTGCTGGCCGGAATCGTGGACGGCGATAGTCCGTATGCGGTCGGGATTACGCGGGTGAATTCTCCCGCCGATGCTCAAATGTGGGTGCAGCGCTACCATGACGCTGGCTTCCAGCAAATGAAAATTTACAGCTCGGTGAAGTCCGAGAACGTCAAAGCGATCTGCGCCGACGCGCATCGGCTGGGCATGACCGTGACCGGCCATATTCCAGAGGGCATGAACGCCTATGAGGGCGTGGATGACGGAATGGATCAGATCAACCACATCCAATACATCCTCAATCTGCTCAAGCCCAAAGATTTTGATCCGAAAAAGGCGACCCCTCAGGAGGTCGCGAAGATGGTGTCGTCGCTTGATGTGAATTCCGACGCAGGCAGGCAAGCGGTCGCCTTCCTGCAAAAGCACAACACCGTGATCGATCCGACCATGGCGCTAATGGAATTCATGCAGCGTCCGGCGGATGTACCCGCAGATAAAATCGAGCCCGGAGTCGATCACGTGGCGCCCGAACTCCGCGAGCAACTGGTCAACGGAGGATTGCCGCCCGCGCGCGCCGCGACCGGTCAAAAGATCGTGACGGAAGAATTGGCGATCATCGGCGCGCTGCATCACGCGGGAGTCCGCATCGTGGCCGGAACCGATCAGACGGTGCCGGGCTATTCGCTCTATCGCGAGATCGAGTTGTATAACCAGGCTGGGTTCACTCCCATGGAGGCGCTGCAGGCCGCGACCATCGTGCCCGCACGAGTGATGAACGCGGACCGCGACAGCGGGTCAATCGAAGTTGGCAAGCGAGCCGATTTCGATATTCTCGACGCCAACCCACTGGACAACATTCATAACATTCGCAGCGTTCGATCAGTGGTCGCTAATGGAGTGCTCTTCGAGAGCGCCCCGCTGTGGAAGAGTGTGGGCTTCACACCGTAGCGCGGTGGTCGAGGATTCACAAACGGCAAGCACTCCGATCAAGCTTTTAGCGCGATGTGCTCCAACGTCTTTTGCAGGGACGCTTCGTCGGCAACGTTGAAACATTTCGGTGAGCGGTCGATCTGGCGCATCAGGCCGCAAAGCACTTTCCCCGGACCAATCTCCACGAACGTGTCCACGCCCTGTGCGATGAGCAGGCGCATAGATGGCTCCCACTTCACCGAGCCTGTCACCTGCCGGATCAGGGCATCGCGGCTAGGGTCGGCATCTTCGAGCAATGCAGCGTCCACGTTGCAGACAACACCTGCTGCGGGCTTGCTGAAAGCGATTGAAGAAAGCTCTGCCGTCAGCCGGTCCTGCGCCGACTTCATCAGCGAACAATGAAATGGCGCGCTGACCGGCAGGACCTTTGCACGCTTGGCGCCGCGATCGTCAGCGAGTTTGGTGGCGCGCTCCACGGCCGCAGTATGACCGGAAATAACAATCTGCTCTGGAGAATTGATGTTGGCCGGTTCGCAAACTTCACCCTGGGCGGCGTCGCGACAAACCGCCGCGACTTTGTCGAATTCCATGCCAAGAATCGCCGCCATCGTGCCGACACCGATGGGAACTGCCTCCTGCATGTATTTACCACGATGCCGCACCGTGCGTACCGCGTCGGCGAAGCTCAGAGTTCCTGCCGCAACGTGCGCCGAGTATTCTCCCAGGCTATGGCCAGCGACGAAACGCGGCTTGAGGCCATTTTCGTTCACAACCCGCCAGGCCGCGACGGACGCGGTCAGAATCGCTGGCTGCGTGATCTCGGTCAAGCGCAGCTGATCTTCAGGACCTTCAAAGCAGAGCTGCGACAGCCCATAACCGAGCGCGTCGTCAGCCTCTTCAAATGTCTGCCGTGCGATGGAATAATGCTCGGCGAGGTCCTTGCTCATGCCGATGGCTTGCGACCCTTGTCCGGGAAAAAGAAACGCGATGGACCCATTCGTGGGCGAAGAAGTTGTCATAATTTTATGCGATGGTCGTAGGGAGGTTGCTGGCAACGTCTTCCATCCCGCTGCGTGCCGCCCTCGAGGCCCGAATTCCGATCAGCGTCCGCTCGATCTCCGCGTTGATCGGATGCTCAGCAAACTCCGCCGCCACACGAATCGCATTCTTGATGGCATTGGCGTTCGATGATCCATGCGTGATGAAGCAAACCCCCTTCACTCCAAGTAAGGGTGCCCCACCATATTCAGTGTGATCGAGGCGTTTCTTGAAATCGGCAAACGCGCTGCGCGAGAGCAATGCTCCAACCTGTCGGGTAATGGTCGCCTTCAGCGATTCCTTAAGCGTCGAGCGAACCAGATTGGCCACGCCTTCGGAAATCTTCAGCGCGACGTTGCCCACGAATCCATCGGCCACAATCACGTCCACTTTGCCGTTATACAGGTCGCGACCTTCCACGTTACCCACAAAATTCAGCGGAAGTTTCTGCAAAAGCTGAAACGCTTCGCGGGTCAGTTCGTTTCCTTTGGTATCTTCCTCACCGATGGAAAGCAAACCTACTCGCGGACGCTTCGCGCCAAACAGAGTGCGAAAATAGATTTCTCCCATGACCGCAAATTGCTCGAGATTGTGCGGCTTGCTGTCCACGTTGGCGCCAACGTCCAAAAGACTGGCGACGGTGCCAATCGCGGTGGGAAACACGGCAGCCAACGCAGGCCGATCCACGCCGGGGATCGCTCCGAGCACCATTTTGGCCGTTGCCATGGCTGCGCCCGTGTTGCCGGCGGTGATGAATCCTGAAGCGCGTCCATCGCGCACCAGACGCAGGCCGACTCGCATGGACGAATCGCGCTTGGCGCGCACGGCTTGCACCGCCTTGTCCTCCATGCTGATAATTTCGCTGGCATGCACAACGTTAATGGGGAGTGCCGCCGCAGTAGGATAGCGCGACAACTCGGCCCGCAGAGCCGGTTCCGGCCCCACCAAAAGGACATGGACGTCGTAGTGCCGCGCCGCCTGGATTGCCCCTTCGATCTCAGGCTTCGGCTTGCGGTCCGAGCCCATCGCGTCCAAGGCTATGACGCTTGGCATGGGATGATGGGGCTAGCTGGCTTCCTTAACTTCCAGAACTTCGCGGCCTTTGTAATAGCCGCACTTGGGGCAGGCACGATGCGGCATCTTGCGCTCGTGGCAATTCGGACATTCCGACAGGGCATGGCTTTTGAGCGAATCATGAGCCCGCCGGTTTCCGGTGCGCGCTTTCGAGTGTCGCCGTTTGGGATTTGGCATTGAGAATTCCTTTGTAGGCGCGAGCGCCCTCGCTCGTGCGTATTTTCAGATCAGGACAAAATCAAACTAGATCAATCTTCCAACTTGCTGCGAATGTCTTTCAGCGCCGTCCACCGCGGATCTTCCATCGGCTCAGAACAAGAGCATTGCTCGAGATTCAGATTCGCGCCGCAGTGTGGACAAAGGCCTTTACAATCTTCGCGGCAGATGACTTTCAACGGCACCGCTAACAACACCTGCTCCCGCACCGCGTCTTCGAGCAACAAACCCTCGCCCTGATAATAGCCGACCTCGGCTTCGGCGCCGGTTACTGAGAGTTCTTCCCGGCCAGCATCCGCGCCCAGCGGACGGTACAGCAAATCAAACTTGCGATTTACATCTTGGGCGACCGGCTCAAGACAACGGGCGCAGGGCAACTCAAGCCTAGTCGAGAGTTCCCCGTCGATCCGTATGTCCTGAATCCGCTGATGCTTACCGTGATGCTCTTCGATCAGTTGAGCCCGTCCAGCGGCGTGCAACGGCATGCTTTGCCGAAGATCCGGGCCTAAATCAAGCGCGCCCGGACCATACTCCTCCTCAAAATCAATAGGATGGAGTTCTAACTCTTTGATTTCGATGAGCATCGAGGTCCCCCGCACCCCCACCTGGTACCGCGAAGGAACGCGGAAGCACGCTCAGAGGCGTAACTTCTCCAGGGAGCGAAAGTTAAGGATAAAGGCCGCAAGAGCGCAGTGTCAAGGAGCGAAGATAACAAGCTTGACTTCCACTCCGCAGCGGCGTAACGTCGCCTGCGATTCCGGCATTCACCTTCGCGATCGAGGAGGCTGTCCATGGTTTTTCTCACAGCTCTTTGGCTGCCTATCGTTTTGTCGGCTGTGATCGTCTTTGTCGCCAGCTCCATCATGCACGTGCTGCTGAAGTACCACCAAAGCGACTGCTACCAGATCCCCGACGAGGACAAATTCCTTGCCTTGCTGCGGCCTGCCAACCTGAAGCGGGGCCTCTACGTTTTTCCCTATTTCCTGCCGAAAGATATGAAGTCGCCAGCCGCAATCGAAAAGTACAAGCAGGGCCCGGTCGGGTATATGACCATGATGCCAAGCGGCCCGCCTGCCATTCCGAAGTCTTTGGTGCAGTGGTTTTTCTATTGCCTGGTGGTCGGTTTCTTCGTGGCCTATCTCACCGCGCACACGGTTCCTGTCGGCGCAAAGTATCCCGCAGTATTCCGCGTTGCTGGGACCGCCGCTTTCCTCGCTTACGGTTTGGGACATCTCAGTGACGGCATTTGGAAAGGTCAGACGTGGTCGATGACGATCAAAGAAGTTCTTGATGGACTCGTCTACGGCTTGCTAACTGCCGGAACCTTCGGCTGGCTCTGGCCGCGATAACACTTCGGGTTAGACGTAGCAAGCTTCGTCCTACAGAGAATATGACCACTGTAGAGAGGTTGCTTGCAACGTCTCTTTTTCAAATCGACTAAGTTGCTGAAAGCGGTGCCATGGACTACAACTAAGTCATCCCGCTGACCGGATGCGAATGCATCGGTCCCCTGCATGATGGATGCCGCGACTCCGACTATTGCCGCTTTGAGCGCTCCTCGGCGCTGGTGGGCGCACACGCGAACATCTTTCTTTTGGATCGTAATCATCGCCTTCACCGTGCGCTTCGGCTACATCGTCATCGGTCACACCTACCGGTTCCACTCTAGCAACGCCGTATTTGCACCAAACGAAAAAGATTTTAGTTTCGGCTTCGAAATGGGCCGCATCGGGCGCGCTCTCGCTCAAGGCCAAGGCTTTAGCAATCCGTTTAATGAGACGACCGGCCCGACCGCCTGGGAACCGCCTCTCTATCCTTTTATGATCGCGGGCGTTTTTCGCGTCTTCGGAATTTACAGCCGCGCTTCCGCCATACTTCTTCTGAGCATCAACAGCATATTTTCCGCGCTTACTTGCATCCCGATTTTTCTCATCGCGAAAAGATGTTTCAACGAAAAAGTTGCCGTCTGGAGTTCCTGGACGTGGGCGCTGCTGCCGTCGGTAATTTTCTGGTGTACGCGCTGGGTCTGGGAAACCAGCCTGGCGGCGTTGTTGCTGGCAGTAATTTTCTGCCTGACGCTCACGATCGAAGAAAAAAACGGCGTAAAGCCCTGGCTGCAATTTGGACTGCTGTGGGGCGTTGCGGCGCTCACCAACACCGCTCTGCTGTCATTTCTGCCGGTCTCCGGATTGTGGATTTGGTACCAGCGAGCCAAGCTTGGCAAGCGTTCGCTCAACGGAGTAATTCTCGCTTCGGTCGTTTTCGCCGCATGCATCGTTCCGTGGCTGGTCCACAATCACCGTGTCTTCGGCCAGTTCGTTTTCATTCGCTCGAACTTCGGCGCTGAACTTCGTCTGGGGAACGGACCCGGCGCCGATGGCACATGGATGGATTATCTTCATCCGACCAAGAATATCTTCGAGATGCGACGATACAAAGAACTCGGCGAACTTGCTTATGTCGCCGAACGAAAACGAGAGGCGATGGCCTACATTCGCGAGGACTATGCGCGATTTGCCAACCTCAGTCTGCGGCGAGTCTTCTACTACTGGGCCGGGCTGCCAAAGCCGGGGGAGAACCCCCTTCAGGCATTCTTCAGGAAGTCTCTATTCGCGGCTTCTTCCGTGCTGGCCTTCTGGGGACTGGGACGCGCACTGCGTAAGTGCAAACCGGGCGCATGGCTCTTCTTTTGGCTCGTTCTCTTCTATCCGCTGGTCTATTATTTTGTCTTTCCTCATCCCCGATACCGGCATCCCATCGAACCGGAACTGGGAATCCTGATGCTTTACGTCATTTCTGAAGTCCAAGGGAGAGTTCGGTCTCGAAGTGAGGTTGCAAGATCCAGCAACGGTTGATCGCCCATTCTTCCGATGAATCACTCACGGCACGACGCGCAGGATGAACTCCAGTCGCAATCAAGAGGGGCTCGCCACGGTGAAAGCTGGTTTGAAACTCATTCGAATCTAACCGCGATATTGATCCTGACCGCCGGTTTCTTGCTTCGTCTGCGCGCTGCGTCCGGAACGTTTCTAAATCCAGACGAAGCGCTCCATTATCTTCTCGCCGATCAATCCTCATGGTTGCAGGCTTATCGCGCGAGTCTGACCAACGCCCATCCGCCGCTTCTGACGTCGCTACTTTTCTTTTGGCGCGGGTTGGGCATTTCAGAGTTTGTTCTCCGACTTCCTTCGGTAATCGCGGGCACGGCATTCTGCTGGATCTTCTTCAAGTGGCTCACGCGTATCCTCGGCCCCGGCACGGGTTTTATCGGACTGATTCTGGTCAGCTTTCTTCCACCGATGATTGAGCTCTCGGCCGAAGTGCGGCAGTACGCCTTGTTGCTCTTTTTCCTTGCGGGAGCGGCGTACCTGCTGGAGCGTGCCTTAGCAGAAGACTCGGTCGCAATGATGCTGTTATCGGCCTTGTCTCTCTATTTCGCGCTGCTTTCTCATTACTCAGCAATTCTGTTCGCGGCGGCAATCGGCTTCTATTCTCTTCTTCGTCTGATTACTCGCCACCCATCAGCCCAGGTCTGCATCGCTTGGGCTATGGGACAAGCCGGCGCACTCGGACTCATCGCGTTCCTATACGTTTCCCACATTTCAAAGCTGAAGGGAGACTATGCCTCGGGCACCATTAACGGATGGCTGGCCAATTCCTTCTTTCGTTCGGGACACGACAATCCGCTGCTGTTTGTGATCGCCAGAACCGGCGGAGTTTTTCAATATGTTTTCGGCCAACTCGCGGTCGGAGACGTTGCCTTCCTGGCGTTCATCGCGGGGGCCGTCTGGCTGTGGAAAGAAAAAGCTTCGCCCGGCGAATTGAACGTCACTTCCCGGCAATTGGTGACTCTTCTGGTTTTACCCTTCACACTCGGCGCGGCAGCCTCGATTGCGCGAATCTATCCCTATGGGGGAACGCGCCATTCGGCATTCCTCATAATGTTTGCGCTTGCTGGCGTCAGCTTTCTCGTTGCCAAGTTGGTCAAGCAAAAGCTTGGCCGTGGAATCACGGTTGCTCTCGTGATTGTCGGTGCCTGTAGTTTGTTCGGACGCCCGCATCGGCCCTACATACTTCGTCAAGATCAGAGCCGCATGCAGATGGTTCGTGCCCTGGGATTCATCCATGCGCAGATTCGGCAGTCCGACCTGATCTTCGTCGATTACCAGACGCGTCTGTTACTCGGTTACTACCTCTGCCCGGCGCAACCAGTTCCATTTTCCTCGCCGGTTGGAAGCTTGGAACAGTTTCCGTGCAACGGATTTCGCGTAGTTGCCGCGGCTCCCGACCTCTATATTTTCACCGCCGATAATTTCCTTCCCCGGTGGGAGGAACTGTTGCGCGATGTCGCGTTGCAATCGGGTCAATCGGTTTGGGTCATGCAGGCGGGATGGGACGTGAATTTATTGCCCGAACTCGAGAACAGAGCCCCGGAGTTTCGCAACCTCATGCCGCATTCGTTTGGAAGAAATATTACGATCTTCAAGCTGGCGGTTAGGCAACCGGTTCCCGCGATTGGCGCAGTCCCGCTGACACTCCTCCGCTAGATCAGCTCAAAATGGGCAACGCCCGTATGCGCTTCTTCGTCGCGGCGAAAATCGCATTGCACAAAGCCGGCGCCAGCGGCGGCACGGGAGGCTCGCCCGCACCCGTTGGCGCTTCCGTGCTCGGAACCCAATAAGCCTCAATCAGCGGCGCCTCATTCATGCGGATCGGCGCATAGTCGTCGAAGTTGCCCTGCACCACGCGTCCTTTTTCGATCGTGATCTGCGCACGCAGAGCGTTGGTCAACGCAAAAATCACTCCACCTTTGATTTGTTGTTCGAGAATGTTGGGATTCACCACCTGCCCGCAATCCATCGCGGCCACGACCCGATGCACGCGTGGTTGATCGTTCTCCATCGAGATCTCGACCACTTCCGCCATGTATGTGCTGAAGCACCCGAAGCAGGCAATCCCTTGATAGTGGCCAGCGGGCAACGGTTTCGCCCAGCCAGCTTTTTCCGCGGCCAACTGCAACACGCCCCGCATCCGCGCCGTATGCCAAACCGTATCGAAATACTTGATGTCCTCATCTTTCGACAGCAGGTGCAGCCGGTATTCAAGCGGGTCTTTCTTCGCAACCGCCGCGAGTTCATCGATAAAAGACTCGCTGGCAAACGCGGCTTGGAGAGCGTACACGGAACGCATCCAGCCCAGTGGGACCGGAGTCTGGGTCATCACATATTCGACCGTCGCGGCGGGGAAAGAATAAATCAGCGCGGCCTCGTCAGGCAGGTCGGGATCGACCCCATTCGGGGTGGGCAACCCTTTTTGCCCGCTGATCGAGGGCGCAACAATGTGATGCGTGAACCCGACCGGCCAGCCCTGCCCGTCGAGCACTGCACTTAATTTGTGAAAGCTCGCCGGGCGGTAGGTCGAATTCCGCATATCGTCTTCACGCGTCCACAACACCTTCACCGGAACGTTCGCCGCTTTCGAGACCAGCGCGGCCTCCACGCCATAGTCGTGCTCCAGTCGCCGCCCAAATCCCCCGCCCATCAAGGTGACGTTGACCTTCACTTGATCGGGATCGAGTCCAACCGCCTGCGCGACCGAGTCGCGAACATCTTGCGGCACCTGCGTTGGCGCCCACAGTTCGCAGTTCGATCCGCGAAAGTGCGCCGTGCAATTGCCCGGTTCCATGGCCGCGTGCGCCATCAGAGGAAGCTGGTATTCCGCTTCCATGCGGCGTCCTGACAGTTTCGACATATCGCCGGTCGAGTACAGGCTGACCGCTTTGTTGGTAGCCGCCTTCTTTAGCGACTCGAAGATTGCGGCCGAATTCAGGTCTTTATTCAGGTCTTTATTCGGCTCTTCATCCCACTGCACGTTCAGCACGCGCCGTCCTTCGAGAGCACCCCAAACGCTGTCAGCGACAACGGCCACAGCCGAATCGCCAATCTTCCCCACGTAGCCGACTCCAGCAATCTTCCTGGAATCTTTGTCATCGAAGTTTGCGACCTTGCCTCCGATCACGGGACAACGAGCCAGCACGGCGTACTTCATGCCGGAAAGACGAAAATCGATGCCGAACTCAGCCGAGCCGTCAACCTTCGAGGGCACATCGAGCCGCGGCAAAGACTTGCCGACGATTTCGTAATCCTTGGCCTGCTTCAACGCCACATCGGTCGGAATTGGTTGCGCGCTCGCCCTAGTTGCCAATTGTCCGTAGGTGAGCCGGCGATTCGACGCCACGTGCACCACCGCGCTGTTTTCGGCTTTGCAACCCGATCGCGGAACGCCCCACTCTAAAGCAGCAGAGCTGATCAACATTTCCCGAGCGGTTGCCCCAGCCTTTCGCATCGGATCCCAAGTCGTACGCACGCTGGCGCTGCCGCCGGTTGTCTGGTCGCCATAGAGAGTGCTCGCGCCGGCCTGTTCAATCGTGATCTGCTTCCAGTCAGCCTCGAGTTCTTCGGCAAGAATCATCGGAAGCGATGTGCTCACGCCTTGGCCCATCTCGGAGCGCGCCACGACGATCGTGATCTTTCCATCCGGCGCGATTCGCAAATAAGCATTGGGCTCGAAGGTTTTCTCGGACGAATTCCCGTGAGGCCAATAAAAGCCGATGACCAGCCCCGTGCCGGCGGCGACGCTCGCAGCGACAAATTCCCGGCGGGACAGCGGACTCATCGCTTACCTCCGGTGCCGACGGCCCGATGAATCGCACGCCGAATCCGGTCATAGGTCCCGCAGCGGCAGAGATTCCCGGACATCGCCTGCGTAATCTGATCGTCAGAAGGCTGAGCAGTCTTGGCCAGCAGCGCCGCCGCCGCCATTATCTGCCCAGTCTGACAATAGCCGCATTGCGGCACCTGCTCCTCAATCCAGGCTTGTTGCAAAGGATGCAGCCCATTCGCAGACAAGCCCTCAATGGTGGTGATGTTTTTCCCCGCAGCCTGTAAGACCGGCGTCGAACACGACCGCACGGGCGCTCCATCCACATGAACCGTGCAGGCGCCGCATAGACCCGCACCGCAACCAAATTTTGTGCCCGTCAATTCAAGGGTGTCGCGCAGAACCCAGAGCAAAGGCGTATCGGGGGCAACCTCCACCTTCCGTTCGCCGCCGTTAATCCGCAGAGTGATGGCTGCCATGGTAATAGGAGATCAGGATATGGACTGACATCCTAATTAACAAGCGTAGAAAAGGAAATGGATGGCGGCTGGCTTCTGACTGAAATAGTTCCGGGAGCCGAGTGCGAAGGGGCCAAGAAGAAGAACCGAAAAAGGAACCCACGTCCCGCGCTATTTCGCTTCGCTCTCTAGCTCGCGCAAAATTCTCTCGCCAATGCGACCCTGAAACGCGGAAAACTCCGGCAGATCGTAAAGGCGCAGGCCTAGTTCCTCCGGTTGCCCATTGCCGGCTTGCACGTCGGTATTCCCTGCGCGCACTGCATCCACTAGTTTGCCGGCCGTGATCTGATCGAAGCTCTCAGAAACCAGAACCGTATTGTCCGCCCATTGCTGCACGATCACGGGCCCTTCTTCGGTGAGAACCTGCACGGCAAACGCGGGGCACTTCGTTTCTGCGCATGAAGCAACAGCCTGCGGCGTGGCGCTTTGGTAGCGCTGGGCAATTGCAGTCGCGTAAATGTGAGCAAAACGCTCGGCCGACGCGGGGGACTTCCATCGCGAAACATACAAAAGCGACAGATCAGCGGTTGCCAGCGTATCGGTGGTAGCTTTCGCGGTCCTGCGGAAGGCAACGTAGGCTCCACCCTGCCACGACCCAGCAAGAGTTTCAGCCTCTTTTCTGTTTCCGTAGGTCTCGAGAAGCGCGCGTACATCAAGCTCTCCGATCCCACCGGAGTCATACACGGCGTACTTGTCGCTAAGTATTTGCTGAACATCGGGAATGCGGACCGGCGAAAGCTTTTCGCGGTTGATATAAGCAGTCGGCTGCAGCACTTCATGCGTGTTGCGAGGCGGATGCGCGAACACTCCCGAAAAAGCCATCGCCTTGCCGCCTTTTTCCAGCAGTTCGCCTTCGAAAATCAGACCGTCCCGATAGGGAAATGTGCCCATTTCCCTCAGGATCATGGGCGCATCGTGCAACAATTGCGAGTCCGCGGTGGCTTTTACCGCGGGCTCTTCCATTTGATAAATCAGCCCCGGAGTATTTTGCAGGCTGCGCCCCAGCGGAGCCAGAATGTAATCCACAAACACGATTTGCGCCTGGCCTTCGACTGCGGCTCGCCGGGCTGCGGTACTGTCGTCGTCAATTTCGGGCTCGCTGTCCTTTTTCTCCCCGCTTGCGATGCCCCCTGTCCCGCATTCAGCCAAGCCTTGAGATCGTAATTCTGGTCCTGCAGGGCATGGGTCAGTTCGTGCGCCAGAATTGGAGCCTGGCGCTCCAGCGGAATCCAGTTCAGCATCGAAATTGTTTTCGTTTCGTCATCATAGTACGCCGCGATTTGCTTGCCGTTGGCCTTCACCATGAACTCTCGCAAATTGAATTCCCGGGGCAGGAGCCCGAACTTCTTCATCGTCATCTCGGAACGTGCGAAGCGCTGCGCGTACCCTTGCTTTGCCTCTTCGTCGCGAGTGTACTGCTCGACCTCGGCCGAGCCAACCAGACGCCGCTTCACAGCAGAGCGCTTCGGAAAACCAGTATCCTCAGAAGCGAAAGCCACAATCTTATCGACCGATTTGAATAGTTCTTTCGCGTCCGCGTCCGACATTTGTACTTCGGCGGTGTGGTCCTTACGAACCTTACGCGCCAGTTCTCCCAAGCTCTGACCCTGGTCCGCGGCAGAATTGGAAGCATCGTCGGCGGCTGGCGCGGGCGAGGTTGTCTGCTGGCCAACCACCGAACCGCAGAGCAGACTACAAAGCACCAAGAAACCGGGCAGGCGGACGGAGACGGTCATGGAGCCTCGCGATCGGAAAAGTCGAGTCAGAAGAATTGTCTTGCAGTCGGGCGCACGACTCACGGCAAAAGGCGGAATGAGGCTTACGAAGGTAATGCGGCGCGGAAGGAATCTACCAGATCGTTCTCAGAAGCGGACTGCTGCGGATCTTCTCATCCTGCGTGACCAAGGCGATTCCTTCAGCTCTGGCGGTCGCACCGATAAGCCGGTCCGCAGGATCGCGCGAGTAACTCTCTGGGAATTGCGTCGCAAGAACCGCAATCTCTTGCGTAATGGGTCTCACGACTACACCAACGGTTTCTACGACCTGACGCACCGCCGCCTCGATCGTCCCGTAGGTTTCGATGCGATGGCGCGCAAATAGCGATGCAATTTCCCACAGGCTGATAGAAGCGATTGCCAACCCACCGCTCGAGCGCCCTCTTTGGAGAGCGGATTCGGCGACTCGGGAAAGACGTTTGCGCTCGATCGCCGCCCAAACCACTACATGTGTGTCCAGCAGAATCACCGCAAAGCTTCCCAAGCCTCGGGATTTTCCAGCGGCTGCGTGATGTCCCCCACGATCTTCATTGTGCCAGCGAGCTTACCCAGAAAATCATCCGAAGGTTCTTCCGCCGGGACCAGCTTCGCCACGGGACGGCCCTTCTTTGTTATCACTACAGGCTCGCGGGTCGACCGTACTTCGTCCATGACTTTCAGACATCGCGCTTTGAATTGTCCGGCAGGCATCGTCTTCATGACCACTCCAGGTGACTATGGACATTTTATCATAACCATGTACTAGCAAGGAGCAAAACCCGAGAGCTAGAGGCTAGGAGCCAGAAGCTTTTTACTTCAATTCCTGAAGCTTCGACGAGGCTAACTGCGCGGCTTCACTGGCGGGGTTTTCTTTCTGGATAATTTCGTAGATGCGTTTGGCTTCGAGCGGCTGATTGTCCGCTTGATAAGTGGCGGCCAGTTCGATTTGGGCAGTCGTCTTGCCGACGGTACTGGTAGGTTTTACCGCCAGCTCTTTGTAGAGTTTAATGGCCTGCTTGTTACGTCGGGTATTGCGATAAACCGATGCCAGGGCCATCTTGGCCAGCGCCGCAACATCGCTGCTGGCCGAGGAAATGACCTTCTGGAGATCACGCTCCGCCGAGGCGTTGTCTCCCAGGTCCTCTGAGGTCAGACCCAGAAAATAGCGAGCGAATTCGGCCGAATGGGTGTGCGGATATTTGTCAACGATAGCCTGAAATTGTTTGTGTGCCGCAGTCGCGCGCTCACTGGAACTCGCAAAACTAGGCGCATCCGGCTGTGGTGGCATGTTCGGCGGACGCACGGGTGTATCCAGAGTGCGCACCGCTTGGCTCAAGTCCAGGCTGGCCTTTTGATCCTGTATGCCCAAGTAATACCACGCGCCGCCCACTGCCGCCGCAACCAACAGCACGATCACGGCCGCGACAATCAGTTTGTTCTTATGCTCTACCGACCAGTCCGCAGTTCTTTCCGCGGCGTCGATCGTGGCCCGGCTGAACCGGTCCTGTTTCAGTTGATGGCGGGTTTCTGCGCGCACGAACTTCCCTTCTGAAGACGTCTGGATGGTGCTGGCAATTTCTCAGTCTAACAGGCAGAATTCAGCAGCGTCAAAGGGTGATTCCACAGAACCGTCCGATTGCAGGTGCCGTAAACTCGATGCCGCCGCGCGTTCGGCTTGGCTCTTGATATATGTTGTCGGAGGTCATCCTGAAGCCCCGCGCTCGTTTCCAGCGGGGCGAAGGATCTCGCGCGGAGTGTTTCGAACCCACCTACTCCACGGGATAAACACGTGTGAGCCGCGAACTAAACCGGCTGCGCTTCCATGCCTTATCCGTGCGTCTCTTCCAGCAATCCCTGCTCCGCCTTCTCCTGGCACTCAATGCAATGGCGCGTCCACGGCACCGCCTCCAGCCGCTTGGCATTGATCTCCTTGCCGCAGGAGATGCATTCGCCAAAGCTGCCCTCGCGAATGCGCGACAGCGCGCCCTCGACCATCTGCAGCAGTTGGCGGTCGTTGTTGCTCTGATGAAAGAGAAATTCCTTGGTGTACGAACTGGCCGCGCGGTCGGCGATGTCCTGCGCCGAATCCTCATCGACCGTGCGCCCGTCTTGCTCCGTACGCGAGACCATGCGGCGCAACTCGTGCTGCCGCGTCTCCAGCCTCTTTTTGAAAGTTTCCAGCTTCTTTTTATCCATGGATAATAACTTCACTATTTGTGGCCCTTCCTAGCTCGTTCACGCCGCTAAGGCCAAACGAAGATGATATGCGCCTAAATTGAGATGCGTCAACTGGCCTTGGGGATTCGGTAGTGTCTGAAATGGCGTCTTGCCGAAAGGTGTGGATAAAGTCTAAAGCCAAGGGTTATCACGCCCTCTGGGCCTCAGCCAGAGGGTTAGATTCGGACCAGCCGGAATCTATCGAGGCAATGGCTCCGGCAAATCGGCCAGTGCGTATCCCATGACTGCCATAGCTGCGGCGTTCTCGCGAAGCTCTTTGGGAACGATCTTGTCCAGCGTGTCGGCTGCGGTGTGATGGTAATTGAAGTAGGTTCGCGCGTCCTGCAGGAGGCCTAGCGTCGGCACGCCGGCCTTGGCCAGTGGCGCGATATCGGCACCTGGACTGCGATCCGTCAACTGCAGGTTCGCTCCGAAAGATTGCAGCACATCTTGCACCGGTTTCAGCTGCGGCAAACCCTTGGCATTGATCGTGGCGTTGAATCCCAGAGGGTGGGCCGCGCCGTTATCGCTCTCGATGGCGGCCACATGATTCGCCAGTTCCGCCGCGTAATCCTTGGCATAAGCGTCGTGCCCGCGGCCGCCGTTTTCTTCGTCCATCCACGCAATCACACGGATGGTGCGTTTGGGGTGCAGATGCAGCCGTTGCACCAGTTCTGCGGTTTCCATCGCGATCCCGACTCCCGCAGCGTCATCGATCGCGCCAGTTCCGAGATCCCACGAATCAAGATGCCCGGAGACGATGACCACCTGCTCGGGATGTTCGGAACCTTTGAGATCCGCGATCACGTTGTAGCTCGATACATCCGGCCCGGTTTGCGAAGTCAGCGTGAGGCGCATGCGAACCTTGCCCTGCGCCGCGAGCCGTGCCATCAAATCCGCGTCTTCGCTGGTAACGGCACCGGCTGGAATCCCGGCGGGCGCGCTCCATCCGGTGTGCGGCAGACGATAATCGGCATTCCCGACCGAGCGCACCAGCGATGCAACCGCGCCTAACTCGGCCGCGGCCTTTGCTCCGCCGCCGCGATAGGCCACCGCTTCGCCATAAGCTTCGCCGGCGAAGCCATTCGCCGCTTTCTGTTTGTCGAAAGGAACATTGAATAGCACGATCTTTCCCGCGACTTTCGCGCGGCCCAAAGCTTTCAGCTCGTCGAAGCTGTCGACCACGACAACTTCAGCAGTCATGCCGCCAGCGGGCGTGGGCGTGTTTCCGCCGAGTGCGGTCAACACAATCTTCTGAGTCGTTCCCGGCGCTTGCCCCGGATACTCCACGAGTTCCGCTGTCTCGACACCACGCAGCCAGTGCGGAACTTTGACTTCCTCTAACCGGACCTCGAGTCCAAGCTTTCGCATCTCGCCCGCGACATACTGCACGGCGGCTGCCGCCTGGGCCGAACCAACGCCGCGCGGACCGATGTTGTCGGTAAGGTGCGCGACCTGCCGATAAGCGTAGTCGTCGGAGAGCGCGGCGTCGCGCAATTCGGAAAGCTCGCTTTTTAGCTGCGACGAATCGGAGTCCGGAGCTGCGGCCTGTCCCCTCGCGTGGCTGGACTCAGCAATCTCGGGCTTACAGTAGATGGCGGTTGCGGCAGTCAACACCAGTACAGCGGCAATGTGCAGGCGCATGGTGACGGTAAGTGTATTCGGATGTCGTGCGGACCGGAAGGGGTTTAGATCTTCCACTGCGTCCGGAGAACCAAATCAACCACGAAGGGCACCAAGGATCACCGTCCCGCAGACTCTTTAGGACAAAAAAAGCGGCCCCATTACTGGGGCCACAGTTCAAAAGAGGCAAAGGGTGGGAAATGTCAGGAAAGGCGATGCAAGGAGCCGATCCGCAAGCCGGAGCGGCCGAAAGTGAGAAGTCGAGAACGGAGAGTGAAGGTCAAGCGCGGCCTCTTTTCTTAATGCGTAGAGAAGCACTTGCCCAGCCAAAATGACGATTCGAGAGCTAAGAATGCGGTGTTCCTGCAACTCATTGATGGCAGGAATCTTATACAGCCTCGCGATCTTCACCCGCGCCCTGTGCTCCCCAATTACGCGGGGTAAAAGAATGCACATTCCTGCACATTGGCTGCAGGACACTACTCCGCCCAAGGGAAATAAGACAAAGTCGCGTCTACGAATTGCCGGCGACCGTTCGCAGCTTGCCCGGCAGGAAGTGGTATGGCGGCCAAGGCCCGCTGAGCACCAGTTCGCAATTCTTCAACTGCTTAGCCGCAGTGCTATAACGGTTTTGATACTTTTCCACCGACTTCGAATCAATCAAGTGGGCGATGTCGATCATCATGCCATCGGTGTTAACTCTCTTGCAACTGATCTCTTCTTCCAGGGGATTGAACATCTTGTGGACCTGAACCGCCAGTCCGCGGGCTTTGGTCTGACGTTCGCGGTCCTTGGAAGCCTTTTCCCGCAGTTTGATCAAATAGTCGCCCCCGACTGTGTCGGGCAGAACGACATCGGCCATGGCGGCTCGGAGAGAACCATCCTTGACCAAGACTTTGAGGTGCATCTCGGCTTTGCCGCGCAGCCGGGCGACGCTCATCCCAAAGGCGCGGCGGTTGGTTCGGACCGCTTGCCGGAGGGCTTCGTCGCTGTCGAAAATGGTCCCAAAACGGAAAGGAAGGACCGTACCGTGTCGAAAGCAGACACTTACCACCCGCGCATGCTCGAGGACGGTCTTGTCTTCCAGTTTCTCGCTGCCGTCGGCCATGCGGTCGTACTCGCTGACTACCACAGCAAATTCGCCGCTGGGATAGCTCAGGACTGGGGCTCCATTCACACCTTGAATTCCCTCGAGGAGGAAAGGGCGCCGCGTGCGTACTCCATTGTTGAGGCTCTGTTGCTCAGTGAGGCAATAAGCGTACCACGCCATAAAAGGTTTCTCCGAACCTAGCCCGAGGCAGTAGTATCCACCTCGTGACGAGACAGTTGGTTACGGCTCTTGAACCTGGAAGAAAGGGCGGTACCACGACTGGATCGGACGCTTACCACCGCGTCCTAAGTAACATATTACTTCAGTACTCAGAAAATGCAACCTTTTTGTAGCATGGGGCATCGGTTTCGACGGAAAAAACTACACACCCTGGGTCAACAATGACCCAAGGTCAAACATTGACCCTCGTTCCGCACCACCCATTGGGAAACCGGCTTCTTAACGTTCTCCGGTCTGAGGAACGTGATCACCCTACCGCTAAATTCACAAAAACTTAACACCCGCGAAACGTTCCCTCAACCTTAATTCACTATTCTCCATGCCATCGGCACATTCGCCGGAGGGTTTTCACCACGTGGAACTCCGGGGGCCTGTATTCATCTCAGGTCCTCCGGTTTTGCCTTCTGGCGTTGGCAGTTGGCGGCGTTTCTACGGCTTTGGAGAAGTGTTCCATGACTCATCTGCACAGTGACCACCGAAGAATCCTGCTGATCGATCAGAACACCACAAAACAAAACTTGCGGGCCACGATCCTGAGAAACTACGAGATTGAAGTTCACACAGCCAGCAGTGTGGCGGATGCTGCATATCTCTCCAGGATGCATACCTACGATCTGGTACTACTGGCGGCGCAAGAGAATTCCGAACAGGCAGGCGCGCTTTGCCGGCGGATTCGGGCTATTAGGCCTCGCCAGAGAATCGGATTGCTCGTCGGCCCGCCGACTTTTGTGCTGGAATTGTGCGGGCCGCGAACCCAGGCTCCCCGGAAAAAGGCTGCATCAGTCTGCGGGGTTTCGCCCAGCCGTGTCGTGGAACATCCGAGCGTGCCGGTTTCCGCGTCGTATTCATCGGCGCCGTATGCTCCGTCGCCGCAATGGCAGGAGATGATCCGAAGACTGGTTACTGACTGGTACGCCGAGCAGAGCGTTCTGAGGGGGCCGTCGAAGCTGATGGACGAGACCGCTGGCGCATAACGAACCCGCGCCCCGAGGTCAATTCTCCCTGAACTCCACCGCTAACTTGGTCTCGACTTCGACGGGCTGGCCGTTTGCCTCATATGGCTGGAAGCGCCACCATTTCACCGCATCCACAGCTGCGGGCGCGAGTTCTTCCGGGCCGCTGATCGGACGGACGTCGACGACGCTTCCGTCGCGTCCGATGATCGCATCAAGGACGACGATGCCCTGGATGTTCGTTTGCCTTGCGGCCTCGGGATAGATTGGTTCAATCTTGTGGATTAACAACCCTTCTATCACTTCCGCCGGAACATAGATAGGGGAGTGTTGCAAAGACCCCCGGCTTGGCGGAATCTGCGATTCTAACTCACCCCACGCCTGGCGCCAGTGCCACCATCCTGCAGCCCCGAGCAGAAGTGTTCCCACAAGTGTCACCCAAGCAGAGCGGCGCAACATCGGTCGATTACTTTTTCGAAGAGAAGTCTTTTGACTGATGACTTGACTGGGGATATCACGCGATTTCGCGGGCTTGACCGCTGGCCGCGATGCCAAGGATCGGGCATCAGCAACCGCCGCCGAGGGATCGGCGACAGACTTCCTTCGCGTCCAGTGCTCGATCAGCGTCTGCTGTTCCGAGGTCAGATTTACAAACTCCAGACCACAATGGAACAACGCCTGGTAGCGCACCACTGCCTTCAGGCGGAACGGCCCTCCCGCATCAGGCAAGCGGAATTCAATGCCAACCGAATCGCCGGTATGAAGCTCCCCGGCCAGCACCAGACCAACACCGCGCTCCCCGAGAGTGACTGAACGTCCAGGAATGGAGTAGGGAATGCCTGATCGTAAGACGGTAACGTCTGCGGGAACTGCCAAGGGGAAGCGAGGCACGCGGCGAGTGTTGGTAAACACTCGAGCCGGCGCCTGCGTCGCAGCCGTATTCATGGCTTAACCTCTGCCTGTACCGGCACACCACCCCGCCTCGCCTTCCTCTGAAAGCGTAATTGGGAAATGATTCGGCCAGAGTTGTTGGGTGGAGTATAGCATCGCTCGAAAGGAAATTTCCTCAGAGCGCTTTGACCGATACCACAAAGGACACAAAGGTACACCAGGAACCAGGACGAAACAACGTCGCTACGGCCAGCGCTTAGCTGTGTCTTCCCAGCCGGCCGCGCGCGCTGGTTGCGGGCTGGCATTGACGGCCGCCTGCGGGATGCGGATAGGCTGCTGCGTCGTTGTGGGACTGGCTAATGTCGGTTTATTGCTGGTCGCTTCCAGCATCGATTCCTTGTCATCGGATAACAAGGGGGCGGCTACACGCAACGCCTCAACTTCTTTCTCCAACCGCGCCAGTTCGAGTTCCTTCTGCCTCAGAACCTCGTAAACATTCTTCATACCAGGGTCCCTTCTTCAAATGCTCTGGGAGAAGCATTTTGCCGCACTCTAACAGGTATGCTGCTTTTGTCAAGGAAGAACAGGTGGAAAAACGTCGATTCATGTTGAAGAAACCGCTTCTCCGGCCCGTTTATCCCTTCCTTTAAGCGGGGTCGGTACATCTTCCTGTTGCCACTTGCGCGCCAGTTGATCTAACTCACCCAGCACCTTTTGAATGTCCTTCATGCGCTTGGTAATGCCGTAGGTGACCGAAGGCGGAATGGTGGCTTCGTAGTCCCGGTAAACGAATCCCTTTTGTTCCAGCAGGCGCAGACGCTCGGTCAAAACACGGGACGAGATACCCTCGATCTGGCGTCGAAGAACCCCAAACCGGGCGGGTCCATTGGTGGATAAGGCCCACAGAATGTGCATCGTCCAAGGGCGGGTCAATACTTCGAGTAGTCCGCCCATAGGGCAGGGCCTGGGCGATTGAGAATAGCGGCGCAGGGGATTACCTCACTTAGTTACTTTATGGTTCCTACTTTACAAATGCAAGTAGTTATTTAAAGTAACTAGTAAGCGGTATTTGTCATCTAGTTCGGAATAGTAAGGGCGTTTGATTCCCAGAATTTTTCAGGAGGGCTTCGCATGGCCAGCAACTCAATTTCGACCTCATCACAGCGTTCGCAGACTGCAGGTGTAGCACACACCGCGGACGCGAAAGGACGCGCATCTGCGGGCTCTTTTATTACGCTAGCGGGGCGGATTTTATTTGCCGCCATTTTCATCATCGCGGGATTTTTCCATTTTTCTCAGCAAGAGATCTCGTACGCCGCGCATGCGGGAGTGCCGGTGGCTGCCTTGCTGGTTCCCGCATCGGGAATTCTCGCAATGCTGGGAGGACTCAGCATTGTGCTCGGATACCGGGTCAAGATTGGGGCATGGCTGCTGGTCCTCTTCCTGGTTCCGGTCACGCTGATCATACACAACTTCTGGGCTGCGAAAGACCCGATGATGGCTCAGATGCAAATGGCGATGTTTATCAAGAACGCAAGCATGCTGGGAGGAGCTCTCCTCATTTCCCAATTCGGAGCGGGCCCGCTGAGTCTGGATGCGCGGCGAAAGTCAGCGTGCTGAGAACAAGCAGTCAGCATTCGGCACTCGGTGCTTGAAGATCCCGGCGGCTAAAGATGAGCCCAAAAATAGGAATGAATGCTGCGTGCTGAATCCTGCATGCTGAATCCTGTGAAGGCGAATTCGTCCTCACCGAAGCAGCATTGGTCCGCACCTTCCAGCCACTTGTCACATTCTTGTAAACTCCCTCACCTTTCCCGCGTCCTAACGTCCAAATAAGCAGTCAGTTTCGGGTTGGACGAATTCCATCTCGTCCCGCAAATGAGGATGGTGAACGCGCGTGATCGGATATTGTTTCTCAGATTCGCGGTCAACGGAACCATGGAACACATCTCTGCGTATCTAGAGGCAGGGGTGGTGTGCAAGGCACGAACGACTGGTCAGGCACGTTCGGAGGTGGGGTTATGCAGCACGCAGCGAACGGCAGTAACGGGACGGGCAACGGAACTCTTCTACACACCGGGGATCCTCATGTTCTGGAAGTGGTCAAAGCGGCTCATGAAGAACTTCGCCAGTTGATGCGTCAGCGGGCTGAAATCATGAAACGCATTGGCACCCTGAAACAGACAATCTCGGGGCTTGCGAATTTGTTCGGCGACGAAATCCTGGGAGAGGACCTGCTGGAGTTAGTGGACCGCAAAACTGGAGGACGCCAGCCGGGCTTTACGAAAGCGTGCCGCATGGTTTTGATGGAGGCGGGACGGCCGCTGGCGGTGCGTGAGGTCTGTGAACAGATTCAGCAGCGTCTTCCCACCATATTAGTCCGCCACAAGGATCCGCTGGCCTCGGTGACCACAGTGCTCAACCGGCTGGTGGAATATGGCGAAGCGTTAAGCGTGGTTCGAGAAAATGGCCGGCGAGCGTGGCAGTGGGTATCCGATCCAGTTCCGGCAGGGCACCACGGCGTGCCGCTCTCTCAACCGTAAAGACGCTGCTCGGTGCGTCTCGCGCGCGACACTTATCGTTGAAGTTGACGTCATCCTGAGCGGCCGTTAGGCCGCGAAGGATCTAGCGCGTATTGGTGGGATTGCGGTTGAGCGCTGGTCTTAAGCTACCTCCAAAGGTGTGGCACTCCGCCCGAGATCCTTCACCGGCTGACGCCGTGTTCAGGATGACGTCATTCGATAATACTGTGTCGAGTTTCTACAGTTCCCTACCCTGGCAGCAGCATTCCTTTTTCCAGGTGCCGGATGACGTGTGCGTACGAGGCAGCATGGGGGTCGTGCGTGACCATCACAATCGTCTTGTGAAAATCCTCATTTAAGCGCTTCAGGATTTCCAAAACTTCAGTAGCCGAATGGCTGTCGAGATCGCCTGTTGGTTCGTCGGCCAGCAGCAGCGTGGGATCACTGACGATCGCTCGCGCGATCGCGACTCTTTGTTCCTGGCCGCCCGAGAGCTGTTTCGGGAGGTGGTTCACCCTTTCCTCCAAGCCGACCAGTTTCAGTGCGGTCATTACGTGGTCGCGCCGCTGCTGGGCATTCAGTTTGGTGAGCAGCAAGGGAAGCTCGACGTTCTCGAACGCGGTCAGCACGGGGATCAGGTTGAACGTCTGAAAAACGTAGCCAATGTGCACATTGCGCCAGTGGGCGGACTGAGAATCGCTGAAGCGAAACACATTTTCTCCCAGCACCAGCAGTTCTCCGGAGGTAGGCCGGTCGATGGCCGCAATCATGTTCAGCAATGTCGTCTTGCCCGAACCGGACGGGCCCATCAGCGCCAAAAACTCGCCACTCCCGATTTCAATGGAAACATCGTCGAGGGCTTTGACCTCAAAAGCGTCGCGCTTGAAAACCTTGCTGACGTTGCGGGCCTGAACCACCTTGGCTTGCACTGCAGTTTGGGGAATGGTAGCTGCGCTCATGACTGTCCTTTGATCCTGATTTTTTCGCCGTCTTTCAACTCTTGCGGCGCCGAAGTGATCACGTCTTCCCCGCCGTTAAGGCCTTGCACCAGCACGCCGCTGCTGCGTTGCGCCTGAATTTTCACTTCCCGCAACAATGCCTTGCCGTCAAATGCGAGGAAGACAAATTTCTTGCCATCGCGATCATGAATGGCCGCGTTGGGCACGAAAACTCCCTGCGGTTGCGTACTCGCATGCTTGCTATCGTCTGCCAAAAACTTGACAGTAGCGTTCATGTCGGGCCGGAGATATGCGTCCGGATTCAGAATTTGTACTTTCACCTGAACTGTGGCCTTAGCGCGGTTGGCTTCAGGAGAGATTTCGGCGATCTGGCCGTCCCAATGACGGTCGGGGTACGCGTCTACGGTAACCACGCCTTTTTGCTTCGGGTGCAGCCTGGCGAAATCGTCCTGCGCGATATCGAGTTCCACTTGAAGATCGTTCAGATCAGCCAAAGCAACCACGAGACCTTGCGGACCACCCTCGGCGGTACTGGCAAATCCCGAGGTTACGAGTTCGCCTTTTTCCGCGGCACGCTCCAGAATCGTCCCTGTGACGGGTGCGCGAATCACAGTCGCGTCAAGCAGAGACTTGGCATAGTCTGCCTGCCCTTGCGCCTGTTCGAGGGCGCCCCGTGCGCGTTCAATCTCCTCCTTGCGAGGACCGAGTTTGGCCAACTGGAAGGCTTTGTCTAGAGAATTCGCCCGTTGCTGGTCGGCGCCGAACTTGGCGGTGGCGTCATCGAGGGCCTGTTTCGATACCACTCCTTGCGCCCAGAGGTCTTGGGTGCGGCTGAGCGTAATTTGATCATCCGCCAGTGTGGCCTTGGCCTCATCGAGATTATGCTGCGCCTGCTGAATTTCTTCGGGGCGGGATCCGTGTTCCAGTTCCTCAAGATAAGCCCTGGCATTGTCCGCGGCGCCCTTCGCCTCCTCGTACTGGGCACGGAACTCCTCATCTTCGAGGCGCACCAGGACTTGGCCTTCTTTAACCTTGTCACCCTTTTCCACGCCGATCCACTTCACGCGGCCAGTGACCTTGGAATTCAGATTGATCTTATGATGAGCCACAATGTAGCCGCTGGCGGAAAGCACCACGCCGCCGACATCGCCGCTCTGTGCTGAGGCACGAACCACTACCACCTCAGGAGCGTCGTGCGAGAACATACGGTACGCAAGCGCCACCACGCCCAGCAGAACCAGCAAACCAATTCCAACGAAAATGTAGCGCCGTGCCCAGGCTGGAGGCTCGCCCTCACCCCCGGCGCGAGCACTGCGATCGATGCGCAGGCTTTGCAGGTCTTCGTGTTTTGCGTCAATCGGCATTATTTTTGAAGATGATTTCCTTCGTATCGCTGATGCAAATTCCCTGTCCAACCAAGGCCTTCATTTCTAATCCCGCAGCGCACTCAATATGTCTCGTCGCGCCGCGTGCCAGGCGGGAGCGAACCCGCCCAGAACTCCCATGATCAAGGCAAATCCAATTGCGCTGACGACCACGACCGGCGTCATCTGCAGGCTGAATACTACTTCGCTGAAGGTCACCTGATTTTGCGTGCCCGTAGTCATGCCGTTGAACGGCAACATCAAAAGGATGCCCAGCGCCGCACCCAGCAGGGACAACAGCAGGGATTCCAGCATGAACGATGTAAGAATGCTGGGACGCGAAAATCCGATCACACGCAGCGTCGCAATCTCGCGGCCGCGATAAGCCACGGCGGCATACATAGTGTTCGCCGCAGCGAAGCAGGAGCCTACTGCCATGATGAAGGCGACGATCCATCCCACGATCTTGATCGGGGCTCCCGACTTGGTTTGCGAGGCGTAGTAGTCGGGCTCGAGAAGGCCATTGAGTTCCAGCCGCTGATCGTCGTTCGCGCGGTTTTTCAGAGCCAGGGCCGACGCCGGATCGGTCGCACGCACCAGCACCGACGAGTACACCGTACGTTCAAAATCCGTGACCAATTGGTTGATGTCACCCCAGATTTCAGAATCGTGCGCCGTGCCGCTGCCGTCAAAGATGCCGACGATCGGCCAGTCGCCCTTGCCAATGTGCACAGTATCGCCAATATTCGCGTGCTCAAAGCGCTTGTTGATCGAGCTGCTTACCACCACCTCCCGCTGTCCGGGAGTGAACCAGCGGCCGGCAATCAGGTGGATCTTCGGCCGCATTTCGATTCCCAGCGGCGTCAGGAAGCGCGTGGTGACGTTGGTCTCGCCAGTCCCGCCCTTGCGCGGCATCACTACTACGAGAATGTCTTCGCCCGAGACCAGAGGCTCGCCTTTGCTGTCTTTAGCCACTCCCGGGAGATCCTTCAATACTTGTACTGCGTCTCGCGACACTCCGCCTGCGGCGAGTTCCGAGTCCGACCCTTTGCGCAGCATCAGCACATTCAGAGGATCGCCGGTTGTGGCAAACGCGCGACTCAAACCCGCCAGCAGCGCCATGATGAAGACCGCTGTGGCTACGGTGAGCGCGATCCCCAGCGCGGTCATCACCGTGAGACTCTTGCGCAGCCGCAGATTGCGCACGTTATAGCTGAGCGGGATTGCCATTTCTATTCTCGTCCTTCAGGTCGTTCTTCCTTCGTGTACCTTCGTGCGCTTTGTGGTTGATGAAGTTCAAATGCCAATACCACGAAGGATCTGATCGATCCTTATCCAATGTGACGCAATCCGTCCACAATATTGACCTTCGCCGCGTGATAAGAAGGTATAAAAGAACTGGCGAATCCCACCACCGCCGCGATCACCAGCGCCGCGCCAATAGTCAGCGGCGTGACTTTCATACCGGTGAAGTAGCCACCCTGGGCCGCCATCCCGGTCACGATGAAGTAACACAGCATCGAACCAATGAACCCTCCGACCAGCGCAAGCGAGACCGCTTCTCCGACAAACAATCCTAAAATGCTGTTGCGGGTAAATCCCAGCGTCTTTAATACTGCAACTTCCCGCGTCCGCTCGCGAATCGACATGGCCATGGTGTTCGCCGACACCAGCAGAATGGTAAAGACCACCGCCAGGCAGATGCTCATGATGAAAGCCTTAATGTTCCCCAACATTCCGATAAAGCCCAACTGGAAAGCGTGTTCGCTCTCGGTCTTCGTGGGACGGTCGGCGTTGCGAAACTCTTCGTCAATGGCTTGCGCCACGCCGGGAACGGCGCCGGGGGAGTCAGCCAGAACGGCGAAGAACCCCTCGCTGCCTTTGAGTCTCGGAAAGCCTTCGTCAATGTAGTCCTTGTTGAAGTAAATCGACTGGGTTGGATCAGGGGGTGTGAAGATTCCGCGGATGGTCAGCTCCAAATCGACTGGGAATATCTTCCCCGTGATATTCAAGCGGTCGCCGATTTTCCAGTTAAACTTTTTGGCCAGTCCTACATCCACCACCGCCCCCGCTCGATCATGTTGCCAGGCTGCGAACTGGTCAGGCGGAATCCTAAATTCGGAATAGACTTTGAATAATTCTTGCGGATCGGTGCCAAACTGAGCGAAGTAGTGCTCCGGCTTATCATCGATATATTGCCCACCGAACCATTGCTCGTTTACCACTTCCTTTACGTGAGGCATGGCTTGAATCTTCTGCCGGTAATAGCTGGGCAGATTGAAAACCAGCGACACTTTGTGGCGCACAATCAGGCGCTGTGCTGACTCTTCGGTGGGTTTGCTGTCATAAAAGCTCCGCCAGATAGTGATCAGGAAGGTGAGCAGCAGGAGCGAACCACCGATACTCAAGACAGTCAAGATACTGCGGCGCTTGTTGCGGAAGGCGTTCTTAGTGACAAAACGAGTCAGAGTCATGTTCGAACTCCGGGAGAAAAACTCACTCTACCTAGGAAGAGCCCCAAGATTACTCTAAGCATAGCCGATGAGCGCAGGCCCGGACAACCTCGTGCCTGCAATCCTATCGTGGCTCACCGGGACTGCCGATACCAGTGGAGATCGTCACCGGGACGCAGTGACAAATGTCATCTCCCTTCAATTCGCTGAGCCCGTGTAATTAGACGCCACCTTGCACATTCCGTTAGTCGTGCTGAGCTCAGCGAAACACTGAATCGATCATTCCTAAATGAGAGAATTCAGGGTTTTGAGATCACGCATTGATTCTTTAGTAATAACGCTCGCCGCGTCTAAAAGGTTACGGCTCGATTTTGCGCTGGGGTGGAGGCGTCGCTTCAAAACTCACCCACAATCGTTCAATCGCCATGGACGGTACTAAAGTTTCTGCTTCCCGCCCCGCAATCGAATTTACGAACACTTTCGTAACTCCACTTTCGCCCTATTTCCAGACTATCC
The DNA here is from genome assembly GCA_049585795.1 of Terriglobales bacterium. Taxonomy (GTDB): domain Bacteria; phylum Acidobacteriota; class Terriglobia; order Terriglobales; family Acidobacteriaceae; genus JABDBE01. Next base: position 86,009 of record JBAVAQ010000026.1, on the reverse strand, counting down.
TGTTCACGTCGCTTCCCCCAAAGGACGTGCCCGAGGTTTTCCCGACCGACGGAAAGTCCCTGTTTGCCTTCATGAGGCTACGAAGATAATGTCGAACAAAATCGGGCGCTTCGAAATACTTAGCGAACTCGCACATTCAGACACAATTTCTGTCTACAAGGCCACCGATCCGGAGAACGGGCAGACCGTGGCGCTGAAGACCATCAAACTGGAAGCGCTGGGCGAACAGGCGCCTGCCCTGATGAAGAACCTTCTGGAAGAGTCAGCCGCCAGCAAGGTTCTGAACAGTCCCAATATTGCCGTGCTCTATGGCGTCGAAGAGGTGGACGGAGTTTTCTGCGCCTCGCTGGAATATGTGCAAGGCAACAGCGTAGCCACCATGCTGGCGCGCAAAGAAGGATTCTCCATCTGGGACCTGCAGGACATAGCGCGCCAAACCTGCCAGGGGCTGGACCATGCCCACGCCAAGAACCTCGTGCACTACACCCTGGAACCGGCCAAGATTATGGTGTCATGGGATGGCACGGTGAAGATTTTAGGATTTGGAATTTCCACCATGAGCGCCTTGGCCGCTCAGGCACCGGGTAATGCGCCGGGCGTTTTGCATTACATGTCGCCTGAACAATTACGCGGAGATCCTCTGGGCGCGCCATCCAACATGTTCAGCTTAGGCGCGATTTTTTACGAGATGGTGACGGAGCGCAAAGCGTTTGATGGCGAAGATGCGAACCAAGTCCGGCAATCGATTTCGGAAATGACGCCGGTCGCTCCGGATCAGATCAACCGCAAGATTCACCCCGCGCTCAGCCAAGTCATCATGAAGGCGTTGTCCAAAGCCCCCGAAGCGCGATACCAGTCAGGCCAAGATCTGGTGAACGATCTGGAGCGGTGCAAAGAAAGCGCGACCAAGGCTGCCGCTGCCGCCAAACCAGGGCAAGGGGCGCAGAAGGCGCCGGTTGCGCCGAAGCCTGCCAGCGCTCCATCTGTCAAACCAGCAACCCCAGCAGCCACTACGCAAGCGAAGCCAATCTTCAAACCGGCTGCGCCCGTTGCGAAGGTGTCGCTGCCAGTATCGGCTCCGTCTCAAGTCCGTAGCCAACAAGTCGCGCAACCGCCGGCGACGAAGGCAGCAGCAGCAGGATGGGGCGCAGGCAGCGACAGCGCCACGAGCGCCAGCGGACTGATTACGCCGAACCTCGACCAAGCCGCTCCGGTCATCAACGATGCTGAAGCTAGCGTTGAGACGTTTTCGGTCGAATCGTTTTCCCAGTCATCCTCAAACATGTCCTCGGCTACGATCATCGAACCTGAGGTGGAAGCTCCCCAGATCAACGTCGATCCGATGATGGCTGAAGGTCCGAAAACTGGCACCGGCGCGAGCCGCAGTTTTTCTGAGATTGATGAGCTGCCGCCACTCAAAGAGGTGCGCATCGCTCCACCGCCGCGGCCGCCCGTAGAGGAGATCCCCGAACCCGACGCAGTGCATGCCACGGTATTCAAAGGCGCTGCTGCTCCGGAAAAGCCGAAAGTGCAGCCGCGCGAAGTGGCGAAAAAGGCAGTCACAGAGATCAAGAAAACGCCGCCGCAACTCTTCATGGTTTCGATCGCGGCCGCCGTAATCATCATTTTGGCGGTTGTAGGTGCGATCGCCTGGCATATTCATTCCGAAAATGCCGATGACGACGCGACTCCGGCGCAAACCCCGGCTCCAGCCGCCAGTGCGCCGGCTCAGCCGAGCCCAAGCCCGGCGGCCGAAGCGCCCGCAACCAATCAAACCACAGTGCAAGTCACTCCAGAACCGGTGACCGTCGCGCCTCCCGCAGTCTCCGTAAAGCCGAAATACAACAAGAAAAAGAAAGACCGACCCAAACCAACCGCTCCGGCGATTGTTCCCGGACAGTTGAGCGTCACTTCGACGCCCGCGGGTGCGAAGATCCAAATCGATGGGCAAAACGATGCCTCGTGGGTCACGCCCTTTAACCTCGCGGGACTCAATCCTGGGCAGCATACGTTGACCATCAGCAAGCCCGGTTATGCGGCTGAAACTCGCACCATTGGCGTCGGATCGGGGAGCAAGTCATTTGTCAGCGTCCAACTCGCAGCGCTCACGGCTACGCTTTCCGTGACCAGCGATCCTGCTGGCGCCGCCATCTGGATGGACGGCAGAGATACTGGCAGAGTGACCCCCGCCCAAATCTCCGTGGACCGGGCTGGTAATCACAGCTTCGTGTTTAAGAAGCAGGGCTACCTGGATGAAACCGGTACTGCAAATCTCCAGATGGGGCAGACCTTCCGCCTCGCGCCGAGCCTGAAGGCTCTGGGTAACACCGATGACATCAAGATCGGAGGCAAGTTCAAGAAGCTCTTTGGTGGCGGCGATACAAGCGGAATGGGCGCAGTCAGCATCAAGACGTCGCCCAAGGGCGCGCAAGTCGCCATCAACAACCGTATTCTCGACAAGAATTCTCCCGTCGAACTGTACCTCGATCCCGGCAACTACGTGCTCGACATCACCTTGTCGGGATTCAAGAGCATTCATAAAGTCATCAACGTGGAAAAGAACGGCAAAGTCGCAATCGACGAAAGCCTCGACCGGGACTAACCCCGCAAATCATGAAGGATGGGCATCCCCGCCCGTCCAAACCTAACCAACCCTCTGTAGAGACGTTGCTCGCAACGGCTCCGCCGGCCGCCACGGCGTCGGTTCGGAGGTGTTAGACTCTGAGGTTTTCCTGTTGCTTGTGTGGAGAAGCCTTCATGAACATTCAGCGAGTAGGAGTCGTCGGCGCCGGGACCATGGGCAGTGGCATCGCGCACGTCTTCGCCCGCAGTGGCTACACGGTCGTGTTGTGCGATGTGGAGCAGCGTTTCCTGGATCGAGGTCTCGACACCATTAACAAGAACCTCGATCGCGAAGTCGCGAAGAATAAGATTACCGCCGGATACAAGGCCGCCGCGCTCAAGCGCATTGAGCCGGCCTTTGACCGCGCAAAACTTGCCGACTGCGACTTCGTGGCGGAAGCAGCCACCGAGAAATTCGACGTCAAATCAGAAATCTTTCGCGACCTTGACCGGTTTTGCCGGCCGGAAATCATTCTTGCCTCGAACACGTCATCCATTTCCATCACCAAACTCGCAGTTCAGACCAAACGGCCCGACAAAGTGATCGGGATGCACTTCTTCAATCCCGTGCCGGTGATGAAACTTGTGGAAGTGATTCGCGGGCTGGCTACATCGAATGAAACTTTCCAGATCGTGCGCGATCTTGCGTTGAAACTGGAAAAGACTCCGGTCGAAGTAAACGACGCTCCCGGCTTTGTCTCCAACCGGGTACTGATGCCGCTGCTGAATGAAGCCATGTACGCAGTGATGGAAGGCGTGGCCACGCCGGAAGCGGTGGACGAAGTGTTCAAGCTTGGGATGGCCCACCCTATGGGTCCGCTCACCTTGGCAGATTTCATCGGTCTCGACGTCTGCCTCGACATCATGCGCGTCCTGCAAGACGGCCTGGGCGATCCCAAGTACAGACCCTGTCCACTGCTCATCAAGATGGTGGACGCAGGCTGGCTGGGAAGAAAAAGTGGGCGTGGCTTTTACAAGTACTAGAGTCGGAGGTCGCGGTCGCACCAGTCGAGCGATAACTTCACCGTGGCTTCGCTAACGAGATGAAACTCTAGATCTTCTCCTCCGGGAACTCCACCTCCAACCCCAGCGGATCGGTGAAGCGGTTGGTCAGGTTGGCTAGGCCGACTAGCAGATTCAAGTCGACAATCTCCGCATCGGAGAAATGCTTTTTCAATTTTTCCACGTCCGCGTCCGTAATATCGTGTGGCGTCCTTGTCAGCTTTTCCGCATAGGCTAGCGCCGTCTGCTCTTTCTCAGTGAAGCGGGTGTAGTTGCCGGCTTTGAGCGCTTGCCGGTCTTCCGCTGTCAATCCGACCCGCTTAGACGAGGCTACGTGATGCTGTTGGCAATAATGGCATTCATTAATGAACGAGACTCGGAGATAAATCATCTCGTACAGCTTGCGGTCGACCGATCTGCCCACGCTGGCGTAGAACGGCAGAAACGTCTTCAGCATTTCCGGACGATGGGCCAATGCCTTTTGTGCATTGCCGGGCTTGCCCCGCAGAGTCTTTTCGTAAATCTCTTTCACTTCATGAGTGGCGTTTTTAGGTTCGATTAGAGAAATGCGCACCATGAGACCTCGCGGGAAGTAGGAATTGCACTCCGTATAATAAAGCAGGCGGCAGAGAACGCTCCGTGAGAGCACAAGTCGAAATCATCGGCGCTGGGTTGGCGGGATCGGAGGCGGCGTGGCAGTGTGCACGCCGAGGCATCGCGGTCGAACTGTTTGAGATGCGTCCCATGCACTCGACGGCGGCGCATCAGACCGGCGATTTTGCAGAACTGGTCTGCTCGAATTCCTTAAAGTCGGATACGGAGAACACGGCACCCTGGCTCTTGAAAGAAGAAATGCGGCGCGCTGGATCATTGCTACTCGAGATTGCCCGGGAATGTGCTGTCCCCGCTGGACATGCTCTGGCTGTGGATCGTACAGTGTTCGCCGCTGGCGTGACGAAAGCTATTTCGGGCGAGCCGCTGATCACGATACGGCGCGAAGAAGTTGCGCACATCGATGAAGATCAGATCACAATCGTTGCCACGGGACCGCTGACTTCCGATGCACTTTCACAGGAAATTGGGCGGTTCAGCGGAGACTCTCGCCTTTTTTTCTACGATTCGATCAGTCCGATCGTCGAGGCCGACTCCGTCGACATGACGAAAGTGTATCTTGCGGCGCGCTATGACAAGGGCTCGGCGGACTACATCAATTGCCCGATGTCGAGGGAAGAATACGACCGCTTCTACGACGCGCTGCTGGCGGCGCAATCGGTCGAAGAGCGCGAATGGGAGAAGCTGAATTACTTCGAGAGCTGCCTGCCCATTGAAGAAATTGCACGGCGGGGCCGCGATACTTTGCGCTTCGGCCCGATGAAGCCGGTTGGTTTGAAAGATCCACGAACCGGGCGTATCCCTTATGCGGCGGTGCAATTGCGGCAAGAGAATCTGCGGGCCGACTCCTACAATCTTGTCGGATTTCAGAATCATTTGAAATTCGGAGAGCAGGCGCGGGTTTTGCGATTGATTCCCGGGCTCGAAAACGGCCGCTTCCTGCGCTACGGGCAGATCCATCGCAATACTTATATCAATGCGCCGACACTGCTGTCGGACACGCTGCAGATGAAGCAGCATCCACGCGTATTGTTTGCGGGACAGATTTGTGGCGTCGAGGGCTATGTGGAGTCGATTGCCGCCGGGCTCATGGCGGGCATCCACGCGGCAGCACTGGCGACGGGCGCAGATCCCGTTCCCCCTCCGCGCTTAACTGCCTTTGGATCGCTAATGAACTACATTACACGGGCGAACCCCAAGAAATTTCAGCCGGCTAACATAACATTTGACCTGCTTCCGCCGCTTGATCGGAAAGTGCGGGACCGCTCGGAGCGGCATCGACTGCAATGTGAGTTGGCGTTGAAAGAGTTTGAAGGCTGGATGCAAAGAGTTGCGACGACGCAGACTATAACGCCGTAGAACATTATCCCAGGGCGGCAAGACGCAGCAAGCTGCGTCTCTACAGACTCCCTGAACAAATCCCAAGCCTCCCGCGTATCACCTATCAGGACGCTTTGACCGGCTCACGTTCGGTGGGCAGGCGCGTCCAAGGCATCAGGATGTTCCTCAGCGATCTTATTAGCGATGTACTTCGGACACTGTGGTCGCACAAGCTGCGCACATTCCTTACCATGTTTGGCATTGCTTGGGGAATCGTCTCAATCGTCCTGATGGTGGCGGCCGGAGAAGGTTTACGCAAGGGTCAGGAAGATCAAGCCAAGACCTTGGGCAAGGATGTGATGATTATTTTCCACGGTCGCACCAGCCTGCAAGCAGGAGGTACGCGGGCCGGCCGAACCGTGCACTGGGAAGATCCCGACGTCGCGGCAGTACAAGCCGAGGCACCGGACTGCCAATACGCGATTCCGGAATTGGAGCAGGAGGACGTCCGCGCCCACAGCAACTACAACAACGCCGCTTTCCTCGTGACCGGTTCGCAACCGCCGTTTCAAGAGATTCGCAGCCTTGCGGTCGGACAAGGACGGTTTTACGACTGGGACGATAATCGCGAAGGCCGACGGGTAGCGTTTCTAGGCAGCGATGCTTCGAAGCAGCTTTTTCCTGGGCGCAATCCGGTGGGCGAGAACGTCTATCTAAACGATTTTCCTTACGTCGTAATTGGAGTGATGGAAAAGAAGAAACAGGATTCCAGTTACGACGGCTGGGATGTAAACAAGATTTTCATTCCCTTCGGCGCCATGCGGCGCGATTTCCCTGACAAGCCTCCGGGCACTCCTACGACGTTTGATCAACTGCTGGTGACGCCCAAGTCCGTCGAACAACACGAGAGTTGTAAGCGGGAAGTTCGGGTGGTGCTGGGCCGTATGCACAATTTCGATCCCAATGATAAAGAGGCTTGTCCTATCTGGGACACGGTGCAGGAGGCGCAAGCGTTCCGCCAGATGACGGATGGCATGAAATATTTTCTCGGCGCGGTCGGAGTGGTGACGCTTTTTCTCGGCGGTTTGGGCGTGATGAACGTCATGATGGTGGCGGTGCGCGAGCGCACCCGCGAGATTGGCGTCCGCAAAGCCTTAGGCGCACCAGCTCATACGATTTTGCGGCAATTCTTTCTCGAAGCTTTGGTTATCGCTGTTCTTAGCGGCGGGATTGGGTTGGGCGTCGCCTACGGAATTTGCTCGCTGGTCGATCTGCTGCCAATGCCGAACTTCTTCGCCGGGCTGCTCCCGACCTGGAAATCAGGGTTGCTCTCTTGCGGACTGCTGGGCATTATCGCCATACTTTCTGCGCTGTATCCGGCGCGCAAGGCGGCATCGGTCGATCCAATCGAGGCGCTGAGATTTGAAGCGGGTGGATAGAAGAGCATGAACCACAAAGGACACGAAGGTTCACAAAGGAACCTCAATTCCGCCACCTTTGGTAACTTCGCTTCCTGCGCGGTTCATGCTTTTGCGAATCGACAGAAGCGATGCTAATCGAAATCATTCGCGAAGCCTGGATCGCACTCAAGCGCAACACCACGCGCAGCCTGCTCACTATGCTGGGGATCGTTTGGGGCATCACGACGGTCACACTACTTATCGCCTATGGCAGCAGCTTCCGAAAAATTCTCGCTGGCAGCTTCGATGCCTTCGGCAAAAGCGTGGTCATCTGCTGGCCACAGCAGACTAGCGAACAACCCGGCGGGCAGCGGGCGGGCAAGAAAGTAGTCTTCGAGCAGGCTGACGTTGATATGGTGAAAGAAACCGCGCCTCTGGTAAAGCATGTTTGCCTCGAGACCCACTCCCACCCCGGAATTGCCTACGGCGACAGATTGGTCGGGACTGCCGCTATCCGCGGGGTGTGTCCTGAATATGGAGAAATGCGCAATGAAGTCCCAGCGCAGGGACGCTGGATCAATGCCAGCGACGAACTGGAACGGCGGCGCGTCGCCTTTCTCGGTGGACGCGTTCGCGAGCAATTGTTCAGCGGGCGTCCCGCAGTCGGCGAAACGGTGGCGATCGGCGGCGTGCGCTTTACCGTGATCGGCGTGATGGCGCGCAAAATCCAGCTCAGCAATTACTTCAGCAGCGACGACGACTCAGTCTGGATCCCCTATTCCACGGCGGGTGATCTCTGGAATACACGGGACGCGGATGTCATGGTTTTTGCCCCGATTGCGCCGCAGTTTGAAAAGAAAGCGATGGCGCAGGTACTGGCCGCCGTCGCGACTCGACAGCAATTCTCGCCGACGGATCCGAAAGCAATTCAGATGTTCGGCCGTGATGAGTTCCGTCCGGTCATTGACGCGCTCACCATCGGGCTGCAGGTGCTGCTCATTTTTATCGGAACCCTGACTCTGGGCATCGGCGGAGTTGGGGTTATGAACATCATGCTGGTTTCCGTGGATGAACGTATCCGAGAGATTGGCCTCCGCCGCGCTTTGGGCGCAAGAAAACGCCACATCAAGTTTCAGTTTCTGGCCGAGACATTACTGATCATGATGTTGGGCGGCGCTATCGGTGTGCTTTTGTCCTATGCAATCGCCGCAGCCGTGGGCACCTTGCCGCTGATGGGGCCGCTCTTTGAAGACACTTCCGGCAAGGCTGACATCCATCTGCAAATCTCGTTGATGACGGTAACCCTTTCCACGCTGGTGCTGCTGGTGGTCGGCGTGATCAGCGGATTGGTGCCCGCGCTGCGCGCTTCGAAGCTGGATCCGGTAGAAGCGCTGCGCTACGAGTGAGTATCGGCCACTAGCTCTCTGTTGCAAATATCATTTGACCCCGATTCCGGTTAGCGGTACCTTGCTGCCAGTTCCTCCGAACTCCGTGAGGTGCCTGCTTGCCGATTTCCGCGATCGATGCCGTCGGACCCGCCTTCCAGCACACGAAGGAGCAACTGCTGCAGCCGTTCCGGGTGGCGCAATGGGTGAAACTTGCATTCGTGGGTTTTCTCGCCGGTGAACTCAGTTCCGGGGGATGCAACGGCAGCAGCTGGGGGTCACCAACACGTCCCCGTGGCGGGCAGCATTTCCCGTTCCCTCACGTCAATCTCTTGATGTACGCCTCATTGATCGCATTGTTGATCGTGCTGGCGATGATTTTGTGGATATTGTTTCTCTATGTGAGCAGCGTCATGCGCTTTATCTTGTTCGATAGCATCATTGCGAAACGCTGCGAAATCCGGCGCTACTGGTCCCGGCGAACAGGGGCCGGCTTGCGCTACTTCGTATGGCAACTCCTTTTCATCCTGGCGATGGCCGTCGGCATGACGGTGCTGGTTGGAGTTCCAGCGGCTTTCGCTCTCGCCGCAGGATGGCTTAGAGATCCCCGGCAACATCTGCTTCCGCTGATTTTGGGCGGGATGGTTTTGTTTTTTGTGGTGGCGTGCTTCCTATTGCTCGCGCTGGTGGTCCATGTTCTGACTAAGGATTTCGTTATCCCAGAAATGGCCCTGGAAAATATCAGCGCGTTCGAAGGATGGCGGCGCCTTCTGCCCAGGTTGCAATCCGAGAAGGGCAGCTACGCCGGCTATCTGGGTCTGAAGATCGTGATGGCTTTCGGTGCCGCGGTAATTGTGGGAATTGCTACCTTCATCGTGATTCTTATTTTGCTGATTCCGGTTGGCGGCTTTGGTGTCGTCGCCGTAATGCTTGGAAAGGCTGCCGGCCTTACCTGGAACCTCTACACAATTACGCTGGCCGTGGTTATAGGGTGCGTTGTGCTTGCGGTTTTGCTGTTTTTGATGTCTTTGATCTCGGTGCCGGCGATTGTATTCTTCCCAGCTTATTCCATTTACTTCTTGGCATCGCGCTACCCGGCGCTTGACTCCCTGCTGCATCCAGCGCCGCCAGCCGTAGCTCCGCCGCCTTCAGCAACGCCACCACCGTTCTTGCCACCGGAACCGATTGGCTAGAGAAGCGTTGACTTAAGTTTCGCGCTGGACAGGACGCGAGCAAGCTCCGCGGTTCCCTTAGTGGGTAATGCTATTTGTGGTCGCGCGTCCAGGAGAAACGCCGGCCGATGATGCACTTGATAATCAGGTGATCAGTGGACGCCGTAGCGCCGACGCCGACCCCGAAGTTGAATTCCCACTCCGGCCCCAGATCGAGATCGATAGCGGGAACGAACTGTTGTTGCTGATCGTGAAGGGGAACGAAATCCGTGATTGGTCCGTAGGACGCGTAATATTCCAACCCGCCCGCGATCCGCTTGGTGAAGTCGTAACTGAATTTGAAATTGGGCGAGAAGACCACGCCCTGGTTCACGCTGGGGCCATGAAATGAGCGGTCGAGCGTGGGATTGAAGTCCAGATACCAGCGGCCGATTTTCTTATCCACGATGGGACGGATTTCCCAGGTCCAGGTATCAGCAGAGAATGCGGCGCGCTGGTAGCCGATTTCGTTCGACAAACTGACTCCCACCGGCCAGTGCCACGACTCCGGAATGCGGAAGCGCGGACGGATGTGATCGCCTACCCACTGCCAGCCGCCATCGGACTGAATGCTGGTGAAGATATAAAAGCCGGTTTCGAACCAGTCGGTGAAACCCTGGGTGATTTCCACAGTCTCATGCTCGGCGTGGTTGGTGGGCAGGACGCCGTCGATTGTCGTCTTACTGCCTTCGACTGTGAAGTTCGAATGCAGCTCCACCATGGTGTGATCGGGAGCAACCAGATCCGAGCCATAGACCTGAATCTCGTAGTTGTCTTGCGCCCGCACGGGAACGACTGTGGAAAGAGACAGGATCACTCCGAACGATATCAGCGCGAAAACTAAGTGCTGTCGAGTATGCATTCTTGCTCGGGGGCAGCCTTGACGCCGAAGTTTGATTTCTAATGATGCATGGCCGGAACGAGAGGTGCAAGCATTCACGCTGAATTTTGTTTTCCTGTGGAACTTACTCGCCGGCGAGGGTGTCAAATCTTCTCAGACACGCGTGCCCGAGAGGAGCGATTCCAATGGCGTTCTCGATGGCAGGCGGTGGTCCGTCCAATCCGCAAATCAACGTTACTCCCCTGATTGATGTGTTGCTGGTGCTGATCATTGTCTTCATGGTGGTGGTGTCGATGTCGAAGACAAAAGGTCTGGAGGCGCAGATTCCCCAACCCGCGCCGGATGACAAGAACCAACCTGTCCCCATCGACCGGACCATTGTGATTCAGGTGTCGTGGAGCGCGCAGGGCCAAGTTCCGGCGCTCAAGATCAATCAGGAAGCCGTGAAATGGGACGATTTGCAAAGCCGACTGCACGACATCTTCAAGATTCGCGCAGAGCGAATCGCGTTTGTGCGCGGCGACGATGATGTCGATTTCGAGTTCGTGGCCGACGTCTTTGATATTGCGCGGGAAGCCGGCGTGGATCGCGTGGGATTGCTAACGAAAGACCGCTAACGATGCGGTTTTATTCTCGCGCCCGGTTTTTAATCCAAATCGGCGAGCCCACGAATCCGAAGGCTTTTCGCAATTGATTCTCCAGAAATCGCTGGTAGGAAAAGTGCAGCTTCACCTTGCGATTCGTGAAAAGCACGAACGTTGGCGGGGACACACCCGCTTGCGTCATGTAATAGATTTTGACCTGCTGGCGTGCCGGCACTGAGGCCCGCTCGAAGTCGATGTACTTCAGGAAGCGGTTCATTTCGGCGGTCGGAATGCGCTTGCGTCGCTCGGCCGCGACTTCTTCCAGCGTGGGAAAGATCTTCTCCACTCCTTTACCGGTCGCGGCGGAGACGAACAGCACCGGCGCATAGCTTAAGAATTTGAGGTCGTAGCGGACTCTTTGCTCGTATGCCTCGCGATCAGTCGGGCTATGGCTCTCGCGAATACGCGTCGCTTTCGACTCGCGCCCCGGTTTCTTCTGACCACTTGTCACTAGATCCCACTTGTTCACAATGACGATGACGGACCGGCCGCTCTCATGGGCGTAGCCGGCGATGGTCGCATCGAGCGCGCTGACGCCCTCCGTGGCATCGATCACCAGTAGGGCAATGTCAGCGGCGTCAAGATGCTTGCGCGCCATCACGACGGAGAGTTTTTCCGCCATCAGATGCGTTTTGCCTTTTCGCCGGATTCCGGCGGTATCGATAAAACGGAAACTCTTGCCATTGATTTCGATGACCTCATCGACGGCGTCGCGAGTCGTGCCTGGAATCGGCGAAACGATGGCGCGAGAGCTTCCGGTGAGCCGATTCAGTAGCGTCGACTTGCCCACGTTGGGGTGCCCGATAATCGCAACTTTAACTTCCTTGGGTTCGGGAGCAATTTCGGCTTCCGGCGAGTTCTCCGCCTCTTCATCGGACTTGGCTCGTTCAAGTCCAGCGCCTTCAGCTTCGCTGCTCTCGGGAGTCACGCTTCCGAGCTTCAGAGCTTCAAAGACCGCTTCGAGAACGTCGTCTACGCCGCGACCGTGCTCGGCGGAAACAGGAAATATCTTTCTAATCCCCAGGCGGTGGAATTCGTCGGTGAGCGACTGCTGTTTTTCGCTATCGATCTTGTTTACGGCCAGGAACAGCGGCTTGCCGCCACGCAACAGCAGACGCGCCAAATCGAGATCGGTTGCGGTAAGTTCGCTGCGTCCGTCCACCACCAGAATGATCGCGTCAGCCTCGGCTAACGCGACTTTGGCCTGGCGAAAGATTTCTGATGGGATCAAATCTTTTTCGTCGGGTTCGATTCCGCCGGTATCCACAATGCGCAGGCGATGTCCGCGAAAGTGAGCTTCGCCGTAGAGTCGGTCACGCGTGATCCCGGGTTCGTCGCCGACAATGGCGCGCCGCGAACCAACGATCCGATTAAATAGCGTGGACTTGCCGACGTTGGGGCGGCCAACGATCGCAATAGTTGGAACACCGGCCGCAGCCGGAGCACTCATCGAGTTGGGATTGATTCGGGTCAAGATTGTGTGGGCGCGGGTTTCTTACCCGCGCAGGCTCGGTTGTTTTGTAGCCCGAACGTAGCAATCTGCCGCTACTGTAGAGACGTTGCTTGCAACGTCTCTGCCCTCCGCGCGCCAGTGGCTTATTATAGAGACTCCGTGGCCCCGACCTCTCAGCCCGCGTCTGCTGCAGTCTCCGGCTCTAAGAAACAGGCTGTCTCGCTCTACCAATTCTTCGCCCCCGGAGGCCTGCTTTCGCGCACCCATCCCGCCTACGAATTTCGCCGCGGACAGCTGCAAATGGCCCAATCGGTCGAGCAGGCCCTCGAAGAAAAACGTCATCTCATCGTCGAGGCGGGCACGGGAACTGGTAAGACTCTCGCCTATCTCGTCCCGGTAATTCGCTCAGGCAAGCGTGTGATTATTTCGACCGGCACTAAGAATTTGCAGGAGCAGCTCTTCCACAAGGATATTCCTTTTCTTGAGCAGGCGCTGTTTCCCGACGGAACAGGCCGGTTGAATGTCTGTTACATGAAGGGACGAAATAATTATCTGTGTCGCAAAAAGCTCTACGACCTCACCGATCAGCCAGTGCTAAGCGGATTGGAGGAGATTGAGCATTATCGCGCCATCGCCGCGTGGGAGAAGACTACCCAAACCGGAGACCGCGCCGAACTCGCGGAACTGCCCGAGGCCAGCGCGCTCTGGCACAAGATCGACGCACGCGCCGATGCTTGCATCGGGCAGAAGTGCAGCTCGTGGGACAAATGTTTCATCACAGAAATGCGCCGGCGGGCGATGGAAAGCGACATCATTATCGTCAACCATCATTTATTTTTTGCCGATCTCTCGATCAAGCAGCAAGCTGAGTACGCGCCCGACGCCGGCATTTTGCCGGAAGTCGGCGCAGTGATTTTCGATGAAGCCCACGAACTCGAAGATGTCGCTGGCAGCTACTTCGGCGTCTCGGTCAGCAATGGACGCGTGGAAGAGCTATGTCGGGACGTAGAAGCGTCTCTGCAACGGAATCACATGCTTTCGGTGGCGATTTCAAGCGCGTTGAAGAGCCTGCGGGAACGCTCGATGTTTTTCTTTGCCTTGCTGCCGCAGGGTGAAGGACGCTTTTCCTTCGAGAACCGCCGCGATTTCCTGGAAGAAAACGGCGAAGAGTTCATGACTCTGCAACAATCATTTACTCGGTTGAACTCGGAGCTCGAAAACCTGCCATCGAAGCCTGAGGAAGTCTTCAACTTTGCCAGGCGCGCGCAGGAACTGCAGGTGCAGTTCGGTTTCCTGATGGAATCTGAAGACCACAATACCGTCTTCTGGATCGAGCGGCGCCGCGGGGGACGCGACAAGCTCAACGTTTTTCTGCAGGCCACGCCGATCGACGTGGCGCCAATCCTGAAGGCTTGTTTGTTCGACAAGCTCGAGTGCGCCGTCCTGACTTCGGCCACGCTCGCCGTGGGCGGAGGCTTCGAGTACATGCGCCGTCGACTTGGGCTTGAGCACACGAGAGAATCGGTTCTGCCCTCGCACTTCGATTACGAAAACCAGGCGCTGCTCTACGTGCCTCCCGACCTGCCCGATCCGCGTACACCGCAGTTCGCGGCCAAAGCCGCGGATCGCATCCGCCGATTACTCGAGATCACGCGCGGCCGGGCGTTCGTCTTGTTTACCAGCTACGCGCAAATGAACGATGTCTACCAGCGGCTGCTGGGTGATCTCGATTTTCCCATGCTGCTACAAGGGGACGCGCCGAAAAGCGCGCTGCTCGAGGAATTCCGACTGACGCCGAATGCGGTGCTTTTTGCGACCTCGTCGTTTTGGCAGGGCGTCGACGTGCAGGGAGAACAACTCAGTTGCGTCATCATCGACCGTCTGCCCTTCGCCGTGCCCAGCGATCCAGTGGTCGCGGCGCGGGTGAAGTCGATCGATGCCGAGGGCGGCAACGCCTTCTTTCAATATCAAGTACCGGCAGCCGTGATTACTCTGAAACAAGGCTTCGGGCGGCTCATTCGCTCACTGCACGATCGCGGCCTGCTCGCATTGCTGGACAATCGCATCTTGAAGAAAGCGTATGGAAGAGTATTCGTCGAGAGCCTGCCAAATTACCAGAAGACAACTGAATTGGGAGTCGTCGAGGACTTCTTCGGAGCCGCGTAATGAATCCCAAATCAGCGGCTTGGTCATTCTCAAGTGTCCGGCCTTAACCCATGAAGTCGACAACGGGCTTTAATCCTGCAAACCCGCTACATTAATATGACAGGACTCGCTATCAAACTACATCGAGAGGACACTTGATGCTCAAGAAAGCAGCACTGATATGGATTGCATTATTTCTTTTTACCTCGCTGGCGCTCAGCCAGGATTACGGTCGCTTCAATGCCAGCTTCAACGGCGGACCCGTTATTACCAAATCCACCAGTGGAAATGGGATTCAACAGAGCGCAACCATCGGCTCGAATTTTTTCGGGACTTTTCGCTTCAGGTTCAGGCCCAGAACCTCGCTTGAGTTCAACTTTGGTTCCGCCAGGAATTCTCAGATCTACCAAAGCAACGTCGACCTACATACCCTGGACTCGATCAGAGAACTCAGTGGCGCCTTTGTCTATAACCTGTACGAAAAAGGCAAAGTCCAGGCCTTCGTACTGGCAGGCGCTGGAGCGCTGAGGTTCTCGCCAAAGACGACATGGCTGATTCTTCCCGATTTTCTCCCCGACGTTCCCAATCGTGTCCTGACCCCTCTCAATACGAGCAACCAGACTGGGGTTGCGTACATATTCGGCGGAGGAGTGGATTATCAGCTGCCCTGGAGATTCGCCCTCCGGTTGCAGTATCGCGGGCTTGTCTACAATGCCCCGGATTTCAATGTGACGGCTGTTTCAGGAAGCTCGGTAAGTCTGGCCACGGGCAGTAAAGCATTCATGTCAGAGCCCTCGGTCGGCATCGTGTTCAAGTTTTAGAACTCTGTTGATAATGAAGCCATCGAGGCGCCAGAAGTCTTGATCCGTGGAAATACGCGAAATCCGTGGCGATCTTAGGAGTTCAGCGCTGCTTTGCGCAACTTCCGGCTTTCAGCGAGCAATGCCATAGAGTGCATCAGGTTTTGCAGGGTGACAATGCCAATCAGGCGTTCGTCCTCGACCACGGGGATAATGCTGAGGTTGCGCGCGGTCAGCTTGCGGAAAGCCGAGGCCAGCGATTCCTTCTTCTGTGCGACTTCGAAAATGCGGTTCATCACCGCCTGCACATATCCGTTTCCTTCCGCACGCAGCGCCGCCAGGATTTTCTGTTTCGAGATCACGCCCACCATGTCGCTCCCGCGAATGACGGGGAAATCATCCTGCAGGGAGTGCACAGCCTTGTCTAACGCGTCTTCCAAAGTATCCGCCGGAGACAGAGTGGCAAAGTCGGTCAGCATGATATCTTCCAACCGGACGGTTTCGAGTACCGACTGAAACACCGCCGAGCGTTCCTCCAATTGCGCTGCAATGAAGAGGAAGAAACCAATCATGGTGAGCCATATGTTCCACAGCATGCCCACCAGCATGAAGAGAGTGGCGAAGGCCTGACCGATCGAAACTGCGCGGCGCGTGGCCCGCACCGGATCCATGGTGCGGCTGAACACGGCCCGTAACACCCGGCCCCCATCCATCGGATATGCCGGCAGGAGGTTGAAGAGCGCCAGTCCCAGGTTTGCCCAAACCAGGCTGCGCGGCAAATTTCCCGAATAAACGTAGGGTTTCGTCCAGAGGTGTACCTGAGGCGCTACGGCAAGCAGGATGCCGCCCGCGACTACCGCAATGAGAATATTGACCAAGGGGCCGGCCACAGCGATGCGGATATCCCGCTTCCACGTCAGCATGCCCGGTTCCAGCGGACGCTGAGTTTCATCGAGCAGCGTTACGCCACCGATAGGCAGCAGAATAATTGCTTTGGCAGGAATCCCGGCGCGCATGCCTACGAGCGCGTGCCCCAGTTCATGCAGCACCACACTGCCGAAAATAATTCCCACCAGAGCCAGACCGCGACCAGCGTTGGCGGGACCATGGGTCGACTCGGTGAGCCAAACGAAGATCAGGAGAAAAAAGAACGTTAGATGAACACGGAGTTCGACTCCGAATATCCGGCCCGCCGGAATGGACCAATTTCTCATGTGAAAACTTGCGACCCTCTCCTAGCTCTATTCTAATAGTTTAGACGCAGTGGCGTGGCCTCGAGATGCGGCCCTAATAATCAAAGGTGCTGAGGCTGAAGTTGCCTGCGTAGGACAGCCCCCGGCTGTCCTGACAGAGCGAAGCTCAGCAAGGTGTTTTTGTCGGGGGCCAAACACAATCCAGTGTGATCATGCATGAGAGTAATCGCAGGAAAATATCGGAGCCGGCAATTGAGGTCGCTACCCGGCCTGGACCTTCGTCCCACCGCTGATCGCTTGCGAGAGACGCTGTTCGACGTGCTCACGGCGGGAAACCCGGCGGCCCTCGAAGGGACGGTCTGGGTCGACTTATACGCCGGGACGGGGGCCGTGGGAATCGAGGCGATCAGCCGAGGCGCCAGCATGGTTCACTTTGTGGAATCGACCGCCCGCGCAGCCGACCTTATAAGACAAAACCTGGCTTCCTTTGAAATCCAAACGGGCTTTCAGATCCTCGGGCAGGATTCAATTCGCGCCCTGCGTGGATTGGCTTCGACTGGCACAGTTGCAGATTTCGTTTTCCTCGATCCACCTTATGAAATGGAAAACTCCTATCGCCAAACCCTGGAAGCACTCTCAAAATCCACAGTGCTGAAGCCCGAAGCGATTGTGATCGCCGAGCACCTGAAAAAGTTTGATCCGGGAGAGGCCTTCGAGTCGCTGCGTAGATACAGAAAGCTGCAGCAAAGCGATGCGGCACTCAGCTTTTATCGGCTCGAATAGGAGACCACAGATGCATCCGCTCATGGTTTGTTGCCCGTCAAACACTTGACGTCATCCCGAGCATAGCGAGGGATCCAGGTTTTTGCCGCACTGGTGAAACCAGATTCCTCGTCGCTTCGCTTCTCGGAATGACAGAGTGGGCGGTGGTTGGAATGAACAGAGCGGGATGGTGTCGGAATGACCGGGCGCGACGGTGAGCAGCTAACAGGTCCTTACATCAGAAGTTCGTTCGTCCGTCGCACGATTGGGTGTTGCATCTCCTGCAGGTCGTTCTTCACTTGATTGAGTCCGTAAACGCACTGCTCGAAATGGCTTGAAAGGCTGGCGAACAGCGGCGCGACCTTCGTGTATTCGAAATGCTCAAACTTGGAAACGATGTAATAGCTTTCCTTGCCGGCCTTGATCCAATCGACAAAATTCTCTGTCCGGTTGCGGCGCAGGCGGAAGTGATTGATGCTCTCTGGAAACATGCCGGTGAAGAAGAGTGTGTAATCCCCAATGTGCTTGCGCACCTGTCGTTCGCGATCGAAAGAAGGCGCGGGACCATAAACAGGATTCGATTCGATCAGCATCTCGCCCACATCAGTGATGGGCTTATCGGCAGCGTTGCGTATTTTGAACAACTGTTCGACCTCGCAGAACTCGGCCATGAGATGCGCGACATAGTTGACGATCTGAGGGTCGCGAATCCCAATTTCCTCGGCATAGTGCCGGCCAATCAGTTCAATAAACAACTGCTGCAGCGGATGCGATTCCGGAATCATCCTTCAGGGCCCCCGAACTCCGCTTCCAAAGCGGTGTTCCTACGTGTTGCGTGATGTTTTATCGCGATCATGGCGAGAACGCAAGTGACTTTTGTAAGTCACAGCTATCTATTTTTCTTATGGTGCACAATTGCTGCAAAAGGTTTCTTGAGAACATTGGCAGCCGTGGAGGTCGACTGCTGATCATCTGCCTCAGCCTCAAGTTACAATCACCGGCGGGAGGGATTTTCGTTTTTATGGAACGTCGAAATATTTCCAGCGGCACACCTTGGGAACCGATCGTAGGTTACTCTCGTGCGGTTAAGGTCGGTTCATACGTGCACGTGGCCGGGACTACCGCGACCGGCGCGGACGGCAAAGTCGTCGGACTGGGCGATCCTTATGCCCAGACCGTGCAGGTTTTAAAGAACATTGAATCGGCTTTGCAGAAGGCGGGAGCTGCATTAAAAGACGTCGTGCGCACACGCATGTTCGTGATCAACATCGCCGATTGGGAGAAGATCGGAAGGGCGCATGGCGAGTTTTTCCGCGACATCCGTCCCGCGACATCGATGATCCAGGTAAGCGCCCTGATTTCACCAGAGATGCTAATCGAGATTGAGGCCGACGCAGTGGTTGGCGCTTCTCAGGCGTAGAATGCGCTAGACATTCTATTCTCTTTGATCTTGAACCGAGGAGCGCAGCGAATGAAAAACTATTGCTGGGTCTTCTTCTTCGTTATTTTGGTGGTGTTTTGTTGCAGCGCTCAGGAGAACGGCACTCCAGTTTTGCACCCATTCACCGTCATCCGGGCCGGCGTGCTCATTGACGGCAAGTCCGACTCACCGCGCCACAATCAGGTCATCATCCTGCGCGGCAACCGCATAGAAAGCGTTTCGGACGCCGCAACCGCCAAGATTCCCGCCGGTGCAGAGGTCATCGACCTTTCCCACGCGACGGTACTGCCGGGCTTGATCGACTCCCATACGCATATCTTTCTGCAAGGTGAGGATCCCGCCCAGGGTGGTTACGACATCAACATCCTGAAGTATCCGCTGGCCCTTCGCGCGGCTCGGGCAACAGTCTCGGTACGCCGAGCCCTGGAGCAGGGCTTCACGACCTTGCGCGACCTGGAGACCGAAGGTGCCGGCTACGGAGACGTCGGCATCAAGGAAGCTATCGAGGGCGGATACATTCCGGGTCCCCGGCTCTTCGTGTCGACTCGTGCGATTTCCACCACTGGCGGCTATCCGCTCGAGGGTTACGCGCCGGAGCTCGACATGCCGACCGGTGCACAGCTCATCGACGGCCCCGTCGAAGCCCGCAAAGCCGCCCGCGAGCAATTGTCCCACGGCGCCGACTGGATCAAGGTCTACATGACCCATCGCTCCTGGGTTGGAAAACACGGCGAGCTGGTTTCCCAGCCGACGCTGACGGTCGAGGAATTGAAAGCGATCGTTGATGAAACCCACGGCTGGCAAAAGAAAGTTGCGTGCCACGCCTACGGCGGAATCGGACTGCATCGCGCCCTCGACGGAGGTTGCGACTCGATTGAACACGGTCTCGATCTCGACGACGCGGCCATCGCCCAGATGCTGAAGCAGGGAACGTGGTACTGCCCAACCCTGAGCGCGTACTACCACGATTGGGCTCCCGCGGACACCCCCGACGGCCAGCGTGATCGAAAGCGCGTAGCGGTGCATGAGGTATCGTTTCCAAAGGCGCTGCACGCGGGCGTAAAGATTGTTTTCGGCACCGACATGGGGGGCATTCCATGGACAGAGCCTATCGCGCAGGAATTTCCTCGCATGGTTGAACTCGGCATGGCGCCCATGGACGCGATCAAGAGCGCCACCTCGCGCGCCGCCGAGATGCTCGATATGCAGGGTCAAATCGGCGTGATCGCGCCCGGGGCCTATGCGGATATTATTTCAGTAAACGGCGATCCGCTTCGCGATATCAAAGTCCTGCAAAACGTCCAATTCGTCATGAAAGACGGCAAGGTGTTCCAAAACGAAACCAAATAGTCCGCATCGCAGGCCTGGTATTTAATCCACTTGACACCGGCTCCGCATAGGTCATAATGCCCGAATCGTTTTTCACCGTCGCTGTAGCGGAAGCGGCAGCGCGGGTAGGTCCGGGAGGCGAGTATGAACGTGCTTGAGCTATGTGATCCCGAAGCGGCAGCGGTTCCGGTAGAAGCCAGCGTAGCGGACGCCATCCAAAAGATGCTTGATTTTCACGTCGGCGCGGTCGCGATTATTGACCGCGAACGGCGCGTGGCCGGTATCTTCACCGAGCGGGACGTATTGCGCAAATTCTCATTGAGCGGACGCGACCCCGCACAGACGCCGGTTCGTGAACTCATGACCACACCGGTGGAGCTGGCCACATCACAAACCCGTCCGGGCGAAGCTTTGATCACCATGGTTGAACGCCACTTCCGCCATCTCCCCGTGGTGGATAACAATGGCAAGCTCCTCGGCATGCTTTCCATCAGAAATGTTCTAGAGTGGCGCATCGAAGACTTGAGCCGCGAAGTCGGCTCGCTCGAACAATACGTCAGCAACGACGCGCCCGGCGGAGACTAGAGACATTTCGGCAGAACGACGCTCCCACTCTTGCAAAGAACCAGGGATGCGGCATGCTTTGTTTGGCCGGAGAAAGAGCGACCGCGCAAGGCTGTCGCAAATACAAAAGGCCAGCTCTTCGAGCCGGCCTTTGCCGCCATCAAAATCTGATCCCTACTTCTTTGCCGGCGGAGCGATCGCGTCCTTGGTAGCCTTCGCCACGCGGAATTTCACGACCGTCTTCGCCTTGATCTGGATCGGCTCGCCAGTTTGCGGGTTGCGTCCCATGCGGGCCTTGCGATGAGCCTTTACCAGACGGCCCAATCCGGGAACAACGAAAACGCCATTTTTCTTGGTCTCTTTAACGGCGACGTCGGTTAGGTGCTCAAGAAACGCCGCTGCGGTCTTGTTGTTGCTCTCAAGTTTTTCGGCCAGATGCCGGACGAGTTGAGTCTTGGTCATGCCTGAAGCCATGAATCCTCCTCTAGGTGGAACTTTGAATTTTCCTGCGATGCGAGCATGTTACACCATGCTTCCTGTGGAAAAATAGCGTTTCAGCCGCATTTTATGCGGTTTTTTTCATTTAGGAACTTCAAAAACCCACAAATATCGGGTTTTTTGGCGATCGAGCTTGCCAAACAGCTTGCTGCGCAGCTTTCGCTCTTTTCCAGAAGGGACTCTGGACGCAGCCAGGCAATCGATTTCACATGTGATAATGAGGCCAGGAGCCGACAGCTTGTGAGTTGTGCGATCTGCGAAAAACGAAAAGAGAAGCGCTTCTGTCCCGCGGTTCACGGACGCATTTGCCCGCAGTGTTGCGGCGAGCAGCGCGAAGTCACGCTCGACTGTCCCAGCACCTGTGTCTATCTGCAACAGGCGCGGGAGCATGAAAGGCCGCGCCCCTTGCAGGATTTGGACCAGGCTCTGTTTCCCCAAGTAGAAATCGCGGACCAATTCCTCTACAAGCATGAGCCCCTCATCATGGGCTTTAGCTATGCGCTGGCAAAAAGCGCGCAGGCGGACCGCACCATCACCGATGCCGACCTGATTGCCGCGCTCATGTCGATGATTAAAACTCAAGAGACTCTGGTGAACTCGGGTCTGCATTACGAAACCCCGCTCTCAAGCCTAAGTCAGCAAGCAGTCGTCCGCGAAGTGCGCGAGTTGCTGAAGGGGTATCGGGAGGAGGAACAAAAAAATCTCGGTTTCAGCCGGCTTCACGACTCCGATGTGCTCCGCGCGCTGGTCTTTCTCGTGCGCATGGGCCATGCCCGCACTTCCGGAAGGCCCAAGTCGCGAGCCTTCGTGGATTTCGTCCTTTCGCAATTTCCTGAGAAACAAGCGGCGGTAGTTGGCGCCGGAGATGTGGGCACGCGGCTCATTATTCCCTAGCAAGAAAAACCGGCCACGGATCCCACGGATTCTCGCGAAAGCAAGAAAGGCGTGATCCGTGTTTATTCGTGTGATCCGTGGCTAGCTTCTTCTATCTTGCGCACCGTTTGTCCCGGCGGCAAGGCATCGCGCAATTCCCGAATCGTTAGCCGGAGCAAAGGATGACGCACGTCCGGCGCAATCTCAGCCAGCGGTTCCAGCACAAATCTGCGCTCGCGCATGGCGGGATGAGGAATGTTGAGGCCCGGATCGTTGACCACCAAGTCCCCAAACAACACAATGTCGATGTCGATGACGCGCGGACCCTTTTTCTGCGCCCTGCGCCGACCCATCTGTTGCTCGATCTGGAGAATGCCCCCTAGCAGTTCTTGCGGGGTCTTCTTCGTGTTCAGCGCGACAGCGCAATTCAGAAACCAGGCCTGCGCGGTAAATTCGACCGGTTCGGTTTCATAGAAGGACGAGACCGCGGCCACCTCGCCCAAAGTGCGCAAGCGACTGATAGCGGCATTCAGATTACCCGCACGATCGCCGATGTTTGAGCCAAGCGAAAGATAGATCAGTTCCTGCACGCAGGATTCACTCCTCTTTGTAGCGCCGACGTCCTGCCGGCTGTCGAGCGGGCGTCTTGCCCTAGCCTCCGGGAGGACCCCGTATCCAGTTTAAGACTTGCCCTCTCCAAGACTTACAGACACTCTGAGAAAGGATGAGTTTTTGCGTCCTTTGTGGTGAACGCCTTTCAACTTTAAACCACAAAGGACATAAAGCTACACAAAGCAAGAGCGCGGACGCCCGTGCCAACATCAATAAGGAAGGCTCTAATGCTTTCGATTCACGCCAAAATTGACCGCACCCAGCGCTTGCTTCGGATGCTCGAGGAAGATGCCCCTCTGCTCGCCGTCCGCGTTGCCCAATTGACTCCAGAGCGTCAGCAGTCGGCGAAAGACTACGCCGCCCAACTTACCGCGCACGCCCGCGCAGAGCTCGAAAAGCTGATCGAAGAAGGCTCTTTCTGGGATTCCAACGACTCTACTCCGCAAGCTGCCGACTAGTGTTTGTGTCGATGACCAAAGACGATCAGCTCGGTGTTTTGCGACAACATCGAATTGACACTAAAATGGCTCAGAAAACTCTCCCACACGACTCCCGCCGCGGCGCCTTCAAACCAAGAATAACTCCATGTACACATTGCAATGCCGTAACACCGACATAGGTGTGAACCATTCCCAGTCCTGATACGTAACAGAACACAGTCACGCAAGAGCGCGTAGGCACGGGGTTACGGGAAAACTCCGGAATCAGCTCCGCCGCCCGAGGTTTCCCGTAGCATCATTACAATCCGAGGATGGTATGAGTCTGGCAAGATGGTTCACCATATTGTACTGGGCCTGGGTCGCATCTGAAGTTCTGCTCCAGGTGGTGACGCGCACCAGCCGCAGCAGGGGCGAGGTGAGAGACCGAGGATCGCTCTGGCTGCTGTTGTCGGTGATCTTCGGGTCTATCTGGGCCGCTACGTGGTATCGCGATGTGAATGGACGAACGATGTTGGCTGGGGCGCATTGGCTCAGGATGGCGGCGATGGTGCTGTTGCTCGTTGGGCTGGCAATTCGGTGGACAGCCATCCTCACCCTGGGGCGATCATTCAGTACCAATGTTGCAATTCATGCGGCTCAGACCGTGCACAAGACGGGTTTGTTCCGTTGGGTGCGGCATCCTTCGTACGCGGGGATGCTCTTGATCTTCACGGCGATCGGCTTAAGCCAGCGCAATTGGGTGAGCCTGGCGATCATGATGGTTTTTCCAACAGCCGCGCTGCTATATCGCATCAACGTCGAGGAGATGGCGTTGACCGAAGCGTTCGGTGAAGATTATGTGGAGTACAGCAGAGTAACAAAGCGGCTGGTTCCCGGGATCTATTGACGAAACAGAGGGGATCGCGATCAGGCGATCTGTCCAGCCATGGCGTGAAGAGGCTCGGCTACCAGATCGCGGTCGTCCTCGACTGTGGTTTCCTCCCACAACGTCCGATCGCGCAGCAAACGGGAAACCAGCGCCGTATGCATGGCGTGGCCAGCGCGGTCCGCAACCACATTACCCAGAATCTGTTTGCCCAAGAGCGCGAGATCGCCGATGAGATCGAGCACCTTGTGGCGCACGAATTCGTCGGCGAAGCGCAGAGGCGGATTCTCTATGCCATCTCTCGTCAGCACCACACAGTTCTCTCGCGAAGCACCGCGGATCAAGCCCATATTGCGCAGAGTCTTTTCGTCCTGACGGGAACCGAAGGTGCGTGCAGCGGCGATTTCGCGGAAATAATTGCCGTTCGCCAGCTCCACGCTGAAAGTTTCCTTGCCGATCAGCGGGTGGGGAAAATTGATGGTGTAAGAAACGGAATAAGTGTCCGCCGGATACACCGCAATAAACTTGTTCCCCTCGCGCATCTCGAGAGCGCGCCGAATCCGCAGATAGGTTCGGGGACGCCGCTGCTTGCGGATTCCCACCTGCTGAATCAATTCCACAAAAGGCTGCGCGCTCCCATCCAGGATTGGCAGTTCCAGATTGTCTAGTTCCACGATGGCGTTATCGATGCCGGTGCCGATGAAAGCGGAAAGCAAATGCTCGGTCGTGGAAATCAGTACGCCTTTCTTCATCAGACTGGTGGCGTAGCTGACGCGCGCGACGTTGCGGCTGACCGCCTCGACCTCAAAATCATCCAGATCGACGCGGTGAAACACAATGCCGGACCCCGCCGGTGCGGGCAGGATTCTCAACTGAACGGGAGCGCCGCTGTGGAGACCTACCCCTGCGCATTGCACCGTCCCACGAATTGTTTGCTCGTGTCTCAGCCTGCAGTTCTCTTATCTGTTGTTAGATGAAGAGATTACAACCGTAGACCGCAAGTCTGGCTGTGGCAGTTTAGCCACGCTTCGTGGGTTTTAGCCGACGCTTACATCCTGAATCGCATCGTAAAGCCACCGTCAGCAATAACTTAGCCTGTGAAAAAAGCGCTCTGCATGGGGTTAGTTTTTGGGTACAGCTTTGTTCGGATCGTAGGTCACATCGGCTGCGAACATCGAATCGCTCAGTCCCTTGTTGTAGCTCACCGAATTCATGAAACGTTGGCTGGCCATATCCCCGTTATAAAACCGCGTAACGCTGTAAGGAGTCATGACGCCCTGTACCGGCCGGTAGTTGTCAAACACTTCGTCTTCGACGTTGCGCTGCTTATCCGTCGGATCGCGCCACGAGTAAGTCTTTTTAACCGGCAGATGCGTATTTGAATCGATGCACAAGGTAACGCTTTGATCCTTCGAATTCACAATCGTGACTTGCTCCGCATCTTTTTGCGCGGCAATCGTGTGCCCTTCGTAGAACAGCGCGATGCCGGGTTGATTTAGCCATTTGCGGATCACCCAATCCAACGAATATTGCCGCCGCCGCAGATAGTCACT
Organism: Terriglobales bacterium; assembly: GCA_049585795.1. Taxonomy (GTDB): domain Bacteria; phylum Acidobacteriota; class Terriglobia; order Terriglobales; family Acidobacteriaceae; genus JABDBE01. The sequence continues at coordinate 60,444 of JBAVAQ010000026.1, read as the reverse complement.
CACCGCCTTGGGATCATCGGAGCGAGTGCCTTTGTAAGTGATTTCAAAACCCTGGTCGCCGCGGTACACATACACCACATCGTGCTTCTTGGTGAGTTCAACCCGGTCCATGTCAGGGAATTTGTAGAAACGCCAGAAGAGCACTCCCGTGCCCTCCGATTCTCCCAGATGGAAGCTGTAGGTCCGCCCCTCCTGGCTGACGTCTTCGATATTCAGGTAAGCATTTCCACCCAAAGCGTCAATCATTTGATCGAGCAGAGCTTTGGCCTTGCGGGCATTCTCTTGATCAACGGGAATCGATTGCGAAGCAGGCACAGGCGCAACCGTGTTGGCTTGCCCAAAGGCTAGCGCGGTGACGAGAAAAAAAGATAAAAAGTATTTCATGCTTCCACACAGTCAGACGCTTAAACAACCATTCTAGCTGCCCGGGTAGTGCAGACACTCTTGTCCGGCGCCTTTGACTTTGAGTTCGAATGGTTGCTGCTTCGCACCTCACGATCAACTTCAAACGCAGCGGACAGGACTGTCCGCCCCAGATAGTTTATCCCGCGAGCACAGCCCCGCCGTTCACGTTGAAAACCTCCCCGGTAATGAAACCTGCCGCCGGGGTACATAAGAACAGGATGGGAGCGGCAATCTCGTCCGGCTTCGCAACCCGCCCCAACGGAATGGTCGCGAAGATCGCAGCCCGGCTCTTCGGGTCATCCAGCGCGGCGGCCGACATGTCCGTATTCACCCACCCCGGCGCCACGCAATTCGCATAAATGCCATCCCGCGCCAGTTCGGTGGAAAGTCCTTTCACCATGCTGATTAGCGCACCCTTGGTGGCAGCGTAGTCGCAATGAAAAGCTTCGCCACGTTGTCCGGCAGTAGAACTGACGAGCACAATGTGACCGGCGCCAGTGCCAGACTTCTCCTGCTTTTTCATCTGAGCCACGGAATGCTTAATCAAGGCGAAGACGCTGTCCAGGTTGACGGCGACCGTGCTGCGCCATTGCGAATCATCCATCTGATCGACGGGCACGTCCTCTGCTGGCCAGACCCCATGATTGGCAATGAGGATATCGAGCCGGCCGAAACGCTCGACCGCGCTCGCCACCAGCGCCCGCGCCGTCTCTGTTCCAGAAAGATTGCAAGCGAGAGCGGCACAGTTGTCCGTTCCCAATTCCTTCACCAATTGATCAGCCTGCGCTTTCGACTTCTCGTAGCTGAATAGTACACGCGCACCCGCAGTCACAAACACTCGCACCGTAGCCGCACCGATGCCGCGCGAACCGCCAGTGATCAGAGCAACTTTGCCTGATAGGGAAAGACGCATGTCTTTTAGTTTCAGGGTTTAGGTTCGAACTTGCAAGCGGGCAGGGGAAGGTCTGGCTGAACAAACTTTCGGGATGATCTAGGAAAATCAGCGGCGCCCATTCGAGCGTTGCGCCCAAGGTCATGCCAGGTCCGTTAACCCACGGAGATTAATTGATGACTAATCCGCCTTGGTGTCCGACCCAAAGCGCAGTACGTGCCCGTCTGGGTCTTCTACTTTCATCTCATATGCCCAGGGATAATTGGTTGGCGGCTCTCGAAACTTCACGCCTTTGGCACGGAATTCTGTGAACAGTGGTTCAATATCCTCGACCCCGATCCAGAGCCACGTGCCCGGCTGCCCCTGTTCGCCCTGACTCAACATAATCGCTCGGCCATCCCGGGAAACCGACGCTAAAGTCGATTCACTCTCGCCGCCCCAATCCACCTTGAAGCCGAGCACATCCACGTAGTAAACGAATACTGGCCGGGAGATTATTTACTCTCAGGATAGGAATAACACACTCGAAGCCGACCTTCGCCGCCGTCAATTTACCTTCGGGCATGTGCGTACCTTTATGGGGAAAGAAAGATCTTCGTAAGAAATCACCTGAGTCAATGTTCAGCCACCGAAGCTCGACGAAGCCCGTTCCGTTTTCAGTTGCCGCAAGAGCACGCGCACTAGCATTCCATCGTACCGGATGCCGCTCAACCGCTCCAGTTCCGCCAGAGCCTGCCCGCTAGTCTTGGCTGGAGCAAACGAACGTTCGGTGGTCATGTTGACATAGGCATCGGCGACCGACAAAATTCGCGCCCACAACGGAGTCTGCTCGCCCTGAAGGCAATCCGGGTAACCGGTTCCGTCGAAGGACTCGTGGTGATGCTCGACCGCTCCCTGCAACAACTCGCTCGCCGGCAGGGTGGCAACAATTGCCCCTCCCGCGTGAGCGTGCATTTTTACCAAAGAAAACTCCTCGTCGCTAAGCGGGCCAGACTTGTTAAGAATCCGTTCAGGAACGAAGATCTTTCCTACGTCATGCACGCGGGCGGCATAACCCAGATCATCGACTTCTTCCGCCGACAGCCCCAAAGCCCGCGCCATCAGTTCGCTGTAGCGAGCGACCATTTCACCATGACCCACGGCGTTCAATTCGCGCAATTCAGCGGCCCGGGCCAGCGCTTCAATTGCTTCCCGCAGGATCTGGATGCTGCCTTCTTCGTCCCCGCCCTCTTCGTCGCTAAGCTTGCGGAGCGTGCCCAGGAGTTCTTCAAGGTGTTCCGGCCCGGCATGCTCGCGGTGCAGGAAGCCTTCGATGTAACCGGAGATAAGCTGCCGCTGCATCGCGCCCTTCTCCGTGTCGGCGGATTGGTCGGTGGTCGAAACACGATCGCCGCCCGCATGTTTGGAGACATACATCCCCGCGTCCGCCACTCGAATAATTTCCTCGGCGGTAAAGCCGTGCACCGGAAAACTGGCTACGCCGAAGCTTCCGGTTATAAGGTGTTCTTGCAGCATGGGGTCCGTCGAAAGCCATAGGCGCAGACGTTCAGCCAGCGCCTGAGCCTGCTCCACGCCGGTTTCCGGCATGAGAATGATGAATTCATCGCCCCCATAGCGCGCCACCACATTCGACTGCCGGCATTTCTGCTCCAGCAAACGGCCAACCCGCGCCAGGACCAGGTCCCCCTCAAGATGCCCGAGCGTATCGTTCACGTCCTTAAATTTGTCCAGGTCAATCAGTACCACTGAAAAAGGACGTCCCGAGCGGGAAGCGCGCTTCCACTCCGAACTTAGAGCTTCCCAGAAAAAGCGGCGAGTCTTGATGCCAGTAAGGCCATCGGTGATAGCTGTCTGTTGCAGCTTTTGAAATACGAACGAATTGTGCAGCGCCGTTGCCAGCAGATCCGCCAGCGTATTCATGATCAGCACGTCTTCCGGCGAAAATGCATCCTCCTGCCGGCTCTCCACGTTGAGCACCCCCAGCAGCGTCTCCCCATACGTGATCGGAATGCATAAGACAGATCGCGAATCGGGCAGCACTCCCTGCAGGTTTTCTTCGCCCGTGGTCTGAACCAGCGCGCTTTCCCCGGTTCGCGCCACCCGGCCCAGAATCCCCAATCCCAACGGAATCCGCATGCCCAACGCCTTCGCGGTGACCCCGGCTTCCGCTTTGATTTCTATGTCTTTGCGAACGTAGTCAAAAATCCCGATGCCGATGTGATCGAAGCGGAAAGTTTTCTGGATGTGTCCCACAATCTCCAGCAGCATCTGTTCCGCATCTTCGCTGGAAATGGCAGTTTTCGAAATGCTGTTGAGAAACGCAAATTGACGCGATCGGCGTTGCTCCTCGGCGAACAGCCGCGCATTCTCCACCGCTACGGAAACCTGGCCGGCCACGGTCTGCATCACTTCCAAATCGCGTTGCTCGAATACATATTCGCGCTCCGCGCTCATCACGGCCATGACTCCAGCAGGTTTCCCGCCGAGCAGAATGGGCGCGCCACAAAAGCACTTGGAGGGCCGCTGTGGAATGTAAGTCGTGCCCAGGCGTTCCCGGGCTTTTTCCAGATCGGCGCGAATCAGCAAGGGCTGCGCCGTTCGGAGAATGTACTCGGTCAGGCCATTGTCGACCTTCCGCGAACGCTTGGGCAGAACGTGGCCCTTTTCCACTTCGTACTCAAAGCGGATATGCTCGCCTTCCTGAAAAGCTACATAAAAATCGCGGGTGTCAAAGATTTGTCCCAGCTCCTTGTAAACCGTGCGCAGGATCTCGTCCTGGTCGAGACGCGAGCTGATGGCCTGGCCAATCTGGGTCAGAAGTTCGTATTCCTTAGTCCGGCGCTGAGCATTGTGCATGACCACATAGTTTTCCAGGGTCAGTCCAATCTGCAGCGCCAAACCGATCAGCAGGCGCAGGTTTGAAGATCCAAACACCCGCCTTTCCGCATGCGGAAAAATGATCACCCCGAAGTTGTGCTCCCGCGTCTGCAAGCTGACGGCGGTAATATTCCGGATATTTTCTTCCGCCATCACCTGGCGAAACTGCTCGAAGCGCGCGCCCGGGAATGCGGGCAACGGTTCCAACATCTCCCCGACATTGTGAAAGGTCACGAATCCGCCACGCCGGTACGCCAGTTCGGCAATGTATTCCCCGGCGCCGCTCTTCTCCATCTTGGTGACCAGTTCGGGCGAAAATCCTCGCTGGACCGAGGGCAGAACAGTCCGCCAGCGCTCGGAAACGTAGATCATCGCCCGCCCAGTGGGCAAAGGCGCCACCAGCCGGTCCAAAATGTTTTGCAGGCTCTCCACCAGGTCTTCTGCCGAAAGCAGCCGCATGGGGTCGACACCCAACTTGGAAAAAGCCAGCGCATTCTCCTGCACCGCGTTGCGCTCGTTCTCAAACAACACCATCACCATGGCGATGCCCAGCAGCATCTGCGGGATCGGCCCTGGGAAATGTCCCCCCGCCATCCCAACTGTCGTGAGAAAGTCTTTGTGAAGTCCTCCGAAAACCATCAACACCGCCCACAGCGCCAGCGAAATCGCCAGAAATGTGAAGGCCAGCGAATTCTTGCGATGCGCGTAGCGATAGAAGTAAAAGGAGCAGTACAGCACCAGCACACCTAAACCAACATCCAATGGCAGGTGTGAATTGGCTCCGGGATCGGGACGAAATACACCTCCCACCGTCTGCACCTTCAAATTCCAGAATGCCAGTCCGACGCCGGCTAAGCCTACGGCCGCGTCGTACCATCGCAAATGAAATTTCTGCCGCCTCATCAGCCGCGTAGAAATAAAGATGCAGAGCGCCATCGCCATCAGCAACAACGAACTCAGAAACGAAATCAACGCTGACGTTCGATGGACCATCGCCATCCACGTATCGAGGGCGTAATGCAGTGTGTAAGCGGCCCAACCCAACTGCCAGGCCCGAAAGTATTGGTAGCGGCTCTGCTCGTAGAGGTAGGTGAACAACAGGAACAGAAGCAGGGCGACGACTCCCGGCAGGCTAACTACGTCGATGGGGGTAGTGCTATCCATACTCTTGGGAACAGTTCTCTGCCGCTCCCTTGAACCGCTTTAAACTAAGGAAATCTGCGACCCCAATATTTTCATACCCTCCCAGACAAAACAATAGTCTTTAGATGAGAACCCACGATCGACAGTTCCCTGGAGGTAACCACCCCATGATTACCATCGATACTTGACCCCGCGACCCCATGAAGATTGCTCCCCGATGCTCCAGCGCTAAATCGTTTCATGACGATTTCTGCGCATCATTGCATAGCCCAAAACGGGCGAGATTCTCCCCACCGCACGCCTGCCGCTCAGATGAGTTATAGTGTTATTTCCGCATGAGATTCTGACCCTCGATAGGGCCAGCTCTGGCATCCGGGCGTCCAGGCGGCACGTATCAAAAACCTAGTCTGCGCCCCTGGAAAAACCTATGAGCCCTTCGAATCCCGAGACCGCAACTGCCGTCACCCCGCCAGCCGAGTCTCGTCCTTCGAACTTCCTTCGCGACGTTATTCTCGAAGACCTTAAGATCAACAAATACGGCGGCCGGGTCCAGACCCGTTTCCCTCCCGAGCCCAACGGATATCTTCACATCGGCCACGCCAAAGCCATCTGTCTCGACTTCGGTCTCGCTGCCGAATTCGGGGGCCACACCAATCTTCGCTTCGACGACACCAATCCCGAGAAGGAAGAGACCGAGTACGTTGACTCGATCATGGAGGACGTCAAGTGGCTTGGCTTCCAGTGGAGCGGTCTTTTCTACGCCTCCGATTACTTTGATCAGCTCTACGCCTGGGCCGTGCAACTCATTAAAGCGGGAAGGGCCTACGTGGACGATCTCAGCGCCGACCAGATCCGCAACTACCGCGGTACCCTGACCGAACCCGGAAAGGACAGCCCATTCCGCAATCGTTCCATGGAAGAGAACCTCGATCTCTTCGAACGGATGCGCGCCGGCGAATTTCCGGATGGCGCTCGCGTTCTCCGCGCCAAGATTGACATGGCCTCGCCCAACTTCAACCTGCGCGATCCCGTTATGTATCGCATCCTCCACGCCGACCACCACCGCACCGGCAGCAAGTGGCCCATCTACCCGATGTATGACTTCGCCCATGGCCAGTCCGATTCCATCGAGCGGGTGACGCACTCCATGTGTACTCTGGAATTCGAAGACCACCGCCCGCTCTACGACTGGTTTATTCGCGAGTTAGGAATTTTCCCTTCGCAGCAGTACGAATTCGACCGCCTCAATCTCACTTACACTTTGTTGAGCAAACGCAAGCTGCTTCAACTCGTGCGCGAAGGCCGCGTCAGTGGATGGGACGATCCCCGCATGCCCACGCTTTCCGGCATTCGCCGCCGCGGCTATACGCCTGAGGCGATTCGCAATTTCTGCGGAGCCATCGGCGTTTCGAAGACCACCGGATCGATCGAGCTCGCCATGCTCGAGCACTTCGTTCGCGAAGATCTCAACAAACGCGCCCCGCGCGCCATGGCCGTGCTCCATCCGCTGAAAGTCGTGATCGACAATTATCCCGAGAATCAAACCGAAGAAATGGAAGCGGTCAACAATCCCGAAGATCCCGTCGCGGGCACGCGCAAAGTCCCATTCTCCCGCGTGCTCTACATCGAGCAGGACGATTTCCGCGAGATCCCCCCGCCGAAATATTTCCGTCTATCGCCGGGACGCGAGGTCCGCTTGCGCTACGGCTATTTCGTAACCTGCACTAGGGTTGTGAAAGACCAAAAAGGCGAGGTGATTGAGGTCCACTGCACCTACGATCCCGCAACCCGCGGCGGCAACAATCCTCCCGACGGGCGCAAAGTGAAATCGACCATTCACTGGGTCTCTGCCGCCCACGCCGTGGACGCCGAAGTGCGCCTTTACGAAAACCTCTTCAGCAAAGAAGATCCCAATCAAACCGCAGAAGGCGAGGATTTCACCGCGAATCTCAATCCGAATTCGCTCGAAGTGCTCACCGGCTGCAAGCTCGAACCGTCGCTCGTCAGCGCCACACCCGGCAGTCGCCATCAGTTCGAGCGCCTGGGATATTTCTGCGTAGATCAAGATTCCGCACTGGGCAAGCCCGTGTTCAACCGCACCGTCGCTCTAAAAGACACCTGGGCCAAAATCGAAAAGAAACACATCTAGCACGGACACTTCCGTCCGCCTTCGTGCCATCGAGCCTACTCTGCATCTCCAGCTTGGGTATACTCATCTCTTTGGCACAGACTCAACCGTCTCATGTCTTTTTTCTTTCGATATCGTGGAGCTCTCATCCTATTGGCAATTCTTCCCCTGACGGGCTGTCTCTTCCGGTCGCGCAAAATCGAGCCGCCCTTCATTTCTGTCCAGCTGAAAACTGCGACGCAGCAGCAATTGATCGACTATATCAACACTCAAGCCGCTAGCATTCGGTCCATGCAGGCCACGGTTGATATTGACACCACCGTGGGCGGGGTGAAGAAGGGCAAGGTTACGGACTATCAGGAAATCCGAGGATACGTGCTGGCGCGCAAACCGGCAATGTTGCGGATGATCGGATTGATGCCGATTGTGCGCAACAAGGCCTTCGACATGGTAAGCGACGGTCAGAATTTTAAACTTTGGATTCCGCCGAAGAACCGCTTTGTGGTCGGCCGCAATGATGTCGAAACCCACAATCCGTCGCAGCCACTTGAGAACCTGCGCCCGCAATACATCTACGATGCGCTGTTGCTGCGGCGTATCGATCCGCAAAATGAGATCGCAGTTCTGGAAAACGACACCGAACTGGTCACCGAAGCCAAGAGCCACAAGGTATCGCGGGCAGATTACGTAATTGATGTGATCCGCAAAGGCGAGCACGGCTGGACGCTTTCGCGGAAGATCGTTTTCAGCCGCACCGACCTGCTGCCTCATCGCCAACTTCTTTACGACACCGACGGAAATGTCGTAACCAACGCGCTCTACGGCAATTACAAAGAAGACAACGGCATAGAATTCCCCTGGCAAATCGAGATCGCGCGGCCGCAGGAGGAATACGACATTACGCTGAACATTGTGAAACTGGAATTGAACCAGCCTCTTCCAGATGACAAGTTCATACTCGAGCAGCCGGCAGGCGCCGAGGTCGTCCACTTGGACAAGCCAGAACCGCAGTCGTCCACGCCGCCAAGCAGATGAAATCAGCACTTCGCATTCAACTGAACGCTAAAGTGCTAACTGTTCGTTGCTCATTATGATGAATAAAATGATCGTCGCCAACCTGGTATACCGGCCGCTCCGCTCTCTCATCAGCATCGTCGCCATTGCTTTGGAAGTGACCCTGATTCTGCTGATTGTCGGACTATCGCTGGGCATGCTGAATGACTCGCGAGCTCGGCAGCAAGGTATTGGAGCGGACGTCATCGTAATGCCGCCGGGTTCATCGTTCATCGTAGGACTGACGGGTGCACCAATGTCGATCAAGGTCGGGGACATTTTGGCGAAGCTGCCGCATGTCGTTGACGTGGCACCGGTGGTCACCCATGTTTCTACCGCCGGGACCCTAGAGGTGATTGCCGGCATCGATCTAAAAAGTTATGAAAGGCTATCCGGGCCGTTTGATTTTCTGGAGGGCGGTCCGTTCAGAGGGCCGAATGATGTGCTGGTGGATGACTTGTATGCCAGGTCCAAGCATGTAAAAGTCGGCGACACGATCGAGGTGCTGAACAATAACTTCCGGGTGGCCGGCGTTGTAGAAAAAGGCAAAGGAGCACGAGTGTTTTTGCAGATCGGCGCTTTGCAGGACTTGATTGGCGCCAAAGACAAAGCCTCCATCTTTTATCTGAAATTGGACAACCCCAACAACGCCGATGCGGTGGTAGAGGAGGTCAAGAAGGTTCCCGGCATGGAGAAATATGTCGCCACTTCGATGGCGTACTACCTATCCATGATGACCCCGAGTAATTATCCGGGATTGTCGACGTTCATTAATGTGGTGATCGGCATTTCCGTGATCATCGGGTTCATCGTCATCTTCCAGGCGATGTATACCGCGGTGATGGAGCGCACCCGCGAGATCGGGATCCTGAAGTCGCTGGGCGCATCGAAGCTTTACATTGTGAACGTCATTTTGCGCGAGACCGTGCTGTTGGCCATCGGCGGCATCGTGGTGGGGATCGTCTTCAGTTTAGTGGCGCGGCTGGGAATCATTCATCGTTTACCGACGTTGCCGGTGGTGGTTACGGGCGGCTGGATGCTGCGTTCCGCGATAATCGCGATCGTGGGGGCAATTGCCGGGGCGCTGTATCCAGCGTACAAGGCAGCGCAGAAGGACCCAATTGACGCGCTGGCTTATGAGTGAGCTAAGATTTTTTCTAGAGCCTGCAGTCGAAGTACTCGGCGTGATCGGCTCTGTGAAATGGCATCCGAGCCCGAAGCGAGTTGACAAGGGGCAGTTCCGAAGGGCCTCGGAGAAAACGCGAGCTAAATGCGAGCAGCGCTCAGATCGTTAACCTTAGTCTGGGCAACTGTATCGGTGGTGAGTTTATTAGGGCTGATTTACGTATTTCCTGGCTATTCCATAGACAGTGCATTTTCCGAGGCATTGCGGAAGCACCCAAGTCCGCAGGCGTCTTTCTGGTTTCGTTGGTGTTCTACTTTCTTCCTCGTCGGCGTTTGCATGACAGGGTGGTTGTATCGCACATACCGGAAGCATTACGGGAAACTGTGGAAATGAGATTGACAGATTACCCGCTCAGCCCTACTTCGTTGACAATAACCCGCGCACTACGTTATCTTTAAGACTTTGCTAGTCCTGCGGTTGCCCGCCTGATAGCCCTGCGCCTTCGGCGCTCACTGGGTGCTCAGCGGTCTTCTTTGCGTTTTTATATTTCTGGGAGATTTTGCATGTCAACCTATTTCCCCAAAGCGGGGGAAATTGTGCGCAAGTGGTACGTCGTGGATGCCTCCGGGCAGACGCTTGGCCGGCTTGCGTCACAGGTCGCCCGCATTTTGATGGGTAAGGAAAATCCGCAATACACGACCTTCCTCGACACTGGTGATCACGTGATCGTGATCAACGCCGAGAAGGTAAAGACGACCGGCATGAAGTCGGAACAGAAGGTGTATCAGCATTACACCGGCTACCCAGGTGGATTGCGCACCGAGGAATTTCGCAAGCGATTCGAGCGCAAGCCCGAGGCGATCATCGAGGCTGCGGTGTTGCGTATGCTGCCCAAGTCGAAACTAGGTCGGCAGATGATCAGCAAGTTGAATGTCTATCGCGGCGAGAAGCATCCGCACGAAGCGCAGAAGCCGCAAGCAAAGGCGCTTGAAGTAAGAGCCTAGAGTTTGGTTGTACGCGCGAGATCCTTCACCGGCTCGCGCCGGTTCAGGATGACGTCGAGTTCAAGTTTTCGCGATGACGTCAAGTTCAAGAATTTCTGAAAGGGACAAGCACTTGGGGTTAGCTGAATGCTGACAGCTGAGTGCTGAATGCTAATCCATGGCAGAGCAAGTGCAATATTACGGTACCGGACGCCGCAAGTCGGCGATCGCGCGGGTTTATCTTCGTCCGGGCAGCGGCGAATTCAAGATTAACGGACGTCCTTTTGACGAGTACTTCGTGACTCCGGCGCAGCGCTCCAGCGCGAAGCAACCGTTGCTTTCAACCGAGACTGCGAGCTCATTCAATGTAGTCGCCAGGGTTTCCGGTGGCGGCGTGAATGGCCAGGCGGACGCGGTGAAACTCGGGATCGCGCGCGCGCTCATGATATTCAACGTGGAGCTGCGCAAGAAGCTTAAGGCCGAAGGAATGGTTACCCGCGATTCACGGGGCAAGGAACGCAAGAAGTACGGCCAGAAGGGCGCGAGGAAGCGGTTCCAGTACAGCAAACGGTAGAACTTTGCTGGTTTGAGAGGTTTAGCTGAGAGCTAGGAGCTGATAGCTAGAAGCTGGTTCAGGTGTTCAATTCTTCCCGAGCCTCGCGGCGCGGGGACGGGAATGGCAATCCGGGGCGGCCTTAGGGTGAGCGCCGGATGCAGACCAAATGAGGAGGTTAATTGGCTAATATCACCATGAAGGAGTTGCTCGAAGCGGGTGTGCACTTCGGGCATCAGACCAAGCGCTGGAATCCCAAGATGAAGGAATTCATCTTCGGAGAGCGCAACGGGATTTATATCATCGATCTGCAGAAGACGCTGAAGATGTTCACAGAGGCGTCGAAGTTCGTCGAGGAGCTGGCCAGCGAAGGCAAGATTATACTCTTCGTCGGAACCAAGCGGCAGGCCCAGGATGCGATCGCCGAAGAAGCGACGCGCTGCGGTGGGTTCTACGTGAACCAGCGTTGGCTGGGCGGGCTGCTCACCAATTGGGTGACGGTGCAGAAATCGGTGAAGCGGCTGAAAGAACTCGACGAGATGGCCACCGATGGCCGTTACGAGCTGCTGCCCAAGAAAGAAGTTATCAAGCTGGAGCGCGAGCGCAAACATTTGCAGGCCAATTTGGCCGGCATCAAAAGCATGAGCCGCCTGCCCGACGCGATTTTTGTTATCGACTCGAACAAAGAGCAGATCGCGGTGCGCGAAGCACGCAAACTCGGCATTCCAGTGGTGGCAGTCGTCGATACAAACTGCGATCCCAGTGAAGTGGATTATGTGATTCCGGGCAACGACGATGCCCTCCGGGCGATCCGGCTGTTTGCTTCGAAGATTGCAGATTCCGTTGCCGAAGGCGCGCAGCTTATGACCGACAAGCAAGTCGCCGACCTGGCGGCTGCCGCGGGCGCAGCGCAGCAAGCTGAATTGGCCGCTGCCGCGCGTGCGGCTGAAGGCGCGGTCGACATTAACGCCTCGGAAGACAGCGCAGGTGAAGATATCAGTATGGAAGATGTGCTGGGCGCGGGCACGCGCAAGCAGCCGGCTGCGGCGAAAGAAACAGTCGCCGAAGATGTCCCGCAGGTCGAGACGCAGACGTATTAGAGCGGTCGTTGGCTGTTCGCCGTTGGTCGTCAAGTTGGCTGTGTGGAAGGGGCACGGCTTCAGCCGTGCCGAAGAGAGCCTTGAAGATCCGGGCTTTAGCCCCTGAGCGATTCAGACCCGCGCGGATCGTCCGGCGCGGGTCGAATTTTGTTAAGGCAGTCGTTGGCCTTTGGTCGTTCGCCGTTGGCCCCTAGATTAATAGCCAATGGCGAACGACGAACGACCAAGGGACGTTTTATTTCTATGAGCACATCTACCGTAAATATTTCTGCTGCGCAGGTGAAAGAGCTCCGGGAGAAGACCGGGGCGCCAATGATGGATTGCAAACAGGCCCTGACCGAAGCCAAGGGCGACATGGAGCAGGCAGTTGTCGTCCTGCGCAAAAAAGGCGTTTCTGTCGCTGCCAAGAAGGCAGCCCGCGTCACCAGCGAAGGCTCGGTGGCCAGCTACATCCACGCCGGAGGGAAGATTGGCGTGCTTGTCGAAATAAACTGCGAAAGCGATTTCGTGGCCCGTACCGACGACTTCAAGGAGTTGGTGCACGATATTGCCATGCACATCGCTGCCAGCGATCCGAAATTTGTTCGCAAGGAAGATGTTACGCCCGAGGCCTACGAACGCGAGAAAGATATCTACCGCGCCCAGGCGATCGCCAGCGGCAAGCCCGCGAACATCGCGGAAAAGATGGTCGAAGGCAAGATGGCCAAGTTCTACGAGGAAGTCTGCTTGCTCGAGCAGCCCTTCATCAAGGATCAGACGATCAGTATCGCGCAGCTCATCGCCGCCAAAATCGGCAAGCTCGGCGAAAATATCGCGGTGCGCCGCTTCGCCCGCTTCAAGGTGGGTGAGGCTAGCGAGACGATAGCCATCAGCAAACCGGAACAGAAGGCTGAGTAACGCTCGCGTAGGGACAGCCGCCCCGCTGTCCCCACACGATTGTTCCGAAAAACTCTGCTTCCTGACCCACATTCCTGCCGGGATGCTAGACTAAACCACGAATGACGACTCCCGTCTTCAAACGCGTTCTGCTCAAACTTTCGGGCGAAGCTCTCGCCGCAACCCAGGGTTTTGGCGTCGACCCTTTCCGGATTCACGAAATCGCTGCCGAGTTGGCGGATGTTTATTCGCTAGGCATTCAAATCGCGATTGTAGTGGGTGGAGGGAATTTTTTTCGCGGTGTGGCCGAGCAAGCCAAAGAGATGGATCGCGTTTCCGCCGATCACATGGGCATGCTCGCGACCGTGATCAATTCCCTGGCCTTGCAGGACGCGCTGGAAAAGCAGGGCGTCTACACTCGCGTGCAATCGGCCATTGAGATGAACCAGGTTGCCGAGCCTTTCATCCGGCGTCGCGCTATTCGTCATCTGGAAAAGGGCCGCGTCGTGATTTTTGCCGGAGGCACGGGCAATCCGTATTTCTCGACGGACACGGCTGCGTCTCTGCGCGCGATGGAGATCAAAGCCGACGTCATCATCAAAGCCACGAAGGTGGATGGCATCTACGACGCCGATCCGGTGCTGGTGAAAGACGCCAAGAAATTCACCCAAATCACTTACATGGACGTGTTAAAAAAAGGCCTGAAGGTGATGGATTCGACCGCCATCTCGCTTTGCAAAGATAATAACCTCCCCATCATCATCTTCAATCTCAACGAGCGTGGAAATATCCGCAAGGTTGTAACCGGCGAGAAGATCGGGTCGCTGGTCAGCGCGTAAGACTGGCCACGGATCTGCACGGATTCTTGCGGATTGGTGGTTCAAAATCCGTTCGCTGGTTTCAAAGGTTTATAATTCACAGTTTTGGTAACTCATCTCTAGGGAGCTGACCATGGCTCAAGCTGGTATGGCCGCGATTCCTGGCCTCAAAGACACTTACATTCAACTCAAAACCCGCATGGACAAGGCGGTTGAGGACTTTCGCAAAGCGATGGCATCTACGCGCACAGGGCGGGCTTCGGTGCACATGCTGGACGCCGTCAACGTCGAATACTACGGTTCTTACATGCCTCTGAATCAGCTGGCGCAAGTACATGCGCCGGAGCCGCAGCTCATCACGGTGCAGCCTTTTGATCCGACTTCGCTGCCGGCGATCGAAAAAGCGATTCGCGCCGCCGACATCGGCTTGAACCCGATGAACGATGGCAAGATTATCCGCGTGCCCGTGCCTCCGCTTACTGAAGAGCGTCGCAAGGATATGGTGAAACACCTGCACAAGGTTCTGGAGGAGCATCGCACCGCAGTGCGTAACATTCGGCGCGATGGCAATGATGCCATCAAGAAAGCGATGAAGGATAAGAAGGTCACCGAGGACGACGAAAAGCGCGCCATGGAGGAAATCCAAAAGCTCACCGATGGTGAGATTAAGAAAATGGAAGAGATGAGCAAAGGCAAAGAAAAAGAAGTGATGGAGATTTGATGATCGGGCCCTGCGAAGCTTCTTCCAGAGCGGCCCGTCTGGGTTTGAGTTTGACCACCGAAGTTCTCGGTTTGATATGTCTCGCAACAATCCTCACCGTAACAGCAGTGTCCGCAGGAGCCGCAATGGAACCGAAAGTGGTGGAACAGCCAGAATTCTCGGTGATCGGAATTCAAGCTCGAACCAGTAATGCCAAGGAAATGACAGGCGACGGTGCCATCCCCAAGCAGTGGGCCAAGTTCTTCAAAGAAGACATCGGAGACAAAATTCCGAACAAAGTTGGTCCCACGATTTACGCGGTTTATACCGACTACGCTAGCGACCGCAACGGCGAATACGATTTCGTAATTGGAATGAAAGTCAGTAGCGTACCCGAGATTCCGCCAGGGATGGTCGCGACAAAGGTGCCCGGCGGGAGGTATGCGGTTGTTACGAGCGCCCATGGACCGGTGGCACAGGTTGTACCGCAAGCTTGGCAACGGGCCTGGAGCCTGGAAGATCACAAGCAGCTTGGCGGTGCTCGTGCCTACAAAGCAGACTTCGAGGTCTACGACCAACGGAGCCAGAACCCGCGGAACTCGCTAGTCGATCTCTACGTTGGTCTGAAGTAGGACTCGCCTTCTGTAATTTTCCGAGGAGCGAAGTGCGAGAAATCGGTTCACTGCCCGCCCCCTCGAGAACCTAGCTCCTTTGCTGCGATCGAGTACATTTCTATGAACTAGCTCGGCTCTTCCTCAACCGACCAAGCCCTCTAAAAACGCCACGCTCAAGGTTACAGTTACGTCCGTAATCTGTCCGAAGGTAATGAAGACTTCCCGCAATGGCTCGTGTTTTCATTCTGGTACCAAGAAGTCCCAGCTCCCCCACAGATTCTGATTTACAGGAGCTACCATGAAAAGGTTCTTATCGCTTACCGGACTGCTTGCACTAGCTCTGAGTTTCGCCGCCTGCAACGGCGTAAGTAATTCCTCGTCGTCAAATCCGTCACAGAACGCCCAGGGACAGGTCTTCACTACGGGTGAGGACGCGCCCGTGTCGGCGGTGGTTGCGTTCAACATCACGATTGATAGCATCACTCTCAACAATGGCTCGACCACGGCCCAGGTGCTTTCCACCCCGACCTCCGTAGACTTCGGCCGACTGGTCGGTTTACGTTCGCTGTTGGGCTTTAACGCAGTGGCCCCGGGAACTTACACGAGTGCCACGTTTACTTTCGAAGCCAGCAAACCTGCGCCTTCCATCAATTACGTCGACCTTACGACCAACCCGCCGTCGATTGGCACGGCAACCGGAAGCTTGAGCAATCCGAAAGTCACAGTTTCGTTCCCCACAGGAGCCCCGCTGGTGGTGGGAAGCAACGGCTTGGCCGGGTTGCATATCGACTTTGATCTGCGTCAGTCGCTGGCCATGGATGGCAGCGTCAACTTGATCATCAACAACGGCTCAATCGCGGTCACACCTGTTTTGGATGTGATGGCGGTCTCAGCTTCCGGCGATCTCGGCCAGATCACCGAATTTACCGGCAACATCGTTTCCGTGAACGCCACTCCAAACTCTTTTGTGATGCAAGGGCCCTACGGTTTCCAGGAGAAGATCGACGTCAACTCCAGCACTTCCTACAACGGCAGCAATAGCTTGAGCAGTCTAATGCCGAACGGCATCGTTTCCGTCGAGGGCACGGTGCAGGCCGATGGCAGCATTCTGGCCAGCAGCGTCGAACTCATCACGACCGACAAGGCGTTCATCTCCGGCAGAATTCTGGCTGTGAACGCTGGCCCCGTGGTAACCATGTTTGTGGGCGAAGAACTGGGAACCTCGGCGACCATTCCGACGGATAGCGTTTACACGGTCAACCTCAGCACGGTATCGCAGTACGACATTTGCTTCATCGACAACTGGTTTACCAACGAGCTGTTCAGCGGCTCGTCTCTGGTTGTCGGCCAACGGATCTTCGTAGGCGGAACGTATCAGAGCAATGCGTTCACTCCTGACATGGTTTCCGTACGACGGCAGGGCGTGATTGGATCGTTAGTCGCAAACAGCGTAAACATCACCAGCGGCAATCAGGGGAATTTTCAAATGCAGAACGACCTGCTGATGAGCTATTCCGCAGGAGGACCGTTTACCGTGTACACCGGCAACTTGACCACATTCGTCAACGTGAATGGACTCACCGGATTGCAGGCGGCGGGTGCAGCCAATCTGGTCTCTCGCGGGTTGGTCTTCTACGATCCAAACACGCAAAAGCCGATCATGTGGGCCGGACGTGTTCGCGTACTGCCGTAAGACAGAACTTTAACAGCGGCATGGATCGGGCGGCGCAAGCCGCCCGTTCTTTTTTCGGGCCAGGAACAACCACAAAGGACACGAAGTCACACAAAGAAAACCCGTCAAACTCAGACCTTCGTGTTATTTCGTTTTGCGCGTTTTTTTGATTTTTTCCCGGCGACCGGCTGGCATCTTATAATCAAAGGTCATGAAGAAGATCGTCCATGCCGCTTGCCCGCACGATTGTCCGGATGCGTGCGGGGTTCTGATCACGGTAGAAGACGGTCGAGCGACCAAAATCAAGGGCGATCCCGCGCACCCCGTCACCCGTGGCTTCCTTTGCGCCAAAGTGGCAAAGTATCTGGATCGCGTGTATTCACCCGATCGAGTTTTGTATCCCATGCGCCGGGTAGGGCCGAAGGGACCTGCGCAGTTGCCTAGCTCGGCTTCGCCGGGACGGACCGGGGCGTCCGTTCCCAGACGGGCTCAGGAATGGCAGCGCATTACCTGGGATGAAGCGCTCGACGAAATCACTTCTCGTTTCAAGAAAATTGTCGCGGAATTCGGCAGCGAAGCCATCCTGCCGTTCTCCTTCGGCGGAACGCTGGGAACCTTAAACAGCGCCTCCATGGATCGCCGGTTCTTCCATCGTCTGGGAGCCTCTCAGTTGGCCCGCAACATCTGCTCCGCTGCCGGCGAAGCCGGATTGGAATCTGTGCTTGGGATAAAACTGGGCACGGAGCCGGAACAATTTCGTCATTCGCGTTACATCATCGCGTGGGCGGCGAACATCCACGGCAACAATGTCCATCTCTGGCCCTTCATTCAGGAGGCGCGCCGCCAGGGTGCAAAGCTGGTGGTAATCGATCCTTACCGCACACGCACAGCTGCCTGCGCCGATTGGTATCTGCCCATCAATCCGGGCACGGACGCAGCTCTGGCCATGGCGATGATGCGCGAGATCATCGCCGAAAATCTATACGACGCCGATTATGTCGAGCGTTACACGCTAGGATTTGAACAGCTCCGCGACAAGGTAGAGGAATATACGCCGGAGCGCGTAGCGCAATGGACCGCGATCGCCGCGTCCGACATCACCAAGTTGGCTCGTGAGTACGCGACCACTCATCCGGCGGTCATTCGCTTGAACTACGGCGTGCAGCGCTCCGAAGGCGGCGGCATGGCCACTCGCGCGGTCGCCATGCTGCCCTGCATCACCGGTTCATGGAAAGAAATCGGCGGCGGCCTGCAACTCTCCACCAGCGGCTCCTTCAAGCTGAATAAAGAAGCTCTTAAATGCTCCCACCTGATGCACAAGAGTCTCGGCCGCGACGCCCGGACGGTGAACATGGTAGAGCTGGGTAAAGCCTTAAACTCGCTGGATGATCCGCCCATCCAGGGGATATTCGTTTACGGAAGCAATCCAGCCGCAACCTGTCCCAATCACAATGAAGTAATTCGCGGTCTGCGCCGTTCGGACTTGTTCACGGTTGTGCACGAGCAGTTCTTTACCGACACGACCGACTACGCCGATATCGTCTTGCCTGCGACCACCTTTTTCGAGCACAAGGACCTGCAAACCGCTTACGGGCACTACTTTTTGCAGATATCGAATCAGGCCATTGAGCCCTTGGGCGAATGCCGTTCTAATGTAGATGTGTTCCGTGCGCTCGCCGACCGCATGGGCTTCGACGATGAGTGCTTTCGCGAATCCGACGACCAAATGATCGACGCCGCGCTGCAGACTGATCATCCCTGGCTGAAGGAGATCGACCGCGAGCGGCTCGAACTAGAAGGGCATATTCGGCTGAACTTCGAAAAAGCGGAGCTTTGCTCCACCGGACAGCCGGGGGCGGCTGCCCCCACGCAAGCAAGTGCCGACGTGCCATTCCTGCCCTTTGCTCGGGGGAATTTCGCAACTCCCAGCGGCAAAGCCGAATTCTATAGCGAATCCCTTAATGCCCAGGGGCTGGATCCGGTCGTTCATTTCAAGCCGCCGACAGAATCCCGGCACACCGATCACGCCAAAGCCTTTCCTCTGGAGTTGCTCGCGCGCAAAGCCGACAATTTTCTTAATTCATCGTTTTCGAATTTGCCCGTGATCCAGGAGATGGAAGAACCAGGTTTGCTTGAAATGAGCGCTGCCGACGCACGTGCCCGTGGAATCTCAGACGGCGATCCCGTTCGCGTCTACAACCGCCGTGGCGATATACTTTTGCGGGCGAGAGTCGACGGCGCAGTGCAACCGGGTGTAGTGTGTGCGCAACTCGCGTGGGCGAAACACGCTCCGCAAGGACGAAATATTAACGTGCTTACTTCGGAAAAACTTACCGACTTGGGCAACTCCGCCACCTTTTATTCCGTCTTGGTTGAAGTAGAGCTTTTCCAAACGACATCCTGAGGGCGATTAAGGCGCATGTGCTTGGACGGTGTCCACTGCTCTACCGTATAATTGCGGTTTTCCACACTCCCATTAGCTGAGGTAGTGGCGATTCATCGCACTCATCAGGATAGCCCTGCGATTATCGAGGGCAGGCGCGGCCGCGCATGGCGACCCCAGGTTGTCACGGCAAGGCCATCTCCTTCATTTACAAAGCGTTGTGAGGTTAGGAGAAGTTCGCTCCTCAGCTGCCTACTGACTTTTTTCTTGCTCTGCTCCTGGGCGACGGGGCAGCAGGACGTGATCGCGGGAGTAGAAGTTCGCGGCAACCGCCGTATTCCCGCTGAAACCATTAAAGCCCGAATTTTCACTCATACCGGCGATGTCTATGATCCGGCTGCGCTCGAACGCGATTTCAACTCGCTGTGGAATACCGGCTACTTTCAAGATATCCGCTTTGAGCGTGAACAGACACCGAAAGGGTGGGTTCTCTATATCATTGTGAAAGAGCGTCCAACCATTCGGGAGATCGACTACCTGGGGCTGAGCTCGGTCTCCAAAAGCGACGTGCTGGACCGCTTCAAGGAGGCGAAAGTCGGACTGTCAGTCGAGAGCCAATACGATCCAACCAAAGTGAAGAAGGCCGAAGTCACCATCAAGCAATTGCTCGCCGAACACGGAAGGCAGTACTCGACCATCCGCACTGAGGTTCATCCCATCCCCCCCAACGCTGTGAGCATCACCTTCGTGATCAAGGAAGGACCCAAAGTCAAAGTAGGCAAGATTATTTTCGAAGGGAATAAACACGTCAAGAGCCGCGTTCTGCGCAGCGCGATGAAGAACCTGAAGCCCATCGGAGTTCCGCACTCCATCTTCCTGGAGAATCTGTTCTCAAAAACCTACGATGCCACCAAGCTCGATGAAGACACCGAGCGGGTCCGCGCCGAATATCAGAACCGCGGCTACTTCAAGGTTCTGGTCCAGGAGCCGAAGACAGTAATCCATGATACCGGGCACAAGGGATTCCACATCCCGCTGATCCAATCCGGCCCGGGCAAGGCGGTAGACATTACCATGCCCATCGAGGAAGGCGACAAGTACAGCTTGGGTGGAATCACTTTCAAGAACAACAAGGCAGTGAAGAACACCAAGGCCTTACGCGCTTTATTTCCGATAAAAGATGGTGATATGTTTGATCGAAGCAAAATCGCGAAGGGCTTGGAAAACCTGGGCAAAGCCTATGGCCAAATTGGTTACATCAATTTCACTTCGATCCCGAACACGACTTTCGATGAGGAAAAGAAGCTGGTCTTTCTCGATATTGACATCGATGAGGGCAAGCAGTTCTTCGTGCGGCGAATCGAATTCCAGGGCAATACCACGACTCGCGACAAGGTGATACGCCGCGAGATCGTTCTGGAAGAAGGCCAGGTCTACAACCAGCAGCTTTGGGAGCTCAGTATCCAGCGGCTGAATCAGTTGGGCTTTTTCGACAATTTGAAGCCCGATGATCCCAACGTGACGGAGCGCCACCTGAACGAAAAAGATGGCACGGTCGATCTCACGCTGAAAGTTAAGGAGAAGGGAAAGAACAGCATCGGATTGAGCGGCGGGGTCAGCGGTTTGGCGGGTACATTTATCGGGCTCAGCTACAGCACCAACAACTTTCTGGGCCTGGGTGAAACCCTGAGCATGCAAGCGAATATCGGCAACCTGCAACGCAACGTTTCATTCAGCTTCACGCAACCTTACCTGTTCGATCGTCCGCTGCAGTTAGGCTTTACGGTTTACTTCACGAAGTTCACTTACGATCAGGCGCGGCAAGCGGCCATCCTTAGCGGGCAGGCGATCAACCTGCCAGCGGAATTGCAGGAGAACCTGCAGAACTACACCCAATCCAGCCGGGGCTTTGCGGTTAACCTGTCGTATCCGCTGCACCGCTCCTTCAAACGCGTAGGGATCAGTTATTCCTACGATGACTCGTCGATCGTGGCGCTCACTACCGCGTCGCAGACGCTTTTCAATTACCTCTCGTTCAGCGGTATCAGCGGCCCCAACGCTCTCAACGGCATCATCACCAGCAAGATTACTCCCAGCTTTTCTATAAACTCTCTGGACAGAGCGCTCTATCCCCACAAGGGCAGCAGTTTCTATGTGGCCAGCGAATTTGCCGGCATCGGTGGGACGGTCAAAACAATTCGTCCTATCGTGAAATATACTCATTGGAAACCGATGCAGAAGAGGCGCAATACCATCGGCTTTAACTTTCAAGGGTCTTTTCTGACGGGATATGACGGTTTGGTGCCTCCGCCCTTTCAGCGCTTCTACGACGGCGGCGAAAACGATTTGCGGGGCTTTGATATACGCTCCATCTCGCCCGTGGCATTTCTGCCCAACACGACTTCAATCCAGTTGCGCAATCCAGATGGTTCCATTGTCCCTAAGAATCCGGCCAATCCCCTGCAAGGGGCTTATACGATCCCGGTTCCGCTGGACCAGATCGTCTTCCCCGGCGGTGATCTGAGCCTGGTTGGCAATCTGGAGTACCGAATCACGATCGCCGGTCCGGTGGCCCTGGCGCCGTTCATCGATATGGGCGTGGAACCGATCTTGCGGCCCTCCCAGTTGAAAATCAACGATGGACAGTACGATCTGATCAACAGCACAATTTTTGGTTGTCCCGCGCTCGACGTCGGTCTGAATTGCATCGGCGGAACCACGCAAAAGTTCTCCCAGTATCTGCATCCGGTGCCGGGGACAAACTGGACTCCCAGAATGTCCACTGGCCTGGAGTTGCAAGTGTTCTTGCCGGTGGTCAACGCGCCATTCCGAGTCTACTGGGCATATAACCCGCTACGTTTGGACACTATCGTGAATGCTCCGATTCCGATCACTCGCGGCATGTTCCCCGCAGGCGCCGCCGGAGATTACACGTATCAGCTCGCCCGGAATTCTTTTTCTCCCCCCTATCAGCTCCGAGAGCCGCGCAAGACGTTCCGCTTCACCGTGGCGACGACATTCTAGGCAGGCTTGGGCATCAAGTGTTAGGGCGGTCGAGAATTCGTGCCCGTCAGTTTGACGTTCAGGCAACTGTGTTCCTATAATGACATGTACAGCACCCTGAAAATCGAATAGTACGGGGTGGTCATCACGTTTCAGATTTAGCGTGAGACGCTGGAGGTTAAGGTCTGCCTTCCCCGTTTGATCACACGGCCTGGTTGCTTCGGGGCGGGACCCAGCATGGTCCGTGAAAAAGACCTAAAGCGAGATTCCCGATACAATTCCCAAGGAGTTCAAGCAATCCCATGACAAGAAAGCTTCCGCGATTTCTTCTGGCCACAGTATTTGTTCTATCGGTTACCGCCCTGGCTCAAACTGCCAGCGCGGACCCCGGATTGCCCGCGGCTCCGAGTGCTGCCAGCGCACCCGATACCACCGCCGCTGGCTCGGCAAATAAAATCGGTACGATCAACATCGAGCAGGCGATCTTCGCCAGTAATGAAGGCCAGCGCGACTTCGAGGCGCTCAGCAAGAAGCTCGAGCCCAAGCAGACTGAGTTGAAGGGCATGAACGACGAAGTTGAGAGCCTGAAGAAACAACTGACCAACGACAAGCTCAGCGAAGATTCCCGCGCCACCCTGGTCAAGCAAGTCGAGGATAAACAGAAAAAGCTTGAGCGCAGCGTGCAGGATGCTCGCGATGATGCTCAGGCGCAGCAAAATGAGATCGCTCAACGCATCCTGCAAAAGATGGCTCCCATTATCGTGAAGTATGCGGGCGATAAGGGATTCGGCCTGATTATGGACACTTCCAATCCCTGGCCGCAAGGACCTGTGCTCTGGGCCGGTCCTTCCGTCGATATCACCAAGGCGATCGTCGACGCCTACAACCTGCAATCGGGCGTTCCTGCCCCGGCCCGCCCCGCGGCCTCCAGACCTGCGGCCACCGGCACAAGGCCCGCGGCGCCGAGCAGCGGGACCAAACCGGCAACCACAACTCCGCCTCCCAAGTAACTCGCGACACCCCAAGCACGACGAAAGTTCCAGAAAGGCCGCCCCAAAGGCGGCTTTTTATTTTTGTGTAAGCACCCCTGCCTCGCGCCCTCCAGACCGCACAGCGGTGTCTTTAGGGAGAAGCAAAACTCTGGAGGTCACCATGTTCGCTGATTCTCTTCTCGACACTCCGTGGACGGACCGTTCTCGATGCCGTTGGACAACTTTGGTTTCGTTTGCCATGCAAGCGGTCGCGGTGGCTGGCGCTTCTGCTCCCGCTGCTTTACACGCAAGGTCTGCCACAATTGCAATCGTTGGCCGCGCTGATCGCACCGGCTCCGCCACCGGCGCCTCCCGCGCCGGCATCCGCGCGAAACACTCGTGAAGCAACCAGCAACATGTCATCGGATGGCCGCGTGATTGCTCCACCTTCTGTGCAGCGACAGATTTTGAACATTGACGAATCAATTGCTCCGCCACCGGTCAATCTGAATGGATTGGGAGTGTCCGGCGGGACTGGCGATCCCGCAGCTCGCAATGGCGCACTGGACTCGATTGGAAGCGGGCTGAATGCTATCGTGCCACCGCCTCCGCCAACGCCGTCTGCTCATCCGCCTCGCGTTTCCCGCATGATGGAAGGAAATCTCATTTACCGCGTGCAGCCGCAATACCCCGCCCTGGCGCGACAGGCGCGTGTTCAGGGAATCGTAGTCTTGCGTGCCATGATCTCCCGCGAGGGCAAGATTGAAAATCTGCAAGCGGTCGGCGGCCCTCTCCTGCTGGTCAAATCCGCCATCGACGCCGTTTTGCAGTGGCGCTATCGTCCGTATTACCTGAACAACGAGCCGGTAGAGGTAGAAACCCAGGTCACAGTGAACTTCATGCTCTCGGGCGGTAGTTGAAGTAGTTTTGAAAAACCCAAATAGCCGTCGCAGGGAGTAGTACGGCAGTAACCTGCTGGAGCCGCAGTGGCCGCTATAATCTAAGGCAAGTGGCCACCATCGAAATTGCCAAGCGAACTGCCACTCGGCCCACATGGGCTGAGGTTTCGCTGGGAACCTTGCGGCAGAACTTTCGCGCCGTGCAGCGTCACATAAGTCCCGCCGTGACAGTTTGCGCCATCGTGAAAGCGGATGCCTATGGGCACGGTGCGGTCGAATGCGCGCGGGCACTCGAACAGGAAGGAGCCCGCTGGTTCGGTGTGACCTCGCTGGACGAGGCCATTCCCCTTCGCGAAGCTGACATCCACGGACGCATCCTGCTGATGACCGGTTTTTGGCGCGGCGAAGAGGAAGAAATCATTCGCCTGCAATTGACTCCAACCATTTGGGAAACCGGGCAAATCGAATTGTTCGAAAGGGCTGCCACCATCCTCGGGGTGCCGAAGCATCCCATCCATCTGAAAGTGGACACCGGCATGGGACGGCTCGGAGTTGCCCCCGAAGACCTACCGCGAATTTGTTCCGCGCTGAAGGCGTCACCACATTTGGTGCTTGAGGGATTGTCTACTCACCTCGCTTCATCGGAGGTCCTGGACGAGCCCTCGGTGGCGGCACAGTTGAAGTCTTTCGCGGAGGTCCGCAAGCTTCTTCGAACCGAAGACTTCGATCCACCACTGATTCATGCGGCGAACACCGGAGCCGTGATCTCGCGCCCCGAATCGTGGAACACCATGGTCCGGCCGGGAATTGCGCTGTACGGATACTATTTGCCTTTTGAACGTGCCGGCCGCGAAGTCAGTGGTACTGGATTGCGGCTTACGGTAAAACCGGTTTTGACCTGGAAGACGCGCATTCTTTCCATGAGAGATATGCGTGCCAATCAAGCGCTCGGATACGGCGGCATCTATGTCACGAAGGCCGCTGCCCGCATCGCAGTCCTTCCCGTGGGATATGCGGACGGTTTGAACCGAAAGGTCTCTTCTCAAGGACGGGTGATCGTGGGCGAGCACTATGCGCCCATTGTCGGACGGATTTCCATGGACCTGACCCTTGTCGACGTAACCGGGCTGCCTGGAGTTTCCGTGGGCGACGAAGTCATTCTGCTCGGCGCTACCGATGGCCTGAGCGTCGACGCCAGGGAACACGCTGCGCTTTCCGACACCGTGCCCTACGAAATTCTTTGCGGAATCTCGAAGCGCGTACCCAGAAAGTACGGCAGCTAGAGACGGCACCAGTCTCCGCGCACTCTGCGGCCGTTCTCAGCGCTCTCTGCGTCTTAAGATTTTGAGGTCCTCTGCAAAGGCAAGCGTTGAATCGCGGAGAGCGATGAGACCAGGTGCAGAGTGGGCGGAGAAACCTCGCGGAATACAGAGACTTTTACAAAACATATCCGTTAAGCCCCGCTTAATGCCCTTGTTCCCCACTCGCTGTTGTTGCCAATACTACCGCGCCGAGTGTTTGTTATATTCGAGCTAAATGGCCTCACGCTACGCACAATGGATGTACGACTGGGAGACCCGGCTCACCTCGGTGGACAACAACCGCGTAGTGCGCCCGCTGGAATGGGGCGTCGAGTGGGCACGGGACTGGCCGTGTCGCAACGGCTATGCGCCGGGGCATATTCCGGAAGATGGTGAAAGTTACTTACGCGAATATAACCGGAGAATTATCGCCTCGAGCGATGAGTTCTTTTCCTACAAGAAGCCTTCCGATTTCCGCTTGGAGCGGCGAGAGGTCCAAGTTTTCAGCACGCGCGCCGTGCCCGATCTGGCGCTAGAGGAAAAAGTCCGCGGCACTCACGCTGATTTTCTGCGGTTCACCTCGCCCGTGCGGACGCCGTTTCCAGAGAATAACCTGGTTAACGCTCGCTGGTTTCCAGCGCGAGGCAAGCGCGCGATTGTGCTGCTGCCGCATTGGAATTCCGACGCCCTCGCGTACACCAGCTTGTGCCAGGTACTGAATCTTTTGGGCATTTCGGTTTTGCGATTGACCATGCCTTACCACGACGTCCGAACTCCTCCCGAGATCCTGCGCGCGGATTACGCCGTCTCGGCCAATATCGGACGCACGCTCGACGCTTGCCGCCAGGCGGTGATCGATGTTCGCTGCTGTCTGGATTGGCTCGAATCCCAGGGCTATCGCCGTCTAGGCATCCTGGGCACGAGTCTCGGCTCGTGTTACGCGTTTCTCGCCGCCGCCCATGACTCGCGGATTCAAGTGGCGGCTTTCAATCATGCCGCCACTTACGTTGCCGATGTCGTCTGGCACGGACAATCCACGCGGCACATCCGGGAAGGTTTGGAAACGCAGATCGATCTCGAACGTCTGCGGATTCTCTGGAGCGCAGTGAGCCCCATGTCATACTTCGATCAATTCGCGCGCTGGCGGAAGAAGTCGCTGATTATTTACGCCAAGTACGATCTCACATTTCTGCCCGAGTTTTCCCGAAGCGCTGTGCATGAATTTGCGCGACACGGCCTGGCTCACAAAGTAGTAGTGTTGCCCTGCGGACACTACACAACCGGAGAGACGCCTTACAAGTACATCGACGGTTGGAATCTGGCGTCATTCATGCGAACCGCATTCGAGAGCGGCGTTTAGCAATTAGCAATTAGCATTTGGCCCAAGAGACCCGGGGCGATACTTGAAGAATGAGAAAAATGGAAAACGACACGAGACCTCAGAGGCCAAATGCTAAGTGCCAAATGCCAATTGCTAGAGTATTGCAAGGGCGAGTTCACCGTTAGCACCGATCCCGCACTGATTGACCTAGATCTCGTCCATGGTTTCCTAACCGAGTGCTACTGGGCCAAGGGCATCCCGCGGGATGTCGTCGCCCGTTCCATCGAGAACTCACTGTGCTTCGGATTGTACGCAGAGGGCAAGCAAGTCGGGTTTGCGCGCGTGATCTCCGATTATGCCACCTACGCTTATATTGGAGACGTATTTGTGCTGGAGTCCTTCCGCGGCCACGGCTTGGGCAAATGGCTGATGGAATGCGTGATGCAGCATCCTCAATTGCAGGGATTGCGCCGCTGGAGTTTGGTCACCCGAGACGCTCACGGGCTATACTCGAAGCTTGGGTTCGAGCCTCTGAAGAAGCCTCAGAACTACATGGAGCTTCACCGCCCGGATGTTTACCAGAAGACCGATTGAACGCGGTATCTTTGCGGAGACTGAAATGAACAACAACATGTCGCGCCCGCTCTACGAAGCAGATCCCCAAGTGGCGGCTGCCATCGATAACGAAGTTCGCCGCCAGCACGAAGGCCTTGAACTGATCGCCTCAGAGAACTTCGTAAGCGAAGCTGTGCTTGAAGCCATGGGCTCGGTGTTCACCAACAAGTACGCCGAGGGTTACCCGGGCAAGCGCTACTACGGAGGCTGCGAGTTTGCAGACGTTGTCGAGAACCTGGCGCGTGATCGTGCGAAACAATTGTTCGGAGCGGAGCACGCCAACGTCCAACCCCATGCTGGATCGCAAGCCAACATGGAAGCTTACTCTGCGGTGCTGCAACCGGGCGATACCATTCTCGGTTTGAACCTGGCCCACGGTGGACACCTCACGCACGGGCACCACCTTAATTTCTCCGGAAAGACTTACCGCATTGTTCCCTACGGGGTGACCAAGGAAACCGAAACCATCGATTACGATGACCTCGAAAAGCTGGCCGAAAAAGAGCGGCCGAAAATGATTATCGGCGGCGGCAGCGCGTATCCCCGAATCATTGATTTCGCCCGCATGCGGCAAATCGCCGACAAGGTCGGCGCCATCTACCTGGTGGACATGGCGCATTTCGCCGGGCTAGTCGCGGGCGGTGTTCATCCTTCGCCGGTTCCGCACGCCCAGATTGTCACTTCCACGACGCACAAAACGCTCCGCGGACCACGCGCCGGAATGATTCTATGCAAGCAGGACTACGCCGCTCCGATCGACAAAGTGGTTTTCCCCGGGATGCAGGGTGGGCCACTCGTGCATATTATCGCGGCCAAAGCGGTTTGCTTCCGTGAGGCCATGCAGCCGGATTTCCGCGATTACGCCCGCCAGGTCGTAGCCAACGCCAAAGTATTGGCGGACACGCTCGCGGCCGAAGGTTTCCGCATCATTTCTGGTGGAACCGACACCCATCTCATGTTGGTTGACGTCTTTTCCAAGGGCATGCTGGGAAGCGAAGCGGAGAAAGCGCTCGACCAGGCGGGCATCACTGTCAACAAGAACGCCATTCCTTTCGACACCAACCCACCCTTGAAGCCGAGCGGCATTCGAATCGGTACGCCGGCCTTGACTACGCGTGGCATGAAAGAGGCCGAAATGCGGCAAGTGGGCCGCTGGATTTCCGAGGCCCTGCATCACCGAACCGACGCCACTGTCCTGGAAAAAATCCGCAAGCAGGTGCAGGAACTGGCGGACACCTTCCCACTATATGCAGATCGTCGAGCCAGGGCGCAGGCAGAAGTGAAGGCGTGAAAGCTTTCGGCAAAATCGGATTTCCTTCGTGTACCTTCATGGCCTTTGTGGTTAAATCACTCCGTGAAGGTAGCCATTGATATCCGGCGGATGACTGAGTTCGGCGTGGGCACCTACACCCGCAATGTGGTGCGCGCTCTCGGCCGCCTGGATCATTCCAACGAATATTTTCTGATCGGTTCACCGCAAAAAGTAGCAGAGATCGCTCCCCTCCCACCAAACTTTCATGCGATTTCCTTACTCGACGACGGCACCACGGCTAAAGGGTATCTCGAGTGCCGCGCCATTCTCAAACGTCTGAACTGTGATCTGATCCACATCCCACACCTGTTCTGGATGCCGCGCACGCTGCCGTGTCCCTACGTAATGACCGTCCACGACGTGCTCGAGCACATGTATCGCGCCCACGATCGCTCCAGCCTGCGGCGTTCCCTGCATTTTCACCTGACCCGCCGTGTGCTCAGAGGAGCGGCCCGAATCTTGGCAGTTTCGAAGTACACTAAGAGCGAGATTGAAAAACTGTTCGGCATCCCAAGCTCGCGCATCGAGGTGGTCTACAACGCCATTGATGAACGCTTCCTCCATGGTCACGCCTCCGACGCCGATCGCCAGGTCCTCACTGAGCGTTATTTGGTAACTTATCCCTTTCTTCTTTATGCTGGCCGCATCAGTCCGCATAAGAATCTGGTCAGAATTATCGAAGCGTTCTCGGCGTTGAAAGCGGAACTGGAAAAAGAGGGACGGTTCCCCGACCTCAAGCTGATCATCATCGGCGACGAACTCTCAAAGCATCCCGACCTGCGCCGTACCGTCATCCGCGGAGGCGTGCAAAATGACGTGCGCTTTATGGGATTCGTTCCCATCGAAATGCTGCGGGTGTTTTACGACGCGGCCAAAATATTCGTCTTCCCGTCGCTCTACGAAGGGTTCGGATTGCCGCCGCTCGAAGCCATGGCGCACGGAACTCCAGTCGTGACCTCGAACACGTCGTCCCTGCCCGAGGTCGTGGGCAACGCCGCCGTGATGGTGAACCCGGAAAACGTCTTCGAAATCATGCGCGCTCTCCACCGCGTCCTGCTGGACCAGCAGGTTCGTGAAAAGTTCAAACAACGAGCCTACGAGCAGGTCAAGAAATTCTCCTGGGAAGCCTCCGCCCGGCAAATTCTTAGCGTGTACAAAGAAGTAGCTGGAACACAAGTGAGAGAGGTTCAATACGAAAGGGTAGTGTAGGCGGCAAGTGTACTAGCTCGTGCGGGACAACGAAAAACTCAAAGGCTTACGCGAACTTCTACATAAAACAATGCCCACGCTTCGCCTATTCACCCTTAAGCAAGGGTGTTCCCGGAGAAACCAAACCTTGGCGATGCAGCTTCGCCCGGAAGCGTGAACGATCAGCTTCGGAGGAAGCCGCAGCTAGGCTCTTGCGCAGCTTGAGAATTTTCTCCTTGCGGGTACGGCGACGGCGGATCTCTGGCCTACGGCTGGGTGCGGACATGAATTACGCTCCTTGAATAACTCCGTCAATTGTAGCAGCCGACGCGCGACTCGCGTAAAGACCGGCAATGAACCTGGCCATCACAAACCTCGCTCGTGTTCCCAGATCAGCCCGGGCATTGAAGTGTCTTGGCCCAGCGCGCTTCCGCTGAGTCGCTCTTGATAATTCCGAACGTAATCAGGAATCTCGGCTCCATCTACCAGTTGCTCGGCTGCCACGGGCGGTTCGGACCGCACGACAAGCGGCAACACCCCTGCCCAGACTGGCAACCCATAGTCCCTCTCACCGGCGGCCACCGGCTCAAAATGTCGCCGGCCTCAAAGCGTTGCTTACTCCGGAGCTGGCAGCGCAGCCGCTGCGCCGGTGAGTTCACTTCGTTGGGCTGGGCGAAGCCGCCTTCTGTGCAAGCGTGACATTTTCGAGATATGCACCGTCATTGCCAACCACAATTTCCGCTTTGATCTGGTCGCCGGGAGACAATTTATTGAGCACGCTGGCATCCTTGACTTGATAAGACATGGTCATCGCTGCCATGAAGCCGGGGATCTCATCGCCATCTACATTCATCGATTGAGTCGGTTTGTCGATGGATACCACGCGGCCAGTCAACGCATAGCGCTTCGCGCCTTTATCACCCGCCTGAGTTGCGCTCTTCGTATCCGGTTGCTTGGCGCTCGGCGATGGCCCGCACGCGATCAATATGCCCAGGCAGATCAAGGCAATGACGCACAGGATCGTTGCACGCATCCCGCGCCGTAAATCAAATGAATGGCTCACCGCGATTCTCCTTTCCCATTGTCATGCGCGCGGGCCGTCCCTGCCAACTCCTAATAGTGAAAGTGATAACGAAACTCCGCATAGATTTGCCGTGGATCGTTCCAGTGAAATCCGCCAAACGTCAAACTATTGTCGAGCTGAACGCGCCGGTTTGCTACATTCAGCGCGGTCACCGAAATCGTATACTTCTCAGCGAAAGTTTTTCCAACCGCAAGATCAAACGTCGTGTGCCCCGGCAGATAATTCCCGGGGTACTGCACGCCCGGCAGCCCGTTGGTGAATCCCGAGCCATAATACACATTGGTTGAAGCGTAGCTCTGCCAAGGCAAATTTGCATTGAAGCCCAGGTTCAACGTGTTCCTCTGATCATGATCTACGGGAGCATATCCTGGCGGTATGTCTAAGTCACATGCCGATGTCACGGGAGTCGGGCAGATCAGGCCTCCAGTGATCGGCGAGGTGGCCTGCGCGATTTGATTCGCATAGGCAAGGTGAAATTGGCCGTGGTGCAAAATGTTGGGCGACCGTAGCGTGATCTCCCAGCCTTGAATCAAGGCCCTATCCCATGTGATCGGCCAGAACAGATTCGACTCTCCGATGTTGTTATGGTCCAGCCAATTCGTCGCTCTGGTCTGATAAGTATCGGCGCTAAGATCCCAACCGCGATACGGAATAGTAACGCCAAACTGCGATTCGATATCCTGCTCACCGTGCAAAGGAGCGAAAGCAAAATTCTGGCTGTTGGCCAAATCCAGAAGCGCCCCGGTTGCGGTCACTAATGGCGGTGCCTGGTAAAAATAACCGTAGTAGGCGCGAAACACCCAATTCAGCCGTGGAACTCTCACCGCCACGCCAAAGCGGGGATCGACTGCGTTCTCCGAGATGGTAGCGTTGAACTGCGTTACTCGCAGACCGGCGATTAAAGTCAGCCATGGCGTGACTTTGAACTTGTCGTTGATGAATTCGGCGGCAACTCCTCCGTTTACTCCAATTGAAGATGCGGGGAAGTTCTGACTTCCATCCGTAAATACGTTGTCGAAGTAGTTGTGCTGGTGCTGAAAGAATCCGTAGACGCCGGCTTGCAGATCGTTTTTCCAGAAGTTTGCGTTCACGGATGCCTGCATCCCTGCGTAGTTGGCGGTCTGAGTAACGGTTGAGATCACGGGATAATCGTTGGGCCCGCCTTGGTAGTCAGCGCCGTTGTAGTGATAAAAGGGAGAAACTGTCGTCAGCAAGTTGGGATTGAACGTGTGAATCCATGAGAAGGTGACGTAGCCGTCGGGCTCACGCTCGCCGTCGCGTAAGCCATAACTAGGGTAGACCGAATTTCCGACTGAGTTGGGATCCGGGTCGATGGGAATTTGGTAATAGTCCTGCCGCAACGAGGTCACCACCCGAAATTGGTTTTTGGGATCGGGATTGAAGATGAACGAGGCGAATCCTCCATACCCGTTTGCCGCGTCGTGGACAACTTGTGGGACCGGGGTCTGAAGTCCGTAGTTGCTTCGATTTCCGTTCAAGCTGCCGTAGTACGCAAATCGCTGGGTGTGTCCTCCACAACTGATCTGGTCGTCAGTTTGGTAGAAATTCCCAGCGCTGATCACCAGATCACATTCCCGATCGCGTTCAAAACCATTTCGCGGCGCGATATTGAAGATTCCGTAGGTGCGGTCTCCATAGTCGGCGTCGTAGCTACCCCTCAGAACCTCGAGATAATCGATGTCCTTCGGATCGATCTGCGGCCCCAAATTATTGGCGATGTTCGTGTTGGGAATGGGAACGCCGTCAATCAGCCACTCGACCTGGTGGCCTCCCTGCATGTGCAGCATATCGTGCGTCACATAGGCCGCCGGCACATAATCTGTGATCATCTCCATTCCGTTGGTGCGGTCCGCTCCAGGGGTTTGCCGGATGTCGATGCGGCTCACCATCGTCGTCGGCGTCACCGTGTCCATCGGCGCCTCCACAGGACTCTCGCTCACAGTGACACTTTCAGGTGCGCCTGCGATCGCCAACTCGAAATGCAATACCGGGCTGGTGTCCGATTCAACGATCACGTCTTGATGTTCTTCCTGGAAGCCTTTCGACGTAACTACGGCTGTGTAATTTCCGATTGGAACTGAAGTGAATTCAAATTCCCCGTTGTCGCGGGAAACCTGGGACCGGGTCCAGTCCGAGTTTTGCGCTTTTAGCGTAACCTGCGCCCCTTGAATGGGACGGTGTTGAGGATCATGAACGACGCCGTGAACCGAACCGAAAATCGTGGCTAATGCCGCAGCCCCCAGGAAAAAAAAGACAGCCGTCAAGCGAACCACTGGTCTCATAAAATGTCTCCAATTTTCTGCCGGTTGTTCCGTTGGCCCTGCCGCCTATGCACTTGTGAGAAAGATCTCCCGACGCAAATCGAATTCGGGGGGTCACAAGTTCACTCGCGCCACAGTGCTGAAAACATCTCGGGAGCTTTTTAGCTCCTGAGGTGAAATCGGGCAGCTGTTTGGAATCAGGCGACGGAGGATTGCGGAGGGGCGCGACCAGAATGCGCATGGTCGGTCGCGCAAGACAACTGCAATAGCTGGGCGTCGGCTTGAAGATCTTCGGATAGATAGAGGCCAAGAGCGGTGGCTGCGGGCCGCAGATGCGCCAACTGCGAGACGCTCAGGGGCAGCCAGGACGGATGATCGCAGGGGCAGGGAGCCCGAAAAGCCGGGCCGTCGTCCGCCATACCGCAATGATGCATTCCTGTGCGCAGGCAACAGACGGTCGCGGGAGGCGGCGAGATCGCCAGAGCTACCGGGACGAAAACACCCACTAGCATCAAAACCAGCAGCGATCGCGCGGTCAGACGATGCATAAGCTCAAAAGTTACTTAGACGATCAAGAGAGAAATCAGTTTCAGGCCCGAACTGTTTTCGGCCTCCCCCGCGAATCCCCGGAAAAACGTTTAACCAGTATAGCCAGAAACAGATGGCACACAATTGTCAATCTTGGGTAAATTCTCGGAATGTCCCTCGAGGGGTTGAAACGAAAGCCCCAGCGCCAACACTCCGAAATCGGCGAATTAAGCGACTTGAGGAAACATCGCATCCGACTTGATGGTTTAAGAACGAAGAAGGTTGCTGAAGCTCGTCCCCGAAAACTTCTCACGCCTTGCCGTGGATCTTGGCCCACCACCAGCGCACGCCGACGAACAAGAATCGCCAGTCGTGAAAAAACTCAGGATCTTTGCGCTCGAATGCGTGGCCGATGAATTGCAGCATCCATCCCACAAGAAAAAGCCCGAGCGCATAAAGCCACAACCGGTGCACGAAGATGCTAGCGAGGAACAGTGCGACCGATATCAGAATCGACGGTATCCCCAGGGTGTGGCATATCCGGTTTACCGGGTGCTGATGACTGGAGGCATATTCCGCGATCCACTGTTCGTTGGTGCGGCCGCCCGGCATAGCGAATCGATCATACGCGCGTGGTCGAGAAAACTGGTAGCCCAGACCGGGCTGGCCTCTTACTATAAGAGATGTCATTCCGAAGCCCCGCTTTCTCCAGCGGGGCGAGGAATCTTGCGCGGGGTACGTAAGCCGACCCATTGCCGAAATCGCGGGCGGGTTGAGAGGTCCACTCCAGCCGTGTTAGCATCCATAGTTTTGGGCAGGCTGCTCGACGTTGGCCTATAGGCTATCTTCTCGAATTGTTCTTTAGGGGCCCGCCGCAGATAAGATCTCTAGTCGCGACAGAGCCGAGCTTTGCTCGGCCGGACAGCCGGGGGCGATTGTCCCTACGCGACTCTGTATATAAGGAGTAATCCAGTGAAAGTTTACGAAGGCGCAAACATCCGTAATGTCGCCGTGGTGGGCCACGGGCATGCGGGAAAAACCTCGTTGGTGTCGGCCATGCTCTACACCTCGGGCGCAACCCCGCGCCTCGGTCGGGTAGACGACGGCTCCGCGACCACCGATTGGGACGACGAAGAGATCGCCCGCAAGATGTCGATCTCGGCCGGTCTGGCTTATGTCGAGTGGGGCAAAACCAAAATCAACGTCGTCGACACTCCTGGATTCAACATGTTCGTCCACGAGGCCAAATTGGCGCTGCCCGTGGTTGACGCAGCGGTCGTCGTGGTGGACGGCGTAGCCGGAGTCGAGGTCGTAACCCAGCGAGTCTGGAACTACTGCGAAGAATTCAAAACGCCCCGGCTCATCGTGGTCAGCCGCATGGATCGCGAACGCGCCGACGCCGAGCGGGTACTGGAATCGCTGACCAATGCGTTCGGCCGCGCCGTAATTCCCTTGGAGTTGCCCATCGGCAAAGAAAAGAATTTCACCGGCGTGGTCGATCTGGTCCAGATGAAAGCCTACACCTACGAACTGGGCGGAAACGGCAAAGGCAAAGAGACTGAAATTCCCGCCAACTTGAAAGACCAGGCGCAGGAGGCCCACGAAAAGCTGGTTGAACTGATCGCCGAAGGGGACGACAAGCTGATGGAGGAGTTCTTCGAGAAAGGGACCATCCCGGTCGAAGACCTCATTCCGGCCCTGCACAACGCCATTCGCGAAGACAAGATCTTCCCCGTAATCTTTGGTTCCGGGCTAGGCAACGTTGGCGCTGACCGGGTGATGGACTTCATCGTGGATTACACGCCCGCTCCTTCTGAGCATGAATGGGTGCAGGGAGAAGCGGTGGCTTCTGGAAATGGCGAACCGCCCAAGCGCCACGAAACCGACGCCGAGTCGGTTTCGCTGTACGTGTTCAAGACCATTTCCGATGCCTTTGCTGGCCGCATCTCTTACTTCAAAGTTTTTTCGGGCGTGCTGAAAAACGACGCCACGATGCAGAACTTCAGCCGCAACTCGCAGGAGAAGCTGGCCCACATTTCCATCATGCAAGGCAAGACCGCCGTGCCTGTAACCGAGCTGCACGCGGGCGATATTGGAGCTGTATCCAAGCTGAAAGATACGCTGACCGGGGACACACTTGGCGATAAGAACGCGCCCATTCAGTATCCGCGAGTTCATCTTTCTGAGCCTGCCATCACGTTCGCCATCGAGCCCAAGAGCCGCGCCGACGAAGACAAGCTCGGCCCCGGCATCCACAAACTCATGGAAGAAGACGCCATGCTGCGCTTCTTCCGCGACCCCCAAACCAAAGAATTCCTGATCGCCGGAACTGGCCAGCAGCACATCGAAGTGGTCGTCTCGAAGATGAAGAAGCGCTACCACACCGAAGTCATCCTCAAAGCCCCGAAAGTTCCGTACCGCGAAACCATCCGCGGCAAAGCCGATGTCCAGGGCCGCCACAAGAAACAAACCGGTGGCCACGGTCAATATGGCGATTGCAAAATTAAAATGGAACCGCTGCCCCGCGGCGGCGAGTTCGAATTCGTCAACGATATCTTCGGCGGCGCAATCCCCAAGAACTACATTCCCGCCATCGAAAAAGGAATCCGAGACGCAGCCTCCCGCGGCTATCTCGCCGGGTTTCCAGTCGTGGACTTCCGAGTGATTCTTTACGATGGCTCGTATCACGATGTAGATTCGAACGACATGTCGTTCCAGATGGCAGGCCGCATCGCTTTCAAGAAAGCCATGGAGCAAGCCAAACCCACGTTGCTCGAACCGGTGATGGCAGCCGAGATCACCGTTCCCGACGAGTTCGCTGGCAGCATCATGGGCGACCTCAACAGCCGCCGCGGCCGCATCCAGGGTATGGACAACAAAGGCGGCAACACGGTAGTGAAAGCCGAAGTCCCCATGTCCGAAATGCTGACGTATGGCGTCGATCTCACATCCATGACCCAGGGCCGCGGCAGCTTCAACATGGAAATGCATCACTACGACGCTGTGCCGGGCCTGCTGCAGGAAAAGATTATCGAGAAAGCCAAGGCCGCGCGCGGAGATGTGAAGGAAGAAGAAGAATAGCTGGTCTTCGAGGGGGTCAAAGATGAAACTAATTCTAATTTTTATCTGCTTTCTCTATTTGCTACCGGCCGCCATCGCCGCCACCGAAACCCAAACCTTCCCCACATCGGCCGGCCCAGTCAAGATCACTCCGCTGTATCACGCCAGCACGCTGATCGAGGCGGGAGGAAAAACCATCTACCTCGACCCCGCCAAGCCCGCGAAATTGTCCGGACTCCCCAAAGCCGACCTCATCCTGATCACCGACATTCATGGCGATCACATGGATCCCGATTCGATCAAGGAAATCAGCAAGCCGGATACCGAAATTCTCGCGCCCCCTGCCGTGGTGCAAACCGTCACCACTGCCAAACCTATCGCCAACGGAGAAACCAAAACCTGGCAAGCCTGGACGATCGAAGCGATCCCCGCATATAACATCAAGCGCGGCCCCGCGCCGGGTAAGTTCTACCACGACAAAGGACGCGGCAACGGCTATGTGCTCACTTACGGCGGCAAGCGCTTCTACTTCTCCGGCGACACCGAGAACATTCCCGAGATGCGCGCCCTCAAGAATATCGACCTGGCCTTCGTGTGCATGAATCTGCCGTACACCATGCCGCCCGAAGAAGCTGCCGACGCAGTCAAAGCCTTCCATCCCAAGATCGTCATCCCATATCACTACCGCGGATCCGATCTCAAAGTATTTCAAAAAGCGTTGGAAGGCACCGGCATTGAAGTCCGTCTGCTGAACTGGTATCCAGAATAGTAGAGGCTGGTCACACTTAGGTCGTGGTAGCCTATCAATCGCCAACGAATCCGATGCCTGCCCGCAGCCTCGTTCTGGAATATGACGGCCAGAGGAGGACGTTTGAGCTACGCGGATCATGGTAATATCGCGCCAGTGGCGACTCTCAAGAACATCCCCAAAATTCCGCAGGACCGCGAGCGCATCGTCTCCGCCGCCCCGGTCGAGGATGATTCTTCCTTTGAGCTAAAGCTGCGCCCTCAGCGTCTCGCGGAATTCATCGGCCAAGCCAAAGTCAAAGAGAACCTAGCCGTAGCCGTTGAAGCCACCCGCTCGCGCGGCGAAGCTCTCGATCACGTCCTGCTCTATGGTCCACCAGGCCTCGGCAAGACCACTCTGGCTACGATTATCGCCAACGAACTCGGCGTGCCTTTTCAGCAGACCTCCGGCCCCACGCTGCAAATCAAGGGCGACCTCACTGCCATCCTGACCAACCTCCGCGCCAAACAAGTCCTGTTCATCGACGAAGTTCACCGCCTCCAGCCTGCGCTCGAGGAATTGCTTTACTCCGCGCTCGAAGATTACAAGCTCGACATCATCATCGGACAAGGCCCCGCCGCCCGCACTCACACCATGGACGTGCAGCCGTTCACCTTCATCGGCGCCACGACGCGCGCCGGCCTGCTCTCGTCGCCACTGCGCTCCCGCTTCGGCATCGTTTTGCGTCTCGAGTTTTACGGTCACGAAGATCTGCGCATCATCGTCGAACGCTCGGCGGAGATTCTCGGCGTAGAAATCGACAAGCCCGGAGCCCTCGAAATCGCCAGCCGTTCCCGCGGAACGCCAAGAATTGCCAATCGTCTGCTGCGCCGCGTCCGCGACTACGCCCAGGTGCGGAGCGCAGGAAAGATCGACTTGCCCACGGCTCAAGCCGCCTTGCAGATGCTCGAAGTGGATCGCTACGGCTTCGACGAAGTCGATCGCAAACTGCTCCTGATTATTATCGAGAAATATCAAGGTGGCCCAGTCGGCCTGAACACACTGGCAGCGGCATTGGCGGAAGAACCCGACGCGATCGAAGAAATCTACGAACCGTTTCTGATTCAGATCGGTTTCCTGAACCGCACCCCCAGAGGACGAGTCGCCACCCAGCTAGCCTACGAACATTTCGGAATCACCCCCAACCGAAAACAAAGCTCCCTGTTCTAAAATGAGTAAAAGACTAACCGGAGGTTCGATGAAGCACACACAACAACTCACCGCCATTATCGAGCGCGAAGGTGACGGCTATGTCAGCCTGTGCCCCGAAGTTGATATTGCAAGCCAGGGCGATACCATCGAGTCTGCCCGCAAGAATCTGCAAGAAGCGGTAGAGTTGTTTTTCGAAACCGCCGACCGCTCGGAGATCGAACGCCGCCAGCATTCCGAGGTTTTCGTAACCCGCCTTGAGGTCGAGGTTGGGTAAGTTACGCGTTTTGTCGGGTCGAGAAGTTTGTGCCATTCTTGCGCGCCACGGGTTTTCGGAAGCGCGACGAAGAGGCAGTCACATCGTGATGCAGAGACGAATAGAAAACTCGACGATCACCGTTCCAGTCCCGGATCATTCTGAGGTTCGTACCGGCACTTTGATGTCCATCATTCGCCAGTCTCGGCTGCCACGGCCCCTTTTTGAATCCTAGCCCGTTTGCGGTGTCGGTGGAACCGAAAGCATTGCTCGCCTTTCTGGGGACTAGAGCAATGCGCCCGGCGCTCTTAGTCACACTGCTCATCTCCGCAGGATGCAACAGCCGTAAGAACGTTTGCCCAATCGACGGACAACCACCGCAATGGGTAGGACAGAGAAAGGAGCAATCGTGCGAATACTTTCACTACAACGAAGTAGAACGCCAAACGCATTCCTGGTGGGCCGAATGCGCGCATGACGGCAAACAATAATCGGCCCTCAGAACCCCGT
Source organism: Terriglobales bacterium (assembly GCA_049585795.1). GTDB lineage: Bacteria > Acidobacteriota > Terriglobia > Terriglobales > Acidobacteriaceae > JABDBE01. The sequence goes on along the minus strand of JBAVAQ010000026.1, from coordinate 20,855 downwards.
CCCCTCGCGACCTCCATCCCAGCTACAATGTCCCCAACATGATTGCCCATCTCCGCGGAAAACTCCTAGCCAAGCATCCCAACCAAGCCGTGGTCGAAACCGCCGGCGTAGGCTACGACGTCACCATCAGCGTGCCGACATTCTCCGACTTGCCCGGCCTCGGCAGCGAGGTTGCTCTGCACATCCACACCCACGTCCGCGAAGATCAAATCGCGCTCTACGGATTCCTGACGCCAGCCGAGAAGCGACTCTTTGAAAAGCTGATCACGGTGAGCGGCATCGGCCCAAAACTCGCCATCACCATCCTCAGCGGCATGCCCGCCGACGAAATGGTCGGAGCCATCCGCGGCAACGACATCGCCCGCCTCACTCGCATTCCCGGCATCGGCAAAAAGACCGCCGAGCGCATGGTCCTCGAACTCCGCGACAAATTCCTGCCAGCAGGAGTAGGAGAAGCGCCCACAGCTCCAGTGATGAGTGCAATCGAAGAAGACGTTCTATCAGCCCTGGTGAATCTAGGCTACCAACGCCCAGCCGCAGAAAGAGCACTGGCCACAGCAGGAAAGAATGAAAAAGAAGCAACCTTCGAAGCCCTGTTCAGAAACACCCTCGCCGCCCTAGCCAAGTAAGCATGAGATCAAACAGGTCTTGATCAAAATCGCATCGTTTACGACAAGCTAACTTTCGCCAAAGACCTTGCACGCGGCGCCCGCTTGAGTCGTAGCACCACGCGGCCCGAGGCAGTTCCCCAACGGCTAATTTCCGGTCTTGATATGCTGCGCCAGCCGCAGATGGAACTTCTGGATATCGGTGGCCGAATGAAAAACCGGCACGTCATATTCAATCTGATGCAGTCGCTGGCCGTCTCCTGCGATCACAGAAATAAGAATCCCGCTCTTGGGATCCCGCAGATCCCCATGCCCGCCCTGTGTCCCAAGTACCTTCCCACTCGCGTCAGTGATGACAGTTAGTTTCTTTTTCATTCGAAATTCCCCACATTGAATTGGATTTCGGCAGGGTCACCACTACCTTGCAGTTGCCCGTTGTAAATGAACTGGTGACCTTCCAGCGATTGCAGGCTGGTCTGGACTGTCGCCACCTTCGGCGCGCCAAATCGAGCGACGAAACTCGCCGAAACGTAGTTCGGACCGTGGTCTTTCTGGTCCGCATACTCCCATGCCATGGTGAGCGTCTCCCCCGGTTCAATCGTCGTTATCGGTCCGAGCCCCATGTACAGTGCCATCGTTTACCTCCTCCGTCCTTTGATCGAGTAAGCCCCGATGACAGGCTAAGCCCTCCCGTCGACCGCAGTCAATCGCACCCGTGATGCCAGTTTCCCAGTGAAACATCCCCTCTGACGGGCTCGGTCAATTCCCAACTAGATGTTGAAATATCTCGATTCCACTCCAAATCAGATCATCCGACGATGAGCGGCTGCCCCGGCTGGGGGATTGTGAACCCCTCTGGCCCGTCAGCGCCTGCGACAGTCAAGCGATCACCGTTCGAGCATTGGAGTTTGAGTTCTCCTTCGGACGAATATCGAACGCTTCGATTGTCAGCTCAAGTCGTCGCCGATCGCCCAGATCTAAACCGATCGTCAGTTTCTGATCCGAACAATTCTTGCTCTGCTTTACCCCTGCGGTGCTAACCTTCTTCATTGCCGGTCTCCTTGATCTCTTGCGCTTCGAGCGCGTCGATAACTTGGGAGCCTATCGCATCCCGCCGGAGACCGGCCTTCTCATCCCATCTGATTTCGTAAACCATCGAAAAATAAGCCAGAGCGGATGCTGCACCACTGAGAATCATGAGGTGCCCGCCTCCCTGGGCTTATTTCTTCCAACTGATTTCGTGGTTTTCAAAGTCGAAGCTGATTTCTTCCAGGTGCAGACCCCGTACGCTCAACACGCCATCGAAGTCGCGTCCATCATCTCTTTGGTCTGCCACCACGAAGCCTGTCTGTGGGCCAAGCTCTTCTTTCCCCAGGCGCGTGTCCGGGATCAGTACCGCCTGGCGTTGAAAATCTCCGCCGACGTTGGTTGCCTTGGCGAGCCTTCCCGTCGGCAGAGAGATCGGGTTCTTAAGGCGACTTTGGAAGAGCATCAACGCTGAAGCTCCCGTGTCGACCAGCAATCGCACTGGCTGGCCGTGCAACCGTGCTTCCACTATGATAAAAGGTGTGCCGGTCTCGAATGAGACGGTGGACCGGGTTCGTTGCACCGGGCCGAACCGCAGTCGTTTGGTCCGGTAATCGATGCTGAAGCTATTTTTGCCCAGCACGTCCAGACCAACGACAGCGTCAATTCTTCGCCCCAGTGTCTTCTCCAAAGAGGAAAGGTCCTGCACCAGGACTGGAACGCCTTCGACCCGGGCGGGGCCAACCCCAACGAACGGCAGGGTGGCAAGCTTGGTCTGCACAGTCTGGTTGACCAAGCCAACCTTGCCGTCTGTCACGCCGAGACCAAGAGCTGTTGCGATTCTCCGATCGACCATGCTCGGGTAAGCCCCTGTGTCGATAATGAAGGTCAACTTTTCCAATGTCCCGATCGACCCTTCCACGACCACGACATAATTAAGGTAGAGCTGGATGGGAAGCTCAATCGAATTGTTGGAGACAGGCTTCGTCTCTGCCAGTACAACGGTTGAATTGGATTGGGCACGTAAAGGGTTACAAAGCAAACCTAGGACCGCTAGTGAAGCGATCGAAAGCAGGATTGGTTTCATGCGTCACCTCCGCAATGGCGTGTGGTGACGCGGACCTTGAGGCTTCTAGGTCAGGACCTCAAGACACCCGGAAATGCTCTCTGCGTGGAACGTTGAACTGGCATTTGTTCCCCATTTACTGTCGCTGCGACAGCAACTTACATGCGATGTTCTTGAAAGATTCCTGTGGCAGTTGGACGGTTTTCGTCGGGGTGGTAGACTCGCTTGAACCATTTCGGGGGTGAGACCCCAGTGGAAAGACACACCCAACTCGGTCCGTCCGTTCGTTTTGGGCCGTTCGAACTTGACGTTCGCTCGGCCGAACTGCAATACAACGGGCGCAAAATACCCATTCACGAACAGCCCTTTCAGGTTTTGCTCGCGCTGCTTGAACGTCCCGGTGAGTTAGTTACCCGCGAGGAACTGGTCCACCGGCTATGGCCGGATGGGACGTTTGTAGATTACGAACGCGGCCTTAACAAAGCGGTCAACAAGTTGCGGGACGTCCTGCGAGACTCGGCAGACGCGCCGCGCTACATCGAGACGCTCCCGCGACGGGGATACCGCTTCATCGCACCGCTGGAAGGTGGAGGTGCGTTAATAACGGCATCGGGCGGCCCCGTAGTGCCCGAAGCGGGGAGGCAACACAGAATCTGGGCTACCCTTCTGAAAATCGTGGTTGCCGGGGTTGGGGCAAGCGCCGCGGCGTTGTTGATTTTGCACTTGGCCACTCGCACGAAAGACCCACACGGCACTTTCGAACGGATGGGGATACGGCAAATTAGCAAAACCGGAGATATCCGGGAGGCAGCGATCTCACCGGATGGGAAATACATCGCCTACGTACGTGAATACGCTGGACAGCAGAGCATCTGGATGAGACAGGTGACCACAACGAGTGCGGTTCAGATTGTTGCTCCGGGCCAAGAGCCCTCCTATACGGATTTAAGTTTTTCTCCGGAAGGGAGCTATCTCCTCTACCGTCATGTGATGCTCTCGGTGGGGACGGGAGAACTGGAAGAAGTGCCCGCACTCGGGGGTAATCCCAAGAGACTGGTTTCTGAGGTTGACGCTGGAGGGACATTTTCACCCGACGGAACTCGATTGGCGTTTGTCCGTAATGATCCGACGAAACCCGAAAGCTTGCTGGTCGTGGTAAATACCGACGGGACAAATGAGCGGATTCTGGCGCGGCATTCCCTGGCGGATTTGTTCTGGGCACCGGCTTGGTCGCCGGACGGCAAGTTGATCGCCGTCGGCTCCGGTAGCTACATGCCGCAATCGGGGCTACGAGAGCCCAGGCTGTCGGTGATTTCGGTAGGAAACGGCAAAGAGGAATTTCTCACCGCACAAGAATGGGCCTCTCTCGGCGGGTTGTCCTGGTTGGCTGACGGCAGCGGGTTGGTCTTGACTGGCCAGATACAGGGCCGGTCGAACGACGCTGGACAAGTGTGGTATTTGCCCTATCCCAGTGGCGAGGCACACCAGATTACCAATGACCTGAGCAACTATGTTGGTGTCACTGTGACGCACGATTCACAGAACCTGCTTACGGTGCGAAAGGAACGAAATTCGGTGATTTGGCTCGTTGCCAAGGTTCCTTCGGGGGGTGCGCTGCCGATAACGTTTGCGGAGAGCCGGGCTGATGGCCTGTTCGGGTTGTGCTGGACGCCGGACGGGAAGATTGTCTATTCTTCGCGGGCGGACGGCACGTCTGAGTTGTGGGTGATGAAGGCCGACGGCAGCCAGCAACAGCAATTGACCGCTAACGGGGCGTTCAATGCCGATCCAGTCGCCCTGCCTGACGGTCGCTCGGTCATCTTCTCTTCTTCTCGTGCAGGAGGGAACCACCTGCTGTGGCGTATCGACATCGACGGCAGCAATTCCCGACAGCTTACCCACGGCCTAGATGACTTCCAACCGGATGTGTCGCCCGACGGAGCTTGGATGGTGTTTGTCTCGACGGAGTCAGGCAAGCAGACGATTTGGAAATCGCCCCTCGAGAATTGGCACCCTGTGCAACTTGAAAAGCAGCTATCCTGGTTTCCCGCCGTGTCTCCCGATGGCAGGTGGATCGCGTACATCTCCTACGATGAAGGAAAGTATAAATTCCAAATTAGCGTCGTTCCGAACGGGGACGGTCCCCCGGCTCGAGCAATCGATGTGCCCCCGGCCGTGACGTCGACGGGCCTACTACGATGGACACCGGATGGGCGGGCGCTTGCCATGGTAGAAACCCACGATGGAGTGGACAACATCTGGAGCAATCCACTTGATAGCAGATCGCACGAGCAACTAACCAATTTTTCTTCGGGCCAGATCTTTGCGTTTGACTGGTCGCCTGACGGGAACCGGTTGGCGGTCGCCCGTGGCTCGCTATCCAGCGATATTATTCTCATCAACAATTTCCGCTGACATTCAGCACCATCTCAAGAGAACATGCCAGCTTAATCTTCGACGGGTCAGAGAACCTCTGCCGCGTGACATCGGAAGGCGGAGTTTATAGGGGCGGCACGGTCTTTATGCTGACCAATGGAAGTTGGAGCGAGACTATCTTGCATTCATTCGACTCCAGCAACGACGGATACGATCCGGCAGGGCTGCCAATTTTCGATCAGGCAGGAAACCTCTATGCACAACGTACCCAGGGCCCAAACTGTAATGAAGGCTGCGGAATCGTATTCGAGCTTACACCTAACGGAGAAGGAAACTGGACCGAGAATGTCCTACATTCATTCGGCCAAAATGGGCAATGACGGCCTATTTCCCGTCGCGAGTCTGATCTTTGACGCGGCGCGGGAAAGCTCTACGGAACAACGCAGGCCCTGCACAGCGTAACGCAGCGGAGGCGGCGCCATCCATCCCGCCCTCTCAAACTGGGCGGCGCTCCTTTCATAATGCATTGAACCAGATTGGCCGACTCAATCGCCCGCCCGCCCGCGCTCACCGTTTCCGAAACACCTCGAAAATCAAATTGAATAATTGAACCAGCGTGATCCCGATGGTGACATAAACCGCAATCTCCAGCCGCCGCCCCGCCTCTTTGGTCCCGGCCAGCATATCGAGAACTTCCTTCGTGCTCTCATGCAAGGTCTCGGCCAGTTGCTCGAAGTGCTGCGTCGACCCCCGTAATTTTTCCAGCACATGCGAGGTCGCCGAAAGCGCCGCCGCGATCTGCTCTCCATTGCGAATATCCAGTTCGATCTTGCACGCCGACCACCACGGACTCCCCGGCGGATTGTCATACATCCGCTGCCGAATCTCTTCGTAAGACCGGGTCCGCAGCAACTGCACCAGGGCATGAACCTTATCCGTGCCCACGACCGGCGTATCTTCGCTCAGTACTGCCATAATTCGCGAGTGTAGCAGCCGCTCGCCCACTCGCTGAGATACCAGAAGGTCACCTCCAACTGTGCCCAATAGCCACAGCGTATAGAAGTTACCCCCCAATAAGAGCAATCGGTGAAGCGACGCGTATCCCGCATGTCCCGAACGAACACGATTTAATATTCACTCTCGTCGGTCTACAATCTGAACGCCCGCATGCACCCCGCCCGCATCGCCGAGCTACTCGAACCGTTCCTGGGGACAGCCGACGACCAACGACTGACTGCCAACGACCTGCAAGACATATCGACGTATATCGATGTGCTGCTCCGCTGGAACGCCCACATCAATCTAACCGCTATCCGCAACCAAGAAGAAATCGCAACCCGCCACTTCGGCGAATCGCTCTTCGCCGCCCGCCATCTGTTCCCTGCTAGACTATGTAGACGCGAGCGTCCTCGCTCGTGCTCCCTCATCGACGTCGGCTCGGGCGCTGGCTTCCCCGGACTGCCCATCAAGATCTGGGCGCCCGACATCGACCTCACTCTGATCGAGTCCAATCAGAAGAAAGCCACGTTTCTGCGCGAGGTGACTCGCAAACTTACATTGACAGACGTCAATGTATTTCCGGGACGCGCTGCGGATTACCCCAACACCCCCGCTGAGACAGTAACCCTCCGCGCCGTCGAGCGCTTCGATGCTGCGGTCCCAATCGCAGCCCACTTGGTCGCCCCTGCAGGCCGCCTCGCCCTCCTGATTGGCCAGGCTCAACTCGCTCGATCCCGCGAACTCGCCTCGAATTTCGCATGGAAGTTCGCGATTCCCGTCCCTCTTTCTGCAAACCGTGTCCTCGCGATCGGCATCCGCGAAACCTAACCCCAAGTTTGGGAGGAACCACATCTGGCATCAGCCAAAGGCTGAGATGGAACCAAGAATCTAACAAGTGGAATGTCGCTCAGCAAAATTTGCCTAATTGCTAACCCGCCGATCAGCTCCATGCCAGAAAACTATCAGCGAGTGGGACGAGTGTTGCAAAGACTCCCACTCGCAGATCTCGCAACCGACAGAATGTTCCACGTGGAACATTTGCCGACTTCTTGTCCGCGAATATGAACCATGAAAAGTGTTCCACGTGGAACACTTCCTCCAAAACTGAGGACAAGGTGATTCCGCGACATCCCAATGTTCCATGTGGAACACTTCTGTGGAAAGCTTGCTCCGAGACAAGCCTAACTCGCTAACTCCTAACAAGAATGGCTTTGTGAGTTCTCTGCACTGAAATCTGTCATTGCAAATGCACAACGATTCGGCCTATTCTGCAAGCGTCTCTCCGATTCTTCAAAACTAAATGGGACGCGTCATCGCGGTTGCCAACCAGAAGGGCGGCGTAGGCAAGACTACGACTGCCATCAATCTGGCCTCGTCCATTGCTGCAGCGGAGGTCGACACGCTGCTGGTCGATTGCGATCCGCAATCGAATGCCACGAGCGGACTTGGCCTGGTCAAAGATCCCCAGCGAGTCAATACCTACCATCTCCTGATGGGCGAAGCTAGTGCGTCTGAAGCCTTGCAGAAGACTGAACTTGATCAGCTATGGCTCATTCCAGCACACAAGAACATGATTGGAGCGAACCTTGAGCTAATCGACGCGGAGCGCAGGGAGTTTCGCTTACGCGATGGGCTCGCGCCTTTGCGCGAGCGCTTCAAGTACATCGTGCTGGATTGTCCGCCGGCCTTAGATCTGCTGACGCTCAACGCGCTTGTGGCAGCCGACTCGATTCTGATTCCCATGCAGGCCGAGTACTTCGCCCTTGAAGGTGTGTCCGAGTTGCTGGATACGATTCAGCGCATCCGCACGTCACTGAATCCTGAACTCACGATCGAGGGCGTGGTGCTGACCATGTTTGATGATCGTACCAACCTGGCTCAGCAAGTAACAGCGGAACTCGACCGATACTTTGGCGAGAAGCTGTGCAAGACCACGATCCCGCGCAACGTGCGGCTGGCTGAGGCGCCTAGCCATGGGAAGCCCGTGCTGCTTTACGATGTGCGATCGCGTGGAGCAGAGAGCTACATTCAGTTGGCTAAAGAAATCATCGGGCACAGCCTGCCCGCGCACGAGATGCCTGCGCCGGTTGAGCTTCCGGTCGCGGGTGAGGAGAAGCAGGTGGTGAACGCGCCGCGGTGGAAGCGGTGGATCAAGGAGCGGAATAAATTGACAACCATCAATATATTAGATCGATGAGCGTCGATGTTTTGGCAGCCCCGAGAGTTGACGTTGCCCGCGCTAGATCTTTCCGGACTTCGTCCTTTCAGCGGCTAAGGCCGAGAGCATAGGGCTGGCGAGCTTCGCTCGTCTGGACAGCCGGGGGCGGCTGTCCCCACGTGAGTTTGGAGGGAACTAATGACGACGGTGGCCGGTACTGCCGACAGAGTTGCTGAGAAGCGGCGGGCCTTGGGCAGGGGGTTGGACTCGTTGCTGCCTGTGGGTCCGCGGGTGGTGGAATCTGCGGTGCCGTCCGGAGTTTTGCCGGAAGTGCAGTCTCAGGCGGCGCGGGGCGAAGCGGTGGTCGAGATTCCGCTTGAACTGATTGACGAGAATCCTTATCAGACGCGGTATTTCGCCAAAGATCAGCCAGCTTCGGAAGATTCTGTTGCGACCACGCTGGATGACTTGGCGGACTCCATCCGGGCCAACGGGGTGATCCAGCCGATTTCGCTTCGCCCGGGGGCGGAGGGGCGCTACGTTCTGATTTTGGGCGAGCGCCGTTGCCGGGCTTCGAAGATTGCGGGCAGAACGACCATTCCCGCCATCGTACGCAAAGTTTCCGACCAGCAGGCAGCAGAGATGACGGTGGTCGAAAACCTGCAGCGGCAGGATTTGAATTGCATGGAGCAGGCGACGGCCTTCTCGAAGTTGAGCCAGGATTTCAAACTGACGCAGGAGCAGATTGGGCAACGCGTGGGGATTTCGCGAGAATCGGTTTCGAACTACATGCGTTTGTTGCGGCTGCCAGCGTCGGTTGCGCAGTACCTGCAGGAGGGGCAGCTGGGATTCAGCGAGGCGAGGGTACTGCTGACGTTGCTGGATGTGAACCTGATCCCGAAAATTGCCGATGAGGCGGTGCGCAAACACTTGTCGGTGAAGCAACTGGAAGACCTGGTCTTCAACACGAATGTCCCTTTGCAAAAAGAGAAGCAGCCGGGCCCGGCGCGCTGGGTCGATCCGAATGTCCGGCATGTGCAGACGGAACTAGAACGGACGTTGGGCGTGCGGGTGCGGATTCGCGACCGCAAGGGCAAAGGGAAGATTGAGATCGAGTATGCGAGCCTGGAGGATTTTGATCGCGTGGTGGGGATGTTGAAGGGGAAGGGCTAGTCGCTCGTCCTTGGTCGTTCGTCGTTGGCGCCGCTCATCTTTCGCCCCGTCAAACTTGGCTCATTCATCACTTCTTAATGCTGCTTCGCGGCTGGCAGCGCAAACTGGGAATTCAGATTAATACGAATTCGAAGAATAAACCTGTGGAACGGCTGCTGGCATTTTATTCGTGGCCTGCGGTTGTGGGCTCGATTTTGCGGTTCAAGTGGGAAAGGTTCGTGAGTCACGCGCATCACCCATTTGCTCCTCGGAATCCTAACGGGCACGGATCTGGGTAGTAAACTGTGGGATGACCGGCGGCATTCACGACCCGGAGGAATGGCGAGCGATGGCGCCCGGGCCACATAATCGCGGGGAAGTGGGATTTTGATTCAGCTGCCGGTCCTCGGTTGGTGCTTGGGAAATGACAGAGCATGAAGTTCTGCGGTCGGTCGCCATGCAGCTTATGAATAGCGATGAAGTCGCGCTGGAGGATGGGCAGAAGTTGCGGGTGAGGCACGTGGGGAGCGGACGTTTGCGAACCGTGCAGTTCAAATTGAATGAGCGGATGTTTGAGGCAATTGAGCAAAATCCATTGAAGCCCAGCCAGTGGGGACAGTTGGCGCGAGACAAGCATCAAGTGGTGCAGTTTCGCGATGTCACAACCCAAAAATACATTGCTGTGGCGGTGGATGGGAAGATTACGGAATACGGGCGGGATTGAGGCTGATGCGCGGCACATTTCTTTTGTGAGGAGAATTCCATGAGACAGTCGAGTCTGCTCCAGTTCTTGTTAGGTCTGACACTGCTATCGGTGAATGCGGCTGCGCAAACGCCGGCGCTGACCTTTAAATTCAAGACCATCAAAGTTGCCGGGGCGCAGAGCACAGCGATTTATGGAATCAACAATGCCGGGACGATGGTGGGATCGTACGTCGACGGCAGCGGAGTGCGGCATGGGCTCAGGCTCTCTGGTGCGAAGGTGACCAAGATTGACGATCCGAAGGGAACGGACACTTACTGTTTCGCGATCAATAAGGCGGGCGCGATCGTTGGCTACTACGCGACGTCGACCTTTAGCGCTCAGGCTTTCTTATATCAGAAAGGAAAGTTCGCCGACATCGGTCCGGCGGGCGCTACAGGGTCGCAGGCACTCGGGATCAATGATAGCGGGGACGTCAACGGAAATTTTGCGGACTCGAAAGGTTCGCACGGGTTCCTGCTGAAGGGTGGCAAATATACGACACAGAACGTCCCGGGATCCCAAGCCACACTTGGCGGAGGGATCAACAATGCCGGTCTGATGACCGAGGTCTGGCTGGATTCGGCCTTTGATTCGGAATCGTCGCTTTACAACGGCAAGAAGTATACGAAGATTAATGTGCCGGGTGAGCCAAATTCGGACGCTGCCGCGATTAACAATGCAGGGGACGTGGTGTACTCGTGGGAAGGTCCCGATGACACCTATGGCGGCGCGGTGCGACATGCGGGCAAGGTCTACAAGTTTCATGTTCCCAAAGGCGATCGGACTTTCGGGTACGGGATCAATGACCATAATGTGATCGTGGGAGCTTACACCGACGATGACGGTGTGCTCAGCGGCTTCTCGGCGACTTATTGATTGAGGAGCGCGCGGCCATCCGTCGCCGATCGGTCGGATATCTTCGACAATCTCCCGCGTGGGTGGCCTCGCGATCCAGTTATGACTCACATGCTCTTGAAGACGAAGTTGATCTCCTTAGTCTGGTTTGCTTCGACGGTGATGGTCTGCGTGGATGTACCCAGTTTCTCGTGCCAGGCCTTGACGGTGTAAGTCCCGGGCGGCAAGTTGGGCAAGTCAAAAGTGCCATCCGGCTTGGTCAGCGCGAAATAAGGATTCTTGAGAACCGCAATATACCCTCGCATCCAGGGATGGACGTTGCAGCGGACCGGGATGGCGATCTCCTCCCGCGCGAACGTTTCTTCCACTTTGGCGCCGGGCTGCTCAGCTTTATTCCACTCCCGATTGTTGGTTGGCGCGGGGTGAATGTTGTGCATAGTCGGATCGTCGTTCACTACTTCGATGGGTTGGTTGGCCTGCACCGCAAGCACATGTGGCTGGTACAGGCATCCTTTCTGCGTGATGACCACCGGTTGCGCGGGCGGGTCGAAGGTGCGATCACCCAACCCGTCGGAAATAAACACGAGTACGTTTTGCAGCCCGCCTTTGGAATCAGCCACGACTTCTGGCGTGGAAACCGGTCCCGGATGCTGCCTGGCGCAACTGGGGTCAGCTGCCATGCTGATGGGCTTGGCCTTCGGCGCGGTGCCTTCGAACTTGACCACACCTCGGATGGCCGCCGCGCTGGGGCTGGTGGTGGCTGGCGCCCCCGCTCTGACGATCTGTCGGCTGGAAATAGAAATAGTCAGGACGAGCGCGATTGCAACGAGCAAATGTTTGCATTTCATACCGCTCCTAGCTAGGGGAGGCTTAGGCCTCGAAAGCTGTGGCGCATAGTTGCCTCCGGGCTATTCGGCTTCGCGCGTGGCGGGAGTCCGGCGCGCCAGAGAATCGGCGTACGCTTGTTGGTAACCGGCCGAGAACAGGGCGCGATCTTCCACGGTTGCCCAACGGCCGCGGGCGATGTGGCGTTCGGCGCCGGACTCGGCTGCGAGTTTTCCCAGATACATGCCATCGCGAAAGGCAGCGTCCATGGTTGCGGCGGTGGTCGGGTTTGAAGTGCGGTTTTCGGTGTTCAGCAGGGAGGCTGTTCCCATACCGAGGGTGAGCGCTAGGGCAAACAACGAGATGGTCTTCATAATTTTTCTTCGAGCCTTCCTTTTTTGATCTGTCGGCTTTGAGTTCTTTTTCTAGAAACCTTCAAGCGTCGTATGTGGAGAGTAGGGCGGGCGCGAAGTTACGTTGTCATGGTGCGGTCAGCGGCGAGTTAAATCGGCGTCATCTTTTTGTATTGTCGGATGGGAGTTGTCAGAGATTTGTCACGTGTGGCATGGTTGAAGCGGAGATCGAAGACAACAAATAACAACGAGAAAGTTTCTGAGGGCTCAGCGGGCGGGTGGAACGTTGACGATCAGGCCTTTGGGGCCTACCGCGATGATTTCGGTTGGGCCTACGCTTACGGCGTTCAAATTCCAGTCCCAAGTTTTATGGAGTGATGTTTTCTGGGGTGACGTTTTCTGTCCCGAGGTTTTCGCGATGTCGTCCTCGTAGGCGGATCCGGACGATCCCACAACCACGATGGCCGCGCTGTCCGAATTTGGTTTGGCAAAGGCGACGGCGGAAAAGTATCTTTGCGGCGAAACCGGCGACCGAGTCCAGGTGAGACCGCCGTCGTTGCTGAAAGCAAGGTTGGGGCCGTTTTGCTCGGGATGTTTGTAATCTCCACCCGCGATCACCCCATGCATCGCGTCGCGGAAGGCGATGGAGAAAATGCCGGTCGAGTCTTGTCCGTGTGTGATCGGCGTTTCGGCGACGGTCCAGGTTTTGCCAGCGTTGGTTGAACGGAAAACGCGCGCGGCTTTTCCTCCGGTGGCGAACCAGACGTGGGTGGTCCCTTGGACGGTGATGCAAGTCCCGCTGGCGGCGAATGCGCCTTCGCCTTCGATGGCAGGTGGGAGCGAATCGGGTGGCAGCGGGGTCCACGTTTTGCCGCCGTCTTCGGTTGAAATCAATTCGAATCGCAGCTTGCCAGAATGGTCAGGGACAGGATCACCGACCGCGATGCCGTGATTGGGATCCCAGAAAGCCATGCAGTCGAAGAATCCTTGGGGATTCTTGTTGGTGAATTGCAGAGTCCAGGTTTTGCCGGCGTCGGTAGTTTTGTAGATGCGCGACTGCTCGCCGGGTCCGGCGCTGAGCAGGTAGGCGAGATCGGCGCTGAAGGCTTCCACATCGCGGAAGTCGAGGGCGTCGGCGCCGAGAACCTGAGCAACGTGCCAGGAATTTCCGCCGTCCGTCGTGCGGAGATAAGTTCCGTGAGTACCACTGGCCCAGGCGACATGGTTCGCAAGCACGCTGATGCCGCGCAGATTTTCCGTGGTGTTGGATTTCTGAATGGTGGGGTTCTGCGCGAGAAGAGTGACGGTGAGAAGAAGAGAAAGCAAAAGAGCGCGCATGCGATGATTGTGCCAGAAGTTGCAGATTTGGTCTGTATGATTTACGCGCTTGGGCCGATATTCTGAGCGACGGGGGGGAAGCGCATGGCGCATGTTCTGCTGGAAATTTGTTGTGGAGGGATCGATGATGCGATTCAAGCGGAAAAGGGTGGGGCAGACCGGGTGGAACTTTGCTCCGCGCTTCTTCTTGGCGGGTTGACGCCTTCGCTCGGGACGATCCTGGAGGCGAAACGACGAGTGAAGATTCCAGTCATGGTGATGGTTCGTCCACGCGGCGGAGGGTTTGCGTATTCGGAGGCGGAGATGGCTACGATGGAACGCGACGCTGAGGCTGCGGTTAAGAACGGTGCGGACGGTGTGGTGTTTGGCATTTTGCAGGCGGATGGAGGAGTGGATGTCGCGCGATGCAGGCGGATTCGGCAGTTGATTGGGACGCGGCAGGTGGTGTTTCATCGGGCGTTCGATGTGACTCCCGATCCATTTGAGGCGCTGGAGCAACTGGTGGAATTGGGAATTACGCGCGTTCTTACCAGCGGACAAAAAGACAGCGTGCCCGAGGGAGTGGGGTTGATCAAGAAGCTGATTGAGCGGGCACGCGATCGGATTGAGATCCTGCCGGGCGGCGGGATTCAGGTTTGGAACTTGAAAGAAGTTGTTGAGCGGACCGCGTGCCGGCAGGTGCATTTGACAGCGTGGGGGACGGCATCGGATAGTTCGACGCGGGCGCGGCCGGGAATTACGTTCGGCGGGGCTCTGTATCCGGCGGAGGATCGTTTTCAGGTAACCGATGCGGGGGTGGTGCGGGAGGCCTTGGCGCGGCTGGGAACGTAGTTAGGTTGTGTTTTTCACCCCGCTGGGGCTCATCGATTTCACCAGTCTATCCCGCGGCGCGTATCGCCGGTATTCTTGCGGCGCATCGCGGCTTAAGTCTACTTCTCGTTGAACTCCACGAAGGCTCCGGTGGTTCCGTAGTACAAGCGGATACTGCATACCTTGGGCGCGGAGTGGGCGAAGGATACTTGCAGTTGTTTGGGCGGTGAGTCGACTCCGCCGATTTCCATGGGAGCGCGTACCAGGTCCAGTTTCTCGTCGTAGGTTTTCGGGCTGCTAACGTTCCGGCTGACGATCAGTGTCCACTCTTTTTTATTGGGGATGACGTAAATGCTGTAGGCGCCCACGGCGAGCTCTACGTGATTCAGAGTGAGCGGAACCTGGGTGAAAAGAGTCAGAGGAGAACCCGCTGGCAGCCACACTTTTCCATTACGAGGCTGATCTTTCTCGCCCATCACAGAGTTGTTGTATTCCACACTGACTTCTTGGCCATCGGCAAAATCGCAACTTGCGGTTGCAGTTTGGTCAGTCGCATCTTTTTGCTGAGCGGCCGTGGCCAGAAGAGACTGCACAATCAAGACGAAGCAGACGGCTAGCACACGCATGAAATGCTCCTCCGTGGACTAGACTTTTTTGAATCGACAGCAACGCCGGTTCATTGTACTTCCACCGAACCGCAACTTGCAGGAAAAATCCATCGTGGAGCGAGCTCTTCAGGAATGCGGGATCAAGCGGGCAACTTCATGACACGGTTGGTCAGACACGAACGGCGCATTTTCCTATCTAGGATTGGTCTTCGGTGACGTTCTCTTATCGTCCCGGGATTGCTACCGTGAGAGCTCAGCGGCAAGAAAGGCTGGCTCTAATCACATTATGGCAAAGGGTGAGAAGTCAATTCAGCTTAAGATTCTTTACGGTGAGGGCGACGCAGAAGTAGTTGCCTCACAGGCGGTTTCCATCCAAAACGCGGGCCATCAAGTAGAGACGGCGGTGGGCCGCAAGGGGGTTGACGAGGCGGTGCGCCGCGGGATGTTCGATTTGGTGATTCTGGGTCCTACGTTGACCAGGAACGATCGCCATCATCTGCCTTATGTGATCAAGAAGGCCCAGGCGGCCACCCGCGTTCTGGTCATGCACACCGATGGGGAGGGGCATCCCGCGGTGGATGCGAATACCGACACCGGGAGGAGCATGGCGGACGTGGTGGCGAAGATTGCTGCCCTGACCGCGAATGGCGAGATGGCCTCGACCGGGCTGGCCAAAGGTGCGGCGGCCGGAAAGTAATGATCGTCAGTTCTCTGTTCTCTGTTATCAGCTCTCAGTAAGGCGACCTTCGGGCCGCCTTTCTTTCTTGGCAACATCTCATCAGTCACGAATCAAGATAGTAAGAGTGGGATGAGAAGGCGGATTTGTCTTACTTTTTGTCTTCGCCGGGCAGGCTCAGGGTAGAATATCGACGAAATTCACTTGAGTGAGAACGCGGACATGAGCACAGCCGGGAACGAACAGAAGAAGATCTATGTGACCCTGACTGGGCTGCCGCTTTCGTTTGATCTGCAATGGCCTTTTCGTAAATCTACTTCGGGAGCAGATTTTTTCTTTCTGCATGGCGACATCCGGCTGGAAAACTCCTCGGGGTTGCACGCGCCGGTCGCGGTAAATCTTTCCGCGACGGTGCGCGAAGTCTTGCCGTCGCTTGAACCAAGGGACGTACAGGATCCCGTCATTAACGCATTACGCAAGGAAGTTGACCGCCGGCAACTGGAGTTCGTGAAGTCGGGCAAGCTGGTCCCGGTGCAGTTTTCGAGCCGCCACTACGATTTCAAGCACAGTAAGTGGATCTTCGGCAAAGCCAGCGACGAAGACATAGCCTTGCTGCTGTCGCGAAAGATCTACTGGCAGACCCGGTTGGTGGACGGGAAGGTTTGGGTCGGGGATCCGGCAGAGGCACTGTACGTTCAGACTTCGGCGCAGCATGTTTTGGAGATTGCCAAAGAGGTCGCGGCCCAGGGGTTGATCCAGCTTGACGGGGAGTGGGCCACCGCCAATGCTTCCTTGATGGATCAAGCTGCGAAGTTTGAAGCCGCTATGCGCTTTGCGCTCGAAGAGCTGGAGCAGAAACACGCTTTCGAAAGAGGCTGAAGAAACGTGCTGCTCTAGGCCGCCATCCCTTCGTCCATCCACTGCTTGAACCGGGCAACCTGATCCTTTGGCCAAGGATCGTCGCAGGGCATGCTGCCATCAAGAACTCTTTTGTAAATTTCCTGGGCCTGCGCCTTCACGTCGGCGAATGAAGAAAGATCGAGGCCAAACTCTTTCATTGTGTCCACGTCCGGCGTTTCGCGGAACAGTGGGCGAACGTCTTTGGCAAAGCTCAGCGCCATAAAAATACTTCTTTTAGTGAACGAATACTACTCTGCCTTCATGGCATCGATGGTTTGAAAAAGCTGATCGCTCGGCTCCTTCACTTCAACAAAGGGGTGACTCTTGGAGTTGCTCACCACGTAAATGGTCGGCGTGTGCTCCAGTTGGAGCGCTCTGCCTAGATCTTGTTCGGCTTTGACTTCCGCTGCAAACTTTCCCTGGGGATCGACCACGAAAGGCAAATCCACTTTGTGTTCCGCGGCAAACTTCTCGGCGAACTGGCGCAGATTGGTGGGGAAGATTTCTGGCTGGTGTTCGAAGATGTAGTCGCGGAACTCTAACCCGAGCTCGCGCGAGCGGCTGTCGAAGTAGTGGGCGATGACCGCTGCCTGAAAGGACCAGTTGTGCATGGGCAGCGGAAAGTCATGGCGGATGACGGGAATCTTATAAGTTTTGGCCGCTTGCGCGACCAGCGGAGCCTGCCGCCGGCACTGCGGACACTGCAAGTCTTCAAAGACGACGATCGCAATCTGCGCGCCTTTGGGCGGACGCAGAGCCGGGTTGACCGAGTCCTGTGCCAAGGCCACGGAAGCAAAAATAACAACGGACAACGCAAATATACCCAGGGTTCTTTTCATAATTACGATGCGTGCCTTCCTTAATTAATGTACCGCATCCGCGCCACGGGCGCGCGAAAGCACAACCCTTCCAAGGCTCAACAGGGTTAGCAAAGAAATCACCACGAGCGAGGCAACACAATAGATGCACCACACTCCGAGGATGTGAGCTTCCACCTGCGCCAGGTAAAGAGAAAATGACAGGCCCACCAAGGCTGCGGCAAGAAAGAGCCGGTAAGCGCGTTTCAGAGCAAGCGCAGCCAACAAGACATACCCGAGCATGCCAATGACCGCGACCGGGATCCCTGCCAGCACCGCGAACGGGCTGTGGTTGACAATGCCGCAATCCCAGCGCTCGTTAATGCTGCAGGGAGACGAATCCGTCCGGTAGTGTTCCCGGAGCGCGAGACCAGATGCAATGAAGCCAAGAAGTGTCAAAGAAACCAAGACGTACCGCATTAAGCCGGGATCCTCGCTGAGTTTGAAAACTAATTGGTATTTTATCCTAACTGGGTTTCCGAGCAGATCAGGCGCTCTAGTTCTGGAGTCCTGCGAATAGCGGATCAAAGCAGACGTAACTGACGGCGTTCCAAGGCGAGCAGTTTTTCTTTGATGGGCAAGCCGCCGCCGTATCCCGTGAGCTTACCATTGCTGCCGATGACCCGATGGCACGGGATCACGATCGGAATCGGATTGGAGCCATTGGCAAGGCCAACGGCGCGGGAAGCTTTGGGATTTCCAATTCGGCCAGCCAATTCGCCGTAAGAAATTGTCTCGCCGTAAGGAATGTCGCAGAGGCGACGCCACACTTCGAGTTGGAACGGCGTGCCCTCGGGCGCGAGTTCCAGGATGAAGTTTTCCAGCTCTCCGGCGAAATAAGCCTGGAGCTGGCGGATGGTTTCGACAAACGGGGCCTTATCCTCAATCCACGAAGATTCTGGTTCCGCCTGATGTCTTCCCTTCACGAAAAGGATTTCGCGTAGGCCGGCGTCGTCGGCAACCAAGAGCAAGGGTCCGAGCGGGCTTTCGATTTGGGTATAGCGGCGGATCATTTTTCTCTGAGCTTGCACAGAATAGATCATCGGAAAGAAAAAGATTGGCGGTTTTCGGACATCGAGGCCGCTGCTGAGCTTTGCTCGCCCGAATAGCCCGGAGCGCTGTCCGCACGCAACTACAGGACGGAGGCTTGTTCGCGGCGCTTGGCCTGAATTTCGATGTAGACGTGCACCAACGATACTGCTGCGGGGGTTACTCCGGGAATCCTTGAGGCGTGAGCCAGGGTACGCGGCTTTATCTTCAGCAGCTTTTCCTGCATCTCGCGCGAGAGGCCGCTGACCGAATGATAATCGAACCAGTCGGGGATGGCGCGCTGCTCGGCCTTCTTCAGCCGGTCGATGGCGCGCTGCTGTTGGAGCAGGTAGCCTTCGTATTTGATTTCGGTTTCAACCGACTTGAGTTCGTTTCTCACTTCAGACGAAAGAGCGGCGACGGATTCACCCAGATTTGCACGGATTTCTTCGCGTTCGAAAAATTCTGGGTCAAGTTCGCGCAGCACCGGGGACAGATTCTCGATTATGATCTCGGGGCGCTTGAGCAATTGGGCACAGGTCTGCCCGAGGGCGGACGCCAAGTCGTCGGTGGTCGGTCGTCGGTCGTGAGCGACGTCCAGCGCAACAGCAGCTCCCTCGACTTCGTTCGGCTCAGCCTTACTCCGCTCGGGATGCCAAAAGGTTGAAGAATTTCTCACTGCCGAGCTTTGCGCGGCCTGGACGGGCGAGGGCACCCGTCCCCACACGATCTTTTCCAGTAACGCGCTGGTGAGCCTGGTTTGCTCCAACAACTGTTTTATTGTTTCGAGCCGTTGCTGCTTGGCCAAGTATTCGGCCCATGCGGCATCCGAAATTAATCCGATTCTGCGGCCGTGCGGGGTCAGGCGGCGGTCGGCGTTGTCGATACGCAGATGCAGGCGAAACTCGGCGCGCGAGGTGAACATGCGATACGGCTCGTTGGTGCCCTTCGAGATGAGGTCATCGATGAGAATCGCGGTATAGGCCTCGGTGCGATCGAGGATAAAGGGTGGCTCATTCTTTACTTTCAGCGCGGCATTGATTCCGGCCATCAGGCCCTGGCAAGCGGCTTCTTCGTAACCGCTGGTGCCGTTGATCTGGCCGGCGAGAAACAAGCCTGCGATCTTTTTGGTTTCGAGGGTGCGATCGAGTTCGGTGGGATCGATCGAGTCGTACTCGATGGCGTAACCAGGACGCAGCATTTCCGCAGATTCAAGCCCAGGGATGGACTTGAGAATCTCTAACTGAACCTCGACCGGCAGCGAAGTGCTCATGCCGTTGACATAGATTTCGTGTGTGTTCAGACCTTCGGGCTCAAGGAAGAGCTGGTGCGTGGTCTTGTCGGGAAACTTCACGATCTTGTCTTCAATCGATGGACAATAGCGTGGCCCGACGGATTGAATCTGGCCGCTGTACATCGGAGAGCGATGCACGTTCTCGCGGATGATGCGCTGGGTTTCCGGCGTGGTCCACGCGATGTAGCAAGGCACTTGCGAATCGTGATGAGCGACCCGCTTGGTACGAAAGCTGAACGGCGTCGGATCGGCATCGCCGGGTTGTAACTGGAACTTCGACCAATCAATGCTGCGGCCGTCCAGGCGCGGCGGCGTGCCCGTCTTGAGGCGGCATCCGCGCAGACCCAACTGCTTGAGCGATTCGCCTAGCAGCACAGCGGCAGGTTCGCCGGAGCGTCCCGCAGGATATTGCTGCTCGCCGCAGTGAATAAGTCCGTTGAGGAATGTGCCAGTGGTGATGATGATCGCGCTGGCGCCAACGGTGCGGCCGTCACGAAGTTTGATACCCCGGCAGATTCGGTCGTTGCTCATCGGTCGTTGGCCGTCCGCAAAGCCCTCTCTGTCGACCGGGGTTGCCAACGACGAACGGCCAACCAATGACTCCACGATCAGCTCCGCCACTTCCGCTTGCTTGATCTGCAAATTTGGCTGAGATTCCAGCACCTCACGCATTTTCAACCGGTAGGCTTGCTTATCGCATTGGGCGCGGGGCGACCAGACGGCCGGTCCGCGAGAAGTATTCAACAGGCGGAACTGAATGCCGACTGCGTCGGTGATTTCGCCCATGATGCCGCCGAGCGCGTCGACCTCACGGACGAGATGTCCCTTGGCAATTCCGCCCACTGCCGGGTTGCAGGACATCTGCGCAATCAGATCGACGTTGAGCGTGTAGAGCGCCGTCTTCAAGCCCATGCGGGCAGACGCCATGGCGGCTTCGCATCCGGCGTGGCCAGCTCCGACGACAACGACGTCAAAATGTTCGGTGAATGCCATCCGTTGTTTCTATTCTAACAAGGCTACCGAAGGGACGTCGGGGCCAGTGTCCCCGCGTGTTCCCTAGCAGGCTGCGGAAAAACTCGATTTGAAGCGGGCGGAGTACCACGAACCTCTCTTGTTTCCACAGCACAACCTGATAAGAAGGAAGTATGCGTGGACAAGACGAGCAGCAGTTGGATGTGTT
>JBAVAQ010000025.1:0-36655 GCA_049585795.1 Terriglobales bacterium | reverse complement strand
GAGGTCTCCACCATGTTCTCTGACGATCCCGTAACAGACGCTCAAGCCCAGTCCTGTGCCTTTGCCCACGGGTTTCGTGGTATAGAACGGGTCCAGCGCGCGGCTCAGATTGCCAAAGCCCGGGCCGGTGTCTTCGACTTCGATCAGCGCTCGTCGGCCGCGTCGATAGGCGCGAATGTTGATCCGCTTGCTGCCGGCCAATCCCTCTAACGCGTCGGCGGAGTTGTTGAACAGGTTCAGCAAGATCTGTTTGATTTCGTCCCCATTGACTGCAAGGAACGGCAAGTCCGGCGCGATATCGAGTTCAACTTGAACATTGCGTGTGCGCGTGTAATGTTCGCGAAGAGCCAGCACTTCTTGCAGCACCGGAGACAATTGTACGGCCTGTTTGTCCCGCGCACTTTGACGCGAAAACCGAAGCAGATTCTCGATAATGCGTTTCATGCGGCGAGCTTCACTCACCAGGCTCGTGAGTTGGTCGCGAGCGTTCGACGTCGCGATCGCATCACTGAGCAGTTCGCCGTATCCCATGATTACAGTGAGGGGATTATTCAGCTCATGCGCTACTCCCGCCAGCAATTGCCCGAGCGCCGCCAGTTTTTCCGACCAGACTAGCTGCGCGTGCAAGCCCTTCAGTTCGACAGCCACCGCAAGGTCGGCCGCGAGCAGTTCGATGCGGGACAATTCACGTTCATGGATTCTTTTCGTGTCTCGGGGTGCAGCCAATCGGATGCACCCGAGGGGCGAGCGCCCAGGCGAGCAAAGCGGTATCAACAGTTCGTTGCCCGGGAGTGTAATGTGGTCGGCGCTCCGCGCAATCGGGATTGCCTCGTAGGCAGGCAACAAATACGAATTCCTCCCTATGAGCTGCGTGGAGGAACATAAGTTCTTAATGTGATCGACCGTCCAGTTTTGCGTTTGAGTTTGGAGTAGCTGCAAAGACTCTGTCGACAGGCCGCTGGACCCAGCCACCCATAACCTGCGCTCTGCATCCTCGAGTTGGACCAGGGCCACACTAAAGTTGCTGACTTCGGTGATCGCCGATGCGATGGCGGGGCAGAACGAGTCCGGACGGACACCATCCAGCAACCGCGAAGTGATCGCCGAGAAGCGTTCCAACTGGCGGTTGAGCACCTCCGCCTTGTGTTGCATGCCGGCAATGGATTTTGACTTGTCTTCTACCACCGCCAGAATCATTCCAAAAGCAACGAAAAACTTAGGGGTGTTCCAGAGCTCTCCCGGAATCATCAGGTTCGGGGCCAGACGATCGATTAGCCAGCCCAGAGGAAACACCGCTCCCCAGCAAAAAAATCCGCCAGCAATGGTCAGCATGGCAGGCGAGGCTTGCCAGCGCTTCTGGCAAATAAACACACCCGGCAGGGCAAACCCGATTCCAAGGAGTGCTATGGTCCCTTCATCAAAAGAACCTCGGAAAGCGGCGCGGATTGCCCAAACTCCGGCAAGCAAGCATAGGAAGGTTGCGGCGGCCAGGTACAGCGACAAATTCCTGCTTGCCCGAAAGAAGAACCACGCGGCGCCGACGAAGCAGGCGATCAGGCACAAGACATAAGGCCCGCGCGCGTGCACATCGTAGGAGTCGCATATCGCATGCGCGACCGAAGGCACACCCAGCAGAAGAAGCAGGAAAGTCCGCTTCGCGTAGTCTTCAATCACGAAGGAGAGCGAAACTAGAAAACTGATCGCAGCCGCCTGTAGCGACCCTAAATCGATAGCTAATAGAAGGGGACTGACGTGGCCGTGATCCGGTTCCAACAATTGCGCCAGGAAATGGGTGAACACCAGCGCCCATCCAACGGTCCAGAGGGTCAGGCGGTCGCTACGCCCCTGGCGCTTCAAACACACCAAGATAATAACCAACACGCCCACGGTCAAAAATGTCGGTATCTTTTCGAGCATCCCCATCAAAAGTACTTTGGGGGAGCTCTACGGTCTCAACGGTAACCAACCGTAACCCCGTGGGTCAACGCCGGAAGGTGCCATCGGCATGGCACGAAAGTTAAACCGCATGCACAATGGTGGCGGTCAAATATCCTCACGAATGGAGACTGCGAGTCCGAAGAGATGGTTCATTCTTTGTTCGGCCAAACGATAAAAAGACATCCGTTCTCCATTTGCAAGTGCACACATACGACGAGTAAGTCCCTTGCCCAAACCCGTCAGCGGGAGCAAAGTCGCGCGGATGTGAAAGAACTGGATCGCATAACAGACAAGGTTGATCTCGGACGCAATAATCAGACGCCTCGCCGTAGTAGTTTCTCGGGCTTCCGGACCGCACAGAGTGGAAACAACCCCTTCCGGGTTTACGCACTCTTAGAACGTGAATAACTCTTTAACAGGAGAAATGCATGGCTCGATCTGGAATGCCGCTGTTGTGGTGGGGCTTACTGGTCTGCACTGCGGGATTCTTTGTCAGCCTGAATGGGTGCGGCGGGGGTGGCAGCGGAAGCTCGACAACTCCGCCTCCGTCAAAAATTCAGCACGTGGTGGTGATCTTTCAGGAGAACCGCACGCCCGACAACTTGTTTCAAGATCCGGTCCTGGTTCAAAGAGGCGCAGACATCCAGAACTACGGGATAAACTCACACGGTCAGAAGATTACCCTGACGCCCACCACCCTGCAAACAAATTACGATATTAACCACGGACACGATGGGTTTTTGCAGATGTATGACCATGGCAAGATGGATGGAGCCGACAAAGTTTTGGTGAAATGTGTACCCAACGCGCCCCCGACTTGCCCGCCAGCGAACACACAGTTTCAGTACATCGATCCGAGTGGAATAGGCCCTTATTTTCAACTCGCCGAAAGCTACACTTTTGGCGATCGCATGTTCCAGACCAACCAGGGCCCGAGCTTTCCTGCGCATCAGTACATTATTTCGGGAACGTCAGCACCGAGTGTGGGCAGCAATCTGTTCGTCGCTGAGAATCCCATTCCACTCGCCAATGCAGGCTGTATCGCTCTTCCGGATGTAACGGTGGCGTTGATTGATCCCAGCGGAAGCGAAGCGCAGAAAATCTATCCGTGCTTCGACCACCCCACGCTGACCGACGAACTCAACTCGAGCGCAATCAGCTGGCGATATTACGCGCCCTCCGCTGGCATTATCTGGAACGCTCCGAATGCGATCGAGCATATGTGCGTGCCCAACCAACCGCCGCCCAATGGGACCGCCTGTACCGGGTCGGATTGGAACAACCATGTGGTCTTGCAGTACCAACAAGTCCTCAGCGATATTCAGAGCGGCCAGCTCGCCACCGTGAGCTGGGTAATTCCTAACGGACAGTCATCCGACCACGCTATTGTCAACGACGGTTCAGGACCATCCTGGGTGGCGTCAGTGGTGAATGCCATCGGGAACAGTCAATATTGGTCGGACACGGCAATCTTTATTACCTGGGACGATTGGGGAGGATGGTATGACCACGTAGCTCCCACTGTTATCAACTCGTACGAGTACGGTTTCCGCGTGCCCCTCATCGTCGTATCTCCGTACGCCAAAGCCGCGTACATTTCTCACGTGCCCCACCATTTTGGAAGCATCCTGAAATACATTGAGGAGAATTTCGGCCTGAGCTCCCTAGGCTACGCCGACGCCAACGCCGACGACTTCTCCGACTGTTTCGACTACAACCAAACGCCGCTGCCTTTTCACACCATCGCGACGCCACTGGAGGCGAACTACTTCCTGCGGGACACGAGGCCGCCCACGGATCCTGATGACGACTGAGCGTCGTTCCTCAGCCAACCGACAACACCGGTTCTGGCAGCCACCACTTGGCCAAACTAAGAAAAGAGAAACTCGGCAGGGGCATTCTTAGGAGCCAAAGACGTTCTGTGTTGGCGCAGCAACTCACGGCACCCGAAGGCTTTGAACTTCGTTCTGGGGCACCTTTCTCACCACAACGGCTTAGCTCAAGGTCCCGCCCCTTTTTTCCGTAGGGCCCGATGAATCCTAGGACCGTAGACGAGCATCTCCAAATACGAGCGGCGTTCATTCTCTGAACTAACCGTCTCAGTCCGAACAAGGTTGAAACTCATAAGGAGGTTTGCGAAATGAAATATCTGAAGTACCTTACGATTTTGTCGATTCTGGCTGTGCTTTCCCCGCTGAGTGTGTTCGCACGGGATAAGAATTCGCATTCGGTAGATATTCCTTCCACGTTGCAGGTCGGGGGCTCACAACTGAAACCCGGCAACTACAAGGTGGAATGGCAAGGAACCGGCCCTGACATACAGGTAACTTTCCTGCGGGATGGAAAGAGTGTGGCAACGGTCCCCGCGACGCTGAAGACGAATGATGCCCAAGTGACTCAAGACGATATCGTGACTCAGCCGGACAACAAAACGCTCAACGAGATTGACTTCCATCGTGACAAGGAAGCCTTGGTGTTTCAGCAGAGCGGCATGTAACCTATTTTTTCAGATGAGGATGACCCACTCTTCAAATCCACTCGGAGAGTGGGCTTTTCGTTGCCGTGCCGCTGTCTGACGAACTTCAAAAGACAGTGAGAACGACTTCGAGTGCTTCGCAAGCACCGGCGCAAACCTGCCCAGTGACAAATATTTGCAAGAATGCCTGGGGCTGAGCACTGCCCAGCTGACGGACGGTGATCGTGTTGGGTGATCATGTCCGAAAACCGCGAGTCTCCCGCTTACAACGGGTGAGACAATGCCGAGATGGAATTGCCGGATTCGGAAATATGCTATCGAGCCTTGGAGACTCGAGATGCGCGCTTTGATGGACGCATGTTCGTCGGAGTGACCTCGACGGGCGTGTATTGTCGACCCGTTTGTCCAGCCCGAACTCCTCAGTTCCAACACTGTCGCTTCTTTAGCTCCGCCGCGGCGGCCCAAGAAGCGGGATTTCGCCCGTGCCTCCGTTGTCGGCCCGAAACCGCTCCAGACCTGGCCTCATGGCGCGGAACCTCAAATACCGTGTCTCGCGCACTGGCTCTTATTGCAGATGGGGCTTTGGATATTGACGACGCCAATGTTGCGAAATTGTCCGAACGCCTTGGTGTGGGGGAGCGTCAACTTCGTCGATTGTTTTTGGAACATCTCGGAGCCTCACCTACTGCTGTGGCACAAACACGGCGCGTACTCTTTGCCAAGCAGCTCATTCACGAAACCCAGATGCCCATGACCGAAATTGCGTTGGCAGCCGGTTTCGGCAGCGTGCGTCGTTTTAACGAAGTGTTTCGGAATTTGTTTCATCGTCCGCCTAGTGCCCTGCGGGGGGACGACTCGTCAGGTCCGGTGCCTGCGAAGGCGGGTGTCATGCTCCGTCTGCGTTATCAACCACCCTATGACTGGGTTTCCATGCTCGCTTATCTAAAGGCGCGTGCGATTCCTGGCGTTGAAGTCGTCGAGGCCGACAGTTATCAGCGCACGATTGAGATCGGCGGTTATGTCGGATCAGTACAGGTTGTCCATCTGCCTCGGCAGGAGAGCCTCGGGCTTGCGATCCGTTTTCCTTGTGTTCGTTCCCTGCCAGTAATTGTGGCTCGAGTGCGACGCCTGTTCGATACGAGCGCCGATATTGCGACCATTGACGAGCATCTCTCTCGCGATAACGTTCTCGCGCCGCTCGTGGCGCAACGTCCTGGACTGCGCGCGCCCGGCGGATGGGACGGATTCGAATTAGCGGTGCGTGCTGTTCTTGGCCAACAGGTAAGCGTTCGCGCGGCCCGCCGTCTGGCCGGAGAACTGGTTATGCGGCACGGCAAGCCTCTGCCGGTCGGGTCCGATACTCACACAGGCTTGTCTCATATATTTCCTAGTGCGGAATGTCTAGCCAGAGCAGACTCCATCGTGCTGGGCATGCCATCTGCTCGGCGATCGTCATTGAAAGATCTGGCGGAAGGCGCCGTGGCCGACCGAGACCTTTTTCGCCCGTTTGGAACCATCGAAGAAGCAATCGCCCGATTTCGTTCGATCCGCGGGATCGGTGAATGGACTGCACAATACATCGCAATGCGCGGGTTGCGCGAACCGGACGCTTTTCCCGCCTCTGACGCCGGCTTGCTTCGAGGGGCGGCATTGGTCGATGGGATGCGGTCTAGCCCGGATAACCTTCTCAAACGCGCCGAATCCTGGAGGCCGTGGCGCGCCTACGCTGCGCAACACCTGTGGGCAGCCCAGGCCGTCGCAATCCCAACCGGGGAAACGCATGACTGATACCTTGCAGTTGTTTGTGAGTCGAATCGACACACCGATCGGCCAGATGCTTGTTGTGACAGACCGCCACGAGAATCTCCGAGCTGTGGATTGGACAGACCACGAACAGCGCATGCGACGTCTCCTCTGCATCCACTACGGGGGGAACGGATTCCAGTTCATGTCCACGCACAACGCGAATGGTTTGACCGATGCGATCGACAGGTACTTTGCCGGAGAACTCGAGGCGATCGACGCTTTACCAGTTGAAACCGGTGGCACGCCTTTTCAACGTCAAGTCTGGCGTGCGCTGCGCAAAATTCGCTCAGGCACGGCAGTCTCGTATGCACACCTTGCTGAACGAATTGGCCGTCCGACCGCGGTTCGTGCAGTTGGGCTTGCAAATGGCTCCAATCCGGTTGGGGTCGTAGTCCCGTGCCATCGCGTGATCGGGTCTGACGGATCGCTCACCGGCTATGGCGGCGGTATCGAGCGCAAACGTTGGTTACTGCAGCACGAACAACGAGCGCTCCAACCAACACGAGCATCCGGCTGGCAATGAACGATGGTAATGGAGAAGATGCGATGAACAAAGTGAATCTTTCTGAAAATCTGTCGCGAATCACCGACTACTGGAAGCCGCGGATTCTTGGTGCGTTGAATGGCCAGGAACTTAAGATCGTTAAGATTCGCGGAACCTTCGTCTGGCATCATCACGAGAACGAAGACGAGTTGCTGCTGTGTCTCTCAGGGCGGCTGCGAATTCAGTTGCGCGATGGGTTCGTCGAGATTGGAGCCGGAGAGTTTTCCATCATTCCTAAGGGAATTGAGCATCGCACTTCTGCGGACGAAGAAACTCACCTTCTTGTTTTCGAGCCAATCGGCACCCGCAATACCGGAAACGTAGAAGACCCGAAATTTACCACAGTCGATGTTCCCATCTAACTTGCGAACGATGTGGAATTGTTTGTCTTCGCATTCAGATAAGAGCACCGTGGGTCGTCGATCGGCTCCGTCACACAAAAAAGCGGTGGTTGCGAGACGTGTGCAACGCTCTCCCGCCCGCGAGCATCGAAGCCAGGTTGATGCAAGATTCGCGATCGGCGAAGGAGCCGAAGAGTGGCACAGCCAGCTCCCTTCATATCCGTAAGCGTCACAAACGATGCATTACTCCGTGCGCGGTCGCGCTATTGTTCTGTGCCATCAGTTTCTCTGCGCCGAACTCGCGGGCCTACTCGGTTCTCACCCATGAAGAACTGATTGACCTAGCCTGGGTTGATTCCATCCGGCCGCTGCTGTTAGCAAAATTTCCCGGAGCAACCGAGGAACAACTGCGTGAAGCGCACGCCTATGCCTATGGGGGCTCAGCCGTGCAGGACATGGGCTACTACCCCTTCGGCGAGCAGTTTTTTAGCAATCTGACCCACTACGTACGCAGCGGCGACTTTGTCGCCTGGCTGCTGAGCAATGCACGTTCGCTGGACGAGTACGCATTTGCCATTGGCGCCTTGTCGCACTACGTCGGAGACTCCATCGGCCACTCCGAAGCGGTCAATCGGGCAACTGCAGTTGAGTTTCCCAAGCTCGCAAAGGCCTTTGGACCTTCGGTCACGTACGACGAAAGCCCGCACGGCCATATTCGAACCGAGTTCGCCTTCGACATCGCCGAACTCTCCGATGGCGATTTCCCCTCCGCGGCCTATCTGCGCTACATCGGTTTCAAAGTTCCGCGCAAGTTTCTCGAAGAAGCTTTTCAGAAGACCTACGGGTTCGACATTCACGAAGTGCTGGGGCGAACCCATCCGGCGCTGCACAGCTACCGAACCTCGGTGCGCAGTTTCATCCCGGCATTTGCTGAGGCGGAAGTAGTGTTGCATCGGCGCCAGTTTCCGCCGCATACCGACTCGGAAGTGGATCGTGTTTTTCGTGAGGGACTGGCCAGAACCGCTCATGAACGAAAGTGGAAGCACACGCAGAAGGGACCGGGAGTCAAGGCGCATCTGCTGGCGGTTCTTGTCTTCCTTTTCCCGAAGATCGGGTCCGCTTCAGACCTGGCCATCAAGATTCCCAACCCGCAGACCTACGAGATGTACCAGAGCAGCGTGAATCAAACAGTGGATATGTTTAGTGACATGCTGCACAAGCTGAGCCAGACCGGAGATGAAGTGAAGTTGGCCAACATCGACCTGGATACCGGAGATCACGTGAAGCGAGGTGAATATCCGCTCGCGGACGCCACCTACGCGCGATTGCTCGAGCGCCTCACCTCGAAACCGGACCGCGTCATCCCAGCCGACACGAAACAGAACCTCATGACCTATTACGGAACCGTGGCCGTGACCGGTAAATCGAAGGCCAAGCGGGAGGATCAACTGGCGACGCTTCGAATGATGAAAGTCAGCGACTGACCGCGTGGAGGGCTGTTATTCACGACCGGCCGGATTGGCGTCATCGAAGGCGAACAAAGCGACAAGAAAGAGAAAGAGCGCAATGACCGCATCGTGGCGGCCGAGCAAGACGCCAGCGAGTCATCGCGGGTGGAGAGGTCGTCTCCATTTTCCTTTTGCCAAATCGAGCGGTGGCTGTCTGACTCTCGTGCGCTACTCACTCATCCTATTAAAGCGGCTGACTGCGTTAAACACAGTCACTAGTGCCAAAAACGTTTTCTCGAGCGCCTGGGTTTTTTGTCAGACTACTTCTGATCAGATTCGGCAAGCAGTACCGGAGCCATGCTTTCATGCGGGCATGAGAAGCACCAATAGGAAGTCGGCCGTAGATTACTAGGGATCCACCGGTGCGGTCGAAATTCAATCGTCGTCGCGCGCTGTTTGTATTGGGGAAGATCGGAATCGGCTGCCCGCCAACGCAAAATCTGTAACGCATCTTTGTCTTTAAACGCCAAGGGAAACGTGATAAGCCGGAATATCGGTGTGACCTTCGACGTTTTGGAAGCCGAAGCTCACAAAGGCCAGGGCTTAGAGCGGGAGTTCGAGTGTTTGCCGTGCCCGGCAACTGGCGCGAGGCTGCCGAGCAGTCGAAGTTGATCGCCTCGATGCGCGACTTCCGCGAGATGGTCAAGGCGATGCAAGATGAGGCGCTGCGTTGAAACGCATCATCCAGTGAACCGGTAAGGACCATGAGAATATGGGAACTACATCTCCTAAGAGTTTCTCGCCGGATCGTGTTTACAGCCCACAACTCTCGGATCTCCCAGTTGCCCGTAAGCACGTGGCTGCGTTGACTTGCCGCAGTCTGACCCATACCATGGTCGCACTGGGGCGGGCATCCGCGTGATCGGTCTAACCATCTCGCACTATCGCGTCATCGAGAAGCTTGGTGGCGGCGGGATGGGTGTGGTTTACAAAGCTGAAGATGTGAGGCTCGGCCGCTTTGTCGCGCTCAAGTTTCTGCCCGATAATGTTGCGCAAGACGCGCAGGCTTTGGAGCGTTTTCGCCGCGAAGCTCGGGCGGCTTCTGCCCTGAACCATCCGAACATCTGCACAATTTACGAGATCAGCCAGTATGAAGGTCGCTCTTTCATCGCGATGGAATTTCTCAACGGGCTGACGTTGAAGCGCTGCATTGCCGGAAAGCCGTTAGACAACGAAATCGTCCTCTCGCTTGCCATTGAGATCGCGGAAGGATTGGATGCGGCCCATGCCGAAGGCATCGTCCACCGCGACATCAAGCCTGCCAACATTTTCGTAACCAAGCGCGGCCACGCCAAGATTCTCGACTTTGGTTTGGCGAAAGTTCCAGCTGTCCTCGGAAGCGCCAGAGGGTCTGGACCACCGGAGCAATCGACGGTCACGTTGGAAGAGCACCTAACCAGCCCAGGCGCAACCGTGGGCACGCTCGCGTACATGTCGCCGGAGCAAGTCCGCGGCAAGGCACTCGACGCCCGAACCGACCTGTTCTCCTTTGGGACGGTGCTCTACGAGATGGTTGCAGGCACCTTGCCTTTTCGCGGTGAGAGTACAGGGATGATCTTCGACGAGATCATGAACCGTGCACCAGTTGCGCCAGTGCGGCTGAATCCGGAGGTGCCAGCCGACCTGGAACGGATTATCGCCAAGTGTCTGGAAAAGGACCGCAATCTGCGCTACCAGCATGCTTCGGATATTCGCACCGACCTCCAACGTCTGAAGCGGGACACGGAGTCCTCACGCTCGGTAGTCGCCGTACCACCCGAAGCCATATCCCATCCCAGGATGCGCTCGAAAGTGATTGTGGGCATTGTCCTCGCCCTGGTGTTGGCGGCGGTTGGAGGTTACCTTTACGTCCGTCATCCACGGCGGCTCACTGATAAAGACGTGGTGGTGCTCGCCGACTTCGCCAATTCTACTGGCGACACCGTTTTCGACGATACCTTGAAGCAGGCGCTCAGCGTTGCCCTGCGCCAATCGCCCTTCCTCAGTGTGCTCTCTGACAACCAGACTGCCGAGACGCTGAAGTTGATGACACGTCCGGCCAATACCACGCTTACCCCCGAATTGGCGAGGGAAGTTTGTCTCCGCACTGGCAGCCAGGCTTATATTGCAGGTGCGATCGCCGTCTTGGGCAGCGAATACGTGGTGGGTTTAAAGGCAGTCAATTGCCAAAGCGGCGAAGTCTTGGCACAGCAACAGATCACCGCACCTGCCAAGGAGAAGGTTTTGGACGGACTAGGCCACATCACAAGCCAATTGCGCGGTGAACTGGGCGAGTCTCTGTCCACGGTGCAAAAGTTCGACATTCCGCTCGATCAGGCTACCACTTCTTCTCTGGAGGCTTTGCGTCAATACACCGCCGGACTTCGCGTCGAAAATCAGCAAGGCGATGTTACTGCCATTCCGTTTTTCAAGCGCGCGGTCGAACTCGATCCAAACTTTGCCAAAGCCTACACCTCTCTGGCCACCTCCTATTCCAACCTGGTGGAGTACGGATTGGCCAGCGAAAATATGCAGAAGGCTTACGAACTACGGGACCGTGCCACGGAACTGGAGGGTTATAGCATTTCGGCGAACTACTACGCCGATGTCACTGGCGAATTGGACAAGGCGAACGCGGTGCTCGAGCAATGGGCACACGACTACCCTCGCGACGTTCATCCTCTGGTCGCACTGGCGCTCAATCACAATCTGGTTGGACAATATGATCAGGCGGTCGGGGAACTCCATGAGGGTCTGCGCATTAGCCCGGACCATTCTTCCTGCTATCTGAACTTGATCGCCAATTACGCTGCTTTGAACCGCGTGGAGGACGCAACCGCCACTTACAATGCCGCACTGGCACGCAAACTGGATCATCCGCTGCTCCACGTCAATCGTTACGGCGTAGCTTTTCTCCAGGGTGACAGCGCGGAGATGCAGCGACAATTAGCTCGGGTCACGGGGAAGTCCGGGCTGGAGGACTTTCTTCTTTCCATTCAGTCGGATACGGAGGCGTACGCCGGACATTTTCACAAGGCGCGCGAACTTTCCCGGCAAGCGGCGGAGTCAGCCAGCCAAAACGACAAGAAGGAAACCGCCGCCGAGTGGCTGCTGAACGCCGCGTTGCGCGAAGCCGAGATCGGCAATCCGCAACAGGCTAGGGAGCTAACTTCCTCCGCTATGTCTTTGTTCTCTTCTCGCGATGTTCGAGTGCTGGCAGCCTTGACGCTCGCCCGCTCGGGAGATGTAGCGCGAGCTCAAAACATGGCCGATGAATTAAGTCGCAGCGCCCCCGCAAACACCCAGCTGAACTGTTACTGGCTGCCCACGATTCGCGCTTCAACGGAACTAACCCGCCACCATCCTGACAATGCCTTGCGGCTACTGCAGGCGGCCTCACCTTGCGAGCTGGGTGAACCCAATCCGCAAGTCCAGATCGGTGGCACTCTCTATCCCGGTTACGTCCGGGGACAGGCTGACCTCGAAAAAGGAGACGCGCAGCAAGCGGTGGCCGAATTCCAGAAGTTGATCGATCACCGCGGAGTGGTGCAAAACTTCGTGCTGGGGGCGTTAGTACATCTGCAACTGGGCAGAGCGTATCTCGCCACGGGCGACAACGCCAAGGCCGGCGTCCAGTATCAGGAATTCCTTACGCTTTGGAAAGACGCCGACCCTGACATCCCCATCCTGAAGCAAGCCAAGGCGGAGTACGCGAGGCTGCAGTAGCGAGAAAAAGTTCCGAACAAGGCTAGGTGTTCAACCAAGGTTTTCCCCGCCGGGTCAGGCGGTTTCATCACAGTTGGGCTGGCAGGGACGATGCGGTCACTCAGCTGACTACGATATACTTGTTCGCGATCGCGGAAGTACTGGTTTGCAGGCCCGTACTTGATAGCGGTCGGGGGATGGCGCTCGGATTTGCTTCTCGCAGGCTATTGCCTCACTTCTTCCGGTTTGGGGGACAGTCACATCCTTCCGAATTTTCAAGCTCTACAGGACGCACTGCATCTGTCACGGTGTTGTCGGAATTAGTACGATGCCCGATCTCAGTTCTGTGCAATACGGAGCTTGCCGTATCGACATAGAATCGTGGAGGGTGAGGGAACCTTTGTTCTAGGAGAAACCATGGCGGGCACAACCTCTTTTCCTAGACTCAGGTCCCGGCTTTACTGGTGGCCGACCGTCACCGTCGCCCTTCTGGTGACCCAGGCAGCTCTCTCGCTCACTCTGAAGCAAGGCCCCAGCTTGGTTGCGTACTGCGAAATCAGCTATCTGCTTTTGCTTCTTACTGCCAGTGGCGTTGCCGCCTGGAATGCGATCGAGAGCAGACAAACCATCCGTTTATTTTGGTCATTCCTGGCAGTGGCATTTGGGCTGTGGGCACTGGTCCCGTGTTCCTGGTTCTACAATGTGGTCCTGCACGGCAAAATTCCCGCCTTCCTGTTCGACAATCCTCCATTATTCTTGCACATCGTGTTGCTCATCGCGGCGGTGGCTTCCCGTCCTCACCTGCGAGTACCGAGTCACAGACCATATCGAGCAACGTTGAACTTTCTGGTCTTGCTCTTCGTCTGGGTTTTCGCATACGCCTACCTTCTGTTCCCATACCGGTATGGGCAGCACGCGTCCGCCATGATCTTGCGCTTTGAAAGCCTTTACTTCACGGAAAATCTCTTCCTTCTTGGCGTCCTGGGAATGCTGATTTTTCGGTCCCGACCCCCTTGGAAGCGTATTTATTGGCATCTATTTGGCGCATCTGCCCTATACGCATTCGGTTCATTGGCGGCAAACATCATCTGGGCCCTGAAAGACCCTACGGGCGATTTGACAGGAGCGTCTTTCCCCACGGCCCGAGGTTTGATTGGAATGGTTTTCACCGCCAGCATCTCTTGGTTTGTATGGGTCGGTCTGCAGGGCCGGAGACTGGCCCCCGAACTGGCGCAAACGGTCCAGTTGGACACGGCCGGGACCAGGTACAGTTCTGTGCTGGCCATGCTCGCAGTGCTTGCAATTCCGATTGTCGGGGTCTGGGAACTGTTCCGCACAGATGAGCCATTGGGGGAACACGAAATTCGCCTGCTTTTAGTAATGATTGCCGTGTTGCTTTTGGCCGTCGGAGCCTTCATCCAAGATCACCTCGTTAACAGCCAGTTCACTTCAGATGTCGGCCTAGCCCACGACCGGCTTCGTCTGGCTATGGAGTCAAGCAAATCAATGGGATGGGACTGGGATCTGATAAGCGGACGCAGCATTTGGTTTGGTGACCTGCAGACAGCATTCGGCATCAGATCCGACACCTACCTGCCCGGAGATCAGGAATTCTATCAACGCCTGCACCCAGACGATCGTGAACGAGTTTCGAAAGCTATCGCTGACGCGATCCAAAATCGGAAGCCGTACACGGCAGAGTTTCGGATTGTACGACCGGACGGGTCTATACGCTGGGTCACAGACCGAGGCAATTTCTACTACGCACCCAAGGGCGCTCCCCAGCGTGGGCTGGGCGTCGCGATGGATGTCACGGAACGCAAGCAGGCGGAGGAAGCGATACGCGAGACCGAGGAGCGCTTCCGCCTCGTGGCCAATACCGCCCCCGTGCTGATCTGGATGTCAGGTACCGACAGACTATGTGCTTACTTCAACAAGCCTTGGCTCGAGTTTACCGGCCAGTCATTAGAGTCGCAACTTGGAGACGGTTGGTTGAACGGCGTCCACCCCGAGGATTTGCCGAGCTGTCTAAATACTTACACGCGGGCCTTCGAACGCCGGGAAACATTTAGGATGGAGTATCGTCTCTGCCGCCGCGACGGAATATATCGATGGGTTGTCGATATTGGGGTGCCGAGGTTCATTGATAATTCTTTTGCCGGTTACATAGGATCGTGTATCGACATCACCGACAGTAAACTCGCGAAAGAGGCCCTCTCCGACGTGAACCGCAGGTTGATTGACGCGCAGGAGCAGGAACGTACCCGAATCGCCAGAGAGCTTCATGACGATATCGGTCAACGTCTCGCGCTGTTGACAATCGAACTTGAAGAAATTAAGCAGCATCTCGCGAGTTCAGATCCTGAAGCCAGCACGCGAATGCAAGATGTAGCGAAGCGCGCGGTGGAGATTGGTGACGAGGTTCGCGCTCTGTCGCACCGCTTACACTCTTCCCAGTTGGAATATCTGGGTGTCGCGGCTGCGGCCGCCGGCTTCTGCAAAGAGCTGTCTGAGCAGCAAAGGGTGAAAATTGACTTTGCCCAGAGCGGCTTGCTGGGCGCGGTGCCGCGAGATATCTCGCTTTGTCTCTTCCGGGTTTTGCAGGAAGCCCTGCATAATGCAGTGAAGTACAGCGGAGTGCAGCGCTTCGCAGTGCAACTGCGCGGCTCTACGAATGAGATCCATCTCACGGTGCGCGATTCCGGCACAGGCTTCGATCCCGAAGCGGCGATGAATGGGCGTGGCCTTGGCCTAATCAGTATGCGGGAGCGCGTAAGCCTGGTAAAGGGCACGATTTCAATCGCGTCGAGGTTGATGCGCGGTACGGAGATAAGCGTTCGTATTCCAGTCGACACTGGTTCGGCAGCAAATCAAATAGACTTGTCGGCTTGAACTAGAGGGGTCACATGGGGCTTCCGCGAATCCTGCTAGCTGACGATCATCGTGAAATGCTCGAGAAGGTCACGCAAGTGCTCGGACATGATTTTGAGGTCGTCGCGACCGTGGAAAATGGGGAACGGCTAATTGAAGCCGCCAAAAGGCTGGATCCCGATGTCATCGTGCTCGATATCTCCTTGCCCGTACTGAACGGCTTTGAAGCGGTTCTCTGTCTCAAAGAGTCTGCTTCCCGAGCTAAAGTGATATTCCTTACTGTTTACGAAGACCCTGCGTTCGTGACGGCTGCAGTTGCGGCCGGCGCTCTTGGGTATGTTCTCAAGACGCGGATTACCGTCGACCTAATTCCGGCTATTCATGAAGCCCTGCGAGATCATCTCTCTACTCCTAGCCCGGTTAGCGTGCGTTGATGCCATTACTGTGCTCGGACGTG
The DNA here is from genome assembly GCA_049585795.1 of Terriglobales bacterium. Lineage (GTDB taxonomy): Bacteria > Acidobacteriota > Terriglobia > Terriglobales > Acidobacteriaceae > JABDBE01. The sequence goes on along the minus strand of JBAVAQ010000025.1, from coordinate 21,030 downwards.
GGGTACCTCCGTTTGCTTGCTAGTTCGCTGAGCCTTGGGCTTGAACGTGAGTTGGGAAAGACGCGAATAATGAAGCGCGATCTTGCAATATTTCTTTTGTTCTTATTGCACGCCGGATTGTCAGACGCGCAAACATTCCGTGGCGCCATCAACGGCACTGTGAAGGACCCGTCCGGTGCATCTGTGGCGAATGCGCGAGTGGAGGCCAGCGAGATCGCAACCGGCGCAAACTACGATACCGTCACCACGGCGGACGGGCAGTTTTCGATCCAAGACCTTCCTCTCGGCGCTTATAAAATCACCATCACTGCTCCCGGATTTGCGCCGTACACGACAGATCACGTGCGGGTAACGGCGGGTTCCATTTACACACTACCGGTTCAATTGTCTCTGGCCCAGGAGAAGAGATCGATTGAGGTATCGGCTGCTGCTCTCACGCTCGACACCACTACTGCGACACAGAGCAACACCATTCCCCAGGAAGCCGTGCAGAATCTGCCGCTGAACGGGCGCGACTTCACACAACTGTTCGCAATCGCGCCGGGCTACGGAGGCTACTCGATCAACGGAGGCGGCACCATCAACGGGGCTCGCAACAATGGAGTCAACTGGCAGCTCGACGGAACCGATAACAATGACTTCTGGTATGACATTCCCGCCATCAACCAGGGCGGTGTCTCGGGAATTGCCGGTGTGCTGCTGCCCATCGATGCCATCGACGAATTCTCCACGCAGACGGAATCCAATGCGGAGACCGGGCGTGACGCCGGAGGCACCATCAACGCGGTTCTCAAGTCCGGCAGCAATCAGCTGCACGGGACGGCATACTATTACAACCGCAATGAGTTCTATGCGGCGCACTCGCCATTCTTCGTGCCGAGTCCAGATTTCCCCAGAGCGCCCAGACTGCGTAATGAAAATTATGGATTCACTCTGGGTGGTCCGATCTTCAAGAACAAGACCTTCTTTTTTCTCGGCTTTGAAAAGCAGAACTACATTTTCGGACTCACAGGTTTGGCAACCGAACCGTCGGCTGCTTGGATTCAGAATGCGCAAACTCTGCTCAGAAAGTACAACGTTACCCAAAGCACCCTTTCCACGACCCTGTTTTCCACTCTCTGGCCGAGTTCGATCAGCAACCTCCCGGGCACGATCAGCAACTTTTTCGCTAATGTCCCCGCGACCGGATACAGCTACAACGGTGTGGTAAAGCTCGATCATAATTTCGGTAATAAGCACCATCTGTCGGGACACTGGTTCATGGGGCAGGGAAACCAAATCCAGCCGCCCGGTGCGGCTTTAGTGCTGGTGGAGGCGAGTTCCAATCTTGGCTACTATTTTGAAGCCGCTCCTATCCGTGTAGAGAATTATTCCGCAGTGCTGAATTCACAGTTCACGCCAAAATTGAGCAATCAAGTGCTTTTTGGAGTCAGTTATTTCAACCAGATATTTCACGATGCCAATAACAGTTTCGATACCAGGGCCCTGGGTCTGTACTTAAGCCCCGACGCGCTGAAAAATGGACAGCCCATTCTCGGAGCGCCGAATATTGTTATTTCTGGCTTTGATCAGGTGGGGATCACACCTCCGGAAGGCCGCAACGACATCACCGGCCACCTGACGGATATCGTTTCCTACATTACCGGCAAGCATCAGCTCCGCTTCGGAGGGGAAGTGCGGCAGGGACGAGTCGACGAATTCTATTTCCGCCGCTCACTTGGAAGCTTCGATTTTGACGGAACGCAAGGACCGTGGGCTGGAACCTGCGCTGCAACCAACGTTACATGTACGAATACCTTGGCTCTGGCCGACTTCCTGGCTGGGGACGTGAGCACATCGTCGATCGCCGTTGGAAATGCGGAACGGCATGTCTTAGTCAATTCATTCGCTTTCTTTGGGCAGGATGCCTGGCGCGCAACCCCTAACTTGACTCTGAATTTTGGCCTTCGCTACGAATACAGCGGGGCGCTGCATAATGGCGATAAGGATCTTCCAGTTTTTATACCCGGGAGAGGTCTGGTCATCCAGGGAGCCGGCATCGCTTCCATCTACCCGCCGGACGGAAACAATTTCGCGCCGAGATTTGGCTTCGCCTATCAACCGGGTGCCAAAAGTGATCTAGTCGTGCGGGGCGGATTCGGCGTTTTCTACGAGCAAACCGCGATAAGCCCGTTTCTGGACAATCGTCCGCCAAATGCTGCGGCCAACGGTTTGGAAAACAATCCGGCAGGTCCAGATGCGGTCGACAACTACAGCCGGAATGCGTACAACTGGCAGATGGTACAGCAGGGAGGCCAATCCATTTTTCCCGGAGTCGTGACTTGCGCCAGCCTGAATTACACCATCGAGCCAGTCTGCGGCATTCCGAACCCGGTTACCGGCGCCAATATCTATAACGTTTTCTCCGTCGGTCAGAATTTCCGCACGCCTTATTACTTTAACTACGACCTGCAGTTGGAAAAGGGTTTCGGCAACGTCGCCGTGTTGCAGGTGGGCTACGTTGGAAGTCAGGGACGCAAGCTGACGATCACGGAGAACATTAATCAGGTCGGAACATTCAACTCCCAATATCCCAACGTCGGGTCCATCAATCAATTTAATAGCGCGGTCACCTCAAACTATAACTCGCTCCAAAGCGTGCTCAAAATACGCTCCTGGCACGGGGTTACTTCGCAGTTTGCCTACACCTGGTCCCATGCTCTGGATGAGGCAACTGAGTTCCGCGGAGTGATTCCGTTCGATGGCACTAACCTGAATCAGGAATATGGAAACAGCGACTTTGACACTCGCCAAAACTTTACTGGTTATTGGACGTACGAAATTCCGGGCTCCTCACATGGACCCAAAATCCTCACTCACGGCTGGGAGCTGAGCGGATTATTGTCATTGCACTCGGGACAGCCATTCAACTTCCCCGGGCCTGGCGCTTCGGGCAGCCAGCGCCCGGGCTTAAACCTGATCGGCGATCCATTTGCCGGTGTGTCGCACACATTTAACCCCGCAACTGGAGAGCAATGGGTTAACCCCGCCGCGTTCTGTGTGCCTTCGCCGACCTGCCTGCCCGACAATCCTGACGGTGACCTCTCGCGGAATAAATTTTACGGGCCCGGCTTTGCCGACGTGGATGCTTCAGTCATCAAGAATATCCCGATCACAGAGCGCTGCAAGCTACAACTTCGCGCAGAGATGTTCAACGTCTTCAACCGCATCAACCTCGCGACCGGAGGCGGTTCCGTGGGATCCAGCGGATTTGTGACCGATACCATCGGCGATTTCTTCGGCGGTCCCGGCATCGGGCCGGGCGAGCCGTTCAATATGCAACTGGCCGGGAAGATCATTTTTTAGTTCAGCAGGCCAGGAATGCGTCTTTGAAGACAACAACTGAAGCTGACACGCGAACACCCGCTTCGAGCCTAGACATCACTGCAGTCCACAGAACGCGGCTCCGAATAGCGTCCGCTAGCAAAAGGTGGCAGGTCTACTGCTGCGTAGCCCGGTAGTCATTACCATTACTGACATACTGTCCACCCCCGTATACCGTCTCTACGGCAGCCAGGAGTTCGGTTGCGGCGTGTGCCTTAATGACATAGCCCAGCGCCCCAATGCTCAAAGCCGCCTCGATCATGTCCGAGGATGATTCCTGACTAACAAACAATATCTTGGAATCGGGCGAGAGCCTGCGTATTCGTCGTGCAGCTTCGATCCCATCCACCCCCGGTAGGCCGATGTCTAACAGGATCAAATCCGGCTGCAGGACTTCGGCCTCGCGGACGGCTTCAATCCCGTCGGACACCTCGGCGATGACCCAGAAGTGTAGGTTTCTCTTCAGCGTTGCACAAACGTAACGCCGAAATGGCTCGTAGTCATCGACCACCAGCACGCGGACCATTTGTACCCGGCTTTCTCGCCAGGTTATATATGGCTACCGCCTGGTGTCTCCGGGCAACTGTCATAACTGCCAGTGCCGGTGAATGTCAGTCAGAGCCAAGCGCAAAGTATCAGTGGTGCGATTCCGGTCGAAAATGAGGCGAAAATGAAGGCTCATAACCTGGCAAGGTTGCATTGATAAAAATCGTCCGTCCCAACGTAACTAGTTGAAGAAATAGTGGGTGAGAACAGAGAGGCTTTGTTGTCAATTGGCGGAAAATCGGGACTGCGCTCATTGAGGGGTTTTGATCGCCGTCTCCGAAGGGGAATCGTCCCAGCTTCGATACCAGCGCGACTGCATTGACTTGCCGTTCTATGGCTCCTACCATGACCACACTAGGAATGGACCTTCCGCGTGATCGGCCAAATCATCTCACACTACCGCATCGTCGAGAAACTCGCTGGCGTGGTGGGATGAGTGCGGTGTACAAGGCTGAGGGCAAGCGGTTGCATCGTTTGGTCGCGCTCAAGTTCTTGCCCGAAGATGCAGGGGGAAATTCCGATCCGCGAGACAGAGCTACAAATCTAAGTTTCCGGTTGTTGATCCTGAAGCCCGGCTCCATCCTCCGTTACTTCCTGTTCTCCTTCGCGATAGTCGCAGCTTTCTTGTTTCTAACACTTCCAGTGTTCTCCCAAGAGACGCAGAAACAGCCTCCGTCGGACCCTGCCGCTGTTCCAATCCAGGACAAAACTGGAGACCAACCGTCTGCCCAGAATAATTCTCAGAATGAAAACAGCCGAGCTCAGCAAGATACAGAGAAGAACAAGGACGACCGGATGTTTTACGTGATGCCGAACTTCTTGACGGTAGATAATGAGTCGCAAGTGAAACCGATCTCCTGGAAAGAAAAGTTCGCCATCACTGCGAGGGGTGCCTTCGATCCATATGAATTCGCAATAGTGGGTGTTGTGGCGGGCATCCGTCAGGCGGGAAATGCGTATCCGGGGTTCGGACAGGGAATGGCGGGATATGGGAAGCGGTACGGAGCGGCCTTTGCCGATCAGGTGGATGGCAATATCATGGTGGGCGGTGTTTTCCCCTCGATCCTAAGAACGGATCCTCGCTATTTTCGATCGGGAAAGGGTGGGTTGGTTCACCGCTTTGGCTATGCCATCAGCCGCCTTCTCATCACCCGAAGGGACTCCGGCGGTCACATGTTCAACGTTCCGGAGTTTGCGGGCAACGCAACGGCGATTGCCATTTCCAACCTCTATTATCCCGCCGCCGATCGGGGTTTTTCAACGAGTTTCACCAGCTGGGGCGTGCAGATGGGTATCGACGCCTTCGGGAATGAGCTGAAGGAGTTTTGGCCGGATATTCACAAACGTTTGCGGAAGAGTAAGAGTAAGAGTAAGAGTAAGAGCTCCCACCTGCAGTGAAAGGGCAAATCCCGCGAGCCGACGGCAGGGTTTACGCTTTCGGCCTACAGTGAAGGACGGTCGCGAGCAGGCAAGGGCAGCTTCCAAAGGCCACAGCCCGAAGATGCTTCAAGCCGACCTCAACCTCAACTTATTCGAGCCGGGTCGCAACACTGGCAGGCGCGGAGTCTCTGAGGCTACTGGGTGGCCTTGTCGAAGAAAGAAAGTCCCTTGCCATTGCGGCTCCATTGCGGTTGATGCCGTGATGCGACGCCAGGTGTGTTGGTCAGATACTTACTTCAAGACGGCGTAGCGGCGTAGTCGCCGTTGCCAGAACCGCCATCGTGACGTTGTCACGGCAGCGTCGCACTGCAGTGGTCATTACCGTCTCGTCGGCAACAGAAACTTTCGTAACATTGACGTGGCTGGCTCGAGTTGTAATGCTGCTGCTGATGCGGCAAAAGTTGCAAAAGTCTCGGAAGAGCACCCGTGCGCCGCGCATCCGCGTTCCCAACAATGAGCGGGCTTTGTTCACCCTCAATAACCAGAAATTCGTTGGAGTCATTCGGCGGCTCTCCCTTACCGGTGGTTCTGCCATCTTGTCGAAGGGTCCGATCCCGCAAGGATCGCTAGCCGACATGGGTTTGAACACCGTCTTTGGGAAGGTGACAGCGCATATCCAATTCCTACACTGCGGAGCGGATGGAATACCGCTCGCGCAGGCATTTCGCTTCATTGATATGGACGAGGTAAGTCGCGAACGATTCACCGCCGCCGCTGCGCAAATGCAGAGTGCCGGCTTCAGCGATGCAACAGAAAACGGAAACTCTCTTGTGGATCTGACATCTCAAAGCTTAAGTAGACTCCGAGACAGCGTCTCCCGCCTTTCCGTGCTGATCAATTCTGGCCGACGAAAGAGTGCAAGAAAGTAAGCAGTCCGACCCTCGCTCCTGTCACCTCAGCGTCCCAAAGTCCGTATGAATGAGCGGCAGTCACAAGGTCCGGATTGGTACAGCTTCGCCGTTCATCGCGCAAATTCTCAGTTTACGAAATCGCCTTCCATGACAAAGTCGGCCGCCGTCTGTTGACTGCGGTGAGTGCCAATCTCCAGCCCGGCTTACGCTTTGCCCAAATACTCTCCGACTATGTTGGCGCAGGCCTCAACAAATTCCTTTTCTGATTTGGTGAACGTGCTGACAAAGTAGCTCTCGATATCGAGCTCTGCTGCGAGTTTGCTCTTCACGAAAAGGGGGACAACGATTTCGGATTTCACCAGGTGCGATCCCGCAAGATAGCGTGGATCTTGGGAAACGTCATCTACTATTACGATCTGCCCGCTGCGGGCCGCAGCACCACAGAGTCCCGTGTTGAGGGGAATGCGAGCATTGGGCGTAAAGCTGCCGACGAAAGGTCCGACCAGCAGGATGCCAGGATCCGCCGGGTCGACGAGATATAAGCCCACCCAGTTGTAGCGCGTCATCCTTTGGTGAAGACGCTGGGCAATACGCTCCATGACGGACTCGGCCGTGGTAGCGGTCAGAGCAAAATCCTGAAATTCCCGAAGAAGTTCTTCCTGTTCAGGCATCATGTTTCGGCCTTACGCCCTGTTCATTGTCCCACACTGGAGCAGGGAACTGCCGACCTTGCTCAGCGCGTTGAACTGAATATTGGTTTTTGCCTCCTGATTCAGGACTGACTAACTGAAGCTCGGAAACCTTTGATTCATCTACGCGCCGCTGGCAAATGACGAGACGACCCCCGGCGACCCTGGCTGAAGTGGGGTCAAAAAGGAGATCCCGGTCGAGAACTGTAACGCTGGCAGGTTTAACTTCACCATTTAAGCGTTGCAAAGTGATGTGCGCAACATCGGTCCCGGTTTCACGTCCCCAGAAAGGACTCAGGGGCGGCATTTAACGGCTGTACGGTATGCGGGCAACGAGCGTGTCGCCGTCTTTCACGCACTGTGTCCGATTCAAGCAACTCGCGTTTCAAATCTTGTTATCCGTGGAGACAAAAACATGTTCTGTATCTCAGCATACTCTCGACTTCTGAAGTCGATCGCATTCACCCTTCTTGTGGCTGGCTTGACCGTAGCGCAGGCTCCTGCCGGAGCAAAGCGGCCAGCGGACGTTCCCGCAGATTTTGTGCTCACGCCGTTCGGCTACTTCCACCCTAGCTGTGTCAACCATCTGGCTAAAGACGATGTGCTCCGAGAGGATCTCAAAGTCATTGAGCGCAAGGGTCGCGCCACGCAACCGCTTACGTGCGCCTATCCGCACTTCGAAGCCGACGGAACAAAGGTAGTCGGGGATCTGAAGCCAGTTGGGGATGGGAAGTCTCAGCCGCCCTTCATCGGTCATTCATGGATTGAATATGCCAGCATCCATGAGACCTACGACTATGAGGAAGTCTATTCGCAATGGACAGTCCCCCCTGCTCCAGCTAGCAACGACGGCCAAACCCTCTACTTCTTCAATGGCCTCGAGGACATCAACGATGTGGTGTCGATCATTCAGCCAGTCTTGGGGTGGAATGGCAATGGGCTTAGCAATTGGAGCATCGCCGCCTGGAACTGCTGCCCTAGCGGCACGACCAATGAGGCCACTCCGGAGCCGGTTAACGCCGGAGATCAGATCGAAGGCTATAGCTTCAGCACTTGTGGTTCGGGAACCAAGACCTGCCCCACGTGGGACGTCGTTGCTCTTGATGACCAAAATGAAAAATTCTCTCAGCTGATTGATACGCCAAATGAGGGGCAGACCTTCAACTGGGCCTTTGGCGGCGTGATGGAGGTTTATAACATCACGCAGTGTAGCGATTACCCTGCCGGCGAGGAGTCCAACTACGGCGGCACAATTGGTTTTCATGACCAGGTTGTCTTAAACCGCAACTATCAGCAGATCGCTCCGGGATGGACAGTAACCAATCTGTCCGGGGGATTGACCCCACAATGCAACTACGGTGGATCAACGCGGAAACAGGTGTTTCTCACTTATTGACTCCGCTGTCTAGGCAAGTGTCGGGGTGTCCCGGAATCCTCCGATTCCTGGATACCCCATCCTGGTTATGACCGGCGAAAACACGGCGATTACACATTGTCCTCTCAATGCGTAAAATTGATTCCATGACAATGTCGGCTGCTACGCTCGAGTAAAGTTGGTGGTGCTGAATCTCCTCGGTAACGAGGAGTTCGAAGTAGTAATCCTGATCGCAGTTGCGACCGAAGAGGTGCGTGGGTCGGACTGAATTCTGACCTGAAAACGACTACCAGCGAGCCTGCGGTTGGAATCTCCGGCTGCGCGGCCTTCTGAGTGTTATGACCATGTTTCAACAGTTACCTATCCGTTAGCTTTTGTACTTGCAAGAAAGAAAGCCACTAGCTGCCTGGATTTTCCAGTTTGCTAACTATACGTCCAATTACAAACCTCGCGGTGTAAACTTCCGGCAAGATCGCTCATTCTGTTGCGCGTGTGACGCAGACAGCAGCTCGAAGGCTCCTCCCGGATTGGCGGTGCCTATGTTCTCAAATAGTGACGGAGAGAAAATGGAAAACACAATCATGTGTGTGATCGGGTTCTTGATGTTATGCGCCTCGGTATACCCGCAGGAGCAGCCTCGGGAACTGAAGGGCGCTGGCCACTTGTTGGGCGAGACCGCCGGGCAGTTCTTCTCCGAACAATTTGTTGGGGACATGCTACGAGCATGCCAGGGAAAAGACTGGAAAAGTGTGAGGCAGATGTCCAAGAACGTGGGCAATGTGTCCAAAACCGATGTAAAGGATTATTGTGCGAAACAGATGCTCGCCAAGCAGCAAGCAACGAGCGGGACACGTGTGGAATACGATGGCCGCGGCGATGAGGAGACGATGAGGGCAGATACCTTCACCTTCGACGGCAGCCATTTGGTGAAGATAGACATGGTCTATGTTGCCCCGAGCGCGAACATTGAAGGATATCGTCCGAAGACCTTTAATGAGCTTTTCGCCGGATTGCGGGAAGCCTACGGACCGCCGTCGAAAAGCTACAGCGAACCCGTGCTAAGCCCCTATGGCGTAAAGTACGATGCGCACCGCGCAGTGTGGATGGGCAATCGGGATGTAATCAGGATCACCGAAAAGCCGGGCGAAGGCGGCCAGACAGAAATAATCGCGGAAACACTTGCGGAATACAATCGCGCAGCACAAGCGCCAAAAACCGCGAATCCTCTGCAATAACCGAGATCTTTTCTTCCCAGATTACGCGGAGCAAACCAGAAGTTATTTTTTTTAACCGCCTGAGGCCATGCCATAGAGGTTGCCCGCCCCGTCGAAGATTAGGCCGCCGCTGGGATACGGTGCCTGATTTCGGTGCGGGTCAGGAACATCAATCTTGCCTTGCATCTGGAACCCTGTTCCACTGGGCGAGGTAAGCACAATAACCCACCCGTGACAGAGATAACCTGCAGTTTTGCCGGGATGCGACGGCCGTCAGAGAGTCGGAGCACCGCCGAGGTGATACCTTCGAAATGCGCTCGTGGCGCCCGCCGTTTGGCGTGGGGTTGGGGGAGGGAGTTCATGTTAAGCGAGTATGGAACGCTCAGATTACTGGCAGAAGATTACGACAGGTCTTGTCCGGATTCCAAGGTCTCGGGGGCTCCGGGCCTGAAAACTCAGGCGCCCGCCCAGCCCTCGCTCAGCCTGCGTTTGCAGCGGCGATGGAAGGGCAGTGAGGCAACCAGTCAATCTTCTAAAAATATTATTGGCGGCTAGAGTCAGAAGGATTAACATTATCTTAGTGGTTCGTTGACCCACGCGGCAGATGTTTTGTCGGAGTGAACTGAAATGAAGAAGTCCACCTTACCCGGAGTCCTTTGCACAATAGTCGTGTGTGTTGCGCTCGGTTGGGCACCGGAGTCCGCGTTGGCGCAGCGTGGCGGCCATGGTGGCGGAGGAGGATTTCACGGTGGCGGAGCCCACTATGGTTATTCCGGCAATGGACATTTCTACGGCGGCTATCATGGCGGAGGATATTACGGCGGCCACGGGGGTTACTACGGCTGGAATGGCGGCCGTTGGGGCTACCCTCGATACGGTTATGGATACGGTTATGGATGGGGATTCGGCATAGGTTTTGGTTGGGGATCCTATTGGCCCGCATACCCTTACGCGTACGGATATGGCGCGTGGTCGGTCTCTCCTTATTATTACTACCCTCCTTCTTATTATTGCCCTTACTATGCTCCTTCCGGCTACCCGTGTGCGTATCCTTACAGCGGGAATAGCAACGCCTCGCCGCCAGATTCTGGTCGAAACTCTTACGACAACTCGCCGGCGAAATTTTCGATCCCACCGGCGCGGAAAAGCTCGCCTGACATGAACCCTCCGACGGTTGACGTTGTGGCCTCGACGCCGAGGGTTCCGAATTACACGAGCGACGCAACCACACGCACGGCGAGCAACTACCGTCTTGCGAGTTCAACTACGCAACAACTCTCGCCACCTCGCCGAGAAGTGCAGAATGTGATTCAAGCTCTGCGCGCGATGCCGCCGGATGCTCGCCGGCGGCAAATCGATTCGGGTCGTTATAGCAACTTTTCGCCGGAGGAACTCGAACTTCTGAATAACACCGCAAATTAGGCGAGTCTGGAACCGGTCGAGGGAAACGATGGCAAAGGTCAAAACGACGACTGCGCCGTTCTTATTGATTACCCACTCCGCAGGTCGCAACCGGACTTGCTTGAGATGATTCGATTACTCCTCTCGGCCACAACTCATCAACCTTGTCGAGCTACGCGGCGCGGCGCTCTTTGAACTGTAATCCCTTTCGATAGAGGCCATCGCTCGCCACGTTAAACACGCGGTTGAAGCGCGCACGAAAGTTCTCCCGAGCCGCACTTGCCGCGAGTTCAATGAGTTGTTCTTCCGAAAAATGTTGGCGTAATTCTGCGTAGAGTTCATCGCTCACATTCGACCGGGTATCGGCCATCGCGTCCGCCATCCGCAAGAGGCTTACCTCCGGCGGCGCAAAGACTTCGAATTGTCCGTCACGAATCGCAGTGATTTCTTCGTCGTTTAAACCGTACATTCTGCCCCCGGCAGAATTAGCATCGATTCAAAACGGACATCCAACCCGCACCGCCGTGCGCAGTGTTAACAGCATTTGCTGCCGGTGGGAAACCGCCGCTCTTTGGCCCAGCAGCCATTCCCCGAAACCATCCACCCAGAAAACCCGCGGTACTCGCGCAGTGATCTTTTGCGGAGTCAAATCGCGCCCCAGCATTTTGCGAACCTTCTTGAACACCTGCCGCATTAAAAATGGGGCCTGCCTGGGATCAATTCCCTCGATTCTTGCCATATCGGTTACCGCCTCTCAGCAGTTAGATGTCACTGTCAGGCCGTCGGTTCATCATCGGGGACAGCAGTTCAAGCCGTAGGCAAGACAGAGGCAGGACACGTAAAGACTAGTCGCGCGGGCCGCGACCTGCGCAGGCGCATTATCGATAGCCAATCGCCACGATCTGCGAAAGCGACAGCATTTGTCGCCTACGCAAAATCCTCCACAAAAACTCTTTCAAAGAGCCGAACAATTTCCTGTAGCGCCTTGCAAGAAATTGTCAATCCCAACCACACCAACCATGGGAACTGCCAGCCGGGAAGAAGTTGACCGAACAACGCCCATGCGATTAGCAGCGGCAGCCCGGTTCCGGCAAACCAAATGAAAGGTATCCGCAAGCGTTGAAGGAGGCGACCCGACGCGGCACACGCGAAGGCGGCCACTGGCAGGACCGCATGTCGAGGGACCAAGCAAGCGAAAACTGAGGCGAGCGCTAAACCCAAAGTGACGGTTGGCAAAAGCGCCCTCACGCGCGAGGCCGAAAACAGCCTTTCCCCAGCGTACACACTGCAATATCCCGCTGCAATCGAAGCGAAGCCAAAGACTTCCAGATGGATATCCCGAAACGTTGATAAGACTGATTCGGCAGTACACATGGCAGCGATGGACTGCACAGCGGTGATCACAACAACCACAGCTATGGTGGATGCGGCGAATAAAATGGTCGACTGAAGAACGCGCCTTGCCCATCGTTCCGGCGCGTAAACAGAAGCGAATGCTGAGGCGATCTCCTGCGGTTCGCCGAACCGCATCCTGATCATCCGGGCGGCGGCCTCATCATCATAGCCCTGGGATCGCGCCTCCTCGGCGAGGTCATCCAGGTGAGCGCGCAACTCCTTCGCCACTTCGCACCGATGCTTGTTGCCGAGAAGCTTGGCCAGCAAAATTACTCGGGAAACGATGCGATCCAAATGAATCACGCGTTGGCCTTCGAAAGTATGGCGTTTACCACTTTCGTAAAGGAAAACCATTCCCGTTCACTGCGGCGCGCCGCTTTTCGGCCAGCCGCTGTCAAACCGTAATACTTCCGCTGCTTTCCGGTCTCTCCGGTCCGCCATTCCGAGCGAAGATAGCCACGTTTGTGCAGTTGATGAAGGGCAGGGTACAACGTGCCTTCTTTGAATTCAAATGCATCCTGGCTACGGCGCGCTGATTCCTGGATGATCTCGTATCCGTACATGTCGCGCTCGGATAGGAGCTTGAGGATTAAGAGCGCGATGCTGCCTTTCAGCAATTCCCGATCAAACGCCATTCCTGCGCTCCACGGCTAATCAATTACATCGGCTAAGAAAGCATTATAGTTAGATACGATCTCAGAAACAAGACAGTCACTTCCGCGCCCGGCTGTTGGCCTGACAGCCAATTTCATGCTTGGTTGACAGTCGCCCCGCGTCCGCTATATTCTATACATCGTATAACGATGTATTACACTAAAGAAAGGAGACAAATCATGAAAGTCTTTGTCTCGATCGTCGCCCTGGCGAACCTCGCGGTTACCGTCTTGCACCTCTTCCTTGCAGGAAAGCTCAATCCCGCGTTGACGGTAGCGGGTTCGATTCGCATCGGGGTTTATGCCGGCGCGCTCACACTGGCAGGATTGGGATTGTTGTGGACGCGGCTGAAGCGGGTCGGCTCCTTCGTCCTGATTATTGGGTTCGCGAGTGGGCTCGTGATCGGGAGCCTCGAGCACTTTTTCATCGCCGGCCCGAACAACGTGTTTGACGCCGGGTACAGCGGCTGGGCGATCCTGTTCGACGTTAGCGTGGTTCTTCTTTTGGCCCTGGAAATTGCGGGCCTGTGGAGTGCCGGGCGCATTCTCGTAGCACGTTTGTGATCAGCGCCGGGCGCCAGAAAACCATCTCCAGATCCTCGGGTCCGCATAAGACTGCTCCGCACTTTTATCGAATCCCGAGCGTTAAAAACGATAGTTTTGAAACACACGTCGCACACGGGAATTCTGGTTAATCAGCATAAGGCGATTTTGCAACAACTAGGCCTCAAAACGCGAACCCGTCGATCCAGAGAAGTCACTGTCCAATCTCGTCGGGCTCGCGGATTCCCGAACTGATCTCGTGTTGCGAGACATCGGACCGGACCGGAATTGTTGCTTGGAGAAGAAGTATGTGATCGGGCAACCCGGTCACGCGCGTTGGCGGGGAAGTTTTGCTGCGAGTTCTGGTAGCAGACATCGCAGTTCTCTTACAATGGGCGCTGGGGCACTTTGTCCGGATCTACTAGGCAATCACAAACGGAGGGTTATTTTGAAGCGCACGATCGCTTTCGTTACGTTTGTCGGTATCGCACTGAGTCCTATCTGCACGTCTGCCACGGCCGCCGATGCGAAGTTCGGTCCGTCAAACCCGTTTTATGCGCCGAGTACGCTGCCATTCCATGCTCCACCATTCGACAAGATCAAGGATGAGGACTATCAGCCGGCCATTGAGGCGGGCATGGTCGAGGAGCTCACTGAGATCCAGGCGATCGCGGACAATCCGGCGGCACCAACTTTCGAGAACACGCTCGTTGCCATGGAGAAGAGCGGTCGACTCCTTAAACGAGTGATGGAAACGTTCGAGGCGGTTAGCGGAGCGAATACTAATCCCGTGCTGCAGAATGTGCGCGCCGAAGAAGCGCCCAAGCTGGCCGCCCACTACGATGCCATCTACCTGAATGCCAAATTGTTTGCCCGAGTGACGGCCGTCTACAAGCAGCGCGAGTCGCTGAATCTCGATCCGGAATCGTTGCGGCTGGTCGAAGTTACCTATGACAAGTTCGTCCGCTCGGGGGCAAATCTGTCGGATGCCGAGAAAGTCGAATTGAAGAAACTGAACGAGGAGATCTCGACACTCTCGACTGCTTTTTCGAGGAAGCTTTTGGCCGCTACGAAAGACGGGGCGTACTCCACAACGGATAAAAGTGCGCTGGCCGGCTTGAGCGACGCCCAGATCTCTGCGGCTGCACAGGCTGCGCAGAGCCGCAAGCAGGAGGGGTATGTGCTCCCGCTACAGAACACGACACAGCAACCGGACCTGGCCTCACTCAGCGTCAGGGCGACGCGCGAAGTCATCTTCGAGAAATCCTGGAACCGTGCGGAGCGGGGCGATGCTAACGATACGCGTGACATCATCTCGCGCATGGCGCAGCTGCGCGCGCAACGGGCGCAACTGCTCGGATATCCGAACCACGCGGCATGGAAATTGGGGGATCAAATGGCAAAAACTCCAGAGGCCGCCTTGAGGTTCATGGATGCCCTGGTGCCCGCCGCCACCGCGAAGGCAGCGAGTGAGGGCAAGGATATTCAGGATGTGATCGACGCGCAGAAGGGCGGATTCACTTTGCAGCCCTGGGACTGGGAGTTCTACTCCGAACAGGTGCGCAAAGCGAAGTACGATTTAAACGAGGCGGAGGTCAAGCCGTACTTTGAGCTGAACCGCGTACTCGAGGATGGTGTCTTTTACGCGGCCAATCAGCTTTACGGGATCACCTTTAAGGAACGCAAGGATATCCCGATTTACCAACCGGATGTTCGCGTGTTCGAGGTGTCGGATGCGGACGGCAAGCCCTTGGCGTTGTTTTACTGCGACTATTTCAAACGCGACAACAAGAATGGTGGGGCATGGATGGACGTCTTTGCGGACCAGTCCAGGCTTCTGGGCACGCTGCCGGTGGTCTACAACGTGGCGAATCTGCCGAAGCCTCCGCCGGGCGAGCCGGCCCTTATCAGCTACACCGACGTGACTACGATGTTCCACGAGTTCGGCCACGCACTGAACGGCATGTTCGCAAACACCGAGTATCCGAGCCTGTCGGGCACGGCAACCGCATCGGATTTTGTGGAGTTTCCCTCGCAATTCAATGAGCATTGGGCGCTGTATCCCGCTGTCTTCAATCACTACGCCCGGCATCACAAGACTGGCATGTCGATGCCGCCGGAGTTGGCGGCCAAGATCAGAAAAGCTGAGACTTTCAATCAGGGATATCTGCTAACTGAGCTAGTCGCAGCCGCTGAACTCGACATGCAATGGCACACGCTTCCGGCTGGCGCACCGCTTCAGCAGCCGGATACGTTTGAGAAACAAGCGCTGGAGAAGACGCATCTGCTGCTCAGCGCGGTGCCGCCGCGCTACCGCTCCAGCTATTTCGCCCACATCTGGGGAGGGGCAGGCTACTCGGCTGGTTACTACGCCTACCTGTGGGCGGAGATGCTCGATGACGACGCGTATCAGTGGTTTGAAGATCATGGCGGTCTGACCCGGGCCAACGGCGACCGATTCCGGCAGATGGTGCTATCCCGTGGCAACACGGAGGACTTGGCGAAGATGTATGCAGCTTGGCGCGGTAAAGACCCGAGCGTCGAGCCCATGATGAAGTATCGCGGTCTGCAAGAGCATGGACACTAAGACGCGGAGCCTGCCGGGCGCATTCAACTTACTAGAAGCGTCGCGCAGGCTATAATTGCGTGCGAACATGGCACTCACCTCTGGCATGAAACTTGGCCCCTACGAGATCCAGTCCCTGCTGGGTGCGGGCGGGATGGGCGAGGTGTATCGCGCCCATGATTCTCGCTTGAACCGCACGGTTGCGATCAAGGTTCTGCCCGCGTCGTTCTCTGCGGATCGCGACCGCTTGCAGCGCTTTGCGCAAGAAGCGCGGGCGGCGGCAGCACTCAACCATCCCAATATTCTTTCTATTTTCGATATCGGCGAGGAGCAAGCCGCGCCTTATGTCGTCTCGGAGTTGCTGGAAGGCGAGACCCTTCGCGAGCGCTTGCGGAACGGCCCGCTGCCCATCCGCAGAGTGGTCGATTACTCGTTACAGGTGGCGCGGGGGCTGGCAACAGCGCATGACAAGGGCATCGTGCATCGCGACTTGAAGCCGGAAAACTTATTCCTGACCAGCGACAACCGGGTGAAGATTCTCGATTTCGGTTTAGCCAAGCTGACGGGACCGGAAACGAACGATGGCAGCGGAGACGCTCCAACCCTGCAAGTCGCGACCGAGGCCGGGGTGGTCATGGGCACCGCCGGTTACATGTCGCCCGAGCAGGTCCGCGGAAAACCGGCTGATCACCGCTCCGACCTTTTTTCCTTTGGCGCGATTCTTTACGAAATGATTTCGGGCAAACGAGCCTTCCACGGCGAGACCTCGGCCGACACCATGAGCGCAATCCTCAAGGAGGAAGCACCGGAGCTTTCCGAAACCGCGCGAAACGTTCCCCCAGGTCTGGAAAGAATTGTGCGGCACTGCCTGGAAAAACATCCCGCGCAACGTTTCCAATCGGCGGGAGACCTCGCGTTCGACCTGGAAGCATTGACCGACGTTTCTGCCGCTACCAAGTCCGGAGCGCAAGCTGCGGTACAACAAGCCAGCGTGAGAAGCTCACGTCGCCAGTGGGCGGCGGCAGCGGGTGTGATCGTGCTCGCGGCAGCCTTGCTTGGTCTGGGTTGGTGGTTGGGGCGAGGCAAGAGTGCCCCACCCCTAGCCGAGTACAAGCAGATCACATTCCGTACCGGTTACATCGGCAATGCCCGGTACACGCCCGACGGCAGCATAGTTTACAGCGCGTCGTGGGATGGCGGCGATTTTCAGCTTTATCTGGCGCGCACGGACGATACGGTCTCACGCGAACTCGGGCTGAAACATGCAGAGCTGCTGGCGATCTCCAAAAGTGGAGAGCTTGCCGTCCGGCTCAATACCGTATTCCTTCCCGGATATGCCCGCATCGGCACGCTGGCGCGGGTTCCCCTAGGAGGCGGTACGCCGCGCGAAGTGCTGGAGAATGTTCAGGACGCCGACTGGTCAGCGGACGGCGACAACATGGCCGTGGTTCGTTTCGTCCCGGAGAACAGCCACTGGCGCCTCGAATATCCGATCGGCCATGTTTTGTTGGACAGCGTCAATTGGCTCAGTCATCCGAAAATCTCCCCTGACGGCCGGTGGATCGCCTTTGCCGATCACGAGAATCCCGGTGGCGACGACCAAGGCTCGATCGCGGTCGTGGACATGCAGGGACACGAGAAGAAACTCTCATCGGGATGGATTTCTGCGCAGGGGATTGTGTGGTCTCCCAGAGGCGATGAGATTTGGTTTACGTCCTCCGATACGGGCTCGGCACAAAACCTGCGCGGAGTAACATTGGCCGGAAAGCTGCGAACCATTACCAATGTTCCGGGAGGGATGTGGCTGCAAGACATCCGCAACGGAATGCCCCTGATCCTTACCGATCAGAAACGCATTGGACTGCGCGGCGTGCCTCCTGGTGGTAAAGAGGAACGGGAACTGGGCTGGTTGGGATGGGCAATTGCGGGCGACATCAGCAGAGATGGAAAAAAGGTTTTGTTCGAAGAGGAAGCCGATGGGGGCGGTCCAAATTACACGGTATTTCTGCGCGATACCGACGGCTCGCCTCCGGTGCGGATCGGCGAAGGCAGAGGTCTAGCAATTTCGCCAGACAGCAAATGGGTCATTACGCAGCCGGCCAAGGGCGGCCCGCTGAGCGCAGTTCCGACCGGCGCCGGTGAAGCCCGGCAATTGACCCATGACAACGTTGACTACACCGCGGCCCGCTATCTGCCCGACGGCAAACAGCTGGTCGCGGGGGGAATCGAGGCAGGACACGGAGCGCGCGATTACCTGATCGATCTAAGCAATGGCAATGCCAAGCCCATCACGCCCGAAGGCGTTTCAGGGACGATTTTGTCCCCGGACGGCCATAGTTTCGTGGTGCTAGGGCCTGACGGTAAATGGGGCATCTGGCCGTTGGACGGCGGTGGCCTCCGCCCGCTCCCGGGAATTGACTCCCGTTACTACGTGAGCGGCTGGGCTCCGGATGGAGCTTCAGTATATGTAGTTGAGAGTCACTCGCACGAGCGCACCGTGAAAGTTTTTCGCGTGAATGTGACCACCGGGAAAATGGACGCTTGGAAAACCTTCGGCGATTCCTTGCCGACGGGAGCGAATGCCGGCGGCGTGCTTTTTTCCAGCGACGGAAGTGCTTACGTGTACCTCTATACCCAAGTCCTGTCGCAGGCTTTCGTGGTCAAGGGACTGAAGTAGACTGTGCGGAAGGATCCGTACCTCCTCTGAGCAGTTGCAAACCAGTTCAATTTCCACCATGCCTTCGGGCTGCCATAGAGCCGGCTCGATATGACATTATCGGAAAATGGATGCGATGACTGTGGCCAACGGTTTGGCTCCCGCGAATACTTGAGTGAAGTGGCGCGATCTTACAACAGTTACCCATTCGTTAAGTTCTCTAAAGGAAAAGAACAAGCCACATGTTGCCGAGATGACTTCCGGTTGCCGACTGCCCGAAAGTGCAATAAACGACCTTTAGCATGCCGCAATAAGGACGCTTTCACTGAAGATCCCGATAACATATCATGTGCTAACGACACCCCGCGCGCCTCGTTGTTGACCAGTTTGCCGAAGAGGCTTACGATGTCATCATTCCTTTATCAACCGCCTGGCTCGTAGTTACAGTGCGCATTCCGATTTGACCTAGATTCGCTAAAGGCTGGAAGAACTTGCGGGTGAGCGAATTCCTAAGGAGCACAGCATCGCGATGAAGCGAATTGTCTTCGGGGCTTTTCTGATTTTGACGGCGGTCGCCATCCTGCCTGGCTTAGGAAGGTGGGCTGCAGCTCCTTCCGAGGTGGTTCTTGCCAGTGACGATACCCATCCTCCCACTACCCCTGTTCCCCGTACCTTTTTCGGGATGCATCGACATGCCTATCCAAATAAGCACGAACCGTGGCCGGACATCCCATTCGGCAGTTTTCGCATGTGGGATTCCGCTACCGGATGGGCACAAATCAATACGGCGAACGGAAAGTACGATTGGAGCCAGGTAGACAGATGGTTTTCGGAACTGAAGGAACACGATGTTGACGACATTCTCTACACTTTCGGCCGGGTACCGGAGTTTGCATCCAGCCAGCCGAATCTGGATTGTAACAACGGTCCAGGCCAGTGTGCTCCGCCCAAGGACTTGAAGTCAGATGGCACTGGTTCCGACCAGTACTGGAAAGATTTCGTTACCGCCATCGTGACTCACAGCAAAAACAATCGCGGGATTCACATCAAGTATTGGGAACTCTGGAATGAACCTTACCTCCCCAGGTATTGGTCCGGAACATTCCCCCAACTGTTGCGTATGGCGCGGGATGCCAAGGAGATCATTCACAGCATCGATCCCGACGCAGTGTTTCTGAGCCCGGACTCTGGTTTGGTGTATCCCAAGTATCGTCAGTTTATGGAAGACTGGTTGGCTGCAGGCGGTGGCGAGTATGCGGATGGCATCGCGTTCCACGGTTACACCCAGCGTGGCCCGGCGACGGATTTCATCCAATACTACCGCGAGTTTCGTAAGATCCTCGCCAAGTACCATCAGGATACCAAACCCACATACGACACCGAGGCCAGCTGGGGCAACGTCAAGAAGGGCAAAGGCTATGCCGACGAAGATTCGCAGGCCGCCTTTGTAGCGCAGTTTTATCTTGTGCACTGGTCCGAGGGCGTACAAAGACTCTATTGGTACGCGTGGAATGATGGCGCCACCGGAATGCTCTACGATCGGGAATCCAAAAGGTCCACCCAGGGTGCGAGGGCCTATCGCGAGGTGTTTAACTGGATGGTTGGTTCCACCATGACTAGAGGCTGTTCGCCTGATGGCTCGGTCTGGACGTGCACTTTGACCAAAGCCGATGGAAAAGAAGCGCTGGTGGTGTGGAATGAGTCCGGTGAAAAGAATTACTCTCCCAAAGGAGCGTTCAAGAAATTCCGGGACGTCGCGGGGAATTCCAATCCGATTTCTGGCCCGCTGAAAATCGGGCCCAAACCGCTATTCCTGGAGTCTCAGTGAACCGCATCCAAGCTGACTGCCTCCATCGACCCGAGAGTGAGCCGCCAAATTGCAGAGCAAGCTGCTAGTTTCTCGCGCATGACAGCCGAGGCTATTCGACGTGGTGCATTCAGGTGTGTGTCACGTCTGAACTTTGGGATCTACAGGCGTTTGCCCGTTGTTCGGCACGCTCAGAGCAGTGGCGGTCATCCAGCGAGGGCAGCGTTATCTCGCGATCCGTCGAAGCGATGGCTGCGGCTTTTCTTTCCCGGGGATTGGCAAATGCCTTGGGAGTCAAAAGAGCGCACGCCGCGGCGGGAAGTAGCTGAGGAGACGGGTCTCCAATTAACGGTAGCCGACCGCGCCGCCTTATTGCCGGGAGTCAATCTCAGATTATTGAGCGAGTGCTGGGTGTGGAGGCGAGCAAAATCGAAGCGGCGGGGAGCGAATCAGATGCCAGCCGTTGGCGTCTCGAGATGTTTGGGTCGGGTTATTGATTCTGCAGAAGGATTGGTTTGGCGCCAATGGGAA
>JBAVAQ010000024.1:0-225302 GCA_049585795.1 Terriglobales bacterium | reverse complement strand
TGTGGAAACGGGTTCGCCGCTCTTCATGGACATGAGCACCTTTAAGCCCTCAAGCTTTAAACGCAGAGCCTCGGAAATACGAATGGAGATCACTGGCTGCTGCGCTATCGCTGCCTTCTCCGTCGTGAGCTCCCTTTCGGTCAATTTCACCTCCTATATGTAACGTTACGCCTTGACTATATGTGTACACCTGCGCTAACGTCAAGTGCAACGTTTGTACTTCTTGAGGTTCCCTCTATGACAGCCAGCCACGCTTTCGGTCCAACCGCTCCGGCCTCAACCCTTGAATACTTCGTGGATGGCGACACCGCAGCCACGTTCTTGGGCATCACACGCCGCACTCTTTTACAAAAAGTCCGAGATGGCAAAATTCCCGGTCACGCGCTCGATCCATCGGCAGAAAAGAAGGACTGGAGGTTTCTGTTATCGGAACTCCACGCCTACATGGTAAGCTGCGAAACGCGGCCACCTGGAGCACGCAAACCACCAAGGAGGGTTTGATGCCCAGGTATCAAATAGGCAGTCTACGCAAGATAATGCGCGCAGAGGGTCTGACGTGGGTGCTTCGCTATTACGCCACTCGCTCGGACGGGAAACGAGTCGAACGCACGACCGCCATAGGTCTTGTCAAAGATATCGGTTCCAGCCCGGCGGATGCGTCGAGAGAAGTCGATCGTCAGAAGCTGCGCGAAACCATCAACCAATTGCAGCCCTTCCAGGGAACGCCGAGGACTTTTGGTCAGCTTTGCCAAGACTACATCGAAAACGAGTTGAGGATCGACCAATCGGAATCAGCGCGTCCCAAAGCATTTCCCACAGTCGAAACCTACGAGCGACACCTTATCAAACGCATCATTCCACGATGGGGGAGATTAGCACCCTTAGCCATGGAATCGAGGGATGTCGAGGGGTGGTTTCGGGAACTACGCAAGGGGAACGCTCAGAAGAAGGTGAAACCGTTAGCCGATCCTACCATCGACAAAATCCGCCGCATCATGAGCCTGGTCTTCAAGCACGGGCAGCGATGCAATTTTCTCCCTCGCCAGCAGGAAGGCAATCCCATGCACTGGGTGAGCCAACGAACCACGAGCGATTACCGGGCGATAGTCATGACCCCGAAGCAGGCGTTCGAGGTTCTTCTCAATACTCCAGAGCCAAGGCGCACGTTGACTCTAAGCGACGCGGCCACTGCTCTGCGCGTATCAGAACTGTTGGGCTTGATGTGGATGGATCTCGATTTCGAGGGGTTGGTGATTTACGTGAGACGAGCTTATGTGTGGGGAAGATTCAAAGAACCGAAGTCGAAAGCGTCAAAGGCTCCCGTTCCCATGCATCCGCTTTTGGCTGGCTTCCTCCTCGCATGGCGCGAGAGAACGAAGTATGCCAAGGAAAGCGACTATGTGTTTCCCAGCGTAAAGCTGAGAGGCAAGAAGCCGCTGTCCGCGTCCATCTTGGTGCAGAAATACTTGCGCCCTGCAGCCATCACTGCGGGCGTGATTTGCGCGGATTGGAAGGGACGCTTCGGCTTTCACAACTTTCGTCATTCGCTTGCGACGGCACTAGTGAAGCTGAAGGTGGACCCGAAAACCGTACAAGGAGTGCTGCGTCACGAGGACTTCGGCACGACCATGGGACTCTATGCGCAGTCCGACATGGAGTCCATGCGGGATGCGCAAGGCAAGTTCCTCGAACAGCTGATGGGAGACAGAATCCACCTGCTCACAGAGCGAGTTCAGTGAGAATCATGGGTTGGATCGTGGGTTGGAAATTTCCGCTCCTCGCCACTAAGTTCTTCAGAATGATGGTGGCCAGGGACGGAGTTGAACCGCCGACGCCAGCCTTTTCAGGGCTGCGCTCTACCACCTGAGCTACCTGGCCACGTGCTTGTCGCTCCACCGGCCAACGGTTATGAGTTGGGGGTTACGCCAGCCTTGGCGAACTTGCCGGTTATTGCGCAGTGAAAATGCTGGGAGCGTGTGGAACAGCCCCGATTATAACAACCAAGCTGAATTCCCTCAACGCACATGGCGGGTAATGGACCATTTTCAATCCAAACTGGTCCACTACCCGTATCTCGATCGCAGACGAACTCGGTGGCGAGCTCCGGGCCCGGAACCGGCTCGCGCTGGCGTTTGCGCTTGACAGCAGTCGCTGGTATCGAAGGTCGCCGGGCTACGGCGTACGCCTTCACTCTCCGGCGGAACTGGCGTGCGTCTGCAGCCATGAAGCGAGATGCGTTCCCTGCTGCGTCTTCAGATCGACGCAATAGTTTATACGCTCCAAAGATTGTTTGAGCGTACGATCGGATGCGGGAGCGCTGTGCGTGGCGAAGAAGTCTTTGACCTCGTCCCGCATGCCGGCATCGCAGAAGGAACTGGTACTCTGCACAATCATTCCGCCGCCAAATGCACCCCCCAGATTTTCGACCTGGTTCCAATGCGCCCGCACAAAATCCCATGCGAGCTTGGTACCGGCCGGGTTCCGCATCACGTCGGAAATCACCATCAGGCTGTCCTGCGAGCGCACCGCGGGTGAAATTGCGTATTCCAGAGTTCTCTCCAGCAGTTTGGGATCGCTGAAGCGGCTGAGCATTCGCTGATAGAGATATTCTTCCTCGGGAGTTTTGGCGGATTTGACGCGCGCCAGGACACTGTCGTATAGGGCCGAATCGCCGTTGCGGGCCACGATTGGCAAGGCGGCAAACAGAAGCTCATGATCCGCGGACGATGGATTCTGCATCGCCTCATCGGTCAGTTTACGGGCTACTGCCTCCACCTCAGGATCGCGCGCGGTGTAGCCCAATGCGTGCATGAGATGGGATCGCAAGCTGTCCTGGTCGGCGCTCTCGCCCGGCTTCGGTGCCCATCCTACAGCGTTGGCAGCCGGCGTCAGAAGCTGACGGACCCAAAGATCATACGACTCCCGGTCTGAGTCGTTGACCACGTGTTCTCCGATGTAATCCAACTGGCTGATCATTTCACTCAACACCTCGCTGGTGCGGTCTGATTGCAACCCCTGGGCCACGGCGAGGTAGTCACCGATCGGTTCGCGACTCACCCGCACCGACGCCCAAATGTCGGACAGCAACCTGATCCTTTCGGCTGGGGTCAGCGTAGTTTCCACATCCTTCGCCATCGAACGCACTGCGTCGGACTCATAGCCCGAGCGGTAATACCCTCTCGCACCGGCGTTGGCGAAAACCCACGAGGAACATGCGGGAAGATTCAAAGCCTGTTCCTTTTGAACCAAGAGCTCACATTTTTCCGCGCCGGCGGCTTGGTTCTTCAGACAAACTGGGATCTGCCACACTTCCTTGCTGCCCGCGTTGAGCAGAGCACGGTCAAAAAAATAACGCTGTTGCGCTAAACCAACGGCGGTTGAATCCCCCGAACACTGGTTCTTCACACTGACCAGCGGGGCGCCCGGTTGTTCCACGAAGGTGGGCATGATCTTATCTACTGGCTTTTTGGAAACCTGGGATTGCGCATTCCAGAAGTCAGCCGCCGTGGCATTTGCGTAAGCATGTTGTTTCAAATACGCGTTAACTCCGGCACGGAATGTTTCCGGCCCCAGATAACTCTCTAACATGCGCAGCACCGCCGCGGTTTTTTCGTAGGTAATCTCGTCCGCCAATTCCAGGATTTGTTGCGGCGTCTCTGCTTCCTGGTGGATCGGGTGAGTATTTATCAGGGAGTCGGCATTCAGAGCGTCTCCTGTCTCCCTTACGTCATCAAGATCCATGTTCCACTCCGGCTTCCACGCCTCCACCGGCTTACTCGACATCCAAGTGGCAAAGCCTTCGTTGAGCCAGATGTCGTCCCACCACTGCATGGTGACTAAGTCGCCAAACCATTGATGCGCCATTTCGTGAGCGATGACGGAAGCCACTTCCTTCTTCAGATCAACTGCGGCGTGCTTCTCATCTACCAACAGGATGAGCTCGCGAAAGGTGATACAGCCGGTATTCTCCATGGCACCGGCTGAAAAGTCGGCGAGCCCGACCAGGTCCAGTTTTCCATAGGGATACTTGATGGCGAAATAGCGGTTGTAATACCGCATGATATTCTCGGCCGCGTCCAGTGCGAAACGACCCAGCTCTTTTTTCCCGGGGCTGGCGTATACGCGAATCGGGATGCCATCGGCCGAGCCCTCGACATACTCGAAATTCCCGACAACCATGGCGACCAGATACGATGACATCTTCGGCGTGGTTGCGAAGCGGACTGTGTGTTTGCCATTGCCCGGCCCCGGCGTATCCGAGACTACCTTGGTGTTTGAAATCACGGTCATTCCCTGGTCCGCGGTGACGACCACGTCAAACGTGGCTTTGTAAGCAGGCTCATCGAACGATGGAAACGCCCGGCGCGCATCGGTAGCTTCGAACTGCGTGGCCGCGTACTTGCGGCCGCCCGAATCCTTGCCCAGATAGAAGCCACGCAGTTGATCGTTGAGAATACCCGTATAGCGGATGTGAATGGTCGCCGGCCCCGGCTGGATTGCGTTCGCTACTGTCAGGGTGGCCATTTCTTTGTCTTTGTCGAGCGTGACTTTAGCTTTTTGGCTCGTGCCACCGCTATTGATGGTCGCGACGTCGAAATCAATTTCGGCGGCGTTGAGCACGATGTCCGAGGTAGGCTTCAGCACGCGCACCTGGATGGTTTCGTCCCCGCTAAAATTATTCTTGGTGAAGTCGGGGGCAAAAGCGAGCTTGTAGTTCTCGGGGACGGCGAGCTCCGGCAGACGTTGAGCCGCGCAGAGGGATGCCAGACACAGAAAAAGGCCAGTCAGCAAAAAGATTCGTTTCATTTTTTCCTCGGTATTTGTAATGGCTCGGTGGAATCCGGTGATTGTTCGACCTTGATTCTATACGCAATTCCGGAACCGAAAGTTTCACCCTAAAACAGCCGATCCAGCCGACGCAATCAGCGTCCCGTTCAAAACCGTGAACGCGCAGCGGTTTGAGGCAAACCAGTATGGGATTTCACGATAATCGTCAGCCTCGAATACAGCCAGGTCTGCGTCCTTCCCCGGCTCGATTGAACCCTTCCGCTCGCCCAGCCGCAACGCCCAAGCGCCGTTGATGGTTGCGGCGGAAATTGCCTCCGCGGGCGACATCTTCATATGTGTGCAGGCCAGCGATAGAACGAATGGCATGCTTGGAGTCGGTGACGAACCCGGATTGTAATCAGTGGCCAACGCCACGGGTACGCCCGCGTCGATCAACTTTCGCGCAGGAGGAAAATCATTCAAGCCAAGAAAATAGTTCGCTCCCGGGACTAGCGTGGCAATCGTGTCGTGGCGGGCCAACTCTCGAATGTCATCGTCGTTCACGTAATCCATGTGGTCCAACGACAGTGGATTGTAGCGCAAGAGTGTCTGCAGCGGAGTCTCGCTCAATTGACAAACGTGCGCCCTTACGCTTAAGCCATGCTTTTTTGCATTGTCAAAAATTCTTGCGGTGTCCTCGACTGTGAATGCGCCGCGTTCGGTGAACACGTCCACAAACTGGGCGAGCTTTCGCTTGGCCACCTGCGGGATCATTCGCTCGCACACTTCATTCACGTAGTCATTTTTTTTGCCTTGGAACTCACGGGGAACCACGTGGGCGCCGAGAAACGTGGCCACGACCGTGCCTGGCCAGCAAGCAGCGGCATCTCGAATGGCTCGCAGAGACTTGAGTTCGGACTCGACGGTAAGTCCATACCCCGACTTGGCCTCAGCCGTCGTAGTACCCTGCTCAGCCATTTCGCGCAGAGCTTGCAGCACCTGCTCGGCTAACTGGCTCGTCGCCGCCTTACGCACTCCCTCCACGCTCGAACGAATGCCGCCGCCGGCTTCGGCAATTTCCTCATAAGATGCGCCCGAAATGCGTTTTTCGAAATCGATCAGCCGCGGCGCAACGAATACCGGATGGGTGTGGGAATCGACGAATCCCGGCAGAACGACTTGGCGTTCGCAATCAATCTCGATGACGGTTTTGCGGTTCTTCTTGAGCCAGGAATCGCGCAGCGCATCTTTACTCTTGCCGACGGAAACAATCTTTCCTCCCAGGCACAACACCGCAGCGTCTTCAATGATGCCGAGTTCCTTCAGTTCGGAGCCGCGGCGCGGGCCGGGTTGGGAGGCAGACCGCAGCGTGAGCAGTTGGCCAATGTTGATAAGCAGCAGAGCACGCTGCCGCGATCGCGGATTTGTGGACAGACTCAAGATAACCAGTTTAGCTGCAGTGCTCGCTCGACTGGGACGGGCGAGACGCCCGGCCTCCATTTGGCTACGACGGCATCGGTATTTTGACCGATGCCGTCTTCGCGAAATCTTTGGCTTCGCCATAGCCCGCGTCGACGTGGCGGACTATCCCCATGCCCGGGTCGGTCGTCAGCACGCGCTCGATTCTCTTGGCCATCATTTCGGTGCCATCCGCCACCGTTACTTGGCCGGCATGCAGCGAATAGCCAATGCCCACGCCGCCGCCGTTGTGGATTGAAACCCAGGAAGCTCCGGCGGCCGTGTTCAGCAGAGCATTCAGCAGCGGCCAGTCGGCTACAGCGTCGCTGCCATCTTTCATGCTTTCGGTTTCGCGGAATGGAGACGCGACCGAGCCGCAATCCAGATGATCGCGGCCGATGACAATGGGCGCCTTGATCTTTCCTTTTTTCACCAGATCATTCATTGCCAGACCGAACTGGGCGCGCTCGCCGTATCCGAGCCAGCAGATTCTGGCAGGCAGGCCTTGAAACTTGATGCGCTTGCGGGCCAGATCAATCCAGCGGCGCAGAATTCGATTCTCCGGGAACAGCTCCAGCACTAAATCATCGGTGACATGAATGTCCGAAGGTTCGCCCGATAAAGCCACCCATCGAAATGGGCCGCGGCCTTCGCAAAACAACGGACGAATATATGCGGGCACGAATCCTGGGAAGTCGTAGGCGTTCTTCACTCCCCGCTGGAATGCGAAGGTGCGAATATTGTTGCCGTAGTCGAAGGTGACGGCACCCATCTTTTGCAGGCGCAACATACCTTCGACGTGCCTCGCCATGGCATCCAGCGACTTCTCCTGATAAGCCTGCGGGTCGCGCTGGCGCAGTTCCAGAGCTGCATCGAGCGTCATGCCGTTGGGCACGTATCCGTTCAGTGGATCGTGGGCCGAAGTCTGATCAGTGAGGATGTCCGGGACCACGCCGCGCTCGGCGAGTTCAGGAATCACATCGGCGCAGTTTCCTACCAGCCCGACCGAGACGTTTTCTTTTTTTCGGATGGCGTTCTTCAGAATGCGCAGCGCCTCATCGAGCGTGGTCACCATGAAATCGCAATAGCCGGTCTTGAGGCGTTTCTTGATGCGCTCGGGATCGACATCAATACCCAGGAAAGCCGCGCCCGTCATGGTCGCGGCGAGTGGCTGAGCTCCACCCATGCCGCCCATGCCGCCGCTGACGATCAGTTTGCCGGCAAGGTCTCCGTCGAAATGCTTTTCTCCCGCGGCGGAGAATGTTTCGAATGTTCCCTGCACGATGCCTTGCGAACCGATGTAGATCCACGAACCCGCGGTCATCTGGCCGTACATCATCAAGCCGGCGCGTTCCAGTTGGTTGAACTTCTCCCAGTTGGACCAATGCCCGACGAGATTGGAGTTCGCGATCAGCACTCGTGGCGCGTACTCATGCGTCTTGAACACGCCCACCGGTTTGCCAGATTGGACCAGCAAAGTTTCATCGTTATCGAGGTTCTTCAATGATGCAACGATGGCATGGTAGGCCTCCCAACTGCGCGCCGCGCGGCCGGTTCCTCCGTAGACGACCAGATCGCGTGGGCGCTCGGCGACTTCTTCGTCGAGGTTGTTCATCAGCATGCGCATCGCGGCTTCCTGCTGCCAGCCCTTGCAGGAAAGCGAGTTGCCGCGGGGCGCACGGATCGGGGTGTAGGTGGAGGCAGTGATTTCGGTTTCGGCCGGCATAACTTAGATGTTAGTTCTTTGAAGACAAGTCTTCAAATCCGGCTAGCGCGGCACGTGGCGGGGCGCACTACCAGGTGTTGTAGGCGGTGCCGTCGCTGCCGACGGCGGTGGAGCCGCTGTGGACATCGTAGATTCCGGGCTCCTGCTGGTCGACGGTCATAATGGTGTCGGACTCTTCGTCGACCGTCCAGGTATCGTTGCGGCCGGTCATAGGGTCGTTCGGAATCTGCTTGAAGTAGCCGGCTGAAACCAGATCTTCCAGGGACTGCGGGGCCTTCTGCTTGTCCAGCGTGTATTGGGAGATGACGGAGCGGATGGCAAAGAGATTCTGTTTCAATACCGATTCTCGGGCCCGCCAGATGGACTGGTTGTAAGCCGGGAGCGCGACCGAAACCAGGATCAGGATGACGCTGATGACGATCATCAGCTCGATCAAGGTGAAGCCGCGGCTTCGGGTTTTGCGAGATCTTGCCATCTACCAGTCCTTGTACTTGGTCCCGTCGAGTGCGGTGTCTTGCGATTTGGTATACACGTCGAAAACGTTCTGCTCGCCCCAGGAGTCGGAATCGGGATCGTCCTGCATGGAGTGCAATCCCCATTCGGTGCTATTGGTCATCGGATCAATCGGAATCTTGCGCAAAAACTTTAATTTCTTGCCTTGGACATCCACGCCTTTGACCAGCGTGTCCAAATCGGGGGGATAGTTTTCCGAGCCCACTTTGGTCTGGAAGGCGCCACGATCGGCCGCGTCCTTGTAGCGATCAATGGCGTCGCGCATCTCCCACAGCGCCTGGCGCAACTGGTGTTCCTTCTCGCGCTTGATGGTCACCCGCACCAGAGGGATGGCAAGGGTGCTGAGGATAAGCAGAATCGCGGTGGCCACGATCAACTCGATGAGCGTGAACCCACCGGTTTCTTTGGCACGGCTCGATGTGGGAACAGTTACTCGCATATTGGAAATTATGGCATCGCCAGCAGTCTTGGCCACCGCGAGGGTTTTCCCCCGAGGAAATTCTTTTCAAGGCCGGTTCTTGAGATCGCAGCGAGGGCGATACAGAACTATTGAATCGTCACGGTCACGTTTGCGCCGGCCGCGGGCACAGCTTGCATACCGGGGTCGCGCACGCTTCCCCGGGCAATGGTAAGCGAGGACTGGCCGGCAGCCTTGGCCAAGAAAGTCAGAGTCACGACCGCGCCCTCACCAGAAATTCCGGGGGCTCCTGGTGGCCGGGTGGCGGTAACCTGCAGGGTTCCGGTGGTATCGTCGTCGCGATGAACGATGGCCACAGCCTGGCCATCATGCGAAAGGAACCCCCCATTCGAAACGTTGACCACTTGTAGCATCTTCGGATCGTAACTCATCTGCAGGGGAACCGAAAATGCGTTCTGGGCGGCAGAGAGCATAACGTTTACCGCAAAAGTCGCTCCCTTGGCCTGTGAAATGGTGGCTGGATCGAAGCTAAAGGTCGCGGGCCCAGCGGGAGCCAGCGCGGCGGATCCCGGCGGCTGATTCGCTGGGGCTGGCGGCGCCGTTTGCGGCCGTGACGCGGGAACTTGAGCCGGCGGCAAGGGGTGGTTCACCCGGCGGAGTTCAATCGCATTGGCCGTGCCTACGTCAATGGCCTCCTCATTCATATCGCTGTATTCATGGTTGCGAACGATGTGCGGAATCAGGACGAAGACGGTCTCGGTTTCGGAGTGATCGGTGGTGGACTGCGCAAAAAGATATTTCAAGATCGGAATCTGGCCGAGTCCAGGGATGCCGGTTAGCGCTTTGGTCGAAGAATCTTCCAGCATGCCGCCAAGCATGTTGACCTCGCCTTCCTTCAGGCGAACTTCGTGCTCGATCTTGCGTTGTCCGATGATGGGTTGGCTGATGCCGCCGATGTTGGAGGTTCCGGTCACGGAAGAGATATCCATCGTGATTTTCAGGGTCACGTCGCCGTTGGCATGAACTTTGGGCGTGATGTCGATATTGACGCCGACGTCCAGATACTGGAATTGGGTGTTCACCAACGGGTTGATGCCGACGCCGCCGATGCCGGGCTGGAACGATCCCGTGGCCACGGGTACGCGATCGCCGATCTTGAGAGAAGCCTTCTGGCCATCCACAGCGCGAATCTGCGGTTTCTGAATGAGCTTGGTGCTGGTGTCACTGAAGAGGGCGGTGGCCGTCGCCTGCGGGATGGTGATGGTGAAATCGGTGGCGTTCAGGTTCGCGAGTTGATTCAGGTTGAGCTGGTTGGGTGTACCCGTGCTCTGATTGAGCGTACCCGTGTTGCCTGCGCCTGTATTGAGGCTCGTCGTGGTGTTGGTCGAGGTCGTGAGGTTATTCTGCAAGGCGACGGTCGCGCTGGTTGGCGGATTGATGCCTAAGGTTTTGGATTTGTCGCGATTGATCTGCAGGACCGCCACATCTACGATGACTTCGGCTTTGGCTTTATCGAGATCGCCGATCAATTTTTGAGCCAGGGCGATCTGGTCGGGGGTCCCGCGCACGACAATCGCGCTTTGCGAGGGCAAAGGCTGAATCCGGGAGATTTCCAGAATCTGCCGCATGGCATTGACTACATCCTGGAGTTCCGTCGGCTGGGAAAGGTTTGCCAGATAAAAAGTCTTGATGACACTCTGTTCAAGATCCTTGCGCTTGGCGGGATTATCGGAGGCTACGAAAATCGTGTTCGGCGTCACCGGACGCCAGAAGGTTTTTGATTCCAGCGCGATAATCTCCAGCGCTTCTTCGAGGGAGACGTTATTCAACTCAATCTTGATACGGCGCGAGGTGTAATCGGGATCAAACAGCACGTTGATACCGGCGAGTTTGCCGACCGTCTCGTAAATAACCTTGGAATCTTCCGTGATCTTAAGATTGATTGGAGTATTCGAAATGTTCTCCAGCTCTACCGGGCCTGCGGCTTCCGCCAGGCGCTTCTGCACGCCGGTCAGGGGAGGGGCTGCGGCCTTGGGCCCGGCAGCCTTGGCCACTTCGATCATCTGCTTGGTGTGCTGGACTTCCTGTTGGGCGATGGCGCTCGAGGGATCGATCTCGGCGGCTTTCTGGAATTCGGCGAGAGCCGCATCGAGTTGGCCGGCTTCGCGCAGCAATTGTCCGCGATGCACATGAGATGCTCCGGCGAGAAAACGCAATCGATCGAATGCGGACTTGTAGGTAAGCTCGGTGGGTTTGAGGTCAAAAGCCTGCTTGTAATAATCGTAGGCAAGTTCGTAATTCTCGCGAGCCTCGGCGTCTTTTCCTTTGTTGTATAGGGTTTTCGCCTTGTCCGCCGCGAGGGCGAAGGTTACGACCAGGATCAGCGAGACCATCGCCGCCGAGCGGATCACGCGTTTCATCAAAAGTCCTCTAAAAGCAGTTTTCTCCCGTGAGTCGCGCAAGACCTCGGGATGCAGCTCTAAATGTTTGCCGAAATTAGTGTTAGCTGCGCGATTATAGCATCGCCTCGGAGCCTTCCGATGTGATTGCTGTGGTGACAGTTACACTCTTTGGTTCTAGCACCGAAGATACAAATCGTCCCGGTCTTCCCCCAATTCTATTTTCTGGTTTTGTCTTTCTCCTCAGCGCACGGTTGAAACGTAGCAAGCTACGTTTCTAGAGCGGCAGTGTGCAGACTTGCTTGCAACGTCTCCAGCATCATCGACACCGTAGTTTTCGCTGATGAGATAAGCTAGTAAAACCCATGCCACGACAGCCCGCTCAACCAACCCGGCCGAATCCGGAGAAAAATCCTCGCCGCGATCCCACGGCCGCAGGGCAGCGCGATGCCTCCGTTAATAGGATCGCGTCACACAACTATTTCTTGCTGGAAAAATTTGAGGCGGGGGTCGCGCTGACCGGGACCGAGGTCAAGTCCGTGCGAGCTGGCCGCACCAATCTCAAAGATTCTTATGGCCTAATTAAAGATGGGGAACTGTGGCTGCTGAATTGCCACATCGGTCCTTATGAGCACGGCAACATCTTTAATCACGCGCCTTTGCGGACTCGCAAGCTGTTGATGCATAAAGAAGAGATCCGCAGGCTCATCGGCAAAACGCAGCAGCGGGGGCTCACGCTGATCCCTACCCGGATGTACTTCAAGAACGGTAAAGTAAAAGTTGAGATCGCGCTGGCAAAAGGCAAGCAGCTATGGGACAAACGCGAGACCGAGCGCCGCAGGACGGCGGACAAGGAAGCCAGAGAGGCGATTACGAGATCGCGAAAGAATTAGCTTATGAATGTCCGTCATTGGGCTTGGTTTCGCGATCCGCTGGTTTTACTTGCCTTGACGGCGGGCCTTGCCGCGTTTGTTGTGCAGTCGGGCGAGCTGGGCTCAGCCGACACCATGCATCGCCTGCAGACCGCTCATTCTTTCTGGACCTCGGAACCGCCAGTTTTCCCTCAGGAATATCCAGAGTTCGGGGTGCATGGCCGCAGAGACAAACTCTTCGATTGGTATGGAGTGGGGCAACCTCTGCTGATGTTGCCGGCAGATATCGCGGGAACCTATTTGGAGCGGCTGCCGGTCTTCGAGGACTACAACGGCAATGACCCGAGCGTACGCAACATCGTAGTCAGTTACAGCACCAACATTCTGATCAGCGTTTTGACCGCGCTGGTATGTTTCCGCTTCCTGCGCTGGTTGGGGTTCAGCACGCGCCAGGCCGTGGCCGGCGTGCTGGCGCTGCTGTTTTGTACCACTCATCTGCATTACACCCAGAACATGATGGAAAACAATTACATCATGCTTCTAACCTTGGCTGGATTCACATTCCAGTATGAGTGGCTGCGCACGGGCAGTCGACGTGCGCTGCTGATAGGCTCGTCTGCATTTGGACTCAACCTGTTGACTCGGCTGACAACTGGCCTGGATCTTCTGGCCGGAGCCGGCTTTCTATTACTCGTGTTGTGGTTTGAACGAGTACGCGGCCGGGAATTGTGGAGACGGTCTGTCGAGTATGCCAAGGTTGCCCTTCCCGTCTATGCCTTCTTTCTGCTCATCGACCGTTTCTATCAGTACTATCGTTTTGGATCTTTCTTTAATACCTACGTACACTTTTTTGCCGTGGAGCACCGACGTCTGGATCCATCGTTGCCCGCGAGTTATCCGTTTGAGACTCCGTTCCACGTGGGTTTCTTCGGTGCGCTCTTTGCGCCAGAAAAGTCCATCTTCCTTTTTGACCCCTTGCTGGTCCTGACAATCGTGGTTGGCTGGCTGGCGTGGAAACGGTTCCGGCCGGAGATCAGGGCGTACATGGTCGCCGCCTCCCTGCTGCTCTTTGCCTATATCAGCTTTTACGCAAAATACACAGTATGGAGCGGTGATTTCGCCTGGGGTGACCGTTATGTCGCAACGGCCGCGGAACTGGTGGGGTTTATCTCGGTGCCGCTGTTATTGCGCCACCACGCGGATATGGGGAAGTTCATCTGGAAGCTGGGAGTGGCGCTGATCGCGGTAAGCTCTGCCGTGCAATTGGCTTCGCTCGCCTTCTGGCTGCCGCTCGAAATTTATCAGATGGAGACGCTCGGGCATCCCACCTTCGTGATCGCGCTGCGCTTTAAGAATATCGTAGCGTTCGCACTGGGAAAGATGGATTCTTGGGGACTCAACAATGTCGCGATGACCCAGGATCCCTGGGATTACGTTCACATCACTACGTGGAACTTTCTGCCATTTCTGTTGCGAAGAGTTGGAGAAGCTCCGGGGTGGGTGGTTAAACTTTGCTTCTCGATGTGGGTGGCTGGAGTGGCAGCCTTGGGCTGGACGCTATGGCGGCTTCGCGAAGTGCTTGCCGGGGGCCAATTGGACAACGACGCCGAATCGACGTCCGCCTTCGCTTCGGCCTCGGCCTCGGCCAACCACCTTTTTCGCCAGAGTATGATCAAGCCATGAACGATTTCGCGGGCGTCAAGATTCTGTTCATTGCCGGATTTGGTCCCATCGTTCGCGATGCCGGTGCAAGCCAGAAGCTTTACCGGGAGACTCTCGGTATCGCCTTCGAACAGGAAGAGAACGGCTATCTTCATACTGAAGCTGTGGAAGGAGCAAGGACTTTCGCGCTGTGGCCACTTTCTCAGACGGCGCAGTCTTGTTTTGGCAAAGATTCCTGGCCCGACGACCTCCCTGTGCCACAAGCCTGGCTGGAGTTTGATGTTGACAATGTTGAGCAGGCAACGGCGGAGCTTGCATCGCGAGGCTATCGAATGCTTCTCAAAGCCAAGAAAGAACCGTGGGGTCAGACTGTAACCCGTTTCATCCGCCCGGAGGGGCTATTGCTCGGGGTCACTTTCACTCCGTGGATGCCCGAAGAAAAGATGCAGGACGAAAAATAATAACGAGAATCTTACTCGAACCGTAACTCCGAGCCGATCCCTTTCGTCCAACGCAGCAGGAGGAAAATGCAATGAGCATGCCTCGGGTATGGTTCTTCGCGATTGTTCTTGGAGTCGTCTCTACTGGGTGGTGCGCGAATCTTCGAACGATTCACAACAATCCGTCCGATCCTGTTCCGACCCCAAGACTGGTGAACGCTTGCGTGATTACAGACGATGTGAAGCGACTCGTGGAGTTTTACGAGCCCGTCCTGGCTCTTAAAGCCAAGAGGTCTGGAGAAGACTACGCAGAGTTTCCGACCGGCGGAGGAGTGCTGGCGATCTTCTCGGCGAAGGCGCAGGAGGAGTACATCCCAGGCTCGGCAGGAGCGCGGGAAAACAAGAGTGTGATCCTGGAATTCAGAGTCGCGGATGTCGACGAGGAGTACCGCAGGCTGCAGGGCATGGTGAAAACCTGGGTTAAACCACCTAGTACGCAGCCATGGGGAACTCGCTCGGTTTACTTCCGCGACCCGGACGGAAATCTTGTCGATTTTTATGCGCCAATCAAAGCTCGGTAAAACCGAGCGGATGGTCCGGGCCGCTTTTGGAACGATCAGCCTTTAGAACACGGGCACGAGGTTGTGCTTTTTCTGGTAGAGCTGGCGGTCGACGGCTCGCAGGACATCTTCCACTTCGCTCCCGGTGGCGTAGGCTGCAATACCCCAACTGAAGGACAACTGATAGCTTTTGCCGCTGCTGAGGTTCCATTGTTCCAGCGAACGCTGCAATCGGCGAATGGGAAAATCGGCGTCTTCCTCGCTGGTATCAGGCATCACCACAAGGAACTCGTCGCCGCCCTGGCGAAAGACAATGTCGCCGCCTCGAAAGGTCATGGTAAGCAACTTGGCAAACTCTCGCAGGACGAAGTTGCCTTCGATGTTTCCCAGCTTTGAATTGATGGCACGGAAGCCATCCAGGTCGATGGTGAGGAAAGTAAGATGACTGGAGAGCCGATTGGCGCGCGCGACCTCCCGGGGAATCAACTCGTTCATGGCCCGCCGGTTCAACAACTGGGTTAAGGGATCGATCAGCGACAGGCTTTCCAGCCGCTCATTCAGGACTAATTCACTGATCAGTGCGCGGCGGGTGTTGTTGAGCGTGATTTTTTGTCCCACTAAGTAAATATTGAAGAGGAGAATCAGGGAGATCAATCCGAAAAAGAGTTGCGGCAGATAAATGTGCTCGATGCGGATGACGCGCTGCGCCCAGATCACGTTGGGCAGAACCAGCGCCAGCATGCCCGCGGTGAGTACGACTACGACGAGGATGACGATCGACCACAACTGCAGGTCGCGTCCGGAGAGCTGTTGAATCTCACGCTGAATTTGTTCGGCGCGCGCCAACATAGTGGGCGCCGGCGCAGCCTGTTCCTCTCTCGTCCGCTCCATTCCCCCTCCGCTTCGGACAGAACTCACGCGGCGAATGCCGACGCTAGTAATTCTCTACTGGGATCGCAGGTTGGGGCGAGATGGAAGTAGGGTTGTGAGTTACGTTCGTAATCAAGAGTGGTGCGGTTTCTGGATCGAGAACAGGAAAGCCTCCTCAGTTGCGTCGGCCCTCGCCAAGCGCATCTCTCAGGCCACCGCCAACAGGGAGGCCGACGGTTTTGAGCGTGATCGCTGGTTTCGTAAATCGACCCCGACCGCAATTTCTTGCACATCGTCCCGAAAAAATATTCTTTCCAATTTTCTTCCCCGATGGCTGGCCAGCCGCTATAATTTCGACCTGCCTGAGGATGGCAGGCCTGGTTCCGTCTTTACGAGACAAACCAGATCCCTCGCCTGTGGCTCTTTTCGCGCGTCATCCTCCTTTTTGCTGCTCGATTGCTTCTTTGAGCAGATTCTTTAGCTGAAACGGAAAGACCTCGAGCTGAAAAGGAGATCTCTGTGCGACTGACCTTCAATTCATCGCTTCAGAACGGTAGCACCGCCGGGCGGATCGCGGCCTTGCTGATTACCGTGATGATGTTTACAGACCTTGGTTTCGGTGCCGCGCCCAAGGTTACGCTGACTCCGAAAATCGGCGTACCCACCAGCAGCATTTCTGTTTCGGGCAGCGGATTTTCCGCCTATGCCGCTATCGACATTTACTTTGACACGACTGACGAGGCTTTGGCCATCGCCAACGCGAGCGGAGCATTCTCCAAGATCCCGGTTCAAGTTCCGTCTTCGGCCTTGCCGGGAACGAATTGGGTGAGCGCGGTGCAACGCTCCGATGGCCTGGGCGCGCAGGCTTCTTTCCTGGTGCAAACCAATTGGTCGGAGCGGGGATTCACCACAAAAAATAAACGCAGAAATCCTTATGAAAATGTGCTTAGTTCCAGCACAGTGGGATTGATGGATTTGGATTGGAGCTTCACCACCGGTAATTCCGTGTATTCCTCGCCCGCAGTGGTCAACGGAGTGGTTTACG
This sequence comes from Terriglobales bacterium, assembly GCA_049585795.1. Lineage (GTDB taxonomy): Bacteria > Acidobacteriota > Terriglobia > Terriglobales > Acidobacteriaceae > JABDBE01. The sequence goes on along the minus strand of JBAVAQ010000024.1, from coordinate 208,572 downwards.
CGGGTTCGTATGACAACAATGTGTATGCTCTGAACGCCAGCACGGGAGCGAAGTTGTGGAGCTTCACCACCGGCGGCTCTGTGTACTCCTCGCCCACGGTGGCCAACGGGGTGGTGTATGTCGGGTCTTTAGACGACAACGTGTACGCCTTAAAGGCCACCACCGGAACTAAGTTGTGGAGCTTCACGGCCGGCGGGAAAGTAGCGTCCTCACCAACAGTAGCCAACGGGGTGGTGTACTTCGGGTCCTTTGACGACAACGTGTATGCCCTGAACGCCACGACCGGCGCGAAGCTGTGGAGCTTTACGACCGGCAACCTTGTGGTGTCCTCGCCCGCAGTGGTCAACGGCGTGGTCTACGTGGGATCTTCTGACGGCAACGTGTATGCCCTGAACGCCACCACCGGAGCAAAGGCGTGGAGCTATGCCACCGGCGATGCTGTGCAGTCCTCGCCCGCCGTGGCGAATGGTGCTGTTTATGCCAGTTCGTTTGACCACAACGTCTATGCCCTGAACGCCTTCAGCGGAGCGCAATTGTGGAGCTTTACGACGGGCGATCCCATAGTGTCCTCACCTGCAGTGTCCGACGGGGTGCTGTACGTCGGGTCTTCTGACGGCAACGCGTATGCCCTGAACGCCTTCACTGGAGCACAATTGTGGAGCTTCACGGCTGGCAGTAACCTGGAATCCTCGCCCGCCGTGGCTAACGGGGTGGTGTACGTGGGGTCTGATAACGACAACGTATATGCCCTGAACGCAACCGACGGCCAGAACTTGTGGAGCTTCACGACGGGAGGCTACGTGGTATCCTCGCCCGCCGTGGTGAACGGGGTGGTGTACGTCGGGTCTGCTGACGACAACATCTACGCATTCACCCAGACGGGAGACGTGCGCCGTACAGGGAAGGATTTGGTGCAGCGGCCCGACTTAGCCAAGCTCGTCCCCAACCACAGCCTGACCCCCTCAAAGCCATCGAAAGCTGCGGCGGGGATAAACATAGATTAACGGCTTGGCGTAATGCTGCGAGCATGAAATAAGGAGATCTCTGTGCGACTGACTTTCAACACATGGTTTCAGAACGGTAGCATCGCCGGCCGGATCGCGGCCGTGCTGATTACCGTGATGATGTTTGCAGACCTTGGTTTCGCTGCAGGACCCAAGCTTACGCTGAGTCCGAAAGCCGGGCCGCCTACCAGCAGCATTTCTGTTTCCGGCACTGGATTTTCCGCCTATGCCGCTATCGACATTTATTTCGACACCACGGATGAGACCCTGGCATTTGCCAATGGCAGCGGGGCATTTTCCAAGATTCCGATCCCGGTGCCGGCTTCCGCGCTTCCGGGAAACCATTATGTGACCGCCGTCCAACGTTCCAACGGGAAGGGTGCTCAGGCCGTGTTCCTGGTCGAAACCAATTGGTCTGAGTTTGGGTTCACGAGCAAGGACAAACGCAGCAACCCTTACGAGAATGTGCTCAGCCCCAGCACCGTAGGATTCATGGATGGGGACTGGACTTTCACAACTGCAGGGTATGTAAACGCTAGCCCCGCCGTGGCGGACGGGGTGGTATACATCGGATCCAATGATGGCAACCTGTATGCCCTGAATGCCAGTACGGGAGCGAAATTATGGAACTTTACCACAAAGCTCGAGATTAACAGCTCGCCTGCGGTGGCCAACGGGACCGTATATGTGGCTTCGAATGATGGCAACCTGTATGCCCTGAACGCCAGCAACGGAGCGAAGCTATGGAGCTTCGCCGGCGACCCAACCTCGGACCCCACGGTGGCGAGTGGGGTGGTCTATATGGGGGGCGGTAACAACGTATATGCCCTGAACGCCAAAACGGGAGCTGAACTTTGGAGCTTCACCACCGGCTATCAGGTGTCCTCCACGCCCGCTGTCTCCAACGAGGTTGTGTACATCGGATCCCAAGACACTAACCTCTACGCCCTGAACGCCACCACCGGAGCAAAGATATGGAGCTTCACCACCCCCGCTAGTATTCAATCCCCGCCCACTGTAGCCGACGGGGTGGTGTACATCGGATCCACCAACGGCAGGCTGTATGCCCTGAATGCCAACACTGGAGCAGAGTTATGGAGCTTCGCTACAGGCGACCGGGTGTTCTGCTCGCCCGCGCTGGCTAACGGGGTGGTGTATGTGGTGGCGTCCGACAGTGGGTACGTGTATGCCCTGAACGCCAGGACGGGGGCGGAGTTGTGGGATTTCTACGCGGGCGGTTTCGTGTACTCCTCGCCCGCAGTGGCAAATGGGGTGTTGTATGTGGGATCCGAAAGCAATAACGTGTATGCCGTGAACGCTAGCACGGGAGCGGAATTGTGGAGTTTTCCAACCGGCAGCCAGATTTCCCAATCCTCGCCCGCCGTGGCCAACGGGGTGGTGTACATCGGGTCCTTTGACAAAAACCTTTACGCATTCAGCCTCTCCGGAGACATGCTTAAGCGCTCCGTACAGCGGCCCGACCCAGCCAAGCTCGTCCCCAACTACAGCCTGACTCCCTCAAAGCCACCGCAAGCTGCGGCGACGACAAACACAGATTAACGGCTTCGGGTACTGCTGTGAGCGAATCGCACTCCACCTCGAGCCGCCCAATCTTTCATTGCGCAATTCCAGTGCGCCTTCTGATTGGGTCTACGAAAGCCAAACTATAACTTCGCCCAAGGTCCTTCCAAAGAGGGGGCCACCCTCGCAACCACCGTGGAGCTTGACCGGCCTGCTACCGGTCGGTCCGAAGAAGAATATTAAAAATCAGTTGTCGGTTGCTGGTTCTCGGTTCTCAGAGTCAGGCGTGGCTGACATCTACCAGGACGTTCTTGCCGGCTTCTTTGCGCAGGGTGATTTCCAGGGTCTGGCCTACGGGAAGGGCGTTGCGTACGTCTCCCTCGAGGGCCAAGGTCTGCGAGGAACCGCCGCCGTCGAAAAGAGTGACAATGGATTTGTTGGGCTGTCCCACGTTGGACTCAAAAAAGACAACTTCTTTTACCTTGCCGCGGGCTTTCAGCCGGGAGCCATCCGAGACCGTTGCAGAGCGCCTGGCGGCCGACGAACTGCGGGTGGGCGCGAACGCGGACTTCCCTTTGCGCAATTCGATCAAGGCGTTCAAGCCAAGAATGGCAGAGATGGAAAGGAGGATCAGGGACATGAACAGCCCATCGACCGTTGTCAGCGAGCCGAATACAGCAATATAAACGATACCCAGGAGAGGAATCAGAGCGAGGAAGAGCGAAATCACCAGGACCATAGTTGTCTCGGAAGCGGGCCGCTTCAGGTCCAGCTTACCGGGAACAGACTAGCAGAAAACTGCGGAGTTTTGGAGAGAGGAGTTCGATCACGCACATTGATCGCGCCAGTCGCCAATTTCCTTGAGGCCTTCGCGACGGCTTTGCTCGAAGAGGCGGACACGATGGCGAACGTGCTCAAACTCATGGATATCGGCCCATACCTCAGCCTGCCAGTGTTCTTCATGAACCGCGGTTTCGCCGCAGGTTGCGCACCGGGTATGCAGCTTGCGGACTACCGGACCGGTTGGCGCCGGGTGAGAGCTGGGCAGTTCGATGAAGATGCAGCGTACTTCCTGGATGTTTTCGTTGGCGTCGATGATGTGCTCGTAGCGCAGCAGAAAGCCGAATCCAAGCTTATGCGCTTCCACCTCGGCCTCGGCACGGGTCTGGAAGGGTCCGTACTCGGCTCGCAACTGTTCCACGGAGTCACAGGCCATCCAGAAGCTTTCTTTAGTGGTCATTTCCTACCTCGAAGCGCGGCTGTGGGCGGGGGGACGCTATTCAAACCTGGGCGCAACCCCGGTGCCTGTGCAATTGGAATGCCGCAGTGCTATCGTCAAGTGCCTATAAAACTGCATGTTGCGCGGATAAATCTCCTGAAATTAGAAGCGCGATGCAACCTTTTGCAGCGTTTTCCCTTGCGCGGCTCGCGAAGCTGCCCGGAGGGAGGTCCATCCGTTCATTGGGCATGCAGGGCATCTGAAGTAGAATTACCACACCTAGGCCCAAGCTTCTCCGGGAGGATTCTGATCCGGTCATGGGTAAACGTCGCGAGCCCCGCAAGGAGATCAGAATCCCCGTACGCATTTTCGGGACGGACGCTGAGGGGCAGATTTTCTCCGAGAAGGTTTTCACCGTCAACGTCAGCAAGAACGGGTTGGAGGTGGTGGGAGTTCAAGCCCAGCCCAAGGTAGATGAGATCGTCGGCGTCACGTATGGCGTGACCAAAGCTCATTTTCGGATCAAGTGGGTGGGTCAACGCGGCGGCGTCAACGCGGGCCGCATGGGCCTGCTCAATTTGTCGCCGGAAAAAAGCCTTTGGGATTTCCCCTTACCGCCCCCGGGTTTCGATGGGACGGTACGCGATGCGCGGGATCGCCGGACTCAGGTGCGCGTGAAGAGCACAAACTCGGCGGAAGTTTACCCCGCTGGCGCAACCGTTCCCATGCGCACCAGAACCGCCGACCTCAGCATGGGAGGATGTTTCCTGGAAATGCCCAACCCACTGCCCAAAGCGACGGAGATCAAGATGGCGCTCTGGGTCAAGGATTTCAAACTGCGGGCAAAGGGCGAAGTAGTAACCAGCACGCCGGGTTTTGGCATTGGCGTGAAGTTTACAGAAATGACAGAACAGGACCGAAATCAACTCAAGCAATTTCTTGAGAGTCTGGTTCGAATCAGGATTTGAAGTTGCGGAACAGTGGTTCTTGTTCCCGCGGGTTGGGCGACGGCAAAACGAAGAGCTGGGCTCCTACAGGCTCGGCGTGGTATTTTGCTGTACTGTCCGCGAGGCAGCGCTCTACCGCGGCCGACAGATACAAATGCTGTACCGGCTTGACGAGGTAGCCGTGCGCGCCCAGTGAGACAGCCTCCCGAATCTTGGCCGGATCGTCCACGCCGGAACACATGATGACCTTCGCATTCGGGTGGGACGCCTTCAGTTGGCGCAGAGTTTCCAATCCGTCCATCCCGGGCATTTGCAGGTCGAGCAACACGACGTCGGGTATGCAGACATGGCGCAGGCTGTACAAAGCCTCGTAGCCACTGCCGGCGGTCTCGACCTGGTAGGAGTCCAGTTCCAACAAAGCGCGCAGGTAACGTTGGATCTCGGGAGAATCGTCCACTATCAGGATGGTTGCTTTGAGCGGATTACGTCCGACGTGAGCCATAGGGGGAGTGGGATAAGGGGCTGCTCGATATCGCTAACGAATTTCTGATCCAACCTCCATCATCAATCTGGTTGCCGTTCTTTCCTGCCGCGCCTCGACCTTCGGGATATCGCGCGGGCCGCGCTAGTAGCAAAGGCACCACTCACCGCAGGCTCAGCGGTGCCGCAACAAAGCATGCCCCACCCTAAAGTGGAACGCGAGAGAAACTATACCCTTTTTCGTCTCCCAGCCGCTTTCGTCTTTTTACCGCTCAAGTTGCGAGACAAGCCCTCTGCCAGCCAAAGCGATCAGGAGCGAAAAGCCCGATCACCCAGCCCTTAACCTCTTCTTGCAGAACAGAGCCAATCAAAAGAGCTGGAGGTGTGTACTCCGAAGGGCAGTTATGGTCAACCAATTTCAGTTGGTTGCAGGCTCTTTGTTTTCAGAGACATGCTTTGTGTCCACAGGGTGCTGCACTATGTTTGGTGCATTCATTGATATGCGACGGACCGAGGGCAATGCACAAGCGCGCACTAATCGTGATCCGAAGCTCCGCCTCCCAGTAAGACTGGGGTCGCGGGCCACCGTCCTTGAACTGTGAAAAACCAGGTCGAAACCAGTCACGGCGGGCCTCTTGATTAATGCTGCCAGCGCAATGACTCGTGGTCATGATCGTCGATGCGGTGCGTCCACTAGTTCATGGCCGCAACGGATGTGGGAGCTCCGCCGGAGCGAGAGTAGCCGCTGGCAAAGACACCGGTTCGCGCCATTGCGCGCCGCCGTGTGCCGCAACATAGAGAGCCAATTCGAGGCGGCTCCAGACGCCAAGCTTGTCAAAAGTATTGCGCAAGTAATTCTTGACGACTTGCTCGGTGGTGCCGATTACGTTGGCGATCTCGCGATTGGTCTGGCCTTCCCAGACCAACATCGCGACTTGAACTTCTTTGGCGGTTAGACGATCACATGGTTGCATGAGATTCCCTCTGTTCTTTTTGGAACACGGCGGTTGCGAGCTTGACCCGCTTGCGGCCATCTTTGATTCCGGCGCGCAGAAACAAAGTACGCAAATGTTGTTTCACGGTCCGGGGGCTGATGTTCAGTTGTTCGGCGATTTCCTTGTTGCTGCATCCTGCCACCAGCAGCTTCAGAACTTGTTCGTCGCGTTGCGTGATCTTGATTTCTGTGAGATCCAACATGAGTTATTCCTTTCTATTTGCTTGGTCGTTCGTCGTTGATCGCTGGTCGTTGGTCGTCGCTGCCTGGCCTACGACCTGTGACTGACGACGAACGGACTAGAACTCAATCGGCGAGTAAGAAAGCAAGTGGTTCGCCAAACTTTCGCCTATCCGCACGTAGGGATAAAGACCTTTGAATGCATCATTTTGCTGAAATCTGTAAGGGAACCCTAATGATTGGGCGAAGCCAATATGGGAGAAGAGGTACCGATCTCGGAATCGAGCACAGCAAGCGATCGCCGGCTGCCGAGCGCCACGACTCCAGCACTTCCAACCAGGTTCAGGACGGGTTAAGGTGGGGAGGAATAGATCACACATCAGAGGTTGAAGTTGCGGGTCCTGATTATCGAAGACGAACCGAGGTTGGCGGAAAACATTGCCCGCAGTCTGCGCGAGAGCGCGGGATACGCGGTCGACATTGCTCACGATGGTCAGGAGGGGCTGTTTCTGGCGGAGTCGAGCGAATATGACGTGGTGCTGCTCGATCTGATGCTGCCGCAGATGGATGGCATGCAATTGCTCGGTCGGATGCGGAAGGCGGGTCAGCGTACTCCTGTTCTGGTGGTGACGGCGCGCGACGACAAGGAGTCGGTGGTGGCGCTGCTGAATGCCGGAGCCGACGACTATCTAACCAAGCCCTTCGATCTAGGCGAACTGCTGGCCCGTGCTAAAGCGCTGATCCGTCGCGGAAAAGGCCAGCCCTCACCGGTTCTCGCCGTGGGCGACTTGGAGTTGAACACAGTCAACCGCAGCGTCCGGCGTGGAGGACGACCGATCACTTTGACGGCGATGGAATATCGGGTGTTGGAATATCTGGCACATCGGCCTGGTGCCGTAGTCTCAAAAACAGAACTGCTGGAGCATCTCTACGACTACAACTGGGAAAAGTTCAGTAACGTTATCGAAGTGTATATCTCGGGACTGCGGCGCAAACTCGACGATGGTTCCTCGCGGCAGTTGATTCACACTCTGCGCGGCCAGGGATATGTTTTGCAGGACGGAACATCCCAAGGATGAATGACCGACCCAATTCGGTTGGGCAACGTTTGATGCTGGCAGGTTCGCTGCTGCGCGGTTCCATGAAAGCACGGCTGATTACCATCGTTGTGCTTTCACAGACGTTACTCGCGGCGGGACTTTTATTCAGCGGTATCTTCTATACCCACCAGCGATTGCTTTCCACGCTGGACGCAGGGATACAAGCTCGCGCCATGAGCGTGGCCGCACTGGTGCGGTATTCAGAGGACGCAAGCGGCAACGTGTATTTTGACGACACTTTGATGCCGTCGTCGCTGGATCCCGCACATCCCGACTTGTTTGCGGTATGGGCCGAGCGATCGGGTCCTTTAACTCGCTCTGCGAACTGGCCGCCTGGACTTGAGATCTCACCGACTGGTCCTGCTCGTTGGAGATTCAAGTGGAATCGGGTTCATTACCGGGGGTTGCGGGTTTCGCGCGTTCCGGTTCTCGATCGCGAGGAGGGCAAGGCGTTCCAGCCTCAGACGTTGAGCATCGTGTATGCCGCGCCCTTGAATCAACTGGACGAGCAGGTGAAACAAGCGGGGATTTCGATTGCACTGTCGAGTCTGTTATTGCTTGCGGCCACGGTTCTGCTGGCGCTTTGGGGCATCCGGCGTGGACTTCTGCCGCTGCAGGAATTGGCGGCGCAGGCGGGACTGGTGTCGGCGCAGAATTGGGAGTTGCATTTGCCTGACGATGCTCGGCAGATAAAAGAACTGCGTCCGCTCACCCAATCGATGACTACGATGCTGGCCCGCCTGCAACATTCTTTTGATCAGCAACGAGAATTCATGGGCAATGCCGCCCATGAATTGAAGACGCCGGTCGCGGTATTGAAGTCCACTTTGCAATCGTTGCTGCAACGCCCGCGGGCTTCGGAGGAATATCGCGCTGGACTCGAACACTCGCTGGAAGATTTAGAGCGGCTGGAGCAACTGCTGCAATGGATGCTGCGGTTGGCACGGGCGGAACAGTGGGCGCACGGGGCTTTGCGTCGTGATTTGCAAGTCATTGATGTGACCGCAACGTGCGAAGAAGCGATCGAGCGAGTTCGCCATTTGGCCGAGAGCCGCCAGGCGAAAGTTCGTTTGTCGAAGAATGGCCTCGTGCCGTTTCGCGCCGACCCCGAGGACTTGCAACTCGTCTGGAGCAACCTGCTAGAAAATGCCGTGCGCTACGGTCCCGAAGGTGGATTGGTTGAAGTTACCGTCGCACGCGGCGAGAGCGGCCCGGCGCGGATTGTTTTCGAGGATCACGGTGCAGGCATCGCTCCTGCTGATCTGCCCCATGTTTTCGACCGCTTTTATCGCGGAGATCCCTCCCGCACGCGCGCGACCGGTGGCTTTGGCCTTGGACTCGCGATCGCGAAAGCTCTGGTTGAAGCCTATGGAGGAACTATCACCGCCGACAGCACTCCCGGAAAGGGCACCCGCATGACCGTGGAGCTGCCGGTTGGCCTGAGTCACAACTAGACGTCACTTCTTCAGGTTCACTTAATCTTCCATTTAGGAATATCGACTCGTGGTTGACGGTCCTCCCCCGCCGGGCTTCGCGGAGGGTTCGGTCCTTGTGATTTTGGGCCGCACCCTCCGCGTCGCCGGTAAAAATCAGGATCACGTTCGAAAAGGCGCATGGGTGGCAAAGCAATGGCAACGTTAAATTCTCGAGTTCGCAGCGGCCTCAAGAAAATCAAAACCAGATTGCTGATTCCGGGGTTGATGACGGTGGGCGCCTTAGCCCAGAACCCGCCCAATCAGGTGCTGACGGGCAATCAACAAAGTGCGGGCAATGCTCCCAGCAATGCGCCTCTGACATTAACCCTGCAGGACGCGCTGCAGCGGGCGAAGAAGAACGCTCCCGAATATCGTGTGGCAGTAATGGAATTCGGGCTGGCCAAGGAAGACCGGGTGCAGAGTCGGGCCGCGCTGCTGCCCAGCGTGAATTACAACGCGGGTTTCATCTATACCGAAGGCAATGGCACGGTCGCGAGCAGATTTATTGCGAACAACGGGGTTCACGAATACCTCAGCCAGGGAAATGTGCATCAGGAGATCTCGCTGGCAACCATTGCGGACTACCGGAGGGCTTCCGCGGCCGAGGCGGTGGCGCGCGCGCGTTCGGAAATTGCGGCGCGCGGACTGGTTGTGACCGTGGTGCAGGCCTACTACGGATTCGTGGTGGCACAGCGAAAATACTCCACTGCCCAGCGGGCGGCCGCGGAAGCGCAACGGTTCCTGGACATCAGCCAGAAGCTTGAGCATGGCGGCGAGGTTGCGCACTCGGATGTCATCAAGGCGCAAATTCAGACCAACCAGCAGCAGCGCGACTTGCAGGATGCGGAATTAGAGATGAATCGCAGCCGGCTGGACTTGGCGGTTCTGGTGTTTCCCGACTTCAACCAAAACTTTTCCGTGGTCGATGATCTGCAGATGCCGGAGCCATTGCCTTCGTTTGCCGAAATCCAGACCGCAGCGGCCAATAAGAATCCAGAATTGCGGGCAGCGCTGGCGGCGCTGCAACAAGCCAATCATGAGGTCGCTGCCGCCTGGAATGGTTTCGTCCCATCGTTGGCTCTCGATTATTTTTATGGCATCGATGCAAATCGCTTCGCGGCGAATGGAATTGATCCGCTTACGCAGCGGGAGATCCGTAATCTGGGTTACTCGGCCACGGCAACGTTGCAGTTGCCGATCTGGAATTGGGGTGCGAACCGCAGCAAGCTGAAGCAGGCGGACTTGCGTCGTGAGCAGGCGCACGTAGAACTCAGTTACACCCAACGGCAATTGCTGGCCAATGTGCAGACGTTGTACGACGAGGCACAGACTGCGCGCTCGGAACTGGAATCGCTAAACCAGTCGGCCGAACTGGCCGCGGACAGCTTGCGCCTGACCACCATGCGCTATCAGGCGGGTGAATCCACGGTGCTGGAAGTGGTGGACGCACAGAATACGCTGACCCTGGCACGCAATGCCTTTAACGATGGCCAGGTGCGTTTTCGGGTTTCGCTGGCAAACCTGCAAACTCTGACAGGAAGCTTATAGCCGGATGAAGAAAGGAGCAAAACCCGAGCGCAGTGCCGTATGCCCTCAACTGCCCAGGGGGACGAGGGCTTCCAGGGCTGCGTGGCCGGTGGCAGCGCTATGCGTGTTGCTGGTGTTTTTTCCGGGCTGCTCCAAGGAACCCGCTGAGAAGGAGCCGGTCGTTCCGGTGCAGGTCGCGGCTGTCGAGAAGACCACGATCCAGCGCACAGTGGTTGCGGAAGCCGTTTTGTATCCGCTGGCGCAGTCGGCGATCGTTCCGAAGATCAGTGCTCCGGTAAAAACTTTTTTGGTCACGCGTGGCAGCCGGGTACGCGAGGGACAGTTGCTGGCCGTGCTTGAGCATCAGGATCTCGCTGCCGCAGCCGTCGACACCAAGGGTACGTACGATCAGGCTCAGGCCACCTACGAAATCAGCACCGCTGCCGATCTGCCGGCCGAAATGCAGAAGGCGCAACTGGAAGCGCAAGCCGCGAAACAGATGCTAGATGCGCAGCAGAAAGTTTATGACAGCCGGCAGGAACTCTTTCAGCAGGGTGCGCTTCCGCGCAAGGAGCTCGATCAATCGCGGGTTGATCTTACGCAAGCGCGCAACCAGTACGAAATAGCCCAGGAGCACTTGGCGGCGATGCAGGCAATCGGAAGGCAGCAGACATTGAAGTCTGCCGCCGGGCAACTGGAGTCCGCAAAAGGAAAGTATCTGGGAGCGACGGCGCAACTCAGCTACGCCGAGATCCGCAGTCCGATCAGTGGCGTTATCGCGGACCGCCCCTTGTATCCGGGTGAAATGGCCGCCGCCGGAACTCCTCTGCTCACCGTGATGGATATTTCCCAGGTCGTGGCCCGCGCCCACATTCCGCAGCATGATGCTGCGTTGCTCAAGCTTGGGGACACGGCAACCATCACCGCTCGCGGCGAAGAGCAGCCCGTGGAGGGCAAAATTACCGTGATCAGTCCGGCGCTCGATCCCAACAGCACTACGGTGGAAGTCTGGGTTCAGGCGAAAAATCCCGAGCAGCGGCTCAAGCCTGGGACCAGCGTTCAACTCTCGATGCTGGCGCGGACGATTCCGGATGCGCTGGTTGCTCCTGCGGCCAGCCTACTGACCGCGGACGACGGAAGCACCTCGGTGATGCTGGCCGGCTCCGACAACCGCGCTCACCAGAAGCCGGTGAAGGTTGGCGTTCGTCAGGGTAATGAAGTCCAGATTCTGGAAGGCGTGCAAGCCGGTGATCGGGTAGTGGCAGCGGGCGTCTACGGTCTGCCTGACAACACGCAGATCAAAGTGGAAGAGCAAAAACCGAACGAAAAGAGTAGTGGCGGGGCGGAAAAGTGAGCCAGCCGGAACCCTCATACTGGTTTGCGCACTATTCCAAGCCGGCGATCTTCCTCATCCTCACCGTGGCCTTGCTGGGCGCTTATCTCGCCTTCACCATTCCGATTTCGGTTTTTCCGGAGACGAATTTTCCCCGCATCCTGATCGCGGTCGACAACGGCGTAATGCCCATTGATCAAATGATGGTCACGATCACGCGTCCCCTGGAAGAGGCGGTAAACAGCGTTCCCGGATTGCAAGACGTTCGTTCGATCACCAGCCGCGGGTCGGCAGAGATCGATCTTTTCTTCGACTGGAACGTGGATATGTTCCAGACCCTGCAGTACGTGAATGCTGCGCTCTCGCGGGTACAACCAGAGCTTCCGTCCACCGCGACCGTGGTCGCGAACCGGATGACCTTCGCCAGCTTCCCCATTATCGGTTACAGCCTCAGCTCCGACAGCGTGCCGCAGACGCAACTTTGGGAAATGGCGACCTACGAGATCAAGCCGCGGCTGAACCGGCTCGACGGAGTGTCGACCGTGGTGATCCAGGGAGGGCAGGAGCCGGAATTCCACATCACGCCGGATCCCGCGAAACTGCTTACGGCCAATGTCACCGTGACCGACATTCTGGATACCATGCGGCGCACCAACTTGATTGATTCCCCCGGCCTGTTCGAAAGGAATCATCAGCTGGTTTTGGGCTTGATCAGCGGACAGGTGCGCACATCGGAGGAGATCGCAAACACGGTAGTGAAGTCCACAGCGGTGGGAATTCCGGTTCGCATCGGAGATGTCGCGACCGTGACCCGCGCAGTGAAGCCCGTTTACACCATCGTAACTGCAAACGGGAAGCCTTCGGTCCTGCTCAACATCAACCGGCAGCCAGACAGCAACACGGTTGATGTGGCCAACGAAGTTCACGCAGAAGTGGCGCGGATCCAAAAGTCACTGCCTCCGGGAATTCAGATTCGGCCCTTCTACGATCAGTCCATCATCGTCGAAGATTCCATCAAGAGTGTGCGTGACGCCATTCTGCTGGGTCTGGTGCTGGCTTCGATTATCCTCGTGGTCTTCCTGCGGGACTGGGGCACGTCAATCGTGGCCGGCATGGTAATTCCAGTCACGATTCTGGTGACGTTTGCCGCGCTCAAGCTTCTGCACGAAAGCTTCAATCTGATGACGCTCGGCGGGCTGGCCGCGGCCGTGGGATTGGTGATTGACGACGCGATCGTGGTGGTGGAAAACATCGTGCTTCATCGCGATGCGGGGCAGAATCGGCTGCAAGCCATTCACAGCGCGCTTCAGGAAATTACGGTTCCCCTGATCGGTTCCACGGTCACGCCGGTGGTGGTGTTTCTGCCTTTAATTTCGATCACTGGAGTTACGGGGACATTTTTCCGCGCCCTGGCCGTGACCATGGCGATCGCGCTGTTCACATCGCTGGCCCTGGCGCTTACCTGGACGCCAAACTTGAGCCAGTATTTCATCAAGCGCAAGGCGGCACCGGCCGGTGGGGCGGGGACCGAGCCTGAAGAAGAATCGATCACACGATTGCTCGCGGCTGAGGAAGCCTCGATCGGCGGTTTTTTTCGCAAGGTCGTGACCTTCCACCAGCGCTGGCTGCGTCGAGCAGCGGCAAAACCCATGTGGCTGGCGGGAGGTGCGCTGGCGCTGGTCATTGCTTCGTATGTCTGCTATCAATTCTCCGGGTCGGATTTGCTTCCCGCGATGGACGAGGGTGGCTTTGTCCTCGATTACATTATGCCCGCGGGCAGTTCGCTGGCTGAGACAAATCGCGTAGTCTCGCACGTCGAGCAAATCCTGCGCGCCACGCCAGAGGTTGAGAACACTTCTCGCCGCACTGGATTACAACTGGGATTGGCGGCCGTGACGGAAGCCAACACCGGCGATATTTCGGTCATGCTCAAGGCCCATCGCAGCCGCAGTATTTATGAAATTATCGCGGAGGTGCGGGAAAAGGTCACGCAGCAGGAACCGGCGCTGGATGTGGAATTCACGCAAGTGCTGCAGGACATGATTGGCGATTTAACCAGCGCTCCCGAACCCATTCAGATCAAATTGTTTTCGCGGGACGCGTCCACGCTTCAGGAGTGGGCGCCCAAAGTCGCAGATGCGATTCACAAGATTCCAGGCGTGGTGGACATCCTCAACGGAATCGACGATACCATCAGCGGTCCCGCGACCACTTTTCAGATTGATCCTAGCGTGGCCGCCCGCGCCGGATTTACCCCCGAAGAAATCGCGACCGACGCTTCCGCGATTCTGGAAGGCGAACCCGCCGCAACTCCGGTGATCAGCAACGACCGCGCTTACGCGGTGCGAGTCCGCTTTCCCGCTGACAATCGCGCCTCGCTCGAAGCGATCAAAGATACGTTGTTGACTAGCAGCACGGGCAGGAGCGCTACGTTGGGGGGACTGGCGACGATCAACGAACTCCCGGGACAAACCGAGATTCGGCGCGAGAATTTGCAGCGCGACGTGGCCGTGACCGCTCGCCTGGAAGGAACAGACTTGGGGCGAGGAATGGACGCGGTCATGAAGACCGTCGATGGCCTTCATCTCCCGGCAAACATCCGCGTGACTTACGGGGGGACCTACCAGGAGCAACAGAAATCCTTCCATGATCTGGTGTTTGTGCTGATCCTGGCCGTCCTCTTAGTGTTCATCGTGCTGCTGTTCGAGTTTCGTACTTTCGCGGCGCCGCTTGCAATCCTTGCTTCTGCTCTCCTGTCGACGTCGGGTGTGTTCATCGCGCTGCTGGTTACCGGCACAACTTTTAACGTGTCTTCGTTCATGGGAATGATCATGGTGATTGGCATTGTGGCCAAGAATGGAATCCTGCTGCTGGATGCGGATCAGAAATTCCGCAAGCTTGGATTCTCGGCCGAAGACGCCATGCTGCAAGCCAGCCGGCGGCGCCTGCGACCCATCGTGATGACCGCCATGGCGACCGTCGCGGGCATGCTACCGCTTGCCTTCGCGTTGGGTGCGGGATCACAAATGCTTCAGCCTCTGGCCATAGCGGTAATCGGTGGAATCCTGATTTCGATGGTACTCTCGCTAGTCATCACGCCCGCGGTTCACTACTATCTAAGTCCCGACGGTAGCAACCAAGAAGACTTGGCGCCTGCGCAAGCCTAGCTCCTCCTGCGCGGTGGCCCACCCTCGCCGGCGCGAACAGTGGGAAAGTGCAATATCTTGCACATACCGCCGCTCTCCGCAGGGTTTCAAGAATCGATCAACTCCCTCTTGCGCGGGTACCTGATTTCTGCATCCAACAGTGTCGCCGGGTAGAAGCTCATAATCGCAAGAAGGGCAAGCACTTGAGTGCATGCCGTGGGGTCTGGTCGGGGCCAATCTCGGCTGCTAGAATCATGGGGTTGCGGGATTGAGTTCAGCATTGTTGTGGAGGCGGAATTGCACTGGCCATGGCAGAGTCGCACAAGCCTGGAGCACAACACCACTTGGAGCAGACAATCATAAGCGAACGGGAAAAGCCGGCGCTGGATGAAACCACATTCCAGCAACTCCTGGAAGCAGCCCACGTTCTTCAGGAGCAAAAAGGATTCGAGGTCCCGCCGCGCCCGAGACCGAATCCAGCGGAAGCGCTCGCGGAAATTGTAGAAACGCAGGAGTTCCTCCGCTCACACGGTAGCGATTTGCAAGTTGCGGCGAATGTGATCGTCGAGCGGCTGCAGAAGATCACGTACGCCAGCGGCGTCGCAGTCGCAGTGGTACGGGAGGATCGGCTTGAGTATTGCGCGGCCACGGGAGACGCCGCCAATCTGGCCGGAACGAGCGTGCCAATGGATTCGAGCCTGTCCGCGGATGGCCAACTCTCCACCGAGTTTAGCCGTGAGCACCCGGACAAGCACTCCATCGCATTGCCGCTTTATCACGAAGGCAATTTGGCAGGCCTGCTTGAGATTCGCTTTGCCGATGCGGATTCCATTCAAGACCCCGAGATGCGGAGTTGCCAGCTCATGGCGGGATTAATGACGGAAGCCATTGCCAGAGCCGTGGACCGGGAATGGCGACAGACGCTAGCCGCGGAACGCGCCGCCATGCTGGAAGCTCTGGAGCGCATCAAACCCCAGCTTGAGCGCCTTGCGGTGGAACCGGCGACGAGCACCCAATCCGCCCACGAAGTTATCGAACCGGCTGAAGACTTGATGAATCTTGCAGAGCCGGCAGAAGCGCGCATTCAGATTCCGATGAGCGAGTCCAGCGCGAAATCAGGGCGAGAGACAGTTTGTCCCCAATGCGGATATCAGTTTGGAGAACAGGAACTATTCTGCGGCCGATGCGGAACTGCGCGACCGGCGGGAGCTTCATCTTCGGAACCTTCAGGCGACTTGCAGAGTAAATGGGCATCGATGTGGCACCTGCAGCAAGCGGCCGAAAATAAGCAGCACGAAGAAGCGGAAGCGGCACCGGAAGAAAACGAGCTCAGGTTGCGGCTGCTCGCTGACGATCGGCCCTCTGACGAAACATCTTCTGAGCTTTCTCCTGAATTGCAGAATATGATGGAGCAATTCTCGGACGAACCGGGCGAAGCGCAGGCAGTAGCGGAAGACGACTCTGCGCCAGTAATCGACGGAGAAGTCGCGGACCAGGCTCTGGTCCCGGCAGCTGTCGAGCCGGGAAAAACACAGTCTCCGTGGGCTTCAGCCACCAAGGCTAATAAATGGCTGGAGTCTTTGAATCCCAAGTCGCCGGGTGGGATCTGGCTGGCAAAGCACCGCGCCGACCTTTATGTCGCGGGAGCGGTAGTTCTGCTCCTGATCGTGCTATCGGGGTGGGGCATGCGTCCGGCCGAGAGCCATGTGCAGTCGAAGAATCCTCCTCAGCCCAATCTCACACTTTTTGAAAAATTGCTGATCAATCTGGGATTGGCAGAGACGCCACCAACCCCGGTTTATCTTGGCAATCCTAACGCCTCAGTATGGGTTGACCTGCACACCGCTCTTTACTATTGCTCCGACTCGGAGCAGTATGGAAAAACTTCGGAAGGAAAGTATACGACGCAGCGCGACGCGCAGATGGATCAGTTTGAACCGGCGGCGCGAAAGAACTGCGAGTGATGGTGTCGCCGACTCTTCGACTCAGCGTTCGTCGCGAAAGCAACCGTAGCTGTGTCTTCGACGAATGGGTTAGAGAAATTCCCATTGCCTCAATCGAGAGTTGAGGCGAGGCGCTTGTCGGTTTTGGAAATCGGTCAAACCTGAACTAGAGCAGACTCGTGCCGGCGCGCCTCGTACCAGAGCGCAAGTTCGACCCGATTCCAGAGTCCAAGTTTGTCATAGATAACGCGAAGGTAATTTTTTACGACATGCTCAGTGGTGCCGATGGCTTCTGCGACTTCACTGTTCTTGAGTCCTTGGGCGACAAGCTCGATGACCCGCCGCTCCCGTTCGTTGGGAACTCGCTTTCCGTAGCGTTCTCCTCCAAACATAGCTGCCTCCGGTATAGTGTGGTCGCGAGTTTTACTCGCTTGATACCGCTGTCGATTCCAAAGCGCTGGAAGAGACGGTTAAAGTGCGCTTTGACCGTGCGCCGAGCCATTTTGAGTTGCGCGGCAATTTCTGTATTGTCACAGCCCTGCAGCAGCAGCTCGGCGATTTGCCGCTCCCGTAGGCCTAGACGAACCGGCTTTTCCTCCATGATGACTCTTTCCTTCAGGTGAGATGATAACCGACGCTGGCGAGGGAAGTTTTCCACAGATCCCTTGCTGCAAGCGCCCTTCGCCGTCCAGCCGCTTAGGATGCACAGAGTTTTGGCTGGTCTCCTATATTTCATAGCACTCACGCTGCCAAGTGGGTCGGATTTCCTCAGTGATTACCAGTATCGGATGTCACAATTAAGGTGCATAGGAACGAGTCCACGAGGTTCCCCAGAGATGCAGCGCCGAACCCTTTTCGCGGAGCAGGTTTAGTTCCCTGCGCACTGGTCGGATACCAGCTAAGTAATAGAAACTAAAGTATAAAGATGAGTCTTACTTAACGACAGCTGCATCACCTTTTGCTGTGCATAAGCGGCCTTTTGAGAGGGCGCTGCCGACTGCGTGCCGAACCTTCGGCATCAGGCTCCACGATTCGGTTTCCGCTCTCAACGCGCCGAATGCCTTTTAGGGCAAAGACCTTAGGACAAAATTCCCCGATCATGTAGGCCTCATGGGAACTAATTACACTTCCTGCATGAGACCGACCAAAGGCAAGTTCGGGTTGGCCTGCGGGAAAAGCGAAAGCCAAAGCCGAGGAATGTTCTACACTTAGGGGAGTTTCCGACGCATGAAACTATCGGTCATCATCCCGGTTTATAACGAGCGCGCCACGTTGCGGCAGGTGGTGGAGCGCGTCCTGGCGGTACCACTCGAACTTGAAGTGGTGTGCGTGGACGACGGTTCCCGCGACGGTTCCCGTGAAATTCTCGCGGACTTACAACGGCAATATCAGCAAGTTCAGGTTTTTCTTCAACCACGAAACATGGGCAAAGGGGCGGCATTGCGGCGAGGCATTCAGCAGGCCACAGGAGACTTCGTGATCATCCAGGATGCCGATCTGGAATATGATCCCGGGGACTATCCACTGCTTCTCGATCCCTTAGTGCAAGGCAAGGCGGACGTGGTTTATGGTTCGCGCTTCCTGGGCGCTGCTCCTCACCGCGTGCTTTATTTCTGGCACTCGGTCGGAAATCGACTTCTGACCCTGCTCTCGAATTGCCTTACAGACATCAATCTGACCGACATGGAAACTTGCTACAAAGTTTTTCGGCGTGAGGTCGTTCAGTCCATCCCCATCGAAGAAAACCGCTTCGGATTCGAGCCGGAGATTACGGTGAAGATTGCGAAGCGTCGCTTGCGCATCTATGAAGTGGGCATCAGTTATTGGGGGCGGACTTACGAAGAGGGAAAAAAGATAGGCTGGAAAGATGGGCTGCGCGCGGTGTGGTGCCTGCTGAAGTATTCCATCAAGGAACCCGTCGTAGCGGGAAGTGAAGCGGCGGCGGAATCGGCGCGCGGTTCCCCGGCCCGAGAGCGGGTTTCCGGCGACAATAGTTGAAACATCGCGCCTTGCAGCAGGAGAGGAAGTGCACCTTGAATGCAAAGGTTTTCACATTGCTTCGAGCCTGGCTAGGCCAGAAACTGAGGACATTGACTAACCCTCCCGTTAAGAATCATATAGCGACCTAAAAAGGGCTCCGCAAAGGTACGCAAATTGCTCGTGCTGGTACTTGATCCGCTTTGATCAATCAGAACTTGCTGCCCCGCTGGTAACGCGGTATTCTGTTGCGTCACTTTTCTGGTTCCCCCCCGCGAAGTTTCAGTGGGCCGCAAGCTGCCACCGTCACATTGCCTGCATGGCAAGCAGATACAACGATTGTTCTAATTAAACTGTACGTTAAGGAGCCTGGATTTGATCGCTTCAATGAGCCACATTATTGCGCCGCATGGCGGAGAACTTGCCGACCTGATGGCGGCGCCGGAACGCGTCGCAGAACTGAAAGCTAATTCGCGAGAGTGGCCGTCGTGGGATCTGACGCCGCGCCAGATCTGTGATCTCGAACTACTCATCAGCGGAGGATTCTCTCCACTGCGGGGATTCATGACGCCAGCGGATTATGAGGGCGTCTGCCACAACATGCGGCTCAGCAGCGGAGTGCTTTGGCCGATGCCGATTACGCTGGATGTTAAAGAGGACTTCGCCAAGTCACTGACGCCGGGCAGCAGCAAAGTTGCATTGCGCGATGCCGAAGGCGTCATGCTCGCGGTTCTGCACGTAGAAGCAGTCTGGCAACCCGACCGCAAAGCCGAGGCGCAATCAGTATTTGGAACCACCAGTGCCGCTCATCCTGGCGTCGACTACTTGTTGAACAAGGGGAACTCGTGGTACGTGGGAGGCCGGCTGGAAGGAATGCAAGCTCCTTCGCACTATGACTTCCGCACTTTACGGCTCACTCCCGCCGAATTGCGCGCCGAATTTGCGCGCCTGGGCTGGCGCCGCGTGGTTGCGTTTCAAACTCGCAACCCCATGCACCGCGCCCACGTGGAATTGACCTTCCGTGCCGCGAAGCAGGTCGAGGCCAACCTGCTCATCCATCCATCGGTTGGAATGACGAAACCCGGCGATGTCGATTACTTCACCCGGGTGCGTTGCTACCAGTTGCTGCTTTCCAAGTTTCCTGCGGGCAGCGTAAGACTCTCCATGCTGCCCCTGGCAATGCGCATGGGTGGGCCACGCGAAGCCGTTTGGCATGCTTTAATCCGCAAGAATCATGGGGTCACGCATTTTATCGTGGGCCGCGACCATGCGGGTCCGGGAAAGGATTCCGATGGCAAACCCTTCTATGGTCCCTACGACGCGCAGGAACTATTCAAGAAGTACGAAGCCGACATCGGCGTGACCATGGTTCCGTTCAACATGATGGTGTACCTCGAAGATAAAGATCAATACGTACCGGACAACGAAGTAACCAACGGTTCGCGAGTTCTTAACATCTCAGGTACCGAACTGCGGGATCGCCTCAATGAAGGACGTGATATTCCCAGTTGGTTCACTTATCCGGAAGTGGTGCAGGAACTTCGCCGCAGCTATCCGCCACGCCACAAGCAAGGCGTGACCATTTTCTTCACTGGACTTTCGGGTTCGGGCAAATCGACGATCGCCAATGTTCTGGTGACGAAATTCCTCGAAGCGGGCGGACGTCCGGTCACGCTGTTGGATGGAGATCTGGTGCGGAAACATCTTTCGTCCGAACTGGGCTTCTCCAAAGAACATCGCGATATCAACATCCGGCGCATAGGCTACGTAGCTTCAGAGATTACCAAGAACGGGGGAATCGCGATCTGTGCGCCCATTGCTCCTTATGACGCCACACGCAAAGCCGTGCGCAGCATGATCGAAACGGTTGGCGGCTTCATCCTGGTGCACATCGCGACACCGGTCGAGACCTGTGAACAACGCGACCGTAAAGGTCTTTACGCGAAAGCTCGCGCCGGCATTCTTAAGGAGTTCACCGGCATTTCGGACCCATACGAAGAACCCAAGGATGCCGAAGTGGTAATCAACACTGCCGAACTAAGTCCCGAAGAAGCGGCGCAAGAGATTATTCTGCATTTGGAGCGCGAGGGCTTCGTCGGGGTCAACGGACACTCGGCCTGATCGCCGAACGAAAAGGTTACGACAGAGTTCTACGGGATTTGGGATGCTCATCGAAAAGATCCTGATCGGCTTCGTGGTAGGTACCCTGATCGGCATGACCGGGGTGGGGGGCGGTGTGCTTCTGCTCCCCATCCTGATTTTCTTTCTGAGAATACCGCCGATTATTGCGGTCGGGTCTGATGCCCTTTTCAACTTCGTCACCAAGATCGGTTCCAGCTGGGTTCATCTCAATAAAGGAACTGTCCGAAAGAAAGTCGTCCTCGCGCTGGGAGTAGGCAGCGTCCCCGGGTCGATTCTTGGGGTCAGTTTGCTGGGCCATCTTCGAACCGTCTACGGAACCGGCGTCAATACCTTCATTACCACAGCGGTTGGGGTTCTCCTGATCTGCATTCCGACCCTCCTCCTATTCCAAAGCCGGATCGAAGAGCACGTTGCTCATCGCACTCCGACGCTGCAATCGTTTGTTGGAATGTCGGCCATCGGGTTGCTGGCGGGCTTTCTGGTAGGCATGACTTCGGTGGGTTCGGGCAGCATCATTATGATGCTCCTGTTGCTTTTCTACAGCTTCTCGCCCAAGGTGATGGTGGGGACGGACATTGTCCACGCCGTAATCCTTACCGGCGTGACCAGCCTGCTGCATTTCCGGCTCGGCAACATCGATCCTTACCTGGTCGGTTCTCTGGTGATCGGTTCCATCCCTGGGGGATTGTTGGGTTCGCACTTGAGCACTCGCCTACCTGTACCCTGGTTAAGACGTCTGCTGTGCGCCGTGTTGCTGGCAACCGGCGCCCGCATGCTGTGGGCCTGAGCCAACCACGAAAATAGTCATGCCTAATAACTCCAGCGTCGAAACTATGCAACGCATTCAGTCCGCCATGGAAGCGGCTCGCGAGGTTTTCGGCCGGTTCACCGCGGGCGCGATTGAAACGGAATACAAGATTGGACATGATCCGGTAACCGAAGCCGACCGAGCCCTCGATGCGGTCCTTCGCAACGAATTACTGCGGGATGGCGAGGGCTGGCTCTCCGAAGAAAGTGTGGATGATTACACACGACTGGAGAAGAGCCGGGTTTGGGTGGTCGATCCGCTCGACGGCACCCGCGAATTTGTTGCCGGCATTCCCGAGTTCTGCGTCTCCATCGCCATGGTGGAGAACGGCCGGCCCGTCGCCGGGGGAATTTGCAATCCGGCTACCAACGAACTCTTCCTCGGATCGCTCGCATCGGGCGTGACCTACAATGGCAAACCGGCGCGGCCCAGCCCGCGGGCAACTTTAGATGGTGCGACGGTGCTGGCCAGCCGCAGCGAAACCAAGCGCGGAGAGTGGAAGCAGTTTGAGGGCGCAAATTTCAAAGTTCGTCCCATGGGATCGGTCGCTTACAAGCTCGCTCTGGTCTCGGCCGGCCTCTTCGACATCACTTTCACGCTGGTTCCGAAAAACGAATGGGACGTAGCCGCCGGCGTCGCTCTGGTGACGAGCGCCGGAGGATTTGTCAGCACGCTCGAGAACGGTCCGCTGCAATGCAACCGTCGTGACCCATTGATCTCGGGCTTGATCGCTTGCGGACCCAATTTACGTCAGCCACTGCTCCAGTTGCTCGAAAATCAAATGCAGCCAGCGGGGTCGCAGTCGAACCCCAGGTAAACTGGGCCCGGGGCTTAAGCAGGGTCGCCAGCGACTTGCTGCTCCATTAACGCATCCGGTTCGGACGCGTAAATCTCTTTACATCCGTCGCGAACCAACATTTCGCACCGCGAGATGGTTCGCTTGCAACTTACAAGCCGAAGGCCATCGATCTCCACATAGCTCCCGTTACAGAAGATCAGCAGATCGTCCTCATCCTCGGGTTCCTTTTTCCAGCAAACGAATTCGGCATCGCTGGCCACTCTGCCCTGACTCCATGGTTGTCTTATTTCAGCGAAGAAGAACCTGTATTCCTCTGAGGGCGTGCTGTAGAGATATGCTTCGACGAGCCTCACCGCACTCGAAGTCGCAACCCGTATCACCTTTCCGGGAACTTCGCGGGCCTCCGCCAAAGGAACCAGGAGGGTTACGAATTCCGCGGGCAAAGAAGTGTTGATGCCGAAGGTGAGGACTGTGATCGGCTCCTTTCGACCGTAGACCGGCGACCAGACATCCTTGCGGACCTCTTCCGACCATCCGTGTTTCTCGGCGCACAAAATGGCCAAACCGTTGGAAGTGCCTTTCACGCCGAATAAATGTTCCGCCTGCATCCGCATTTCCGGTCCTAAATGCCAGTCAACGAACAGCCGATGTTTTCCGGCGCCCTGAGCGAGATCGCGCACCAGAAAGAAACCAGGCTTTAACGAGAAAACCCAACGTTGATGCACGACCGGAGGGTCGAGTCGCGTGTAGGCGTCGTGGCTTCCGACGAAAAGGTCGAAAGTTTCTCCCGTGATCCATTGTTCGGTCGTCGCGCGCGCGAGTTGCTTCCATGCAAATGGACCTGCCGGTTCCGATTGGCTCTCGCCGTCTACCCTGAGCGTGTTGTGCATGGCCGTGTCGCGGAACAAATCGCGGGCCTTGTGATCTCCGACGTATTCGAATGTGCCCGGATCAATGAGGAGGTCGTGCCCCTCGGAACGAAGGGAGATGCTGAGTGCGTCAGCGTGGCTATGTCCGCCGCCTCGGACGCCTTGCCAACCGGTGCCGATCACCAATTGACTTGGAGGGCTTTGAGCAGCGAGCAAATACAGACCGGAGGCTTGCAGGGCCGCGGAGGCCGTGGCGGTTTGATGGGTTGGCAACCGATCCCACTCCGCAATGCCCTGCTCTCGCAACAGCCAAATGGTCTCCTCGCGCAGCTCTCCGGCCGCAGCCTTGAAATCTCCGCGATGGAACAGCACGGCCCCAGTGGAGAGCGGATCCAAAAGGTACTGGCTTCGATTGCGTCTGGGATCGAATAATCGACCTCCATCATCGTCGCCCAGATGCGGTGGCGCGCCCGTACGCCCCAGCAGGAATAGAGCATTTAGCATTTTCTCGATAGTCTCCTCGAACTCAGTAGGGATCGCGATCCCATTGAGACTGGCGAGCACAGCGGAGTGTAGAAAGAAGTCGATCGCGTAAACGTGATAGTAAGTCGACTGCTCAAAGTGAAAACCGTCAGCCTGAACCTGACGCTGCGCCTCTCGCAAAACAATTTCCCATCCTAAGGACTTCCAATGTTCAGCCCGAGAGATTTCCGGGCACAGCGTTCCAAGAAATAACAGCGCGACCGCTTCGCCGAGCAGATGCGTATTCGGAGAAAAATAAGTCGACAAGTATCGCTCGATATGACGCCCATTCAAAACCTGCGCGCGAAGCCATTCTTTCCGAAATTCGCTGGGCATCACGGGCGTGCCTTCCAGCAATTGATACATCCAAATCCACGAAAGACTTCGAAATGCTACCTCCAGGCTGCTGGCCCAATTAATCCCGCAGGGGTAGCGATTCTCCGTGTGCCAGTGCCGCCATTGTCGAAAGATTTCATCTGCATAACGCCGATCTCCAGTAAGTCGGTACGCCTTCGCCAAAGTAACCAGGTGCTGATGGCGATTTAATTCCCATGCGACTCTGCAATCCCCAACCTCGTCGAAGTCAAGGTAACGGATCTTGTAAAACGGCTTTCTGGGAGCCTGTTTTCCGTGGGCCGCGTCGAGATGCCAATCGATGGGATTGCC
Source organism: Terriglobales bacterium (assembly GCA_049585795.1). GTDB lineage: Bacteria > Acidobacteriota > Terriglobia > Terriglobales > Acidobacteriaceae > JABDBE01. The sequence continues at coordinate 183,920 of JBAVAQ010000024.1, read as the reverse complement.
GTAGTCCAGGTCTTCGTAGCCGAGAAGATCAAACCGGTGGTGACAGATCTTGTCGGCCTGGCGGACGATCTGCTCGGCTTGTTGTGGAATCCGCTGACGAACCTGTGTCAACAGAGATGGGACAGAGGCGGAGGCGAAGAAAAACTGACCTGGCTTGACGTTCGCCGAACCGGTCAAGCGTCGCGCAAAATCGAATCCGATACGGGAGAGAAAAACATCTGCGCGTTTGGCCAACTCCTGCCGACTGCGATCGAGACATTCGTGTCGGTCCATGCGCGTCAGACGTGACACGGCTTGTCGCCAGGCGTTATCCGGCACGGCGAAGTCCAGATTCAGGTGCGTACCACGCAATCATAAGTTCATCATCGCATAAGCGTTCGAGCATGATAGATATTAGCTATGCCGTCCGCTGTAGGAAGCGCGAAGAATTCAGTCACGCCGCAAGAAGGCATCGTATTCCTGATGTATCACGAACTGGAAATTTCAGGGCGACCGCTTTGCCAGACGGAAGCGGGTTATGCGCGGTATGTGGTGCGGGAATCGGACTTTCGTTCTCAGATCCAATGGCTGCGAGAAGCCGGATGGCGCGGCCTGAGTGTGACTGAAGCGCTCGCATTCCGGTCGCGGAATGGCAGCGCGCCGCCCAACGCAGTCGCGGTCACGTTCGATGACGGCAGCGAGTCTGATCTCATCTTCGCAGCCCCGATCTTAAAAGAAGCGCGCTGCAGCGCTACTTTCTTTGTGACGGTTGGCACTCTGGGCCAACGGGGCTATATGAACCCGACCCAGCTTAGGGAATTGAGCGCTCTGGGTTTTGAGATCGGTTGTCACTCGATGACGCATGCTTATCTGACCGATCTAGACGACCGCGGGCTGCAACACGAGATCGGCGAAGGAAAGACGCAACTGGAACAGGTTCTTGGCAAGCCGGTTGAACATTTTTCCTGCCCCGGTGGCCGGTGTGACGCGCGTGTGATTCAGGTTGCGCGCCAGGCTGGTTACCGCTCTCTCGCCAACAGCCGAGTTCATGTGAACCGGCCCGCGGGGGATCATTTCGATTTGGGCCGCGTCGCAATTCTACGCGAAACCGAACTGTTGGCCTTTCAGGAAATTTGCCGGGGAAACAGCCTGTGGAAGATTCAGGTTCGCGAGGGTGTACGAAGCGCCGCAAAACACTTGCTGGGAAATTCACTCTACGATCGCGGCCGGGCGTTCCTACTCCGCTGAAACATGCCATTCGATGAGTGCTAGACTGTGCCGATGGAGACGTGGAGCGCAGAAGCAATTTCGTCTCGGAGCAGTTCAGAGGCCGGCTCGAAGATATCTCTGGAATGCGGTTCAACGGTCGAACGAAAAGCGCGTCCTGTCTTCGTGATCGGCTGTCATCGCTCGGGCACAAATTTGCTTTACGACACGCTCCTGTCGGCAGGCGACTTTGCGGTTTACCGGGGATACCTGCCGGTTTACAAAATGCTCGTTCCTCGATTTGGCAGCCTTGCCGAGCGGGACAATCGAAGCAAAATGTTACATGCGTGGGTCCATAGCAAGGGCTTCCGCCGATCGGGCCTCGATGCTGAGCAGTTGACAGTCAGGGTGCTGGATGAATGCCGCAGCGGAGGAGATTTCATACGCATCGTGATGGGCGAAATCGCCCGCGCTCAGAACGTCAGGCGGTGGGTACTTTACGATCCCGATAATCTGCTCTACATCCCGAGGATTAAAGCCGATATTCCCGAGGCTCTTTTCATTCACATTATTAGAGACGGCCGCGATGTTGCGCTGTCTTTGAGCACGATTGGGGGATTCAAACCGCTGCCGTGGAATCCCAAAGCGAAAGGTTTGCTGCCGACAGCGCTTTACTGGGAGTGGATGGTCCGCCAAGGCCGCCGGTCCGGACTGCGTCTTCCTGCTGATTACTTTGAAGTACGCTATGAAGAGTTAGTGTCCGACCCACGCACGACATTAAGAAAGTTGGGTGAGTTTTTGGATCATGATCTGGATTATGACCGCATCCAAAACACTGGCCTGGGAAGGCTTCGCGAGCCCAACTCTTCGTTCTCGGGGCACAATGACGGGCGCAACCCGGTCAATCGCTGGAAGGAAAAACTGTCGGGCCGTGAGGTTGCCTCGCTTGAAGCGATGGTCGGAGAGTATCTTGAGGAGCTGGGCTATTCCTTAAGCACACCCCCGGAGGCGAGGACGCCAGGGTTGCGGCAAAAATGCACGCGAGCTTTTTACTTCGACCTGTTGAATTCGAAATTATGGCTGAAGACCCACACTCCCGCGGGCAGGTTGGCCAACCTGGAAGCGTTGCAAATATCCGACAGCATCGAATCAACGGAAGCGGAATGACGAGCCTGCTCGCGAGCCTGATTTTTGCCAGCGCTTCACTCGTGATGTCGTCACAATCGACGGTTGCCGCGCAGGGTGGCAGTTCGCCAGCAAAAGCATGCGGTCCTCCGAATTACTGCGCTCGCACGGATGTGCGGGTTGAGCCGTATCCCAAAGTCGCGCCCGCCATTGGACCGGCGGGTTCTGTAGTCAGCGATCCGGCCTTTGGCTCGCGTATGGTTCGCGTGACCGATGCGAAGACGGACGCGCGACGGTCTTCCGAGTCTTACGCCACACCGTCATCCGCAGAACAGAATTCATGGAACACAGATGACACGAAGTTTTATGTGCGCAGCATCGACGGCGGTCTCGAACTATTCGACTTCAATCCAGAAACCATGGGGGTTCATACGCTGGGCGCACTCAATGTCTCCTGGATCGGAGAACCGCAGTTCAGCTACTCGAAACCGAATACTCTGTACGGTATCAAACGCGGACGACCGACGCTGCAGCAATACGACATCACCACCAGTAAAGCTACGAACATAGACGATGCGTCCAAATGCCTGAAACTCGGCTTTTCCGATGCCGGCCATGCAATTTCCGTGAGTGCGAACGACCAGCGAATGGCTATGGTCGTCGGTCCGCAACAAGATACAGACTACCTGGTTTATGTTTACGATCGTGCCAAGGGGTGCCGCTGGTACAACGCGCAGACAGGAGAAATTGGCGGGCAATGGGGCGCCAAGGGAATTGTCTCCATCCCCGACCGTTTTCTGATTCACGACGCTCGCATTAACAAATCAGGGCAATTTGTCGAAATCATGAGGAGCGGCGCCGCGGTGCGCGGAATCACTCCACTGCCGAACCCCGCGCCGTCGTTCGTCTGGAATGTGGATACGATGGAAGTCACGCCCTGCGGGCCCAAGGGATGCAAGGGGCACCATGCTCTGGGCTATTCGCATCTTCTGAACCCTTCGGAACAGGACCATCCCATGGACCTGTGGATTCGTCCGTTGAACCAGTTGGATGCTCCATCTCCGTTGATCAAGCAATTGCCGCCGGTTCAAGGATGGTACGACCTGCACATTTCCTGGAACAACGTGGACGAAAACGATTCGAATCCCGCATGCCTCTCTGCCTACCGCCGAGATAATCCGAATTCACCGGGAGCGCCGCCGAAAGTCGTTGGGCCTTGGGAAAACGAAATCCTCTGCGTGGAGACGGATCGAAAGGAATCCAAGGTCTGGCGGTTCGCTCATACTTACAGCACGGCGCAGAACGGCTTCTGGTCGTCGCCCCGTGGAAACGTTTCGCAGGATGGCATGTTCTACATGTTCACTTCCGACTGGGAAGATCAATTAGGCCGGGTAAGCGGGACGTTGTCATATCGAACTGACGTTTTCATCGTAGAGCTAAAGTAAGAGGAATCGATGTTAGAAGCACGCGACATCGCAGAGCCTAAGTGTGACCATCCCGCAGCAGATTCTCCCTCACTCACCGCGGAATCGACGCGGAGGATGGATCGCTCCCTTGCGCACAGCCTGGCGTGGAGGGCGGGAGCGGATTGGTTCAGCCAAATCCTGAGTTGGGGTTCCTTCCTCATTGTCGTTCGGCTGCTCACTCCGGCCGATTTTGGAATTGTGGCGATGGCCATGGTGCTGTGGGCGTACTTGCGTTACCTGGGCGAGTTTGGCATTCCGCAGACGATTGTCACCTTGCGTGACCTTAGCGACGATCAACTCGCGCAGTTAAACACGGTGGCTCTTCTGCTGGGGTTAGGATGCTTCGGATTGGCATCCCTGCTCGCCTACCCTCTGGCGGCGTTCTTCAAAACTCCCCAACTCATGCGGGTGGTGGTTGTGACTTGCAGCGGCCTGGTCCCGCTGGGGTTTCGCGCGGTTTCAGAAGGCCTGCTGAACCGCGATATGCGCTTTCGAACGCTGTCTTTGCTCGATGCTACAACTTCGATCCTCGCTGCCACCGGAACGCTGGTGATGGCATTTCTGGGCTTAGGATATTGGTCTCTGGTTCTGGGAAATCTGGCCGGTTACGTAGTGCAATCCGTGTTGACCGTGGCTGCCCGGCCTCATCGATTTGCTCTTCCCCGACTGTCTTCTCTCCGCAGACCATTGGTTTTCGGCTGGCACATTTTGGTCTCGGTGGTTGCCTCTTCAGCTTACGAGAAGCTCGATAACGTTACGGCCGGACGGGTGCTGGGCCAAGCGGCGCTCGGCGTCTATGGCATGGCTTGGAATTTAGCTAACGTGCCCATGGAGAAACTGACTACGCTCGTTACCACCACGATTCCGACTTACTTCGCAGCGGTGCAGAACGAACCCGCTGCATTGCGACGATACTTGCGCACTCTGACCGAAACTCTGGCTATGGCAACCTTTCCTGCGACGATTGGGCTGGCATTAGTCGCTCGCGATCTTATTCCTTTTGCGCTCGGGTCCAAATGGAATGGCGTGGTTGTGCCTTTGGAGATTCTCTCTGTCTATGTAACATTTCGCTCGGTGGTCGGGCTTCTCGGGAAACTTCTGACTGCAGTGGGCAATCCCCGATTCGTGATGTGGGACGATTTAGCGGCTCTCATCATTCTCCCCACGGGGTTTTATATCGGCAGTCACTGGGGAACGCAGGGGATCGCATGGGGCTGGGTGGTGGCTTATCCTCTGGTCGCTCTGCCGTTGTATTGGAAGGCGTTCAAGACTATCGAAATGCCAGTGGGAGATTACTTGCGAGCTTTACGTCCAGCGCTACACGGAACCGCGGTGATGGTTGTGGCCGTGACTTTGCTTAAGTGGACGCTGCTCGCAAAACAACCTTTGCTGCTGCGGCTCGTCCTCGAAATCGCGAGCGGTGCGGCTGCATATTCCGCAACGTTGCTGCTCTTGCACCGCGAACGCATGATGACATTCTTGCGCACGGCGCGGAACTTCCGTCAGGCCCGTGCGTAGGGGCTAAGAACGTTTCCGTTCGCCCTGCAACCAACCCAGGAATCTCTGCTTTCTCGCAAACATTTCCCTGGCTTCATCGCGCAGCTTAGAAATCAACTCGAAGCGTGACTTGCTGAACCACGGCACGCGATGCGGGACGCATCCGTATTTCTCTTTATATTTCCCTTCGCCGCCCCAGTCGTAGATTTCGGCTCCGCGACGCTTCCAGTAACGCATTGCATACCACTGCAGCAATTCGTTGGGACGCAGATTCTGGCTGGAGCGGAAGCTGGCGTTGCCCCAGAATTCAGCGATTTTGTTGAAGCCGGGAAAGATTCCGGTGGCAATGCACTTCCCCTCCGAGTCTCGCGCCCGTAACAATAGAATTCGGCCCGTGGGCTCAAGGTGTTTGATCAGCATGCGCACCCGATCCACGGTGTAGGTCGGGATCAGCTTCTGCTTGGCAAAAACGTCCACTAATTGTTCGTAGTATTCGTCGGCGAAAGCGAGATCGTGCCCTTCTTCAATCGTGACGCCGCTTTTCTCGGCCTTCCGAATGCAACGACGACAGGCGCTGTCCATGCCGTCAAACAGCTCCCCTTCCGATTGTGTTAAATCAGTTCGATAAGAGGCGTAAGACTCACAAGCGAACCCCGACGATCTCCCGTCTTCACCAGTGAAAAAAGGATCGGACACTTCCATGTGTAAGCACTTGAGACTGCGCCAGGCCATTTCTTCCACCGCAGCGAGCGCCGACGCTCGCGAAGCGCCGGCGCGTAGATTGAAGCCAATATAAGGAGTGGTCCACCCGGGAAACGAACTTCCCAATATCTTTACTCCAAGACGGGTAAAGGTGAGTCCGGTGAAGTAACCAGCGACTTCCCTGCCCTCGCGAAGTTCGGCAATCACCGGTGTAGCCTTCTGGGCCTGGCGGATGAACTGAATCCATTCGCGTGTTTGGAACACCGTTCGGTCGGCAAATTTGTCGAGAGCCCTCCAATCGACCGCATCAAATTCGAGAATGTGGCAGTTCATTCGCTGTCTGATTCCAATGTTGTACCGCTCCTACTTGTCGATAAGACTGGCCGAATAATCCACCATGAGACGCGACAGCGGCGTGTTGATTTTTGCCCATTGCTTAAATTCGTGGTAAGTGCGATACACCAGCCGCATTCTTCTGACAGACAAATGCCTTGCCGCTGGCTCACGGTTGTCGGACAGAGCATAGCCGAGCTGCCGCAGATAATCGCCCACCAAATTCTCGAGCATGATCAATTGGTCGGGAGGGAATTTATCTCTGTCTTTCCATCGCCCGACCGGCGTGAATTTTCCCCGTTTTAGATCTTCTTTGAATGAAGTCAGAGGATTTTTGACCGAACCGATTGCGGCCTGCTGAATGTGCGCATAGTTCAAATCATGCTGAAGGAAATCAGCCAGCCGATCAAGTGTTTGCGACGGCCCACGGACCAGATCCTCATATCTCACTTCCATGTAGTCCGGCTGCAACAAGGAACCAAATTTGCGGCCCTTGCGGACAATCCACTCCCAGTAGAGTCCCGCGGCCAGCAATCTTCTGGCTCGATCCCAGGGAAGCGGCCGGCTCCAGCCCCGCTTGTCGAGAGATAAAGCAACGTCGCGGCCGTCACGGATGATGTGAATGATGCGCGCGTCCGGGAAATCTTTCTTGATCCTCAACAGGTGGGGGATGTTGGTCGGGGTGGAATCAATCCAGCGCTCAACTCCTTGCTTGCGTGCGATGTCTTCCATCACGATTCGCAGGAAATCACTGGCGCTGGTGCATTGCGACAGAACTTTGGCCCTGATTTCATCGGCGTGTAATCCTGAACAATCGAACGCCTTGGTCTTCAGCCATGCGTTGATCATTCTAGTTTTGTTCTTGCCGATGCCGAGATTCCCGTAGATAGGCTCCAGAACATCGAAGACGTTCATTTGCGTGCGGAACTGGGCGAAGCCGCCGGCGGAAAGCAACAAATGATAGAGATAACTAGTCCCGGAGCGCGGACAACCCACGATGAACACCGGCGGCTTCATGGCGATGCGGTCACCAGCAGATACCTTGATAGGCAGCAGGTTGGTCGGGGCGCTGAAGTCGATCGAGATTAACCAAATCCAGAACAACCTGGCTTGGCTTCAGATACTGAATGAGCTGTTCCTTTTTTGCTGCCTTGTTGCCGACAATTATCACTTCCCCGTAGTTCACCACTTGTTCGAGATCGGCCGAGAGCAGCGAGCCGATGTGAGGAATCACTTCCTCGATGTACTGACGGTTGGCGCCTGCGAGACGTCCAAAGGAAACATCTTGATCCCATATTCGTATCTGGCATCCCTCACCGAGGAGCCTCTTGACCAGTTGCACTTGAGGACTCTCCCGCAGATCGTCGGTGCCGGCCTTGAAACTCAGGCCCAGCAATGAGACTTTTTTCTTGCCTATGCGTAACACGGCATCCACAGCCCGATTGAGATGTTCAGCATTGCTCGGTGTGAGGGCCTCGAGCAAGGGCAGGTTCAAGTCAAGTTGGCGGGCTTGATAGGCCAGAGCGCGTAGATCCTTAGGCAGGCAGGATCCGCCGAAAGCAAATCCCGGAGACAAATAAGCTGATGAGATGTTCAACTTCGTGTCTGAGGAAACGATTCTGCTCACGGCTTCAGTATCGACTCCCAGGTGCTTGCAAAGCGTTCCCACCTCATTGGCAAAACTTACCTTGACAGCGTGGAACACATTGGAGGCATGCTTCACCATCTCCGCAACTGGGAGGGTCGTTTCGAAAGCAGGGCCCGGCGTGCTCTCATAGAGTTTGCGAAGCAATGTTAGATGCTCCGGATTCTGCGCGCCCAGCACGATGTACGGCGGCTCAAGAAAATCGGCGACCGCGCTGCCCTCGCGCATGAATTCCGGGTTATAGCAGACCGAAAAATCCGCGCCAGCGCGGCGTCCGCTTACGCTCTCCAGCAGCGGAATGACCAGGGATTCTGTGGTGCCGGGAAGCAGCGTACTGCGAACAACCACGACATGGTGATTTTTCTTCTGCTTGAGAGCCATGCCAATTTCGCGTACGACGTGCTCGATATGGCTCAAATCAACGCTGCCGTTGCGCAGGCTGGGGGTGCCAACGCACACGAACGAAATATCCGAATTGTGAACCGCGGCAATTCCGTCGGTTGTCGCGGACAACCGACCTGCCTGGTGGCCCTGGGCTACGAAATCGCTCATGCCTGGTTCCAGGATCGGGCTGCGTCCTGAAGCCAGCATCTCGACCTTGGTGGAGTTGACATCCACGCCGGTCACGCGATGGCCCGCACGCGCCCAGCAAGCGGCGCTGACCGAGCCCACATAACCCAAGCCGAAAACGCTGATCGTAAGGCTCAAATGCTCGCTCTCCGCGCACCGACAGAGTTCATCGCTTCCATACTACACATAGATAAGTCAGGAGCACGTCTGATAGATCTTTAGCCATTGCTCTCGGACCGTCTCCCAGGAATAACGCCGCAACTCCTCGTGCGCGTTGCACGCCAAACGCGAAGCCAATTCCGGATCCCTGAGCAGCCGCACGACGTTATCAGCTAAAGCTTGCGCGTCTCCCGCCTGGGAAAGTAGTCCGGTCCGCTCGTTCTGGATCAAATACAACATGCCTTTCGGAGCCGTTGTGACCACCGGCGTCCCCGAAGCAAACGCTTCAAGGATTGAGACTGGCATGTTATCCAGACTCGAAGCGTTGATGAAAATATCGGCGGCGGCGTAGTAGCGAGAGATCTCACGATGAGGTACCGGGCCTGCGAAATGTACCCCTGATAGTTTTAAGTCGTTTACCAGGCTTCGAATCTGCGGCTCCAGTGGACCCTTTCCTACCAAGTCGAGGGTTGCGTCGGGAAAGCTTTGCTGAATTCGCTCGAAAGCACGAACCACCAAGTCCAGACAGTAATAGCGATGGAATCCTCGCGTGCAAAGGAGTCGAGGATGAAGCGGCTTGCGCTCTCGAAAGCGAAATTGCTCCAAGTCAACAATGTTTGGAACGGCCTGGGCCTGAAGACCAAACTCGCGAAAAACATCTTCGAGATATCCCGACGGAACCACTAACTGGTCGGCGTCCTCAAGCACCGGCCGGACGCCACGAAATCGTAGCAGATGATCCCGAGCCTCGCCGCTGTGGTAGTGGATCACCGTTCTTGCTCCGCGCAGGCGGGCGATGAGCCACGCTGGTAACGGCGCTAACACAAACGACCAATAGGAAGCGGAGAAGATATGCGCGATCTCCACGTTCTTCAGGCCTCGCCACAGCGAAAGCAAATATATCGGTTCGCGGATCAGAGAACGAAGAAAGGGGATGTGTTCAGCCCATGCAAGCGGTCGTGGAAGAGGTGGATCGATAGGAATGAATTGCGCCTCAATCCCGGGATCGTCTCGCCAGTTACGTAAGAGTAGTTCCGCCTGCACCGATTGCCCACCGACGTAGCGTTGTGAGGCGGCTACCAGCGCGATTCGCATGCTTGCGCCGTTTCGGCCTGATGCTGCCAATGACCAGTCTCGATTCGGAATCCAGTTTTTCTTTTCGAGTAGTTCGGAATAGAGCTCTTTATAACGATGGCGCATCTGTTCCAGAGTAAAGTTCGCTTGTGCGAATTGTTTTGCATTGTGGCCGAGAGCGGCGCGCAAGGCCGCATCCCGCAGCAAGCGCTCAATGGCGTCGGCGAGCTCTTCATCATCGTGGACTGCAACTAGAACCCCGCGATCGATCCCAACCAGCTCCGAATTTCCTCCGACCCGGCTTGCGACAACGGGCACTCCCGCCGCCATGGACTCGAGAATTGCGTTGGAACAACTCTCGGACGATGAGGGCACGACAGAAACATCCAACGAAGCCAAGACGGCAGGAATGTCCTGCCGATCGCCGAGAAAAAAGACGTGATTTTTCACGCCCAGGCTCTGGGCCTCGCGTTCGAACTCCGGGCGAAGCGGTCCGTCTCCGGCCAAAACAAATTCCACACTTGGATATTTATGACAAAGGCGGGCAGCGGCACCTAGAAACCTTTTGTGATTCTTGGACCGCGCGTTCATTCGGGCAATGATTCCGACCCGAAGAACACCTTGGCGGCGCGGCAGCGCGGGTAATGTTTCTTCGAAAGCTGAGGCTGGCAGACCGTTACCGATTACGATGATGCGAGATTTCTTCAACCCTTGGTCAAACAATCGATCCGCGGCCGCGCGCGAATTGCAAACCACCGCATCGCACCAGCCAAACGCAGCCGCTTGTGCCCGTGATTTTGAGTGGCTCAGGAGATCGCCCAGTTGACGCTGGCTTCCGATGACCACGGGCGTGCCGGCAAGCCGGGCCGATGGTAGCAGAGTGAGGTTGGTGTAGAAATCGAAAGCATGGGCGATCGCGATTCGGTTTCGGCGCAGATACTGTGCCAGTCGCAGTCGGGTCCACCACGAGTTCAAGCCATACAGGCTGCCGCCAAGCGAAAATTCCGGCACGCGGGCCAAGCCATCGAGAAACGGCCCCCGCCTCTGAATGCAACCCAAGTGAACGCTGAACGCCGCCGGATTCAGCGACTGAGCCAACCCGACAAACTGACGCTCGCTGCCACCCGTTTCGAAACTGTTCGTCATCAAGAACAGTTTCGGGAGGGAACCTGCAGGATAAATCTGCCCGGCTGCCGGTTCGACGTCCGATCCAATGTCGCCGTTGTACTCGTCCCGGTTCATCCATTTCCCAGCAAGGGGGCGGCTTGATCCGCCTGCGCTGGTGTGCTGGTCGTTTCCACATTTGCAAGAAAATTGCGATGCCACAGTTCAAGCATCAAGAAGCGCCAAATGCGCGGCGAGTGATCGCGTCTCCCCTGCATATGCTCATTCAGCAGCTGTTGCAGTCCTCCCAGGTTGAAGTAACCGCGCTGTTGGGTGGAGGAGTCCAGCAGAACGGACATAATCATGTCTTTCAACTCGTGGCGCATCCAATGGCACAATGGCAGCGCGAACCCCCGCTTTGGCCGATCGAGAACTTCTCTAGGGACGCCCACCCTTTCCGCCAGTTTCGTAAAGATGTACTTTTGCTTTTTTTTGCGCATCTTCCAATCGGCAGGCAAGCCAGTCACCCATTCAAGAAACAAATGATCGAGGATCGGAACCCGCACCTCCAGCGATGCGAGCATGCTCATCCGGTCGACTTTGGTGAGAATGTCCCCCGGAAGATAAGTCTTGGTATCGAGATACAGCACGCGGCTCAACCGATCGCGAGCTGGTGCTTCGTCGAGATATTGGCGGAGCATGATCATTGGATCTGCATTGCCAAGAGCTGTGGCCCGGAAGTCATCCGAGAGCAACTCCATTTCGCGGTTGAAGGGTTGAAGAGAAATGCCCTCGAGGTAGCGCTCACGCCATGGCAACGAAATGCTGTAAGCGAGATTCCGGCCCGGCAGGCTTGAGGGCAACCTGCGATGGACATACTTGCGATAAGCGTGCCCCACCCATTTCGGAATCCACTCGGCGTTGCGATGCTGCAAATGGATTTGATAGCGCTCGTAACCGGCGAATGCTTCGTCCCCGCCATCGCCAGACAAGGCCACGGTAACGTGCTCTCGAGCCAGGCGCGATATGTAGTAAGTGGGCAGGACGGAGGAATCTCCAAAGGGCTCTTCCAGAGAATGCGTGAGGCTCTCGACGGTTTGGGTTACGTTCGGTTCTAAGATCAACTCATGATGCTCAGTGCCGAACCGTTCCGCGACCAGCCGCGCGTAAGGAGCTTCGTTAAAGTCGGTGTGCTGAAAGCCGATAGAAAATGTTTTGACAGGCCGAGTGCTGGCGCGAGCCATCAGCGCCACGATGGTGGATGAGTCAGTACCTCCGCTCAGCAACGCTCCAAGAGGTACGTCTGCGATCAGGCGGATGCGGACTGCTTCCGACAGTCGATGTTCCAGTTCCTGCAGGCATTCTTCTTCGCCACCAGGGGGGTGCGCGCCGTACTCGGGCAAGTCCCAATATTCTTCGATCCTGACTTTGCCTTGTTCAAATTCGAGAAGGTGACCCGGCGACAGTTTTTGAATTCCCAGGAAAGCCGTGGCGGGATCGGGAATATATCCGAAATACATGTATTGCCAAAGAGCCCTCTGGTCGATGGTCGCGAGTTCGGGCGCCACGGCAAGAATCGATTTGATTTCCGAGGCAAACAGCAGACGCCCGTCGGTGAAAGCATAATGCAGAGGCTTGACGCCCAACCGGTCACGCGCAAGCAGCAAGCGCCGGTTGGGCGCGTCATAGATGGCAAAGGCAAACATGCCGCGCAGCTTCTGGACGCAGTCGCTACCCATCTCTTCGTAGAGATGGACAATCACCTCGGTGTCGGTGTGCGTACGAAAACGATGACCGCGGCCTTCGAGATCCCGCCGGAGCTCGGGAAAGTTGTAAATCTCTCCGTTGTAGACAATGCAGATGGTCTTGTCTTCGTTGAAGACGGGTTGGTGACCTCCTGACAGGTCGATGATACTGAGCCGACGCACCCCGAGGCCCGCGCCGTCCTTTACGAAGATGCCTTCATCGTCAGGTCCGCGGTGGACGATGCTCTGGCACATTCGGCGAATTGTACTTGCTTCAACTCCGCCGGGTTCCGAGTTGATCACACCCGCGATTCCGCACATATCTATCGCTTCACCACTGCCGACGCGACGTCGAGAGATGGCTGAGCAGATCTCACGCGTGCACGGTTGAGGCGGTAGTCTCTGTATTCCCCGGGATTGCCGTCTCGCCCGTCGCAAGCCGCCAGGATGATGTTTACCATCTCGCGCGCTGAAACGAAATGGAGAATCTCGTTTCTTTGCGCGGCTCCTTCTACCAATTCGCGCAGAAATTCGCGCATGGGTTGCCCGAGGACGGCATCGCGCTGCGTCGGATCCATGCCGTGACAGTGCAACTTGATGAATAGCCAGTCCGGCTTTCCCCGCACCGAGATCGCTGCCTCTTTCCACAACCGCAGTCGACGAACGCTCAGCGGGTTCCGCCTCGTGATAGCGCCGATTTCGATGCCGGCTAGCCGTGAGCGCGAGGGGAACCAGCGCAACATGAGTGGGCCCTGAACGATCAAGGGGAAAATCTCAGGCGATCGCCCTCGTTCTAAGTCGCGTCCCCGGCGATGCGGAACTCGCTGGTTTAGTGGTTGCGCGCATTCATAAAGTGAATTAATTTTCCCAATCTGCGCCGGATGAAACGGGGCGGCCGGCAGGGTCAAATCCGCGTAGCAGCCGGTATCGGCAAGAATCTGCATCTCATCGTCGACTCCGCAAAAGCGTCCAGCGGCCGAATTTGCCAGAGCAAAATTGCCGTGCACAAAGGCGTATTGCGGAGGACCCGCCCCGTCGAAGCTGGACAAGCAACCATGCTCCGAGAACAATGTATCGCGAAACTCTATGAGTTGACGTCGGGTATTCTCGGCTGTGTCGGGCGCGACAACTCCGTGATGCAGGTGAATCTCGATCTCCCCCCAACCTGCCTGGCAGTGCTCCGCAAGCTGCTGTATCAGACGGCGGTCGTACTGTTCGGCAGGATAAAAATAGGTGTGAACAAAGGGATGGCCGTCATCGTCGCGCCACGGGCCGGCCAGCCGAGGATATTCGCGGCACCAGAAATCAAGCCGGCGCTCCTGTTCAGCGTACGGGGCGTACGACATCCCGTCTTCAGGCACAATCGAGGGCTCGAAGTGATCCGCCATCGCGATCATTAAATGGACTGGGCCGCGAGGCGCGCGCCGGGTAAGTCGCTGACGAATGTAGTCCGGAAGAACGCGACAGCCATAAGATAATTTTTCGCGGAGGCTCAGACGCACGCCCGAGCAGGACGACGATTCACTGGTCGCCGGAATTTTAAAATCACCAGGCATAAGTGAAATTTGGTTTTCGATCCCGCCGACTTTCGCCAACGTCCCGTTTCAATTCATTCGACCCCTGCGAGGATTCAGCATTCTGTTCGATCGCGAGCAGAACCGCTGTGTAAGCGACTGCGAAGTACGGGAAATACTGATAGGCCTCTGGAGCGAACAACGCACCTGCCAGAAAGCCTACCAGCGAACTATGCAAGGCGCCGGCAAACAGTTTTACCTCGGGGTCTGGATCTGTGACACGCCTTAGAGCTCGGAGGTTGGAAAACCCTCGGCCAAGGAACAGGAGATAGAGAATCAGGCAGGGAATCCCGCCTTCCACCGCGATTTGGAGATAAGTGACGTGGACGTCCCGCCAAACTCCCGAATAAGTTGAGAAGTTGTGCAATCCAATTCCGAGAATCGGGTAATGCTCAATGCCTTCGAGGCTTCTAGAAATGAGAATGCGACGCTGTTCGTACGATCCATAGGCGCTGCTCTGGGAATTTGTATCCAGGCCTTCGCCCGAGATAGCCAGCAGCCGATCCTTGAGCGGGCCGCCAACCGCAATTCCGAGGAGAATTGCAATCAGAAGCGCCGCTCCAATCAGGTACACGCGGCGTCCCTTGATCCCGAAATGCCACAGGCTGGCAGCTCCAGCCACGAGAAAAGTAATGAAAGCTCCGCGCGAGGCCGTGAGAAACAAAGCGCTGATCATAAGCAGCAAAGAAACGGCCCAAGCCGACTTGCGCAGGATGCTGCCAGTTCTCAGCAGAAACGCAAGACAAAAAGGAAGCGACAGGACAATGGCGAATCCCAGATCATTGGGATTCGAATATATTCCGCCCAGGACGCCATCGAGCCGCGGGTGAGAGGCGCCCTTTGCCATTGAAACGATTGAGATCACCGCCACGGAAGCGGCCTGGATGAAGAGCACGCGGCGGAGTCTGGCGAGGCTGGTAACGGCCACGAAAGTCAGCACCCAGGCCACGAACACTTTGGAAAAGTCCAGAGCGCGAAAGAATGCACCACCCTTCCATACTGGAGAGAACGCTGCTGAAAGAAAGAACATCGCAATCAGAAGCAGCAAATATAAAGCTTCTTTCGGAAAGTCTCGCAGACCGCGCTTCGACCGGCCCACACTCAGCAGCAGTCCAATGATGGCGAACACTCCGGAAATCTTGGCCAGCGGCAGCGAATGCAAACCCGGGATCCAGTCCTCTGGGCGCGCGCAATAGACTATAAAAAAAACCGTTAGCCAGAAGTATGCGCCTTTCAGCGGCTCTGACTCTTTGACGCAGTCGACGGGCGGGCTTTCCGCCGGTGCGTAGCGCTCACGCCAACCGCCCTTCGGCGCAACCGTCCGAAATTTGTTGTTCGCAAACACCGCTTCCCTTTCGCACCTTCACCCACGAACGTGGGCAATGCCGGCAGGCTCAGCATAGCGGGAACGCTCTTGCGATGCAGATCCGACCACCGTTTCCAGCACCCTGGCAAACTTGTCTCCACTCGCCGCCCAATCATATTTGGCAGCCAGTCCTACGGCCGCGCGCTCGTAGCGGCGCCGCAGTTCCACGTCTTGAAGCAGCATGGTGACCTCTCCCGCGAAAGCGGCCGGATCATCTGCCAGCACGATATCCTGACCAGGATGCACGTCTAAACCCTCCGCTCCAACCGATGTCGAAACGACGGCCTTGCCCGTGGCCATAGCTTCGTAAATCTTGAGGCGCGTCCCGCCTCCCACGCGCAACGGCACGACCACAACCGCGCTCCGGCGCAAATGATCGACGACGGAAGGCACCAACCCAGTAACCTCGACCGAACTCGATGCTAGCTTGTGCACTCGGCGGACGGGGTTGCGGCCCACGATGCGGAATCTCGCTGCAGGGACTTTCGCCCGAATCGATGGCCAGATTTCGCGGCAGAAGTACTCGACCGCATCCACGTTTGGTTCCCAATCCATGGCACCCACGAAAAGCACCACCGGCTCAACCGCTCCCGGAGACGGGTCGGGACGGTATTGTTGCAGGTCAACACCCGTAGGCACGACTGAGATTCGCGATGGGTCGGTCCATTCGCTCATCAGGCGTCGATCATGTTCTGAAACCGCGATGATGTGATGGAAGTTCCTCACTACGTTTCGTTCGTAACTCAGCATCTTCCTGAATTCCAGGCGATACAAAAGCTTCGCAGCCGGATTTCGCTCAGTCTCAGCATGTCGCCGCCAAATCTCACTCTCTACGTTGTGCTGAAGGAGAATGGTGGGAGTTGTGAGGCGGCTTGGGAAGTTCACCGCCGCGTCCAGAAAATCACAGACCGCCGCGTCAAAGAGGCTCTCGTCGAACCAATCATTCAACCTTTTCTGAACCCGAAGCGATTTAAATCGGCTCACCGCATACGGAATCGGTACGGCGAGTCGGGTGAGATAGTCCAAGCCACGAGTGAACGAATCGGATCCGCGCTTTCCCGTACAGAGGCAAACCGCCCCTGGAAATTGCCGCGCAAGCTCTTTTTCGTATTCAGCATCCGGCTGTCCGTCGTAGTAAGAGAAAAAGACGATTTCGTGCAGCGAGGCCAATCGACGAAGGATTTGGTATGAGCGGATGGCGCCGCCGCTCTGTGTAGGCAGAATCTTGTTCGCCTTGACCCACAGGATTCTCAACCGGCATTCCCCAAACTCGCACCTGGCAAGATTTCCGTCACGCGCTGAGCTCCTACCGAGTCCATACTGGTTTACGTCCGGTAACAAAGTTGGCGAATGCCATGAGGGCTGCGGTATTGAGCACAACGAAGGCAAACACCGCGTCCGCCGCGCGGGCCAACAGGCCTTTCTTCACTTGCGCAATCGCCAGAAAGCTCAAGCCGTAAAAAGCAAGTTGCAAGACCAACGCAACCCGGTAGACAGGAGCGCGGAGAAGCAGCGACGCCACCATCATGCAGGCCAGCGCGAAGGGCACGATTAACCTCAGCAACTTGTGGCTGATGAACTCGAAACGAATCGGATTGGCGCGCGTCAAGAGCCACGGAGCCAGCAGTAGCAATTGGTAATTACCGCTTAGCGTTCTAACCTTTCGCGCAAACTCGCGCTCGGATCCGAGATCGCCGTCCCAGGCCCGGGCTCGGGGATCAAACACGATTCGAAATCCTTGCCGCGCCACTTGCATGGGCAGATAAACATCGTCCAGAATTGTTTCCGGTTGAAGCGGCACCAGCAAGTTTCGACGTATCGAGTAGAACGCTCCCGTAGCACCGACTACCGATCCCGAAGCCGCTTCCAGTTCGCGGATTCGTTTCTCGACTCTCCAGTAAATCCCAAGGCCTTCGCTGCTCTCCCCGCTCTTCGGATCGCCCAGCATCAACTCCCCGCTGGCGCAACCAACCTGCGGGTCGGCAAAATTCTCCAGCAACAGGCGTAATGCGCCGGGCTCGACTTCCTGGCGTGCATCGGTGAAAACGACGAATTCACCCTGGGAGAGTTCAAAAGCATCGTTGAGTCCGGAAGCTTTCCCTCGCGGCAGTTGATTCAACACGACGTTCACACGAGGATTGCTGGCGTATTCATGCAGAATCGCTTCGGTGCCGTCCGTCGATCCGTCCGATACCACGACCAACTGCATCAGTTCCGCTGGATAGTCCAGGGCCAGAAGATTCTCCAGCTTTCGCTGCAGCACCTGCTCCTCATTGCAGACCACCATGACCACGGAAACGAACGGCGAGTACGGAGCTCGCTGGACCTCCTTGGGTCGCCAATGGCTTCGCAACCAGAGCCAGCCTGGATAGCCGAAGTATGTATAGGCGATGACGGCAGCCGATCCCCAGAAGGTTGAAGTCCAAAACATCCGGGTCATTGCGCGCCCCGGCCGAGCGTGACGATCTTGATGGTTTCGAACATGATCAGCAGATCCAGCCCCAGAGATCCATTCTTGATGTAGTAAAGATCGTACTGTAGCTTTTCCCGCGCATCTGCCAGGGTGTTGCCATACTTATATCGAACCTGCGCCCAGCCGGTGATTCCGGGGCGCACTGCAAGCCGCACAGGGTAGTACGGAATCTCGCGGCTCAACCATTCGACGAATTCCGGACGCTCTGGACGTGGCCCCACAAACGCCATGTCTCCTTTCAGAACGCACCACAGTTGGGGAATCTCATCCAATCGCGCGGCGCGCAGCATTCTTCCGATGCGGGTGATGCGCGGATCATCGTCTGTTGCCCAGGTTGCGCCCGTATCGGCTTCGGCGTCGCGTCGCATGGTGCGAAACTTGTAGCAATAAAAAGTCGCGCCGGCGCGGCCCATCCGTTTTTGCCGATAGAGTACCGGGCCACGAGAATCTAACTTGATCAGCAGAATTACGAACGGAACCAGAGGCAGAACCAGCAGCAAAAGCA
This sequence comes from Terriglobales bacterium, assembly GCA_049585795.1. Lineage (GTDB taxonomy): Bacteria > Acidobacteriota > Terriglobia > Terriglobales > Acidobacteriaceae > JABDBE01. The sequence continues at coordinate 165,397 of JBAVAQ010000024.1, read as the reverse complement.
GCGCCGCCGCGATGGTCGAAAGGAATCGCCGCATCATGCGTAAGCTGGCGCTGAAGCGGAATCCCTCGGCAAAGATCAACCAACTCGGATAAAGCTGCTCGACCTCAATTCGCCCCGACATCCTTTCCAGCCACGAGGTAGCTTCTTCAATCTTGATGCCGCTCAACCGTAACTGCAGCAACTCCTGCACCGGCAGTGTGCCGCGCCGGTCCGGCATGGCGACAATGACGCGGTGTACCCGCTGCAGCTTGACCAACTCCATAAGGTGCGAAGCCACCGAGTCGCGAGTGACCGCGCCTTCCAGGTTGCCGCTCCAGCCCACCACTTCAATACCCATTTCCGAGCGCGAGCGCAAGCCGTTGACCAGGCGCTGAGCCCGTTCCCCTGTGCCCAGCACGTAGACTCGCTCTCGCAAATACTGCCATTGTGCCAGCCAGCTATATGCGCCACGCCAGCCAAACATCCCCGCCGTCAGAATGACCAGTCCCGCCAGCGCCGAGTTATTACCCGGCAGAAAACGCGGGAATACGTATCCCACGGCGGCCAGCATGAGAGCCAGAATTCCCGGCACCAGCAGCAAGCGGAAATAGAGTTCACCTTTTTCATCGAAATGATTGGGGTCGTAAAGATCAAACCAATGGGAGAAAACCAGCACCAGCAGGGTAACCGCAAGAATCTTCAGGTATCCGCCTTCGTAGTTGAGAGCGACGTAGAGATCCTCGCGGTGCTGCAACGCCATCCCCAACAGGAACGAAGTCCACACAATCAGGGCCTCGCCCACCAGCAGGATCAGCGTGCGAATCGGATAATAAACATTAAAGAGCCGGATCAACCTCTACCTCGAACCCTCTTTGCCATATGCGCCGTAATACCGTCTGTACTCGGCGGAGTCCTGCTTCGTGCCGTTGAGCACCACACCTAGCAGGAGCTTGTCATCAAACTCTGCTCGAGCCTTGCGCGCGATATCGGATGGCGTAGCGGTTGAGCGCACGACCATGAGCACGCCATCACAGTGGTTGGCCATCACCCCTGCGTCGGATACTGGAACTGCGGGCGGTGAGTCGATGACAATCCAATCGAAAAGAGATTCCACGCGACTCAGCAGGAGCTTCAACCGTCCATTCGCCACCAGTTCCGCGGGATGCGAAGTTGAACGGCCGGCGGGGATGAAGAACAGATTCTCCATCGCGCCCCGTTGCATAATCCCAAACTCATCCACTTCACCCAGCAAATATTCCGTCAGTCCTGGGGTCAAAGCAGTTCCCAAGGCAAGATGCAGGCGGGCAGCGCGCAGGTCGCCATCGATCAACAGAACGCGGCGGCCGTGCTGGCGCACCATGGCTTGCGCCAGATTCGCCGCCACAAACGATTTCCCTTCCTTGGGCAGCGAACTGGTCACCAGCACCTTCTTCAGCGGATGCTTCTCCCGCATCTGGTAAAGCCGCGATCTTAAGGTGCGAAACTCTTCCGTCCCGGGCCCCTGCTCTGAGTTGTAGAAAAGCATGGTCTTCGTGTCGGGCGACCAGATGCAGGGAATGCAACGCGACAACAAGGTTTCATAGGTGAGCTGGTTTGAAAGTGACGGAACAGTCGAAATCACCGAGGGTGCGCTGGTCGCCAGAGGCTGCGTCGATAGGGTCTCCGAAGGTTGTCCAGAATCAACATGACCCGCTTGTGCCACGGCCCGGTCTTGCTCCGCCCGCTTCAGCGCTTCGTGAATTCGGCTCACAGTTTCCTTTCCTTGGCGGCTTCCTGTTCCGACTCTCGCAGCCGGTCCGCCAAGGTCACCAAGGTCTTGAGTGCGGCGACCAGATCGAGCTTTTCTCCCGACGGGGTTGTGAGCACGGTGGGCTGCGCGGTTGTTGCTTTGTTGGAGATGCTGGTTTCGCCCAAATCAAAATCGCGAGCCACGGCCTCCACCACGCTGCTCGCGATCACTTTTTGGTGATCCACGAAAGCGCTGACCAGACAATGCTCGCAAATCAGGTTCACCACGCGTGGAATCCCCGCCGAGTAGCGATGGATGACCGCCAAGGCTTCCGGATCGAATATCTGTTGCCCGTTCGATCCCGCGATCCGCAGCCGCTGGGCCACATAGGCCCTGGTTTCTTCAAGTGTGAGCGGATGCGTCTTGGCGCGCAGAGTCAGCCGCTGCCGCAGTTGCCGCAGATTCGGCTGCTTGAGCTTTTGTTCCAGCTCTGGTTGTCCTACGACCACGATCTGCAGCAACTTTTCGGTGAAAGTCTCCAGGTTCGTCATCAGGCGGATTTCTTCCAGCACCTCGTCCGAAAGATTCTGCGCCTCATCCACGATCAGCACCGCGGTTTCACCCGCTCGGTAGCGATCCAACAGCCAGTTGTACAACTTCAGCAGGATTTGGCTCTTCGACCTGGAATCGCAGGGAATGCCAAAATCCGCCATCATATATTCCAGGAACTGCGGCACATTCATCTGCGAGTTGAAGATGAAAGCCGTCGCCACCTGCTGCACCCGCAGCCATTCCATCAGTTTGTTGAGCAGCGTGGTCTTGCCCGTACCCACCTCGCCCGTCAGCAACACAAATCCCTTGCGGCTCTGGATACCATAGGTAAGGCACGCCAGGGCCTCTTCGGTGTGCCGCGTTAAAAACAAGTAACGCGGATCTGGGTTAACGTTGAACGGATTGGCCTTTAGTCCAAAAAAATCCTTGTACATCAGCTCTTAACCTCTACCGTCTCTTGCTTTGCTTCCTCGAGAGCTCCCTTCGCATCGCTGCGTGGCTTTTGATAACCGTTTCGCTTGAATGCCTTGTCGTCGATCCACGGGACCGATACAAGCATGGGCATCTCCAGTGATGCCAGCACGTCGCGCTCGTCTCGAATTGTCTTGTCCCGCGCTTCCAGCCAGATTGCCAGGCCCAGTCCAAACGTTAGCCCAGCCGCCAAGCCTCCACCGGCGAATAACAAACGATTGGGGAAACTGGGCGAGTCGGGAGGATTGGCGGGATTCAGCAGGCTCATTTGCTCGCCCTGCTGCCGGCGCTCCATATCGGTTTGCATTTCCGATTCATTCTTCTTGGCGAGCAAATCATTGTAGAACTTCTGCGCCGTGTCGTAGTCCCGCATCAAAGCCTTGTACTGTTCTTCGACGCCGGGACTGAGCGAGAGCCGGCCCTGATAGGTCTTGATCTGATCCTGCAGCAGTTTCTGTTCGCGCGTAGCCTGAGCAATGGACTCGTCGTACTGATGAATTTGCAGCCGCAATTGCTTGATTTCCGCCGGTTCCGATGCGCTTCCCTTTTCCGTGCTTCCAGTTGCCGGCGGGCTCGCAGAATTCATTTCGTTTAGCTTGCGTTTTAGTTCCGCGATGTCACTCTTGGTCTTCACCACATCGGGATGGTCATCGGTATAGCGGGCCTGCAAACTAATCAGTTGAGTTTGCAGATCGGCCAATTGCTTCTGCAGGTTCTCTGGATTCATCGAGGTCTGCGACGAACTCCACGCTGCCAACTGCTGCGACAGCAACGATTGCGCATACGCCCGATCCTGCTCGGCGCGATTCAACGCCTGGGTATAGGCATCGAGTTGCGAATTCAATCCCGCCAGCAGCTTCATGGTGTTCTCTTCGTCGCCCGGCAACTGACCCATATACTGTTTCTTGAAAGCGGCCATCTTGGCATCTTGGTTGTCCAGATCGTGCTTCGCCAAATCGACCTGCCGGGCAAGGAAATCCGTCGTACTCTGCGCTACCTGCTCGCGGGTTTTCAGGTTCTCGGCGAGCAGCATGGAGGTCAGCTCGGTGCAAATCTGTTGCGCTTCCTGAGGATTGCTCGCCGTGTAGTTGACATAGAAGCCCGGGATGTCGTTTTGTCCGGGGCGGTGTTGCTTAAGCGCAGCGGCATCGGGAGATACCCATTCGATCAACGGATTCTTCCGCACCTGTTCCCGTATTTCGTCAATCGCCTCTTCGATGCTCCTGCCTTTTGCTAAGCCAAGACGTTGGACCATCCCCTGTAATTGTTCCTGGCTGAGCACCTGCTGCTCCATGGTCGCGATGCGTTGCACAATGTCCTCGGTGACCACAGGCTGCACGTAGCCTTCCGGAACCTTTTGCGTCTCCACCAGGATCAGGGATTGCGAAGTATAGCGGGGCGCAAAGGCGTAGGAGATCAGGAATCCGGCGAGCGGCGCCAATAGCACAGGGATGAGAATAACCTTCAGACGCCGCCGCAACATCGCCAGATAATCGTCCATGCTCAACTCGCGGTTTTCAATCATGCCGATGTCCTATTCCCACTATCTACGCAAAACTAAATCAATCGAGCCGGATGGGGCGAGGATTCCAATCCAAACCAACGGCGGCCACATTTCGCGGCAACGAGCCGCAGACTCCTCCCGTATTGCAGGAGGAACCATTAAACCAAAGATCGTTGTATTGATAACTGAAAAACAAAGCGAAGTGCCTTCCCAGCGGACGATGCACAGCCGCTCCCGCGTACACATATTGGAACGAGGTAGTGGAAGCCGGGAGCGGGCCAGTCAAACTCGGCTGCAAGGCGCTGCTATACGCGTAGCCAATGTCCGCAGTCACGCTCCACAAACGAGTCAGTGGACGCGAAACCGAAAAGCGCGCCACGTTGCTGACCGCTCCCGCAAAATATCCGGATCCACTCGAGTCATAGCGATCGAAGTAGATTCCAATCGAGGTGCGGGGAAACCGGTACCTCAATGCCCCACGAACGCTCGCTGTAATCCGGTCACTCGATCCCCCGAATAGAGGAGAGTTATGGATGAAGGTGAATTGCGGACCTGCGCCGATCAGGAAGTCCATCCGTCCGGAAATGCGATAGCCATACATCAAATTCACCACCTGGGTGTTGAACGAACTCCCCGAAATGTTGGGATATTGAAAATCCTGGAATCCGTAAATCAACGCAACCTGGCTCCGCCGGCTCAGTTGATAATCGTATCCGACCTGCGCCGTAATCTGGTTGCTGTCGATGAAGTTCGCCGTATTGTCGGTGAAGTGTACAATTTCGTACCCTCCGGCCGCTGTAATCGACGAACGTGCCGATAGGCTTTGAACTACATCCGCGACTGCCAGGTTATCGATGCGCGGAGCTTGGCCCAGACTTCCGAACTCGCCCAGACCAAACAGCCCGCCCAATCCTTGCCCCAGAGTCCCGCCAACATATCCAATTCCGCCCAGCCCCAGGTTATAGGCGCCTGACTCTCCATATGTGCCGAACCCAAACGTTCCTTCGGGCAGATAGCTGAACCGGTCTCGCAGACTGAGTACGCCGCTACGCCACAGAATCTTCTCTTCGGCGTCGAACTGTTGGATCTGGGTGACGCTGGGGCTGATCCCGCTGTAGAATGCAACTCCGCCGACGTAGTCAAGAGCCGTCTCAGAGCGGCCGCCAATCTTCTGCAGCATCAGGCTGCCAAGGGCACGCGTCTCTCCGGTAACGGCAGAGTTTCCCGAGGTTTCGCCGGCGTTCGTGTCCAGGGCTTCGCTGACATGCGCGCCCGGAACCAGAAAGCTGCGCGTCGGAAATCGGGCTCCCAGGGACGGCTGATCGAGCCCGGAGAGCGGAGGATTGTCGGGAGATTGCGCTGGCGGATTGTCTTGACTGTCTGGCGCTGTTCCAGCCGTGGTCGAGGCTGGTGCGCTCTGGCTGTTATCGTTTTGCGCCCAACTGGTGAGCGCCAAAGCAAGGAAAATCAGCGTAGCTATCGACATCCACTTCAATCCGCTTCTCTTCATCGCAGGTTCCTCACGGGACAACAATCGTGTCTCCTGGCTTGAGGATAATGTTCTGGTCGATGGCCTGGCCTTTGACTAAGCGCTTGTAATTTACCGGGATCTTCTGCTGCCGTCCGCTTTCCATGCGCAGCACATAAATGCCCTTGGTGTTTGCGAATTGCGTGAAACCCGCGTCGGCCAATGCCTGCAGCACAGTCATGTTCGGCAGCAGCTGAATCGCTCCCGTGTGCAGTACCTCTCCCGTAACATAAACTTTCTGGCTGTTGATCTGGGTAACGATGACGGTCACTCGCGGATCAGCGACAAACTTCTTCAGCTTCTCGGTAATCGAAGCCGCCAGTTGCGTGGGCGAAAGTCCCGCAGCGGGCACGTCATTCAGCAAGGGCATCGAAATATCCCCGTCGGGACGAACCGGCAGCGTAATGGTGAGATCCGGCTCCTTCCACACCGAGACCAACAACACATCATCCGCGCCGATCAAGTAGCCGGGCCCAGCCGCAGACATGGGTTGTGGGGACGGCGCCGGGCTGGCGGACGAATCAGCGGCAGACTTTTCTTTTCCCGGCGCAGCGTTTTGTGCCGCCATCGGCGTGTTCGCGAACCCAAGCAGCAGCGCCGCTGCGATGACGATCGTCGCTTTCATCCGTTCTCGTGTCAGAGCTGGATCCATAAATTCATCGGGAAGCCACAGCTTTCGCTATGCCGAATTGAGCCCTGAGAAACCTGACTCAGCCCGAAGTAAAGTCCCTCCTAGATATCAAGCCACTACAAAATAAGCGTTCCACGCTTCTCTTGACGCCGTCTGTTTTGTCGAACCTTATTATGGAGCACAGTTTGTCCGCTTCTCTACGCCTGATAAGGCATCGGAACCCAGCAAATACACTAGCCCCTGCTTTCAGCAACTTAGAACTGCCAAAACGGGAATCCCTGATTTTTTGTATTGCCTTACCCTACCGCAAACCGCGCCCGCACCGAACCAAAAAGATAGTCCTTGCTCTCAATTCCTGTGCAAATCTCTGTGGGTGCTCCTTGCGAGGGAGTGGAAAAGATTGTAGGAGGAGCGAAAAGCTCGGCGGTTCACGGTTGCGCGTAGTAACCCGTGCGGGTTCGGGCCGCAATCCCAGGCTTGTCCATCTTGACCGTAATCGAGTGGTATTCGTTCGCCTGGTCGGCCCGTGCGGCTTCGAACGAGAGGACATAAAAAGCATCGGCATCCGCGGCGCAATGCGCGAGCTCGGTGGTAAGGTCGTTGCTTGAATTCAAAACGCGCCCACCGCTCTGAACTACCAGTACTTGCAATCCCAAATCGCCGGGCTGCACCTGCCGAGGAATGGCCACGCCTTTCAAAAATTCCTCATAGAACGAAACCCGAATGCTGGCGGCGTCCGTCAGACCGAGCGGATCAACGCTATACAAGGTTATCCGGGCCTGCCTGAGCCCGGTCGAAGCGGCCACGATTGCGTTGAAAAGCCGCTGCTCGTCTTTAGTGGAAAGTTGAACGTTCGGTCCCTCAAGCAAAGGCCATCCGGGACTCAACCAAATCATCAGCTTTCTGCCGGGCCGTTTGTCCTCGTAGTCGATCACTGAAGTCAAGGTCTTGAGCGAGAGATCAAAACGGTCGGCTGCCCCGTAGAACCCTTGAGACCGATTAATGGAACGCAGTCCGGTTTCGTATTGGTCATAAAGCGCGGCCAGAACATTCCCGTCGCGAGAGGAACCTTCCTGGATCTTCGTTCCCGCGTCGGTAAAGACGATGAGCGACACGGGCTGCGACAGCTTGCCGCCGTTTTGCAGCAGGAACTTCCTGATCTCATTTCGTTCGTAATTCACGGTCTGGAAGGTCGCATTGACCGCGTCGACGACCAGAACGACTTCAACCGGATCCATCGTCGAGACGGTCGAGCCATCGACGGCACGAAACGAGAGAATGTTCTTCGTCTGTTTATCGTCGAGAAGCGTGAAATCTTGTTTCTGCAGTCCGCGCACGGCGCCGCCAGATTTATCCGTCACCTGCACGTCGAGCGTGATTTGCCGGTCTGTGCCGCCCGGCGGCGGAAGAGAGGGCGCGGCAGGCCGGGTTTGGAGCTGGGGCGGGGCAGTGTTTTGCGGCGGCGTGGGTTTTTGTTGGGATACGGCGGCGAGCGGCAAAAGCAACACCAGAAACCAGCGAAAGAACCGACCCATCCTGACTCACCTCGCCGCGGGGATTCCCGCTCCAAAGTGCTGGGCGGTATTCCATCGACACCAGAAAGTCTAGGCCCGTACCCATCAGGAAAGCAATCAATCTATTCCGCTGACACACAAAAGAAAATGCCCCTCGATAAGAGCGACTGCTCTGTCAAGGGGCACCCTAATTGTTAGAGGTCGAAAGTACGACTGCTCGGCCCTCCTTGTTACCCGAGTGTTCGAGTTACTGGAGTGTTCGAGCTGACCTTTTTAACTTCTCACGAAAATCAACACCATTCTGGGCACACACGCCATTAGCCGGCGTGCCGGTGCTTTCTGTGTAGATTGGAGTGGTCGAGCATGAATAGCCACCAGGGATGAATTTATTACCCCATGCGGTGCAATCACTCAAGGTACACATGGGACCGGTGGAGCCTGTATATCCGCCCATGAGGGAGGCACACTGCGAAGAAGATCCACAAGTCCAGTTGTCCCAGTAATAGGGTCCACCGGTGCCACCGCCCCCGCCGCCTCCACCACCCCCGCCGCTACCACCGCTCACAGGGGTAATGCCGGTCAAGGTCAGCGGTGTTTGGGTTGGGGTCGTTGAGAAGTTATCCGCATTCCCCCAGAAGATGCATCCGACGCAACCAAAGGTATAGGCCTGGCTCATGGTTATTTGCGGCCAGGACGGCGGTGTCGCGGTAACGGCCAGGTTCGAGTCGCAAGGGATTGGCGCTCCTGTGGCAATGTCCGATCCACAAATGTTCGGGTTGGTGACGGTCTGCGTCCCCGGGTCCGAATAAGCGACGCAGTTGGTTAACTCCCCGGTTCCGCAAGGAGTAGCCGTCAAGTCGGCCATAAACACGGCGTGTGTCGCCGTAGTGCCGACCACGAGATTGGAATAAATCGAGTCGTAGCCGGTGCCGTTGACAGTAAACGCTGTGCCGATTGGCCCTTGAGTGGCCGTGTATCCCGCCGCTACCAGCGTCGGCGCAAGCAAAGTCTTGGTGTAAGTATCGACCGCGGTGAGGGAAGATACAATCGTCTGTTTGTTAGCCATGGCATTGAGGTCTTGCGCTTTCCCAGTGGTCGACAGCGCTGCTGCAATGGCCGTCGTCCATGGCGTGATGTTGATGGTGTTGGTCGCGGAAACGGTGACCACATCTTCCACCGACACCAGAGTGACCGCGGTGCTGCCAATATTGCCGGTCGCAGTCAGGACGAACGGCGCGGTTAAACTCGAGACATCGACACTGTAGCTTCCGTCCGTAGCCGTAGTTGCGGTTTTCTGTGCCCCGAGAGAATCTTCTACAACGACGTTGGCGTTTACCAGCGCCGGACCATTGTCCACGACGACTCCGCTAACTAAAGTCGATGCTGGAGTGGAAGGACTGCTTCCGGTTGTCCCCACACACGAAGAAAAAAGAAAAGCTACCACAATCAAGAAAAACGCGAGTGTTACATGCCTTCGACAATTGTTCATAATCCCCTGTTTGAGCCTTGGAAAGGCCCGCATTCTTGTTTATTTTTTGGTTTGATTCTTGCGGCGCTCCGCGAGGTCAGGGTCAACGTAGCAGCCCGATTCGGGCCACGATAGAGTACGTTGGTAACAACGGCGCTATAACGTGCACGTTAGCTTTCGCGTTTACCTTCCACTAGCCGCCATTAGATGGCAGGAGTGGGTCTTCACGATCAGCCAGACGTCGCGGCCTGGCCGGAGTTCCAAAGAGTCCCGTGCGGCCAGAGTGAGGTGGACTTCCATCTCCACCCCGCAATTTACCTGCACAATCACGATGACATCGCGCTGCACAATAGAAAGCACGTGTCCGGGAATTATGTTGCGGGCGCTCAAGCCAACGGGTTGAACTGTGGCCAGCAGGATGTCGCCGGCACGAATTCCAATAAGCAGGTTCGAGCCGACCTCGGCCCGCACCAACGGGGTTTCCAGTTCCACGTTACTGTCGGCAATACGGCAAGTCATGGTGCCGCGATTTTCGTGCGTGCCAGTCACGACTGCGTGGAAGATGTTCTCGAAGCCGATGAGTTGCGCCAGTGATTCCTGGCGCGGCGCGGCCATGACTCCATGCGGAGTACCGTCGGCGATGACGCGGCCATTTTCGAGCACGAGCGCACGGTCGCCCAGGGCAAAGACCTCTTCGCGGTTGTGCGTGACGTAGAGAATCGGAATGCCGTGGGCGGCATTCCAGGCGCGCAGGTCGTCGATGATCTTTGACTTGGTTGCCGCATCCAGCGCTGCCATCGGTTCGTCGAGCAGCAGAACGCATGGATCGGTCACCAGAGCGCGGGCCAAGGCTACTCTTTGCCGCTCGCCGCCAGAAATCTCTGCGGGCTTGCGTTCGCGCAGATGCGGAATCCGGAAAGATTCGAGAATGGCATCGCTCTTTTTTCGTCGTTGGTTTCGATCGAAACTGGCGAGACCGTATTCGACATTTTTCTCCACCGTAAGATGTGGGAAAAGAGCAAGGTCCTGAAAAACGTATCCGATTTTTCGGCTTGGGACAGGAAGATTGGTCTCCTGCGCGTGGTCGAAAAGAATGCGATCACCGACCGCGATCTTCCCCGAATCGGGCGTGGTCAAGCCCGCAATGCAGTCCAGCAATGTGGTTTTCCCCGCACCTGACGGACCGAAAACGATCGTGATTCCCGGAGCAAGGCTGAATCCAACATCCAGGGTGAAATCGCGCCCAGCGTTGGAAAAGCGTTTGCGGATCTGAATTGCGAGCACATTCCGCAAACCGGAGTCCGCCGGAACACCCATACTTGTCATTTGCGCTGTCATTCGGCTCAATTCGAAAACCTTAAACCACTGAGGACACCAAAGTTCACAAAGGAAGACACTCGACTTCGCGGCCTGTTTCGCCGGCTCATTTCCACGGCCACACGATGCCTGCTTTCCGGTTTACGCCGTACACCAGCGAAAGCGCCGCAAAAGAAATCGCCAGCAGCATCAGCGCAGTGTAATTGGCTCCCGCGTAGTCAAGCGCCTGAACCTTGTCGTAAATGTCGATGGAAACCGTCTTGGTGATGCCGGGTATATTTCCCCCGACCATCAACACCACGCCGAATTCGCCCATGGTGTGAGCGAAACTCAAGGCAACTCCGGTCACCAGTCCGGGCAGGGAAAGTGGCAGGATGACGCGGAAAAACGTTTGCAGCCTCGTAGCTCCCAAGGTTGCCGAGGCCGCGATCAATCGCTGATCGACGAGTTTGAAGGACGCGGCGAAGGGCTGCACCGCAAAGGGCAGGCTGTAAATGATCGAACCGATGACCAGCCCTTCAAAAGTAAACGCCAGCGTGTGCCCCGTAATTCCCTGCCACCAGCGCCCGAACGGACTATGCGAGCCGAGCGCAACCAGAACGTAGAAGCCCAGCACGGTAGGAGGCAGAACGATCGGCAACGCGACCAACGCTTCCACCAAGAACCTCCAGCGCCGCTGAGAATACGCAATCCAGTAAGCGATGGGCAGGCCCAGAACTCCTAGCACTGCGGCGACCAGCACCGCTAAGCGGATTGTCAGCCAGAACGCCTGCCAGTCCATTTGCCTCCATCAGACCAGGCAATAAACACAGGCCAGTATAGCCAAAGGCAAGTTCATCCAGTTCCATTGTGGGCCATCCCCGGACGAAATGTTCATTGATCACAAGGGCGGGCTCGATCTGCCAGCTAGGATACGGGCTCGGGAGGTTGTGCAATGGACATTCAAGAAGCAATTAAGGTGATTCGCGCGCTGGCGGACGGAATGCACCCGGAAACCCGCGACGCCCTTAAAGTTGACTCGATTTTCCAAAATCCCCAGGTCGTTATGGCGTTGAACCGGGCGCTGGCAGCGCTGGTGGCAGAGGAACAGCGGGAACTCAAGAAGCCCGCTAGCGCAGGCCAATACTGGTCGCGAGCCGAGGATAAACAGGTCTGCGAGGAACTGCGCAAAGGAATGAATTTTGAGGACATTGCCAAGACCCATAACCGAAGTGTGCCCTCGATCATTGTGCGTCTGGTCAAGCTGGGAAAGATCGCACCCGACAAATCGGGTTCGCTATTTCCACCGCAGGTGGCATGAGGAAAATATCTGCAGATGCGCGGTGTCTTGTCGGGTGGCGCAGCATGATTGGGAAGCACGGCCGAAGATGCCCGCACCAACATGGGCTTGTGCTGTTCTTGTTGGCGTTGTTCGCAGTGAGCGTTTACGGACAAGAGGTGAAACCTGGTGCTGAATCTGAAGTAGCCGGCCGCGGGCATCGAGCCTTACAGGAGCAGTGGTTCCTGCGCGGAAGAAGCTCTCCCGGTCAATCGGGTGCGGCGCAGCGATATCGGGCTCACCTGCAGAAGATGCAAATGCGGGCTGCGCGCCCAGCAAGGGCCCAGAAGTTCCAGCGCGATGCATTGCCCGCTGCCCTGGTTTGGACTCCGCTCGGCCCGGCTCCGTTGGCGTCCGACGCGAGCGGCGTCGGGGAGTACAACTACGGCTGGGTTTCCGGACGAGCCACTGCGGTGGCAATCGACCCAGCGGATCCCACCGGCAGCACGGTTTACATCGGCGGGGCCTACGGCGGAGTTTGGAAATCCACCAATGCCACGCAAGCCGTCACCCAGGATTCGTCAGGCGTCACCTGGACTGCGCTGACCGACAACCAAGCCACGCTGGCTGTGGGCGCAATCGCGATTCAGCCGGGAAATAACAATCCGAATAACAGCGTGATTCTGGTGGGCACGGGCGAGACCAACAGCTCAGCCGATTCTTATTATGGCTTGGGAATCCTGCGATCCGCCGACGCGGGCTCGAGCTGGAGCCTGATCACGGAGGACAGCACCCAGACACGGTCTTTCGCCGGCATGGGATTCAGCAAGATTGCCTTTAACAGCAACGCTCCAAACATCGCCGTCGCTGCCACGGCAGGCGCGTCCGAGGGAATCATCGAGGGCTTGGCAAATCCGCTGACTGCGAATCTCGGACTTTATTATTCGGGCGACAGCGGACTTTCCTGGACCTTCGCAAGCGTAAGCGACGGCAGTGCCGCTACGGCTCCCGGTTCCGCAACCTCAGTGGTCTACAACGCCAGCGCCAATAACGGAAACGGCCTGTTCTTTGCGGCATTGCGCTATCACGGCTTTTACTCGTCACCCGATGGCGTCAACTGGACTCGCCTCGCCAATCAACCCGGTGGTGGGCTGACCGGATCCGCATGTCCGGCGAGTCCCAGTTCGTCGAGCTGTCCGATTTACCGCGGCGAGATCGCCGTCGTTCCCGGCCGCAACGAAATGTATGTCTGGTACGTGGACGCAAACGATTTCGATCAGGGCATCTGGGAATCGACCAACAGCGGCAGTTCTTGGACCCAGATCAGCGACGCGGGCATTATCAATTGTGGCGACGAGATTGGATGCGGAACTGAACAAGGAAGCTACAATCTCGAACTCGCCGCCGTGCCCAACGGCAACAGCGGTGTTACGGATCTGTACGCAGGCGCCATCAACCTTTACAAATGCGAAATCTCGAGCGGGTTTCCAGTTTGCAATCCGAACGCGCCGCAAGCGCCGCCGGATGCCACGTTTCTGAACCTCACCCACGCCTACGGATGCAGTTCCATTGCCGAAGTTCATCCCGCGCAGCACGCCGTGGCATTTCTGGTCAACAACGGTACCGAAGACGTGATGTTCTTTGCCAACGATGGCGGGATCTACCGCGCCTTGAACGGATACACCGATCTGACCACGGGCACCTGTGGCAGCACCAATCAATTCGACAGCCTGAACATGACGCTGGGATCGATGACCCAATTTATTTCTTTTTCTCAGTCGCCCAGCGACGCCAGCACGATCCTGGGGGGAACTCAGGGAAACGGATCGCCGGGCACGCAGTCGACCGGCAGCAGTTGGCAAAACGTCAACTTCGGGGATGGCGGATATACCCAGATCAGTCCGGTCAATGAGCTCTTGTGGTTCGTCTCCAATCCTCCCGACGCAACTTCGGGCGTGAACATTTTCAGTTGCGCTTCCGGGATTAATTGTCACACCCAGGATTTTCAGAACACGCCGGTGGTCACCAGCGCGACCGTCGGCGGGGATACCGGGCCGTATTATCCGCCGTACATTCTCGATCCGCTGAACGCCGAGGAAATGATGGTCGGCACGTGCCGCATGTGGCGCGGTTCGACCGGCGGCGGCGCGTTTACGGTGCTCAGCCATAGCTTTGAAACTGGTGGGGACGGCATCTGCACCGGAGCGGAGATCAATCTGGTGCGTTCGCTGGCCGCGGGAGTGCTCGACACGAGCACTGGCTTGTCCAAAGTAATCTACGCCGGAACCGATGGGGATGGGCCACTCATTCCAACGACTCCGCCGGGCGGCCACGTTTGGGTAAGCACCAATGTCGCCGCCGGTCCTTCGACCTGGATTGACCAAACCGGGTCCATCAATCCAAACAACTTTCCGATTTCCGGGATCGCCATGGACCGGTCGGATCACCAGGGTCTCACGGCTTACGTCAGCATCATGGGATTCAGTAGCCAGACCTTCCCTACGTCGCACGTCTGGCAGACGACCAACGGCGGATTCTCCTGGACCGACTTCACCGCCAATCTTCCTAACGCGCCCGCCAATGCGGTGCTGGTCGATCCGGGCACGGTTCCAACCAACGGCACTCTCTACGTGGGCACGGATGTCGGCGTGTTCTCGAGCAGCACGTCCGCGCCGAACTGGACCGAAGTTGGGCCTGCCCCCGGCAGCGGCCACGCTGGATACCTGCCCAACGTTGCCGTGACCGCTCTGGGCATGTTTATCGACGAGGCCGGGAACAAGTGGCTGCGCGCGTCGACCTATGGACGCGGAGTGTGGCAGTTTCTTCTCACCACGATTCCGGATTTTTCGCTGTCCGTCTCCAACACGCCGCTGACTGTGTTTGTCGGCCAGCAGCCAGCGGAATTCAACGGTTCCGTTTTCGCTCTCGACGGCTATAACTTTTCCGTCACCATGAGCTGCATCGCGGGATCCACTCCGCCGCCTCCGACTTGCTCGGTTGCGCCAGGCAGCATCGTTCCGTCAGAGCTGGGAACTCCGTTTACTGTGACTGCGAGCGGCACACCTCAAAGCTACGCCTTTTATGTTCAGGGAGCGGGAACCGACCCGGATACCCTCACCCACGATTCTCCCGTGACCCTGAATGTAGTGGACTTCAATCTGACTGCGCCTGTGCCACCGGCTATCACGGTTGGTCCATCGAGCACATCCGCACCAGTTTCGTTCCAGGTCACGGCGCAAGGACCTTTCGATGACACGGTAAATCTGTCTTGCGGAAACTTACCCTCGGGAGCAACCTGCAACTTCTATGTCGACAATCAAGCCGTAAGGTCCGTGAATCCGACTTCCAGCAGTCCGGCCAAAGTGATGATGACCGTCAGCACAACGTCAAGCGCAACTGGAGGCACATTTCCAACCGCAATTAACGGGTCGGTGACAAACGGTCCCACCAAAACGCAAAGCTTATCGCTGACGATCACGATGGACTACGCGCTGACGATCACTCATCCGTCGCTGCAGGCTGTGGTCAACAGCACGGTAAATTTCAATGGAGTACTGACTTCACTGAACGGCTATAACAGTGCGGTGAATCTAAGTTGCGGACAGGGCGCACCCCCGACGTGTTCCGCCGCGCCGGCAAGCGTAGTACCGACCACAAACGGCGCCGCGTTCATCGTGACCGTCGGTAGCGGTGTGTGCGGGACATACGATTTCGATATCGTGGCTACTGGCACGGACCAGCAAAAGACGACGCATCTGTTTCCTGTGACATTTACCGCAACTTCTTACGTACAGCCTGGGTACACGCTGGAGATCAGCAACTCACCACAGACGGATGCCGTAAATACTCCGACGATCTTTAATGGCAGTTTACAGGGCACAAACTGTTACAGCAGCCCGGTGAATCTGAGCTGCGGATCGAACCACCCTCCGAGCTGCACAGTTTCTCCGAGGAGCCTCGTGCCCACGGTGAGTCCCGCGCCCGCTGCGCCGTTCACGGTTACGGTGAGCAGCAACGCGGCGCAGACATACAACTTCAATATCGTTGGCGTAGGCACAGACGCTAATAAAACTACGCACGCTTACCTTGCGACTTTTACCTCGACCGGCGGCGGCTCGGGCTCAGGTTTCGCTTTTACCCTCACGTCGAATCCCGATTTTGAATCCGTACCCGCTGGGCAGCCCGCAATCTACGATCTCAATGTAACCCCGACGGGAGGCTCGTTTCCCAACAATGTGGCGCTCGCATTCTCCGGCAATTGCCCCCCGCTAAGCACGTGCGCACTCAGTTCGACCCAGGTCATCAAAGGCAGCGGCGACACCCACGTGACATTCACCATCACCACCACTGCGCCCGTGATCGCGAGGCTACGCCCGTCCGCACGGCCATTCGTCAATGCCCTATGGCTTTCATCCCCGGGGTTGATGGTAATCTTCGGCGGAGTGGAGCGAACTCGCCGGCGCCGGAGGCGATCTGTGCTCTTTTTCATGCTCATTGTTCTGGGGCTCTTTTTGGAACTCGCATGCGGCGGCGGATTGCAGGGTAACGGCACGGGTGGAAGCGGGCAAAACGGAACACCGCCCGGAACCTATACGATGACGGTGACCGGCACCGCGAGTTCTTTCCCGCAACAATCAGCACAAGTGCAACTGACGGTCAACTAAAGCAGGCTGCAGGCATCGCCGTTGCCGGGCAGCGTCTCTTGATCTCCGCGCACTCTGCGGCCCTCTCAGCGGTCTCCGCGTTTTAAGATCTTGCCTTTGCCTAGCCTCGGTGAACACATCAGAAGGCAGAGACCGCCGAGATGCTGACGGAAGCCAATCCCAGGCCACATTTCGCGTAATGCGTCTTTTCCATTTATCTTGTTAGCGAGGCGTACCTGCCACATGCCTGATCAGAGCTTCGACATGATCGTTATCGGCGGCGGAATTGTCGGTCTTTCCACCGCTATGCAAGCGTGCCGGACTTTCCCCAAACTGCGCCTGCTGCTGGTGGAGAAAGAAGACCGCGTGGCGCGTCACCAAAGCGGACACAACAGCGGCGTCATTCATTCCGGAATCTATTACAAGCCGGGTTCGTTAAAGGCGAAGTTGTGCGTGGAAGGCGCGGCGGCGATGGTGGCCTTCTGTCGCGAGCACGCGATTCCGGTCGAGATCTGCGGCAAGATTATCGTGGCCACCACGGCGGAAGAAATCCCGCGCCTGCAAGGGTTACTCGAACGCGGGCAGGCCAATGGAATTCCTGGCCTGAAGTTATTGGACAAGGCGCAGGCGCTCGAGATCGAACCGCATTGCGGCGGGATGAGCTGGCTACATGTGCCGGGAACGGGAATTACCGACTACGTGGCCGTCTGTCAAAAATATGCCGAGTTGATTGTCGCGCAAGGCGGGACGGTAAAAACCGCAACCAAAGTCACAGGCATAACCCGACGCAAAGGTGAAACCGTGATCGAAACCAATCGTGGATCTCTGGGCGCGAAATACCTGATCAACTGCGCCGGCCTGCACAGCGATCGCATCAGCCGCATGGCGGGAGAAAAAACTGAAGTCACGATCGTGCCATTTCGCGGCGAATATTACGATCTGATTCCCGAAAGGGAGACTCTGGTTCGCGGGTTGCTCTATCCCGTTCCCGATCTCCGATTTCCATTTCTCGGCGTGCACTTCACGCGCCGCATCGGTGGTGGCGTGGATGCAGGCCCCAACGCCGTGCTGGCGTTCAAGCGAGAAGGTTATCGGCCAACCGATTTCAGTTTGCAGGACGCCGCCACCACGTTCGCATATTCCGGTTTCTGGCATATGGCCGCCAAATACTGGCGCAGCGGCGCGGGCGAATTCTATCGCTCGTTTCACAAACCAGCGTTTGTGCGCGCTCTGCAGACTTTAGTCCCCGATGTTCGCAGCGCCGATTTGGTCTCTGACGGCGCCGGTGTGCGCGCGACCGCCGTCAGCCGCGATGGATCTTTGGTCGACGATTTTCAATTTGTGTGCTCACAGAACATCCTGCACGTGTGGAACGTTGTATCCCCGGCGGCCACGGCTTCGCTTCCAATCGGGCGCGAAATTGTGCGCATGGCGCGGCAAGGATTCGGACTGAGTCCGGAATAAAAGGTCGTCCATCAAAGGGGAAAGAGTCACTCCGGCCGGCCTCCCGTTTCGGGTCGAAAAAATGGGGTTTGGGGACGCTGTGCAAAGCGCTAATTTGCAATCTATCCCCTCATGGAACGATCTAACGATACTATATTCAATGACATACGTAGAACCTTTAGGGTTACGGTTTGGCTTTTCTTTTGTGGCACTAAAGTGCCATTTACCCTGTATAGTTATGAGAATAAAGTCTCGATAGACAGTCGCCGGGGTGGCGGCTGGTAAGGGTGGGGCATTCTCCTCCGTGCATTTGTGACCCGTCCCGTAGTCATTAGACTTCTCTGGCCCAGTGAAAACCAACCTTTGCGGGAAGACTCTCATCTCGTAGAGCTTGGTTAAACGAAATGGACAATCTGGAGGAAACCCGCTCCAGACAAGTGGTCTCTATCCTTATGGCTTACGCTATCGCCTTACCTGACGTTTCTCAAGTGATCCGAGTGCTGGCCGCCGACGCTACCAGGATGAACAGTCAACTTCTGGCTGCCGCCCTGGAGCGCGATAAACGTTTTCACGTTCTCGAACCTGTGTCCGATGCGCGCGGAATCATCGCGGCCGTGGCCAAGGAAAAGCCAGCGGTGGTGGTGATCAGCGCCGAACTTGACGACGACAAGCGCAAAGGTTTCGAGGTAGCCCGCGAATTGCACGCGCTGCATAGCGAAACCCGCGTCGTCATGCTGCTTGATAGTTCGGAGCGCAGCCAGGTTGTGGAAGCATTCCGCACAGGCGCGCGCGGCGTTTTCTGCCGCAGTGAGTCCCTGATGTCGCTGGCTAGGTGTATCCACTGCGTCAGCGAGGGTCAGATTTGGGCAAATAGCAAAGAGCTGCGTTACATCTTAGAGGCACTCGGCGAAGCCCTGCCTTTGCGCGTGGTCGACACTCGAGGCGCCGCGTTGCTTTCCCGCCGCGAAGTCGAGGTGGTGCGCTGCGTGGCCGAAGGATTGTCGAACCGCGAGATCGCCCAGCGGCTCGGCCTTACCGAACACACGGTGAAGAATTATCTGTTTCGAATCTTTGACAAGCTCGGCGTTTCCAAGCGAGTGGAGGTCGTCCTTTACGCCTACAGCTTGGGCAGCGCTCCCGAAGTCGCAGCGCCCAGAAATGGCAATGGCAAGAAGTTGGCCCCGATCATCACGAGCAAGATTGTAGGAACTCCCCAGACATTATCGCAGTTCCCCGAGCCAGCCATCTCCAGGCTGGCGAAAGCGTAGTCGAACAACCATGAAGTTTCGCAACGGTTTTCAGAACTAACCCTTCGGGCTGTGTGCGACTACCTGGCCTGAGCCAGGTACCCAGCGACAATCTCAATCACTGCTCTCTATCGGTGCGAGCCCGCATCTGGCGATCGAGTCTCGATCCGCTGATGGTTTTGTCTAAAGAATCCTGCCAGTTTTTCAGCTTGGCCGCGACCTGTTGCATATAAGCCGCCGCTTCGGAAGGACTCAAAATCTCATGATTATTTTGCCCGTTAGAAGCCGGCAAAGATGTGGGATTGCGTGGGTGGGTCACCTCGACGAAATCCGTTGAAAAACCGGAGTGAATCTCCGAGGTCAGCTTCGATATGTCCAGGTCGGCGATCACTTCATTCACGATTTCAGCGTCGACCATCTTTTTTTGCACCGCGCAAGCCAGCGACAGCGCATTAAAACAGAAGTTGTTGATGTTGCGCGGAATGCCTTCAGTGAATCGCGCGATATCCTCGTACACCCCGGGAGCGAAAAGCGGTTCGCCTTCATAGCCGGCAATGCGCAGGCGATGCTCGATGTAATTCTTGATCTCCGGGGCGTTCAGCGGTTGCAGGCCATGAACAATGGAGACGCGCTGGCGCAACTGCGATAAACCGGGGCTGGCTAATTTGTCGGCCAGTTCGGGTTGACCCGCCAGTACGATGTGCATCAACTTGGCGCGCGGGGTTTCGAAGTCGGAAAGCAGCCGCACCGTTTCGAGCACCGAAGGTTCCAGATTCTGCGCCTCGTCGATCACAACGATAAACCGATTGCCCGCACGCGCTTCCTGCAGCAGGCGGCGGTTGAATTCCTCGTGCATGCGCACAAAATCGTGACCATCGCTTTCGTAACCCAATTCCGCGAGCAGGAATCGCAAGAACTCACGTGAAGTGCATTGCGTCTGAAAAAGGAATGCGGTCCGCGCTGAACTGCGGAATTTTTCCAACAGATGAAAGAGGATCGTGGTCTTGCCCATGCCAGGCCGGGCGATCAGGCCGAGAAATCCCCGGTTGGCTTCAATGCCGTAATACAAGGAGGCCAGCGCTTCCCGATGGGCTGCGCTGAGGTAAAGGAATCGCGGGTCCGGGGTTACCCCGAACGGCTGTTCCCGCAACCCAAAATACTTCTCATACATGCCGCTCTCCTACCCTTTCAACTATGCCCAGAGTGACACTGCGCCGACCGCAGAAGGTTGATCATCTAATTCTTGATATTGAAGACAAAAGACAATGTCGCAGGTGAAGCCCAGAAACCCTCGGACGGAGAACGTCCGAAGCGATCAGGCTGAAATCTGCCTCTCTTACACTGTGCCCGAAAGACCATTAAGGGAACAAGAGGATGAAAGTCATAGAGCCAAATGTCTCCCTTCCGGTGTTCAGGCTAAACTCAAGTTCTTAATCGTCTACTAACTGATTCTACGGCAATTACGGAGAAGCTCCAATATCTCCATACGAAATGCACAGGAAAGAGCCGGACGACTCCTTGTGACAGCGGGCGATTGCGGCTAGAATCCGTGAGTTCCTCCCCCGTTTTGAAGTGTCGTTTAGAAGTGTGTGCAGTTGGAATCCGTCTCCAATTCGGGCCTCAGGACTAGAGTCCTGGTGGCAGATGCAGTCGCTATGAGCTGCCAGCTTCTAGTGGACGCATTGCTGCGTAGTAAACGCTTTGACGCGGTAGCGGCAACGACCCTGGAAGAAGTTGCCCTGGCTCTGGACCGCGATCGATTTGATGTTGTGCTGATCAGCACCAGCTTCTCTCCCCAACCGCTCGATGGATTGCGTTTCGTGAGCGAGATCCGCGACCTTTATCGCCAAGTGAATATCGTGGTCTTGCTGGACACGGTCGAGCGCAACCTGGTGGTGGAAGCCTTCCGTTGCGGTGCTTACGGGGTTTTCTCGCGATCAGACTCGTTCCAACTTCTGTGCAAGTGCATTCTCTGCGTGCATGAAGGTCAAGTGTGGGCCAGTTCCGCGGAACTCCAATTTGTGCTGGAAGCGCTGGTCAACCCGGTTCCGATTGAAACTCGCGGCTTGCCCAGTTCGCGGCCACTCAGCAAGCGCGAAGACGAGATCGCCCACATGGTCGCGGAAGGATTCAGCAATCGCGAGATTTCCGAGCGGCTGGATCTAAGCGAGCACACGATCAAGAATTATCTATTCCGGGTTTTCGAGAAACTCGGAGTCTCTACCCGAGTGGAGCTGACCCTTTACGCCCTCAAGCGCGGCAAGGTTCCAAGAACCCGGCCCCAAAGCGCCAAACCCGAGCCAAGGCTGGTAGGCAGCGAGAACTAGAACCGGCAACTGGGTTTTTGTTATCTGGTTTAGGGCTTTTTGTGTCCTGCGTGCATGACAGCGTCCGGGCCTGACCAGAAAAGCCCTGCAGCTCTCCACAGAAGGCTTCGACCCGGTATGGGATCAATTACCTTTGTGGCGACCGGTAGTTCTTTATGACCCGCCGATTCTGAGGGTCGGCGCAACCACTACTCAACTTCGCCGCGCTGGCGCTTTACGGCAGCCGAAAGCTCACGGTGATTTGCGTCTGAAATTCTTCCGGCGTGCCGTTGCGATAGAAAGGCTTGAATCGCCATTGCCGAACCGCATCCGTGGCTGCCGCCGCCAATTGCGGATCGCCGCTCACCGTGTTGAGGTTCTCGACGCCGCCGTCCTTGCCCACCAAAGCCTCGAGCACCACCGGGCCTTGAATATGCTGCTCTCTCGCGGATTCAGGATATTCGGGTTCGACTCGCAGCATCAGGTATTCGTCGGCCACCTTGGAAGGAACCGTGACCGGCCCGGCCGCGCTCTTCGCCAATTGACCCATACTCTGCGGCGCTGTCCGATAGATGACTTTCCCTTTTTCATAAACCACCAGGCCGCCGGGCGCAATCGTACCCCCGCCGCTCTCTTGCGATCCGGCTTTGGCGGAAGCAATGGGAGCGGTCTGCGCCTTCGGTTTGCTCTGATCGGGAACCGGTGCTGCAGCACTCGGGCCCGATACGGCGCTTGCGGCCGGCTTGGCTTGTGCCGGCGCAGTGGCGGCGTTCTTCGCTGTCTTAGTTTGAGTTCCAACCGGGCTGCGCACATACCCCATCATCCAACCCAGAAATAAAGCTAAGCCGATCACGGCCAGCGTCAGGACACTCATCAAATAGTCGCGTGGCTGGCTCTGGGACTCCGTCGCTGTTTCCGGCAAAGACTCAACTACGGGAACGCGTACCTCCTCAGCCGGCGCATCCTCAATCCGCGCGTGTTCAATCTCTTCAAGATCAATCTGCTTGGGATCAAGCTGCACCCCATCCACGCTCTCGACTTCCGCCACCGTAGCCGCAGCCGCAGCTTGCATCGAAGGCGAAGGCAGGGCCGGAGCAGGCGGCGCCACCACATCAGCAGCGCGATCAACGTTGTTCACAATGCTGCGAGAAAGCGCTTGCAGAGTTTGAATCTCACGATCGCTGAATGCATTGGGCCGGGGTGAGAAAATCTCGAATACCCCCAGCAATTTATCCTCTCGCACCACGGGAAATACCAGGATGGAACGCACTCCCAGATCCCGGCATATTTCGGCATCGACGCGCCCATCGCTTTCCGTGTCGTCGCAGCGCTGCCACTTCTTGCTTTGCACGCAAGCGCCGGAAAGCCCTGAATGCACATCCAGCTTGACTCCCAGATCAGGGGCGTTGGCGCCCGTGGTGGCGCGGCAAACAATCTCATCGCCGCGCACCAAAGCTATGGCGGCAGCGGTCGCGCCCGTCGCTAAACGGGCGTGCTCAACAATTTCATTCAGCACGAGATCCAGCGCCAGGTCGGCCGACAAAGCGCCCCCGCCATGCGCCGACAAAGCCGTCGCCAACTCAGCCAGCGACAAGCCTTCCTCAAGCTGCCCGTTTTCTTTTTGGCTCAGGGAAATTGGCGCAGCGCTCGGCGGCGGAGGCGCGACGGGATCGGGCCGAGATATCGGATGATGAGCCATTGAACCAGCCCTAACTGCAAACCGAGCGGACTTGTGGCTTCCATTGAGCCATTCCGGCTCCAGCCACTGCCACCTAGTTTAGACCTTGAGCGGAGTTTCCCGCGAAAAAAACGCCTTGTCAACCCTAAATCCGCCCTCTGCAGGACCGTTCTGTGTCTGGGCAGACGCAGCTCTAGCCGGTCGATGTTTTGGCCCACCTACTCCGCCATTACTGCTGGGCTTGCGTTTTCAGGACTTCGGCTGGTCCAACGTTCGGTGGCATCTCCCCCGTAAGCGAGTTCAGAAAGGCCTCGAGGTCGCTTCGTTCCTGCCCACTGAGAAAGTCCAGAACATGAATCTCCTTGTCTAAGTTGGGGTTAGAGTTTCCCGCCCCAATGTAAAAATCCACCACTTGCTTCAAGTCTTTCAAGCTGCCATCGCTCAGATAGGGTGCCGTCAGCGCAATATTGCGCAGCGAAGGCGTCTTGAATTTGCCCATATCCGCTTGCTTGTGGGTGATGCCACCCAGACCCGGTTCCGTGATCGTCCCCATATCTACGCCGACGCCAACGTCGTGAAACCTATTATCGGTAAAGAGCGCGTACTTCTCGCCGACCGTATGGCACGCCGCGCAGTTGCCCTTCTTCTTGGAGGTGAAAACCACGAAACCGCGTTTGACTGCACTGTTTACCGCCTTCTCGTCGTGGCCGTACTTCCAGCGGTCAAAAGGCGAGTTGCCGCTGATCACTGTGCGCTCAAACGAGGCGATGCTTTTCTCTACCATTTCATACGTGATCGGCCCCGGTCCCCAGGCCTTGGCAAATTCCTCGCGATAGCTGGGATCAGCGTTGAGCTTTTGTTCGACGACAGCGAGTGTGTTGGCCATTTCCACTGGATTCTGCACTGGACCCTCGGCTTGCTTTTCCAGGCTGGGGGCGCGGCCATCCCAGAACTGAACCTTAAAAAACGCTGCGTTTATCACGGTGGGTGAATTACGCGTTCCCGTCTTTTTGTCGACTCCTTCGGAAACCGGCTTGGGGTCAGCGAAACCGAAACGCAGGTCGTGGCAGGTTGCACAGGAGATCGTGTTATCGGTGGAGAGCACTGGATCGTAATACAGCCGTCGACCCAGGGCGATCGTTTCAGCGGTCGGAGGATTGTCGGCCGGGATAGGCACGGGCGGCAGGCCCAATGGGATCTTGATCTGCACCGGTTGGCCGATAGGCATGACACCGGAGCTCTTTTGAGCTGGGGACAACAACACGAACCCGGCCGCTATGGCTAGGATCAAGAAAGATAAGGACAGGAATACATTCCGCGTTTTCATGAGGCCTCCAGCGGTCTCGAAGTCACGATTTCGTCGCGCCGAAGAAGTTTTCAATTCTGCGTGATGGGCAAACCGGGCGCGTCGAGCGCGGCGTGAGACTGTTCCCTTACTTAGCGCTTGTCAATAGAATGCTATGGGAATTCTCGAAGGAATGAAGCGACGGGTTACCGTCACCAACGTGATGAGGATCACGATTTGAAGTGACCAATCGAGGTCAAGTCTCGCAGCCAGCAGGCTGTAGTGTTCCCATTCCTGCACCGAATTCCGCAGAGCCTATCTGCCAATTCCCTGCCCAGCAAAGAAAACTGATAAAGTAGTTTTTTGCAGTGGAAATTCCGTGGATTCTTGCGATTGATGTAGTCCTCAGGAGTCGTGGATGCACATCACTATAGTCGGATCGGGCTATGTCGGACTGGTAGCCGGGGCGTGCTTTGCCGACATGGGCCACCAGGTCATTCTGGTTGACAACGATCAGCAGAAGCTGGCCGCACTCAACGCCGGCCAGGTGCCCATCCACGAAAAGTTTTTGCCCGAACTGCTGCAGCGCCATCGCGGCCACAGTCTCACTTTTTCCGACGATCTGCGCGCTGCCGTCGAGGCAAGCGCGGCCGTCTTTATCGCTGTCGGAACGCCCCCTACCGAGCAGGGTCATGCCGATCTTTCCTATGTGGAATCGGTCGCCCGCATCATCCCCTCGGCCATCAATGGTTACAAAGTAGTCGTCGAGAAAAGCACCGTCCCGGTTTATACCAGCGAATGGATCCGCAAAATTATTCTGCGTAATGCGGCTGCTCCCGATTCCTTCGATGTGGCCTCCAATCCTGAGTTTCTGCGGGAAGGAACTGCGGTTACCGATTTCCTTTATCCCGATCGTATTGTCGTAGGCGCTGACAACGAGCGTTGCGCTGCCGTGCTGCGCGCGATTTACGCTGCTCTGACCGACGGAAGTTATTACCGACGGCCAGAAGCCATTCCCCGCCCCGACCAGGCGCGGATTCCGCCGCCCTTGATCATCACCAGCACCAAGAGCGCCGAACTGATCAAGCACGCCTGCAACGCCTTTCTGGCGATGAAGATTTCGTTTATCAATGCGGTTGCCTCGGTGTGTGAATCGGTGGGAGCAAACGTGCAGCAGGTCTGCCAGGGCATCGGCACCGACGCCCGCATCGGCCCGCGCTTTCTGAATCCTGGAATCGGTTATGGTGGGTCATGCTTTCCCAAGGATCTGATGGCCTTTCGCGCCGTAGCCCGCGAAAGCGGATACGAATTTCGTCTGCTCGATGAAGTCATGCGCATCAACGAAGACCAGCGCCACCGTTTTTTACGCAAGGTGCACAACGCCCTGTGGACCCTGCGCGGCAAGCGTTTAGGTGTGCTCGGTCTTGCCTTCAAAGGCGGAACCGACGATATCCGCGAATCCCCGGCGGTTTTCCTGGTGCAGACTTTTTTACAAGAGGGCTGCCAGATTGCAGCTTATGATCCTGCGGCGCAAGAGCGGGCCCGCGAGATTTTTAATTCGAAGGTTGAATACGCCCGTGACCCCTACGAAGCGGCCCGGGGATCGGACGCTCTCCTCATTCTCACGGAATGGGACGAATTCGCCAGCCTCGACCTGGATCGCCTGCACCAGGAATTGAAGTACCCCATCGTGATTGACGGGCGCAACCTCTACGACCCCGAGTCCATGGCGGCCCATGGATTCACCTATTACAGCGTCGGGCGCCCGGCGGCTATGCCCGAAAATCAGGCGGTCGAGGTTGCCATCCCGCCGAGGAAAGCCAGCCATTCATGAGCAGCCTGCGGGCGCTGGTCACTGGCGGAGCCGGCTTCCTGGGTTCTCATCTGTGCGACGCATTACTGGGGGAAGGTTATTCCGTAGTCGCCGTCGACAATCTGCTCACCGGACGGCGATCCAATTTCGATCACTTGCGCAATGAACCGCGATTCGAATTCCAGCAAATCGATATCAACCAACCCTTCGATTGCGGCAAGGTGGATTACGTGTTTCATTTCGCCTGCCCCGCCAGCCCGGTCGACTACACCCAGCACGGAATTGAAACTTTGCAGGTCGGGTCATTAGGCACTTTCCATGCCCTCGATGTGGCTCGCAAGTATGGCGCAAAATATCTGACCTCTTCGACCTCAGAGTGCTATGGCGATCCTTTGGAGCATCCCCAGAAAGAAACTTACTGGGGGCACGTGAATCCCATCGGTCCCCGTTCGGTTTACGACGAAGCCAAACGCTTCAGCGAAGCCGTCACCATGGCCTACCACCGCTATTACAACGTAGACACGCGCATTGTGCGCATCTTCAACACCTACGGCCCGCGCATGCAGCTCAACGACGGCCGCGTTGTCCCCAACTTCATGAAGCAGGCGCTTCGCGGCGAAGACTTGACCGTCTACGGCGATGGCAGCCAGACGCGCAGCTTTTGCTACGTCAGCGATGAGATCGACGGCTTTATTCGCTTGTCCAGGTCTTCGGAACATCTGCCGGTCAACATCGGAAACCCCACCGAGTTCACCATTCTCGAATGTGCCCAGCGCGTGCTGGCGGTAACCGGCTCGAAAAGCAAGATACGCTACGAACCCCTGCCGCAGGATGATCCCAAACAACGCCAGCCCGATATCACTAAAGCCAGAACCCTGCTGGGCTGGGAACCGAAGATCGACCTCGAGACCGGTCTGCGAATGTCGCTGGAATATTTTAAAAAGGCGGCATTCGAAGAAAAAGTCCTTCAGCGCTGAACCTGGTGGGTGGGCCACCCCTATCCTCTTGTCATCCTGAGCGTAGCATTTGCTTCGCATCGCGAAGCAAACGCGGAGTCGAAGAATCCCTATTCAGCAAATTGTAATGGAGTTGCAACAAGGCATTCCCTCGAGAATGAACAGTACAACTAAATCAGCTTGGGCTGCGATTGCGCCGACGCAATCAACTGCTGCACTTGTTTCCGATGTTCGTCCGTTCTGAGGCTGAACTCCACTCCCATGCCGAATCCGGGATGTGTGCTCAGCACCTTTCCATGCACGCGCAGTTTGAGATCCGCCGTGCGCACGACAATCTCCAGTAGCGTTCCAGCCGGAAAAGTCTCGATGGTCTCAATGTAACAACCACCCGGGCTGACGTCGATCAAGGTGCAGCGCGTGGCCGCCCTGCTGTTTGCCCGGAAGACTTCTGCCCCCAGGCAGCAAGAACGCCGCGACAGGTTGCGGCGGTCGCCGGCGGAAACCGACAACAAGCCGAGCCCGGCGGAGAGCCGCAACGCGGAATCGTCATCACCCGTCGGAACCGGAGATTCAGGCGCCGCTGCTTCTTGCGATGATGCAAGATTCGCCTGCAACCAATCGTTCAACGCACGCCGCGAGGTTTGCGGTACCTGGGAAAAACGAATGCCGACACGTCCGGCTGAATCCTGCCACATGACCTCGCCCGAAAGCCGAATCAGCGAAGTGCTTCCCGGCAGAGAAAACTGGAAATACACTTTGCAATACGGCGGCAATTTGCCCCCCGAGCGGAACGCGATGCCATCCTCACTCAAATCCACCAGAGCTGCAGGGACATTTTCTTTGTCGGCGTAGGCGACCGAAGTGTTTGCCTGCAACGGGATGCGCGGGCGAATCCGCCGCTCGTTCCGCATCAAACCCTGAGCTGCCCGCATGCTGTGGGCGGCGCGCTCGCGGGAAATCGGTTTGTAGAGCATGAAGCTTGCGCCCTTCGCGAAAATCGCGCGCACATCGTTCAGCCCGCTCACGATCCCGATGATGACTACAGTTTTGTTCGTGGGGGTTTTTCGCGCCTGCGCAATCAGTTCGGTCGCAGCCGCTTCATTTTGGCAATCCACTAGCACCACGTCGTAGTGCCCATCCTCCAGCCGCGCTCGGGCCATGCGCAGGTCGCCGCACGATTCCACCAGGATGCCCATATCCTGCAGGATCGTTCTCAGCACCTGCACACCCTGGGCATCCGAACACACTAATAGCGAGGTCAGCGCCATGGTCACGGCCATGTTAGGGGCGCTAACCGAGGCTCACAAGTTACCGAAGTCACGCACCGCGCCAGGCGTGACTTTAGTCATCTGGAGTTTCAACCAGTAACCAGCTATGTTCGGCTTGAAGTAGCCAAGAGAACACGCGGTTCTACAGGCGCCGTTTTTTCCTGTCCCCCTGAAGGACTAAGTTCATGTCTCCGAAGATAGCTAACTGGATCATCGCGGCGGGTGTCATCTTGATGTTTGTGGGACTATTCTTTTTCCCTACCCTCCTGACTGAGCATCCCGACGCGGACATGCTCGAGTTTGGTGCCTGTCAGTTTTCCCTGGGCGCCCTTGTCATGGCTACGGGTATTTATGCCAAGGCGCGAGCCGTGCAATTCGCGATTGCATCGGGCGAACCGCGAAAAGAATCTTCCAACCCAAATCAGCGGGTCCGCGGCGGCTGCGATCTGTGCGGCACTGAGGCTCCAGCCGTGCAGTGCAGAGTCCACCAGCTTCATCTCTGTGGAAGCTGCCTGGCTCAGCACTACGATGTTCGCTCTTGCGCCTACGTCCCGACCACGCGCACCGCCACCAACAAGACCGGCAGAAACGCAGCGGCTCAGGCGCGCGGCGCATAGTCCTGTCCTCGATTCCTCTCGGACCCGATTCTCATCCAGCACCCGACCGCAACTGGCCCACGCTCCGCCAGGTTTTTGGCAACCCGCGCTTTGGGTTTACAATGAAGTGCTCGCAGAATAAATCAATTCATCGTGCCCCAATACTAAAGGAGGATTCCTATGAAACTCACTCCCGGCAAGCTGGCAGGCCTAAAAAGAGTATCCACCGACCGAGGCATCATTCAAGCTGCGGCAATGGACCAGCGCGGGTCTTTGCAGAAGTCTTTGGCGAAGGAAAAAGGTGGCGACGTCAGCGATGCGTCGATGGAAGAGTTCAAATCGCTGGTCTCCGAAGTTCTCACTCCCCATGCCAGCGCGATCCTGCTCGATCCCGAATGGGGTCTGCCCGCGGCCAAGCGCCGCGCGAAAAACGCGGGGCTGCTGCTGGCCTACGAAAAAACTGGATATGACAAAACCGGCCCCGGCCGCTTGGGCGATCTGCTCGATCATTGGTCGGCGCGCCGCTTGAAAGAAGCGGGCGCGGACTGCGTCAAGATTTTGCTTTACTACACGCCTTTCGATCCCAAGGACGTGAACGACAAGAAACATGCCTGGGTGGAGCGCATCGGCGACGAGTGCCGCGCCAACGACATTCCATTTTTTCTGGAGTTCGTCGGCTACGAAGAAGGCGCGGACGAAAAAGGCTTCGACTACGCCAAGAAAAAGCCGCAGATCGTCACCGAGAGCATGCGCGAGTTCACCAAGGATCGTTACGGGGTCGATGTGCTGAAAGTCGAAGTGCCGGTGAACATGAAGTTTGTCGAAGGCGCGAAGGCTTACTCCGGGCAGAAAGCCTACAGTAGAAAGGAAGCCGAGGATCTGTTTCTGAAAGCCGCGAAAGTCGCCACCAAGCCGTTCATTTATTTGTCGGCCGGCGTGAGCAATGCGGAGTTCACGGAATCGCTCGAACTCGCCGGAGAATCTGGCGTGAAGTTCAATGGAGTGCTCTGCGGGCGCGCCACCTGGAAAGATGGAATCCCCGTCTACGCCAAGCAAGGCGCCGAAGCTTTCCGCAAATGGCTCCAGACCGAGGGCGTGAAGAACATCAACAACGTGAACGATCGCCTGAAGGCCGCGACGTCATGGTTCCCGATCTACGAAGTCGAACCCGCCATGGCCAGCGTCTAGGCTGTAGAGACGTAGTTTGCTACGTCTCGCTTGCCATGTCTGCTGCAAATCGAAAGGCGCGCCAGAATGTGGGCGTGCCTTTTTATTTCTGACGAAAGATGGGACGCACCGGCATGAACCAGACCGCTCTCGTCACCCGCGCGTCCGGCGCGGTGCCGGATAAGGTGGAGTGACTCCATTCGAGATGGAGACGAGCAAGCTCCGTCTCTACAAAACTAGGCTTTTGCCAAGGACTCCGCCTTCTCAGGATGACAGCGTCTTGGAGGGCGAACACAGCGATTCGACAACTCATCTGAAGGTTAGGCCGTGGTCTGTTGCTTTCATCTTTTCAAATTGTCATCTTGAGCGGAGGGAACGGACTCGCGCGCGAGTCCATTCACGGAGTCGAAAGACCGCGAGGTCCTGGCGTCTGCTCTTGCTCCCGAGAGGCGTTCCCATCATGCACGGGTTCGGACGAAGTTTCTGCAGAGAACTCCCTTCGATTTCTTGTCGGGTATCGGCAGACGCAGGGTCCCTCGACTCCGCTTGGGATGACAGAGTACTTTTGGAAGCGATAGAGACTGTCGGTTGTGGAGTTGATGCTCCCACCTTTCGCAAAGGGCGCGAAAGATGGGGCACCCCTCAATTGTTGGCGCGTCGCCAGAAAAGCAGGTCCCTCGACTTCGCTCGGGATGACAGAGTTGAGGTGAGGTTACGTGGACTTGCTAAAAGCTAAGAGCTAACGGCTGATTTACTCCCACTCGATTGTTCCCGGCGGCTTTGAGGTGATGTCGTAGACTACGCGGTTCACGCCTTTCACTTCGTTGACGAGGCGGCTGGAAATGGTTTTCAGGACTTCGTGCGGCAGGGGCACCCAGTCGGCGGTCATGCCGTCTTCGGAGTGGACGGCGCGGATGGCGCAGGTGTTGGCGTAGGTGCGCTGATCGCCCATGACTCCGACGGACATGACGGGGAGCAGGACGGCGAACGATTGCCAGATTTTCTGGTAGAGGCCGGCTCGCTTGATTTCGGTGACTACGATGTCGTCGCACTCGCGCAGGATGGTAAGGCGCTCGGGCGTGACTTCGCCGAGGATGCGGACGGCCAAGCCGGGTCCGGGGAACGGCTGGCGTTGCAGAATTTCTTCGGGCATGCCGAGGTCGCGGCCGATTTTGCGGACTTCATCTTTGAATAATTCTTTCAGCGGCTCGATCAGTTTGAGCTTCATGGTTTCGGGCAGTCCGCCGACGTTGTGGTGCGATTTGATGATCTGCGAAGGCCCGCGCACCGAGCGGGACTCGATTACGTCGGGATAGAGCGTGCCCTGGACCAGCCATTCGACTTTGCCTTCTTCCTTTTCGATGCGATGGGCTTGCTCGTCGAAGACGGCGATGAATTCGTTGCCGATGATTTTGCGTTTTTTTTCGGGATCGGTCACGCCGGCCAGCTTACTGAGGAAGCGATCGGTGGCATCGACTGCGACGACGTGCAGGCCGAGCTTGTCGCGCAGGTTCTGCTGGACTTTTTCGAACTCGTTTTTTCGCAGGACGCCGTTATTGACGAAGACGGAAGTCAGCCGGGAAGGATGGTTGCCATCGCGGAGGGCGCGGTCGACCAGGGTGGCGGCAACGGCGGAGTCTACGCCTCCGGAGAGTGCGCAAATTGCCCGGCCGTGTCCGACAGTGTGGCGTACGTTGGCGATGGTCGCATCGATGAAGTGTTGCGGGGTCCAGGTTGGCTTGGCGCCGCAGATCAGGAGAGCGAAGTTGCGCAGGATGTCGGTGCCGGACTGGGTGTGGTGCACCTCGGGATGGAATTGAACAGCAAACAGCCGTCGCTGGGGATCTTCGATGGCGGCGACTGCGTTGGGGGAGCTGGCGGTCAGGCGGAATCCGGCGGGAAGGTCGACGGCTTCGTCGCCGTGCGACATCCACACAGAAAGCTGGGGAGGCACGCCCTGAAACAAGAGTGGGCCATCTTTAATCTCGACATTAGCATGACCGTACTCGCGTTTATCGGCGGCGCGCACTTTGCCGCCCAGCACGTGGACCATCAACTGTAGGCCATAGCAGATGCCAAGCACGGGCAGGCCGAGATCGAATACGCGCGGGTCGGTGTTGGGAGCGTCGCGATCGTAAACCGAGCAGGGCCCGCCAGAAAGAATGATGCCCAAAGGAGAATAGCTGCGGATTTCGTCAATGGTGGAGGTGCAAGGAAGCACGACCGAGAAAACGTTTTGTTCGCGGATGCGGCGCGCAATGAGCTGGGAATATTGCGCTCCGAAGTCGAGGACGACGATAGATTGGGTTTCCACGGACGAGTGTCTCAAATCGGAGGGTAAGTGTAAAGAGCAGCTTCTGGCTCGTGGCTTCTAGCTTCTGGCTTCTAGCTCTCGGTTATAGCGGCTCGTTCGGGAGATGCTCTCTTGGCGGTGCTACATGTACGGTTCCGCGACGCGAGCAGAATGCAGGGATCCTTCGCTTCGCTTACGATGACGCCAACAACCTGCGCCGCCAATTCATCGACACAAACGCTCACACACGACACACCCAAACGACGTTATTCT
Source organism: Terriglobales bacterium (assembly GCA_049585795.1). GTDB lineage: Bacteria > Acidobacteriota > Terriglobia > Terriglobales > Acidobacteriaceae > JABDBE01. The sequence goes on along the minus strand of JBAVAQ010000024.1, from coordinate 132,478 downwards.
GAGCCCGGCGTCAGCCGGGTGAAGGACCTCGCGAGGAGTGCGACAACCTTTGGGTAGGCCCACGCGGGCGCTGAGCCACATTCCTGACAATCCGCACGAGATCCTTCGTGGCCTGATGGCCACTCAGGATGACGTCAAGTGAAGAAGAAGACAGTGCCAGGAAACGTTAGCTGCTTGCGGGAATGTCGCTGAGGATTAGTTCGCTGGCGTCGACCGCCGAGCTTGGTTGGATGTTCGAATCAAGACGCGTACCGGCGAGGGGCAACGTGGGTGGCGCGGGCCGAGGGCTTACTTTCTCATCCGGCATTTCGAGCATGGCGATGTACGCCGCTAACCGTCCAACGTACAGGAAATCTGCAACGGCGAAATACAGAAGCGTTACCAGGAGCACGCCTCCCAGCACCACACCGGTGGGAAGGTACGGGGCAAAATCCAGCGGGAAGGCGACGATCGAGGTGGCAAGAACAAATGCCGTGAGGTGGGCGAAACCAAACCATGTCCCCACGGCGAAGACTGATCCTGCGCGGGTTCGGGACAGACCCACTGCGGCTGCGATTGCGCCGAATGCGTCTTCACCACGGGCAACGACAAATATCGCGGCCAGCGAGAGAAACCAGTTCAGGGTGGACCATGCGAACCAAACCAGCATAGTAACGGTAAGGAAGATCAGCAGGGCGCTGCCTGGAGCAGGATCGGGTGGCCGCGATGCGGCTGCGCTCAAAAGAACGGCGGCGAGGCAGCCGACGGCAGCGGCAAGGGCCGCGCCCATCCGAAAAAAGTTGAGGGCGAAAAGTGAGCGCAACCTCCAATTGTTTTTCTCTTTGCATTCTGGTGTGGCGACGCTCTGGCGAAAATGGGCCAGCAGGGCCCTCAGTGTGGCGGCGCGTCCCAAAGAAGCGAGGACGATCCAGGCGGCTCCCAAAGTCAGCGCCAGCACGACTCCAGTTTCGACGACGCGAAATGCGCTGCCGCGAAAAATGTGCAGCAATGCGCGCCAGATCAGGAGCGGCTGCCGGGTTCGCAGCAGTAGAAGATCTGCCTTCCCGACTGGCAAGGTATCAAGAAATTCGAAGAAGGAAAACACCAGCAGCAGAGCGGCAGCAGCGCCGAAGCTCCAGCGCCAGGCGATCTCAGCCAATCCGAAGGAGGGACGGCGGAAAATTGCGCGAAAACCTTCGAGGGTGGGGGAGCGAGGTTTCATGCAAGGGTTAGGATAACGCACTTCGGGTCCTTCACCCGGCCGAAGCCGGGTTCAGGATGACGTCTGTCCAGAATAGTTGTGTAGACGGCGTCTGGTTCTGTGGGGGGCCTTTCGCTACGCTTGATTTGACGTCATCCTGAGCGGCCGCCGGGTGAAGGATAACGTCTGTTCAGAGTAGTTGTGTTGACGGCGTCTGGTCCGGCGGGAGATCAGCGCACGACAATGTTGACCAGTTTGCCGGGCACCACGATTACTTTTACGATCTGCTTGCCGGAAATTGCTGTTTTGACTTTTTCGGCCGACAAGGCACGTTCGCGGATTACAGCTTCCGGTGAATCCGCAGGAACCAGAACCAGGCCACGCAATTTGCCATTGACCTGCACCGGGATAGCAATTTCGTCTTCCTTCGCCAAAGCGGGATTGTATTTCGGCCAGGGTGCGCGCAAGAGATTTCCCTTCTCTCCCAGCACTTCCCAGAGCTCGTGGGCGAGGTGCGGAGCGAATGGGGCCAACAGGAGCACGAGATCGCGCTGCACGTCCGACCAAAGCGAGATGGGAACAACTTCCGCGGGCGAGGACGCCCGCGCCACACGTTCTTCGACGACGTAGAGGTCGTTGACCAGTTCCATGATTGCGGCGATGGAAGTATTGAAGTGCCAGCGTCCCTGAAAATCGTCGCTGACGCGTTTGATGGTCTGGTGAAGTTTGCGCTGGATTTTGCGCGCCTCGCCTGACAACTCGGCGGGAACGGGCTTGTGCCAATCGGGATGGTTTGGCTGAGCGTTTCGCCCGACGAAGCGATAGACGCGTCCCAGGAAGCGTTGGATGCCTTCGACTCCCTCATCTTGCCAGTCGAGTTCGCGGTCTGGTGAAGTCGCGAACAAGGTGTACATTCTGGTGCTGTCGGCGCCGAAGCGGGCGATCATTTCGTCGGGCGAAACGATGTTTCCCAGACTCTTGGACATTTTTGCTCCACCCTTAATGATCATGCCCTGAGTAAACAATCGCTCCACGGGTTCGTCGTCCTTCACCAATCCCATATCGCGCATGAACTTGGTCCAGAAGCGAGAGTAGATCAGATGAAGAATGGCGTGCTCGACGCCGCCGATGTACTGGTCGATCGGAAACCAGTACGCAGCGGTTTTTGAATCGAAGGGCTCATGGTCGTTGTGCGCGTCGGTGTAGCGATAGAAGTACCAGGACGAATCCACGAAGGTGTCCATGGTATCGGTTTCGCGACGGGCCGGGCCGCCGCATTTCGGACACGTCACATTCACGAATTCCGGGACCTGGCCGAGGGGTGAACCACCCGTTAGGGTTATGTCAACATTCTCAGGCAAGATTACGGGCAAATCTTTTTCGGGTACGGGGACGATTCCGTCTTTCTCACAGTAAATCATGGGGATGGGCGTGCCCCAGTAGCGCTGGCGCGAGATGCCCCAATCTTTCAGGCGATAGGTGACGGTGGCTTTGCCAAAGCCGTTTTTTTTCGCGTAGGCGGACATCTTCTGGATTGCGTCCTCGCAATCGAGACTGTTGAATGGGCCTGAATTTACCAGTGTGCCCTTCATGGTGCTGAACGGAAGCGTTGGTTCGACGCTGGTTTCCTCCGGATCGATGGATCGAGGCACGACAACGATTCGGATTTTGAGGCCGTACTTCCGGGCGAATTCGAAATCTCGATCATCGTGGGCCGGCACACTCATGATTGCGCCGGTGCCGTAGTCCATGAGGATGTAATTTGCAATCCAGATGGGAACGCGCTCTCCGTTGAAAGGATTGATGGCGAAGTGGTGAGTATTGACGCCGTGCTTTTCGATGGCGCCAATGTCGCCAATTTCTTTGGCTTTGCGCTGCTCGGCAATCAATTGTTCCACTTGCGCGCGCAAGGGATCGTTGTTCCTGGTGAGACGAGCAACCAGCGGATGCTCGGGCGCAAGCTGGACAGATGTTGCTCCATAGATGGTGTCAACGCGGGTGGTGAAGACCGTGATGGTCGATTCCGGCGAATCGGTTGCGCCGTCGAGTTTGAAATCGACGAGGGTGCCCTCGCTGCGGCCGATCCAGTTGCGTTGCATGGTACGGACTTTCTCAGGCCAGTCTCCGAGTTTGTCGAGGTCGCGGAGCAATTCGTCGGCATATTGGGTGATGCGCAAGAACCACTGTTCGAGTTCGCGCTGCTCGACCAGCGTGTCTTCGTGGCGCCAACAGCGGCCGTTGACCACTTGTTCGTTGGCTAGCACGGTGCAGCACTTTGGACACCAGTTCACTTTGCTCTTCTTGCGGTAAGCCAATCCTTTTTCAAAAAGCTTCAAGAAGAACCACTGATTCCACCGGTAATATTCGGGCAGGCAAGTTGTGACCTCGCGCGACCAGTCGTAGCCGAAGCCGAGGCGGTTCATCTGCGATTTCATGTTCGCGATGTTGCGAAGCGTCCATTCACGCGGCGGCGTGTTGTTGGCAATGGCGGCATTTTCCGCGGGAAGACCGAACGAATCCCAGCCCATGGGATGAAGCACGTTGTAACCATTCATCCACATGTAGCGGGCGAGCGCGTCGCCGATGGCGTAGTTGCGCACGTGGCCCATGTGCAACACGCCCGAGGGATAAGGCAACATTTCCAGCACGTAATATTTCGGCTTGGTCGAGTTGGGCTCGGCGGCGTAGAGAGACGGGTCCTGCTGCCAACGCTCGAACCATTTGGCCTCGATGCGCTGTGCGTCGTAGCGGTCCTCGTGGACCATGATGGTTTTTTCTTCCTGCGGCATAGAAGGAAAGTTAGGGTGCCGGATAAACCTGTATTTTACAACGAAGACAACGATTCTCTGTAGAGACGCAGCTTCGCTACGTCTCTTTTTGGCGTGGGTCATTACGTGGGACACGGAAACATCACAAGCAATATTTCTACGAGTGGTTTTCTGGGTCTTGCGGCCAGTTGGCTGGATTGTTCTCTATGTATTCGCGAATGGCTTGCAGCGGGGCGATCGTCCGTATTATGTGATCGTAGAAGCCGGCTTGCCACGCGAAATCCTTCAAGCCCATTTCGTGGGAACGCCGGGTAACCCCCGATTTATAGGACCGAACGATGGCTGCAAGTGAGCCTGCTTTTGGTGGGATTACGATCAGGCCATCGTGCGAAGGAGGTTGCCTGCGGATTTCCGGAGCCGGAGAATGACGATGCTGGCCTTCGATCACGATAATGGCATGGATGTGATTCGGCATTACGATGAAACTGTCCGTCGAGATGTTCAGGTAGTGGTGGGGTAGATTGCTCAATTCGGAATCTGCAATCTGGCCCGAGGGTGAGAGACGCACCTCGCCGGTGTAGACCTCACCGAAAATGTGTCGGTGATCCTCAGTGCAGATGGTGACGAAATACCAACCAGGAGACCGATAGTCCCAGCCCTGGAGGCGGGCGCTTTTGACCCGATATTGGTTCTGGAACGGCATCACAGCTAATTATGCGGGCATTCTGCGGGCGGCAAGAAACATTGCAAGCAATGTTTCTACAGTCGGTTCTGTTTTGGGGCTGCAGAGACTAACTTCTTCAGCGCAGCGACATTCTTCTTGTCATCTCCGGGTTTATCGATGGGGGTTTCGGCGATGAAGGCGGCCTGGGCCAGGCGGGGATCGTTCAGCAAACGGCGAAACGGCTCGTGGCCAATGCTGCCTTTCCCGATGTGCTGGTGGCGATCCAGCTTCGATCCGCAGGCGGCTTTGGCGTCGTTGCAGTGCCATAGGCGGACATTCTTCAGACCGACGGTCTCGTCGAGATGCGCGAGCGTTTTCTGGAATCCGTCTTCCGTGACGATGTCGTATCCGGCGACGTGGGTGTGACAGGTATCGATGCAAGCGGCGATCGGAACTATATCTCGAAGCCGCTCCAGCACTTCTGCCACTTGTTCGAAGCTTCCGCCCAGGGAGTATTCCGAACCAGCCGTGTTTTCGATCAGGATCGTGAGATTGTCCCTGGCGAGATCGAGTCCCTGCGTGGCGGCGGCGATGGCTGCGGAGGTCTGGAGCAGGCCAGCTTCGCGATCGGCGCCGCGAAATGAGCCGGGGTGAAGCACCAGATAGTCCGCGCACAGCGCCAAGGCGCGTTCTACTTCGCCGCGAAAGGCCTCGATTGACTTCTTCAAGAACAGCGGAGTGGTGCTGGCAAGATTGACCAGATAGTTCACGTGGATCGCCATTGGGTTGAGGTCGTACTGGTCGCGCAATCGAGTCAACTCATCGCACTGCGGCCGGCTGAGCTCATACGACGCCCACTGGCGCGGACTGGAGGAGAAAATCTGGAAAGTATTGCAACCCAGCCGATAGGCGCGTTCGGCCGCATTGTGGACACCACCGGCGGTCGACGTGTGAATGCCTATGCGACGCGAGGTCAGGCGAGGCGGGCGCTTGGGAGCGGGCAGCTTGAGGATATCCTGCTCGCTAGCGATGGAACGGGGCATAAAGGAAGTATAGCGAGCGGTCGAGAATCGGCGATGCCAGCTCAAGTCCTGGTGGCGGCTCAGCTCGATAAGGAAGCGAGCCAAACGCGCGACTATGGCGTCGCAAAATACGCGACGCATCGCGCGGCTCGCACAGATCCCTCGCTGCGCAAAGAACGCTTGCTCGGGATGACAGTCAAACTGAGCCACTACCCAAATCCGGCGCGGTTTGCGGTCCCGGCGGCTTCGAAGATAGACTTGAAGTTTTCGAGGTGGGTTCATGTTAGTGGTTATGCAGGCGCACGCGTCTGAAGAGCAGGTGCGGGCGGTCTGCCAGAAAATCGAGTCGCTCGGTTACCGCGCTCACTCTATTCCTGGGGCGGAGCGGACGGCGATCGGCATTACTGGAAATAAAGGCGAAGTCGAGGCCGGCACGTTGGAAGAAATGTCGGGCGTGCAGGAAGTGATTCGCGTCACCAAGCCCTACAAGCTGGTGAGCCGCGATCTTAAGGAAGAGAACACGGTTATTCGTTTTGCCGGGAGCGATGCCACGATTGGCGGGCCGGGGCTGGCGATCATCGCGGGGCCGTGCGCGATTGAGAGCCGGGAGCAGGCGTTTGCGATTGCGGAACGCGTCCAGCGTGCGGGGGCGCAGTTCTTTCGAGGAGGCGCTTACAAGCCGCGTACTTCTCCATATTCGTTTCAGGGTCTGGGGGAAGAAGGTTTACAGATCATGGCGGAGGTCCGCGAGAATTTTGGCTTGCGGACGATTACCGAGGCCATTGACCATGAATCGCTCGACCTGGTCGAGCAGTACGCGGACATCATTCAAATCGGGGCGCGCAACATGCAGAATTACTCTCTGCTGCGGCGCGCCGGCCGCTCGAAGCGCCCGGTGATGGTGAAGCGCGGCATGTCGGCGACGCTGGAAGAATTTCTCATGGCGGCCGAGTATGTGATGAGCGAAGGCAATTACAACGTGATTCTGTGCGAACGCGGCATCCGCACCTTCGCCGACCACACGCGCAACACGCTCGACTTGAGCGTGGTTCCGGCGGTGCAGCGGCTCAGCCACTTGCCCATTCTTGTGGATCCAAGCCAGGGCACTGGAAAGCGGAACAAAGTGACTCCGCTTTCGCGGGCGGCAATTGCCGTGGGCGCGGATGGGCTCATCGTCGAAGTGCATCATCAGCCGGATCTGGCGCTGTCGGATGGCATGCAGTCGCTGTACCCCGATCAATTCGACGAGTTGATGGCGCAGGTGCGGCAGATCGCGCCCGTGGTGGGGAGGACGGTACCGGGAGTTCTAACTCGTCCGAACGCGCTTACATCAGTGTCCTCCGAGACCGCACGCGGATCCTCGATCGCTCCACTACCTTGAGAAAAGTTCTTCTCATCGTTGTTTCTATCCCAGTGTTTGTCGGCCTGGGCTGGTTGTATTTCCGTGAGCGGCAGCTCGCCGATTACGGTCCGGCTTACCACGAGTACGCGTACATCACGAACGGCAAGAGCAACACGGTGAGCGTGATCGACCTGCGGACGTTTCAGCCGGCGAAAACGATCAAGGTTGGCAGCGAGCCTACCGGTGTCGCGGCGAACAGCAAGAAGAACGAGGTCTACGTCGTCAACACGGGATCGAACAACGTCAGTGTGATTGATGCCGAACGCAACGAGGTGGTCGCAACCATTGGCATACACGGCAAGCCTTACTTCATCGATATTTCTGAGGATGGACGGCGTGGCTACGTCGCCAATTCAGGTTCGGCGAATGTTTCGGTGATTGATTTAGACAAGCGAGTTGTGGTCAGCAACATTCGCGTGGGCGCTTCGCCGGGGTTGGTCAGAGTTTCTCCGGACGGCGAAACTGTGGTGGTGAGCAATCGCGGCGACAATACGATTTCGCTGATCGATGCTCAGCATCTGACGGTTCGCGGGACGATTCCGCTTTGCCAGCAGCCGGAAGACATTGCCATCCTGCCGGACAGCAGCAAGGCGTTTATCGCTTGCTCGGCGTCGAGTCAGGTCGCGTCGGTTGATCTGAAGAATGACAAATTGCTGGCCCTGCTCGACGTGGGTAAAACTCCCGTCAACCTGGCGCTCAAGCCGGACGGCGGGGAACTCATGGTGAGCAACTTCGATTCCGATAACATTTCGATTATCGAGACTGCCACGAACGAGGTTGGGGGCAGTTATTTGATTGGCATGCATCCGGCGCGCGGGATCGTCACAATCGACAATTCACGCCTCTACGTCAGTAATTTCGGATCGAACTCGGTGTCGGTCTACGACATTGATATCGGAAAAATGATCGCGACATTGCCGGTCGGCAGTCATCCGGATGGGCTGGCGCTTTCGCAGAGCCAGAACTATTTGCTGGTTCTAAATTCGGGTTCAGGAGATGTGACCGTCATCCAGAAGCGCACGCCGAAGAAGAAATTCGAGCCGGGCGAGTATTCGTTGCTGACCATGATTCCGGTTGGGGTTCAGCCGAATAACATCGTCGTGAAGTCGTTCGTGCTGGCTAAACCAACGCAATAAGAACAAAAGCCATTAACCACAAAGGACACGAGGGTAAGGAGAATCGCGACGGGACTTCCTTTGTGTCCTTTGTGGTTTAAAGGTTTTGCGTTACGCGTTGGCGCCGCAGCACTTCTTGTACTTCTTTCCGGAGCCGCAGGGGCAGGGATCGTTGCGGCCGATCTTGGCGGTGCCGCGAACTACCTGTTGCACCGTCTGCAGATCACCAGAACCGGCCATGCGAGCCTGATCGAGTTCGCGGCGCTTCTTGCGTTGGAAAGCTTCTTCGATTTCGTCAACAGACGTGGCCACCTGCCGCGGTCTGCGCCCGTTTCCATCCCCACCCATTCGCGGTACCGGCACGCCGGCTTCTGGACCTGCGCCGGGGCCACCACCGTCTCCAGGTCTCGGGACTCCGCCTTCGCTCGGACGTTCCAGAATCTGCATCAGGTAGAGATAGCGGACAGCGTCCTCCTGGGAGCGCTGCATCATGGCTTCGAACATATCGAAGGACTCGCGCTTGTACTCCACCAGAGGGTCGTGCTGCCCGTAGCCGCGCAGGCCGATGCCCTCTTTCAGGTGGTCCATGTCGCGGAGGTGGTCTTTCCATTGTGCGTCGAGCACGCTTAACATGATCATGCGCTCGTGGTAGCGCATGGCATCGGGGCCAATCAGTTTTTCTTTGGCGTCGTAGCGGGTTTTGAGTTTGTCAAAAATCGCATCGCCGAGTTCCTGGCGGTTCAAGGTCTCGGGCTGGATGCCTTCCGCGAGAATATCCACACCGAAGCGGGTAAAAATGGCGTCCTTCAATCCCTTGAGATCCCAATCAGCAGCGTGAACCTTGACCGCACAGAACTCATCCATCAGATCGCTCAGGATGCTGGAGACGTAATCTTCGAGGATCAATTCTTTCTGATCGACCCCTTCGAGCAATTGACGGCGCAGGCCATACACGGCCTCGCGCTGCTTGTTCATGACGTCGTCGTATTCCAGCAGATGTTTGCGGGCTTCGAAGTTTTGCGCTTCGACGGCCTCCTGAGAAGCCTCGATGCGACGTGAGATCATCTTGGATTCAATGGGAATCCCTTCTTCCATGCCCAGACGCTGAAGCAGTTTGGAGATCCACTCCTTGGCAAAAATGCGCATCAAGTCGTCTTCGAGCGAGAGGTAGAAGCGAGAGGAACCAGGATCGCCCTGGCGTCCAGCACGGCCGCGAAGCTGGTTGTCGATGCGGCGGGCTTCATGACGCTCGGTGCCGAAGATATGCAAGCCTCCGACGTCGATGACTTCATCATGCTCTTTATCGGTTTGTGCTTTAAAGCGGTTGAAAGTTTGTGTCCATTGCTCGGTGGGAACCACGTACTCGTTGCCAGCGTAGTACCAGACGGTGCTTTTGGTATCGTCGACGACGGCTTGAACTTTGCCTTGCGCGGCACGCAGCGGCTGCGCGATTCCCTTCTTCACGCATTCCTGCTTGGCCATGAACTCGGGATTTCCGCCCAGCAGAATGTCGGTACCACGGCCCGCCATATTGGTCGCGATCGTGACCATGTCTTTGCTGCCGGCTTGGGCGACGATTTCAGCTTCCTTTTCGTGCTGTTTGGCGTTCAGAACCCAGTGCTTGACGCCCTTCTTTTTCAGCAGCTCGGAAAGACGCTCTGACTTTTCAATCGACGTAGTGCCCACCAACACGGGCTGGCCGGTCGCATGCAATCTCTGGATTTCATCGGCGGCGGCGAAGTATTTCTCTTTTTCGGTGCGGTAAACAACGTCGGGATTCTCCAGTCGCCGCATCGGCTTATTGGTGGGAATGACCATGACTTCGAGCCTGTAAATCTTCTCGAATTCTGGCGCTTCGGTTTCTGCCGTGCCGGTCATGCCGGCCAGCTTTTTGTACATGCGGAAATAATTCTGGAACGTGATGGTGGCGAGGGTCTGATTCTCGCGTTCGATTTTTACGTTTTCCTTGGCTTCGACCGATTGGTGCAGGCCATCGGACCAGCGGCGGCCCGGCATCAAACGCCCGGTGAACTCATCCACAATGATGACTTCGCCTTCTTTCACCACGTACTCGACATCCCGGTGATAAAGAGCGTGGGCTTTGACCGCAGTCTCCACGTGGTGCTTCAAATCCCAATTCTCCGGGTCGGCAACATTGCCGATGCCAAGCAATTGTTCCACTTTTTCCCAGCCCTCGTCAGTAACCGTGATGCTTCTATGCTTTTCATCCACTACGAAGTCGCCGGTATATTGCACGGGCTCACCGGGAGGGGTGTCAATTTGCTCGCCCTTTTCGAGCTTGGGAATAATGCGGTTGACCCTGGCGTATTTGTCAGTAGATTCTTCGCTGGCCCCGGAAATGATAAGCGGAGTGCGGGCTTCGTCAATCAGGATAGAATCGACTTCGTCGACGATGGAGAAATTGTGGCCGCGCTGCACGCAATCGTGCAGATCGAACTTCATATTGTCGCGCAGATAATCGAAGCCGAATTCGTTGTTGGTGCCGTAGGTAACGTCGGCGGCATAGGCTTCGCGGCGCTGCTGGTCGTCAAGATCGTGAACGATGACGCCTACGCTCAGGCCGAGGAAGCTGTAGAGTTTGCCCATCCACTCGGAGTCGCGCTTGGCGAGATAGTCGTTAACCGTGACTACGTGTACGCCGCGCCCGCCGAGAGCATTCAGATAGACGGGCAAAGTGGCGACCAGGGTTTTTCCTTCGCCGGTCTTCATTTCCGCGATCTTGCCCTGGTGGAGAACCATGCCGCCGATCAACTGCACATCGAAGTGCCGCATGTTGAGAACGCGGCGGCCGCCTTCGCGGACGACAGCGAAGGCTTCTTCCAGAAGCTCATCGAGAACTTCGTTGAGCAGGTTGGTACGTTCTTTGTCGAGTTCCTTCCGGCGATCGATGTCGGCGTTCGGCTCGTCGGGAATACGCGCCAAGCGTTCTTTTATTCGCTGGCGGAACTCGTCCGTTTTGCCGCGCAGCTGCTCATCAGTGAGCTTCTGCATTTCGGGTTCAAGGGCGTTGATGGCCTCGACACGAGGCATCGTGCGCTTGACCTCGCGCTCGTTCTTGGTCCCGAAGACCTTGGCTACTAAAGCATTAATCAAATGAGAATCCTTGGCGGGGGCACTACACCCACGATCCCAGAAGGTTAGTATATTAGATGCGTGCGTAGTGCGTAAGTCGCGGGCGTAGCCTTCTGAACAACCGCCTTTCTCGGAGAGACGCTGTCACCATCGAGAACGAGACAAAACCGGACTGGGATACGGTCTTCCGCGCACTCTTCAATCGCAGCGCTGGAGGGCACTTTCAGGCATTTCTCCGCTGACCTATGGCAACTTTCTACGAACTCTTCCACGAGTGTGCCGAGCGCTGGCCTGACAACGTGGCGCTGGAAATTCAGCGGCGGGATCGGGTGGAGAGCTTCACCTATGCCGAAGCGCGGCGCATGGCGGAGAGCATCGGCCGCTGGCTGACCGAGACTGGGCTTCCGAGGGGCGCGCGGATTGCGATCCTGGCCGATAACCATCCACGTTGGATCACGGCTTATCTGGGCATTATCGCAGCCGGTTGTACGGCAGTTCCCCTGGACACGGCGTTTCATGCCGATCAGGTTGCCACGCTACTGAAAGACAGTGGCAGTTCCCTCCTGTTTTGTGACGTGCGGCATTTGGCGGTTGCCCAGAAAGCTGTGGAGGGACTGTCGGTGCAAATTTTGTTAACGGATTCTGCCGAGCTTCGCTCGGCTGGACAGCCCCTTCGGCTCCGCTCAGGGCAGGCTCAGGCGGCTGTCCCCACGCGAGCTAATCTTGACAGCATCTTTGCGGCAGGGCCAGGAAATTTTGTTCCTCTGTCCTCTAGCGCCGATGACCTTGCTTTCCTGCTCTACACTTCTGGCACCACCGCTGATCCTAAGGGGGTGATGCTCTCGCACTCCAATCTGATGGGCGAAGTGCGGGCGGTGTTCGGCTGGGCGCAGCTCGGCCCCGAGGACGCATTGCTCGGAGTGCTTCCGCTGTTTCACGTGCTGTCGCAAATGGCGAACTTACTTTTGCCGCTGGTGAAGGGCTCGCGTGTTGTTTATCTCGAAACGGTGAATACGACGGAATTGCTTCGCGCCCTGGCGGAGCGGGAAATCACAGCATTTGCCGTAGTGCCGCAGTTTTTTTATTTGATCCACGAGCGCATTTTCAAAGAAGTGGCGAAACGGGGGAAACTGGCTAGTTCGGCGGTGCGGATGATGATGGCCTTTACACGCTTCAGCCGAAGACTGGGATTGAATCCTGGCCCGCTTCTCTTTCCTAAAATTCACAATACTTTCGGCCGCAAGATGCGATATCTGGTGACGGGTGGGTCACGCTTTGATCCAAAGATTGGACGCGATTTCCACGCCTTGGGGATTGACATCTTGCAGGCATACGGCCTTACGGAAACCAGCGCCGCCGCCTTCGCTACGGCGCCCGATGACAACGTCATTGGTTCGGTTGGCAAGGCGCTTACTGGGGTGGAAGGAAAGATCGTCGATCCTCAACCGCAAGAGGATGGCGGCCAGGCGGTAGGAGAAATCGCGATTCGCGGCGCCATCGTCATGAAGGGTTATTGGAACCGCCCTGACGCCACGGACGACGCTATTCGAGACGGCTGGCTCTACACCGGGGATTTGGGGTATTTCGACAGCGCTGGAAATCTGTTTATCACTGGCCGCAAGAAAGAAGTCATCATTCTGAGCAACGGGAAGAATGTTTATCCGGAGGAAGTCGAGACCCATTATCTGAAGTCGCCTTACGTTGGGGAAATTGCAGTGATGGGGCTGGAAGGCGCTCCCGGGGAGGATCGCTTGCATGCGGTGGTGGTTCCCAATTTTGAGGTGCTCAGGCAACGTAAGATCGTCAACGCGAAAGAAGTGATTCGCTACGACATTGAAAACCTCTCGCTGCAACTGCCCTCGACCAAGCGGATTGGGAGCTATGAGATCTGGCAGGAAGCTCTGCCGCGGACGACCACGCGAAAGTTGAAACGGTTTGAAATAGAAAAGCGGGTGCGAGCCAATCAGGCAGCGGGGCGTTCGGGCGACTCGGATATTGGAACCGAAAGGCCTTTGAGCGCGGAAGAAAGGGCATGGTTGGAGCAGTCCGAGGTGCGGCGGGCGCTCGACATCGTGCGAGAGGCGTCAAGGATCAAGCCGCAAATAATCCGCCCGGGCGATAACCTGGAACTCGATCTTGGACTGGATTCGATGCAGCGAGTCGAACTTCTGATGGCTCTGGAACAAGCGCTGGGCGGCGACATTGGAGAATCGCGCCTGTCGGAGGTTTATACGGTACACGACTTAGTGGATGCAGTGCTCAAGAGTGCGGCAAACACGAAGAGTGGCCCACCGCGGGCACAGTTCGCCGGCTGGAAAGCAGTGCTGCAAGACGAAACGGAAGACCCCGAAGTCCGCAGTTTGCTGCAGCCACAGCCGTTCAAAGAAATGTTCTGGTACCTTGCCAGCCGGCTGGTGCAGATCGCGGCGCGCGACCGTTTTCATCTCCGTGTAGACGGCCTGGAAAAACTTCCCGCACATGGGCCATTCCTCATTTGCTCCAACCACCAGAGTTTTATCGATCCCATTGTTTTAGGCAGTGTGCTGCCATGGAGGATATTCCGCGACACCTTCGCCGTCGGCACCAGCGAGATTTTTGGCCAAGGCTTTATGCGGACCCTGGCGCGATGGTTGCGCGTGGTCGTGGTCGATCCGGATGCGAACTTGATTCCTGCCATTCGCGCCGGAGCCTACGGTCTGCGGCACGGAGGCGTGCTCATGCTCTATCCCGAGGGCGAGAGGTCGATCGATGGCGAGCCGAAGACATTCAAGAAAGGCACCGCGATCCTCTCGACTCACCTGCAGGTGCCGATTGTTCCGGTGGCGATTGAAGGTTTTCACGAAGCTTGGCCGCGTGGAAAACGCTTTCAGAGATTCGCGCCGTTGCAGATCACATTTGGCGATGTGATTTATCCTCCGCCGGAAGCGGAAGCGTCCGAGGCAGCTTACGAGGGTTTCACTGCCAAATTAAGAGACCGTGTGGTGGAGACGTGGGAGCAGATGCGAAAGCGCTCTACTGTAGAAACGTAGCGCCGCTACGTCGCCGGGTTTGACTTATGGAGGGGAGACGTTGCAAGCAACGTCCCTACAGGTCACTTGGCGCGGGGATGCGTTTGGTCGTACACCTCGAGCACGTGCTTCATGGAAAGTTGCGTGTAGCGCTGGGTGGTTGAAAGGCGCTCGTGTCCGAGCATTTCCTGAATGGAGCGCAGGTCGGCGCCTTCCTCAAGCATGTGCGTCCCGAAGGCGTGACGCAGCGTGTGCGGATGCACGTCCGGCGACAGTCCCCTGGCAATCGCAATCTTCTTGATGATGCGGCCCACGCTTCGCGTCGTAAGCCGGCCGCCGCGCTGATTGATCAGCAACGCGGATGTATTCTTTCTACGTTCCGCTAAGCGCTGCTGCCGCACGGGCAAGTAGCTTGCCAGCGCGGCTTTCACGGAATCGCCGAAAGGCACATAGCGTTCTTTCTTGCCTTTGCCGCGGATGAGAATAGCCTCGGAGCTCAGGCGAATGTCGTCGAGGTTGATGCCAATCAATTCGGAATTGCGGATGCCGCATCCATAAAGCAATTCGAACATCGTGCGGTCGCGTTCGGGAAATGATGCGGCCTCGGGCATCTGCGCGTCGAGCACGGTATTCATTTCTTCGATGGTGGGCACACGCGGCAATTTTTTAGACAGCTTTGGTGTGGAGACCAATGCAGCTGGATTCTGTTCTACTAACCCTTCCTGGGCGAGCCAGCGGTAGAACGAGCGAACCGCAGCCAGAGCGCGGGCAACCGAGGTTTTGCTGAGTCCCTTTTCGTAGAGATGGGATAGAAATCCACGGATCGTCAGGTGATCGATGCTTCGCCATTTGCGGACGCCCAGGTAAGCGGAGAAATTTGCCAAGTCGGTGGTGTAGGCTTTGACGGTGTGATGGGACGCGTTGCGTTGGCGCAGGGAGTCTAGAAATTTCTCGATCGCCTTCTCGACGCGTGTGCAATTCATTTTCCCAGACATAAATGCCAAAACCGATTTCACCACAGAGTCACAGAGACACAGGGAAAGCAATTCTTCTCTGTGACTCCGCGCTCTGTGGTGAAAAAATCAATTGCTATCTCGCTTTCGCCCTCGGATGATGTTTTTGATAAACGCTCTTCAACCGATCGAGTGCCAAGTGCGTATAGATCTGTGTTGTCGAAATATCGGCATGGCCCAGGATGGTCTGAACCGTGCGCAGGTCCGCGCCATTTTCGACCATGTGCGTGGCACAACTGTGACGTAACATGTGCGGACTGGCATTGCGTCCCATGGTCGAGGACGCTGCTCGAACCATCTGCCAGACTCGTTGACGAGTCAGTTTGTGACTTCCGCGCCCAAGGAACAAAAGATGCGAGGTACGCTCTGCCATCAACAACGGCCGGGAATGTTTCGAATACTGGGCAAGCATTTCTTGCGCCGATTTTCCCAGGGGAACGATTCGTTCTTTATCACCCTTGCCACGCACTAGCACGTAGCCCAAGTCGAGCTTCAAGTCTTCAAGCTTAACCGCGACGATCTCCGAGACGCGCAGCGCCCCGGCGTAGAAAACTTCCAACATGGCGCGATCGCGCAGTTCGATGGCTTCGCCCAGCTTTCCTTTCGCGGCCGATTTCGACCCGCTCAGGATGACTTCCACCTCGTCGCGGGCCAGCGATTTGGGCAAAACCTTCCACTGTTTCGGAGAATCGATGTTCAGCGTGGGATCGTGCGCGATCAGTTTGTCCAGCAGCAAATAACGATAAAGATGGCGTAAGGCGGACAACTTTCTTCCCACCGACCTTCCATCGACCGAATTAGCGAATAACTGTTGGATGAAATCACGCACTTCATCGCGACGCGCGTTCAGCAGCGTGCGCTTGCGTTTCTCCAGAAATCCGGTGAACTGGCTCACGTCGGTGGCGTAGGCGGAGACGGTAAGCGGCGCCAGTCCCTTTTCAACTTTCAGATAGTCGAGGAAACCCGAGGCCACGCGTGAATTTGGTTCGGAAGGCACAATTGAAGTATGCGCGTTATCGGACGTTGATAGAAGTAGCGAGAAAGATGCTGTAGAAACGTAGCTCGCTACGTCCCCGGCTCACGGACAAATCATGCGTGCAATTAAGAATTAAATCGTAAACGCCCGACTCGCACCGGAGTCAGCAAAGCCTGGATGTTGCAAGCACCGTCTCTACAGATTTACTTCCTTCAGCACTTCAGCCGCATAAATCGCGCCTTCGGGCGTTTCTTCGTGTTTGAAATATGCAAACACGTTTCGGCTTTGTGCCAGGTGCTCTCGGATGCGGTCCACCATGGCGCGCCGTTCATCAGGGGTGTAACTCGGCTTTCGGTAGCGGTAGTAACAGAAGTCGGCAGTGACCACGTCGGGTGTGGAGCGTTCTTCGGTTTCCGCCACACAGAGGGCGAGGTTGCCGCTCTTGAGGATGGAGAAGATTTCGTCGGTGAACCACGAGGCATGCCGGAACTCAAACGCAGAAGGCACCGCGCGCGGGAGTGCGGTCAGAAATTCCTGCAACAGCGCAGCGTCGGCCTTCATGTTCGGAGGCAACTGAAACAAGAGCGGCCCGAGCTTTTCCGCACGCGCGATTGGCTCAATCGTGCTCAGGAAGCGCTGGATGAAATCGTCCGTCCCCTTTAACCGCTTGATATGCGTGATGACCTGGTGGGCTTTGATGCTGAGACGAAAGCCGGCGGGTGTGGCCTCGATCCACTTCTGCGCGGTCGTCTCCTTCAGCAGTTGGCGAAAAGTAAAATTAACCTCGACGGCATTCAGTTTCGTGGCGTAGTACTGCAGAAATTTTGCCTGGGCAAGCTTAGCCGGATAAAAGTCCGGCTTCCAACTGGGGTAAGCCCATCCCGATGTGCCGGCGTAAAGTTGTGCCATGGTGGTTGCTCTACTAAGAAAAAGATCAGCCGGATTATACCTTCCGTCTCTTCTTCTTCGGGGCCGAGTGGCGCGCAGGCTTCGCGCTCTTCTTTGCTCTCTTGGCACCACTCTCCTCTGCCTGGGCCGCCAAATCCAATCCCGTTCCTTTGTCCACAGCTTCCTCGACCCCCGCCAGCTTTGGTAGCTTCTGTTTGAGCGTGCGCACAGGTTCGAATAAGTCTCCCATTTTCTGCACGCGATCGAGG
This sequence comes from Terriglobales bacterium, assembly GCA_049585795.1. GTDB lineage: Bacteria > Acidobacteriota > Terriglobia > Terriglobales > Acidobacteriaceae > JABDBE01. The sequence goes on along the minus strand of JBAVAQ010000024.1, from coordinate 115,080 downwards.
ACCTGCCCAGCCTCGAACACCAACAAAGTCGCGTCTTTTTTCTTCAGCGCCTGCTCCACTTCCTCCCATTTCACCGGCGTCGAAACCGTGGGATGCTCGCGCGCCCGCAACGAATAGACGCTCACTGTAGTCTTGTGGTCGTCATTCTGACTCCAGTCGACGAACACTTTGCCAACGCGTAACTGCTTTTTCATATCAGACAAAACCAACTCGCGATGTTCGTTCTCGAGCAAGCGGGCGAGCGCGTGAGCGAAGGGCTTGGTGACGTCGTAACTGGTGGGCGAGTTCAGAGGAACATAGACCTGCAGCCCTTTCGAGCCTGAAGTCTTGGGAAAACTCTGCAATCCGAAGTGCGCGAAGATATCCCGCAGCCACATTCCCACCTGGCAGCATTGCACGATGTTGGCCGGCGGTCCGGGATCGAGGTCGAAGACCATGCTGCGCGGACTCATGATGTCTTTGGCCAGCGAAAGCGAGGGGTGAAGTTCGAGCGAGGCAAGATTCGCGATCCAGATGAGCGTGGGTAGGTCGTTGGCCAGAATGTAATTTACATCGCGCTGGTTGCCTTCGCTCCAGATGGGCGCGGTCTTCACCCATTCCGGGCGGTGCTTGGTGGCGTTTTTTTCGAAGAAGTATTCTTTGTCCACGCCCTCGGGATAGCGCTTCAGCGTCAGCGGGTGATCCTTAAGCTGCGGGAGCAGAACGGGGGCGATGCGCGCGTAGTAATCGATCACCTGTCCCTTGGTGAACCCGGTTGCGGGGTAGAGCACTTTGTCCAGGTTGGTCAAACTCAGGTGTTTGCCTTCGATCTCGACGACTTCCGGCTTGCTGGCCATGGTATTCAGGATTATAAGGGTCCGATGAAGTTGCGACGAAATGGGTTGCGCTCGGTCGAGGCTGACCGTGCCTTTCGGCAGTTGACACCGCCATCTATCTTTGACAGGCTGGGAGGAGGCAGGGTTGAGTTACAGCGGAGTTCGAAACCCGCCGTTAGTTGGGTATGAACATGGCTGACAAGAACAGACGGAAACAGGCTTCGAAGCAATTGGAAAAATTGTTGAAAGAACACCTCGCCAACTTCACGCCCGTCGAACAGGCCAAGATGCATGATCGGTTCGAGAAAAGAGTCTCTAGCCGCCGCGACTCTGACGCCAAAACGCCTCCGCCTTTGCGAGTTGGGACTCGTTGAGCCGGTAGTCCTCTTTCAAGGCCTTCAAGAATTCTTCCAAGTCAAGTTCGAGAAGGTCTTTCGCATTTCTCTCAAGCCTTCTACGGAGTTGCGAAGCTTCTGAATCCGGCTGTCGCCTGCCGCGGCGTTCTTCCATGCGGCGTACATTCTCAACCTCCTTCGATTTCTTAAGATCGTCTTCCACAGCGCTAGTCTAACTTGTGAGCCGCGACGTTTACTGGTTCGGGTGAGCACGCGAGTGCGTGCTGGCCCAATTTAGGCCAGAAATTCGAGGGCCTGTCGTTTGACAACTTCCCCTTCGGCCACGTAATTTCAAACTTCTGCCCTTCATACGCGTCCAACCTCATGGAGGTCCAATGAGCTACAAATGCTTTCTCAAGTCGTTCACCATTGTTCTGGTCCTCGCGGCGCTAGCCGACGCGCAAGATCTGGCTTCGTTCGAAAAGCGCACCACAGTCAAGACGCTGGCCAACGGGCTGACTGTGGTGATCTGCGAGCGTCCTGAGGCGCCGGTATTTTCCTTCTTTACCCACGTGGATGCCGGTTCGGTGCAGGACCCTCTCGGCGAAACCGGGCTGGCGCACATGTTCGAGCACATGGCGTTCAAGGGCACTGACAAGATCGGCACCACAGATTACGCCGGTGAAAAAGTCGCTTTGGAAAAAGTGGAGCAGGATTACGCGGCTTACATTGCAGAGCGCGACAAACCCGTCGGCCGGGACGAGCAGAAAGTGAAGGAACTGCAAAAAGCCTGGATGGATGCGACGACCGAAGCCAACAAGTACGTGAAGCCTAACGAATTTCCCCAGATTGTCGAGATGAATGGCGGCGAAGATCTCAACGCAAACACCAACGATGACGAAACCAACTACTTTTATTCGTTCCCAGAGAACCGCTTGGAGTTGTGGGCCTATCTGGAATCGGAGCGCTTTCTGCATCCGGTGATGCGCGAGTTTTACAAAGAGCGGAATGTCGTGATCGAAGAGCGCCGCATGCGGGTCGACAGCAACCCCATCGGACGGTTGCTGGAGCAATTCACCACGGCCGCTTTTCAGGCGCACGAGTACCATCGCCCGACGATTGGCTGGATGTCCGACTTGAATACATTCTCCGCGACGGATGCCAAGAAATTTTTTGATAAATACTACATCCCGTCGAACATGGTCGTGGCCGTGGTGGGCGATGTAAAGGCTTCGGAGACGCTGCCAATCGTCGAAAAATATTTCGGCCGCATTCCTTCGCGCCCGAAACCGGACGAGCGCACAACCACCGAGCCGCCGCAGAACGCAGAGCGCCGCGTGATTCTGCAAGATGTGTCGCAACCACTCTATCTCGAGGGCTACCACCGGCCCGACTACCGCAGCCCGGACGACGCCGTATACGACGCGATTGCCGATTTGATGTCGGACGGGCGGACTTCGCGCCTGTACCGAGCCTTGGTGCGCGACAAGAAAATCGCTTCTGATTCGGCGGGTTTCACCGGACTGCCGGGCAACAAGTATCCGCATCTTTTTGCCTTCTACGCGTTTCCACTCCCCGGCCACAAACCAGAGGAAATGGCGGACGCCATTCATGTCGAGATCGAGAAGCTCAAAAATGAGGACGTCACGGACGAGGAATTGAAAATGATTAAGACGCGGGCCAAGGCGAACCTGATCCGCAGCCTGGGCAGCAACGACGGACTGGCCAACAATCTGGCGATTTATCAGGCGCGATACGACGACTGGCGCGAACTGTTTCGCTCGGTCGACCGCATCGACAAAGTCAGTAAAGCGGATATTCGCCGCGTAGCCAAACAAACCTTTGTTCCGACCAACCGTACGGTAGGAATTATCGAGACCAAAGTCGCCGCTCCGGCAGCCGATCAAAAAGGAGGTGCACAATGAAAACTCGGCTCACGCGCATTCTCCTGTCGATTGTGATTCTTCTCAGCGCGGCGGTTCCGCGATCTCTGGCGCAAGCCACCGAGTGGCAGCAGATCACCATTCCTCCTCTGCCCGCGTTTCATCCGCAGGAACCCAAACGCATCGAACTGCCGAACGGCATGGTGATCTTCCTGCAGGAAGACCATGAACTCCCGCTTATTGATGGGGTCGCGCGCATCCGCGGGGGGTCACGTTCCGAACCCGCGAGCAAGGTTGGGATGCTGGATATTTACGGCGAAGTCTGGCGCACCGGCGGTACGAAAACTCAAACCGGAGATCGGCTCGATGATTACCTCGAAATTCGCGCGGCCAAAGTTGAAACCAACGACACGGCGGACTCGACCACGATCTCGTGGTCGTGCCTCAAGGGCGATTTCGACGATGTGTTCAAAGTTTTCAACGATGTATTGCGCGAACCCGAATTTCGCACCGACAAGATCGACCTGGCGCAGCACGAAATGGATGATGCCATCTCGCGGCGCAATGACGATGTGAGTGCGATTGCAAGCCGCGAGTCGAAGAAACTTGCCTACGGCGCGAGCAACCCGTATGCTCGCGAGCCCGAATACGCCACGGTTGCCGCCGTCACGCGGCAAGACCTGCTCGATTGGCATCACGCCCATGTGTATCCCAACAACATTATTCTGGGCGTGGTCGGCGACTTCGATTCCACCGTCATGGAAGCCAAACTGCGGCAGGTCTTTGGCGATTGGCCTAAAGGACCGCCGCTCAAGAAGGTCGAGATCGACTTCGATCCGGCTAAGCCCGGCTACTACTTGATTTCGAAGGAAGACGTAAATCAGAGTTCCATCGATATGACGGAACTGGGTATCCGGCGAGACAATCCAGACTATTACGCCACGCAAGTTTTCAATGAAGCGTTTGGCGGCGGTTTTTCTTCGCGGCTGTTCAAGAGCATAAGAACAGCGCAAGGATTGGCATACGGGGTCGGCGGCGGAATCGGCTCGGCGTTCGATCATCCCGGAATCGTACGTATTGCCATGGGCACCAAGAGCGCGACCACTGTGGAATCCATTGAGGCGCTTTACAAAGAGATCGATAACCTGAAGCCGAATCCGATTTCGGACGAAGAAATCAAGCGCGCCAAGGATTCCATCCTGAATTCGTTCGTGTTCAATTTCGATTCGCCGGAGAAAGTTCTGCGCGAACGCATGGCGTACGAATTTTACGGGTATCCCGCCGACTTCCTGGAACGCTATCGCACTGGGATCGAGAAGGTAGGGAAGGAAGACGTGGCGCGGGTCGCGGCCAAGTACCTGCACAAAGACAAACTCGCGGTCCTGGTTGTAGGCAACACACCCGATTTCGACAAGCCCTTGTCTTCTCTCGGTCCAGTAACCAACGTGGACATCGCGATTCCTCCGCCTCCCGGTCAAAAGAGCGAGAAAGAAGAAGCACCCGCGAAGCCGTCAGCCTCGAATCCGGAAGGCAAAGCTTTGGCTGCGAAAGTGGCCCAGGCCATGGGCGGAATAGACAAACTGCAGACCATAAAATCGTTGCGAGTGAACTTCACCGAAAGTGCTCCCGGAGATGAATCACCCACGCCCATCGAACTGACTCTTGCCTTCCCTGATCGAATGCATTTGAGCATCCCGACACCACACGGCAATCTCGCAATTGTCGTTACTGCGGACTCCGGTTTCATGTTCGCTGAAGGCAGAGGGATGCGGGACCTGCCTGCGGCGCAGAAGACCGAGAGCTTAACCCAGATTCATCACGACCAGGTTTATCTTGCGCAGCGCGTGAATGACCCCGCGATTACGTTCACGGCCACAGGAACCGAGAAGGTTGGCGACATCGAAGCCGCAGTAGTCGACATTGGCGGCGCAGTTCCATGGATTCGCTGGTATGTGGAGCCCAAGAGCGGCCGGATTCTGCGCGAAGACTACAAAGGGATGGGGCAGACTGGCGAATTCCAAGGCGAGACCGAACTCAGCGACTGGAGAACCGCTGACGGTTTAACCCTCCCCTACTTGCACCTGAACAAACAGAACGGCAAGGATACGAGCACCGTGAAGTACACCTCGATCCAGATCAATCCGACAATCGATCCCAAACTGTTCGAGAAGCCGCAGCAATAAAAAAGTGAAGGACGCGCATCCTCGCGCGTCTTTAGACATTCTTTCGCTCATGCCACTCGTGTCGGATCGATAGCCCCGCAAGGGAAACTCCCTTGTCGAGTCGCGCCAGATCCTGACGCTTTCCCCCGCTGGTAGGCTTCGTCCTCGCCGGGACTGTGCATGTCGATCGAAGGTAGTGGGCGGTTTTGGATTTCTCAATGTGAAGATAATCCGAACACGGCAGTCAAAACGCAACTTGTGAAAACGATTGCCAGTTCGACAGCGCCCATGATTTTGATTATTCTCAGCCTCTTAGATGTCGGGTTCTTAATTCTACCCAATCGGCAAATCAACTGAGGATTGGTAAAAAATAGGAACCCCCATCCCCCGACCCAGGCGACCGCCAAAGCGAAAAACCGTGCTTCCGAGATCATACTGCCGCTCCCTGCGCCTTTTGTTCCAATAATCCCACCAATTCCTCCAAACTCCAAACGTGATCTGTTAGCCCCGCTTCCATCGCTGGCGTGACTCTCAGCGTTTGATGGACGCGGCAGAAGTTGTAATAGGCATGATAGATCGCAACCATGTGGCAGTGATTCTCAAACTTCTTGGAGAAGGCGTTCGTTAGCCGAGTGAAGCGCCGGACGCCCATTCGCAGATTCAGGTTTTGCCGTTCGATGTAACTGGTAGAGATGTGCTGGCGGTCAGGATTGCCGCTCAAGATACCTGTGCGTGTCCCGATGCAAGCGGCAGGGCTGTAGCGGCTTTCAGGGTTGTCAGAGGGTGCGCCGTACAGCTTTATCAGCATCGCGTAATCCACGTCCATCCCGAATGCACCTTCGACAGCTTCCGCGTATGCGCGGTGACCGTCCGTTGTAATCTGAATGCGCGTGGTCACACGCGATGCCAAGTCCTCCATGAACTTGCAAGCCCAGCTTGCGTCCCGTCCGCCGCACAAGTAAGACAGCACCAACTTAGAATCCGCGTCAATCGCAATCCACGTCCAAACGCTCCCCGCGCCTGTCCCTTGCTGCCCTAAGGGGACATTCTTTTCCTTCGCGTAGCAAAAACTCCAAACTTCATCGCATTGGACGCGCTCGACCTTCACTTCGCGCACGGTCGAATTGTGGAAGGCCGCACAAGCCGTCCCCATGTCCCGAACCAGCTTTAGAACCGCGTCTTTACAGGCTCCAGTTAGTCGGCAGGTTGCCCGAATACTGTTACCCTCTACTAAGGCGGCGATCACTTGGGCCCGCTTTTCGATTGGCAAACGATTCATAATACAAGAATTGTATGCTTGCTCGTGCAAGCTGTCAATAAAATAATGAGCCGTGCCTACAAATCCTCATTATTTTATTGCATACATACTGCCATCGTGCTACTGTACCGATGTCAGTCACCTAGGAGGTGAAACAATGCCCGCAGAAGCAGTCAAAGAGCCAATCCCAGTTGAACCGGCTGAGGCAGCCGAGGGAGAGCGCGGACGGTCCACAATCAGTTTTCCGTACAACGATCTCGATGATGTAGTGAAGGTTGCTAAGGCCGTGCAATCAGTCGGGGGGACGTCTTGTCATTTGGACGAGCTCGCCGCAAAGCTAGGGGCGGCATCATCTAACAGCGGAACATTCCGGCTTCGCCTGTTGGCCGCAAAGACCTTCACTGTCCTCAACTATGACAAGGGGGTTGTGACGCTTACTTCACTCGGGAGCCGCATTTGTGATCCCCAGCAAGAAAGGGCTGCCCGCGTAGAAGCCTTTCTTGCGGTTCCTCTCTACGCCAAGGTTTACGAGGAATTCAAGAGTGGGAGTTTGCCTCCGGTCTCTGGCTTGGAGAACTTCATGGTGAAAGCTGGCGTAGCTGAAAAACAGAAAGACAAGGCACGCCAGGTATTCCAGCGGTCTGCGAAGCAGGCTGGATTCTCTGAGTACGGGGACCGACTCGTGAGACCTTCGATTAAGGCCAGCGATGCGACCCCGGCCATAACTCCAACAGAAACACCGGAGCCCGAAAAAAAGAAGGGTAAAGATGCAGACGACGAAAAGGAATTGCCCTACTTCATCAAAGGGTTGCTGGAAAAACTACCTCCTCCCGATACCGAGTGGCCAAACGACAAACGAGCAAAATGGCTAGAAGCTATGGTTAAGATTTTTGACTTGATGTACACGGATTCGGAGGATGACAGCAGGCGCTCCATCACTATCGGTTTCCAAAAGAATTCTGCGAATTAAAGAAAGGCCCGTAGCAGAACGGGCCTTTTGGAAAGGAGCCTCTATGTGGTGCGATCCGTGAGAATCACGGTCTCGGTCACGAAGGTAACAATCACGATTCGCGTCGGCGATGAAACCCTAGTGATCGAAGTGCCGATAATCGCTGCTAGTTGCCCCTGTTGAGCGAGGCTCGAATGACCCTCCCTCAATCTTCGACTTTCCTCTGGCCCCAGCGTGCTTGTGCCGCACGCTGGGCTATCTCTTTGCGCTCTGCGGGCGTTAGCTTCTTCGCTCTGGCGATGCCGCCTTTTCTGCTGCCCAGCTTGGAAAGCGCGACTGCTGCCGGATTCTTCTTTCGTGGCGGAAACTCTAGTGTTCGCGGCTTTACTTTCAGCGGCCCGCCAATAGCTTCTTCTACCACTCGCAGCGCATTCTGCGCTACATCTCCCTTGCTTGCTCGACCACGCATGGCCCAATTATGCCAGAGATTCAAGACCGAGAGTACAATAAAAAAGGCACTCAGTTGGTAGCCGGCGAACGCAGCCGAAACTAAGCGAATCGGCGGAGCCATTGCAACGCATCGCTTCACGGCATTTTTCATCTAGCCGGGCTGATTGAGTGCTAAATCCTTCCAAATTCAAAACAGCCCACTACCCGATCGAAAGCTCGCTTGACTGGCTTTCGGCTTTAAGGATAGAATCTTAGTAGCGAATAAAAAGCGAATTAGCTCATGGCTTCCCTGCCCATTTTCCCCGAGTCCACGCCCAAACTCATCGGCATCGCCCGCCTGGCTTCGGAAGGAGAATCCTTGCGGCAAGGGCATGAGGTTGAATACTTCACGCTACCGGTCCGATCGCTGCTCAATCGCTGTACCGGGGTGCGCATGCCCTTCACCTGGACCATCAACCCATATCGTGGGTGCGAGTTTGCCTGCAAATACTGCTACGCGCGCTACACGCACGAGTTCATGGAAATGCGTGAGGGCGTCGACTTCGAGCAGAAGATTTTCGTGAAGCAACACGCGGCGGATTTGTTGCGGCAGGAACTGCGCCAGGTCAAGGCTGGAGAAGAAATCGCAATCGGCACGGCCACCGATCCCTATCAACCGGCCGAGCGGCGCTTCGAGGTGACGCGGGCGATCCTGGAAGAACTCACGCGGCATAGCGGCCTCGAAATCGGCATCGTCACTAAATCTAATCTCGTGCTGCGGGATGTCGACGTACTCCGGCAGATCGCGGAAAATAATCGTCTGTTCGTCAACATCACGATCACCACTCTGAAGGTTGACTTGGCGCGCATTTTAGAACCGCGCGCCCCACGTCCCGACCTGCGGCTGGAGGCCATGCAAAAGCTGAACCAGGTGGGGATTTCAGCCGGTGTGATCTGCGCGCCCGTGCTCCCCGGCATCACCGATTCGCCACGCGACCTTGAGGCACTTGTCCGTGCGACGGCTGAGTCGGGCGGAAAATACATCTTCGCCAATTCCCTGTTTTTGAAGCCCTGCTCGGCGGCTGTCTTCCTGCCCTTTCTGGAAAAAGAGTTCCCGCAACTCGTCGAAACGTACCGGAAGCGCTACCAAGATCGCGCATTCCTGCCGGAGTCGTATCGTAAGCCGCTTTCTCAGTTGATGGGGCGTCTGCGGCAGAAGTATGGCATTCCCAGCGACTACGATCGATACAGCCGAAAAACTCATCCTGCGGTTGAAGCGGAATCCGACGCGCAACTGAAGTTGTTCTGATTACGCTCTGCCAGGCGAATTCTCTCGCGAACTTCTATAATGACTCTTCGCTGCAAACGTGATGAATCCCCCGACCTCCCAAGCCGCGCCCAGTCAGCCTCCGCCGACCGCAACTCGCCGGCCTGAGTTTCTGGTGCAGTTGGATCGATTCTGGCATCGGGTTACCGAGGGACTTGAACTCAGCCAACTGTGGAAACAGTTCAGCGCGGATGCGCGTGCCAGCTACCGGCTTTATCACCGCGACTTTCAGGCGCGGGCTCCGGAAGTCCGCAAACGGGGGTTCTGGCATACGGCCCAGGAATATGTCTGGGCAATCCTCGAAAAGCTGACGCCCGCGCGGCGAGTGTTGTTGCTATTGGGGGTCGTGCTCCTGATTTTTCCCGCCGGCGGCTATAGCTACACGGGGAAATCCGGACAACTGGTGGTTCTCGAACTCGATCCCCATTTCTGGGGTGGGCTGGTGCTCTTCGTTCTTCTGATGCTTGAGGTCGCAGATCGTGTGGTCATGAAACGCGATCTCGAAATCGCGCGGGATATTCAGAAATGGCTGCTGCCCGCGACGCCCCCACAAGTTCGCGGCTTGGAAATCGCCTTTGCCGCTCGCCCAGCGAATACGGTCGCGGGCGATTTTTATGATGTCTTTGCCCGACCGGCTGCGGACTCCACCGAACCTCACTTCCTTCTGGCGGTTGCCGATGTTGCCGGCAAAAGCATTCCGGCTGCGCTCTTGATGGCCACTTTCCAAGCGAGCCTGAAAACTCTTTCGGAGACGCGCTGCTCCCTTGCCGACCTGGTCACGGGCATGAACCATTACGCCTGCACCAACAGCCAGAGCGGCCTCCGTTTCACCACCGCTTTTCTGGCCGAGTTCGACCCAGCCACCCGTACCTTGACCTACACCAATGCCGGACACAACGCGCCCATCCTGCGGCGCAGTTCAGGAGCGATCGAGCGTTTGTCTAAGGGTGGGCTGCCATTAGGCATGTGGGCGGACAAGTCCTACGAAGCCGACGCCGTGATCTTGCAACCGGGTGACTGGCTGGCGATCTTCACCGACGGAGTGGTCGAGGCGGAAAATGCGAAAACCGACGAGTACGGGGAGCAACGGCTGCTGAACGTTCTGCAAGGCGGTGCCGCAGCTACCCCACAGGAAGTCCTCAACCGCGTGATGAGCGACCTCGACGCTTTCGTCGGCCCCACCCCGCAGCACGATGACATTACCTGCATGCTGGTGAAGGCGGTTTAGATTGTGCGGAGACATTCGCCTCCGGGCTGTCCAGCGGAGCGAAGCTCCGCAGTTTTTTCTCTCCACGGCCCTGAACAACCAGCTTATTACCTTTGTTCGGCGAGGGAACCGCTCCACACCTCTTAGGTTTTCATCACTTCGGCGTACATACGATGAAACGCATGGACGCCCTTTTCTTGTTTCACGCTGTAACGTCCGCGCTCATAGCTGCGTGAATGCAGATTCTTCTGCACGATCTCACAGATCGCAACGTCTTCAATCTGAATCTGGTCGCTGAACTCGACCGAGTCTTTCGCGGTCTTGCTATCGAGGTCTTCCTCGCGCACATACCACTCGAAAATTGCCAGGGAACGTTCAGGCCCGAGCGGCAGAACTATGTTCAACGAAACGTTGTCGGGATAGCAGTTGAGCATCCAGTTGGGAAAGACCCAGAAATAATCCGTGGTCAGATCTTCGGCGGCTTCCTGATACCGGCGCGGAGCCGCATCTCCGGGTTGCGCGCCTCGAATTGGACTGAACTGCCGCACGTGCCGCGCGTAGGGTTCCACCGTGTAAGCGCCGTAGTCCAACTCACGATTCAGCCCTGGATGCACGCTGGGCAAGTGATAACCCTCGAGGTAGTTGTCAACGTAGGTCTTCCAATTGCATTTCATGTCATAGGTGCGGCGCTGAAAGAGGTTCATGCCGGCGAAATCGAAACGCTGCACTTGTTCGGGAAGATTTCCCAGGGTCTTCAGCAGCGGCTCGGCATCGGGGTCAAGGTTGACAAAGATGAGGTTGAACCACTGCGCCACGCGCACAGGCGTCAGCGCGAAGTCGCAGGGGGAGAAGCCTGGCTGGCCTTCAAACTCAGGCGCGCTGATCAGGGATCCATCCAGCCCGTAGGTCCAGCCGTGGTAGCCACAGCGGAAAAGCTTGCGGGAACCGCATCCTTCGGCCGGCGGCCCGGCGCGATGGCGGCAAACATTATAAAAGCCGCGCACCTGGCCGTCCGACCCGCGCACTAAAAACAAGGGCTCGCCTTGCAGTTCTGTGGTGAAGAAGTCTCCCGGAGTGGCCACTTGCCGGCAATGGCCCACAACCTGCCAGGTCTTTCTGAATATCCTTTCCTGCTCCCATCCGACGACCGAAGGGTCGGTATAAAACCGAGCCGGGACCGACCAGGCTCGTTCGATGTCGGGGTCGATTTCTAAAGATTCGACGGAAATTGCTAAGGGATGAAATGTCATCGGCAAGCGGCATTCTAAACGGAAATGTCTGCCGAAAATGGTAATGTCTGCAGAAAAGGGAATGCAACTGACAAAATTTGTCAGGTTTTCTCCTTTTGAGCGCTGGCTTTAAGCCGGTTCCACCCCCAAGATACTTCCGTTCTCTCTCCGGCGTGGCAGACGCGAGACTTATCAGTAGTGACTTGCGGAGTCGCTTGCGCTCGGCGATGGCAAGCTAATTGCCACAGGTACAGAGTCGAGATCAAGGAACTCACCCTGTTAATGGAGACTTTGTGAAGAACACGCGGAAGCAAAAGGGCTTTTCACTGATTGAGCTGCTGATCGTGGTGGCCATCATTCTCATCATCGCTGCCATTGCGATTCCGAACCTGCTGCGGGCACGCATTTCGGCTAACGAATCGTCGGCCGCCACCTCGGTTCGCACCACCAGCACGGCCGAGGTTAGTTTCATTTCCACCTACCCGATACAAGGTTATTCGACTGGGGCGACCGGCATGAGCGCGCTGGGGCCGGGAGCGGTCACTGGCTGTCCGGCTGGTGGTCCGCTGGTCACGGCGGCTTGTTTACTTGACTGGAACCTTTCACAAGCCACAACCACAGCCAATGCCAAGAGCGGTTACTACTTTGCTGTCGGCAGTCTCTCGGCTGCCGCCCCGTTCGAAAGTTATACGATCGGCGGCTCGGCTGCTGGTTTCAACACGACAGGCGTGAAGGGCTTCTGCGCCAACGAAGATGGCGTAGTCCACTACAACGCTGCCTGGAATGCTGCACCCGAAACAGCGGAGGGCACCTGCTCCAGTGCAACCTGGCCACAGCTGGGAAATTAGTCTGAATTTGGCGAAGTACCTGGGGGAGGGTACCAGCCAGGGAGCAACGGAGATATCCGTTGCTCCTTTTGCTTTTCTGCCACAAATCCCTCGCCCACACAGCCATTTGGCGCTGGATCTGGGAGGAAGGCCCAATCTCAACCGCGGGATTCAAATTGACACAACTTGTCATGCCGTCGACAAAATCTGCCACCTACTGCCCTGTTGCGTCCAAATGGCTCCCGGGACAAAGGTTACCGAAGATTGCTGAGCCCTTGAAAACAAGACACAGCGGCGAAACCGACCCTACCCTATAGTAACTTCAGCTTCTGGCCGCTAAAATGCGAACATAATCGGCAATTGGGTCTACTGAGACCACATCTGATAACGGAGAAGAAGGGAACACACATGCGGAAACAGAAGGGTTTTTCACTGATTGAGTTGCTCATCGTGGTGGCGATTATTCTTATCATCGCTGCTATCGCCATTCCGAACTTGCTGCGCGCGCGTATTTCGGCCAACGAGTCGTCTGCCGCCAGCTCGATTCGTACCACCAACACGGCTGAAGTTAGCTTCTATTCCACCTATCCCGCGCAAGGCTATTCTGCGGGCGCGACCGGTATGGGCGCGCTTGGGCCGGGAGCGGTCACTGGGTGTCCGGCTGGTGGCCCGCTGGTCACAGCAGCTTGCTTGATTGACTGGAACCTCTCGCAAGCTACCACGGTTGCACTGAACAAGAGCGGCTATTACTTCGCCATTGGCAGTCTTTCGGCTGCCGCGCCGTTCCTGAGCTACACTGCCGGCGGCTCAGCCGCTGCCTTCAACCAGACTGGTGTGAAGGGCTTCTGCGCCAGCGAAGACGGCGTAATCCACTACAACTCGTCCTGGAACGCTGCCCCGCAAACTGCCGAAGGCACCTGCTCCAGCGCGACGTGGCCCCAGTTAGGCAACTAGTTCGACATTGGCGAAGTACCTGGGGGAGGGTACAAGCCAGGGAGCAACGGAGCAATCCGTTGCTCCTTTGTTTTTTCGTTACTTTGCGCCATCACGAATCCACCCCATCAGGCCAGGCGGCCGGTTGGACCAACCGAACATCCAAGATTGGCCGGCAAGTCAATGGCGGCTGTTTTACTTTCGTAATCGGGTAACCTTTCGCACCCGCTAGCCTTCCCAGGTTTTTTGCATATAATTTTCTTACCGGCATGAAAGGAGGGCAGTTCGGTTCGACCGCCATGACTGCAATCGATATTCTCGGTCTCGAAAAAACCTACAGCGTAGGTTTCTGGCGCAAGAAGCCGAGGTGCGCGCTAAAACCGCTGCACCTGAGCGTGGAGGAGGGAGAGATTTTCGGCTTTCTCGGTCCTAACGGGGCAGGCAAGACGACCACACTCAAAATGCTCATGGGCCTGGTCTACCCAACCGCCGGATCGGCGCAAATTCTGGGTATGGCGATTAACGATCCGCGCATGAAGGCGCAAATCGGCTTTCTTCCTGAGCAACCGTATTTCTATGATTACCTGACCGCCGGCGAACTGCTCAATTACTACGGACAACTCTCCGGCATGCCGGCCAAAGATCGCGTGCGCAAAGTCCACGAGGTCCTCGATCGGGTAGGGCTGCCGGACATCATGCGGGTTCAGTTGCGCAAGTTCTCCAAAGGCATGTTGCAGCGCGTGGGCATCGCGCAAGCCATTCTTCATGATCCCAAGATCGTCTTCTTTGACGAACCCATGTCCGGACTTGATCCGATGGGACGGCGCGAAGTGCGCGATTTAATGGAAGAGTTGAAAAACGAAGGCAAGACGGTGTTTTTCTCCACCCATATCCTTTCCGATGCCGAGGCGCTTTGCGATCGCGTGGCCATCATTCATCTGGGTGAACTGCTCAGCGTGGGTGCGGTCGCTGATCTCACTTCGAGCGTCGAAGGCAAAATCGAACTGGTCTGGCACGGAAACAAGGTTCCCGCCTCGATGAAGGCATTAGGCGCGGATTGCCACGTTACCGGCGACACCGTCCGCGCCGTGCTGCTCGAGGGTAATCAGGACGCTGCCCTCGACGCACTGCGGAGGGAACAGTTGCGCATCATATCTTTGACACCCGTGCGCACTTCGCTGGAAGAGTATTTCGTGCGCAAAGTGCAACCCTCCAAGGCGGTTGCGGGGGTGACCCAATGAGCGCCAGAATCTTATACATCGCATCGAATACCTTCCGTGAAGCGGTACGCGATCGCGTCCTCTACAACCTCATCGCGTTCGCCTTGCTGATGTCGGGCGCGGCCATCCTGGTTGGGCAGATTTCCATTGGCATCGAGCGTTTAGTGGTCATCAATCTGGGCCTCACGGCGGTTTCGTTGTTTGGCATTGTGATCGCCATTTTCATTGGCATCGGCCTGGTCTCCAAAGAGATTGATAAGAGGACTCTCTACACCGTGCTTTCTCGCCCGGTTCGGCGCTGGGAATTTATCGTCGGCAAGTTCTTCGGCCTGGCGGGGACGCTGGTGGTGAACGCGTCCTTCATGGCGCTAGGGGTGTTTGCAGCGCTGTTCTACGTTTCGCGCCACTTTCAGGCAACCGATGGCTGGCTGCTGGTGGCCTTGTATTTCATCATCCTCCAGTTCTTGATTATCACCTCGCTGGCGCTTCTGTTCTCGTCTTTCTCATCCCCATTGCTATCGGCGGTGTTTGCTTTTGCTCTGTTCGTGATCGGTACCTTCGCCGAGGATTTGCGCGGATTCGCCGGCTTGACCAAAGGGATTGTGCGCTGGCTGGCAACGGGCGCGGCATACTTGGTGCCAAATTTCTCGGCTTTGAACGTGATTAGTTCCGTGGCCCACGAGCAACCGGTGGCCACGCAACTGATCTTGTCGAACACGGCTTATGCCCTGGTCTACGCCAGCATGGCACTCTGCGGAGCGGTGCTGATTTTCGAGCGCCGGAATCTGAAATGAAGCCTTCGCGCCGGATCACAATTATCGCCAGCACCTTGCTGATCATCTGCCTGACGGCATCGGTGTTGTTGCTGCGGACCATCGATCGCGAGCGCACTGCGGCGACACTCGAGGAAGTGCTCTACATCTCCTCGCCCACATTGCTCAAGCGCATGAGCCTGGGTTACGACGGCTTGCTCGCGGACGTGTACTGGACCCGCGCTGTCCAGTACTTCGGAGACAAATTGGACCGAGGCTCCGAGCATTTTGATTTGCTTGCGCCGCTCCTCGAAATCACGACGACACTTGATCCGCAACTCATGGTCGCCTACGAGTATGGCGCCAACTTTCTGGCTCCAAAGATACCGGGCGGGGCCGACCAGCCGGAACGGGCTATTAAGTTGGTGGAGTTTGGCATCCGCAACAATCCGGATCAGTGGCGCCTCTACTACGATCTCGGTTTCATTTACTACATGGACCTCTCGGACTACGACAACGCTGAGAAGGCATTCGCCGACGGCGCCAAACTGCCCAAGACGCATCAAATTATGCCGCTCATGGCCGCCAAGATGGCAGAGCACGCGGGAAATATCGAGACGGCTCGTCTGATGTGGATCACTACTTACCAAACCACGCGCGACCCTAATGTCAAATCCAACGCGGTTGCTCATTTGAATGCCTTGCAGGTGGATGAAGACGTGACCACTCTGGAACGGCTGGTATCGCACTACCGGGAAAAGACCGGGCATTTGCCGCAGAGCTTTTCAGACTTGGAAGCGGCAAACCTGCTGCGCGGGGTTCCAACGGATCCGCTCGGCCATCCTTACAAGCTCATGCCAGATGGCCGCGTTGAAGTGCGTGTCCCTGATGATTTGCCTTTCATTGAAAAAGGAACTCCGATGGGATACATCCCGCCACGAATCCCGAAGCTTCCGCCAGTGAATTAGAATCCAAAGGATGCACCCGCCGAAATCCTCGCCCCCGCAAGGCCCAGCCATGCAGACACGTACGGCGAAAGCCGAAGATGGCGAGAACATTGCATCCCTGGTGAATACTGCCTTCCGCCCGGAGCGCTTCTTCATCGATGGCGATCGTACCAACCCTGAAAAAGTCCGCGCTCTGATGCAAAAAGGCAAGTTTTTGCTCGCCGAGGACGCCGGCACGCTGACTGGATGCGTATACGTGGAACTGCGGCAAGAGCGCGGATATTTCGGCCTGCTTGCGGTCCAACCCAGGCGGCAACGCGCCGGCCTCGGCTCCGCCCTGATCGCCGCCGCAGAGGAATACTGTCGCGCCGCCGGTTGCCGCTTTATGGATCTCACCGTCGTGAATCTGCGCATCGAGTTGCCCCCGTTTTATCATCGCCACGGCTATGTCGAAAGCGGGACTCTGCCGTTCCCTTCCGAGCAAACGCCCAACCAGCCATGCCATCTGGTGAAGATGTCGAAGCCTCTCGTGTAACTCACGTGGGGACAGTCGGCTCTCCGTCCGGACAAAACCCGGCAGATTCATGGCACCATGGTCAGCGATGACATCCGAGCCCAAACCAGGACCAAGTCTGGTTGCGACCATTCGCGATTGGTGGAAGGAAAACTCCGCTCGCCGCGGATTTCTCCCCACCTGGAAGCGTTTCAGTTCCATGATCTGGGAGTTCGCTCGCGAGTCGACGCCCGCGCAGCGACGGCAACGCTATGGCGACATCGATTACGATTGGGATTTTCGTGTGGATACGACCGGCGCAACGGTTGGCTGGCGCGAGCGTCTGCTGGGAATGTTTCACTCGCCTTATCAACCGACGGAGCCGGCACTCTTTCGCGAAATGCTCGCGAACCTGGTGCAAGCGAGCCCAGCGATTAATTTCCGCGAGTTCACCTTTATCGACCTCGGCTCGGGCAAGGGACGCGCTCTGCTGATGGCTGCCGACTATCCCTTCCGCCGCATCATGGGGATCGAGCTGCTGCCTCAACTGCACCGGGTGGCCAAAGAAAATATCGCCAAATACAAAAGCGACTCGCAGCAATGCTTCGCCATCGAATGTCTCCTGGGCGATGCGCGCCAGTTCGACTTTCCGCCAGAGCCGACCGTCCTGTATCTCTTCAACCCTTTACCCGAATCCGGATTGGCCACCGTGATCAGCAACCTGGAGCATTCCTTGCAGCTACATCCTCGGCCGGTATTTGTGGTCTATCACAATCCGCTGCTCGAGGCCTTGCTGACGCGGTGTGCGGCATTCAAGAGGATTGTGGGCACGCCGCAGTATTTGATCTTTTCCCGAAATACCGCCGCGTAAAGACGGCTTCAGCGTAGGAGGTTTAGAAAACGTCCAAGCGACTGGAGCCTTGAAGGGGCGCGGCTTTCTAGCCACGCCGTACCTTGGCTTAAAGACTTACGGCACGGCTGAAGCCGTGCCCCTTCAAAGCTCCCAACGCCCAGGTGTTTTTCCAGAACTTGACAATCCGTGGCGGTAAAGCGGGACGTGCATCAAGGTCCGGCAGGGCGAAATGGGCGCTTCTTACGGTCCCTTGCGCGGGGGTTTGAAGGCGGGATTGGGCGGGCTCTGCACGCTGGGCTTAGGAGTGGCCGAGTCCACGTTGACTCCTAGACTCAAATCGCTTGACCAGCAGTCGGCGAGAATCTTCCAGTCTCCCGCTTGTCGCGCCAGCGTCAAAAGATATTTGCCGCGCTCTTCGCGGCGTTTGCCCATGGTAAAGGGAACCAGCATTTTGCAACGGCCAGCTTCGTAGGCGATGTCTCCGAAGACTTCGACGCGCAGAGGCTCGAGATCAACTTCGCCGAGTCCGGCGTCGAGCACGCTGAAGAAGAACTCACGAATTGCCGCCGTGCCGCGAACTGGGGGCACATTCGGACGCAGCACGATGGCGTCGGCTCCGTAGAGATCGACCAGATCGTCGAGCTGTTTGCTGTTACAGGCCTGGGCCCAATCCTGCGTAAGCTTGCGCACCGCAGCTTCCCCACGGCTCAACGACAGCCCGCCCGGAGCGCTGCGGGCGCGGACATCACGAGCCACGGGCGCACTGCTCCCACGGGGCTCAACCCCAGCGAGCGGCATGCCGCCTTCGGGCGAGGCAAAGTAGTGGTGATGGTAATGATGATGGTAGTGATGCTGTCCTGCCGCTGGCGCAGCGGGTCTCGCGCTCGGTGCAACAGGAGCGTTGAGTTCCTGGGGTGGGCCATCCTCCAGCGGAACGCCACAGATCGCACAGAAGCGGTTGTCTGCGGGATTTTGGCTACCGCAGGAGAGACAGGTGCGCGACTCTAAACTCTCGGCAATGGCGCCGGTCGAACCGTCCGCGTCCACTTGCGAAGCCAGCCGTTGCACTGCCTGCAGCGCGGCGGCAATGGCCTCCGTGCCGGGCTTGGGATGGTGCAGGTCGTGCTTCAGCCGCCGGAAAAAATCGTCGACCGCGGCGTTTTGAGTGAGCTCGCCCTCGGGCGCCGATGAGGGCAAATTGCGGATCGGTCCGCTGGGTTTTTCATGATCCATGGTGCAGACTCATCCAGCGCTCATTCTAGTCGAAAAGGATGCCTATCGGCTCGAGAACTCGATCTTGCCTTCGGTTTCGGTGGCGGCACCGTTGCACATGGCTGGACGATAACGCCAGGAACGGACCGCATCCAGGATAGTTCGGTCCTCGGCAGCACCCGCACTCTCAAGAATGAGGGCGGAATGAACCAAGCCGTCTGTCCCGATGATGAAGCTCACACTGACCTTGGCGTTTGGGTCGGCCACGTCGAGCAGCGGATTGGGAGTGGCTAAAGGCTCGGGAGGTTGGGAAGCCTCGCAATTGTTCTCCTCGGTGGCGCGAAGCATAGCGGCAAACCTTGAGTCGCGAAACGGCGAGGCCCATATCTGATGTTCGCGGGTTGCTAATGCGATGGATGTCGCCCGCTCGAAATCCAACCCGGGTCCGATGGTTGAAGCCAGACAAGTGGCCGAGGCCACCAGAAGAAACGAGCACAGGCTGCGGACTTGCATGTCCAATTCCCAAGAAGATGGCGGGATCAGAAAAAGCCGCCACTTCAGAACACGAGTCCATAAAGCGCAATCTGCGTGCCAGCCTAGAAACGTTGTATATTATTGATATTAAATAACTTACAAGACATAAGCTGTGCTAAGAACATGCCGGAGGTGAAAACCGTTGCAGCTTCGCGAAGCAAGAACGCAGATGCGACACCGCGGTTGTCTGCACATGCTAAAGAGGCGCGGCTAGGACTCCGAGTAGCTGGGAGCCGGGTTGCCCAGCTTGAGTGGCCACTTATTTTTCTGCAGCGCCGGCGTCCATACGACGTTGGGTGAGTCTATAACAGCATCATCGTCCGCTTCAATCCGGTCGGCGAGCAGTGGGACGACGACTCGAAGTGCATCAACTTCAGCACGCAAGCGCGCCAGATGCATCTCTTTTTCTCGCAGCACTTCATAAACGTTTTTCATGGGCCGCCAAGCTGGGCCAATCAAGGCCCCAAATTGAGTTTCGCGTTGAAATAGACTGCGTCTTGCCGCGGCTGGATTACGCCGATTGTAATACACACTCTAATCAAATCGCTATATTCAAAGGGTTACTTTGCAGTTTCACCTCGTCCGTGATATCTAGGCCTGTGGACTCAGAAGGGTTGCTGCGTTTCGATGGCATCTTGCCGGACGATGAAGTTCACGTCTGGCATGTTGACCTCGTCGCATGGGAGAAGGAATCCGGCTCCTTGTCCCAGTTGCTGGATTCCGAAGAGCGAGAGCGGGCAGGGCGATTCAAATTTCCGGAGCCACGCAATCAATTTGTTATCAGCAGGGCTTTGCTCCGGCGATGCCTTGCCGGTTATCTGGGCATGGAAGCGCATGCGGTTTGTTTCCGCACCACAGCAAATGGGAAGCCTGAACTTGGCGGGAGCACTGAGCCTTATCCCCGCAGTAATCTTCGTTTCAACCTGTCCCATACCCGAGGGACGACCGTCTTTGCCGTGACGCGGCATCGTCAAGTCGGAGTTGATGTCGAGAGGATTCGCGAGGATACGAATGTATTTGAGTTGTCCGAGCGCTTCTTTTCTCGTCAAGAGGTGGATTGGTTGCGATCGCGACCGGCTTCGGAACACATACCGTCGTTCTTTAGTTGCTGGACGGCGAAAGAGGCTTACATCAAAGCGCACGGGCAGGGCCTCTCCATGTCGCTAAGCAGCTTTGGCGTGCTGCCAGGCGTTGGAGCGGCCGACTGCAAATTGCAGTTGAACGTGTACGACGATCCGGAAGAATCGCGACGTTGGTCTCTCTGGCAACTGAACCTCGGAGCAAAATTGCGGGCCGCGCTCGCGGTCGAAAGCGAGAACTGCAGGGTGCGCCTCGGCCCCTGGCCGTCGCCAGCGGTGGACGAAGACCCGCACCAATAGCTCCGCCCAAAGCATTGCCGGAAACAGGCGCCCGCTTTTGAGATCGTCGATTGGCAGATCCGGTTCACTTTCATCGGCTATCTGATCGCGGAACCTGAGCGAACCTGCCCAACAAGAACAAGCTCCCGCAAATTGCCGCTGCGACCGAAGCTGCAAAGGTTCCAATTTTGGACATGTCGAGCAGACTCCCTTCGCCGAAGGCTAAGGTTGCGATGAATAGCGACATGGTAAATCCGATTCCACAAAGCCAACTCGCACCGAAGATCTGTCGCCACGATACTCCCGCCGGCCGGGTTGCCACTCTGGCCTTGCTCGCCAACCAGGCAAAGAGCGAGATACCTATCGGTTTTCCAAGGAAGAGTCCGAGTGCCACGCCTAAGCAGACAGAACTCTTTGCCGCCGCAGTCATATTCCCGAGAATTTGCACACCTGCGTTGGAGAAGGCAAACAGCGGCATTACAAAAAAAACCACCCACGGTTGCAGACGATGCTCAATCCGGTGCAAGGGCGATTCGACCAGCTCGCATTGCTCTTCCAGAGTGTGAATTGCGGAGTGCTCTTCAAAAGAGTCAGGCGGGGCGGCTTCAAACCGGTCCAGCAGCCGGCGTCCCTTTTCCAGGAAATGGGCCCGATCAATATAAGTCCGCGCCGGGATGGTGAAAGCAAACGCAACCCCAGCCACGGTGGCGTGTACTCCTGATTGCAGCACTGCGCTCCACACGCAAATGCCAAGGAAGGCATAGATGGCCGGTCTGCGAATACCCAGCAGGTTCGCCCCAAATGATAGAGCAATTCCGCCAAGAGCCATGGCAAGGCTAAGGAAGCGGATTTGCCCAGTATAAAAAAGCGCGATCACGAGAACCGCGATGATGTCGTCCACGATGGCCAGAGCAGTTACAAAAATCTTGAGGGATACAGGAACTCGATCCCCGAGAAGGGCGAGCACTCCCAAAGCGAAGGCTATGTCAGTTGCCATTGGGATGCCCCACCCTTTGTGGGCAACCTCGCCACGATTAAGCGTTACGTAAATGAGGGCGGGGACGATGGTCCCGCCAATGGCTGCAATCAGCGGGAAAGCCGCTTGCTTCAAGGAAGACAGTTCTCCGATCAGGACCTCGCGCTTGATCTCGAGTCCAACCAGGAAAAAGAAAAGGGACATCAAACCGTCGTTGATCCATTCATGGCGGGTTTCCGACAAGAAGAAGCCGCCAAACCCGATATCAAGCTGGGTATTCCAGATCGCGTGATAGCTCGCCTCCCAGCGTGAGTTGGCCCAGACCAGGGCCGCAAACGTGCTGGCCAAAAGAAGAATGCCGCCCGCCGCCTCCATCCGCGCAAAGCGCACGAAGGGACTGGTAATCACATCGATCGGCAGGGCGCTTCTCGACGCTGCGTTATCCGTCGACACCTGGCTTCTCATAGGTCACCAGACTGCTGCTAGTTTGATTGGGACGCCCATAGTCCGAACCTGTTTTAGAGCAGACGCACAGCTCGGACGGAGCTTCGCTCTCACGTTGGCGGGCTTCCCCGAGTTCAGAGGTCCGGGTTTCTGGAACCCATTCTTTCTCACACTTATGGTTTATGAAACTTCTCCAATGCTAACTGAATCTCACCTTAAAGGTTGCGAATCGCGGGCAATAAATGGAAGATCGACGTAGTTATGGAAGATCGACGTGGTTATGGGGGATTCTGTTGTTCCAGACTTGCACCTCCACTTGTGAATAACTGGGCGAGACAACTTGCGGCAGAAGTAATGTAATCTGAGAGAAGGAGTTTTGTTGAGCACGCAGCCTGTCAGTAAAGACCACTGAGGGAAAACCGCGCGCACCAAGGCCGCGGCACATTCACGAACCGCACGGTTTCCGAATACGCGGCAGCTATCTGGAGGTAAAACCATGTCTAGCGCCCTAGCACGCCCACTGGAAACTGGCGCGAGTAATATTAGGGGTATGATCTCGCCACTGGCAGGGCTTCCCGCCCCGAAGGAGCTGCTGATAGATGTGGCCCGGCTCGATCGTGAATATTTTGAACGCCGGCCCGACCTTGACGATCCTAACCAGATGGTCATCTTTGGCACCAGCGGTCACCGCGGCTCGCCGTTCCAAGGCACCTTCACGGAAGCCCACATTTTCGCTATCACGCAAGCGATCTGCGAATACCGGCGCAGCCAGGGCACCGATGGCCCACTGTATATGGGCAAGGACACTCACGCGGTTTCCGAACCCGCGCAGCGCACCGCGCTCGAGGTGCTGGCCGCGAATAACGTCGAAACCATCATTCAGCAAAACGACGGAGTGACTCCGACACCGGTCATCTCTCGTGCCATTCTGGTGTACAACCGGGGGCGGAAGGATCATCTTGCTGATGGCATCGTGATTACGCCATCGCATAATCCGCCC
The DNA here is from genome assembly GCA_049585795.1 of Terriglobales bacterium. GTDB lineage: Bacteria > Acidobacteriota > Terriglobia > Terriglobales > Acidobacteriaceae > JABDBE01. The sequence continues at coordinate 91,937 of JBAVAQ010000024.1, read as the reverse complement.
GAGGATGGCGGATTCAAATACAACCCGCCCAGCGGCGGCCCCGCCGACACCCACGTAACCGAGTGGGTACAGAATCGCGCGAATGAATTGCTGCGCAGCAATAACGCCGGGGTCAAGCGAATACCCTTTTCTGCGGCCATCAAAGCCGGGAGCACGCATCAGGAGGACTTCGTACTGCCCTACGTTCGCGACCTGAAGAATGTAGTCGACATTGATGCGATCCGTAGCGCCGGCCTCAAGCTGGGAGTCGATCCGCTGGGCGGCGCATCGCAGCCTTACTGGGAGCCGATCAACTCGATTTACGGTCTGGATGTGACTGACGTAAACCCTGTCATCGATCCGACGTTCTCCTTCATGACTGTGGATCATGACGGCAAGATCCGCATGGATTGCTCCAGTCCATACGCAATGGCCAGCCTCGTTCGTCTCAAAGATCAGTATCGCGTGGCTTTCGGCAACGACACCGATGCGGACCGGCACGGCATTGTGACGCCGTCCGCGGGATTGATGAATCCCAATCACTATCTGGCCGTGGCCATCGGCTATCTGCTGGAGCATCGTCCAAGCTGGGGCGCGCAGGTTGCAGTGGGCAAGACGCTGGTCAGCAGCAGCATGATTGACCGGGTGGTGAAAAAGCTGGGACATCCACTCTGTGAAGTGCCCGTGGGCTTCAAATGGTTCGTTCCTGGTTTAGTCGACGGCTCGCAATGTTTTGGCGGAGAAGAGAGTGCCGGCGCCAGTTTCTTGCGTCTGAACGGCACAGTGTGGACAACCGATAAGGACGGCTTGATCATGGGCCTGCTGGCGGCGGAGATTACCGCGCGCACGGGCAAAGATCCGAGTGAGCACTTCCGCGAATTGACCGCGGAGTTCGGCACGCCGTACTACACCCGCATCGATGCGCCCGCAACTCCTGAGCAAAAAGCAAGCCTGCAGAAACTGTCGCCTGAGGCAGTCAAAGAGTTGACGCTGGCCGGCGAACCGATCACCGCGAAGCTGACTCGCGCTCCCTGTAACAACGCTCCAATCGGTGGTCTGAAAGTCGTGGCGGGCAGCGGCTGGTTTGCCGCCCGTCCGTCCGGCACCGAAAACATATACAAGATTTACGCAGAGAGCTTCAAGGACGAAGCCCATCTGAATAGCATCATCAGTGAAGCGCAGGCGATTGTGAACAACGCGCTGCAGGGCGGAGCGGCTTCGTCATGAAAGTGCTGGCCGTCGATGTCGGTGGAACGCACGTAAAGATCCTGGCCACTGGGCAGGTTCAGGCGCGAAAGTTTCCGTCTGGTCGCAGGATGACTCCGCAGCAGATGATCTCCAGCATCAAGCGGATCATCGGAACTTGGGAATATGATGTGGTTTCGATGGGCTATCCGGGGCCGGTCCTGCACAATCGACCGATTGCCGAACCGCATCATTTGGGAACGGGCTGGGTGGGATTTGATTTTCGAGGCGCATTCCGGCGTCCGACCAAGATCATCAATGACGCGGCCATGCAGGCTTTGGGAAGCTATCAAGGCGGCAAGATGCTGTTCCTCGGGCTGGGTACCGGCCTCGGCTCCGCCTTTGTTGTGGACGGCATCGTTGAGCCCATGGAACTGGCCCATCTCCCTTACAAAAAGGGAACCTATGAGAGCTACGTGGGGCTTGCCGGATTAAAACAACACGGCAAGAAAAAGTGGCGGCGCCATGTCAGAGATGTAGTCGCTCGCATGATCGCAGTCCTCGAACCTGATGACGTGGTTCTGGGCGGAGGCAATGTTAAGAAGTTGAAGGAAATTCCTCCGCGTTGCCGGGTGGGAAACAACGCCAATGCGTTTCGCGGAGGGTTCCGACTCTGGGAGCAAGCCGAGAATCAACCGAGTTCCCTTCGCGCAAGGGTCATCTCCGAGAAGCATAATGGACGAAAGGAAAATGGACATGGCAGCACACGTGGAATCAATAACCGGAAAACCGGCGGTCAAACGCCGGGCCTGGAAGGCTCTCGAAGCTCACTCTAAGAAGATTCAGAAAACCCATCTCCGCAATCTCTTTGCTGACGATCCCAAGCGCGGCGAGCGGCTGACGGCTGAGGCTTTGGGAATTTATTTCGATTACTCGAAGAATCTGGTCACCGACGAAACCCTCAAGCTCCTGCTTCAACTGGCCGAAGAATCAGGCCTGCAGGCGCGAATCGACGCCATGTTCCGCGGGGAGAAGATCAACGTTACGGAAAAGCGGGCGGTGTTGCACGTCGCCCTTCGGATGCCACGAGGAACATCGATCGTTGTAGACGGCCAGAACGTAGTGCCCGAGGTCCACGCTGTGCTCGACAAGATGAGCCAGTTCAGCGACCGGGTGCGAAGCGGCGCGTGGAAAGGCCATACCGGCAAAACCATTCGCAACGTGATCAATATCGGTATCGGCGGGTCGGATCTGGGCCCGGTGATGGCTTACGAAGCGCTCAAACACTACAGCGATCGAAATATGACGTTCCGGTTCGTTTCCAATGTCGATGGCACCGATTTTGCCGAGGCGGTCCGAGACCTCGACCCAACGGAGACTCTTTTTATCATCTCCTCAAAAACTTTCACAACGCTGGAGACGATGACCAACGCCCACACGGCTCGCGATTGGTCGCTCGCAGGTTTGGGAGGGGACGAAAAGTCGGTCGCGAAACATTTTGTCGCGGTATCGACCAACGCCGCGGAGGTGGAAAAGTTCGGCATCGATACCGCCAACATGTTTGAATTCTGGGACTGGGTCGGCGGACGCTACTCCATGGACTCCGCGATCGGCTTGTCTACTATGATCGCGATCGGTCCAGAGAATTTCCACGCCATGTTGAATGGCTTTCATCAGGTGGACGAGCATTTCCGCAATACTCCGTTCGAGCGCAATTTGCCGGTGCTCTTGGGATTGCTCGGGGTCTGGTACAACAACTTCTTCGGAGCGCAAACCGTCGCCGTTTTGCCGTATGAGCAATACCTGAAACGTTTTCCAGCGTACCTGCAACAACTGACGATGGAAAGCAACGGCAAACACGTCACGCTCGAAGGAGCCCGGGTCAATTACGATACCGGCCCCATCTACTGGGGTGAGCCCGGCACCAATGGCCAACACTCGTTCTATCAACTGATTCATCAAGGCACCAGGCTGATCCCCTGCGACTTCATCGCATTCATGCAACCGCTCAATGCGCTTGGCCGGCATCACGACATGCTCCTGGCGAATGTATTCGCGCAAACCGAGGCGCTGGCGTTTGGCAAGACCCCCGAGCAGGTAAAGGCGGAAGGAACGCCGGATTGGCTGGTGCCGCATCGCGTGTTCGAGGGCAACCGTCCATCGAACACGATTCTTGCCGAGCGGCTCACTCCGGAAGTGCTGGGCAAGCTGGTCGCTCTGTATGAGCATTCAGTCTTCACGCAGGGGACCATCTGGAACATCAACTCGTTCGATCAATGGGGAGTCGAATTGGGCAAGGCCCTGGCGCAGCGCATTATCCCCGAGCTTGAAAGCAAAACCGAACCCGTACTCAATCATGACAGTTCGACAAACGCTTTGATCCGCCGTTACCGGAAACTCAAACATGCCGCTTGAGGCGGAGTGCTTTAACAAATTTTTTCTGTGATAAGGAGTTCTACATGCAGCTTGGAATGATTGGTCTGGGACGAATGGGAGCAAACATGGTGCGCCGCTTGCTCAAGAATGGCCACAGTTCCGTGGTCTTCGACAGGTCACCGAAGGCAGTCGAGGAACTGGTGCAACAGAAGGCGACCGGTTCTGCATCCCTGCAGGAGTTCGCGAAGAAACTGGAAAAACCCCGAGCCGTCTGGTTGATGGTCCCGGCCGCAGTCGTCGACCAAACCATTGCCGGACTTTTGCCGTATCTGGAAGCGGGAGACATTCTGATTGATGGCGGCAATTCGTATTACGTGGACGACATCCGTCGTGCGAAAGAACTCGCCGCAAAGAACATTCATTATGTCGATGTGGGCACGAGCGGCGGCGTGTGGGGCCTGGAGCGCGGTTATTGCATGATGATTGGCGGGGAGACGGATATCGTCAAGCACCTCGATCCAATCTTCGCGACCCTGGCTCCCGGCATCGGCGATATCGCACGCACCCCGGGACGCGACAAGGCCTCTGGCACTTCTGAGCAGGGCTATCTGCACTGCGGTCCCAACGGCGCGGGCCATTTCGTGAAAATGGTTCACAACGGAATCGAGTATGGAATTATGGCGGCTTACGCCGAGGGGCTGGGAGTTTTGCGCTCGGCCAATGTTGGCAAGCAGGAACATGCGGCCGACGCCGAAACCACCCCACTGCGCGACCCCGAGCACTACCAATACGATCTGAACCTCCCGGATATTGCGGAAGTGTGGCGGCGGGGCAGCGTGATCGCGTCGTGGCTGCTCGATTTAACCGCATCCGCGCTGCTGCAGGACCCGGCTCTTTCTCAGTTTGCCGGACGCGTTTCCGACTCCGGCGAAGGGCGCTGGACCATCAAAGCGGCCATCGACGAGGCTGTCCCAACGCCGGTGCTCACGACGGCGCTATACGAACGCTTCAGCTCCCGCGGCGAAGCGGACTTCGCCAACAAGCTATTGTCAGCCATGCGTTTTCAGTTTGGCGGACACCTTGAGAAACCCGGTGAGAAATCTCAGGCCGCTTAACGAAGATTGAGAGGCCGTCATGAAAGTCGAAGTATTTGCTGATGCCGAAGCCGTAGCCCGGCAAGCTGCCGCACTGATTGCGGCGGAAGCGCGCGCCGTTGTTGCCGCGCGTGGTCGTTTCATCGTGGCGGTCAGCGGTGGGCACACTCCATGGGCAATGTTGCGTGCGCTGAGCGGCGAGGACGTTCCCTGGCGGAGCGTTTATGTTACGCAAGTCGATGAGCGCATCGCGCCCGCGGGGGACCCGGACCGGAATCTTACTCACATTCGTGAAAGCTTGCAGGCTCCATTGCGTCCTGAACAAATTCTTGCCATGCCGGTTGAAGCTTCAGATCTGCAGGCTGCGGTTGCGCGATACGCCGCCACCCTGCAGGAGATTGCGGGTTCGCCACCGGTACTCGACCTGGTCCATCTCGGTCTTGGGCCGGACGGTCATACGGCGTCTCTGGTTCCGGGAGATCGCGTCCTCGAGGTCACGAACGCAGACGTTGCGCTTACCGGCGTCTATCAAGGGCGGCGGCGAATGACGCTCACGTACCCGATGATCAATCGATCCCGCCGCATTCTGTGGCTCGTCACCGGGAGCGAAAAGATCGAAATGCTCGCCCGCTTGCGCAAGGGCGATGTGTCGATTCCCGCCGGCCGGGTACGGCAGGATCAAGCGGTGGTGTTCGCTGATCAAGCGGCCGCGCACCAGGTGGCAGCGTAGGCGAGTCCGGATCCATTCATCCCACAAGTGTGATCTGCCGGGACTAAGGATTCTGGGTTGGGTGGCTGGCCCCCTTTGCGGTTTTTGGCAAAGGTGGGAACTCACGCCGCCGGCCTTGGGAGTTTTAGTGTTTTGAATTCTGGGGTGGGAGACGGGAATCGAACCCGCAACGTCCGGAGCCACAGTCCGGTGCTCTGCCAGTTGAGCTACTCCCACCGCTTATGACCGATTATAACAACTCGGAGGGAGCATCGTTGGCGCTTGGGCGACACGGTTGTCCGCGCGAGATCCTTCGGGACTGCGTCCCTAAGGATGACGGCGGGGCGTGGAGTGGAGTCGCGAGACGTTCGTTCTCCATGGTCCCTGCGGCGGCTGTGCTCTCGGCGCTTTCTGTTGCCGAGCTTTGCTCGGCTGGACAGCCGGGGGCGGCTGCCCCCACGTGAGCAGCAGCGGAGCACGTAAAGGGCGTGGGTCTAGCCGCGGCCTACGCCGACGTATTCGAATCCCATGGCACGTAGGCGGACGGAGTCGAGCAGGTTCTTCGTATCGACGATGAGGGGACGGCGAAGCATTTGCTTGATGCGGGTGAAGTCGAGCCCGCGAAATTCCGGCCAGCCGGTGCCGACTACTAAGGCATCCACGCCTTCAGCCGCTGCATAAGGCGATTCGCAGTAATGAACCGAGCCGTTCAGCTCGAGGCGTGCGTCCGGGAGAGCGACAGGATCGTAGGCTCGCACCCGGGCGCCCTGGGCAATCAGATTCTTGGCCAGCCGCACTGACGACGAGCCGGCAACCGAATTGGTGTTGGGCTTGAATGCCAGGCCCAGAATTCCGACGTCCTTGTTCTGCACCGACTGAACGCACTTTGAAATCTTTTCGATCACTTGGTCGGCGAGACCGTGATTCACTTCGCGCGCCGCGCTCAGGACCTTGAGAGCTACTCCGTTGCGCTGGGCCAGGTCGGCCAGCGAATCCATATCGGATTCCGCAAACAAGCCGCCCATGCCCGCTCCGGGCTGCAAACACCGGGGAGCGATTTTCTTGTCCAAACCTAAAGCCAGCGAGAGGCTGACGGCATCCGCATTCACGCGTTCACACAAGCTCGCCAGCTCATTAATGAAGGAAATCTTGGTGGCGACGAAAGCGGTCGCGGATTCGCGTACCAGTTCCGCCGTCTCGTGATTAGTCACGATGACGGGAACCCCGCGCATGACCAGCGAATGGAATATCTGTTTAAGCGCCAGAACGGCGTCGTTGGAATCGGTTCCCAGAATGATGCGGTCCGGCCAATTGAAATCTTCAATCGCGCATCCCGGGGTAAAAAACATGGGCTGCGAAACAATGGTGGCCCGCAAGCCGGCCTCGGTAATGCGTTGCACGATCACGGATGCAGTTCCGACCGGAACCGGTGTGACCAGAGACAAGATCGGAGGCTTGGTCGCGGCCCGCGCGATGCGAATCGCCAGATCGGTCAAATGCTGCGGACTGTCTTCCGCCAGAAAGATAACCTGCGCCTTGCGGGCGAAGGATTCGATGTCGGTCGAATACGCCAACCGCCCGGAGCGCACGTTACGTTTGATTACTTCCGTAAGGTTCTTTTCGTGAAAGGGCACGCTGCCCTGGGCCATGGCAACCATTTGCGAGCTATCGGGATGGCAGCAGCTGACGGGGGTACCGAAGTCCGCCAGACAGGCGGAAACGACTGTACCTAGGTACCCTGCTCCGTAGACCCCAATCTGCATGAAACCTCCCGAAACCCACTCTGAACTCGCTGGGGGAAGGTGCCCGAGGCGGCTTGCGCAGCGACTCCAAGCTCTTGTTTACGCTCGCCTTCAGCACTTGGCAACGCACGGGAGGGATTTGTACTTGAGGACATGCCCTACTGGCGGGAGCAGGAATTTGGACAATCGAAAGGTCATGTTGGAGCGGTTGCCTGCGGTTTGAATCTTCTAACGTTTAAATCTTCTAAGGTTTGACCAAGCTGCGGCCGAGTGGGATTCCTGCCAGGTCCACCCAACAGTTCTGTTCCTGTTCGCGAACGAATGTCAACTCACTTAACGCGATATGGCGCCGGCCCTCAAACAACGCCCAACGGTCGCGGGCAAAAATGTAGGCCTTCTGCGCTAGCTCTTCAGTGCCGACCTTCACTATTGTGAGATGCGGCATGTAAGGCCACTCCTCCGTGAAGGCGAACGCGGCGGTATTCAATCGATCGTGCAACTCGTGCATGCGGTTGGCGCCGCTGGCTACCCGAATGAACACCGTGGGAGTGACTGGAATAAAAGTTTCAACATCTCCAAGGACAACCTCGAAAGGCTCAGCTTGGCTGCAGATATCTTCGAGCGTCTCCAAGGCTGACAGTTCCCCGCCGCGTAATCGCCGGGGAGGAAGGATGGTCACATGAGCCGGCAGATGAGGCAGATCGGGATGCAGTTCCTTTCGGAGGTTCTCAACAAACTCCCCGACGGCGTTCCTCACATAGGCCACCAGGGCATAACGGGGGTTTTGCATGTCAACCCCAAATTATACCTCTGGAAGCGCGCTGCGTGAGTGACCACTGATCAGAAGCGGTCGGCTATAATCGATAATGTCGGGGCGTAGCGCAGCCTGGTAGCGCACCTGCCTTGGGCGCAGGGGGTCGTAGGTTCAAATCCTATCGCCCCGACCAATCTTCTCTAGTTGCATCATGCGGATAGCTCCTTTCCGTCGCTCGTTACAAGGTCATCATGATTTTGACTGTGCCCACTTTTGTGCCCACCCAGCCTTTCGACAGCAGCGAGGACTGCATCCTCCGAAGGGTGAACGTACCTAGCTGAGATCGTGATTGAGCTGTGGCCAGCAATCCTCGCGAGCGTCCAGGCGTCGCAGCCAGATTCGCCTAGGCGTGTCAGGAAAGTATGCCTGAGGCTGTATAGCACGAACTCCCGAACACCGGCGATGCGAAGAGCCCTGCGGTGCTGCTTTTTCAAGCTAGACGGCTCGACATGGCCACTCTGCGTAGGCGCAGGCCAGATCCAACCCTCCAGTGGCTTTCCAGCGGACTCCCAGCGTTTCTCAAGTACAGAACGCACTCTCGGCGTCATCGGAATGACCCGTCTAGCCGCCTTCGTCTTGCCGTGTGTAACAAGAAGCGTACCGTTGCGACCATTGCTCCACGTTACGGATTCCCACACAAGCCTATAGCATTCCTCCGGGCGCAGGCCGCTATCCACTAGGACCGCTCCGATGGAAGCCAACGGCTCACGCGCTGCTGCAAGATACCGTCCCTCCTCCTCGGGACTCACAACCCTTTCGCGATGCCGCTCGCCGGGGAACATTTTGATTTTGGGAACGGCCCCCATTTCGCCCCACTCGGAGGCAATCCGCAGGACCCGTCGGAGCACTCGGAGCGAGCTATTCACACTGCTGACCTGCAGTCCCTGGGCTTGGCGATATCCCGCGAAAGCCACGGCCATCTCGCTGGTGATCTCGTCGAGTCGCAGGCTGGCTAGTGGGCGGTACCCTTTGATCGCTCGCAGGCCAACCCGATAAAAATCGAGCCAAGTCTTTCTAGCGGTCGTTGATTCGATCCATGGTTCGAATCGCTTCTGACAGAATTCGACTAACATGGGCACCGTTTTCTTATCCCGAATGCCGACCTCGCCTTTCGCCAATGAAGTGCGGTGTGCGGCCTCCATCTGCCGGGCAACTTTGTCATTGCCCTGCTTCGTGGATTCTCGAACCAGCGCGCCCTTCCATTGGAACTTGTACCAGTACATGCCACCACGTTTATAGATACTCACAATTTCACCTCGCTTTCTTTGTTTTCTTGCCGCTTCCCTTGGGTCTGCCGCCCAGTTTGCCCCACTCCTGCATCCGGCGGACGAATTCTTTCTTGCCCCACTTCTCTTGTCGTACCTTCGCGCTCTTGCGCCCCATCACGCTCGCCGCTTTGCTCACGCCCGTCATGTCATTATCATAAACCTAACGTTAGGTTATATGCAAGATAAATTATCTGTCGCTTGCTTGACTAGCAGAATTGCCGCGTTACACTCAAATCTGAGTCGGCTAGCTGGACGCAGCGAACGGCGGGCGCATCCCGGCCCGCCTGCCGATGCTTCAAGAAACGGGATGCCACGCGGGAGGTGGGCATGACCGAGCGGCGTAAAGGAGAGAGATCACCTCAAAATCAAGGCCTAACAGAAGAGACGCTGTTAGACGGCGAACTTGAGAGGGCGGCATTTGAAAAACTGACCCGGCTGGGAGTGCCTCGTGACAGGTTGCTGTCACTGGTGCTCTGGATTCCCCATGCTTCGAGCAAAAAAGAACCTTTGGTTGCTGGGATGGACGAACGCACGGTACGCGCATTGCCCAGTCGTATCGTTAGCTTGGCTGGCGATATTGAGAAAGTGAACAAAAGTGCCACGCTGGACCTCGGTTTCTTGCCTAAATTGGCCAAGGCGGTGAGGACTCCCGCAGGTCTCCCGGCACCACTCGATTCAATCGTAACTGGTGGCTCGTCAGAAGAAACGGCCTACTACTTCAGCACCATCGCCAACGTGCTCCGCTTCTATGCTGACTACCTACGAGCTCGACTTGAGTATTTTCATCCTAAGGGTCTTCGTCGCCGGAAAATGGGGCGTCCCCTCCCCGTTGCGCCTCGAACTTGGAGCACCCTCGATCTGTTAGAGCTGGTTAGAACCTCAACTCAGAAAGCTCGTTACGGCGAGATTGCTACACTTTTGGATGCGGCGTTTAGGGCGATCGGGGAGCCCATCACCATAGACGTCGAATACCTCAAGAAGTTGAAGACAAACAATCCGTGGCCTGATTCCGTTGTTCGGAAAAGGTATCTTCGTTCAAACGACCGGGACGCTCCAATCCCCAACAAAACCCTAACGTTGACCCGTTGACCTCTGGCCACGGGCCGGACACCTCCACCCACTTCTTGGGAAGAATTTTGACAAAGAAAAGTGAATTCCTGCCTCGACCTAGTGCTGCAGTGCGGCTAAGTTAGCCACAGTTCATTCGGAGGCTGACGAATGCTTGACCAAGAGCTACTGACCGAAAACCAATTGTGGAGCCGCTACGGTCTTTCCGTTTCCTGGCAGAGACGTACTCGCCGCGAGGGTAGAGGGCCCCGATTCCTGAAGTTGGGGAAAATGGTGCGCTATCGACGGTGCGACATCGAGGCCTACTTGGCTGCCAATACCGTCGAGCCGAAACCGTCCTCGGAACAACAATTTGCACGGCAATAGAAAAACCCTGGTGGCGATCAGAACGCCAGCAGGGCTTATGGAGCCTAATTCAAATGTCCATCCACAATGTAACAACGTCGCCTGACACAGTCAACCGCAATGAGATGTCCACACCGCTAACATTCGCGCAAATTGCCAACGAGTCTCCGCGAGTGCATCTGCAAGCCTCTGTCAACAAGGACTTCCCCGCTGAAATCAGTTTGGACGACCCGCGTCTCACCTCAGAAGTCCTGCACGAGAACCCTGACGGCGATGCCTACGACCGCAAGAAGAAGCTCCAGCATGGCCTCTGCTACGACGACGTCGGCAAGCTCCGCGTCAAGCCTGAGATCGAGCAATCGCTCTCTCCCGATCGCCTACGAATCGCCAACGCGCTCCTAGCCGTTGGAGATGCAGCCAAGGCTAACTCCTTCCTCGCTTGCAACCTCCTTCAGAAGATCCATGGAGTGTGCATTGATGAATCCACAGGCGAGTGGCACGATACCTATATCACTTCGACCGCCTGCGACATGCCATTTCTGTGCGCTCCTTGCGCCACGCCCAAGGCCCGCGTCCGTAGGTTCCGACATGACTACCCTTACCTGTTCCAGCATCTCATGCGATCCGCGTTCCACGTCCTGACCTTAACCATTGCGGACGCTCCATCCAGTGATCCCGTAGTCATACAGGCCCAGCGCGCGGTAGGGATTGAGAAGTTGAAACAGTTTACAGAGGGGATCGACGGCGATCGTCCTAAGTCTGAAAGCGGCTGGAAGCTCTTGCACGCGCTTGGCCAGGGCACCAAGTTCTATGTCATTTATCAAGGCCCTAAGCTGCCAGCTTGGCCGAGCCTCAACGCACAGTGGCAAGCAATTGCCGGCGCGGACGCTACCATCCGATGCAAGATGTTTGATGGAAAGGATGATGACGACCAGCTAATCGGACTGCATCTAGCCTTTAGTGGATTCGCGGACTACCACGTTCATGTCACAAAGGAAAATCTCGTCGCCTGGATGACAGCCTTTGCTGACTTTGACACTTCGTTGACTTATGGACTCTTCCGAGGCTTCGATGCTCGCGAGGAAAAATGGAGAGCCGAGCACGCCAAAGACGAAGCAAGCGGGGAGCCTGCCCTAGTCGAGATGTGCGAAGGTGGCGCAGAACACGCGGTTCCTATAACCTGCTGGTGCGGCAAGCCCATCAAACACAATCCCCTGCTGCCTCTGATGACGACCAGTGAGATTCTGGCAAAGGGGCCAAAGGTGAGGATATATTTTCGGCATAGTACAAAGGCCATCTATGCTAAATGCGGGCACGTCCATAACCCACGAATCGAGTACAGGACGCTGGAGGCGGATGAACTAGGACACGCGCCCCCGTCCTGAGCCCTCTCAGCCTCACTTGACCCTAATTTTTCGACCGTTGGACATGGCTTCCGGGCGGAGCTATCCCCACTGGGACGCCATTTCCTTCCCGCAACTCCCAGTGGTGTCCGGCTCCGTTCCTTCCAGCGATCAGGCGTTGGCGAAGCGTAATACACTCACATGGAGTCTGACCTTTCCACATTCCTCGGCATTCCACGTGCGCGTTTGCACAAGACCTGCCCCCTTCCATGCCTGTGCAAAAAGCCACAAAAAGTGGGTCTCCATGCGCTCACCCTCCTTACCATTCTTGCGACCCACTTACGAGGGATTACCACGAACACGCGAGGAGGATGGTGTCCGAGCGCGTCGGGGAAACGTTGTTAAAGGTCAGTGTCCGGCGAGCTGGGGAACGGATTGCAGCGGGTCTAGGTGAACGGGCTTGTCCACGTGGAGGACCACCCGCACGCTATAGCTTGGGCGACGATACGTGAAGAAGGGAGAAAACATCCTGTCTCGTGAGAGTACGTCGTGCAGGTCGGCGAGCATGATGCTCGCGAGTTTGTCACCCGAGAGCGCGACGGGTTTCGGCGCTGGCTGGAGATCAGGCACGGCGGTTTGCTCTGGGGGCAGGAGAGCGGGCCTGACAATCTCCGCTGCGTCCGGGGCTAACTCGCGTATCAATTCCTTCAGCCGGGCGGTATGCCGTGCGCGGCGACGTTCGGCCAACGCGTCGCGTTCGGCCTTCCACTTGGGATCGTCTGGGCGGTTTGCGCGTGCGCTGTCCGGGGGCGTGTTCCAGTATGCCGAGCGGCAGCGGGCGCAAGCGTTCGGGGGATCTGGGCAACCGCGCCGTGGAGACCAGTGCCAGCCGCAGCGCAGGCAGAGATACTTGGCAGACTGTCCGGCGCTGCATTCTTGAACGGCGCGGGGCAACCCTCCTTCTGCCGGTTCCAGTTGCTCCCTGCTCTCGACTAACTCGTTCACAGGTATCTCGCGCTCATCAGCAGAAGCGTAGAACCATCGTGAGGGCGTGTCCAGCAGTTTTGCAGGCGAGATCGTCCGTGTGAGATGGAGTGCTACCGAGCGATACGAACACGCTGCGTTGACAGGGCTGCTAGACTTTAGGTAGATGACTGTGCAGACGCAACAATTCATCGAACTTTCAGACGTACTCGCGCTGCGCTGTGAATGCAGTAATCCGAATTGCCGGACCGTGTTGCTCGTTTCTGTGCCCGGAGAAATTAACAGTGCCCTGCGGAAATGTCCAAAATGTAAGAGCGAGTGGGCAGGGCAAGACTATGGCGATTCTCGGGAGCCACAGATTCAGAGGTTCGTGGACAGTCTCAAAGAATTATCTCAACTCAAGTTGGGGTGTTCATTGACGCTGGAGATAAGAGCAGCCTCTCCCACTAAGGCGTAAAAGGGAAATAGAAAAGCCCGGATGCCAGTCCGGGCCGATGTCGTGCGCTCATGCCCACATTAGGGCCGGAGCAAGTTCTTGTCAACAGTCGTTCCAGTATCCTCGCACATTAAGCGATCCCCATTTGGCCGCTCTGCCTCAAGTACACGCTTTCCGAAGGAAAAAGATGCTTCCATGAAACTAACCAAACGAAAAGAACGAGTCGCGGAAACAGCAAAGCTAACTTGCCAAGAATCTTCGTCTACGGCAGCAACCCCACCGATGAATATATCCGGCATACCGCCGTTCGTAAGCACGGTCACTCTCAAAACTGTCCTAGACTTCTTCCATCTCCGAAATTTTTCAAACGCCTCTTTAGACGAAGCCATTTTTCTTCACATCCTTTATGGTTCTCTAGCTACCCAAGCAAGGCTTCTAGCGGCCATACTTCCGTACTCAGTCCAGCGGCCATTGCGGGAGTTATTCGCAGCGATGAATGAACCCGGCAGAAATTGTGCTGCGCGAAGTCCAAAGCGCAAGCGGTCATAACAAGAGTCAAGAGCAGCTTTATCGCGGCGAGTGCTGCGAGGGCAATGTGGAAAGAAGGCACTGTTCTTCACCGGGTAAGTGCGAGGCTTCCCCTTTGCCCCGCGCATACACCCGACTCGACGCCGTAAGAAAGAGTAATGCTGTTCGCCGTCGCCGGATCAGTGACTACGCCGTCTGCTGTCAAAACCTCTCCCGTACTTGCAACCAGCCTGACAAAAACTGTGTTTCCTTGCGCCCCTGAGTTGCTTTGATCCAACGCCCCAGATGTGAAGCATTGCCAGTTCGGAAATGCGATGGTTCCAGAAAGAGGGAACGAATCACCGTTCACCGTCACGCCGTAGTTGCCGATAGGAGGACCTGGTGCCGACGCTTGGGTCAAAGCAGCGGTCACCGCTTGGGGACCACCATCGACTACTCCGCTCCAAGAACCCGTGACAGATGGAACGCGCGTTCCGACCATGCTCCCTTGGTCGCCATGGTCACACCCACCCGCCACGGAGTAGCTGCCATTTAGGGAACTCCCGTCCTGACTAGCTTGGAGCGAAGCGGAAAGGGTAGAACCGTTGCCCTGCGAGTTGGCCGGAGTGGTTGTGAGCGATAACGCAGTTCCGCTTTCCGTTCCGGAGAAAACCCAAAGAAAACCGGCGGTGCAGTTGCTGTTATTGGCGTTGTCTTCCCAGAGGGTCGCTGCCAATTGCAGTTGGCTACCCACGATGCTGCCGTCGAAGTTAACTGATTTTGTAGTGACCGAAGATGTGGCCGTAACATACCAGTTTCCGGTCACATCAGGTGGTGTCGGAGGCGGTGTGGACGAGCTAGAGGACGATTGCCCTCCGCCGCCACAACCAACAAGTACGATCAGCAGGCTTACAATTGCGGATCGGACGGATACGAAGAGCATTGCGGAGGCGTTCATTGTTCCTTCACTAAAATGCAGGCTTTGCAGTCCCCCGCATCCTTAACGGTCATCTTCTGGGCGCGAATGACCGTGAACGTAGCCTCTTTTGCTTTTGACCCGGCATCCTGCCCAGGCTCTTGGACAAGGATCTTGAGGTTACCCTTCTGCCAGCGTGCTCGATAAACGACTCCGGGCACCAACGTCAATCCGCCACAGTCGGGAACCGTAGCAGCGGCAGCAGCATCTTTTTCACCTTCTAGGGTCTTTACCGCCGCACGAAATCTTGACGCTCCGCTACGATCCGCACAGGAGATCACATACATGTTGCCGTCCGATGCTTTGGCTATGGAAACATCGTGTGCCCTCTCCTGCGACTGTGTTTCAGAGACCTCCAGAGCGAGCGAATAGTCTGTCTGGCTGTGCTTGTCCGCGCCTGCTCCGAAAACAGAGGCCGCTGCCAGCATCACAATTGCTCCAGTTTTCAGGCCCAAGTCTTTGACGGTGCCGAAATTCGGTGTTAGAGAGCGTGAAGTCATGGCACGACCTCAAACACCACACCCGCGCTGGCAACGCCTCCGTTTATCGTAGTGCCGTACAAATCCCCGGAGCTATCGAGGATTACCCCGGCTTCAGGAGCAAACCCGTCGCCCCCAAGATCAAAGCTGTACACCACGGTCTCGGTCCAAGTGCCATTGGAGTTCGGGGCTAACTCGAAAACTGTCCCGCGCCCATTCGCACCACCATTGATCGTCGTGCTATACAGATTTCCTGAATGATCGAATGCCAAACCGTTCTCTGGGTTGTACCCGTCCCCGCCATCGAAGCTATGCAGTACCTTCTCCGTCCAACTTCCGTCCGGATTGTGTACAAGCTCGAAAACTGTTCCTGCCCCGGAGTTGCCACCACTTTCCGTCGTGCCGTAAAGGTCTCCGGTGCTATCAAATATCAGGCTGCCTAGGTACGGGTTACTCCCGTCGCTGCCACCCTCGAAGGAGTAGAGAGTCTTCTTCACCCATCCCTTCGTTGTGTGTTTCAGAGCGAAGACAATGCCGGACCCGGTGCCCCCGTAGTAGGTTGTGCCGTACAAGATTCCCTTGCTGTCGATCACCAAGCCACCATATGGGTTGATTCCGTCGCTCCCTCCGGCAAACCTGTAGATGACCGATTCGGTCCAGCTCCCATCTGGGTTGTGTTTGAGTTTGAAGACTGTGCCGCATCCACCGGAGCAGATCGCGTTTCCACCCGCGATTGTTGTGCCATAGATATTACCCGCCACATCGAAAACGACACCCGCTCGTGGTTCGGCCCCGTCGCTGCCCCCAGAGAAGCTGTGCAGAACGCTTTCGGTCCACTTGCCACGCGCGAGGGTAAGCTTGAAAACCGTGCCCAACATCTGAGAGCCGCCCACGTCCGTCGTGCCATACAGTGTACCGGAGCCCTTCACAACCAGAGTTCCGTAGGGGTCTGCACCATCGCTGTTTGCGAAGCTGTGTATTGTTTGGAGGACCCAACCGTTTGAAGTCTTCGTCATCTTGAAAACGGTTCCCCAGTTGTGAGCGCCGCCGCCTAGCGTAGTGCCGAAAAGATGACCCACTTTATCGAACGACAAACCGCCAAGAGGTTCGTTCCCATCAGTGCCGCCATTGAACGAATAGAGCACTGTTTCCGTGCCAGCCCGAGCACACGTCACCGATGCAACGCCCACTATGATCGCCAATGCAGCGCGCAAGAATGTCTTGGACATAAGTCCCTCCGGTGTAGCAGCTTCTTTGGGCAACTGAAAACTTTGGACAGGGGTCTCTTTCGGCAATTCTGGGGGACTCCATAGTGAACCGGGAAGGCATCCGCAGTCAAGAGGAGAGAATGTGACCCATCGGCTGTGTACGCATTGGCTGCATGCCTCGAAGATGGCGTGCAATGCCGCTCGATATCCGCATCAGGTTTGGCCGTGCCATCCGCCGCATCCGCGAGGAGCAGAAGATCAATCAGGAAGAGGCTGCGGAGCGGTGCGGGCTGCACCGGACCTACTACAGCGGCATCGAGCGCGGGATTCGGAATGTGTCACTGGTGAACATTGGGAAGATCGCCAAGGGGCTGAAAACAAGCCTGCCTAAGCTATTCGAGCGCGTCTGAGTCATCCCATAAAGATCCTGTGGGAGCGAGTTGGGAGCGCGCAAGGTGCGCGAGCGCCGATTCGACCACGCTGGAGCGGAGCGAGTGCCGTTGGAGCAGGCTGCTTCGAGGGGATGATGAGTGTAATTGCGATTTTGCGCCAGTTGATCTGCGCAACTCGCCCAACTGGCCCTTAGTCTAGAATAGTTGTGTGAAATCTCAGAATGAGCGCAAACAAATCATTTTCGGGCAAAGAATTCGGAAGCTCCGCCTCAAGCGCGGCTTGACACAAGTGAAGCTGGCGAAACTGGCGCGCATCAATTCAAGTTATGCAGCCGATGTCGAACGAGGCGAACGTAATCTTTCGCTACTGAACATCCTCAAGCTGGCGGACGCGTTGGGCGTGCATCCGAGCAAATTGTTTGTGAAGTTCTGACTGCAAGTGAGCTGCTCCGTCGGCCTGAGCAAGCTTCGGCAGCTTCGACGAGATGATCTGCCCAGATTACGGAGCGCGGTTTAAGGCGGAGCCTAGCCGACTGGGTCAATGAGTGAAATCGAGATTTTTCGTCAAGTTGCTGCGACTAAGAAACTGCGAATGATACAAGGGTTAGCTTCGCTTCTTTTTTGCTTCGTCCAGTTTCCGCTGCCAGTCCGCCCGCGATTGTTCAAGCAAAGCCGTGCGTTCCGCGAAGGGCATGTCGTCCAAATGCCAAGGTGCGCACTCAGGAGCTAACTGCCAGAGAGCGGTATGAAATTTGTCTTCGGGACTTGGCCCAAAACCTAACCTGTCGCGACGGCTAACGTCTAGCTCATAGCCATCGTTGTCGAATTGCAACAGGTCAGCAACTTCCACTTCCACACCTGTCGGCGTAACCTTGACCACCTTGCCTTTTCTATCCTTGCGCTGGCAGTAAGCCACGTCAACGTCCTGCCCAACCACCAGCGTTGTTTGACCGACTATAAAGACTGGAATGTTGTTCGTGTCGAATCGCAACGGTTCACCAGCAGTTTGCACTTCCACACCCGACGATGAAATCTTGAGCACCTTGCCTTTTTGGTATCCGTAGCGGCCGCAGACCACGTAAACGTCCTGACCAACCACCAACGTCTTCGTGTCCACCTTCTCGCCTCCCCGTTGCTTCGTTTTTGCTGCTAAGTTCGTTCGGTCGGCTCAGGTTCCCGAAGAGAGTGGGGAGCCTGACTTCTCTCGCACTGTAGTCGAACGTGTTGAGGGAAAACTAAAGAATGGCACAGAGGGACATGACCGAAGTAACGTGCGGATTAACAAACACTTTACGCTCGGTTCCGGCCAAATTCCACAATGACTGTCGCTATCAGGCCGTTACACTCAAAACCCCCGGCGCAGGGGTCAATGAGCGCTATGGCGATTTATCGCCAGTTGACGCGATTGCCTACCAGTTGGCTTGGATTACTTCCTGTTTGCCGACAATCCACCCGGAATCGTCGTACCGATTCGTAGCAGGTCGAGATCGATTGTTTATGCGACAGGCACCCTAACCATTTTCTCGATCCGCACACTCATTTCGTTGCTAATTGCTTCTCGATCCGCGAAAAGATTCCACATCGGGCCGGGAGGAGCCGGTTGGTCTTGGCACATTACTCGACTCGTCAGCCGGAATCGGTCCGCGGGGCTCGGGTGTGTGTCATCCTCGGAGGTCTGGCGGTTGATGGCGTGATCGATTGCCTCTTCGAGCGTTTTCTCGGGCTGCATTTCGAGCTCGTAAAGGTTTTGCAGAGCCCTACCGGATGTCAACGCTTCCTTAATTTCCTTGCCGGCGAAATACTTGAACTCGATTTCACGGCGTACTACATGCCTTAGGCCTTCCTCAAAGGGTTGGGCTCCGTAGAGCCGGGCAGAGGCCCGGTCGGCGAGGACCTCCTGCAATCGTGTTGCCCCATGGCTGATGCGACGGAACAGGAAGTGATAGAGACGTAGGAACTGGAATGCAATGTTCCACCAAACAGCCTGTCTTGCGTGAGCCATGGCGTATGCGAACTTCATCATGTCCTGGTTGACGCGCAACGCCACGTCACCGCCCGCTGTGTCGCTGTGGGCAAGGTGTCCGTACTCGTGCGCCAGCACTGCCCGAAAGGGATTCTGGTCGAAACCGGGAAGCAACCCAACACCCATCACCAGGGTACGTCGTCCCAAGCCCTTGCGACGGTCCCAGTAGCTACCGCGTTCGTAAACCGCCATCTCGGTTCCGGGAGTAACGCGAATCGCATCGAGCGGCCGGGTTCCGAGCTTTTCCGCGACTTCACGGGTCAGGCTCCAAAGGCCCGGTGCTTCTTCTGGACTCAAGCTGCGGCCCGGCTCCTCGGAACTCACTCGAACAAAGAGCGAGTGGATCATCTTGTAGACCGTCACGATTGCCCCAATCACGAGAATCAGCACAAGCTTGATGGGGATGCTTCCTAGCAACAGAAACCCGTATACGATCGCCGCGGCTACCGCCAGGACAAGGAACATCACAAACGGAATAGAAATGTAGTAATACGTACCCGCGACATTGATGAGGCCACGATAGTACCGGCGCAAGACAGTTTCAGCAGGACTCATCGAGGAGTTGAGATCCGCTGTCTCAATGAAGCGCAAGGTCAGCCTAGAAAAAGCTTTGCCGGCAACGAACAATATAAGGAGACCGCATGCCCAGGCAGCCAGCAGGTAGAGCGTGTAGTAACCCCACCGCCACGCCATGGCACGAGTATGAATGCCGGAATCCAAGAAGGCCTGCACTGTCTGGGCCGGCAACCCCATGCGCCCAGCTTTCTTGATCTCATCTTCGGCCGCAATCCAGTTTTGATCCATAGCGGACCGGATGGCATTGAAGTAGTGCGTGGCCATTTGGTCGGGATATTTGCGCACTAATAGGTTCGTCTCTTGGCGGAAGTCTGCCTCGTTTTTCAAGTCCAACGCAATCTGCGCCGTCAACATGGCATAGCTGGGATCATCTAAACTCTGGTCCCGTTCGGTCGCTTCTTTCGCTAGGAGTAAGGCCCTCTCTTTTTGCTCTGGGGTGCCCTGTTTGTTCTGGCCGGGATAGGCCAGCACTTCGGCTAGGCTGCTGAGGTTTTCGGGCGAGCGCTCGATCTTGACTGCGCTCTCGAGCAGTGCGAAGGCATCCTCCGACTGCCCCAACCCAACAAGCGAAAATCCCAAGCGCCGCATGGCCGGCGTAAACGCCGGAGCTTGCCTCAGCACTTCTCGATAGAGTTGAGCAGACTGTGGGTAGTCCCTCTTGTCCATCGCCGCGGTGGCGCGCTGAAAGGTGTCTACGGCTGCCGGAGCTACGGCGGCAAGACTGTCGCAAATCGCCTGTTCTTTTTTTGGATTTCGAACTACTTGCTGCCCGCAAACCATGGGGCTAAATAGAACGAGTGCGGCCAGCGCAAAGAAAAGCTTCGGATGCATGTTTAGCTCCTTGTGGGGGCGGCTAGCACAACCGGCAGACGCGATTGTACCGCGCGTTGTCAAGGTTTTAGTCCAGCGGGTAGTGGGCCAGTCTGATTTCTAAACAAAACCGGGAACAGTCGATCCGGCGCTTTGCCGCCGGTTACAGTTGGATAACGGGCAAACCGGAAGTCAACTGTTGAAATCAACTGTTGAAACCAGGCCATTACACTCAAAACCCCGCCGTACCTCGTCACAATATCGTTGGTTTTCTCGGAATGCGGGACGGGTCGGGCTGGCAAATGACGACTAACATTTTTTTTTTATTTTTTGTCGGTGGCCGATGAGGCAAGGACGCCTACGCCGATGGGGAGGGCTCTCCGCCGGACAACTCGGCACCGGCCCCGCCGACGATAACGAGCGCGAGCGTTTCGGAATATCTACGAAGGATCTCCTCTTGCGCGGGTGCTGGTGCGAGTTGACCATCCGTGTCTGCCGGTCCTCTTCGCCTTTTGCTTCCGGCCAAGGACAGTGGGCTTGACGCTTAGTCGGGAGGAATGAGCGCAAGTCCCGTTATTAACTGTGCCCAGTTTTGTGCCCACCACCAAACCCTACCGAGTGTGACCGAGTGTCGCGATATCGCTCGAAACCCTTGTTGGACAAGGCATCTGTGACACTCCGTCGCAATTCGTAGCACTGGGTCTAAGTCGTTGATTCCTCGTGCGACCATTACTTGGGCGCAGGGGGTCGTAGGTTCAAATCCTATCGCCCCGACCAATATTCCAATCGCAGCTTTGGGTTATTTCTTCAGCAGGCTGGTGTGGCTGGCGACGCACTCCCACTTGCCATCCTCGAAAATCCAGGTGTCGGTGAAGCGGCCGAGGTGGTCGTAGGGTTTGCCGTTATACGAGCCTTTGGTGTGATAGACGCCGGTCACCACGCCGGTGTCGTGATACAGATTCACCTTCACATCCTGGATGGCCACCAGGTCAGGTTTGAACTTCGGGTCTTTGATATCGGCGAGAAATTTGCCGCGCTCGCTGACCTCGCCGTCCCATTCCGTGTCTGAGAAAGAATCGGCAATCATGCCTTCCAACGCGCGCTCGTCGCGATGCACCTGAGCCTCGTTCCAAAGATGCTCGAGCACGATCAGCTTGGTCGATTGCGGATCGTCTTTCTCGCGAGCCGTCTGCGCAAAGGCTGCCAGAGTAAGAAGAAGGCAACACAGGATGGTCTTGATCGCGTTCATTCCAGTTCGTCGCACGGGCGCACGAACTTGTGCGCACGCTCGCAAGACCATAACAGCCGGCGAAAGCTCCCGGCATCCAAAAAGCGCACCGGCAGATTACGAATGTCACCTGCGGAATGCTAGGGGAGGTTCTTTTCCTTCTTGGCTTTCTTGAGTTTCAGGCTGATGGCTACCTTGAGGACTGCGCCGTCGACGGGATCAACCTCGAAGACTGCCTTGCTGGTGTAATGCGGGCTATCCAGCCGGTATTTGAAAACGCTATACCACTGAACGATGTCGGTGTCATACGGGGCTCCGTACTTGGCCTGCAGCTGCGTAACGGTATAGCTGCGGCCGGTAAGCGCAAGCATAAAATAGGTTTCCTGGTTCTTCTCGCTTTTAATCGCGGCAATTTCGGAGAAAGGAAACGGCTGGCGCGTCAGTTGATAGTCGACGATTGCCGATTTATGCTGATGGAGCATCCCTTCCTGAACAATCTCGTCAATCCGTTTGCTCACTTCCTTGTCCAGGGTCGAACTATCGGCGGTCGTGGCGCAGGGTCCCTTGTGCGGACTGCACTCGGCTCGAACCACATTGCCGACATAGAGGCGGAGCACTTTGGAGTTCTCCAAAACTGCCTGAATGCCTTGCTCTCCGGGCAGAGCGGCCGCGTCGAAGAGATAGGGCACGATGTCGCGCCAGTCGAAGTTGTCGGCGGAGAACGCAGCGGGCTGAGCTGCGGAGGCGGGGGGATGGTTGCCGTCCGCTGCGCTCGTTGATCGAGCAGCGAGAAACAATAGCAGGAGTAGGAGCGTCGCCGGAACTATTTTTGCGTGCAAGGCGAGATCATAACGGATGGGAGGGGAAAGAGCTAGGCTCGGAGTTTCTATCTTTTTGCGCGGAGCGGGGACGGCCGCGCCTACGTTAGTGGCTTGGGTCTTTGTCGATCTTGCTGGCTACTTTTACGCCGCTCAGGCCGCTGACGTATTTGGCGATGCCGCGGTAGAGTGATTCGGCGATCTTCTGGCGGTATTCGGCAGTCTCCAGACGGCGTTCGTCCCCGGGATTGCTGACGAAGGAAATTTCCGCCAGAATCGAGGGCATATTGGCGCCGATAAGTACGATGAAGGGAGCTTTTTTCACCCCGCGGTCGCGCTCGCCCGGATTCTTTGCGGCCAAGCCGCTGTGCAGAGAGCTCTGCACGTCAGTGGCGAATTCCTGCGATTCATCGATCTTTTCTTTCAGCGCGATCTTCTTCACCAGGTCCTGGAGCTGGTGAATGGATGTTTCCGAGACCGCATTTTCACGGGCGGCAACTTCGAGTGCGTCGGGAGAAGAAGTGAAATTCAAATAATAGGTTTCGACTCCCCGGGCATCGGGGTCGTGGCTGGAGTTGGCATGGACGGAAATAAAAAGATCCGCGCCTTCCTGATTGGCGATCGCGGTTCGAGTCTCGAGCGGAATGAAGGTGTCGTCTTTGCGAGTGTAAATAACTTCGGCACCGAGGCGGGTTTGCAGCAGCTTGCCCAGGCGACGACTCACGTCGAGAACCAGATCTTTCTCTTCGAGGCCGTTGGGGCCGATCGTGCCGGTATCGTGGCCTCCGTGGCCGGGATCGATTACGATTTTGCCGATTTTCAGCCCGAGCACGCGGGTTAACGAACGCTCGCCGCTGGCGGTAGGTTGGGCCTCGCGAACATCGAGCTCGGCGGTTTGGCTCTTGCGCTTTCGTCTCGATGGCTTTACGTCGGACGTTGTGCCTGGAGTTGCGGCGGCGGGCCTGGGCTTTTCTTCGTTTGGGTCTCCGGGTCCGAGCTCAGCCCGGTCGAGCTTGGCGACGATGTCTTTGTCTTTGTTGTTATTTTTTCCTGCATCCTTATCTTTGGCCGCGAGGTCTTTGGGAGTGAGATCTTTCGCGGTGGAATCGTCTGGCGCGGGCTCGTCATCGTCGGCATCGACGATGGTCTTTTTCACACCGTTGCTGACCACGACGGTGTTGCGTCGTACCGCTTTCCGGGTCGACGCTGGCGAAGGGGATTCGTCGTTATCGTCGGCAATGGAATTAGGCTCGGTTTTGTTTGGCGTACTTACGTCATCCGCCGTCGCGATCATCGAAGCCGCATCGTTTAGGGACGGCGCTTTGGCAGCGGTCCCATCGGGAACGTCTCGGTTGCGAATATCGATGATGAGCCGGGGTGGATTCGATTGCAGGGACGCTTGGAACCGGGAGCGTTCGTCGAGGTCGAGCACGACGCGGGTGCGTCCCGCTGTGAACTGCGCCATGCGGATATCCTTCAGCAGGCCATCGCTCACATCGAAAGTCTTGCCCGCCAGCGTCCGATCGACCTTGGTGTTCAGCAGATCAAAAAACACGCGGTCGGGGTTGTTGATTTCTTGCGCCCGATATTTGACGCCCTGTTCGAGATCGATCGCCACCCGCGTGTACTCGGGCGTAGACCAGTGGCGAACTCCGAGGACGCGCGACGGCTTTTCGTTTTCGGCCTCAGCCGGTAGATCGGCGTCTTTGATGGAATCATCTTTCTCCGCGTTTTTCTCTCCGTCTTTGGCTTCGTCGTCGGAATCGGAGGTGAGCTTGAGCGCTTTGGCATCCTCGTTCGTTGCCTGAGCGCCATGCTTCGACTTCAGACTGGCCTGCTTCTGCGCTGGTTCGGCCAATGCGTGGCGCGCGGCCTCAGCGAATTGGTTGCGCGGATAGCGCCGCAGAAATTCTTCGAAGGTGGCGTCGGCACGAGTTTTGTCGTGCAGGTCGTCTTTGTAAATTTCACCAATGC
Organism: Terriglobales bacterium; assembly: GCA_049585795.1. Lineage (GTDB taxonomy): Bacteria > Acidobacteriota > Terriglobia > Terriglobales > Acidobacteriaceae > JABDBE01. Next base: position 67,603 of record JBAVAQ010000024.1, on the reverse strand, counting down.
GGAAGAGCGCGTCGAAGCGAGCCTTGCTGCCGGGATATTCTCGGCGCAGGAATTCGTATTGCTGGATGGCCGAGCGCAATATGTCGGGATCGTCGAAGCGGCGTCCCATTTCCTCGGTCATCTGGGCGGCCGCGACCACGCTGGGATCGGCCCGGCCCGAACTTGGAGCTTCGAGATAAACGCGGCGATAGGCGTTGATCACGCGTTCATAGTCGTGGCGCGTGCGATCTTCGAGCGGGTGAACCTCCAAGGTCTCCTGCATCTGCTGGGCGGCGGCAAATTGGGAGTCGGCCCAGGTCCTGGATTTATGCACGCGGGCGTGAGCCATCGCAGGGAGCAGCAGCGCAAACACAGCCGCACTCCAGCGCAGCGCGCGTTGAATTCGAAGGGTCTTCAATTGAACTGCCCGTAATCGCTGTACGTCGAAACCTGAGAGAACCTTTGCCTCAGGGGCTAAAGCCCGCGTCTTTGTTGGCTCATAGCGGCACGGCTCAAGCCGTGCCCTTCCCAAAACGTTTTCTCCGCGAGATCGGCCTTCGCAAGAACGCGCGGTCTCACTCGGTGTTGGTGATGTGGAGTACGCCTCTGGCGTCGCGCTCCACATGAATGGGATCGTGCATGGGGCTTTCCAGATCGCGGGAGCCCGGATCCGATCCTCCGTAATAAAGTTGTGTAATCCGCTTCACGTAGTTTCGAGTCTCGGCAAAATGGGGAACCCCGGCGCTGCGCGCTACGGCTCCCTGACCTGCGTTGTAAGCAGCGAGGGTCAGCCTGACATCGCCGCCGTAGTTCTCCATGAGCTGCTTTAGATGACGAACCCCGGCGTCCACATTTTGTTGCGGATCGAAAGGATTGGCCACATTGAGCTGCCGTGCCGTCTGCGGCATCAGTTGCATCAAGCCCATCGCCCCCTTGCGGGAAACCGCGTTGGGATTGAAGTTAGACTCCACCTTGATGACGGCACGCACCAGGTTGGGATCGACGTTATGTCGTGAGGCCGCCTGTTCAATGGCGGAATCGATTTCCTGCGGAGAGAACGATTTTCCACGGACAAAGTTCGGGAGCGGCGCGCTCTCGCCGGGTTGGTCGCCAAGGTAATGGTTGACCTCCGCCGCAGCCGAGCGGGCTGCCCGGATATTAGCGGAAGGAACCGGTTTCCAGCGATGCTCCGTGGTGCTCCAGAAGGCCAGCGAACTGCGCCGGGCTGGAACTTCCGCACGCGTATTTGTGGCGACCGGAAAGGACTCATTGACATAGACTTTCCGGCCATTGTCGTCGGTGCTGGTGATGACTTCGGCAGCACCGCTTTCTGCCTGCACATATGGCATGGTGAACGAAAGGAAGGTCGCGATTACGGGACTAGCCATCAGGGCGAGTTGCAGGCGTTTTCGCATAGCCGGGTGCTGAATCACCACGCAAGACGGTCAAGAGACCATCCGCGTGAAGAAGTTCGACGCGAACAAAAAGATCCGCGCCCACCCACCCGGAACCTGACGGAGAATCCTAAATCCAGAGTGGATCAATTATAGGTGGGTGGGGAGTGCGCAGCAACTTACCAAAGGAGTATTGAACCACGATGGTAATCTACGCAAGCAATTGAAAACACATGTGTTACTGGATAGGTAACGTGGTCAGGGGGGACGGGTGCCGCCGCCCGTCTGGCTGCCCGCGTACTTTTCGAGGCGTGGGGATGACTTGGAGGGGCGACGGCGACCGTCCTCCACAAACTTTCCTTGGTGTAGTAGGCTGCCTGTGATTCCTCATGAGTGACTTGGGAACTTCCTCACGGCAGATGCCGGACTCGCTGATGCTCCACGGCTTTTGGTACCGCGCCCTGCCCAGCGAACAGGTTACCCGCAATTCTCTGCACAAAACCATGTTGCTGGAAACGCCTCTGGTGATTGGCCGCGACCGCCACGCAAAGCCCTTCGCTTTGCGCGATGCCTGTCCACATCGGGGAATGCCGCTTTCTTGCGGGCGGTTTGACGGCCAGAGCTTGGAATGCAGCTATCACGGCTGGAAGTTCGACGGGCAGTCCGGCCAGTGCCGGCTCATTCCCTCGCTAACTTCCGATCAGGATTTGAAAGTGGATCGTATTTATGCCGGCAGTTATCCCTGCCAGGAAAACGACGACTACATTTGGGCATTCATCCCCGAGCCGCCTCCGCTGGGGGCTGGCTTTTCGAAAGCAGTCGAGCCGGCTTTTCCCGCTCCGCGCGTCCCCATTTTCGGGGGAAAGTACAAGATCGCCTACCTGACTGCGGACCTGCCCTGCAGCGTGGACCACGGCATCATCGGGCTGATGGATCCGGCGCACGGACCCTTTGTGCATCAAGCCTGGTGGTGGCGCAGCCGGCATAGCATTCACGAGAAGCAAAAGAACTTCGAGCCGATCCCGATGGGCTTTCGCATGAGCGCCCACACGCCCAGTTCGAACAGCGCGCCTTACAAACTGCTGCGTCTTTACGCGGATGCAGATTCGATTACGACCACCATTGATTTTGTTCTGCCCAACTTGCGGCTGGAGACGATTCGAGCAGGGAAATACTGGTTCTCCAGCCTGACCACGGTGACGCCCATTACGCGCAGCCATTGCCGCATCGATGTGGTGGCTTGCTGGAACATTTTCCACTGGGTGCCGTTTGGGCCGTCGCTGCTGAAGTTTGTGTTTGCGAAGTTTGTCGAACAAGATCGGCAGACCATGGAGAATCAGTCGGAAGGGTTGAAGTACGATCCGCATCTCATGCTGATCGATGACGCGGATCGTCCGGCGAAATGGTATTTCCAGTTGAAAGCGGCATATCAGGAGTCACGGCGCACGGGCGGCGAAATGCGTCATCCCATGAACGGGCCGGTTACGCTCAGGTGGAGAAGCTAGTCGCGCGCGCATGGCATCTAATCGTGGTTATGCAGACTTGCGAAAGGAGAAATCGGAGAAGAAATGAAAGAACGCAGGATTGAGGTTCCCACGCGAGACGGGTCATCAGAGGGTTTTCTATATTGCCCCGACGGGGACGGGCGCTGGCCCGGCGTTCTTTATCTTACCGACATCGGTGGCATTCGTGCTTCCAACCGGGAAGCTGCGGGCCGACTGGCCGACGTGGGCTATGCGGTTCTGATGCCGAACGTTTTCTATCGCACCGGCCGAACACCGCTACAACCGCCGCTGCGATCGCTGAGCGGGGACGCAGCCAAGCAGCGGCTAGCCGAGCTGTCGCAACCGTTGACGCCCGAGGCGATGGAGCAAGATGCGGCCGCGTACATCGGGTTTCTGGCGTCGCAGGATTGCGTTCGCCCAGGCGCGATGGGCGTGGTGGGATATTGTTTCACCGGAAAAATGGCTTTGCACACCGCTGCCGCTCTGCCCGATAAAATCGCCGCAGCCGCTTCCTTTCATGGCGGCGGACTTTTTACCGATGCGCCAACCAGTCCCCACCTGACGTTGCCTCGTATCAAAGCACGCTTGTATTTCGCGCATGCCACCAACGATCGCAGCATGCCGGAAGAGGCGATCATGAAGCTCGACCGCGCCTTGGAGACGTGGGGCGGAAAATACGAGAGCGAAGTTTACCCGGATGCGTATCACAGTTGGACGGCATCGGACAGCCCGGTGTATAACCCGCCGCAGGCCGAGCGGGCTTTTCAAAAGCTCACGGAACTGTTCGCCGCAACGTTGAGCCACCGCGACGGCCGGGAAGAAGTGGCTTAGTAGTTTATGAGAGGATTCACGGGCGGGGCGCTCCGCGCCACACGGTCTGATTAATCGTCCGTCACCAGCCAATCCATGGCCTCTTCGCGCGTCTTGAAGGTCGGCAATTCGCGTTGGGAAAAGGTTTTGATGTGCTCATAGAAGATGCGGGGCAGATTTTCCGTTCCTACCCACGCCGATTTCTTGATGTGAGGCCGGTCGAAGACAGCGCTTTCTTTCATACTGGTGATGGCCTCGCGATCGAATTCAGCGCCGGTGAAATCGGCCAGAAGCAGCACCGAACTGCGCGGCTCAGGCATGACAAAGCGTGGCACCAGCCGGGAAATCTTCAGTAGCTCGGCGGCCGAGCAGTGGGATATATCCACCAGCAGAATCGCCTTGCCCTTATGCGTAATGAGCCGTATGCGGTCTTCCATAGCAGACTCCATGATGCGGTCGCCATGTGGGGCGGGCACTCGTGTCTGCCGCCTCTGACTTTGCCGTTGGGCTTCCGCAAAGCGGCGGTACAAGAATTCCACCCCGCATGGGTCATGTCAATAGGGACTCTACCACCGCATACGCTCCTGCCAACGCCGCATCCAATGCGGCGGGATCTTTACCGCCGGCCTCGGCTAGATCGGGCCGGCCGCCGCCTTTGCCGCCTACTTTTTGCGCTACCGGGCCGATGACTTTGCCGGCTTGGATTTTCTGCGTGAGATCTTTGGTTACGCCGACTATCAGTGAAACATTGCCGTTCGTGGCCGAGCCCAGCACGACGACGCCCGACCCCAGCTTGTCACGGAGTTGATCGACCAGCGTCCGCATCTGCGGGCGTTCGAGATTATCCACGCGGTGGGCGAGGACTTTGACGCCGTGGATGTCTTTGATCTTGTCGGTGACCGAGGCTACGGTCGACGATGCCGACTTCATGCGAGCCTGATCGAGCTCGCGCTGCAGGCGCCTGATCTCGGAGTCCTTTTTGTCCAGTTCGACTTTTAATGCTTCGGCGGGAGAAGCCATGTCGTCGCCATCTGCGGGTGCCCCATCCTTTCGCGCCTTTTGCGAAAGGGTGGGTCCGACAAAGCTTGCTACCACGCTCTCCAGCTTGTGATCTTTCTGAAAGTGATGCAGCGAGCCTTCACCGGTCACCGCCTCAATGCGGCGCACTCCGGACGACACACTGCCTTCTTTCAAAACTTTGATCAGGCCTATTTCTCCAGTCGCGTTCGTGTGCGTACCGCCGCAGAGTTCGGTGGAGAAATCTCCGATCTTGATGACCCGAACCCGGTCACCATATTTTTCTCCGAACAAGGCCATCGCTTTGTATTCGTTGATCGCGACATCGATGGGCACATTCTCAATCACTTCGATCTTCTGGTTGCGCAGGACTTCCTTGTTGATCAGGTCTTCGATGTCTTGCAGTTCTTCGTCGGCAACGCCGGTGAAGTGCGAGAAGTCGAACCGCAGATGATCGGGTGCGACCAGCGATCCCGCCTGCTTCACGTGTTTGCCCAGAACTTCGCGCAGTCCAGCCTGCAGAAGATGCGTGGCCGTGTGGTTGCGCATGGTGGACAAACGCCGGCTGACGTCCACCACCGCCGTTACCATGCCACCGACCTGTATCTCGCTCTCAGGCCTGTTAAGGATCGTGAGTACGGCGACGCCCTTGACCGGGGCCTGACAGTCGACGACCTCGGCGAAAAGACGGTTGCCGTCGGCACTGTATAGCCATCCATGGTCTGCGGCCTGTCCTCCGGAAGTCGCATAGAACGGATTGTCTTCCAGCACAACTAGGCATTCTCCGCTTGGCGCAAGGACCAGCGGATAGGGGTTTGACTCCGAGAGCACGGCCACGACCCGAGTTACCACTCGAAGCTTATCGTAGCCCACGAACCGCAAGGTGAAGGGCTGCTTCGCTTCCTTGATGACGCCGGTGCTGCCTTCGTATGGGTTCTTTCCCTCTGCGAGGGCGCTGAACTGTGGACTGGCCGTTTGCTTGGCCGCGCCTTTCCATGAGGCGCGAGCACGGGCTTGCTCTTGGGCCAGAGCCTCCTCAAACCCGTTGCTGTCCAGCTCGACATCGTTGTCCCTTAAGAAATCCTCTATGAAGTCGCGGGGCACACCGAACGTCGACATGAAATGGAAGGCCACGCGGCCGTCAAATCCTCGCCTGCGATTGGGAAACTGTTTCTGCCATTGCGTGGGATCTGCGCCCGGGTGCTGTTGGCCGAACTCCCTAATCTCGCTGATCCGTATAGGATTTTCTGCGCGCAGAGCCTCCCTTAGACCATCCAGACCGGCGCGAAGCGTATGACCGAATCGCTCCTCCTCGGTAAACACGATTTTCGAGACGCGCTCCGCCGCCTCCCCCAACTCCGGATATGCATCCTCCATCAGCTCGCGAACCTTGAATACCATTTCAAACAAGAACGGCCTGGTTTGTCCGAGCAGTCGGCCATGCGTGATAGCTCGCCGGATGATCTTGCGAAGCGTATAGCCACGCCAGGTGTTGTCGGGAATCAATCCGTCGGAAATCAGGAAGGTTGCAGCGCGGGCATGGTCGGCAATCACCCGCAACGAAGACGCCGACTTCGTGTGCGCTTCCTTGTTCAGTTCTTTTTTCAGCGATGTTTCTGTCAGCTCTGCCGCCCGCTCGATCAGCGGCACGAACAGGTCCGTCTCGTAATTCGAGATTACGCCTTGCAACACCGCCGTCACTCGTTCCAAACCCATCCCCGTATCAATCGACGGCTTGGGCAGCGGATTCAGTTTGCCGGTGGCGTCGCGGTCGAATTGCATGAACACGAGGTTCCAGATTTCGACGTAGCGGCCGCAGTCGCAGGTGAACGCGCAGTCGGTGTGGCCGTGTTCGCTGGCCGTCGGGCCCATGTCGTAGTGAATTTCGCTGCATGGGCCGCAGGGGCCGGTGTCGCCCATCTGCCAGAAATTATCTTTCAGGCCCATCTCGAAGATTCGTTCTTTTGGTACTCCTTGCGCAGCCCACAGATCATAGGCTTCGGCATCGCGCTGCATGCCGCCTTCGCCGTTAAAGACGGTCACGTAGAGTTTGTCTTTGTCGATCGCGAACCAGTCTTTCGACGTGATCAGCTCCCAGGCGTAGGCGATAGCATCTTTTTTGAAGTAGTCGCCGAACGAAAAGTTTCCCAGCATCTCGAAGAACGTGTGATGGCGGTTGGTGAAGCCGACGTTTTCGAGATCGTTATGTTTGCCGCCTGCGCGGACACATTTTTGCGAGGTCGTGGCCCGTTTGTAGTCGCGAGTTTCGAGGCCGAGGAAGACGTCCTTGAACTGGTTCATGCCTGCGTTGGTGAAGAGCAGGGTGGGATCGTTGGCCGGAACAAGCGAGGAGGAATGAACCTCTTTGTGTCCGTGCTGGACGAAATAATCCAGGAATTTGCGCCGGATTTGGGAGCCAGTAAGCATGAAAAATCAATTCTAAATTAAAAACGCAGAGGCCACAGAGGTCGCGCAATGGAATCCTGCATCGCAGGACTGTGCGGCCTCGGCGTACTCTGCGGTTCGTCTTTCCCTCGAAACTTTTACTTCACGGCGTCTGCAGTTTTGTCCGCGGCTTTTTCGGTGCCTTTAGCGGTATCCTTCGCGCCTGTCTTGGTCGCGTGTCCGGTCTTCTTCGCGGCATCCTTGGTCGCGTGCCCGGTTTTGTCGGCGGCTTTTTCCGTGCCTTTCGCCGTATCCTTGGCTGCGGCCTTGGTATCGTGACCTACATCTTTTGCACCCTTATCCACGTCATGCACGACATCCTGCGCGAACATGAACGATGCTGCACAAAACACTCCTGCAGCAAGAATCGCCGCCAATTTGGATTTCATATGGCCTCCCTCTAGTTGGATGGAAATGGTTTCGGAAGTATAGCATTCGTCAGGAAATCGTAACAGCTCGACGCCAGCCCCGGTAGTGGGTCGCTTTGATAAGGAAGCGAGCCAACCGCGCGATTATTGTGTCGCAAAGAACGCGACACATCGCGCGGGCCCAGATCCTTCGCCGCGCAAAGAACGCTTGCTCAGGATGACGATCAAACTGACCCACTACCGCCAGCCCCGGCGCGGTCATTCAACTTCGCCTTCGAGCGCGCTCAGCGTGTCATCATCGACATCCCATTTCTTCAGGATGGCGAAGATGGTCTTCGATGCGAATCCGGCGCGCATGAGCTGGCGAAAAATCCGCGCAGTCTGCTTCTGATCCTTCGGTTTCACCAGCCGCTTGCGCTTCAAATATGCACGCGCCTGTTTCTCGTCACTCACTTCTTCGTAGACTCCGTCGACCGCTTTCTCGATGACTTCACCATGGACGCCTTTGGCTTTCAGATCGGTGATCACGCGGCGGCGGCCGAATTTTTCGTTGTCGCGCCGAAAGGAAGAATATGCAGCGGCATACTGCGTGTCGTTGAGATAACCTTGGTCTTTAAGGCGGCGGATGACGAGTTCCACCAGCGTTTGGCCATATTCTGTATCGGCTTCCACGCGGGGCCGTAGCAGGCGCTTGAGTTCCGCCACCGATCGCATCCGGCGGCCAAGGGCTCCGACGGCATACTCGTAGAGCTCGTTTTCCGAATCAGTTTTTCTGGGGCGCGCAAAGACCATGGCTAGTAACAAGTTACCGCGCCGGGACCTTCTCCGGCGAGAAAACTTCACTTGCGCATCCGTTACAACTTTTTACCTTGATTGTGGTGACATCGGGAACTTCTTCGCGTCTATTTGCGTAGATAGTTAATGAATGGGGATGAACGTTATGCTTACCATCGATGTAGAAAAAACGGGCGATGTAGCGGTTGTGAGATGCGTTGGGCGGATCGTGCGCGGCGCTGAGGTGTGCACTCTTCGGAACGCGGTATTGGCGGAGAAGAACACTCGCATTGTGGTGATTGATTTATCCGATGTCGAAGCGCTGGATGCGGGCGGCCTGGCGGCGTTGCTGTCTTTGCAGGAGTGGGCCTGGAGCCGCAACGTCCAACTGAAACTAGTGAATCCTTCTCACTTTGTTTGCGAAGTGCTGACGCGCACCGGGTTGAATCGTGTGTTTGAGATTTCAAAGTTCGAGCATGCGCTTTTCGTACTCGGCGCGCCGGATTGCCGTCACTTGAAATACGCGGCGGTTTGCTAGCCGCTACTGCTCTTCACTGGGCCGGAACTTTTCGTCACGTCGACTCCTGGTTTGACAGTCGAAGTTCCGGCCCCCTCCGAAAATAAGAAAGGGCGCGCATCGAGCGCGCCCTTAAGTGTTTCAGGAGGATAGATCAGCGGCCACCGAAGCCGGTCTGTTGCATCGCGTTTTTGGAAATGTCGCTGGTGGAAGAGATGCCCTGCATCCGCAGCTTGAAATCGTCTGCGTTGGAGGCGCTCTCCAGTGCGGTCTCGTAATTGATCAGCCCAGCCTGGAATAGATCCCATAGAGATTGATCGAAGGTCTGCATGCCGTACTGCGAAGTTCCGGCGGAGATGGCATCGCGCACCGCGCGGGTTTTTTCCGGCACCAGAATGCACTCCCGGATGTACGCCGTATTGATCATGACTTCGACCGCGGGTACGCGACCGTCACCGTCGCAACGGCGAACCAGGCGTTGGCTGATGACCGCGCGTAGTACGGCCGCAAGCTGCAACCGAATCTGCTTCTGCTCCGGCGGCGGGAAGACGGCGATGATGCGGTTGATGGTTTCAACCGCGTCGAGCGTGTGCAAGGTTGAGAAAACCATGTGGCCGGTTTCAGCGGCATGCAGCGCGGTGCCGATGGTCTCGACGTCGCGCATTTCGCCGACCAGAATGACATCGGGATCCTGGCGCAGGGAAGCACGCAAGGCGGAGGAAAACGTGGGCGTATCGACTTCAATCTCGCGCTGGTTGACGTAGCCTTTTTTATCGCGATGCAGGAATTCGATCGGGTCTTCAATGGTGATGATGTGCTCGGCCCGGGTGGAATTGATGCGGTCCACCATGGCCGCGAGAGTCGTGGACTTACCAGAGCCAGTGACGCCTGTGACCAGAATCAGGCCGCGCGGCATATCACAGACTTGTTCCACGATTTTCGGCAGATAGAGTTCGTCGAGCGCGCGGATTTTTGTGGGAATAACGCGAAGAACCAAACCCACGTTGCCGCGCTGCTGGAAAACGTTCACACGAAAGCGGCCCAGTCCGGCTACGCCGTAGGCCATATCAATTTCCGTGCTCTCTTTGAACTTCTGCTTTTGCCGCGCCGACATCATGCTGAAAGCCATGGTCAGCATATCTTCCGCGCTGATGCGAGGCTGGTCAGTCAGCGGGGTGAGTTCGCCGTCAATCCGGAGATGAGGGTAATTGCCGACCTTCAAGTGCAAGTCGGAGGCGCGTCGCTCCATGGCGATGCGAAGTAGATCATCAATATTCATTTGGATAAGTCCCCAGGGATCAGTTCGTATGATGAACCGAAACCGCGTCGAACCCAAGATGACCTAAGTAATGGGGAGATGTGCGTTTGGGCAGTGGCTAGGCGCGCTGAGCAGACGGCAGACCACCGCGGGCGTTTCATCCTAGCAGCAGGCAAGAACAGAAGATTAGTTCTTCAGTGAATCAAGACTTGGAAAAACCAGTGGCCGGTTGCCAGTTCTCGGTTCTCAGCTGGTCGTACGGCTTTCAGGGGACATTGACTTAGTCCATGGACTTAGTCTATTGTTTCGATATCATGGAAGTGAATATTCATGAGGCGAAAACCCACCTCTCACGGCTCCTGCAGCGGGTGGCGGCCGGAGAGGAAATCACCATTGCGCGAGCTGGGGTGCCAGTGGCGCGGCTGGTAGCGGCAGGCCCGCAAAGCAAGTCGCGCCCAATGGGCATGGATGAGGGCAAGATCTGGATCGCGGAAGACTTCGATGCTCCCGACCCGGCAATGGAGGCCTTGTTCTATGACGCACCGCTGACGAGTGCCCCACCCCGAAAAACAAAGAAGAAAAAGCGATGACGTACCTGCTTGACACCGGCGTCTGGCTCTGGAGCGTCGGCGAGCCATCGCGAATCTCGCGCAAGGCGCGCGATGTAATGGTCGACGTCAGTCACGACGTGTTTCTGTCCGCAGTCACTTCGTGGGAAGTTGCGATCAAGGCAGCGTCGGGCAAGTTACAGATTCCAGAGCCACCGGACTTGTATGTTCCACGTCGCATGGCATCTCAAGGGTTGCGTCCTCTGGCCGTGTCTCACCAGCACGCATTGGCGGTACACGCGTTGCCTTCCCATCATCGTGATCCGTTTGACCGCCTGCTCATCGCGCAAGCCAAAGTCGAAAACATGACGCTCATTAGCGCTGACCGAATGTTTGACCGATATCCGGTACAACTTCTTTGGGCTGGACAATGAAAAAGCCGCCCTGCAGGCGGCTTCTCATCAATCTCAGAAACAATCAAGCGGCGTTGCTCTCGGCCGGAGTTCCCTGCCACGGCTCATCGTAACTGCCGCCGTAAATCGCCGGGCATTTCGCCCCCATGGGACGCAGATAGGTGGCAAGCTGCCCGCGGTGGTGGATGCTGTGATTGTTGACGAAGCCGAGATAGAAGACGACCGGAAGCGTGAAAGCGCCGTAAAAGTCGACCGGAGTCAACAACTCTTCCGCCGACATGGCGCGTACACGTTCAATAGCACGGGAAAAGTTCTTCTCGTACCAGTCCGCCAAGTCGGCCGAAGAGACGGGTTCTTCTTTGAAACGAGGCTCCATGGCGAACTTGCGATCGGCGGTCTCGTCGAGCATCTGCACATCCGCGGATGCCAGATGCCAGGCCAGGTCGCCGGCAGTACGCGCGTTGGGATCGGGCTTGTAATCACGCTTCGCGTCCGGGACCGCCGCCAGGACTCTCTTCGTGGCTTTCATTTCGTTGTTTAGGCCCATGAGCATTACATCGCGGTAGGCCAGGGCAAATTCGGGAGTGGGACCTTGCTGTGCGCTTGCCATATGTTCTCCTTGTGTGTTTGCTGCGAAAGTTGCAATGGGTGTGACGTTGAAAGGGGCGCTCTGGTGAGCGCACCCCGATTGTGAATTTGAACCCATTACACGCTAACTGGTTGTTTGCTGCCCACCGGCACCGGCGTCAACCAACCGAAGCGATCGGCCTTTTCACCGTGCACAATGCCATAAAACTCCTTCTGGATGGCTTTGGTCACGGGCCCGGTGACGCCTTTGCAGACGCTGATCTTATCGACCGACCGAATCGGCGTGATCTCTGCCGCGGTTCCGGTCAAGAAGGCTTCGTCCGCAATGTACAGCAGTTCGCGCGGGATGCCTTGCTCGGCCACGGGGATCCCCAGGTTGCGCGCGATCTGCAGCACCGAGTCGCGCGTAATTCCGGGCAGCACAGAATTGCCCAGCGGCGCGGTTTGCAAGGTGCCATTGCGCACGACGAAAACATTTTCGCCCGAGCCTTCGCTGACGTAACCGTTGGCGTCGAGCGCAATGCCCTCGACGTAGCCGTTGATGATGGCTTCCATCTTGATCAGTTGCGAGTTCATGTAGTTCGCGCCGGACTTGGCCATGGCGGGAAGCGTATTGGGCGCGATGCGTGTCCACGAGGAGACACAAACATCGACGCCCTGCTCGGCGTCGCTGCCCAAATACTTTCCCCAAGGGTAATTACAAATGAAAACTTCGGTGGGCGAATTAAAGGGATTGACCCCAGCTTCACCGTACCCGCGCAGAATGATCGGGCGCATGTAGCACGGCCACACGCCATTGGTCTTCACCAGTTCGACCATCCCGGCGATTAACTCTTCGCGGGTGAAATCCACGTCGATGCGGTAAATCTTCGCCGAATCCAACAGCCTTTGCGTGTGTTCCTGAGCGCGAAAAATCGCGGGACCGCTGGGAGGGGCGTAGCATCGGATTCCCTCGAATACCGACGAGCCGTAATTCACCACATGCGACATTACGTGGAGTTGCGCATCATCCCAGGGAATGAGTTTGCCGTTATGCCAGATTTTCTCCGTCTTCTGAATCGCCATGAGCACTCCTAAGAATTTGATTCGAGCGCACAGCCGGGGGTTCCGTCGGTTAGATGCCAAAATTCCTTCCGTGGGCGGACCCGCCTGTTGGCAGTTGACAGGCAGCACGGTACACGAGGGAGGCAGGGCGAAGCAAACTACGAGAAATTATAACCCAGTAAGGAGGAAGCGCAGGACGTTTTTCAGGCTAGGCCAAGAGAAAAGGTTAGGCACGGGAAATCCCGCTCTCAACCTGCACAAAATAAATAAGGGCATTGTTGTGACAAATTTTGTTACTTGTCTATGCCGGGTTTGCCGGCGGAGGGCGCCAGCTCAGCTTGAGCGACTGCAGGCAGCTCATCCCCGCGGAAATACTGCCCTTTAGGCGCCCGCATTTCCGGCATGGCGGCGTAGGGCTTGCTGTAGTCGTTGGCCGCATTCCAGAACAGAAAGCCGATTCCGCCCGTGTCTTTCGCCGTCTTCACCTGCACTTCAATGTACTGCGGCGAGTAGGTCTTGGTGCGCCAGCGGAAAGCCTGTAGCCAGGGGCGGATCACTACATCGCTGCCCTTGGTGATCAACTCAAAACGCTTCATGGATTCGCCGATAAAATGCTCGGGCGCGTCACCCGGATGCGCGATCCCGTCCATGCCGAAGAAGTGCGATGGGTAGATCATCGGTGAAAGCACATCGCAATACTTCGCCATTTGGACGATGTCCTGGCCGGTGTGCGCCAGGTCGACCGGCCGCTGCCAGGCCATAATCCCGAAAACGTCGAGCGATAGCAGTACGCCGGTTGGATGCAGTTGGGCATAGGCATGTTTGAGGAAATCCGCAATTACGTCGGAACGATGCCAGTTGGGATGGTCGGTCTGGAATACAAAAGTGGCATCTTTCTGATCCCCTTCAGTCGGGAACCGTACGTAATCAAACTGAATTTCATCCACACCGGCTTCGGCAGCTTTCTTGGCCAGCGCGATATCGTATTCCTGCACTTTGGGTTGCGAGGGATCGGTCCAAACCAGCTTGCCGTTTTCGCGCCAGGGCTGGCCGGTTTTGTGGGACTTTACCGCCAGCTCGGGATGAGCAACCACTAGCCGCTCGTCGCGAAAGATGGCCACGCGCGCAATGGCATGCATGCCTTGCGAATGCAGGAAATGGGTGAACTTGGGCAAGTCGTGAATAGCAATGTGGTGTGAGCCGGCGAGCGGGTGGTCAAACGGAATGTTGACGCTGCCGTCACTATCTTTCACGTCGAAAACCACAGCATTTCCGCCTAACTCGCGCCAGCGCTTGATGATACGCAATCCGTGATCGCTGGCCGCCATCACTCCCGTCAAGTAAACCGCGCGCACTTCAAAATCGCGAGGGACGGGGATGGTCTTTTCCACAATCGGCGCGGGCAGAATTCCCGGTACCACTAGCTCCTGGCCGGATTTCAGGTAGGTTCCCTGAGGATTCCCGCTAGCCTGACGGATGGCCTCGGCCAACTCGCTGGAAGTCAAATAGGATGTCTGCGATAAAAAGCGATGGGCAACCGAGGTGACGGTGTCGCCACGCTTAGCTTCATACATGGCGCTGCCCGGCGGGGCGATGCTCGTGACCAGGGCCGGTGGCTCTCCGGGCTTCGGAGCGCGAGGCGCCGGACCCGATGTGCGTACCAGCTCGGGGCTTTGCCCGGACTGGGCGGCTGACGCCGGTACTTCAAATGCCAATCGCCAGGAAACAAATCCCAAGACCAGACAAGACAAAACTATGATGAGAATCGAGCTAGAGCGGCGCAAGTTTTTCTCCGTGAAAACGCGTGTGGCGCTTTCTCCGGATGCTATCGGGCAGCCAATTCCTGTGCTAGTTACGTGTGGTCAAGGCCGTGGAGGTGGATTCCTGGGCTCCAAGCTAACCGAGGGAACTTCTGGCGTGCGCAAAGTATTTCCCTTTCCATGATTTCTCCCTGCCATGCTAATACCTCCGTCTGCCTTGAATGAGCATCTAAGTGGTGGAGGAATAAGCGATTGGTAGTTCGCTGGGGATGGCGAGTGATTTGCACTAAGGGACCATGCGGTAAGTGAGGGTATCGACAAATAGCCCGGAGAGTGACAGAATTTGTCGCTCCCGAATCACCAAGAGTGCAGCTCTCTTCGCGCAGTCAACGGAAAGCCAGGAAAGGGAAACGCCCGGAATGAAAACCGTCCTCAACACAGTGCTCGACCCCACCCGCCGCAGTACTGACGCCAGAGATTTTGACAACACTTTGCGCCGCAAGATTGTTGGCCAGGACGCCGCGCTCGAAAAAGTGGTCGAGATTTACCAGATGTTTCTGGCGGGCCTGAATCCTCCGGGACGCCCCGTTGGCAATCTGCTTTTTCTGGGGCCCACGGGATCGGGGAAAACCCGAGTGGTCGAGGCCATGTCCGAAACTCTGTTCGGGGACGCACGGGCCTGCATCAAGATTGATTGCGCCGAGTTTCAACACTCCCACGAAATCGCCAAGCTGATCGGTTCGCCTCCAGGATACCTGGGCCATCGCGAGACTCATCCGCTGCTTACACAGGAAGCCCTGAATCAGTGGCATACCGAAAAGCTCAAGCTGTCGATCCTGTTGTTCGATGAAATCGAGAAAGCCTCGGACGCTCTCTGGCAGTTGCTGCTCGGCATTCTGGATAAAGCCAATTTGACTTTGGGCGACAATCGCCGGGTTGATCTTTCGCAATGCATCATCATCCTGACCTCGAACCTGGGCACCAGCGAGATGAGCAACCTGGTGGAAGGGGGAATGGGTTTCACCCACAAGCCAAAGCTTGTGGATTCGAGTCTGGACGATAAGATCGATCGCACCGCGGTCGAAGCCGCGCGGCGCAAGTTCACCCCGGAGTTCATGAACCGCATCGACAAAGTCGTGGTTTTCAAGACGCTGCGGCCGGAGAATCTTGAGCAGATCCTCGACATCGAGCTGGGCATGGTGCAGCAGCGCATTCTGATGGCTTCCGCCGCAAACCAGTTTGTGTTCAATTGCACCGACAAGGTGAAGAGCTTCCTGCTCCACGAGGGCACGGATCCGAAATATGGGGCGCGCCACCTGAAGCGGGCGATCGAACGCCACCTGGTGTTTCCGTTGGCGAATCTGGTGGCGACCGGCCAGGTCAGGCTGGGAGATTTCATCCGCATCGACATGGCGACCGAAGGCGTGCTGACTTTCGTGAAAGAAGCGGAAGGCGCGATGGTACCCATGCTGATGGAGCGCTACGGCGCAGCCGCGGGAATGCCTCCTTTGGCGGCACGTACCGCGCGTACTATTGGACGCCGCGAGTTCGGTGCGTCCCCAAGCGCAGAGACAAAGTAAGTTTTGTAACGTCCGGACAGGAAAAGAGCGCCGCTAACCCGCGGCGCTTTTTTCTTGGAGCGTATCACTATTGACTGAACGATTTCGCTCGGGCGAGTTCCACACGATCCGAGTGCGCCCCGTTGTCGCAGTTTTTCAGTAGCTGCGCGTAGTAACTTCTAGCTCTTTCAGGCTGGTGCGCCAACTCGGCTGCTCGACCAGCCCCGGCCAAGCCGTTAAACCGGTTGGGGTCGGTCTTCATGGATTTCTCATATTCGGCCAAAGCTTCTTCTGGCCGTCCCATTTCCAGCAGCATGTCCGCAAGCATTTCGCGCGCTGGCAGTTCGACTTCGCCCTTGCCTTCGGCATCCTGTTTGTCCGCGACGGCGCGCAACAGCTTCAATGCGCCGTCGTTTCGTCCTTGGGCAAACGCCAGCCAGGCGTGGGCTTCGTCATGGTTGGTGCTCATGCGGTCGGCGCGATAAGGATGCTTGCCCTTTCGCGTGGCGTCGAGCATTGCATCAAATTGATTTACTGCGTCCTGAGCCACAGCCGCATCGCGTAAATGCCCAGCGCCGACAGCCCGCGCCCAATACGTGATTTGCTGGTTTTCGGGTTCGGCTCCCGGCGGCGGTTGCAGCGCGACGGCTTCTTTCCACTGATGCCTTTCGAGCGCATACATGGCGGGAAAATGCGCGCGCATCTGGTTGAGATAACCGTCGAGGCCCTTGTCCATGTCTTGCTCGCGCACATTTCCCAATCCATTCGCAATGGCTTTAGCTTTGCCGTCTTCGCCGATTTGCAAATAGGCGTACTCGAGGAAATCCATCGAATGGACTTGATGCTCCGCGCCAAAATGAATGGCCGAGGGCCGCTGAGTGGCCGCGATGGCCGCAAGGTTGGATTGAATGTCCTCTTGCCACAACCCGAGCCGGGCAAAAATATGTGACGGCATATGCAACGCATGCGGAGATGCTGGAGCAATTTGCGCGTAACGACGCGCCGCTGGCAACCCGAGTTGCGCCAGACGCGGATCGTCTGCCGCATGAATGAGATAGTGCGCGACGCCGGGATTGTCCGGGTCTGCTGCAAAGAGCGGGTCCAGAATGGCGATCGCCTTCTTCGCGTTGGCTAACGCCGTATCGGCGTCAGGACCCCACGTGAGCAATGACAACGCATAGAACACAGCTCCTTCGTGATCATCGGGGTATCCCTGATAAACCTTCCCCATGGCTTGCGAATATGCCATGCAGCGCTGCTCATGATCCAGTTTGTCGTAGTCGCGATAGAAGAAGGCCAGCGCATCGATGTAGTCGCGTTCCCGCTGTGTCTTCGCACCAATCGCCTGGCCTTTGCGAATTAGATCCCATCCTTCTTTTAGATCGGATTCTTCGGGGCGAGACCACAACTGGTGAAACAAGCTCATCGCTTCGCCCCAATACGCAATCGCGCAGCGAGGATCGTGTTGCGCGACGCTCTGAAACTGCTTGTCAGCTTCGTCGTACCAGAACGAGTGCAGCAAAGTTACGCCGCGCTCAAAAGGCTTCTGCACCGAACTGGCGCACGACGTGGGGAACGTAACGGTTCCCAGCTTCTCGTTCGGATCAACATGCTGATGAGTTTCGTCGGCCCATAACGCGGACGCGCTAAGGACAAACAGAAGCAGCACGAAGAGCTGCTTCTTTATGGGGCTTGTTGCTTGTCTTGTTGCGCTGTCCCGGCGGCTGTCGTGCGAACGAGCGCTTGTGGGGGCAAGGACAAGATGCCCTCGCGGCAGCCGGCAGGATGCCGGCGCTACAAAGATATCGGAGATTACCAAAAGGACACGACCTGAAGCCTAAAGCCCGAAGCTCGGTTTGTTCCTATCCACCCTGCTTCAATTCCAGCAGTACCTGCCGGGCAATCTCTTTCAGCGTCTCAAACACGCCGTTCCCCTGGAAGGCGATGGCTTCCATCACCGGCTCGTCTTTACGGCGCAGCTCTTTGGCCAAGGCATCCACCGGCAGGATATTGGGCAAATCGCGCTTGTTCAGCTGCAGTACGTAGGGAATCTTCTTGAAGTCGTAGCCATGTTCTTTGAGGTTATCCATCAAGTTGTCGAGGGCCTCGACGTTGGCGTCCATGCGCTCTTGCTGAGAGTCGGCGACAAAGACAATGCCGTCCACTCCGCGCAGGATCAACTTGCGGCTGGCATCGTAAAACACCTGTCCGGGAACGGTATACAAGTGAATACGGGTCTTGAATCCGCGCACCGAACCCAGGTCCAGAGGCAGGAAGTCAAAAAACAAGGTTCGATCCGTCTCGGTGGCCAGCGAGATCATCTTCCCTTTCTGCTGCTCGGCAGTTTTCTGGAAGATGTACTGCAGATTCGTGGTTTTGCCACCCAGCCCGGCGCCATAGTAAACGATCTTGCAATTAATCTCGCGGGCTGCAAAGTTGATGAAACTCAAAGACTTTCCTCAAGACGCGGCAGACGCTCAAAACCCAAGCGGCCTCCACCTGTAATTTTGGCTTGGTACTGCTGGTTTTATACCACACGCGAAGGCATCAAAGGCAGGTTACCCTGGTTACTAGCGGGACCCCCACGTTCCGGCCACAACGACAAACGACCAACTTCAGCGGCCTACCGGCAACGGATAGTATCCCGCCTTGGCATACACCAGCACGCATGGACGTAAGTCTGAACTCTTACAGCCCGGACGGCCTACCTTGACTTCGATCTCCCGATAGGTGCTACTCGGAGTCGCGGCGGTGGCGTAGCCCAGGGTGTATTGATTGCGGGCGTCGCCAATGGCGCGCTGGTAAGCATTTTCAATCGCGTCTTTGGAATATTCGCTTAGAATCTCGCCTCCGGTTGCGTTCGCATACCTGGGCAGAATGTTGCCATAGGCCTGCCCCGGAAGGTGCAACTTTTCAATAGTTTTGTAGCCTGGAATCGCCGAACTTCCCACGCCAAGGCCGTAGACCAGAATCCCGTTCGAAAGCAGAACCTTCAATACGTCGCCATAGCTGGCCGTGCTTCTGTATTCCTTGCCATCGCTGATGACAAATATGATCTTGCGGCGAGTTCTCTCGCGCTGGCCCAGATCGAGAGCAGCGGCCAGAATGGCATCGTTCAACACGTGAGCCTGTTTCGGCGGTGAGATTGGCGGTGGAATGCTGCGGTCGTAGGGAACGTTATTCACAGTCGGACCCTCGGGACCCAAAGGGCCACCCAGGACCGGGACTCCGTTATTTTCGCCGCGGTCGGTTTTCAGTTGATTCAGTACGGCATCCAGTCGCTTGCCGACCGCTCCGAAATCGGCCACTCTGCCAACCGTGCCGCTGTAGGTGTAGATCGCGACTTCATCGAACTGGCTGAATGCGCCCTCCAATGCCGGGAATGTCTGATTTACCTTCTGTACGTTGATATCGGACATGCCCAGATCGAAAATCACCGCCGCCGAGATTGCCAAAGGATCACTGGTAAAGAAGTTCATCTTCTCGTTCTTGCCATCCTCGTATACCGAGAAATCCTTGGGCAATAATCCGCTTACCAGACGTCCAGAGTCGTCCGTTACGCGCACGGGCACAATGACCTGGTTTACGTTGCGAGTAATCTTGAAAAGCTCGTCTTGGGCGTTGGTTCCTGGGGCGGGCGTCGCGCCGCCTTCGGGTACTGTCTTAACATCAAGCGGATGCGGAGGTGGCGTGGGGTTATTCTCTGTCGCGGGCGGAGTAGCGGGGTTGGCAGTCGAGGGCGGTACTTCATTTCCGGGCACCTGATCGGCTGTTGGCGCTTCACTCGGAGGCGCGCCTTGAGGCTCGGCCGGCGGTGTGGTCGGGAACGGCTGTGGAGGCCGGCTCGCCGAAGGAGCGTCGGGAATATTCTGCTTCTGATCAGTTTGCTGCGCAGCTGCGGGAACCACCAAAATCAGCAAAAAGAATAGGATTGCCACGGCCGGAGCCGTCCACTGCTTACCCGTTATTCGCAGCACTGGGAAAACCCTCTCCGCCTCAACGGCAACTATCCTCATTGATGGGATGCGAAGATCCCTGATCTGGTGCATCTAACGTTAATGGACTAGACTAACAAAAACTACGAGAGAATACTTTCATGCCCAAAGCGTGCATCCTTCCGGTGTTCCGCGTCCTGGTACTGGTGCTTCTTTTCGTGGGGCTTCCGGCCGCCAACGCCCAGCAACCGGCCGCCTCTCCCGACAATAAGACCGGCCAGAACCGCCAGAATCAAGATCAGGACCAAGCGGCGACGACGCTGAAAGTCAACGTAAATGTTGTCCAGCTCTTCTTCAATGTCAAGGACAAAAGGGGAGCGCTGATTCCCAACCTCACGAAGAGCGATTTTCAGGTATTAGAAGATGGCAAGCCGCAGATCATCAAATATTTCGCCGCCGAATCAAATCTTCCGCTCACGCTTGGCATTTTGATCGACTCCAGCGGCAGCCAGGCTCGCGTGCTGGACATGGAGAAACAGGTAGGGGGAGAGTTCCTGAGTCAAATCCTGCGCGACAAGGACCTTGCCTTCGTCCTCAGCTTCGACGTAAACGCGGACTTGCTGCAAGACTTCACCAGTTCGGTGCATTTACTGAAAGCGGCTCTCAATCAGGCACAAATCAACACTGCGGGTGGAGGTGGAGGCGGTATCCCGGGTTTGGGGGGTGGCACAGTGCCTACCCCTGGCGGGCCGAAGGGCACAGTGCTTTACGACGCCGTGTATCTCGCCTCGCACGACGAATTAGCCCAGCAAGTGGGACGCAAAGCCATGATCCTGCTGACGGATGGCCAGGACGAAGGCAGCCAACTCGGCATTAAGCAGGCCATCGAAGCTGCCCAGAAGGCAGACAGTATCGTCTATGTTTTGCTTTGTGCGGACCGCGGGTTTTATGGCGGTTTCGGCGGTTACTCTGGTGAGGGCGAAATGAAGAAGCTGACGCAGGAAACCGGCGGCCGGGTCATTGATGTCGGAAACAAATATGAAAAGCTGAAAGAGGGCTTCGACCAGATCGCTAATGAACTGCGCAGCCAATACAATATTGGGTACACGCCCACTAACGAGGCCCTCGATGGCACCTTCCGCAAGGTGGAAATCCACACTTCGAACAAAGACTACAAGATCCAATCGCGCGCCGGATACTATGCCATTCCCAAGCGCGACTAGCGGCAGCGGCAACCGGGTTCGGTATAGAATACTGGCGCATTCCTGAGTGGAGATCCCAAGTGCGAATGGCCGGATAGCCTTGTCTATTTCCGCGTTATCCGGAGAAAGAGGATTGAAATGGCAAACCAGGTGCCGAAATGCAGCATCATTCTGAGAGCCTTCACAGTTCTAGCAATTGTGTTTACCGGCTTGCTTTATTTGCAGGCGCAAGACAATGCCGCGACAGCCGTTCCGGTTCGCATGACCGTTACGGCAATGCCTCTCGGCAATAAGCCCATGCCCGAACTGAGTCGCGATGACATTATGGTCAAGCAGGGCAAAGATCGCCTGAAAGTCACCGAATGGACCCCAGCCAGTGGCGACAAGGCGGGATTGGATCTGTTTATTCTTATCGACGACGCTTGCGACTCGAGTCTTGGTTCCCAACTCGGGGACTTGCGTGCCTTCATCACTGCTCAACCGTCGACTACGTCAGTGGGCGTCGGCTACATGAGCAATGCCACAGTTCAAATCGTGCAGAACTTCACCGCCGACCACGACCAGGCTGCCAGGGCGGTACGGTTGCCGCTCCAAAGTGCTGGCGCTTTCGGTAGCCCGTACCTTTCTGTCATCGATCTCATGAAGCGCTGGCCGGCGCACCCCAACCGCCGCGAAGTCGTGATGGTAACGGATGGAATTGACCGCGCGCGGCGCAGTATGGGCGGGAACGTCCCCACTATCAATCCGGACGTGGACACTGCCAGCAGCGTCGCGCAGCGCACCGGTACCGTCATCTACACTATCTATTCTCCTGGGGTCGGACACTGGCACCGTAACTTCTGGCGGGCCAATAACGGCCAGATTGGTATTTCAAAGCTGTCGGAAGAAACCGGCGGCGAGTCCTACTATCTGGGATTCCAAAGCCCAGTGAGCTTCAAGCCCTACCTGGATGGCGTGCAGAAAATGATCAATAACCAATATATTTTGGGATTCCTGGCCAAGCCGAAAAAGAAGGCGGGGCTGCAAGGTGTGCAGATTAGCACTGAAGTTCCGGGCGTCGACTTTAGCGCCGCAGATAGCGTCTGGGTGCCTGCGGGACAGTAGTTCAATCAGAGACAACACTGTTCCGCGGCGTGTGCCTTCAAGGGGTTGCGAAAACTACGAAATCGGCGATTTGAGTTTTGAAGGGGCGCGGGCTTCAGCCGCGCCGTTCCTTGCATTCAAACGCTTGCGGCACGGCTGAAGCCCGTGTCCTTTCAAAACTCCGACGCCCGAAAGCTTTCCCGCAACCTTTATAAGTCGTGCAAAATCTCAGCATCCGGCGGCCAAAGGTGCAATTAACACTTTACTGCGTGGGCGCGTAATAACCACGGCGGCTGCGCACCCGCAAGCCCTTCTGACCAAGGGCGAGAATTTCGACACTGCGATAACGGCCGTCGGAGACGAAGTCGGCAGGTTTGTACGAGATCGCGTACTGGCTGCGCAGTTCTTCCTGAATCGCGGCGAAGGCATTGGCCACTTCGGTGATCTGAAAGGGGACGTAGGAGCGTCCGCCCGTGGCATCGGCGATGCGTTCCAGCACTTTATCTCCATGATGGCCGGCGCCGCTCAGGTTGGTGCTGATGGTGTACACGATCACATCAGCGCGTTGCGCCATATCGATAGCTTCTTCCCGCGTGACGTGGCTCTGATTATCGTCGCCGTCACTAAGCAGAATGATCGCCCGTCGTACCGGCCCGCTGTGCTGCGCCTTCATGAGTTTGTCGCGACACGCAAAATACAGCGCGTCGTACATCGCGGTCCCGCCGCCCGGACGGAGGGCACGGACTCCGACTGAGAGCAGTTCCGTGTTGTCAGTGAAATCCTGCGTAACTTCGGGAGTCACATCGAAACCGAGGACGAAAGCCTCGTCGTACCTGGGACGGATGGTCTGATTGAGAAACTCAACCGCCGCCTGCTGCTCGAATTTGAAACGATCACGCACTGAATTGCTGGCGTCGATCAGCAACCCGACTTCCAGAGGTAAATTCGTTTCCGCGTGGAAGCTCCGGATTTCCGCCGCCGGTTTGTTGTCGTCCACGACCTTGAAATCCTCTTTCTTCAAGTCCTTCACGTAACGCCCGTGCTTGTCGGTAACCGTAAAAAGCACGTTCACCTCGTTTACCGTGTGCCGAATGGTGGTGAGGGACTCGTCGTCCGACAGAATCGTCCCCGCGGGTGATGTGGAGGTCGAAGCGGTTCCTACCTTCTTTCCTGCATCGTTGGCGGGTTGCGCGGCGGGCGTGGCTGCAGCCCGTTTGACGGAATCAGATGGAACCGGGGTTTCCTGAGTTGGCGGCTGCGACGGAGCAGTCTGCGCCGGGGCTGCGGGGGCTTGCGATTGACTCTCGTGTGAAGAGGGGGACGGGGCTGAAGGTAATTCTGCCTGACCGGCGTCCTGCGCCCGGGCGCCCAGTAAAACAACAAAACCGCCCATCAATAAAATGCCTAGAACCAGAATGGCGGTGCGCGACTTCATGACTTTTCTCAATTATAGCTGCAAATCACGCCCTGCGACCTTACCGGAGTTCACCTGACCTGAACGTACAATAGTTTCGCTGAAACCCCGTCAGCGCGCCAGTTTGCCCCGAATAACCACCACCGATGCCGCCGGCAAATCGTACCAGGCGTCTTTTCCTGCAATTTGCATGGAGCGCATTACCGGCCCGTCCGGATTCGCTGTCCCCTTCGTGATCGCCACCACCGGCTGCTCACCCGAATGTTCCGAGTGGGCCATAAAGCGAGTCTCCGCGGGGTGCCATTGATACTGGTTCTTTCCGAAGGTCGAAATTTCGACTTCGCCCGAGAAGAAGTTCGTCGCCTGACTCGCCTGATCTTGAAACAAAATTCGCACCCGATGCCCATTCTGCTGATCCCGGTTCACGGCCATGACCGACCATCGCCCGTCAGGACGTTTCACCGCATACGCCGTGACCAGCGCATGGCCTGCGCCATCATCCACGTCACTCTTTGTCGGAAATACCAGATGCTCGCCCGCACCGGGCTGCACCCATTCCAGATTGATCAGTTGCGATACAAAGAACTGCGACAAAGGTTGTTGAATTTGATAATTGGCGTCGACTGTGAACATCCCAAAGGTCCCCGGAGAATCATTGCAGCCATGTTCCATCTGCAAAGGCAAATAGTGAAAGAAATATGCCCCGTTTCCGCCCGAGTCCAAAAATGATCCGATGTAATCCGCCAACCAAATTCCAGCGAACATGTCCATATAGGTTTCGCTCGCAGCGGGAGAAAGATTCGACTCAGTAATGAACATGGGAACATTCGCTGGCACGCCGTCTTCTCTCCAAACCTGCATGATATGGCTCACGAGATCCGGTTCGTCATAAAGGGTGCCCCACGGCGTTTTACACCCGTCATAGGGATAATGTTCGAAGGAGAAAAACGCGAGATCATTCATCCTGCCGTGCTGCTTGAGGTAGTCGAGAAAACGCCCCAGCCACGAAACTTTGCCGTTGGCATCAGGCCAAACTTCAATATCCTTATTCACTCCCTGGAAAGACGGTCCGCCCAGCTTCAATGTTGGATCGATGCGATGAAGCGCCGTAGCCCATTGCAGGTAGAGTGCGCCGTAGTCCTCGGGAACCATGAACTGTCCGTCCGATTCTTCTCCCATTTCCACATAAGAAATCGGGTAATTGCGTTTCTTGAGATACTCGATTTCGGCAGCGGCATTGTCCGGTGTGTCATAAAGCAGCGCCACCGGAATCATCGCAGGCAGGCCGCGCGTGACCCCGCTGGTATAGAACAGGTCGAATCCTACCTGTGCTTGCTTCGTGGTCAGCAGATCAGAAGGCTCGTGCCAGGGATCGACCGAAGAGGCGTAGGTGGCAGTCTGTTCCTGGTCTGGCGTGTGGCGAAGAATATCGTGGAAGTCGCCGTCGGGCGTGGTTGTCCCAAGATACAGTTCGCTGATCGCGTAGCCTAGACAATTTCTAGGGTCCGCGAGTTTCGGGTCAGTCGAGTTATGAGAATCGCAAGTGTTCGACGACTCGGTCATCAGTATTCGCACGAATCGAATCGGCCCCGGACTGTCAGACAACCGGATGGTTTGAGTTCCACCCTTACCGTTCATGACCGTGCCATAGGGAAATGTCTGCCACACGCCTTTGGTTTGACCCTTAATCGGATCGTCTCCTGTCCAGCACTGGACAACATAGCGGGTCGCATACGGGTTGGCCCAGGCGACGCGAATACTGTCTACCTGCTGGTTCTGCGTCAGGTCGAGAATCACCCACTGGGGATGCAGCGAATCGCTCTCCCCGGTAAAGCGTTCCGTCAGATATGGATTGCTTTTCCAATAAGTATTCAGATCCCCGTCCGTCAGGCGCGAGAAGCCGGCATTGTCGGTTCCGTCGTTGCGCGTGGTCCCGCGGTGCGGCAGCGAGTATCCGTAGGAATAACGAATTGTCTCCGTGGGAGCCGCCGAGCCTGTGAAGTAGCCCTTGCCGCTGGGGTCGCTCCACGTTCCTTGCGGATTCCAATGCCAAGCCTCGATTGCGAGTTCAGTGTTCTGGCGATAGGTCACCGGCTGCCATCCCGAAGCGAACACTTGCTTCAGCGTGGGCCCAAGCAGATCCTTGTCGATGGCTGCGGCCGGAATTCGGTCGACCCCCGCACCCAACGTTTCACTAGGCACGAATCGATTGGTCGAGTGCGTCGGCGTTATGTCCACCTGAATGGTCTGGGCGGCACAAATAGCCGAAAAAAAAGGACATGCAATCAGGGACACAACAACCGGCATCCGGTTCTTCAAGACCAGCTCCTTAAAACGTTTTAGTATAGGCCCGGCTGCTGATTGTAAACGAAACCCGCTGCAACGTTCTCCTACATTCCGGACTCATCAGCCGACGGCCCATAAATCGCCGGCACCGCGATGTTGTTTAATCGCAAGTAGACGCCCAGTTGCGCCCGATGATGAATGGTGTGATTCATTACCCAGGTTCGCAGACAGGCGATTCGCGGCATGGAAAAGACGGGTACGCCGTTGTTGAGAAACGACCAGGTTTTGCCCAGGTCGGCATCGCTGGCTTTCGCCAAAACTGCACGCGCCGCTGCCACATTCTTGTCAAACAATTCCAACAGTTCTTTGCGCGTCTTGGGCACCGGCGGCGGCTGAAATCCCTTGCCTCCAGGGTTCATGTCGAAGCCATCTTTCGTTATGGTCTCGACCGCCCACTCCGGAATGTTGGCCAAATGGCCGGCCAGCCACCCCATGGCACCAGATTTCTCATGCGGCTTCCAGGAAAACTTTTCGTCAGGCACTCGTTCGAGAGTCTTGCGAGTGCTGGCCATTTCCTGATCGAACTCGGGTAAAAGAGATTGACTGAGTGACATGCATTCCTCCATTTAAGATTTGCCAGGCTTGAACAGCGGATCGCAGCATAGCGAACAAAAGACGAAGTGTCAAGCTTAAACCTTCGTGTAACTTTGTGTCCTTTGTTGGTTAACGAGGTTCAGATGCCAGAACCACAAAGGACACAAAGGTTCGCGAAGGGAGGATGTCGTCTTCGCTATGCTCCTTCAGGTTTGAAGACCATCCCCCGACTGGTGCGCCCATTCATTACCACGACGAGGGGCGCATCAAAACGCAGATGCCGTACACACCCCTGCTCCTCGACTGCCGTCTGGGCACCCAGCCACTCCCAATCTACAAACCCCTCGCCTGCGTCCGGATTGACGGTGAAATATCCCACCTGAAATGCGGTGAGATTCTGAAAGAAATGGCTGCCTTGCGACGGGGTCACGCGAAAATCGCGGAAGCCCGCCTCGACGATCACGCGTGCACCTGAAATCTCGTCCCACTCTACGGGGATTCCGAGCCAGGGATCGTTCGATCCCCAGCGTCCCACACCGATCAGCAGATATGGGGTCCCATTTTCGCTTAGCTTTGCATTAATGTCGGCCACCCCTTCGGCGACTTCCTGACTTCGCGCCCTCTCGAAGCGATGAAAGTCGACGACCACCACATCCCGCAGATCGCCGATGCGGCCGTTCCCCAACACCATGGAGCTTTGGCAAACCAGGCGCTCGGGATGCACATCTTCCATCCGTAATTCTTCCCCTTCGCGCGAAAGCACTAGCGGGCGAATCTGAAGAAATCCAAACTCGGCCGCCTCTTGTGGCGTCTGCGGCAGGCGCACCGCGAATTCCACTTCTACAGGCCGGCCGAATGCGTCTTCACCAATTCTCGTGAGCCTTTCGAGAATCGAAGCCAGCGGAAACACTCCGTGCTTGAGAATCGGAGCGAAGCTCACCACGCGTGTGCCTGGCCGGCTCAGCCCGTCATAGATCACATGGTTGTCGACCGAATAAGTCGATCCCAGGTTGTTCAAGGTTCCGTCGGCTTCGGCCACGTCCAGCCCGAAGCGGGCTTCCTTCAATTCCAGCAGCGGATCGGCCGCGAAATCGTCGTGGCGCTCGAAGTGATCAATCTCTAGCGCCCAGAACTCCCGTTGCGAGTTCGCCAAAATATCTTCCACCGACGAAAACTGCACAAGGTTTCGCGGATAACGTGGACAAAACGTCAGACATTTTCCCCCATCCACCACCGCCCGTCCCAGGCCCAATGCGACTGCGGCGATTCCGTCTTCAAAACTCATCGGCGGCACGGGATAGAAATTGTGCGAACGCACCACTCCGGAAAAATCGGGATAGAACCGCTGCCCGTCATGCGAACCGTGAATCGTGCCCACGACCTTCTGTGCGATCACCGCCATCTTTTCTTCTTCCAAGCGATAGGGCGTGGCCCGCACATATCCCTTGGCATGCTGGCTGAAGGTTGACGCATACACGCGCTTGATCGCCTCCATCAGTTGCTCCAGACGCACCGACAAATCAGGATGTTGGTTGGCCAGCATAAAAGTTTCGTACACGCCAGTAAAAGGCTGGTATTGCGAATCCTCGAGCAAGCTGGAAGAACGCACTGCCAACGGGTAATGGACCTCGGCAAGAAACGCCAGCAGATCGTCGCGCAGCGAGGCCGGCAGAGCTGCTTCCAGAAAGCGCTGCAAAATCTCGGCGTCATCCGTGCTATTGATGGCGAAGTCGAGCAGATTGTTCTCGCTGAGGAAGCGGTCAAACATATCCGTCGCCAGCACTACGCTTGGCGGCACGGCAATGCGCACATCGGCGAAGCGGCGAGCGGTCTGATATTTGTGCAGCAGGTGGCGGATGAAAGCCAAGCCACGCGCTTTGCCGCCGAGCGATCCGCCGCCAATCCGCAGAAAGAAGCCTTCGGTCGATTTGAAAGTCGAGGCGTTGAAATCGCCGATCAGAACCTGGCTTTGTTCGCTGCGATATTCAGCAATGGAATCGATCACATCGCGCCGCAAGTCTTCCAGCGTGGCGAAATCGGAAACTTTGCGCGGCCTGAGCTTCTGCGCCAGCGCAAACTCCGTCCTCGCCCGCAGCCAGCGCGAGAAATGGTTTCTCTCGCTGTGATAGGCGAGGCTCTCCGCCGGCACTTCGTGAAGCCGTGCCTCGAGTTCGTTCAAATCGCTTGCCCGCGCCACCTCGCTGCCGTCAGGCAGACGAAACGCGAAGTCTCCGAAGCCGAACTGCTCCGTAAGAAAACGCCGCAGATCCCGCAACAGCGTAGGCGAGCGCTTGCGCAGAAACGAATATCCCTGCGCGTGCGCCCGTGCTCTGAATTCCGTGCGGCTGGTTTGCAGGACGATGGGCACGTCTGCCACTTCTTCACGAACCATGCGAGCCAGGTCGAATCCCGCATCCACGTTCAACGCCCCGGCACGCGGAAACTCCACATCCGACACCACGCCCAACAGAAACTCGCGATACTGCGTCACTTGCCGTGCCGCGTCTTCGTAATTCGACGCCAGCAAAATCTTGGGCCGTGCCCGCATCCGCACCAGTTTGTGCGCGACGTTCAATCCTTCGCTCAGCAGGCGGCGCGACTGCGTGATCAGCTCGGTATAGATCGTGGGCAGAAACGATGAGTAATAGCGAATATTGTCTTCGACCACCAGAATGACCGGCACACCGATCGCTTGCGTATCGTGAAGAACATTGCGCTTGTCTTCAATGTACTTGACTATCGAAATCAAGATGCGCGCGTTTCCTTGCCACAGAAAAACTCTTTCAATCTCCGTGACCGGATTGCGCGCGATAAACTTCTTAATCTCGCGATAGTCGTAGGCCAGCACAACCACGGGCACATCGAGCCCTGCGGCTTTGACTTCGCGGGCGAGTTGCGCCGCATCCATGTCTTCCACTTCGAGGTTAGTGACGATCAGGTTGAAACGCGGCTGCGATCGCGCGAGAGCGAGCGCTTCCGCGCCCCGGGAAACGTGAGTGATCCCGGGAACCTGCGAAAGATTCAGTTCGAGCGATTGCCCGATCAGCAACTCATTCAGCCGCCCGTCCTCGCGCAGAATGAAAGAATCGTAAAGGCTGGAGACCAGCAGAATATCCTGCACCCGAAAGGGCATCAGGTTCTCGAAGCCCTCGAAGAGGCGCTCGGGGTCGACGATGGGGTCGGGTTGGTGAGTTACAGTCATTCCAATGCGATTGGCTGTTTCAACTATCGTCTTTCAGACTGTGGGCGGCGCTGCCTTGTTGAGGTGTCGGACAGCGGCGAGATATTCGGTATCGATTTCGATTGAACCAACGATAGCCTCGCCAAAGTATCCAATTGAAACCTGGCAAGCGGAAGATTCCATAAAAAGGCCATGCCCACCAGATTCGCCGGGTTACATAAAGGTATGCATCGGCACCCGATTCTAATTGTCCAGCGCGCGTTAATACTTGTATGTCGTCCAGTAGATTTTCCTGCGGAATTTGTAAGCTACCCTCGGCATAAGCAGATTGCAGGTCTTTGAGCGCAAATCCACGACTTTCAATTACTTTCTTCCAGAAGTGAACCCATCGAAAGCAAAACCCGCATCCGCCATCGTAGAGTACCCACCCTTCACGAGGGACACTAGATTCCGATTCATTTGAGGTTGTCATTGAACCCGGTTGCCTTTGAAAACAATCACGGGCGAGCCATCTGCCACAAATGCGCAGTCAGGGCGGCGTTGAAGAACTGTTGCGAATTCGTCGCCGTATAGAGCGCTGGTTTTTCCTTCAAATCCAGCTTGAGGGGATGTCCATACTTGCCACGGGGCATGCGAAACGTGGTACTCGATACAACCGCCGGCTCGTTGCGTCGAATAACCCCAAAAATGCTCGGTAATGAACTGTTCCAAACTCCGTTCTTGAGGCTGTGTCGGAGGGCCCACGGTCTGAGCGGACAGCGTGCACCACTTGCCGCCGACTTGCCATTCATACTCGAGGGTCTTACTCAGTTCGTGTGTTTCGATGTAGTGCCTCATCGGAAGGTGCTTATAATTCTCGCCGTATGCCAGACGAGCTGTCGTCGCAATTGCGTATCTGGGCACCACCTCAGCGATGAAAACAACTCCTCTGCGATCTTCGCTGCCTTCTTTGCGACGCACGTAGAAGCGGAGATTTACCTCATCGAAATTCGCGTGAAATGGAACAGGGAGACGGCCAAGCAGCTTTGTGCGGCAGAACCGAAATCCGACAAGGCTGAGGTAGGTTCGCCCCTTGAATGAGTCCAGCGCTGTACCTGGCGGAACATATCCACTCAAGAGATTGGGTTCAACCTCATAGTTCAACATGACCAAGTCCCGCCAATCAGCAGAAAGAAAAACTCGTTTTGAGCCTGGCATCTTTAAAAACAAAGCGGGGTGGAACTTCTTCCACCCCGCATCATAGCCACGCGAGACTAGTCACGCAACCGCTACACCAAGCCCTGATCCAGCATGGCATTGGCGACCTTCAGGAATCCGCCGATGTTGGCGCCGTTCACCAGATTGCCCGGGGTGCCGTATTTCTCCGCCGTCTCGAAGCAGTTCTTGTGAATGGCGATCATGATTTTGTGCAGCCGATCGTCCACTTCCTCGCGAGTCCAGCTCAGCCGTGCGCTGTTCTGGGCCATCTCGAGGCCGGAGGTTGCTACGCCGCCGGCGTTCGCAGCCTTCGCCGGGCCGTAGAGAATCCCGGCTTCCAGGAACATCCTGGTCGCTTCCAGGGTGCTGGGCATGTTCGCGCCCTCGGCCACCAGCTTGACGCCATTCTTGATGAGGTTCGCGGCATCTTTCGCCTTGATCTCATTCTGCGTGGCACTTGGGAAAGCGCAGTCCGCCTTGATGTTCCACAGCGGACTGTGCTCCAGCTTGATGTCGGTGGGCATGAAGATCGCCTTCTTGAACTTCTCGCCGTATTCGCGGATGCGTCCGCGGCGGACGTTCTTCAGTTCCATCACCCAAGCCAGCTTCTCGCGATCGATTCCATCGGGATCGTAAATGACGCCGTCGGAATCGGAGAACGTAAGCGGCTTCGCTCCCAGATCAAGCAGCTTCTCGACCGTGTATTGGGAAACATTGCCGCTGCCCGAAACCAGGCAGAGTTTGCCTTCGAGCGAGTCTTTACGCGACTTCAACATTTCGGCGGCGAAATATACGCAGCCGTAGCCAGTCGCTTCGGGACGAATCAGCGAACCGCCCCAGTTCAGGCCTTTGCCAGTCAGCACGCCGGTAAACTCGTTGCGCAGACGCTTGTATTGGCCGAACAGGAAGCCGATTTCCCGTCCGCCAACGCCGATGTCGCCTGCCGGAACGTCGGTGTCCGGACCAATGTGCCGCGCCAGTTCGGTCATGAAGCTCTGGCAGAAGCGCATGACTTCGTTGTCGCTCTTGCCTTTGGGATCGAAATCCGATCCGCCTTTGCCGCCGCCCATGGGCAGCGTGGTCAGCGAGTTCTTGAACACCTGCTCAAAGGCCAGAAACTTCAAAATGCCGAGGTTGACCGAGGGATGAAACCGTAGCCCACCCTTGTAAGGGCCGATGGCGCTGTTCATCTCGATGCGGAAACCGCGGTTTACTTGAATTTCGCCGCGATCGTCAAACCAGGGCACGCGGAACATGATTACGCGCTCTGGCTCAGTGATGCGCTCAAGAATCTTCGACGATCTATATTCCGGGTGCTTCTGCAGCACCAGTTTTAGAGAATCGAACACTTCCTGAACCGCCTGGTGGAACTCAGGTTCCGCGGGGTTCTTGGCTTTCACGGTTGTCATTACGTCTTCAATGTAGTTGCCCGGAGTTTTAATTCCGGGCGGGGTCATTACGCTCATGGGATTTGCCTCCAATGTAGGAACTGCTTTTAGAATTTACGATTTGCTGGTTTGGATGTGGCACACTCATAAAACTTGGCCAACGCTCTATTTAAGGCCCTGGGGTACGGTTTCCGCCGTGATCCATATCACCGGGAACCGTGACAATCTTACCCCTATCAAGTGTCAAAATCTGTCTTTTTTTGTAGAAGATGGATCACAGATCGGCGAGAAAATGGTCGGCGCGCGAGATTCCCCGCCCCGCTTGAGAAAGCGCGGGGCTTCGGAATGAAGCCGATCGAAGCTGGGACTAAAGCCTCGCTTTCGTTGCGGGTTCGTGGCATAGTGAGGGAGTATCGCGAGGTGCTTCGTGATGATTGAACAGGAAAAAGCCAACCGAACACGAATCTGGGGATATGCGCTGGGGATAGTTATTTTTGTGGTTGTGGCAGTGTGGAAATTCGCGACCCGCTGAGAGCGGTATCCCTACATTCCGAACTTCTTGACTTCTTCGTTGTAATACTTGCGATAAAGAATGTCCCATTCCTGGCTGCCCTCAAGGATGGTTCGCTTCTGATTCTCGATCTTGTGGCGGGCGGCCTGATCGATCTTCTCCTCCTGGTTTAGAACCTCTTCGAGAATTTTGCGCACTTCCAGCCGGATCGTGTTCCGATCCTCGATAAAATCTACGTCGTCCATTCCGGCTAGCGCGTCGGTGACTACGTGCGCGACTTTATTCACTTTGTCGCGGCTTACTCTCACAGCACCGCCTTGTACTTGCGCACCAGTTCGTTTTTCACTTTGCGAAACATTTCCTGATAATTAGCTCCGGTCTTTTGCATCTCGGCGGAATAGGCTTCCAGAATGACGCGTACTTCGTCATTGATGCGATCCTCGAGCGAGAATTCTTCGAGGATTGCGGCATGAACCTTTTCGCCGACCGCAGCCGCTGCTTTGGTCTCAATAAGCTTGCCAGCAATCAGTTTTTTCGTGACTTCGCGGGCCAAATAGCCCACATATTCTTTGGAAAGAAGCATGGTGCGGATCGGAGGTTCGTCGTGAAACAAATAGTGTAGCACAGGGAAGATCGCCGTCGGTCGTTGGTCCTTGGTCGTTGGCCAGCCCACACATGCCTTTGACGAACGACCAACGACGAACGACCAACGACTATCGACCAATGACCAGTTCCATTTGCCCTTTCGCCCGCATTCGGGCATACAATGCAACTATCCAGAGCCCCATATGCCTTCTGTGTCTGACGATCTCAGTAATCTCAAAGATGACATGGTCGCCTTCATCGAAGGGCACGGCATGCGCCGCTTCCCGGGCTTCGTCGACTACGAACAAGTGCAGAGCGTGAGCTGGAAGTCCCAGGACAATCCCGACAGCTGGAAAGATTTCGTTGAACTCGCCAAGGCAGCGGCAGCGCCATTCCTCACCATGGATTCCTGGCGTCTGGAGCGCGAAGAGCTCGACGCCATGATCGAGCGCCTTAGCGCGGCCGCCTTCACCAGCGATGAAGACCTTGAAGACGCCCGCTGGCTGCGCACCTACGTCGGCAAGACCGGCTTTGTACAACTCGGTTTCGCCCAACAAGGCGTGATGATGGTTTTCGAGGCTTCGACGCCGTGGTACGACCGTTACCAGAACATTCTCGAAATGGCCGATGACTTCGCCGGCCTATCCATCGACGAACCCGACCAGGACGACGACAAACCCTATTAGGTTTTCCACGAACATAATGGAGCGACGGGCGTCCCCGACCCGTCGAGTGAACCCACGCTCGGCAGTTCCAAGCTACGACAATACCAACCTCCACCAAAACTTATCCCTGGCATGCGAGTAGAATCAAACTTCCCAGCCCGCGCACAACCAAATTGAAATGGCTCCCCAAGACCGCTGACGTAGTCCAGATCGAACTTCTGGCCGCGGCATTATTTTCAAACTCCAGCCTCAGCCTCAAAGATCCACAACTGGCGTCGACGCTGGCTCGTCTTCTTGTTATGCGTGGAATCGACGATCCTGGAGTTGCGGAACGCTTTCTCACTCCATCGCTCGCGCATCTGCACTCGCCCTATTTAATGTCGGGCATGAAAGCAGCCGTCGACCGCCTCGATGCCGCCATCGAGCGCGAGGATGGCATTCTTATCTACGGCGACTACGACGTCGATGGCACGACAGCAGTCGTGATCCTCAAAACCGCCATCGAACTGTGCGGCGGCTCCGCCGACTTCCACGTTCCGCACAGAATTAGAGAAGGCTACGATCTTCGTGGTGACGTAATCGAGCGGGCCGCTGCCGCGGGCGTTCGGCTCATCATCAGCGTCGATACCGGCATTCGCGCCTTTGCGGCGGCCGAAACCGCGCATCGCCTGGGTGTCGATCTCATCGTCACCGACCATCATCTTCCCGGCCCCGACGGCATGCCCCGGGCGCTCGCAGTGCTGAATCCGAATCAACCGGGTTGCGAATATCCCTGCAAAGCGTTGTGTGGAGCTGGCGTTGCTTTCAAATTGGCGCAAGCGCTGATGGAGCGCCGCCTTACTCACCGAGATCAGGCTTCGCTGCTGAAGTCATTCATGAAAATCGTCGCCATTGCCACTATTGCCGACGCCGTTCCCCTTACCGGCGAGAATCGCGTCTTCGCCAAACTCGGCCTCGATGCTCTGCGCTCGGCGGTGAATCCCGGACTCAAAGCCTTGCTCGAAGTCGCGAAGGTCGGCGGCAGACCGCTTACCTCGGGCGAAGTTGGATTCCGCATCGCGCCCCGCATCAACGCGGCAGGCCGCATGGATGTTGCCCGGGACGTGATCGAACTGTTCAGCGTGAAAGATATGGCCCGGGCACGCGAGATCGCCAACAAACTCGATCAGCTCAACGCCGACCGCCAAGCCGAAGAACGTAGAATCCTCGAAGCGATCAATTTGCGATTCGAGCAGGAGCCCACGCTGCTCGAATCCTTCTGCCTGGTGATCGACGGCGAGGGATGGCACCGCGGAGTGATCGGAATCACGGCTACGCGCGTCGTCGAGCGCTACTGCCGTCCCACCCTGGTGGTTTCACGCGACGGCGACGAGGCTCACGGCTCGGGCCGGTCGA
Organism: Terriglobales bacterium; assembly: GCA_049585795.1. GTDB lineage: Bacteria > Acidobacteriota > Terriglobia > Terriglobales > Acidobacteriaceae > JABDBE01. The sequence continues at coordinate 32,188 of JBAVAQ010000024.1, read as the reverse complement.
TTCGCGCATTTCACCTGCTAAACGCGCTGGAGTCTTGCGCCCCATTATTTACGCGTTTCGGCGGACACGCGCACGCTGTCGGCTTCTCCATGCCTGCGGCAAATTTGCCCGAGCTGTGCTCCCACCTTGATGGCTATGCGCGTGCGTGTTTGACGCTGGCGGACTTTGAACCCACCCTCGATCTCGATGCCGAACTCCCATTCGACCAAATCACGCCCGAACTGTTTCAAGCCTTGCGGCGACTCGAGCCTTTCGGCATGGGCAATCCCGAACCAGTCTTTGCGGCCCGCAACCTGCGTCTGATGGCTCCGCCTCGCGTGATGAAAGAGAAGCACGTAAAACTAAAATTGTCTTCCCAGCCACCTGAAGAAGAAGTCAGCGAAGTCGCCGTGCTCACCGCTCCTCGATGTCATCCCGATGCGTCTGTGCTGCCGCGTGTCCACGCCCAGAGTTCAAGCGGTCGCTCGCGATTGTCCGTCACTTATGACGCTCTGGGCTGGCGCATGGCCGAACGGATCGCGCAATCTGGTCTGCTCCCCGGCGACGCTCTGAGTATCGCCTTCACCCTCGATCACAACGACCACCCGGAATTCGGCGGACCGGAACTTTCGCTTTGCGATTTTAAACTCTCGGATTCACGGACAAAACTGTCGTCCTGAGCCAGGTTGCGGTCGCAAGGCGACTGCAACGCATTTGAAGGACCCCTGCAAGGCAATCGCGATTCAAATGCTCCAAGGCATTTCCACCTGAACGTGTGTTCCGCCGAACAAACCAGAACTCCTCGACGCTGCATTTGCACAACGGGTGTAGGGATCCTTCGACTCTCACAACCGCCTCGCTTCGCGAAGCAGTCGCTTCGCTCAGGATGACAAGATCTCGTAGCCAGGAGCCTGACTCGCGAGCCCTGAAGTAAACTAACTCTAGATGCCCGTGAATCTATCCCGCCTGCGCCGCTGGTTTGCCGGTGCAATCATCCTCGCTGTCTTGGTCGTGGCAGGGGTTTATTTCTTTGCTCGTCATCGCATGCAGAACGCCTTGAAGCAGGTTCCTGCAAAGATCGGGCTCGAAATCAAACAAAGCGCAACCGGGTTCACCGTCTCCAAGTCTGAACAGGGGCGCACCTTGTTTACCATTCAAGCCAGCAAGGCGGTGCAATTCAAGCAAGGCGGACACGCCGAACTGCACCAGGTGCAAATCACTCTTTACGGAAGTGATTCCAGTCGTTTCGATCAGATTCGGGGTTCCGATTTCGAATACGATCAGCAGTCCGGGAACGTTATCGCTAAAGGCGAAGTGCAAATCGATCTGCAGTCAAACCCTGGAGGCTTGCTGAATCCCGACCAATCCCCTCCAACTGGTCTCAAAAATCCCATCCACCTCAAGACCAGCGGCTTGGTATTTAACCAAAACACCGGAGACGCGTACACGAAAGAGAGAGTTGATTTCGATTTGCCTCAAGCCAGCGGATCGGCCGTGGGTGTTGACTACGCCGCAAAGACGAACGTCCTCACCCTGCGATCGCAGGTGAATCTCGCCTCCACTGGCGCCACTGTGGCCACCGTCACTGCCCTCCGGGCAACCATCACCAAGGATCCACATCTGGTCCTGCTCGATCACCCCCATTTGCGCAGTGGCGCACGGCAGTGCGACGCCGACGAGGCCACACTTTTTCTGCATTCTGACAATACTCTCGACCGTGTTCTGGCTCAGGGCAACGTGCTGGCAAAGGCGGAAGGCTCGCAACCCGCAGAAGCCCGATCCCAGCAGCTCGAACTCATCATGACGAAGCAGCATGACAGCTTGCGGACCGCCGTTTTTTCGGGCGATGTCCAAGCCCAGGTTGCGAGTGCGCGGCCCATGGAGGGCGGGCGTCTCGGCTCATCAAATCCCAGAATTGCAGCCGCTCCAACCGATGAAACGCAGCAAGAGTGGCCCATGCAAGGCAAAGCCGGCCGGGTCGTCCTCGAATTCTCGGGGAAAAATCTCTTGACTAAAGTTCACGCGGAAGACCACGTGAAGATACTCCAGCATCAGAATCCCCCGAGCGCGTCAGCCAGCGCGCAGGATCTCGAACTGACCACGCAAGCCATAGACTTTTTCGCCGCGAACCCATCCCGCGGGAACAAGGCAAGCCATTTAGACCTCGCCGAGACTTCCGGCCCCGCCCAGATCGCCATCCGCCCGACCACAGGCAGCGGACCGCAAACCCTGGTTACGGCGGCGAAGTTCGACGCTCGCTTTGACAACTCGGGACAGCTCACCGCCGTCCACGGAGCCCCGGACGCGCGCATCGTCAGCCAGAATCCCGGCCAGCCTAATCGCATCAGTACCAGTCGCGTGCTCGACGCGACTTTTCAGCCTGGCGGCGGCATCCAATCTCTGGTGCAGCAAGGAGGCGTTACCTATGTCGACGGTGAGCGCAAAGCCTGGGGAGCGCACGCGCGTTACACTCCAGCCGATCAGGTATTGATTCTCACTGGCTCTCCCCGCGTGACGGATGGTGGCATGACCACCACCGCGAACTCCATGCGTCTCAATCGCGGCACCGGCGACGCCCTTGCCGAAGGTAACGTTAAAACTACTTACAGCGACCTGAAGCCGCAGCCCGATGGCGCGCTTCTGTCTTCTTCCAGCCCTATCCATGTGACGGCTCGGTCCATGAGTGTTCACGGCGCATCAGCCATCGCTCTCTATATTGGAGATGCCCGGCTCTGGCAGGATGCCAACATCGTCGAAGCCCAATCGATCGAATTCGATCGCGACCACCGCTCCATGATCGCCGGGGGCGCGTCCGCGCTTGGATCGGCCGAGTCCTCAACCGTCTCGACGGTCCTGGTTCAAGCGGATAAAGTTCAAACGGACAAAGCCCAAGCCGACCGATCCGAACAAGCCGCACCAGAAAAACCCACCCTGATCGCCATCACTTCCAGGCACCTCACCTACGCCGACAACGAGCGAAAGGCACACTTCGAAGGCGATGTCGTAGCCAAGCAAGCGGACATCACCATTGCCGCCAAGAAGATGGACGCATTTCTCGAAGCCCGCGGCTCCACAAATCAAACGCTATCGGGAGCCGGAAAACTGGAAAAGATCGTCGCCCAGGACCGGGTCGTGATCACCCAGCCCGATCGTCGCGCCACGGGCGATCTCCTTATTTACACTGCGTCTGACGACAAATTCGTCTTGACCGGCGGACCGCCTAGCATTTTTGATGCCGAACACGGCAAGATTACCGGCGTTTCGTTGACTTTCTTTAGACGCGATGATAGGGTGCTGGTTGAAGGCAATAATTCATCCCCTACCGTCACCCAAACGCGAGTGGCACGATAAATGCGTACACTAGCCACCGACGAAATCGGCAAATCCTATCGCAGCCGCCGGGTTGTAAACGGTGTCAGCCTTCGCGTCGAGCAGGGCGAAGTCGTTGGTTTGCTTGGACCTAACGGCGCTGGCAAGACCACAACCTTCTACGCCATCGTTGGCCTGATCCCCCCAGACACGGGTCGAGTCCTGATCGACGACGATGACATTACGGACGTGCCCATGTACCTTCGGGCCCGCCAGTATGGCATCAGCTACCTCCCGCAAGAAGCTTCAATTTTCCGCAAGTTGACCGTCGAGGAGAACATCCTGGCCGTTCTGGAAGCGCAGTCGATGTCGTGGCACGAGCGCCGCGAGAAAATGGAGAAGCTGATCGATCAATTGGGATTGGAGCACATTCGCCAGAATCGCGGATATGCCCTGTCCGGCGGAGAGCGCCGCCGCGTCGAAATCGCGCGCGCCTTGTGCATTAATCCGACATTCATTCTGCTGGACGAGCCTTTTTCGGGGATTGATCCCATCGCCGTGCTCGATCTGCAAAAGATCATCAGTGATCTGAAAGCTAGCGGCATCGGCGTTCTGATCACCGACCACAACGTGCGTGAAACGCTATCGGTCACCGACCGGGCATACATAATTAATGAAGGAAGGATTTTCCGCCAAGGCACGCCCGAGCAACTAGGGGGCGATCCCGAAGTGAGGCGGGTTTATCTCGGGCAGAGTTTCTCGCTGGTATGAGAAAGAACGTCGTTAGTCGTTAGTCGTTGGCAGAGCTGAAGGTTTCCTTTGTGAACCTTCGTGTCCTTTGTGGTTCAGGCTCTTGCTCTTGACCAGAGACGAACGACCAACGACTGAAGAATTCGGACCGAACCATGGTGTTGTTGCAGCACAAGCTGAGTCTGAAGGTTTCGCAGAGACAGATCCTGACCCCGGGCCTCGTCCAGATGGTCAGCGTCCTCGCGCTCAACAAGCTAGAGCTTCGGGACATGATCACGGCCGAGATGGTGGAGAACCCGGTTCTCGAAGAACTGGAAGAGTCTGTGCCTTTGCTCGATGACGTTGATCGCCGGGAAGAGAGCCGTGACCATGCTCCCGTCGAAGAAAGCCCCACGGCCGCCGCCGACGCCGAAAAGAAAGATCCCTTCGAAGAAATCGACTTCGGCTCGTTCTTTCAGGACTACCTCGATCCTGGCTATCGCAGCTCCCGCGAAATGGAGGACATCGAACGTCCCTCGTTCGAGAATTTCCTTTCTAAGCCCGGTAGTCTGACCGACCACCTGGTATGGCAACTCGGCTCCATCTCCATGCGTCCCGAGGTACAGGAAGCCGTCGAACTCATCATCGGCAATCTCAACGAAGACGGCTACCTGATCGCGAGCGATGAAGAACTATTGGGAGTCGCTCCACCCGCTGCACCAGAGTCCGATGCCGCCGTCGTCGAAAACGTTTTCAAGGAAGCCGCTGCCCTGGGAATCAGTTCCGAGCAAGACTTATCCGAACCAAACTCGTCCGACTTGGCTGCTTCCGAACTAGATCCCTCCGAGCCCGTCTCGCCAGAATCGGGCGCAAGCGAATCTTTTTTGACCCGTCCTACCGGCGATTTTCCCGAGATAGCGAACGGCGCCGAGGCTTCACACGGTGTCGACCTCAGCGGCAGCGCGGCCGCACCGGCAACCGCTCCGGAAGCAAAAGCAGTTCAGCCTGCGCCTGCTCCGCATCCCACATTTCCCACCAGCTTCAGCCTCGCCGATCTACACGAAGCCATCGAAGTCGTAAGGCAACTCGATCCACCCGGCGTCGCATGCCGCGATCTGCGCGAGTGCCTGCTCAATCAACTTCGCTACCACCAGCAGCAACACGAATTGCACAGGAACGGCAACGGTGAATCCACGGCCCAAACCCTCACCGACGCCGTCGCGATCGTCGATCAGCATCTGCGGGCCGTGCAGAACAAGCAATATAAGGAGATCGGTCGCGCCTTGAGTCGTCCGGTTGAAGCTGTGCAGCAGGCGCTGGATTACATTCGCACTCTCGATCCGCGTCCCGGACTGCGCTACAACAAAACTCAGCCCCGCCTCATCGAACCCGATGTGGCCTTCGTGAAGCACGGAGACGAGTGGCTGGTGGTCATGAACGACGAAGACGTTCCACAACTTCGCCTCAACCCCGCCTACAAGCGTCTGCTCACCAAGGACACCAACGACAAGGACACGCGCAATTATGTAAAAGAGCGATATAAGAGCGCCATCCAGCTCATCAAAAACATCGAGCAGCGCAAGCAGACCATCGTCAAAGTTTGTTACAGCATCCTCGCCCGCCAACAGGACTTCCTGGAAAAAGGTATCGACGAGTTAAAACCCATGATGATCAAGGAGGTGGCCGAAGAAATCGGCGTGCATCCTTCCACCGTCAGCCGCGCCGTGTCCAGCAAATATGTCCATACTCCCCAAGGCGTGTTTGAGCTACGGTACTTCTTCAGTGAAAGCGTCAACGGTCCTCAAGGTGGCAACACTTCGTTGCTCATCCTCAAACGCCGGGTCAAGAAGCTCATTGAAGATGAAGACCCCGCCAGGCCGCTGACCGACGAGCAGATCACCCGCCTGCTGCAGTCGCAAGGGATTCAGGTCACTCGCCGCACGGTCGCGAAGTACCGGGAAGATATGCGTATCCCCAGCACCCACCAGCGCAGAGTAAAGAAGTAACAGTTCTCTCGAGGTAAACGGTTCCAAATGTAGTGCCCAGGTCATACAGAGAACGAAACCCAAGGAGGGGCGCTCATGAACGTGGAATACACCGGCAGGCATTACGAAGTTACTCCCGCTATCCGCAAAGACGTCGAGTCCGGCCTCATCAAGATCCGCAAAATTCTTGGCAACAAGTTTCCCACCAAGGTTGTCCTGGCCGTCGAAAAGCACCGCCACAAGGCGGAGATCACCATCAGCCCACGCAACGGCCCGCTGGTCGGGCTAGCTCAAGCCGGCGACATGCCTTCCGCTGTGAGCGAAGCCCTCGAGCATCTCGAAAAACAGGCCGTCAAATACAAGACTCGCTGGCGCACCAAGAAACGCCACAACCACAAAAGCCCGAACCCCAAAAACCAGGACTCCAGAACCACGGTTCCCGGAAAATGGAATGGAGACGCAGCTCAGGAGGCCGTGGGAATTGCCGTCGGCCTTACCGAGCAAACCTCCGTCGATGTCGTCGTGCACAAATTCCCCGCAGTCGCCCGCACCACCGAAGTTCACCTCGTGCGCTCCGAGGACGCCGTCGCCATGCGTCCCATGACCCTCGAAGAAGCCATTAAGGAAGCCCACTTCCGCGATCGCGACGTTTTTGTCTTCCGCGATCCCAAAGGCAAAGTCATGGTCCTCCATCGCACCCGCGACGGAAAAATGGAACTGATCGAAGCCCCGTAGGCAAGGCTGTCAACTGAGAACACAGAATTGCCAACCGGGAACTGATCTCACCTCCTGCCGACGATCACTCGATACCAAGCCCCGAGACTACTCTCGCCCGTCCTCGTACGCGCATCTGCGCGAGAAGGGTGGGCCATGCTTGCAAGAACGGGCCTCTTACTGCGACCCCTGGGGTACGTCGGCATTGTTATTCGCTCCCGTCTGGAAATAGGCGCGGTTGACCTCTGGCTTGATAGATTTCTTCAGTGATTTCGCCAGGTCGTTGATGGTAAGCGCTTCCATCTGGGGTCGGGCTTCGCTGAGCGGGATCATCCGCGTGGAAATCAGTTTGAAAATGTACCAGCCGTCGCCGAACAGCACCGGATCCGCCACCTGCCCTGGCTTCAGTGTCGACACGACTTTCAGATATCCGGCAGGCAGATTATCGCGAGTCCACTTATCGCCCAGGTCCGTCTCTAAAACGCTGTCCTTGTCACCGGCTGCTTTGTAGGCCTTGTCCTGCATGTCGTCGATGTTAGCGCCGGCCACAAGTTGTTGGCGGATTTGTTCTGCCACCTTCTTCATTGCCGCTGCCTCGGCGGCGGGGTCGGTGGCGGGGTGCGCGTCGTCATGCAACTTTTCCTTGGGAACAAAAACCCGCTTCAGAGCAAACTGCTCAAATCGCTCCGGATGCTCCTTATAAAACTTCTCTACATCCGCATCTGGTATCTCCGCAGCCTTTTCCTGCATGTAGTGTTTGTAAATCTGGGAGAGAGCCTCCAGAGATCGGAATCTCTGCAACTCGTGAAACTCCGGAGTTTTATCCAGGCCGATGAGACGCGCCTGCTGCGCGTATAGCGCCGTATCCGAATAATCCTCAGCAAAGCGGCGCCGTTTTTCCGGGCGGGCGTTGGGATTGATGGCGTTGATCAGATTCTCAAACTGGCTCCGAGTCACTACCGTGTTGCATGATTCCGAAGCGTCTGCGCTGTCAGCTCCATCTTTCGTGGGTTTTTCTGGGGCGCCTTTGTCCGGAATCGACTCGGACGTTACGCCCAAGTGGACCAGCGGAGGTTGGTCTTCGCAGAGGCCGTGCATGGTAATCACCGGAGTATCGGGTGCGAAAAGTGGTTCTGGACTGGCCGGTGGCGATGGCTGGCTATTGGCTGCTTTACTTCCCTGACTTTGCTGCGCCGCGGCAGCGTGAAAAGCGATCATCCATGAACAACATAGAATCAAAACAATTGTAAAGTACCGCATGCTGTGAGACTCCAACGAAACGAGTAGAAACCGAGTTCGATGTTATCACGCGAGATTTCGTGTCTCCGACTGCCATTGGCGCAAGAAATCACGGCGCATAAAGTTACCGCTTGCCAGGGAAACATTCTGGAGACCTAGAATCTCGAGGATCGGGATGAGATCGCCAAAACCGCTGCAGTTCCGAAAATGGCGATCTAACGTAGCAGATGCACGCCTCAAAAAAGGGAGAAGCCGATTCAACCTGGCTTCTCCCCCGATCGTTCAGAGTTGTGCGGAAAGCCATGCCGGAATCCTTCTCCGGCAACGCCACGCCAAACTCTTAGTTCTTGCCGAGTACGCCGGTTGAGAACGAATCGCAGCCGATGCCGCCGCAGCCGCCGCTGGAGCCCCATGTCGGCTCGTAGTTTGTACCAAACGAGGTGGAATTCCAATAGGAGTTATCCAGAACGTTCTTGCAGCTGCCCACGTGGTTTATCGGCGAAGGATCATCTTCTTCGTCGGACTCAAAGTAACGCGCGCTGTCACAGTTGCTGTCGTTAGCATTCGTGCATTGCGGGGTCACATTAGTCCAGTAATTGCCTTTCTTCGTCACGCTCACCGCCGCAAACTTCACCAGGTGAGTGTACTCGTTTAGGCCGAAACCGCTGCGTCCGGTCGGCGTGTCAGTGGACTTCGCGGTGCCGTGTGCGAAATCGGTTCCACCGTTGCCACTGCTGACGCCCCGGCGGATGTCCCAAGGATCTTTGGCAGGATCCTCGACGCCGACCGTGTCCAGACTATTGACGAACAGCCCGGTCACGGACGAACCGCTAGACGCATAAAACGGAATCGCAGTGTAGATGTGGGCGTCTGGTACCAAGAGATCAGCTTCGTTCGCCAGACCATTGGCATTTGAGTTGTTGGGATCGAAGTCTCCGGTGTAGAACAAGCAGGGATTGCAATAAGACGGACGCGTCGGACGATACGCCGGCTTCCACTGCGACGACATCACAGTCGAAGTCCCGCGGGAGTGTATCATTTCGCCCAACGATGCGGGCGCGCTTTTGCTGTCTTGTGCCATTGCCAACGGAATCAGCGCCGCGATCAGCGCCGTCACAAAAAGCATCTTTTTCACTGGTTCCTCCTCCTGGAATTTACTGCGTTGACGTGTGATTGCGGGCAGGGACCGGTAAGCAGTCCACCTGTAGAGCACGCAGCCCGCCGGAGAGAAATCCTATAACTCTCGAAAAAAATGTCAAGCGGAAAGCAGGCTCTGCGCGCAGATTTCGATGAAATTCTTGATTCGTCGCAAGACTTTGCAACTATTGCGCAACCGTCCGTCGCGTTGCTCTCGAAAAATCTCTCGCGCTCGATAAACTTCTAATTCAATCTTCCACAACTCTCGTCGTCATCTCTTCCGGCGGCGCGCCTGCGGTCATGCCTTGCGCGACGATCAACTGGCGAGCTTCAACTCTGATCTTCGGCAACTGCAATCCAAACAAGGCCGCGCCTCCGATACAAGCGACGGCACCCATCGAAACCGTCAGCGGCGCGCCCAAACGATCGGCCAACGCTCCTCCCAGAAACGCGCCGAAGGGCGCCATGCCCATGAACATCATCGAGTACACCGCCATCACACGCCCGCGCAGATGGTCAGGCACCATGGCTTGGATCAAGGTGTTCGACGACGACATCTGCAACATCATGCCAAAACCAACTGGGAGCAGCAGCGCCGCCGACAACCAGAAATTTCGTGAGAGCGAAAACAAAATCAGACTGACTCCGAAGCCTCCGCAGGAGAATGCCACCCACCTTCCCAATCCATGCACTCCCTCTCTCGAAGCCAGGGTGAGCGCGCCCAGCAAAGCTCCGACACCGGTTGCGCCCATCAAAATTCCCAGACCGCGCGCGCCACCGTGCAGAATCTTATCGGCAAAGATGGGCATGAGAATCGTGTAGGGCATCGCTACCAGGCTCACCAGTCCCAGCAAGAGCAGAATGGCCCGGATGGGCGCGGTATGCCGCACAAAGCGGAAGCCTTCGATGATATGCGCCCAAGGCGAAGCCGCAGGCGCGCGCCGCGCTGGACGCTGCACTCGCATCATCAACAACCCGATAATTACAGCGATGTAGCTAACGCCGTTGGCGAAGAAACACCAGCCTTCTCCAAGTTTCGCCACCGTAATTCCCGCAATCGCCGGACCGATGATGCGGGCGCCGTTGAACATCGATGAGTTCAACGCAATCGCATTCATCAGGTCTTCTTTTCCGACCATATCGACCAGAAAAGCCTGGCGGCCAGGAATGTCGAAAGCATTCACCACGCCGAGTAGTGCTGCCAGCACGAAGATCTGCCACACCTGCACTTTTCCAGTGAGGGTCAGCAGCGCGAGGATGAAAGCCAGCACCATCGAGGCAACCTGGGTTCCGATGACCACGCGCTGGCGGTTGTGGCGATCGGCGACGATGCCACCAAGCGGGGCAACGAGAAATACGGGAAACTGGCTGGCGAATCCCACCGCGCCCAGCAGCAGGGACGATCCCGTCAGCCGATAGACCAGCCACGCCTGGGCCATGGTTTGCATCCATGTTCCGATCAGAGAAATGAGCTGTCCGCTGAAAAAAAGCTGGAAGTTGCGATGGCGCAAGGCCCGCAAGGTCGCGGGCAGCCCGATTCCCCGCGCCGCGGAGCCGCTCACGGCTTGCGCCTCAGAACTGGCTGGGATGGGTGGATTGCTCAAGCCGAATCTTTCAACTCGTTCTTAGGATGAGGGCGCTGCATGTCTCGATTCAACCCGGTTCTGGTTCCAGCCAGAAAGGCGTCCTTGTTAGCCTACCGTGGAATCTTCTGCCATGCTAGTTGCGGTGTGTGCGTTCACCGATTGAACCCCCTCGGTTGGTTTGTCCAATAGCGAGATATTCTAGGGGGGTGAAATCCGAAATTTCTTGACAAGCAACATTCCCGAGGGATAATCGGCGCAACAACCGCGACTGAAGCCGCCGATTGAGGGGGTAGCTGCTGCACTGCGCTATAGCGGGTGGCCTATGAGACCGAAGCGATTTGCCCAGGCCATTAGCTGGTCGGCCCTACTCCTCGGGTTGTGCTTGACGGTCATGCCTCAGGCGATGGCAGGGGTCAGGTACAAAACCCTGCACGTCTTTACGGGTCGTAGGGACGGGGGTTTGCCAGCGTTCAACCTCGCTCTCGATTCGACCGGGAATCTATACGGGGTGACCTCTGCGGGCGGGCCGGAATGCAAGAGCAAGAACTACTGCGGCACTGTATTTCAACTGATGCAGCTGACGGATGGTAAGTGGGAAGAGAAGGTTCTGCACGGCTTCACGAAGTGGGGCGATGGGGACGGCCCCAACGGCGGCCCGGCAATCGATGCCAAGGGGAATCTTTACGGCGCCGCCACCGCCGGGCCTGGTGGTATCGCAGCCCTCTATCAAATGGCTCCTGAAGCAGGGGGCTGGAGCTATAAACTGATCTACGGCCACGGTGCGGGGCTAACTGTTCTTTTCGACAAGGCAGACAACATTTACGGGTACCTTGGTCCAGGCACATATGGCAGCGGCGCGGTCTCCGAGCTGATCCACAAATCCAAAGGCTGGGCACCAAAAACGCTCTACAGCTTTTGCAATCCGTACTCTTGTCCGGATGGCGATGGCCCTCTTGCGCCACCAAGTTGGGACGGAGCCGGGAACCTCTACGGCACAACTTATTTCGGTGGTAATGGCCCGCCTAATTGTCCCGGCTCCCTTGGCTGCGGGGTGGCATTCCAGATGACGCCCAACTCGGACGGCAGTTGGACCTATCATGTCCTGCATCGCTTTGCCAACTTCAAAACCGACGGCCAGTATCCCTACGGCGGGCTAACCGTGGACAGCAAGGGAAATGTCTACGGCACTACGACTGAGGGCGGCAAGTTCGGCAACGGTACGGTGTTCGAACTCACCCCAACTTCTGGCGGTCACTGGAAGCAGACCGTGCTCTACGATTTTCCCAATATCTACCTCGGCGGCGCCCCGTGGGCCAATTTGCTATTCGACAAAGCCGGGAACCTCTACGGCACGGCCGGCGGTGGGAATCTTTCCTGTCCGCAAACCTGTGGAGTCATCTTCAAGCTGGCGCCGCAGGCCGGCGGCAACTGGAAATACAGCCTGGTCCACAAATTCAACGGCACCGACGGAGACAGTCCGAACGGCCTGACCATGGACGGCGCTGGGAACCTCTACGGCACGACGGAATACGGCGGCGAGTACAACTACGGCGTCGCCTTCAAACTCATGCCCTAAGTTTGCCTTACCTGCAATCTCGATTGCAGTATAGAGTGGACCCTTCTGTTCGCTTATTTGACTTTGATTTTGAGAATGCAGTGAATCAGGAGCCAATCTCGACGTCACAAGCGGCGCATAGGAGTGTTCGCCCTACACTCTGCTTCCAGCTTGGTTTGCAATCGGCCCTGTTTTGCGTAGAATGCTCCTAGGACACTCTCTCACTCTGCGGTCTTTCCGGGCCGCTGTGTACGTCCTTAAAGATCTTGGGAAATTGGCGCGGCATCTTGAAGGGAAACTTCTGTGCAAGCTTCCGTTACGATAGTCACTTGGCGGAGTTCTGATCTCTTCATAACATGCACTTGCCGGGTACATAATTGAGGTTCCAGCCATGCATGGCATAGCGGTCACCCTCCTTACCGAGGACAAAGAACGGCTCACGGTTCTCCAGCAACGCATGGAGAGCACACAGATGGGCCGCAACGTCTTTGGCCACGTAGGGTTTCCCGCCAGCCCGACCGATGCGATTCTGCGTCAGATCCAGGATGTGCACGCCGACGTGGTTTTAGTCGATATCGATCCGCAGAACATCGAACGCGCCATGCACGCGATCGAGTTGATTCACTCCAACACCAGCGAGATTGTGATCTTCGCCGTCGGCCCCATGACCGATACCGGCACCATCGTTGCTGCCATGCGCGCCGGGGCTCGCGAATATCTGGAGCGCAACGCCACTCCGGAAAGTATGGTCGAAGCTTTCACTCGCTTCGCCGCTTCGCGCGGTCGCACGCGCACTTCCTCGGGACGCGCCCGGGTGTTCGTTGTCGCCAACGCCAAGGGCGGAGCCGGCGCTACTACTGTTGCCGTGAATACCGCCGTCGCGCTTCAGGAATTGCATGGCGGAGTACTGCTTGTCGACTTTGCCCTTTTAGGGCACGCGGCATTGCATCTTAACGCCCGGCCCACTTTCGGCCTTACTGATGCGCTGCAGAACCTGCATCGCATGGATACTTCGTTGCTGCAAGGTCTGATGACCACTTGCAAAAATGGCCTGCAACTTCTTGCGGGACCGCAGGAACCTCAGCACTCGACACCGACCGCGGCCGAACTGGCGCGCCTTTTCGATCTGCTGGTTTCGCAGTTTCGTTACGTTGTGGTCGACTGTTCCAATCGCACGGATCAGACGGCGCGGCTGCTTTGTGATTTGTCCAACGCTGTTTTGCTGGTCGCACAGTCCGATGTGGTTTCGTTGTGGAGCGCGGGGCGCTTGCGCTCTTTTCTCGAAGAAGGTGGAGGACGCGACCGGGTCCGTCTGGTATTGAACCGGTACAAGAAAATCCCCGGCTTCGGTGACGAAGACGTGGAGACTGCGACCGGCTGCAAGCTGTTATGGAAAATCCCCAATAATCACCAGGCGATTGCACCGGCCATCGATAAAGGCGCACCCGTCGCGCTTCATGAAAGCGCAGATGTCGGACGATCGTTCCGCAGCCTGGCGGCCACGTTAGCTGAAGCTTCTCCAACAGCGGAGGGTTCGCTCGACCTGGTCTATCAACCCGATAAATCCGACAGCAAGAAGAAGCCGACCACCCGCTTACTGATCTCCCCTTTGCGCGCCGGCCAGTAGCTCCCTTCCCAAAATAGTTCTCAATCCGAAAAGATCTTTGACTTATTACGTTCGTTACCTATCGCCTCGTCGGCACGCGGGCTAGAATCACGCCATTGTGATAAACCGGCGACGAGTCTTCGTGTTGTTGATGTGGGCCGCGCTCCTGCCCGCCGCCGTCCAGGCCAAGCAATTTGCGATCGTTGCCGACAAGGCAAATTCCACGTCGAATGTTCCCGCTTCCGAGTTGGTAAAAATCTTCACTGGGCATAAACAGAGTTGGCCGGATGGAAAAGCCATCACCATCGTCATGCGCGACCCGTCTTCGGCGGACATGCAACTGGTTGTCCACAAACTGCTGAACATGACGGTCGAGCAGGCACATGCGTTCGTTCTGGCTCATCGCGACCTGATCATGGTCGTTGACGGAGACGATGCCGTCCTGCGTTTTGTTTCGACCTCGCCCGGAGCCATCGGCGTGGTCGACTTGTATTCACTTACGCAGGACGTGAACGTGATAAAGATTGACGGCAAACTGCCGGTCGAGCAGGGCTACTTTTTGAGGGGAAATTAGCCGGGGGAAACTAGCCCGGGAGGAAACTCGCTATGATCCGCAAGGCATCGATATACAAATCAATTATCTGCAAAATAGTGATTTCGTCCTTCTGCATGAGCCTGCTGTTCACAGCCGTCAGCCAGGCGGAAGAAACAGCGTCAGCGTCGACGAATGCGCCCATAGCCGTTTTCCCCCTGACCACCAAGTCTCCCGAGGCGCGCCGTCTGGTCGAAGAAGCCCTGGACCTCTACCTCGACAGAGTGGAACAGGAACAGGCGATCGAAATTCTGCGCAAAGCGGTTCAGGTCGATCCCGATTTCGCCATGGGCCACGAATTTCTGGCGCAGATCAGCCTCGACTCTGCCGAGCAGGTTGGAGAGCAGCAGAAGGCGTTTGCCACCAGAAGTCACGCCACCAACTCCGAGCAACAGGTCATCGAGTGGTACCAGGATGCCGCCGACCACAAACTGATTTCTGCCATCACCAAAATGAACGACGTGCTCAATCAATACCCGCACGATAAATGGGTAGTCTGGATGACCACGTGGTGGCTTTTCCAGCAGGCCCAGTTCGAGCGGGCGAGCGCCATCTACGAACAATCGGGGATCACAGATTCTCCCGGCTTGATCAATAACATGGGCTACAACTACGCCGCGATGCGGCAGTTCGACAAAGCCTTCGCGATGATGGACAAGTACGTTGCGTTACTGCCCAACGATTCGAATCCCCAAGACTCTTACGCGGAAATTCTGCGCATGGCCGGACGGTTCAATCAGTCCATCGAACACTATCGGGCGTCGCTCGTGATCAATCCCCAATTTTATTCCTCGCAGTTTGGCATTGCCGATACTTACTCGCTCATGGGGGATCAGGTTCGCGCCCGCCGAGAATACGAAATCGGATTCCAGAAATTCACTTTGCCTGAGCTGCAACAGATTCTCTGGAAGACCCGCGAAGCGGCCACGTACGTCCGCGAAGGCGACTACGATGGCGCCGAGCACGCCTTCCAGTCCATTGCCGATTACGCGCACTTCAGGCAGAACAGCCAGGCCGAAGCCGACACTTACCGGCAGATGGCTATGTGCGAGCAAAATCCCAAGCAGGCGCTGGTCTATTTAGACAAAGCCGAAGTTGCCGCGCAGGAAGGCAAGAACGCCTTGAAGATTGCGCTTACGCAGGAGATGACGCAGATCCTGCGGGCGCGCGTGGAAGTCGCGTTGAAGATGGGTAACAAGCAAATGGCGAATTCCACCCTGGCGCGGCTGTCCGACATGGCGGAAAGCTCCAACGACAAGTTGAGCGAACTGGCGTACCACGGCGCAGCCGGAGAAGTTTTATTCTCGGAACGCAAGTACGATCAAGCCATCTCCCATCTGGAAGAAGATAACAACAATCCGTTCTCGCTGAAGCTGCTAGCCGCCGCGTATCAGAAAATCGGATACAGCGCCGGAGCCAAGCGCACCAACGACACCCTGACCAATCTCAACGATCCCACGCTGGAACAAGCGTTAGTGGTACCCGCATTCCGGAAGTGCAGCGACACGCCATCCTCCTGCACCACAAACACAAAGAGCGCCTCACTAAAAAAATAACAAGCTCATGTGGCGCGGGCGCCCTCGCCCGCGTTTCTGGCAATAATCACGTACTCCGGACGTCCGGGCGAAGGCGGCGAGCGCCTGCTAGTTAGCCATCCAAGCCGTTCCAATTGAAGTCGGCGTTCAGTATCGGATCGGGCCCGCCAGCAAAGGAAACCAAATGGCACTCTTGTGACTGCGGGTATACTAACGACTGCTCAGAAGCGGCAGGTTCCGCCCAGCCTTCTCCATCTGGGGTTTTGGGCCTACTTTGGAGTGCCCGCTGCATTTCTTTGGGAGGCTTTTCATGGCAAGCCACAGCCGCGTTGCTCGCGCGCACAAGGCCTGTGTCGCGTTGCTATTCTGCACCGCCATTGCAGTTTCTTCAGATACGCAAACCTTTACCAATTTGTTCACTCTTGAAGGGACTAATGGCGAGTATCCTCTTGCCCCTCTTGTTCAAGGCCGAGACGGGAATCTCTATGGCACGAGCGCAGGTGATGGAATAAGCGACGGTGGCACGGTCTTCAAAATCACGACAAAGGGCGTACTGACAACGCTACATAGCTTTGAGGGTACGGATGGGTTTCGGCCCTACGCCGGACTGGTTCAAGCCGCCGACGGCAACCTCTATGGCACAACCTACAATGGCGGAACCAGCAGCAACGGGACTGCGTTCAAGATCACGCCAACGAACAGGCTGACTGTCCTTCACAGCTTCTGCCAGACTGACTGCACGCGGAGATTTGACATCTTTTGGACATCTGAGATCGCGGGCGAGGGCGCCCGCGCCACGCTCGCCTACTTCCCGGCTGTCGCTTTGCCTTCGAGCTTAGCGTCGATTGCCGGGTTGGAGCAGACTTCGTAGTACCAGCGTTCAGTCCAGAGCTGGACCGAGAAATTGTGGGGATCGATCTGCGGCATGCGGCTTCCGCGAACCACAATTTTGCGGAAGATATCGTTGCCCACCGGGACCAGGCCGCTCCACAGATGAAACTCTTCCCCCTCCCACGCCTTGGGTAAATCAAGCGGTGAAAGTTCGAGCGAAATTTCCTGCTTCAGCCTCTGAAATGCCGCTTCGCTGATGCGGATGCCGTTCAAGTTGTATTTCAGAATGAAATCGTCGGGGCTGTCTTCGACGTCGGCGTCGGGCACCGTCTGAAATGCGTACACGTTGAACGGAGTCTCCATCGCCTTCATCGATTTCCGCACCCGCTTGCTGCACGAGGACAACCGGTCACTCTCGTTCAGCGCGTCCGAAATCATAATGCGCTGCTCGCCATCCATCAGGTACATGGGTGCCGAATCCTGATAGGAAATGCCTACGCCCAGTTCGATGCCGGGAAGTCCGGCGCGCTCGATCAGTTGGTTATACCCGCGCACGATCTCGATAATCTCGCGCGCCAGTACCGCAGCGCGGCACACCGCCAGACCCGGCTCTCCCTCGCGTTCGAGGATAGCGAGAATGATCGCGTCGCCTTCGAGAAAGACTTTACTGGCTCCGTATTTCGATAGCAGTTTGTTCACTGGATCGTAAAAATTAAGGCTGAAATACGAGGCCGGATTCATGCCGCGTTCCAGTAGCGATCGCGTAAGCCGGGACGAGTCCCGCACATCGGCTTTGATAATCACATGACGCTGAACTTTCTCCTCTGACGGTTTTTGTTCCTCGGGCAGCAGAAACTCGTACAGCGTTCCATTCATGGAAGAGAGCTGGCGCATTTTGTCATTGGCGATGAGATTAACGTTGTCCATCGCCGAGCGCAGCGTTTCCAGGTTCCGCAGATCGCGGTGGTAGCGCATGAAATCGTGGAGGAACCGGGCCGCGATCTTGCCCCGGTCGGCTCCTTTGCAACCGGCTACGCGCTGCACTGCGGCTTGCAGGCTGTCGCGCGAAACCTTGCCCTGCTCCAGAATCAATTTCTCCACCCGGGCGCGCTCCTCGCGCGAGATCAACGCATTCTTCAATTGCTGCGCATTGATGCGCGGCGAGTACTCGGCCAGCAGCGGCACCGCTTCATAGGAAGCCACTACGTAATCCATGAGCTTCTCGCGATCCAGCAGGCCCAGCCATGCCGTCAGGCGGGCTTTTTGCGCTCGCTCTTCCGGTGTGGAGTCGTCGGGAGTCCCGGAGCCGACCAGCTCCTGCGCGTTCTCTGGCACATTCAGCCAGGCATTGATGGCGCGCTCGGGATCGGCCTCGAGACCCAGATTCAGCGACTGCAGAAACTCATAGGTAATCCGGCGAACATTGGGGAAGCGGTCGGGATCACGGTCGAAATTCCCCAGCATTACGTATTGCTCGGCGTTGACGTAGGCATCGCAGCCATCGGCGGTGAAAATCAGCGGATTGAGGAACAGCTTGTATTGCTCGTCGTGGCTGCTTCCGAACAAAGAGCGCCGCGTGCGGGCCAAGGTTTCCTTCTCGATTTCGCGCAGGGTGCGAATCAGCTCTTGCCCGGTCTTGCGCAGGATCACTTTCTTCGCCACCTGGAAGGCTGCCACCCGCTCGCGATATTCCAACGCTTTCTGCACCCGCATGTTTTCGTAGCTTTTCAGCGTCATGCGGCAGCGTTCCAGAATCTGGGCAAACTGCAGCCCCAGTTCAATTCGCAGAAACTTGATGATCGCCACCCGGGCCAGCACGTCCAGCGAGGGGTTCCCTTCCGCCTTGGCGCGGTTCAGCGCGGCCGAATGGATTTCCGCCAGGAGCGGTTTCAGCTCAAAACCGATCGGCTTGGCATTACTCTTCACCCCGGCATTCGATCCAATGAAGTGCCCGCTTTGCCGCGGCTGCGGCGCTTCCGCCGCCAGCAATCCCTCGACATCGCCGTGGCGCACGATCAGGCGTGAAATCTGCGAACGTGTCTGGGCTACAAACTTGGGGCTGAGGTGAACATCGTGCCGCAGGTTGTCGATGCCGAGTTGCAGACCTGCGAGCGACAGAGCCGGAGTGTAACCGGTCAGGCGAGGAAGCGCCGCTTCCTGCTCTGCGTGTCCGAAACTGAAGATCGGGATTCGTGGCATGGCGGGGAGTGTTGTCGCCCTACGGTTGCTCCGCCCGGCTAATCAGGCTCACCCGGAATTGGGGCACCACCAGCGCCTGCTCGACGGTAGGCAAATTGAGAGACGCCAGTTTCGAAGCAATCGCCTGCGCTTCGGAAGTCGCTCCCGTGCTGGTATAGGCTCGCCACAAAAGCCGCATGGATTCCGGATCGCTTGTACCTTCTTCTAAATGCGGAATCGCTTCCGCAAATTTTCCCTGGACAACCAGAACCGCTCCGGCCGCGCCGTGATAACAAAGCTGGATGACCTGGCTGCGGCTCGTGCCCGCCATAGTTTCGAGTTGGGTGACAACTTTCGAGGCCGCATCCATGTCCTGGACTTCGGCCAAGCGAGCGGCCCGAACCCGTAAAATTAGCGCCAACTCCTCGTCCCGGTCGCTGGTGGAAATTTCATGCTCCTCGCCCAGCACATCCTGAGCAACCTGCAATTGCTTCATCGCCGTTTTTGGGTCAGGCTCGTACATGCCCAGAATCCGGTGAGCCTCGGCTTCGAGCCGCGCCAAGCCCGCGGCATGAGCATGTCTGGCTACATCATTCAGTGCTCGCTCCGCCTGCTTACGATTGTTCTCGCGAATCCAGGTCACGGCCGATTGCAATTCCCGTTGCACCTTGTCGGCATTGCTCGGAGCAAATACAATCGCCCGGTCATACTCCTCGCGCGCCTCCAGTTCCTTGCCCATCAGCGCATAGGTGTCAGCCACGCCAACTTCCGAACCAAAATTTGGATCGATTCGAATGCTCAATTTGTATTGCTCGAGTGCGGCATCGAGTTTGCCAGCCATGCGCAAAATCTCACCGTAGGAATCATGCGGATTGGGCTGGTCGGGTTCGAGAGCGACATAACGGTCCATGGCGGCAAAAGCCTTTTCGAAGTTCCCCGTATCTGCGTATCCGTAGGCCACGTCATTCAGCGCGGCCGCATAATTCGGGTTCAACGCCAGTGCACGTTCCAGCACGGCGACCGCCTGTTCGTAACGTTGCTGTTGCATCAGCCAGTCGCCAGCAAGGTATGCCAGGCGTTGGTCACGGGGATACTTCGCCAACAAATCATTCATGGCGGCAATCGCGGGCAGATAATTGTTCTCCTGCGCGTCCGCCAGCCAGCGGATCAGTAACTGCTCGCCGGCACTTACCCTGACCGCCAATTGCGTGGCTCGCTTGCGTGCGGCCGCTTGTTCCGCAGGATCCGGGCTCATCCGGGAAATCAGGATGAAGGCCTGCGCGAAATTAGGATCCGCCTTGGTCGCCGCTCGCAGGTCCTGTAGCGTTTCAGGAATTCGATACTCCTCGAATTCCTGCATCGCCTTTTCAAAACTGGTGCGCGCCTGCGCTGAAGAAGTATTAACCGGCAGTTTCGCGGAAGCATTCTTCTGCTTAGGCTGGACCGAATGAGACTCGGCCGACGCAGCCCCAGCCAAAGACGAGAACAGCAGCAGGTAGAGACACCAGCGGCGAAGCATTTGTCCCCCGGAAACCATTGATTTCTTGCTTCTTATCCGACGAGCGTATCACGCAGTTTCGAGCCCCCGAAAGTTACCTAGGTTACGCTCCAAATGATTGATTTTCCGGGCAATTTCGCTCCGATTCGGACTTGGGAGGAGACATTCTTCGAGGACGCTCGAATCGTGCGGGTGCTGAACACTCTGGCAGAATCAGGCGCGTGCTTTCGTCAGATCTGTGATTCGAGAAAGGTTTGGTAGCGCTACCGGGAATCGAACCCGGGTTTGAAGATTGAGAATCTTCCGTCCTAACCCCTAGACGATAGCGCCGTACGTGTAGAATAAATCGTTTGAAGCACGTTAAAGTGGCCCGGAAGAACCGATTTTCTCAAACTTTTCATTGCGGAAGGTCGTTCCGCTCAACACTTGCTGCGGAGCCGCAAGACTGGCGGACTCCACAGCAGCCATCGCACTGGTGACATCTTTGCTCGACACAATGTGGTAGCGGTCGAACACAGCCCGCGTCTTGTGCCCAGTGATCTTCATCGCGACTCGTTCAGGCACGCCCGCATTGACCAAGTTGCGTACGGCAGACCTGCGCAGATCATGCAGCGTGAGTCCTTCGTACCGAGGATCGTATGGCTTGCCTTCGACTTCGATGATAGTGCCCAACCCAGCGGCTGCGCAAGCCTTCATCCATTCCTTACGGAGATTGGTGCCATCGAATACCCGGCCCGACTTCGGCGTCATGCTCTTCACCATGTCCACCAGTAGCGAGGGCATCGGCAGGATTTGCGCTTCATCGTTCTTCGTGTCCTCGCCCTCGAATCGGATGAGCCGCTTTTTCAAGTCCACTTGCGACCATTCAGTCTTCAACGCCTGTCCGACTCGCGTGCCGCAGTAGTACAGGAGCGTGACTAGTGGGCGCAGATGCGTAGGCAACAGATTCAGTAGTCTTTCGAAGTCCGCCTGTTCAACGAAGCCCTTCCGTGGTGGCGGTTCCTTTTGGAACTCAATGAACGGTACATCGTGAATCTTCTTATCGCGCTTCGCAAGGTTGAGCATACGACGCAGCAGTGCGAGGCTGCGATTGATGGTCGCGTTGCTAACCTCTTCATCTCGACGTTGGCGCACAAATCTCTTCGCCGCGTCGGTCGTCAGTGCGGTCACCGAGAGACCTTTGTCGCCTGACCGGGCATCCGCATCTGGAACTTACCGGACATCACCGTGCCCTTCAATTCATAGACGAGACGGAATTGAGGACCCGGCTGAGACGAATCGGTGACGAAAAGAGCAGTGGTGGAATCGGGGGTTGAAACGTCGTAATGAAGGACGTGACCCTCATTATCGAAATAGATGGCTTTCAACGGCTGGCTCGGGGCATCTTGATAGACGTAGAGAAGATCGGCGTGTTCGCAGTCAAACTCCGTTGGCCCCTTACAATCTGATTTCTTGCTATGACGAGCGAAGACATGATCGTCAAGTTCGGTTTTGAAACTGTACGTTCCATTCACGGCAATTCCGGCGTCCCCTTTCGCCTTCGCTTCCCAAGTCCCCTCCAGAAATCTCAACGCTTTCCACGGATCGACGACAGGAGTGGCTGAATTTTGAGCAAGAAGCGGCGTGGCAAGCAGGAAAAGGAGGGATGCGATGGTCTTCATATCTTTCGTCAGATAGGTAGACTGCACTTTATTCTATCCTGCACAAGCAATAGAGAAATTGCTGAACTGTGCCAAACGGTGTCTGATGCAGTTCCTTAGAACTTCCCAGCAGGTGAAAGCGAACGCCAAACTGGTCGTGCAACGAGTCGGCATCGTAACGCACCACGTCGAGTCCGCTGCATTTGGTTGGGCCTTCGGGACCGAATGTGCTGACGATGACGTGTCCTCCTGATCTGACTGCCCGTGCTGCCTGTGCGACATAAGCCAATCGCTCCTCGTTTGAAACCAGAAAATGAAAAACCGCTCGGTCGTGCCACACGTCATAGGCGGAAGGCTCCAACTTTGCCGTCGTAACATCGCCAACGAGCCAGCGAACGTGTTCCGAACCCAATCCTAACCGCTCTTTGGTCTTGTCAACAGCGACCTGCGAAATGTCGAGGACGGTGAGGTCGGAGTAGCCGTCACCCAGAAGGTCATCCACGAGGGTAGATTCGCCTCCGCCAACGTCGATGATTGAAGCCGAGCGTCCGGGGGTCACTCGTTCAATCAATTCAAGTGACGTTTCAAGATGCGGGCGATACCAACTAACTTCGTCCGGTGCTTTCTTGCCGTAAATCGTGTCCCAATGGGTTTTCGGCGCGTAGTCCATCGCTCTTGTTATCATATCGAACACCCCCGCTGAGCGGTGGTCGATTCATGGCTCTAGGCAAGTTCTTCGCCCTCGTCGTCTTGGGACTTGCAGCGAAGATGTTGTTTACATTCCTGCGCTGACTCGCCGGAAGCGGCGTACACTGTGAAGGTATCACTGTGTTCCCGCGCTGACCCGCGTCGTTCTTGGATGGCTCCTTGAGGCGCGGGTCTTTCTCTTTGCGAAAAATCAGGTATCTTAACGGACATTGTATCTTGCGAAGCTCGTCCAAGATGGCGCGGCGAATCTCTGGCTCCTCTCGCTTGCCAGCGGTGCCGATGACATTCCGGGTACAGGTGTCGGTTAGGCGGACTTGCGCCCGTCCAACTTGTGATCTTCTTCTTTTTGGGAACCGTTGTGGGCCGCTGCGTCCAGCAAGCGTTTGAGTTTGCAAATCTGGCCAGTGTGAAGAAGTGTGCTGGCTAGCGATCCCGCCCCAGCACCGAGCAAGAAGATTCCCAAGGCGATCCAGCGATCCATGGGGCACACATCTCCTGTGTTTGTTTTCGTCTGGCATGAGCCCCCCTCTGCCAAGAAAAACACCATGACGCCTCAAGCCGGAATCGGCTACGTTTACCATGCTACCGGCGTTTCCACCGTGGCGAACGTGAGCCCTTTGCTCTTTTACGAAATACGAACAACGGCGGAATATCGCTATGACTGCTAAGTTCACGAAGTGATTGACAGATAGCGCAAACCTCCCTGCGGGCAATACAGTTCGTCTGTATCGAACACTTCCTCTTTGCTATGCCATACTCCCCTCGGCGGCGTGCCGTGGCCTTCGGATCAAGTTCTATGCACCTCTGGCAACTACATCGGAGTTTCTACTTTCCTCTCGTGCATCGCCTTCAGCAGTTCGGTGATGAGTTCTCGCCGCCTGTCCTGTCGAACCAGATACCCGAGTTTCTCGTTTCGGTCAGGGTCTTCTGTTTGCCAATAGAATCGGTCTAGACAGTCGATGGCTGAAAGCTCGGACTTGAGAGCCTCGGACTTGAGAACCTCTAAGCGTGTCATCTGCACCCCCGCACTTCCTAATGCACTTTCGCTGCCAGTCAGCAGATTAAGCAGCCTTTTGCCTTAAGGGTAGCGGCCTCAGAATGAAATGCCGACTAATCGGCACTTCCGCTCGGCACATCGGCACTCTAGACTCTGCCTTGAACGATCAGGTGGCACGGCGGGCACCAGCCACGCGGGATATGACCGTACAGAACGCACTTAAGTCAGTGAGCGGTTCGCCGCGATTCAGCCATCCATCATTCAGAGAAATATCGAACCTTCCGCAACGTTCCACGTTGGGAAGTACATGGAAGTCAAGAAACGAGTCATTGCCTTCGCTCAGTCGTGCGAAAAGTGTCACGTACTCGCGTTCATGCTGCGCTGGGTTCACCCGCCAGCGAAGGGCATTCTTCCAAGTTCGCACTGACCGAGCGACGAGCACCGAAACAATCAAACCGTTGCGTATTTGCAATCGGCTCCTCCACCTCCCTCCACGGCGAACAATTGACATCTCGTCAGGAAACGACGCAACTACCTTGGCAACAAGTTCCTCGCGCAACATCTGCGTCCTGCGTCGAAGGTCAATCGGACCGAACTGAGCAGGACGGCCATAGCCGATGAGTTCGTAGGCTCGTCGCAAGCCGCCAAAGCGTTGTCGGTATGTGGACGGGGATGGGACACAAGCAGCGTTCTGAATCAGTCTGAGAGATAGTCTCCCTTCCGAGACAAGCAGCCCTCGCAGGTTGTCGAGTAAGTCCGCATCTGACTTGTTGATTGTCCGACTCTGCAATATTCGTTGCGCTTCCATAAATGTTGAGTGGTCGATAACGGGCTCGAAGGCTCCGGGGGTTAGAACCCATTCCGATTTCGGAAGCCTCACGACCGGAGTGTACAGTTTGCTAGAGGTTCGGCCGAAGACGTGACATCCGGTGTACTTCGGATGAGTGAGCACGGAGTAGACTGCTTGGTAATCCCACTTGGAATCGCCGACGTATTCGATACCTTTCTCGTTGAGTTCCCGAGCGATGGCGTAGACCGATAACTTCTCGGCCACGAGCATTCGATATATGTCTCGGACATATTGCACCTCGTGCGCAGGGCCGGGAACGAGGATGACTCTGTCTGTAGCGATGCTCTTTCGCTCTCCCTTGGTTAGTTCCTGTTTCGAAACCCTCGCCGACGAAATCAACATCCTTCGCAGGCCGTAGCCGGGGATACCACCCTGCTTGAAACCGAGACCTGCCAAACGCTTCTGACCTGCGAGAACCTTCACGCCCAACTCGCGACTGAACTCTGCCGCCATGGTTCTCTTTAGCGTCTTCATGATGAGGCTTGGAAGCGTGCCGTCGTTTGCGAAGGTCTCGGCGCAGTAATGCACCGGAACACCTGCCGATTTGCAGAGGAACTCGTAGTGTGCGGACTCGTCCGTATCTTGAAATCGTCCCCAGCGACTGACATCGTAGACGAGGATGACTTTGTAATCGGGAGTTCCGCTAACCACGTCTTTGAGCAACTGTTGAAGCCCTTTTCGGTGCCTTAGCACGAGCCCCCTCTTCGCGGCATCAAAATACGTACGTACGACGTTGAACCCATGGGATTCCGCATACTTCAGAATTGCTGCGGACTGGTTTTCGAGCGAATACTGTTGATGCTCGGTTGACATGCGAAGGTACTGCGCAGCGGGAACAAGCAGACATTCAGCCATTGTGTCCTCCTGCAAAGCCACATCGGCTGAACGTGATGAAACTTCAGTCGTCAGCGGTGAAACGACAAGTAGCGTCCGTTCTCTAGCTCCTCTGAGGCATAAGAAAGAAAAAGCGCCCCAGACTCGGAGTCAAGAGCGCTCTTGGCGGAACTTCGTAAAATACAACGCTATTTAAGGTGAGTCAGGTCAAAGAAATGGCCGGACCTCCCAAGTCCGGCCTGAAACGTGTGAGTAAGGGGTACGCGCTGAGCGGTCGTGAGGGTCGGAATGTCGCGGCGAATAAGGATGACTTGCCGCCGACGCTAACCCATGACCGCCCACGAAGCGTGCATTAGAAAAATAACGCGCTCGTCGGGTGCGCGCAATACACTAAATACTGTAGTCACGTTTAGTGACAAGACAATGCTTTCCAACGCCCCCATATCAGTCTTCATTCCTACATCAGCGGTAGAGACTCGTAGTTGTCGGGCGCATAGCCCATATCTTCCATCGCTGCCAAGAATCGCTCACTTGCATTGGCGCTGAGGCCAGCAGCCTCAATATGGGGTTTGCCGCCCAAATCCTTGAGTACATACACGCACTCGGCTTCGTCTAGACCGAGAAATCCACGAGCCACCAATGTATCCCTTAATAATTCTGTGAGTCCTGTTGCGACCATTTTTGCCTCTGTAATCTCCCGCGCCGGGGTCGCGTGTCAAACTAAGGAGCCGTTAGGCGGCTTGGGATTCCCCGCCAATAAGTGAGTAATTTTTGGCTAGGAAAGCCATCCGGACTCGGATTTCTTCATGGTCCTCCCGCATGACCGCTCGTAAAAGGGCAAGGAGTTCGGCGGACTTCCGGGCGTCCTTCTCGTGGGTTATTGTCTTGCAAAGGTTGCGCACCAAATCGACGTTGTACATGACACGCCCCCGAAGCAGTTTCCAATAAGCCTCAGGTTGAAGGGAATACAGCGAACACTGTATGGTATCGAACACAGCCCAACATTTCTGGCACGATGAGGCATGAGCGTTTTTCGTCTGTGGCTTGTTGTTGTCACTTGTACGCTGATAATCCTCATGGTCCTATTGATGGTTCATACGAAATAGCCACACACGCCCACAGACCGCTGCACTTTCGTGTTTTCGCTGCAATTGCTCACGAGCGTATACTCATTCAGCGTCAACGTTCCTGCCCCTCCCCACGCATGACCCGCATCCTCCGGATGGCTCCTGAGATGCGGGTCTTTATTCGCTCGGTTCTGGCGTCCGGCAGGGCGGCAAATCGCTCCCCACACGCCGGACACTCCATGTACTTCATCAACGAACATCGTTCTGTTGCGGTTAATCGCACCCCGCAGCAAATTATCCTTTTTCTAAATGTTCACTGGGTGTTGAGCAGGATGGCGACTTTGCCGTCGTACTCGATGGGGATGGCCAGATCGGGAGCCCCGTCGTGGTTGAAGTCGCCCGAGGCTATCGAGTATCCGCCTTGATTTTTTATGGTGTCCGCTATGGCGATGGCGGTGCCGAAGGTGCCGTCGCCTTTACCGTAAAAGAAGTAGGAGTCATCGATACTAGCGGAACAGGCTACATCCAGCTTCCCGTCGAGATTAAGATCAGCCACCGTGCACGCTTCGGGTCCCGCAGAGCACTGGCCAGCGCAAGGGCGGTATATTGCTGGTTTGCCGAAGGTGCCATCGCCCTTGTTCAAAAGCACGACCATGCCTGCGGACAGGTTGGCGATTACTAAGTCGTTGCGGCCGTCATGGCGCAGGTCGGCGATCTTCACGTCCACGACTTCGCCGCCTCCGGCACTGTAGGTGACTGGCTTCAGGAAATGTCCCGTGCCATCGTTTATCAACACCGCAACCGAGCCCGCGAGATCCAGTGCAGCCGCAAGGTCGGGATGGCCGTCCCGATTTAGGTCGCCTGCCGCGATCCCCCACGGTCCCCCGGCCACCTTGTAGGTTATGCGATCTTTGACATTGCCCTTCCCGTCGCCAAGGAACACCATCACACTGCCCGGTCTGTCAAAACCTCGGTTGGCCACCGCAACATCGAGATGTCCATCGCTGTTGAAATCTGCTAATGCGACGTTCGCTGAATAGATCCCCAATAGGCCTGTCCCCGCTTGACGGAAGGTGCCGTCGCCGTTACCCAGAAAAACAGCAAGCAGGCTCTTCCCGGTGCCTCCGGACTCGATGATAACTAAGTCCGGCTTTCCGTCGCCGTTCATGTCGCCGGTGGCGATCCCAATGGGAGAAGAAACAGGGAATCTCAGTGGCTTCTGGAATGTTCCGTCGCCATTCCCCAGCAAAACACTTACGCGATTGGAAAGATAATCCGCGATGACTAGATCCAAGATGCCGATATTTCGCAGATCAGCAGTCACCACTTGACGAGGCAGGTCGTTCGATCCAGCGCTGTAGTAGAGGGCGTGTCGGAACTGGGCGGAACTGGCCAACTGAGGCACGCATGCCCCCAGAGCAATGGCGATAATGAGACTTCTGCACGTCACAAAACGAGAGTCTGGCGCTCTGCTGAACTTCGGGTTCCCGCGAGGAGACGGGCGCACAATGCAGGCGTCATTACTTTCTCGCGAGCAAGGCTGGTTGTCAACGTGAAAGATGTTGCAACGTCACACTCTGCTCACGTGCATTTATGATGCGTAGTTCGGGGGGGTGGCCCATTCTTGTCGCGCACTTTGCGACAAGAGTGGGAGGCGAAAATCTCAATCGGGAAATGCCTCGGGTTAATCTTCACTTGGTGTTGAGCAGGATGGCGACTTTGCCCTTGAGTTCAATGGGGAAGGCAAGGTCGGGAACCCCGTCGTGGTTGAAGTCGCCCGAGGCAATGCCGTAGCCGCCCTGGTTCTGGATGGTGTCGTGAATGGGATTGGCGGCTCCGAATTGGCCCCTGCCATTGCCGTAAAAAAGGTAAGAGTCGTAGAGACTGGCAGCGCAAGCTACGTCGAGCTTTCCGTCGAGGTTGAAGTCGGCGAGCACGCAGGCCTCGGGAGGCTGGCAGTGATTGCCGCAAACAATGTAAATGGTAGGCTTGCCGAAGGTGCCATTGCCATTGTTAAGCAGCACCACCATGCCTTCCGCCAGGTCCGCTACGACTAAGTCTTGCCTGCCGTCGTGGCGAAGGTCGACAATCTTTACATCCACCGGCGCACCGTTCCACCGGTAGCTCACCGGCTTCAGGAAATGTCCTGTGCCGTCGTTAAGAAGGATCGACACATAACCTCCGAGGTTCGTCACTGCAAGGTCGGGGCTGTGATCCCCATTGAGGTCCCGTGCGGCGATGCCCCATGGTGCGCCTGCGATCTCATAGGTGACCGGTGTCTTGAATGTTCCCTTGCCGGTTCCAGCGAACACCATCACACTACCCTTGCCGCTTTGTCCACCGTTATTGGCCACGGCAAGATCAAGATGACCGTCTCCGTTGAAGTCGGCTATCGCCACCGATGTTGGCTCAATCCCCAACTGATAGAGTTCGCCCTTCTGAAATCTCCCGTTTCCCTCGCCTATCAGTATCTGAAGGAAGCCGAACTGGTTGCCTGCCGACTCAACCACAGCCAAGTCCGCATTGCCGTCGTCATTAAAATCGCCGACCGCAAGGGCGAACGCAGCCGGGACGGAGAATTTGATTGGTGATTGGAAGGTGCCGTCGCCGTTGCCCAACAATATGCTTACGCTGTCGCTAGCGTAATCTGCGAAGGCAAGATCGAGGTGACCACTGTTGGTCAAGTGTGCGGAAACTACCGCATACGGACCCGTATTCTTGCCCGTGCCATAGTAGACGGCTTTGCGGAATTGTTGCCCACTGGCGGCGGTCCCCGCGCCGACCAGAACCAACGTGACGGCGGCAATATAAACTAACCGGTTCATCCTAACTCCGTGAAAGCCCTCGATTTGCTGCATACGGCTACCAAGTCTCGTCCTTCGCTGAAGTTGTGTCAAGTCTGAAACGGTTTGCACACCTGCACCTGACGCCTCGGGTACTTTTCACGGTGGTTGGGCTGCTGAGGTGACCTGTTTGCTACTTCGCTTGGTAGTTGAAATGAGGTACCGTAGCCTCGATCAACAGTTGCGTCCGCATGGTCGAAGCTACTCATGCCGGTATCCTTACTTTACTTTTGTGGCGGCAACTCGACGAGGGGGTGCGGGAGTAACAAATTCCAAAAGATTCGGAGGATGATCCAATGAAATCAACAACGTGCGATTACTGCCTGTGTCAACTGAATAGCCCCTCGGAAGGTTTTGTTGTTACGAGACTTCGGTTCAAACGACGGTTCACTTCACTGTTCGTACTTGCGGCGTCTTTGCTCGTGGCAATACCAACGCTGCGTGCCCAACTGACCACGCAAGGTGAACCTGCGGTCGGAAACAGTACCCAGTTGACCACGAGTCAAGCTCATCTGGATGCAACGCTGTTTAGCGGTGCCGACATGTGTGCTTCCATCGCCGCTGCTTGTGCGGCGCTGGGCACGACGAGCTATCCCGCAGGAGCCACTATAGACGCAAGAGGCTTCACAGGGATCAATGTGTGCAAGGCGGTTAACATTACCACCATGCTGAATGGTTGCGTCGGTGGAAGTGGCCA
Organism: Terriglobales bacterium; assembly: GCA_049585795.1. Taxonomy (GTDB): domain Bacteria; phylum Acidobacteriota; class Terriglobia; order Terriglobales; family Acidobacteriaceae; genus JABDBE01. The sequence goes on along the minus strand of JBAVAQ010000024.1, from coordinate 2,079 downwards.
TAACGGCGGAAAGCTCCTTTTAGGCAATGTCAACCTTTACGCCGATGGCCCTGCTTCCCCCGCCACTACTTACTCCGATGGACTTGGGTCAGGCGTTGGCACACCAGCGCTCATTATTCCTAGTTTCTTTTGGGGCATCGAGGGAATCAGCCGGGGCGCGCTGGGAGTCAATAGCACCACGGCGGGAATTGGTACTTTCCTTTCTGTGTGCACCGGCACGAATACGCCGGTGCAGGGGTGCCACAACCCGTTTCCGCAGCGCTCGTTTGGGATCTCTTCAACCAGCATCGCCGGTACCACGATGACTATCGCGCTGTCCACGTCACCCCCGGCAGGGTCATTCTATTCCGGCGAGTTGGCCATGGTGAAGGGCAACAATGTACCAGCGAACAATGGGACGTTCAAGATTCAATCCTTTGCCGGGAGCACCGTCACGGTCACTGTCCCAAGCGGAACCTTGCCCTGCAGTTCTAGCTGTGGAACTTTGTGGCTGGGGACGCCAATTCTGGGATTTGGTCCGTCGGCTGGCGTCGCCTACAACGGTTGCGCGACCGGCAGCTTGTGCGCCGGATTCGGTCAACATATCAAGAACCTGGGCTTCAACTGCCAAAATCTTGATGGCTGTATCGGGTGGCAGAACCTTTACGGGGAGGAAGAGGGCGGCGCGGACACCTTCGTGATTAACAACTACTCTTTTGTCGGCGTCGATATACATGGTTTTGGGTCTCAAAATTTCGGGCCGGTGCTGAATGCCGAAATCTATACCGGCCCCAACAACATGAACTGCGATTTCGGCACCACTGGAATTTACATGGGCGATGCGGAGACGAGAGGGCTTAACGGCTGGACGATCAATCAAGATGTCAGCAACCAGGTGCCGCTGTGCAGAGGGGGAACGATGGTCCTGCACAAGCCTATCGCTGCCGTGCTTCTAGACGCGATGAACACCGAGGTTCGCAACGGGCACTGCGAGGGATTCGACAACTGCGTGCTGATTGGAGCGAACAATGGGAGCGCGTCGGGAAACCACGCTTCCGGAATTGTCGGCGGTCCAGCCGTGAATGCCGGGACCAATGTCGTCCAAGTCAGTGGCAACTATAAGTCGAGCAATGGCAATTACGTGGTTGAACGTATTCGCAGGAACAATAGTACAAACGCGGTTATGGACAACATTAACAGCGTCACGCTTAGCGATAACTTTATCTCGCTGTATGCGTACGCTGGCATTCGCGCAGGGGCCATTCGGAGCGGGGTGAACGCCAATACCGACTTGGCGGGGTCGTGCAGGCTGGGGACGAATTGCGTCAATATCCCGTTCAGCCAGAGTTACAGTAACAAGCCGATCTGCACGTGCAGCGACACATCTGGGACGGTTGCCGCTTGCAATGCACAAGTTGCGCTAGGTTCTCCTACGACGCTAACGCTCGTGGGTTCGGGCACACACACCCTCAACTACATCGGTCGCTGAGCCGTTGTTGTCTCCACCGATGCAAATACCCTTGGGACAATTTTGATTTGGAGGAGTTTTGGCCCGCTGGGTGGGTTTAGCTCTATCAGACTGCTGCGGAGTCTGCTCTAGCCTGCTTAATTCATGAGAGCTGAGTTGTTCTGCTTGCGGGCGGTGTTTTTTGAGGTAGCGAGTGATTGCGAAGGGAGCAGAGCATCTGGGGGCGGAGGAATCGCGGGGAAGCTAGGGGGATCTTGTTTTCGGGCAAGGCTCCGCCCGCACTGCGGAGGAAAAATGGATTGGACAACACGGACGAGTGTCAGCCGGGGTTAAAAGCCAGCGCGGCGTTACGGAACAGAGCTTGAAACGGCCAACCGGTGGCCAGGTGAACGCGGAGGCAACGGGCAGTCTGGCGAATGCGGGCGCCGAGTTTGAACAAGCGGGCGCGCAAAGTTTCGATCTGCGCCGAGCGCCAAGGCTGCGGCAGATGCTGGCGAAACAGGTTGACTAGGTTGTAGGCGAAGCCGTGCAGCAACAGGCGGAAGGCATTAGCCAGAAAGCGATGACAGCTCAGGCGGTCGGCGCGAAAACCGTTCTTGAATTCCTCGATGCGGTTCTCGCATTCGCCGCGA
>JBAVAQ010000023.1:0-115198 GCA_049585795.1 Terriglobales bacterium | reverse complement strand
AAAGATGGCGCCGTAGAATGGCCACCTTTTCTTCAGCAGTGTAGTGCTTGCGCTCTTTTTTCATACGTTCGCTCCGCTATCTTAACGGACGAACGCTTTCTCCATTTCCAACTGAGGCAGGACACATCGTCATTGTGAAGAAGGGTTTTAGCTTTCCTCCAGCCTTTACGATGTTTCGCAACAGCACTTCAAAAGCAGGAACCAAGTGACATTCGTCGAAGACAACCAAACTGTCATTGCCCAGGAGACCCGCATGTTTCGGCCGAGAATATGCGCCGTCCCCGTAACCGCTGAAGAGAAGACGCGAGCCAACCATATCGACGGTGCCGACCAAGACCGCTGGTCTGAATGGGAGCTTGCTCCATTCCCCGTTGTCCACGAACTCACCACGTAAGGTGCTGACACCCAGGACTGATTCATTCTCCAAGGTGTAAGCCTTGAGGGCGTCTTTCACTTCGGGAGAGAGTCGTGTCACAATTTTCTCAACCACCGCAGTTGCTTGGTCAACGACACTGCGTCGGTCAACCACGTACACTATGCGGCGAGGCAACACTGGGTTCTTGATGAACGCCAGGAGCCACACAGGGATAACCGACGTTTTCCCAGAACCAGTCGGCAGGTTGAGATTTGATGGCACCTCTCCCTGCACCAATTTATTGAACACCTGCTCCTGCCACGGGTAAGGCGCGTACCCCGTCAGTGCTTGAAACTCAGTTTTGAACCATGACGTATTCATTGTTTTCCACGCTGGAGCACAAACTGTGGCATCTGGATTAGGCAGGTGGTTCTCCAAAGAACCACTCAGACTTTTTGGGGAAGGAACAACGGGCGCATCTTACCACGAGGCACGTAGATGATCCAGTGCCAGAGTGTTGAGGCGATATAATTTACCGCGTTTAACCCGTGGCCAGATCGCGCAAAATCAATCTCGAAAAAGTGCGGGCGTCTCTTGATGCGGTATGCCGGAAATGCGGAAAGGCAATTTCACCTGCCGAAATTCGGCGCGTTGACTTTGAACGGATGGCGTGTCCAGCGTCCGGGGAGCGGTTTGTGCCTGGTGCAAAAGACCGAGGCTGAATTTTTGAAGGTTATCCCTACCACGCCATTTCTCACTCCATATCGCTCTAGACCAATGCCTTTCGCCCTATCTTCGTCCTGATCCTTGATAGCCTAAACAGGTGTTCCACGGTTTTCATTCGCAGCCTGTCCAGCAGCGGCGTGATGCTTTTGACCATCACGACTGGGTGTTTGAGTTAAAGTACGACGGGTTCCGCGCTCTGGCTCATCTCCGCGATGGACGGTGTCAGTTGGTTTCTCGGAATCAACACTCGTTCACATCGTTTTCCAACCTCTCTGAGGAAATCGCCCGTGTGCTGCCAATAGAGTCTGCCATTCTCGACGGAGAAATCGTCTGTGTTGACGACCGTGGAAGATCACAGTTCCGCGATCTTCTGCGGCGTCGTGCGGAGCCGTGTTTCTTTGCGTTCGACCTTCTTTATTCAAACGGCCAAGATTTACGCACTCATTCACTCATCGACAGAAAGCAGGAACTGCGACGGGTGCTGGTGAACTCAACGAGGACGGCTATCTGTTATGCGGATCACGTCGAAGGATCAGGAAGAAAACTCTTTGCCAGGGCTTGCGAGTTGGATTTAGAGGGCATTGTGGCCAAGCACAAGTTTGCTCCCCATGCGTCAGAACGCGAAAAGAGTAGTTGGTTCAAAATCCGCAACCCACATTATTCCCAATGGACCGGGCGCGAAGAACTGTTCGAGCGCGAACGCCACGAAGAGCCCACACCGGGTTGGCATACTTGCGATCTAGCCTGTGCTGGAGTTGAAGAATGAACTGCGAAGTTGTGCTTGTTCGCGGCATAGATGATGCGGATGGGTACCCCTGTGGACTTACGTCGAATGCCGCCTGTTGCGACTGCGGAGCCAACATATGCGACTTGCATACTGAGTCCTGCGATCTTTGCCACGAGACCTATTGCAGTATGTGTTTCCTCTTTCATATGGACCAGCCCCACGCGAAGCAGAACGAAGTTGCGAAGAAAGTTGATTCGCCTACGCGCCGTATAGCGTAACGGGATTGGCGACCGATACTTTTTGGAGACTTGGCCCAAGCCTAGCTTTTGACGACGTGGAAATACCACCTTTACCGCACACTTGCAGTCTCGACCGGAGCGGCTTCCACGGGAGTGTATCCCAAAGTGAGGCAGAGTGGGCATAAACCAAGCCAAAACTTGGGCAAAACTAGGGACAGCGGTAGCGTATGTGATTGAAAATACAACGGTGACAACCGTGGGTACCGTATTTCAGCCGTAACCAAACGGTGATTCCCATAAGGGACATACTTTGTAAGTAGATGATTAGTGGATAGATAGGGGTGTGTTGCGGGGTGTAAAACTCAGGAGGGTGATTTGATGGTGAAAAACAACGGGGCTGACGCTCTCGGGGACAGCCTCAATAGGAGCAGGTAGGCGCATTGAACCGGTCTGTACCTGGTGCCTTGCTCCTATGAGTTCCTACTAGGGTTGCTGCTGGACGTTCGGATGACGAGTCAGTTCGCAACGGGCAAGACAGTCCGGGAAACGCTTCGGATTGCGACCGTATAACATACGGAGGTGCGTCCACGCTGGACCCGGAATCCGATACCGGGTGATGCTCGGCGCTCACCAACTGGGGAACAACCTCGGGCGTTCGAACGCGCACAATCCGCTGCTTGATACTCAAGCCCTGAGACAACATTCAAAACGTGAGTTGGAGCCGGGCAGAACGGCGAGGGCGCAAGGCAGGCTGAACGAAAGAGTGATTGGATAGAGTCTTGGGCCGTGTGGTGTTTCAATTCGTCTCAAGTCACGCCAGTGCATCGCTTCGGACTGATACGGCTATTCGGTTCCCAAAAACAAAAAAAAGCCCCCGTTGAATCCGATGCATAAAGCAGGGGACCGAACGGGGGCTTCTGAAACTGGACTGTCAGAACTGGGGCAGTGCTGCTTCAGCTACGTGCACTGCGCCTGCGGGCAGGCTCAGCATGCTCACCAACACCGAAGCAAGCAGTGGTGATGCTTTGTCATACACCGCTTGCTGCGCAGGTGTGTGGAGTCCAAACGACTTGAAGTACACCTGTCTCAACTCCTGTTTGCGCTCGTACTCTTCCACCATCGCTGCGAGGCGTCTTCGGAATTGGGCGTTACTCCTTAGCTCATGCCAGAGCATGTAGGACCTGAGTTTGGTTATGAGTTTTTTCTTTCTTTTCCGTACACGGTACGCTTTACGACTTCGTGCGTTTCTTCGTTTGCGTACCGCAGGCGCATTTTTGAGTGCGCTCTTATGCTGCAGAGAACGCCACTGTTCGAGTCTCATTGGTCATCCTTTAAGCCGTGGGGCATCCTAACGCCTTCAGAGCATCTTCAATTGTTGCGCCCTTCACGAAACACCCTGCGTCGTACACTTTTGAAACCATCGGGGGCACAAGGATATTTTTGATTTTGATGACAACCAGTTGCTCTGCTTGAGTGGCGTCGCTGAAGCCCAACATTTCAATCAGCCGTTGATTTGCTGGACTGTGCAACTCCTCACGTCGTTTCCTTCGTCTTGCTTGCGCCTTTTTCGCTGCTTCTGAACGGTTCCGGTGATGGGTTGAGGCGGGGGTCTCGTTGTTGAAGCAAACCAGAATGCGCTCTCTGCGGTGCCGCTTGCCTTTTGGTTTGCGTTGCTTCTTGGATTCTGCTTTGAGCAGTGCCATGTCTTTGCTGAGTGTCATGAGGTTCTCCTTAAAAATGTTTTGAATTGAATTTACTGCTTGGCGTAAACGCCTTGGCGATATTCGCCACCTGTGCGGGCCAATTCTGCTTCTGCAGCACGTTGTGCCGCTGCTGGGGGAATTGGTGCCAGGTCAGATGCGACGGGCATTGGCGCAGAATCCGTCGATACCACCTCAGCGTCGAGGGTGGGCAACTCTGCTTCCACCCACGAGGGCCGAGTAGGCCTCACAAACTTGGTGTGGTCGATTCCTTTATTCTCACAATCTCCTTGTGAAAACACCACAACAACCGGGGGAGTTTTCTCGGCAGTTTCGGTGCTCTTTGCTCCTGCCCACTTTGCCAATACTTCAAAGTTCTTGGCTGGGCTAGTGTGGTTGGCGTCTGACTCGATCACGGATTTGAGCAGTCGCTTTGCTGCTGCTTCCACTGCTGTCTGTGAAGGTTCATCCAGTGCCTCTACCGAGGAGGAAAGCACGGTCTGTATAGAACCCATAAAACCACGGCTAAATGCGGCTGTCTTTTCCGCAGACTCGATAGCGGCAGAGCGTTTCAGGAATCTACCGTTGGAATCCCGCTTCGCTACAACTGCAGGGTCTAAGTTTCGGTATATGCCGGGTGGCAATTCATTGATGTCTGTCACTGCGAGTGCGGTTGTTTCCTCGGTTGAGGGTGCTGGGTCTGAAGAATCAAAAGTGCCCGCATCTATGACGTTTGAATTCGGTGTGGGGTCTGGTGTTTTTCCTTCTGGGTACAACTCAAGCATGTTGCGTTCGGTGTTCATCTTGGTTTTTCCTTTTGTGTGGGGTTGTTGGTGTTGGGTTGGGATTTACTCTCACCGTATGGGATACGGGGACAGAAAATACCGACTTGACATGGGGAAATGACTAAGAGGTGCGTGGGTCCAACTACGGGTCCAACTTTAGGAGATGACCAACGTAACAGAGGGTGCCAACCCGCTCGTCGTGGGTCCAACCGTGGATTGGTCGCAACTCAAGAGAATCTTGTGGTTGCAAAGTTGCCATCTTTTGGGGATGGCATTCTACGATGGCATTCTTGTCAACTGTTGCGGTGTTTGCCAACCAGCCCGTCGTGGGTCCAACTTTGGGGCCAGTTATCTAGCCCGGTTTTCTAAGCCAGCGGAAACAAATACCCGAGCATTCCCGAGCAATTCCGCTAACTCTCTGATTACTAACGTCTGGTTACGGTGTGAAGATGGCACTCTACCGCTGAGTTAAGCGCCCTGCCTGAATCAGCCGCTATATTGTAGCAAAGAAACAGTTTTTCGTGGACCTTCGTCCGTGATAGCCTAGAATCCTGTAGCTCCGGAGCGGGGTCTGCAAGATGACCTCCGTAGTGCTTCTGCCAAGTCTAAATGCCAAACCGGTTCACCCCCGCAAAAGTACCCGCAGTTCGCTCTCCTGACGGGAGTTCCGAGCAATTCCCTGATTCCAGCGAAGCGCAACTTTCAGACCCCGGAGGGGTTCACTCCAGTGTGAGCAGCGTAGCCCTCAATCGCGGGTTTCTGTCGATGGCGGGTGTCCCGTCTCATGCTGGGGCGAAAATTGCTGGCGAGCCCTCTGGCGAAGGATTGACGGACGCCCAGATCATGTTGCGGGTGAAGGCTGGCGATGAGGCAGCTTTCGATTATCTGGTGCAGAAATATCGCCGGCCCATGTTGAGCTTCATGTATCGAATGGCACACAACACGGCCGTGGCCGAGGATCTGGCGCAGGAGGTATTTCTACGCGTGTATCGCTCGCGCGAGACTTACGAAGCGAGCGCGAAGTTTACCACCTGGCTGTATCGGATTGCGAGCAATCTGGCGGTAAATCACGCCCGCGATACCCGGCATCAGCGTCCGGAAAATACCGTGAGCCTGGACGAACCGGACCAGGAAAGCGGGTTGACCATGGATGTGCCCGACGACTCGCTCAGCGCGGAAGAGGTGATCGTCAGACGCGAGCGGTTGGCAGCCATCCGGGAACGGGTACATGCGCTGCCCGAACGGCAGCGGATGGCTGTGGTTATGCACAAGTATCAGCAGATGGACTATCGCCAGATCGCGGAAGTTCTGAAGCTGAGTGAGTCCGCCATTAAGTCTCTGTTGTTTCGCGCTTACGAAACCTTGCGCGTGCAACTGAAAGAGTTTGTGTGAGGAAGTAGTCATGAAATGCAATGAGATTTGCGAACTGATGCCGGAACTGGCCGCCGGCTTGGACGACGCGGTCGCTCCCGAAATAAGTAAACATATCGAGACCTGCACGGAGTGCGCGGGCAAGCTGAAGGAGTTCCGCCAGACTATGGCCCTGCTGGATGAGTGGCAAGTGCCGGAGCCGTCCCCGTACTTCGACGTGCGGCTCCGGGCTCGCCTGCGGGAAGAAATGGCAAAGCAGTCACAGGGCTGGTGGCAATGGATTCGCAAGCCGGCGCTGGCAGTCTCGCTGGCTGTGCTCATGGTAATGAGCATCACTTTATTCCGCACGGATGCCGGGCGAAATCCTACGCCGGAGGCGTCAAGGGCCCTGATGGTGGCTGCGCCGGGAACGGCGGTAGGGGATTTGCAGGCATTGGACAAGAACAGTGAGTTGTATTCCGATTTCGAAATACTCGATGATCTGCAGGTGCAGAAAGATGTGGAAGCCAATCCGTAGGTAATGCCGACCGAAGCGCGGCCAAGATCGCAATACAAGAATTGAACGGAGAGTTGAAGAGAGACACCGGGGGATACAAGTGCGGGTAAGGTCCATGACGGCATGGGTGGGAATTGCCGCCCTGATGTTGGCGTTTGCCAGCGCGGCCCCGTCGATGGCCCAAAACCGACGAGGTCCGGAGGAGCATCCGCAGAGAAAGCAGCCCCAGCAACATCATGCGGGAGAGTGGCTGCGCCAGCACCGGAACCTGTCGCCGGAGCAACAGCGAAAGGCGCTGGAAAGCGATCCTCAATTCCGCAATCTTCCGCCGCAGCGACAACAACAATTGCGCAACCAGTTGCAGCGCTTCAACAGCGCGCCGCCGGAAAAGCAACAGCAGATGTTGAACCGGATGGAAACCTGGGAGCATCTGACTCCAGGGCAGAAGCAGCAAGCGCGCCAGATCCACGATCAGATGCAGCAACTTCCGCCAGAACGCCGCCAGGCTGTCCGCAATGCCATCCAGGCATTACGGGCGATGCCGCCCGAGGCGCGGCAGCGCGAGATTGACTCCGACGCCTATAAGAAGCAGTTCTCGCCCCAGGAACGCAACGTCCTGAGTGGCGCTTCCAAGTTGCCGCTGGCGCCGGCCGAACCCAGCGAACCGCCCGAAGAATAGCGCACGCGAAAAACGCCTTTGAGTTCCCATCGTCGGACGACCGCTTCTCGACGGACAAAATCCTTATTTATTCGAGATTCTACGGTCATCTGGCCAGCTTGCAAGAAAAACTTCTGGCGTTGAAGTTTTGTAAAGCAGCGATTCCCAGAGCTCCAGAAAGACTCCGATCTTGGGGTGGCGCAGGGCTTTCACAAGCCTAAGAAAAAATTCCGAAATCAGCGGCTCAACGCCTTCAAGCGGGGCGGCTTCAGCCGCGCCGTGCATCGTTTTCCAGGACTTGCGGCAGGGCTCAAGCCGTGCCTTTCAAAACTTCCAACGCCATGGGTCTTTCCGCCGTCGCCAAGCCGCCACCCCTCTCACAATCCGATCTCATCGTGCCGGGTCGGCCATCCCAGCCGGTACATGATCCTAAAAGAAAATCGCCGCCGAGCCATAAGGCCCAGCGGCGAGCAGAGCGGAACCGTACCAGAGTCCTGAAGACCCTGACTACGGTGCAACCTCATATACGATGCCTCCTCCATGGACTCCCCCGTTATTGGTCGTGCCATAGAGTTTTCCATTGACGAAAATCGGTGGGTGGTAGGGATAGTATCCGTCGCCAGTGGTGCCGAAGCTCCAGAGAACACTTTCCTTATAGGTGGTCGCTGCCAGCTTGTACACCGTGCCATAATTCAGATTGTTGGCTGCACTTGACCCGCCTTGATAGGTGGAACCGTAGAGATTCCCTGCTGAATCTATGGTAACCCCTGCATAATACGGGTATGCGCCGTCCTTCTTGGCATAACCCTTGAAGCTGTAGATGATCTTCTGCGTAAACTTGTTGTTCGTGCCTAGCGTCAGTTTGAAAACATCTCCGAGGTTATAGGCGCCACCTTGATAGTTCGTGCCATAGAGGTTGCCGCTTGCATCCACGGCCAAACCAGATTCGCTATATTGTCCGAGTGAATCTCCAAGGAAATTGTAAACTACCGAAAAGATCCATACACCGCTGACTTGACGCATTTGGTAAACCGCGCCAGCATTCCAGACAGTACCACCGTAGTAGGTGGTTCCGTAAAGATAACCGTTCTTGCTGTCGACAACCACCCCGCCGTAGGGATAATACGCGCTGCTGCTGCTTGTGGCAAAACTGTGAATCCCCTTGTAAGTGTACTTGCTTCCCGATGGCTTTAGTTGGAAGACCGTGCCGCCGCCGAACTTACCGCCGTATAGCGTAGTGCCGTACAGGTTGCCGGCCGCGTCAAAGGTCACTCCGCCATATGGGTAGTAGCCGTCACTGCCGCTAATGTCGTCGAAGGTATGAAGCACAGTCTCCTTCCATGTGCTCCCCGACTTGGACAGCTCAAACGCCGTACCCTCGCTGCTTGCGCCGCCCCCGTAGGTCGTGCCATAGATGTTTCCGTCCGCATCGAGGACCATGCCGCCAAACGGGTACGCACCATCGCTGTTGCTGGCACCGAGAAAGCTATAGATTACGGTTTGGGACCACGTGCCACCGGAATTCGTCAGCTCGAAGACCTCGCCATAGTTGTTGGTACCGCCATAGTAGGTGGTGCCAAAGAGATGATTACCCGTGGAGTCGGCAACCAAGGGACCATAGGGAATGTAACCATCCACACAGCTGGTCTGAGAACAGAAGTTGTAGAGTACAGTGTCGGAACTCCACGCACTACCTACAAGGATTAGGGTCACTGCCATCAGCACAAGCGCTTTCACGCGCATAAACTCCTCCTAAATTTTGTTAGCAGATCGAAAATTTGACTATCAAACATCCGATAATGAGGAAGCCCTCGCCAGGGGGATGGTTTAGGGGGAGACGGGCCTACTACAATTCACCAACTCGGACGCCTAAAAAAAGTCGAAACATTGTGGCCCTCCGGGGGGACCCTGTCAAGATGAAAGATTTTGCAGTTCACTCGTCAGCCAGTGAAAATAGGCATGAATTCTGTGGAAATTCGGCCCCAGTCGAATCGGCCGAGCGTTTTTTCTGTGACTCAATTCATCAAGGCAAGCATTCTGCGGATAGAAAGTGCTGTCTGGCGGATTTCGTCGGCGTCGGAGGCATCGGGCGACATCTTTAGATATTGTTCCAGATCTTCGGCCGCACCCGACATCTGACCGAGGCTATAGCGTAAAAGAGCGCGTTGCTTGACATCCTCGGGAGAGCGAGGATAGATCACCAGCACCAGATCGACCAGCGGCAGGGCCTTGCGGAAGTTGCGCGCCGACAGCTGGATCATTTTTAGATTGTTCATGATACGGGTGAGAATTTGACGGCGGCTGACGGCGAAGAGGAATTCCGGGCGCAAAGTCATCTGGCCGGAATAGATTTCGTCGAGGCGTCGCTGGCAGTCCTGCGGACTGAGAATATCTCCGCCGCTGAAGCAGTCCACTAACGTCTCGCGGCCGTCAATGTCATAGTGCTTGAGCAGGAAATGTCCGGGCATGCCCACGCCGAATAAAGGGAACCCGAGACGGCGGCCGACCTCCATATAGATCAAGGCCAGGGTAATGGGAATGCCGAGTCCTCGGTCGAGCACATCGTTTAGAAAAGAGTTCCGGGGATCGTAGTATTCCTCGCGATTGCCTCGTAATCCGGCTTCCTCGAAAAGAGTGTGATTCAGCGCCGCAATGGTCTGGGCGGCGTCGCCGACTTCGGAGATGCGAGCCTCGGCCATGTGCGCGAGTTCATCGATGCGGGCGACATAGGATTCAATGTCGAGATCAGGGTATTCGGTCAGGGCGATGGTCAAGGCTGCGCGAGCGAGATCGATATCCTCGTCGCCGACCTGCGGGCCCACTAACGCGGCAAATGCTTCCGCAATCGCGGTCTGGCCATGGTTGCCCATGTATTTATGCTAGCAGAAGTGGGGAGGGTAGGACTCCGAAACTGTGGGTGGATTGTCATCTGGCCGGTTTGTCATCCCTAGCAAAGCGAGGGATCTGGGTTCTTCGCGCTGACGGCGAAACCGAGATTCCTCGTCGCTTCGCTCCTCGGAATGACAACAACTTAGGAGCGAATGGCGGACGGCCCGACCTCTTGCTATTGCCGGAACAGGTTCTTGGCGATGAAGAAAACGTTGGCCGGACGCTCGGCCAGGCGCCGCATCAGATAGGGATACCATTCTGCCCCGAACGGGATGTAGACGCGCATTCGCCAGCCATCGCGTACCAGGCCCTGTTGCAGGTCGCGGCGGATGCCGTGAAGCATCTGGAATTCAAAAGCGTCGCGTGAAATTCTTTCCTTCGTGGCGAAGGCCTTTGCCTGATTGATGATGTTCTCGTCATGCGTAGCCAGCCCGTGATAAGTGGAACTCTTCATCAGGATCTTCATCAGCTTCACGTAGTTGGCATCGACTTCAGACTTTTGTTGGAAGGCAATCTCCGGCGGCTCTTTGTAGGCGCCTTTACACAGGCGAATGCGAATGCCATCGGCCAACAGATTCTCAACATCCTTCTCCGAGCGCCGCATGTAGCTCTGGATGACGGTGCCGACGGCCCCACGATGGCCCGGTGCGCGGTGCAGTTCGTGGACGAAATCGAGAGTGCGTTGAGTATAGGACGAACCTTCCATGTCGACGCGAACAAAGTTGCGCGGGTTCATGGAGGAGGCCCTGGCCACGAGTCCGGCAACCTGGTCGTAGGCAAGTTTTTCATCCACGTCGAGGCCCATGTGAGTGAGCTTCAGACTGATGTTGGCGTTTAGCTTTTGCTCGGCGATATCGTCCAGCAACTGGTGATAGAGCTGTGCGCTGGCGCGGGCTTCATCGGCATTGGTGACGTTTTCGCCGAGGTTGTCGATGGAGACACTCAGCCCGGATTCATTCACGGCGCGCGTGGCCCGAAGCACATCTTCGACCTGGGTGCCGGCCACAAAGCGGCTGGAAAATTTCTGGCCGATGGAGGAACGCTCAGCAACGGCGCGCAGCCAGTGGCTCTCGGAAAGAGAAATAAAGAGCGCCCTTAGCACCGTAGACCTGCGCAGGTAGAGCAGATGGAGTTATGACTACCTTGCACGTGCATGAAGATCACAGGAATTTGTATCACAAGTGAGGTGAGCTGGGTGCGACGGCAGTCATCGAGGTGAGTGAAATGCTTAGCTCAGAAAAATTTCGTCGACATAGCACCAGCGCCAGTTCTCTCCCGGCTCGAAAGACTGCATGATCGGATGCTTGGTCTGGTGAAAGTGCTTGGCGGCGTGCTTGTTCCTGGACGAGTCGCAACAGCCGACGTGACCACAGATGAGACACTCTCTCAAGTGAACCCAGGTGTCGCCCATTTCAAGGCATTCTTTGCAGCCGTTGCCACTCGGCGTTACTTTGCGAATCTTTTTTACGTGGGCACAGGTGGTTTGCGCCCCTGACATGCATAACCTCCGAAATCCTTCCTTTGGGTGCCTTCGCGTCCTTTGTGGTTGATGAACTTCAGATGCTGAAACCACAAAGCACACGAAGGTACACAGAGGCGTTAGTCGAGATTCCGAGTTCCGCACGGGTCGAGCGTTTACAATCATTCTTCCAGAAACTTTTCTACTTCCAATGCGGCCATGCATCCCGAGCCCGCGGCCGTGATCGCCTGACGATAGCGCCGATCTTGCACATCGCCGCAAGCGTAGACTCCGGGCACACGGGTGAAGACGTAGTTTGTAGTTTTCAAATAACCGTCCTGATCCATATCGAGTTGGCCTTCAAATATCTTGGTGTTAGGAATGTGCCCAATGCCCAGAAACATAGCGCTGGTAGGGAAATCCCAGACTTTGTTCGTCTTGAGATTCCGCAAGGTCAGGCTGGTGACCTCTTTCTTGTGAATGTCGTTTACGTCTTCGACGACCGTATCGAGCAGGAACGTGATCTTCTCGTTCTTCTGCGCGCGCTCGAGCATGATCTTTGAAGCTCGAAAATGTTCCCGGCGATGGATGACCGTAACCTTGGTGGCGAAGCGCGACAAAAAAATCGCTTCTTCCATGGCGGAATCGCCACCTCCGATCACGGTGATTTCCTTGCCCGAGAAAAAGAAACCATCACACGTAGCGCAGGAGGAAACGCCGTGTCCGATCAGTTGCTGCTCGTGCGGCAATCCGAGCCAACGCGCCGAAGCTCCACTGGCGATGATCAGCGAGTGGGCCTGGATCACTTCGTGACTGACATGGATCTTGAAAGGGTTTTCGCTGAGATCGACGCTGGTCACGTGGCCATGTTTATATTCCGCGCCGAAGCGCGATGCTTGCTTGCGCATGTTCTCGATCAACTCGGGTCCCTGAATGCCCTCGGGGAAGCCGGGAAAGTTTTCGACCAGCGTCGTGAGAGAGAGCTGGCCGCCAGGTTCGTGGCCTTCGAGTATCAGCGGCTTCAAGTTCGCTCGCGCAGTATAGAGCGCAGCGGTATGCCCGGCGCAGCCAGAGCCAATGACGACGACGTTGCGGATATTGTCCATAGAGTAAGGAGTTAGATTACGGATTTCAGATTTGGGTTCAAACGCGGATTTGATCACTCATTTTGCGATGCGGACTTTTCCGGCACCGCCTTCTTTGGCGTCGCCTTCGCTGCGGGCTTTGTTTTACCCGCTTTCACACTGCTCACTCGCGCCAGCTCTGCGGGCACGGTAGTCCGCGCCGCTAAAAGATTGCGATAGTTAGCCACGATCGCGGTTGCACTTTGAAACAGCGGCTCGTAAGCGCTTTGATCCGGCGCCGGATTCCCTTCCGTCCCCGCGCAGCGGCCGAGTACCACCGACGACTTCCCGAAACGCTCCAGCTTGATGCGGCTGGCGGGCGTATCGGTAGAAAGCATGGTCGCGGGCGTGGTCACGGCAGAGGCATTGTCTTCGATGGCAACTTGCATCAAGTCCTTGGGATCGCGCACGTGGAAGATCAGAGTCTCGACCATATTCTTCGGGTCGCGGCTGAACGAGTACTGCACGGTTGAAAAGAGAGCCTGCACCGCGAACTCGCGACGAATCCGAACCCAGTCGGCGGTTCCGGAGTCGGGGGAGAATTGTGCGCTCGCTCCCGCTTTAAGAAAATCAGGGCTCTGATCGAGCGTCGAGCGCCCGCGATCGACCTCAAAATCGGAACTGAAAAGCGGTTGCCTTGGAATCCGCGCCAGCGCAGAAGCAATCTCCTGCTGCTCCTCTGCCGAAGGCGAGCACACATTCAGCATGTTCAGCTTGACCTGTGGCTGGGAAGATTGTTGGGCGCTGGCCAATTGCGTCAATCCAACGGTGAACAAGACTACCAAGATGTTTCGGAGCACGTGGGCATTCTAAATGAAGAGGGAGAGATTCTTAAATTGCGAATAAGGACAGGGTTCACGCTGCAGGCGTCTCCATTCCTAACGCGGTAAAATCGCTTCATGGCAAACTTAACTCTGGTATACGGATTGCGTTTGCTGCCCTCGGAGGAAGTTGCGGAAGTTGGAGACGCAACCCTCAAGCTTAAGAACGGCCGCGAAGCCCACGTGACCATGCACTTGCTCGAAGGCAGCAAGGATGAGATTGAAAAACAGCTAAAGACCAGCCTGGAAGCGTTCTTCGATTTCTATCCGGAAATTTGAAAGAGTAGGCTTCGGGTCAGCGTTTGCTGAAGCCTGACGGCTAGAAGCCTGATCCAGCCTTCTCTTCTATAATTCGGTTTTGGACCATGGCCATGGCTTTTCGTGATCTCCGGCTCCGGCTTCGCGAGGCAGGATTGCTGCCCACCAGCAGAGTGGCGCAGATCGCGTGGTACCTCCTCGGCCTGGACCTACTGTTATTTGTGCTGCAGAAGGTGTCTGGTTTATTTCATCTTTCCTACGGCGACAGTCTGGGCGGATGGGTCAGCTTTCTCAGCTTTCTCGTCATCGTTCTTTTCTCCATCCTGGCGATTCGCTGGATCAAAGCAAAAGCGCTTTGGCGGCTGCGCAACCGGCTCATCGTCACCTACATATTCATCGGCGTCATTCCGGTCGTCATGCTGGTGGCGCTGGCGCTGCTTTCCTTTTATCTATTTGCCGGGCAGTTCGCCACTTTTATCGTGACCACCAGCTTGACCACCGAGCTGAAAAGTCTTCAGGCGACAAATTCCGCGATCACCCACCAGTTTGCTTCTCAAATACAGCGCGGCTCCGGAACCAGCACCGGCGCCATCGAAAGCTTGCGCCAGTCCGGCAAGACTTGGGCGCGCCGGCAGATCTGCGTTTGGCTGGACAAGAGGTTAATTCTCAACAGCACTCCTGACGGCTCGACCGCCGGGCCTCCAACCATTCCTTCCCACTTGAAGATTCCTTTCAGTGGAGTTGTACGAGACGGGGATCAACTTTTCTTGCGCGCTCTCGAGACGACTCCTGTCAGCGGGGGGACAGTGACCGTGCTCTCGAGCGAACCCCTCGATCAGCAAATGCTGCAGGATTTGGCCGCCAACCTCGGCCAAATCACACTTTATGCCACCGGCCTCACTCTCCAGAAGGTTGACCAATCGCAAGCTAAGCCCGGTCTGCGCGTCGGCAGTGGGACTTCCCAGAACACGATCGGCGTAACCAAACCCCAGGGAGAATATGTGCTCGATGTCGGCCAGGGACGTCCGCCAACTTACATCGCCGGAACAGTCCCTCCGCCAGCAGCGGGTGTAGACCATCAAGTCACCTTCCCTACCACGGTACTCGTAGTGAACTGGGATACCGGAGACACCTCCAGTCCCGCCGCCATCATTGTGCAAACCCGCGTGTCCAAATTGTATGAGCGGCTGTTTGGCGCGCTGGGAGATTTCGCTCCCACTGTGGAATTTGTGCTGCTCTTCGTGGCCATCGTCTTTGGCCTTATCGAGATCGTCGCGCTCATCACTGCCTCGTTGCTGACGCGCACGGTGACTGGCGCGGTGGCGCAACTCTACGAAGGCACCCAGCACGTCAATCGCGGCGACTTCAGCCATCGCATTCCGGTGAAATCCAATGATCAGGTCGCTACGCTGGCGAATTCGTTCAACTCCATGACCGCCTCCCTCGAAAAATTGATCGAGGAGCAGAAAGACAAGCAGCGGCTGGAGAACGAGCTCGTCATCGCCCAGGAAGTTCAGGCGCAGTTGTTTCCGCAGGAGAGCGTTCAGCTCGCGACGCTCGAAGTACACGGATTTTTCCGTCCCGCGCGGACGGTTAGTGGCGATTATTACGACTTCCTGGCAATGGACTCGGATCGCCTGATTCTGGCCGTGGGCGACGTCAGCGGCAAAGGAATTTCGGCCGCTCTGCTGATGGCAACCATCCACGCTGCGGTGCGCGCCCTCAGTATGCAGGATGTTCCGGTGTTGCGCGAACCCGCGGCCGTCGGCGCGGCGGGCGGGCCCGACGTAATACTCGCTTCGGGATTCCGCGGGGTCGACGTGTCTCCCGCGGCTTTGCTTTCCTTGCTAAATCACCAACTTTATGAAAGCACGCCGGCTGAGAAGTACGCGACACTGTTTCTCGGGATCTACAACGGTGTAGAGCGCAAGCTGACCTATAGCAATGGAGGCCACCTGCCGCCTATCATCATGAGCGAGGATGGTTCCATTCGCCGCCTGGAGTGCGGAGGAACCGTGGTCGGCCTGTTCGATCACATCAGCTACAGCGAGGCTTCGGTCGAGCTTCGCCGGGGCGAAATTTTTGTGGGTTACACCGACGGTGTAACCGAGCCGGAAAATGATTTTG
This sequence comes from Terriglobales bacterium, assembly GCA_049585795.1. Lineage (GTDB taxonomy): Bacteria > Acidobacteriota > Terriglobia > Terriglobales > Acidobacteriaceae > JABDBE01. The sequence goes on along the minus strand of JBAVAQ010000023.1, from coordinate 99,463 downwards.
GCGAGTTTGGCGAAGCGCGCCTGATCGACTTGCTGCGCGAGAATCGCGATTTGCCGCTTACGCGGATCAGCGAAATCGTAACCGCCGCCGTGGACGACTGGATTGGCCCCAACGAGCAACCCGATGATGTGACCCTGGTGCTGGCGCGGGCGAGATAAATCTGCCGCCTTCCCACAACTCTGTCATCACGACCGAAGCAAAGCGTGGTGGAGGGACCTGCCGTCCACACCCTGGTTTTGGGAAGGGCCCGACTTCAGTCGGGCCCCATAGGTCGCTGAAAAGTGTGCCCTTTAGTGACTCAGGCGAGCTTTTCATGTCCTCGACAAGTTTTTCCGCAGGCTTTCTAGCGATGCGCGAAACTGTAACCCACTCCGTAGGCAGAATCTCCGCTGGCATAAAGCGGAAACGCGCGTTCTAGTTTGTAGTGTCCGGTTTTGTGCAACACATAGCCGATCGCAACCACTCCGGCCATCCGTCCGCCAAAGAAAATCAACTGGCCGGCGGTTCCGCTCTCGCACAGCGCTTTTGCCATCGGATCCAGTTCCCTTCCACCATCGCTCAAGTTGTGATGTGTAATGCCAAAGTCCAGCGCTTCCAATGCGGCGTGACTGGCAAAAAGAATTCTGTTGGTTCGGTCCCAGAAGCGGCGTTCAGCTGGAGCCTGGGGTAAAACTTGGGCCTCTGCCCGGTTTGCGATTGCGACACAGATGGAGATTAAGATCTGACCGAGAAGAAGGCGAGCTGTTCTGCGTCCCATGACCCCAACCTAAGGGTTGAGAGAGGCACCATCCAGATCACGTAGGTATGCGGAGATATTTTCTAAGCCGCAATCGGGAAGGAATGCGAACCGATCCTAACTTCGGGACGTTGCGCGAGCGTAACCGGGGATCCGAATAATTATGTTGACCTTCATCTTCCGCTCTCGCATAATCGGACCCATCCGTTGCACCTTCCCTCGAAGTTGGTAGGCCGATCCCTGTCGCAACACAAGTACGTAGAAGACACTGGAGGACTCGATGCGCCCCGTAATGCCGAATCGCAATGCCGCCGCTTGCCGCGCAGCTTCTCTTTTTTGCACGCTGTGCGTGCTTCTGTTGACCATCGTGGGCGTGGCTCCTGCGCAGACCACAGATCTGGTGCGAACGCAGGTCGACCCGGCAAATCGTGTTCCATTGACGGGTCATCACCCGGCTTGGGCAAGCCTTCAGAACGACGCTGGCGCGGTTCCCGCCGATCTTCCAATGGAAAGACTCACGGTGGTCCTCGCCCGACCGCCACAAGTTGAACAGGCGTATACGCAATTTCTGAAGGACCAGCAGGACCCGGCATCACCTGACTATCACCATTGGCTGACGCCGGTACAGATCGGCAAACGCTTCGGCGTCTCCTCGCACGACCTCCAAGCGGTTACAGTCTGGCTGCAGTCGCAGAATCTCACTGTCGACGCCGTCTCCAATAGCCGTCAGAGAATCACATTCAGCGGTCCAGCCTCCGCGGTCGGCAATGCCTTCGGGGCGGAGCTGCACTACTTCACAGTCAACGGCGAAAAGCGCATCTCTATTAATACCGAGCCGCAAATACCGGCGGCGCTGGCGGCTGTGATTAAATCCGTCAGCGGTTTGTTTACGGTCAAGCTCTATCCCCAACACGAATCTGAAACCGTGCAGGCACCTTCGCATAATGTGGGATCGAATTGGCGAACGATTCCGGACGCTACCTTTTGCAGCGGCAGCACCTGCAGCAACATTATCTTTCCGGCAGATTTCGCTACTATCTACAATCTCAATGGAGTGACCGGGGGGATCAACGGGGCGGGCCAGACCATCGCCATTGTCGGCCGGTCGCGCGTCTGTACTGCAGATATCACGAACTTCGCTACCCAGGCTGCAGTGACGGCGAACGTGCCCACTGTCATTGTCCCGCCGCTCGGGGTCGACCCTGGCCCCGCCGCTTGCAGCGGGAGCGCTTCTGGGGATCAGAGCGAGGCAACTCTCGACGTCACCCGCTCCGGCAGCGTCGCGCAAGGCGCGACGCTCGATCTCGTGATCAGCGGCGACACCTCCACTCAGGATGGCATCCAGATCGCCGTCGCATATGCTGTCGATACAAATCCGGTTCCAGCGCACATTATGAGCATTAGTTTTGGGAACTGCGAAGCCAGCGCTGGGGCACCTGGCGTCCAGTTCTGGGACAGCCTGTTCACGGAGGCCGCCGGGGAAGGCATCTCGGTATTCGTATCATCCGGAGATTCGGCTGCGGCCGGCTGCGATACGGCTTTCACCACGCCGCCTCCAACTCAAAGCCTCAGCCCGAATTCTATCTGCGCCTCAAGCTACGCCACGTGCGTGGGCGGCACCGAGTTCGCTGATGCAGCCAACCCGAGCCAGTATTGGAGTTCGACCAACGGCAACGGCTTCGAATCGGCCTTGGGCTACATTCCCGAGGGCGCATGGAATGAACCATTGAACGGAAACGGCCAGCCGCAAGTTGCTGGGACTGGCGGCGGCGTGAGTTCCTTCATCGCCACGCCCTCATACCAGACGGGTACGGGTGTTCCCGCTGCACGAAGTGGCCGATACACCCCTGATGTTGCTTTTAGCGCCTCCGATCACGACGGCTATTTCGGCTGTCTCGCCGCCGGCGGGGGATCCTGCGTAGTGAACAACGGCAGTTTTGGGTTCGAAGTTTTCTCTGGTACTTCCGCCGCCGCGCCGGACATGGCCGGCATCACCGCTCTTCTCAATCAAAAGGAAGGCTCTGCCCAGGGCTTGCTCAATCCCAACCTTTATACTCTCGCCGCCACGCCGACGAACGCTGTGTTTAACGATGTCACGGTGGCCTCCAGCGGAGTTACCGGCTGCGTAGTCACGACGCCGAGTATGTGCAACAACAGCACGGCGGGCCCTACAGGGCTCACCGGTGGTCTCAGCGGATACCTGGTCACTGCCGGCTACGACGAAGCGACCGGGCTCGGCTCGATCAATGTAGCAAACTTGCTTAACAACTGGAGCTCGTCGAGTCTCGTCGCCACCACTACCACGCTAACTGCCTCGCCCGCGTCGCCCGTAAATGTGGGAACCAGTGTGACTTTCACCGCCACAGTCAAGCCATCGTCCGCTAGCACGAAAACACCCACCGGAACCGTGACCTTTTCCGACCCAACCCTTGGCAAGCTGGGTACGGCAACATTGAACAGCTCAGGCGTAGCCACGTTGGCGAGCACCACGCTGGCGGGGGCATCGTACTCCATCACCGCGACCTATGGCGGAGACACGAACTTCTCTGGGTCGACCTCATCGGCTCTTCCTTATAACGTTCAAGATTTCAAAATCGCTGCCAGTCCCCCCACCGTTACTGTGGCTGCCCCCGGGGGGAGTGGGACGACGACGCTGACCATCACACCACTCGGCGGCTTCAGCCAGACCTTAACCTACAGTTGCACCGGGCTGCCTCCGGAAGCCACTTGCACGTTCCCGACCGCAGCGACCGGCGGGACGCTGACCATCTCGACCACGGCAGCCTCGTCAAGATTGGACAAAGATCCCTTCGGGCGCCACCGTGGTACCTTCTATGCTCTGCTCTTACCAGGATTTTTCGGACTGCTAATCTCGACGGAAAATCGCAAACGCGGATGGCACCGTGTGCGTTTGCTGAGCCTTCTGCTAGTCCTGGCGCTCTCTACTTTATGGATGCCGGCTTGCGGCGGAAGCAGCGGTCAACCCAGTAATCCGGGAACTCCCGCCGGGACCAGCACGGTAACCGTAAGCGCCACCACGGGAGGCACATCGGCTCTTACGCATACCGCGACGGTTACGCTTACGGTGCAATAGAATAGCGCGAGCGTTGTTTGCGATTGGGTGCTAGTCGAAAGTGTCGACCGAGCTCGTCACACTGCAACATTTCCGCGATGTTCCCGAGGCCCTGCTGGCCAAGGGAAAACTGGAGTCGGCGGGAATTGCCTGCGCCCTGGCTGATGGCAACCTGGTTCGCATGGACTGGCTGCTCTCGAACGCCATCGGCGGCATACGCCTGCAGGTCCATAAGCAAGATGCGGAGGCGGCTCGCGCCATTCTGGACGAACCGATCCCGCTGCAATTCGACGAAGAAGATGTTGGCGAGTCGTACGAGCAGCCACGCTGCCCTCGTTGTTATTCGCTCGACATTGGATTCGAAAAACTCAATCGCTTCTGGACTTACGGGCTATGGCTGCTCTTATCGTTTCCCATTCCCGTACGTAAGAACAACTGGAAGTGCTACACCTGCGGCGTCGAATGGGTTGAGGAATGAAGATGACAACTCCAAAGATTCGAAAATCAACACCCTTGAGCCTTGAAGGGGCACGGCTTGAGCCGCGCCGTCCATCGGTTTAGGAGTACGGCGGCACGGCATGGAAAACCTTGGCCTTTCAAACCTCAGCGCCCGAGTGTTTTTCCGAAACGGCTTCGCGGCTGTGCCGTAATATTTGAACCAACAGGCGGCGCGGCTGTAGCCGCGCCCCTTCAAGGCTCCGGGACCCCCCACAAGTTTTCCGCAACCGCTCGAATCGCCTCCTTGGTTCACCACGTTCCCCCTCTAATCTCTTTCTTGGTTGTGCCGATGGGTAAAGAGTGACTGCCCCTACTTCTGCTCTCAACCCCGGCCAAGGCAAGCCGGCGCTCAAGCCTGGAACCCAGTTTGTCGCTCGCCAGCCGATTCTCACGGTCGACGAAAAGGTTTTCGGCTACGAACTCCTGTTTCGCGATGGCGTGGAGGATTTCTTCCGTCACGCGGATCCAGACGTCGCTTCGCGCAGCACCTTGAACACCGCCATGTTGCTGGGCCTTGACGTTCTCTGCGACGGACGTCGCGCCTTCGTCAACTGCACCCGCGACATCCTGCTTAAGGATTACATCACTCTGCTGCCTTCGGAACAGGCTGTAGCCGAAATTCTGGAGAGCGTGCCGGCCGATGATTTGGTCGTGGCCGCCTGCCGCCGCCTGAAAGAAGCCGGATACGCAATCGCCCTGGACGATTTTGCAGTGAATGACCCGCGCGAGGCTCTCACCGACCTCGCCGACATCATCAAAGTGGACCTCCGAGAGACCTCGGCCCCTGAGGCTGCGGTTATGGTCAAACGTTACGGGCCCTGGCGCTGCCGCATGCTGGCCGAGAAGGTGGAAACGCGCGAGGAGTTTCTGGTCGCCAAGAAAGCGGGTTTCCTGTATTTCCAGGGATACTTTTTCCGCCGGCCGGAGATACTCACAGCGCACGAAATCCCCGCCAACCGGATCAACTATCTGCGCATGCTGAAAGCGGTTTCGCAGCCCGAGTTGGACGCGCGCGAGATCGAGAATCTGGTCAAGAGCGAGGCTGCGCTCTGCTATCGTTTGCTGCGCTATTTGAACTCCGCCGCCTTCGGGTTCGCCAACGAAATTCACTCCGTCCGGCATGCCCTGGCGATTCTGGGAGAACGGGAAGTCCGCCGCTGGATCCGTTTAGTGGCAACCCTTGGCGCAGGCCAAGGCAAGACCAGCGAATTGGTTCTTTCCGCCATGGTCCGCGCCCGCTTCTGCGAACTGCTCTCGCCGAAGATCCCGCACGGGGACTCCGATCTATTCTTGATGGGATTGCTCTCATTGATGGATGCCATTCTCGAGATACCCATGTCCCAAGTGCTCGACCACATTCCCATCGATCACGAAACGAAAGCTGTGCTGTTGGGCGGAGCCAGCCGCCTGCGCGTCTTTTATCAGCTCATGCTGGCGCAAGAATCCGGAGAGTGGAAAACCGCAGCTGACTTGACCAGTCAGCTTCGTCTCACCGAGAGCGAGGTCGCTGAGTGCTACTGGCAAGCCATGCAATGGGCCCGTGAGGTGAGTGGCGGAACCTAGCTCCAAGCTCACGTTGCCCGCGACGCCCCCGTCTGGGGAGACGCGAGCGATGCGGTGAAGGGCGCACGCCGCTTCAGAGCCTACGGAGAAACTTTCCCTGACGGTATCGAATTCGGGAAGGGCACGAGTTTACTCGTGCCGAAATTGCCAATAACGGTCGAGGGTTTTAGCCCGCTGAGGCGACTCGAACTTGATAATGGCATTTCCGCAGCCTCTTTCCGCCTTGCCGATCGAACCGCGAAAAATCCGGGCTTCACCCCGCAAGCCGAAATCGGTATTCAAACCCCCCGGCGAAGCAATCCAGTTACTTCTGTGCAAAATTCCCGTTAGTTAGGACTTGCGCTCTATCCGCCGCGAGAGATACCATCAGAGTGTTCCCAAGCGGCCATGCTCCCTAGCTGGCCTCCCGCGCCCATTAGCTCCAGGCGCCTAGACGGACAAAGATCATTCAAGGATGAACTCCAACCGCATTGGGTTTCCACGCACGCTCGGTGCTTGTGTGCGAGGCGAGGCAGCACCCGGAGAGCGGTAGTACCCAGGCACCAGGACCGAGTCCCCGCTGCGGGGACTGAAACGCTGAACTACACAAAGAGACACAATATGAATGTTGGACCAGGAAATCCCTCCGGAGGCGGAGGGCAACGCAGACGGCGGCGAGGGCGCCGCCCCTCGAATCGCGCGGGACAGCCCGGCGGTCGTGATCGCCAGCAAATCAGCGGCATCTACAGCGCTCCCATGGATCACAGTTATCGCGGCGCGCTCAACGGAGACAAAGGAGGGCGCGGACGCGGTGGACGTCCCGGTTTCGCTCCGTCCTATACTCCCGTGGAACCCGAGCCGCTCCCGCCCAACGACGATGCCAACTCGCGCATCTTCGCCTTCGTGGATGATCTGTTTTTCCAAGCGAAGATTCAGGAGACGGCGCGCAAGCTCAATGTCAAAGTCGAATTCGTCAAGAACGAAAAAGACATGCTGGAGCGGATTAAGCTGAACGGTGAAGAAAAGCCTTCGCTGGTTATCTTCGACATGAATAACACCAACGCCAAGCCGCTGACTCTGATTCCAAAACTCAAGAGCAAGCTGAAGAAGACTTCGATTATCGGCTTTCTATCGCATGTGCAGGGCGACTTGAAACAGAAGGCCCACGAGGTCGGATGCGACATGGTGCTGCCGCGCTCAGCCTTCTCGCAGAACCTGCCGCAATTGCTGCGCCGCCACGGCGCCCCGGAAGACGGAGCCGCCGCCGAGTAAGGGACAACAAACTGAGAGAAGCATTTCCCCAGCGGCCTGTCGCCGAACAATCACTGCTAGAGCGGGCTATCGGTGTATTTGCTTTGAGGAAGGGCACGGCTTCAACCGCGCCGCCCGGAGCTAATAATGACGCGGGCTTTAGCCCCTGAGGGATTCCGTGGAACGTTAACGAACTCACCGCGACAGGCTCCCAGAGCCACTTCTATCCCGGAGGCCACTGCAAGCTTCGCCCACCCAGCAGGTGCACGTGCAAATGGAAGACCGACTGCCCGGCACGAGGGCCGACGTTGAGCACGGTGCGGTAGCCATCCTCGATGCTGCGCTGGCGCGCGATATTCGCTGCGACAAGCTGACAGCGGCCGATCAATTCGGCATCTTCGGCCGCAGCTTCCTTCAGACCGCGCACATGCTTCTTGGGAACGACTAACACGTGTGTGGGAGCTTGCGGATTGATATCGTCAAACGCGTAGGTGTGCTCGTCTTCGTACACTTTCTTGGAGGGAATTTCCCCACGAATGATGCGGCAGAACAGACAGTCGTTCATGACACCGTCCATAGATCGGAATAGGAGACACGCCGCGCGCTAGCACGGGTGTCGCCGGGACGGGGAAGGCGCAGAGCTACTATATCTGATCGGAGAGCGTTCTTGCAGTGCGGTTCTTGGTGCTCAGTCGAGCCTGACTAGAAAGATGGCGCCTTGCGGAGTCTGAGTTTTGCGCACAACCTCTTCGGCAAGTTTACGATCGTCATCCTGCACGCGAACTCGGACCCACCAGTCGCCAATCGGACTGCTGAAACATTGCACCTTCGCAGTCTGATAACGGTGGGATAGATGGTCGGCTAACTTATTGGCGGAATGTTCTTTCTCGAAAGCGCCGATCTGTACCGCCCATCTGCCCCCCGTTTCCAGGGAAGACGGCGCCCGCATCACTTCGATGCGGACCATGGCGACGCCCACCTGCCAGACGTCCACTTTCTTGGCCGCGGCCTGCGAAAGATCCAGGATGCGGCCTTCCACGAACGGTCCGCGATCGGTGATTCGCACCAGTGCCGAGCGCCCCGTCTTGACATTGGTGACGCGCACAATCGATCCCAAGGGAAGGGTGCGATGAGCAGCAGTCATGGCGTGCATGTCGTAGATCTCGCCGTTCGAACCGCGGCGCTTGTTATACGGGCCTCCATACCAACTGGCAAGGCCAGTTTCCACGAAAATTGGTTTCGCATTCGCGGGGATGCGGAACGCGTCTGCTTCTGATGGTGGTGGTGCATTTATTTTGGCTGCGGGTTCAGCATTCGCGGAACTGGTCTGCGATTCCGGCGCGGTGATGGGCGGTGGGGGCGGAACATTGACCTGGGCATTTTTGTGTCCACCGCAGCCGGTCGCCAGAAAAGCCAGAAGAAAAACAAAAATAGCTATCGCAAGGGGATTGTTCGGATTGTCGCCATCACGGCGCGGGCACCCGCGCCCACAACATAGGCTCATTTGCGGGGAGGCTGATTCTCCATGTAGTCGGCGAGGTTCGCCAATTTCTCCGCCGCAATTCGCAACGCCCTGGTGGAATGCTGGCGGACCACCGGCACTACTTCGTCGTTCAGATGAGCAATCAATTCCGCCGTTTCTTTCTCCACCGTGGCGGCGACCTCGGCCACGGACTTGTTGATGCGCGCGGATGCTTCTTCCACCTTGCGGTTGAAGTCGTTCATGGAGGTCCTTCGATTTCGTGAGCGCGTAAACCGGCACTCGTAGATTGCGGACACCAGGCTCAGCCATTATTCCCTGCCCGGCAGCGTAGGTCAACAGGGAGGCATCCTCGGTCATACTCCCGCATAAGCGGAAAAAGGTGCGAGCAAGCGCTTCCGACCGTGTAGAGAAGTTGCGGTAAAATCGCGCCATGCGAAGTCGTCCTTCGAGATAGTCTCTCAAGTTTGTGAGGTTAGGAACCCCGGAGGTTGTACGGTCTCCATAAATGACCTTAGAAGAAGTCAGGAAAAACGAGAATTCGGCGGACGGGCGACGCTTTCAGCAACGCCTGCTCAACTGGTTTGACCAGCATAAACGTGACTTGCCCTGGCGGCAGGATCACGATCCGTATCGTGTCTGGCTTTCCGAAATCATGCTGCAGCAAACGCGGGTAGTTGCTGTTATGAATCACTATGAAAGATTCTTGCGGCGCTTCCCCAGCGTCGAAAAGCTGGCTTCCGCGAGAGAAGCCTCGGTGCTGGCGGCCTGGAGCGGGCTGGGATACTACCGTCGCGCTCGCATGTTGCATGCGGCGGCGAAGATGATTGTGAAAGAGCATAGAGGAGCGTATCCGGGGAGCGCAGAAAGTTTACGCACTCTGCCTGGGATTGGCCGCTATACGGCGGCAGCGATTGCCAGCATCTCTTTCGGCCAACCAGTGGCTGTGGTCGATGGAAACGTGGAGCGCGTTTTGCAGCGTGTCCAAGGAAAGAATCTTGCAGGCGAAGAGTTGTGGCGAGCAGCGGGGAGCCTGCTCAGTCGCCAGCGTCCGGGCGATTTCAACCAGGCCATGATGGAATTGGGTGCGACCGTATGTTTGCCTCGGCAGCCCCAGTGCCTGTTGTGCCCAGTGTCTGATCTGTGCGCGACCCGCGGAGAACTGCAGAGGCCAAGGAAGGTACCTCGCCAGACCAAGCGAGTAATCCATTACACGCTGGCTCGCCGGAAGGGATCAGTTTTTCTGGTTCAGCGCGCGAAGGCTGCGGCTCTGATGCCCGGCATGTGGGAGTTGCCGGAGGCTCTCGGTGCGGACGAAACAAAGGCGGCGTGGCTCACGGTGAGGCACTCCATCACCGTGACCGACTATGTCGTGCATGTGCTGCGCGGCCACGCTCCTCAGGATCTAAACGGACGCTGGGTGCGGAAGTCCCGCGTCACTGCTTTGCCGTTAACCGGTCTGGCGCGAAAAATCCTGCGCGCGGCTAAGATCATCTAATTGTTTTGTGGCCCCTGGCCGAGAACGGAGACTCTTATGGGAAGATCCATGCCCGCAGTCAGCGAAAAGATGAACGCCGAGCTTACGCGACGCCGCTTTCTCGGGGCTACTGTTGGCACGGTGGTGGCCGGAAGTCTGTTGCAAAACGGGTGGTCGACTGAAATCAAGAACGGCGTTCCCTACCGCACACTCGGAAATACCGGCGAGAACGTTTCCTGCATCGGCCTTGGCGGATTTCACATCGGCATGCAGAGCGATCCGCACGAAAGCATTCGGATCATTCGGACCGCTCTTGACGAAGGCATGAATTTTCTCGACAACTGCTGGGACTATAACGGCGGCGAGAGCGAAATCCGCATGGGGAAGGCCCTGCGCGACGGCTACCGGCAGAAAGCGTTCCTGATGACCAAAATCGATGGCCGAACCAAACAAGGATCAGCCCGGCAGATCGATGAATCTCTGCGGCGACTGCAGACAGATCACATTGACCTTCTCCAGTTCCACGAGGTGATCCGCGATACTGATCCGGAGCGAATTTTTGCGGTGAATGGCGGGATGGAGGCGGTGGTCGAAGCCAAGGAAAAGGGCAAAGTTCGCTACATTGGATTTACGGGGCACAAGAGTCCGGAAATCCATCTCAAGATGCTGGACACTGCATTTGCGCACAAATTCACGTTGAATACCGTACAGATGCCGCTGAACCTGATGGATGCGCATTACGACAGTTTCGAGAAAAAAGTTCTGCCGGTGCTGGTGAAACACAACATCGGCGTGCTCGGCATGAAGCCCATGGGCGACAGCCTGATCCTTAAGAGCAAAACGGCTGAACCGGTGGAGTGCCTGCAGTACGCGCTGAACCTGCCGACCAGCGTCGTCATCACCGGCTGCGATTCGCTTCCGATTCTGCAACAGGCGCTGAAGGTCGCTCGTAGTTTCCGCTCTCTGAGCAAGGAACAGGTGAATGCTCTTCTGGCGAAAACGGAAAAGGCTGCGCAGAGTGGCGAGTATGAGCTCTACAAAACGGCCCATAACTTTGACGGAACATTCCACAATCCGCAGTGGCTGGAATAAGGAGTGCGCGTGGTCTTGCGGCTGGGCAGTTGCAAATCCACGTTAAAATGGAAGGAACCGTGAGGTGGCTTCGAAAAATCTTCGGAGGAAACAATATGGCTGCTCTTAGCGCGGGAACGTCCGCGCCGGATTTCAAGCTGCAAACGATGGATGGCAAGCAGTTCTCTTTGCGCGAGGCGCTTACGCGCGGCCCGGTCATCGCGGCTTTCTTCAAAGTCTCGTGCCCGGTGTGCCAATACACTTTCCCGTTCCTTGAGCGGATTTACAAAGCTCATGGCGGGAAAAATGTGACCATTGTCGGCGTATCGCAGAACGAAAAAAAAGACACGGCCGCGTTTATCAAGGAATACGGCCTGACTTTTCCCGTGCTGCTGGATGACACGAACACCTATCCAGTCTCGAACGCCTATGGCTTGACCAACGTGCCGACCATTTTCTGGATCGGACAGGATGGTGAGATCGAAATCTCCAGCGTAGGATGGGAGCGGAACGCGATCGAAGAAATCAACCGCAAGGCCGCACAACTCAACGGCGATGGACCAAAACCGGTGTTCCGCGGCAACGAGCAGATTCCTGATTTTCGCGCTGGTTGAAGCTCGAAAAACTAGCCCGCGGTCGCGGGCATGAGCTACCTGACCGAAAGAATCTTTTTGTAGCGCCGGCATCTTGCCGGCTGTCGAGCGGAGAGCTTGCCTTCGCTGTGGGAGCGGGACGCCCTCACGACAGCCGCCGTGGATGGCGGCGCTACTAAGGCAGAACCCAAAAGGTCAGTCCACTAGTAACAAGGCGGTTCTGCCGATTTCCCGTACAATAAGGTCCTTATCCACAACTTACTTTTCTGGAGCCTCTGAAGGATGCGTACTGGCATCATTGTGTTCTTCTCAGTTTTTACGTTCTCAACTTTTTCCGTGACACAGTCCTCGCACAAGCACAACCGTACAACGACCGATTCCGTGCGCCTACCCGGGGCTGCATTTGCCGCCATGCAGAAGATCGATCCGGAACGCATTCGGGCGCACGTCCGCTTTCTTTCGCACGACTTGCTTGAAGGCCGCGGCACGGGCCAGCGCGGCGGTGACATCGCGGCAGAATATATTGCGACTGAATTTGCTCTCTACGGTCTAAAGCCGGCCGGCGACCACGGCACCTACATGCAGAAGGTTCCATTGGTGGGCATTACGCCTGCCCCGGAAACTACGTTTTCCGTGGTCTCATCGAAAGGAACTACAGATCTGAAGCCGCTTGAACAGTATGTTGCGTACGACCAGACGCAAGAGCCGCATTCTGACGTAAACGCCGACATCGTGTATGTGGGCTACGGAATTGACGCTCCCGAATATCAATGGGACGACTACAAGGGCACGGATGTGCGCGGCAAAGTTCTGCTCATGCTGGTGAACGAGCCGCCCTCCGACGATGTGAATTTTTTCAAAGGAAAAGCTCTTACCTATTACGGACGCTGGACGTACAAGTATGAAGAAGCGGCGCGGAAGGGAGCCGTGGGCGCGATTCTCATTCATCAGACCGAGATGGCGAGCTATCCCTGGGAAGTCGTGCGGAACTCGAACTCGGGAGAAAAGGCGTACCTGAAGCTCGACGGCTCGCCGAAATTGAAGGTCGCGGCCTGGGTCCAGTTCGAAGTTGCGAAACAAATGACAGCTTCCGCCGGCATGGATCTCGACAAGATGATGGCAGATGCGCGCTCCCGCGATTTTCATCCGGTGACGCTGCCAGTCAAATTGAAAGCCCACATGGTAAGCAAGATTCGTCCCTTCGAATCGAACAACGTTTTGGCAATGCTGCCCGGGTCCGATTCCAAGCTGAAGAGCGAGGCCGTGATGTATACGGCTCACTACGATCACCTTGGCATTCGTCCGGATCTGCCGGGCGACAACATTTACAACGGCGCCAACGACAATGCGACTGGTTGCGGCATTTTGTTGGAGCTGGCGCGCACGTACGCCGAGGCAGCGCAGCGGCCGCGCCGATCGATTCTGTTTGCGTCCGTAACCGCGGAGGAGCAGGGTTTGTTGGGTTCTGAGTATCTGGGCAAGCACCCGCCATTTCCGGCAGGCAAGATCAGTCTCGATCTGAACTATGACGATGTGCCGCCTCTCGGCGCGCCCGAAGAAGTGGAAGTGTCGGGAGCGGAGCGCACCACGTTCTATCCCGAGGTTGAGGCCATGGCGAAAACATTTCGCCTGACCATTCGTCCCGACTCACGTCCCGAGGCCGGGCACTACTATCGCTCCGATCATTTCAGTCTGGCGCGCGTGGGTATTCCATCGTTCTCGATCAATGAAGGCACAAAATATAAAGGACACGACGCTGCTTGGGGGGTGCAGCAAGCCGAAGAGTACACCTCGAAGCATTACCATCAGCCCAGCGACGAATATCGTCCGAGCATGGATTTCACGGGCGATGCGGCGATGGCTCGATTTGGATTTGTGCTGGGATGGGAAGCCGCGTCGCAAACCAAACTGATTGGCTGGCAAAAGGGTGATGAGTTCGAGGCGGCGCGAGTGAAAAGCTCTGCCGGGGCACAATAGATCCGCAAGAGCAGTTCAGCTTGCCATCGTTTTTAGATCAGGACTAATCATCAAGGTGGGTTCGGTGACGCGCTGGACGTCGTTTGCACTAATGCCGGGTGCGACTTCTTCCAACAACAGGCCCGAAGGCGTCACCTGAATGACCGCCATCTCTGTCACAATCGTATTCACGACTCTCAATCCAGTAAGCGGGAGTGTGCACTTCTTCAATATTTTCGCTTGAAGATCTTTGGTGGTGTGCTCCATGGCAATGATTACGCGGCGCGCTCCTGCCACGAGATCCATTGCGCCGCCCATGCCTTTCACCATTTTTCCGGGGATCATCCAATTGGCCAGGTTGCCTTCCTCATCGACTTCCATGGCGCCAAGAACACTCAAGTCAATATGGCCGCCGCGAATCATGGCGAAGGAATCGGCGCTTGAAAAATAAGCTGTGCCCGCCATTTCGCTGACAGTCTCTTTGCCGGCATTGATGAGGTCGGAATCCTCCTGACCCTCGACCGGATAAGGGCCGATGCCCAACATGCCATTTTCACTTTGCAGGATGACATCGATGCCGGGGGGAACGTAGTTGGCCACGAGCGTCGGCATCCCGATGCCGAGATTAACGTAGAAACCATCTCGCAGTTCTTGAGCGATGCGCTTGACGATGCGTTCGCGCTTGTCGACATCTTTCAGCGGTTTGGAAGAAACAGACATAGATTTCGAGCCTAAGGCCGGCCGCCGCGAATACCGGAGCGTAGTCTTTGCCTCTCAGAGAACCGTCTGCGGTGTTGTCGGATATTTTCCTTCGATGGAGGCCCGTTATCAGGCCGGGTGACTACGGCCGTTCGCAGGAAGCCGTAGGTCGGATCGCTTAGCTCGGAACTCACCTCTACCGCCGCGCCGTCCTCACTCAGTGTAATGAGAAAGCTGTCAAATAGCGCGTGGATGTCTGACCGGAGGAGAATCCCATTTGCGGTGCTATTATCGTCGGACCCTTTCCGTGTGCTAATGTGGGCGGCCTCGAACGCGGTCGGCGTCGCACACGCAGTGACGGCACACTTATCCCTATAACTTTTTCGTATTTTTTCCCGGAATGTCTGCTGGTCTGGCCGCGTTGCCTGTTCGACTTGTCTTTTCAAGCGCGCAATTTCCTGAACGGCTTCATCGACGGGAGTGCTTCGACCGCGACCTATCGAGACGGAAATTCTGATTATGTCGTCGATCTCACGGGCCGCGTCGGCCTCTAATCTGATCCCAGCGGATCGAGTTTGCCATCGGTTTTTCGGTGCTGGCACGGTGAGCAACTGTCTCTCATCGACAAGAAAATGGTCCTCCGAATCGCCGGGGTCCCATAGTACATCGCCTCGAGACACAGTGAAACCGATCCGAACCTCCCATTGGCTCTCACCCGGGACCACCTTCTGTTTGCGCTCGGGTGGAGCAACAACGGTTCCTCTTCCAAAGATGCCAATCGGCCTTCCTTGTTTGAGCAGATACGCCCGATCTCCGATTTTGATTTGCCTGTACGCTTGGCAACTCCAAGGCTCCTCAGTAGTACCCCCTGATGCGAATTCATTCACCCTCTTGCGAAGCTCTTCGATAGGCCAACGCTCCGGTTTCCACGTAAATAGATAGTCGTTCCCACCGGTGGCCTGAGTACTTAACAAGTTATCGATCGCGGCTGACATGTCGCTCTCTCCTTGCCGAGGTTTTCTCAGCCTGGACAGCCGGGGGCGGCTGTCCCCACTTGATCTAACTTGCCTTCCTTGTCGTTCGCTTCTCGATTCGCTTCTCGTAGAGCTCGCCCTGGAAGATGCGATTCACATAGACACTAGGAGTGTGAATCAAATCGGGTTCCAACTCGCCTACCTCGACCAGATGCTCAACTTCCGCGATCGTTACCTTGGCTGCGGTTGCCATCATTGGATTGAAGTTGCGCGCCGTTTTTCGATAGATGAGATTGCCCCATCGGTCGCCCTTCCAGGCTTTCACCAGTGCAAAGTCCGCTTTCAGCGCGTGTTCCATGACGTACATGCGGCCATCGAACTCGCGTGTCTCCTTGTTTTCAGCGACGATCGTGCCCACGCCGGTGGGTGTGAAGAAGGCGGGGATGCCGGCGCCAGCCGCGCGCATGCGCTCAGAAAATGTTCCCTGCGGGACAAGGTCCAATTGGACCTTGCCTTCCAGAACCATCCGCTCCAACAGCTTATTTTCGCCAACGTAGGTTCCGATATGTTTGCGAATCTGTCCCGCGGCGAGCAAGAGGCCCATGCCAAAGCCGTCGACACCTACGTTATTGCTGATCGTGGTCAGATTCTTCACGCCTTTTCGGACCAAGGCGCGGATCAAGTTCTCCGGAATGCCGCAAAGCCCAAAGCCGCCAACCATGAGCGTAGCCCCGTCGGAAATATCGCGCACGGCCTCGTCGGCATTGGCAACGACCTTGTTCATGAGAGAAAGATTCTAAACGACAATTGCGGCAATGAGCCAATGAATCAATGATTCATTCCATTTGCTTCCGTTTGGTTGGCCCGACTTTCTTCAACTGGTGAGCACGCTCGAACTCCATTGCCAGTTCTCGGGTATCGAGATTTTCGCGAATGTGCGCCAGATGCTGCTCCAACCTCAAAAGCGCGGTGCGGATGTTGGTCTTGTTGGTTAGAGCGATGTCGCGCCACATGGAATAAGGACTGCTCGAAATGCGCGTCATCTCCCGCAACGCGGGTCCACCGGCTTCGAGCAGTGGCGCTTCTGCGCCGTATTCATCGACTAGCGACGCAGCAAGCGCGGTGGAAATCATCTGAGGCAAATGACTGATCCAGGCGCACAGTTGGTCATGTTCGCCGGCATCCATGCTCGCGATGCGCGCGCCAATCTTCTCGATCCATTCCAAATACTCGCCACTCAAATCGTCATAGACCTTCTGTCCCGAAACTGGAGTGACGAACCATGGAGCTCCTTGAAACAAATCGGGGTCAGCGAATTCGACGCCAGACTGTTCCTTGCCAGCCATGGGATGCCCAGCCAGAAATCGAACGCCCGTGTTCTTGCGGAAGATTATTTTAGCTTTCTCAAGGACCAGGGCCTTGGTACTGCCAACGTCCGTGAGCAGAGTCTTCGGAGGCAGCGCAGGACCGAGCCGTTCAATCAGGTCAATGATTCCACTGACCGGCGTCGCAAGAACGACGATTTGGCTGCCGCGAACCGCGTCGGCGGGATTGGTGTGTCCGGCGTCAATGGCAGCCTTGATGCGCGCACGCTCGAGAACGGGGGCACGATCGCAACCGATGATTCGTCCGCCAAATCGGTGTTTCTTCAGGGCTAAGGCGAGCGACCCGCCAATCAAGCCGGTACCGATGATCGTGATTTGGCGAATAGACATCAGCGATTTTCACCACAGAGACACAGAGTCACAGAGATCGCACAAGGTCACAACACAAAATCATCACCAGAGTACGTTCCAGCATTTGTCTTTCCTTCTCTGTGCCTCTGTGTCTCGGCGGCGAGGTTTCTACTCAGGCGATCCTGCGGCCGACGGCGGGCGCAATCATCCGCAACTGATCCATCAACTCGGAGAATTGATCAGGATAGAGCGATTGAGCACCATCTGACAACGCCTTGTCCGGATCGTGATGCACCTCGATCAACAGCACGTCAGCGCCAGCGGCCACGGACGCCCGCGCCATAGGAGCGACTTTATCGCGAATTCCGGTGCCGTGCGAGGGGTCGGACGCCATGGGCAGGTGCGAGAGCTTGTGAATGACCGGAATGGCCGAAATATCGAGCGTGTTGCGAGTGTAGGTTTCGAACGTGCGGATGCCGCGCTCGCACAGAATTACATCGTAGTTTCCGCCGGCCATGATGTATTCGGCGGAGAGCAGCAGCTCTTCCAAAGTCGCTGCAATGCCGCGCTTGAGCAGAACCGGCTTTTTGACTTTGCCCAACTCGCGTAGCAAATTGAAATTCTGCATGTTGCGCGCGCCGACCTGGAAGATGTCGACAAAAGGCAGCATGATGGCGATCTGCGAAATCTCCATAACTTCGCTGATGACCAACAACCCAAAGCGATCGCCGGCCTCGCGCAAAAGTTTCAGAGCCTCCAACCCGAGTCCCTGGAACGAATAAGGAGAGCTGCGCGGCTTGAAAGCGCCTCCACGAAGCGCGCGTGCGCCCGCCTTCGCCACTCGCTCGGCCGTGGTGAAAAGCTGCTCTCGAGATTCGACAGAACACGGACCCGCGATCACGACCACTTGTTCGCCTCCGATTTTTAATCCGTTGGCAAACTCGACCACGGTGCCCGCCGGGCGGAAACTTCGTCCCGCCAGCTTGTAAGGCGCGCTGATACGGTGAACGTGCTCGACCCCGGACAAGACTTCCAGATTGCGAATATCAAAATCAACTCGCGCCCCGACGGCAGCTACAACCGTTTGCCTCGCGCCGGTAGAGCGATGCACCGAGAAGCCCATCTCGATCAGGTGCTCCACCACTCCCTGGATTTGCTCCTCGGTTGCCGATTCTTGCATTGCGACGATCATAAAAAGCGGCTTCTAGCTCTTGGCTTCCAGCTCTTGGCCTCTAGCTTTTGTCTTCGCGAGAAGCTAGCAGCTAGACGCTGGTTCTCTCAATCATTTACTTCTGCATCCAATTCTGTATCGCCAGGGACCTTGGCCGCTGCTGGCTTCGGGGCAATCTCTTCTTGTTGAATCTGGCGCATGATATCCATAATGCGTTCGTAGATGCAGAGCAGATCGCGATCCGGCAATGGCCCCGGATTCACTCCCCGCACATTGTCGAATACCGCGCGTTCACGATCTGGCTCATAAATGGGCATGCCAGCCCCACGTTTCAATCTGCCGATCTCATGGGCGGCTTGCGCCCGCTGGCTCAGCAACTCCACCAGTTTGCGGTCAAGCTCGTCGATTTTCTTACGCCAATCCGAAATGTCCATAGAAGCTATTGGCTCTCAGCTGTCAGCTCTCAGCTTCACTTGAGATGAATATCAGCTCCGCAGCGACTCGAATGCAAAAAATCATCGTTGTTGAGCTGAAAGCTGAGAGCTGACGGCTGAAAGCTGTTTTATGAATTCTGCCACAGACTCGGCTTCTTTGCCGGGATTCCGTTCGATGGTTTCAACAATGGCGCTGCCAACCACCGCCGCATCAGCGAATTCTCCTACCGCCGCAAATTGCTCTGCGGTGGAAATGCCGAAGCCAACAGCAATGGGAAGCTTCGTGTATTTGCGCAGGCGGCGGACAAGTTTTTGCGCATCTTTAGTCAACTCTTGACGGGCTCCAGTGACCCCGGTCCGCGAGACCGCGTACACGAATCCGCTAGACGCTTCTGCAATCCGCTTCAGACGGTCATCCGTGCTGGTGGGTGCCGCGAGAAACACCGTTGCCAAATCGTTTCGACGCATCTCGCGCAAATAGTCGCCCGCTTCTTCTACCGGCAAGTCTGTAAGCAACGCTCCATCCACTCCGGCGTGGCGTGCAATCTTGCAGAACTTTTCCAATCCCATGCGGAGAATCGGATTCAAGTAGGAAAATATGATGAGCCCGGTTGATTGCGCGTGTTGGCGCACTTCCGCCGCGAGTTTCAAAACATCCGCCAGCCTTGTGCCGTGGTGGAGTGCCCGTTGGCTGGCGCGTTGTATGACCGGACCGTCGGCTACCGGGTCACTGAAGGGCACACCGAGTTCAATTACACCGGCTCCGGCGTCGATCGCAGCCAACACAACATCCCGCGTGGTCGCCAGGTCGGGATCGCCACAAGTCACGTATGCGACGAGAGCGGGGCGAGTTTGAAAGGAAAGAGGCAAAGTTTTTAGAAATCCGGTTGAAGCTCGCTATATGCGAGGCGAAAATGGTGAATTGCCCTGGCCGTCGAGCTTCAGGTTTTCCCTTAAGATTCCGATATCCTTATCTCCGCGTCCGGAGATGTTCACGATCACGATGTCTGACTTCTTCATCTTGGGTGCGCGCTTGATCAGTTCGGCTACGGCATGCGCCGACTCAAGAGCAGGAATAATGCCTTCCGTCTGAGCCAACAAAGTGCAAGCATCTAAAGCCTCAGCATCAGATGCTGAAACGTACTCCGCGCGACCCGAATCGTAAAGTGCGGCATGCTCAGGACCGATCGAGGGATAGTCCAGCCCGGCTGACACCGAATGTGTGTTGGCAACCTGCCCCGCCGCGTCCTGCAGCAGATAGGAAAACGTTCCCTGCAACACACCGGGCGAACCGCCGTGAAAACGTGCGGCGTGCTCGCCGAGGTTGTTACCCCGTCCACCAGCTTCGACGCCGATCAGCTTTACGCGTTTCTCTTTGATGAACTCATAGAAAATGCCGATCGAATTTGAGCCGCCGCCTACACAGGCGATAATCGCGGCCGGCAGTTTGCCTTCAGCTTTGATAATCTGCGCTCGCGCCTCGCGGCCAATGATTTTGTGGAAATCGCGCACCATCGTGGGATAGGGATGAGCGCCCAGCACACTGCCCAGAAGATAATGCGTGGTGCGAACGTTGGTCACCCAATCGCGCATGGCTTCGTTGATGGCGTCTTTCAAAGTGCGCGAGCCCGACTCCACGCCGCGTACTTCAGCCCCGAGCAGCCGCATACGGAAAACATTTAGCTCCTGGCGCCGCATGTCCTCGGTGCCCATGTAAACAACGCATTCGAAACCGAGCAGCGCGCACACAGTAGCCGTCGCGACACCGTGCTGTCCCGCGCCGGTTTCGGCGATGATGCGGCGCTTGCCCATGCGTTCGGCCAACAGTCCCTGTCCGAGACAGTTGTTGATCTTGTGCGCGCCGGTGTGGAGAAGTTCTTCGCGCTTGAGATAGATCTTTGCGCCGCGAAGTTTTTGTGTGAGTCGGCGCGCGAAAAACAACGGAGTCGGCCGACCAGCGTAGGTGTGCAGCAATTCATCCAGACGATGCTGGAACTTGCGATCCCGCTTCGCCTTGTCGTATTCGTGCTCCAATTCTTCAAGCGCAGCCATTAGCGTCTCGGGGACGTAGCGGCCGCCGTACGCGCCGAAACGACCTTTGACGGTTGACGATTCTTTGTTCTTCATGACTGTCGCCGTTGCCATTTCCTATTCGACCCTCTCCGCCTGACGAACTGCAGCAACAAACGCCCGGACTTTTTCGGGATCTTTCTTCCCCGGTTTCGATTCGACACCTGACGAAACATCCACCCCCCAGGGCTTCAAGATATGGATCGCATCGGTAACGTTCGAGGGGTTCAGGCCGCCGGCGACCACGACCCTCACGACTTGTCGCATGTGTTCCACGATTGGTGCTGCTTTCTTCCAATTGAATACTGTACCGGTTCCACCAGGTTGCTGAAGGCTACCGGAATCGAGAAAAATTGTCTGAACGAAGTTCGACAACTTATCCCCTCCCGGGTGGGAGCGCATAATCTCTGCTGCTCGCGCGGCACTGGCGATAAAACGACTCGCGGAATCTTCCGATTCGATGAACCACTCAGCCGGCATTGAGGTGTAGCTCTTGAACCCTAGTGGAAAGCACCCTGAACCATGCACCATCGTTTCGTTTACCGAACCGACCTCAGTGCCGAAATGTAGCTGCGCTCCGGTCAGGCCCAAATCATGCGCGAGTTCAGGCAGATTCTTAGGATTATTGCCGACAAACACTCCAACCTTCTCGATGTGCGCGGGCATTTGGTGCACTATTTCACGCACGGTTGCTGGTGCCGCGTTTCGCGGGCTCTTCTCGTAAAACACGAATCCCAACGCATCCGCGCCGGCATCGACTGCCGTCAACGCATCTTCGAGATTCGTAATCCCGCAAATTTTTACCCACGTCATGAAACCAGTTCCCGGTTCTCCGTTGTCGGTTCTCAGCCTTGACGGCGGCTTATTTTTTGACTAGAGACTCGCGTTGTACTTCGACCAGAAGAGCTTTCAATGCTTCTCCAGGCAAGTTGGCTTTCATTAACCACTCGCCAATCAAAAATGCCTGGTAACCAGCGGCACGCAGGCGCGCGATATCCACCCCGCTGCGAATTCCGCTTTCGGCTACGCGCAGCACGTTCCTGGGAATCGAGGCAGCTAATCGAAATGCGGTTTCAAGGTCAACCTTGAATGTTCGCAAATCGCGACTGTTTACGCCGATGAGCGCGCATCCGGCGTCTATAGCTCGACGCAATTCCTCTTCATCATGCACTTCGCACAAAACGTCAAGGCCGTGCTCACGGGCTCGCTCAGTCAGCAGCTTCAATTCCTCCCGAGCCAGCGCGGCCACAATCAACAGAACTGCGTCGGCGCCGTTGGCTCTCGCTTCGAGTAACTGGAATTCGTCGACGATGAAATCCTTGCGCAGGCAAGGCAACTTTGTGCTGGCAGACGCACGCCGCAGATTTTCCAGCGACCCTTGAAAGAACTCCTCATCGGTCAGAACAGACAAAGCCGTGGCCCCCGAGTCCTCCAATTCTTTCGCCAGAACCGCAGAATCGAAATCAGAACGAATCAGCCCTCGCGAAGGCGACGCGCGTTTTAGCTCCGCGATTACGGCAATGCCGTTCTGGCTAGCCGATTCCAATGCGCGTCGAAAGCCACGTGGGACATGGTTTCCCGCCTGCTGCTCGAGTTGGCGAAGATCGGCTACAGGCTTGGCCCCCGCGACTTTTCGCCGGGTTGCGGCGACGATTTGATCCAGGCTACCAGGCATGGCAAGTCGCAACAATTATACGGGAGGGGTATCGGAACCCTTGTCACCAGCCTGTCAAACCAGGCTGGTCAAAGGCAGGAAACAATTCTCGCGAGAGAACCGAGAGCCGGAGAAAAACCGTTGGTGCCATCGAAGGGACTCGAACCCCCACACCCTTGCGGGTACATGGACCTGAACCATGCGCGTCTGCCAATTCCGCCACGATGGCAAAAAGTGATTCGGTTACGCGGCGACCTATTCAGGCCACCTTCAGGAGAGAACCACAGGTAATATTCTACAAGGGCAACGATTGCTGTCAAACCTCTCAGACTTCAGCTCCGGGCTTCACGCTTCAGGCCTCAGAATTTCAGATACATCCTTCTGAAATCGCCGTCCAGTTTCTACCGCTAGCGAGCCCGACCCACTACCCTTCCAGCTTGGCACTCATTGTGATGTTCGCCTTGAGCACCTTGGATACAGGACATCCGCTCTTCGCATTCTCTGCCGCCTTCTGAAACGCAGCCTGATCCGCGTTGGGTACGTGGCCGACCACATCCAGATGAACAGCGGTAATCGTCCAGCCGGAATCGAGCTTTTCCAGGGTGAGCGTGGCTGTGGTCTCGATGCTGGAGGCCGTGAGGTTGGCCGCGCCCAACTGCCCGGAGAGCGCCATTGAGAAGCATCCGGCGTGCGCCGCCGCAATTAGCTCTTCCGGATTCGTGCCGGGAGTGTTTTCGAATCGCGTGCTGAAAGAGTAAGGTGTATTGTTCAGAACGCCGCTCGACGACGATACCGCCCCCTTGCCGTCCTTAAGTCCACCTTTCCAAACTGCGCTTGCCTTGCGTTGCATTTCTGCTCCTTAAATTATGAAGTCATGTGCTTAGCTATTGTAGATGGAAGCGAGCCAAGGTGTCAGGCCCGAAGCACCTAGCACTCGCTATCTGCCGCCCCAGCGCGCAGCGAAAATCGAGGATCTCCGCAACGCTGATCTTAGTAGAAGTCGGAACAGCTTAGATAAAAGCCGCAGCGTGGGCAGATTAGTTTGCAGCGATTCTCCTGCAATTCCACCGAACAGTTCGGGCAGAAGCGCGATGCGGCGCCGTCATCGGCATTGATAGCGGCATGATTGGTTAATTCGACGCTCTCAGAATTGATCGGGCTCGATACTTCGCGATTCACGCTTGCCGAAACTTATCATCTGGGACCGGCTGCCTGCAATTGCAACTCCCGATTCTCAGGCAACTCTTGCATCCTCGCCAAGTTTGATTTCGTGA
The DNA here is from genome assembly GCA_049585795.1 of Terriglobales bacterium. Lineage (GTDB taxonomy): Bacteria > Acidobacteriota > Terriglobia > Terriglobales > Acidobacteriaceae > JABDBE01. Next base: position 75,834 of record JBAVAQ010000023.1, on the reverse strand, counting down.
CTGGCAATAGGCGCACTGCTGCTCCAGGAATCGCCTACGATGCGCCAAACACCCAGGCGACGCCAGGCGCGCAAGAATTTTCCGGCATCACCGACGGTTCTGCTGCCCAGAGCATTCGAAACCGTGTAACGGCCCATCTCAATGGCCATGTCACCCGAGTAATCGACACGGGTGGTTTCAAAGCGCAGATTCTGGTATCCCGAATCGCCGTACTGGCGCAGCGCGCGCTCAATTCCTTTCGGCCCCTGAGACGGCTCGCGATGCGAAAGCATCAAAACGCCATCGGAAGCGAATAAGGCCGCTGCCTGGTCATAGTTGCCGGTGTTGAAGGCCATGCCCAAATCCTGGGTGAGACCGCGAATGGTTGATTCGACATCGAGCGGTGGATTGGATCCGCTACTAAGGGGGGGCCGGTACATCAAACAACCTCCTGGGGGGAACAGGACAATGCGATTTCCAACTTGCATTGTAGCGCAGAAATGAAAGTGGAAAACAGCCAACTTTTCCTCTTCCACTGCGAATTTCAACATCGTTCGGCCCGTTTCCTTAGGGACGTTCCCAACCCTCGATGTGTGGACTATGATGGTCTGGGTCGAGATCTTCTTCAGCTTTCGATTGTCCACTGAGGACAACATCATGTACTTCGAACAGTTTTACTTGGGTTGTTTGGCGCACGCTTCCTACATGCTGGCGTCGCAGGGAGAAGCCATTGTGGTCGATCCTCAACGTGATGTGGATATCTACCTGAAGGCCGCCGAAGAACACGAAGTCAAGATTCTCCATATTTTTGAAACTCACCTGCACGCCGATTTTGTTTCTGGACATAACGAGCTGGCCGCGCGTACCGGTGCAAAGATCTACATCGGAGCCAACGCTCGCGCCCGATTTCCCCACATCGCTGTCCGAGATGGCTTCGAGTTGCGCGTCGGAAATTTGCTTCTCAAGGTGCTGGACACGCCGGGACACACACCCGAAAGCATATGCCTTGTAATCACGGACGAAGAAAAATCACAGAATCCCTGGGCAGTTTTGACCGGCGACACCCTCTTCCTCGGCGATGTCGGACGGCCCGATCTCTCGACCACTCACACTCCGGCGGAATTGGGAGGCATGCTGTATGAGAGCCTGCACGGCCAGCTGCTCACGCTCCCCGATGACGTGCTCGTTTATCCGGCGCATGGCGCCGGCTCTCTCTGCGGACGCAATATGCGCGCCGAGCGTTCCTCCACCATTGGCACGGAAAGGCTTACCAACTACGCGCTGCAGATAAAAAGCAAAGAGGAATTCATTCGGCAGCTGACCACCAACCTGCCCACGCGTCCTGAATATTTTCTGCAGGACGCGGAAATAAACCGAGAGGGCGCGCCAACGCTCTCCGATCTTCCCGAACTGCCGCCAATTTCGGCGGCTCAACTGAAGTCGCTGCTCGACGACGGTGTCATTGCGCTCGACGTCCGCCCGGGCGATCGGTTTGCTCACCAGCACGTACCCGGCTCAATTAATATTGCCCTCTCAGGACAGTTCGCTTCCTGGGCAGGAACGGTCCTGGGCTTGACCGCTCGTCCAGTGTTGATTGCCGATTCTGCGGAACAATTATCCGAAGCCCGGCTCCGCTTGGCGCGAGTAGGACTGGAAGATCCGCGAGGATATTTAGACGGCGGCGGCGAAGCTTGGAAGCAGGCTGGGTTCGCGCTTGCAGAATTATCCCAAATCACCGTGAAAGTTTTGCACGATCGCTTGCGATCACAAGCTTCGCAAGTGCTCGATGTGCGCCGCGGACCTGAGTGGCAGGCGGGACACCTTGAAGGCGCGACCTGGTGGCCATTGGACAATTTCAAAGTCTCTCCGCCCGAGATCGATCGCGACCGGCCCATTGCCGTTCATTGCAAGAGCGGATATCGCAGCATGATCGCCTGTAGCCTGCTGCAACGGGCAGGATTCAAAAACGTTACAAACGTGATCGGAGGCTTTGACGCCTGGCAGGAGGCCGAGTTTCCCGTGTACACTCAGACCGCAGTCGAAGCCTAGGAACGACGCCGTTGCAAAGCCCCAAACGGTCAATTAAGCTAAACTCTCGTCACGTGAAATCCCAAGCCGGGATGGCGGAACTGGCAGACGCAGCGGACTCAAAATCCGCCGGGCTTCGGCCCTTGGGGGTTCGACTCCCCCTCCCGGCACCAGCACTTTTAGTTTCAATTACTTAAGTCCAATATCGTCCGTTCCTACCACCTTCTTACCGTTTTGCCTGATGCTTGCAGCTAGGCAGGCATGGCAAACCGTCGAGCAAGCATCTGGATGTACGTCAAGGTTGGTGGCCGCTGGCGCTACGTCAAACCTGTTGTGGGCAAGAACAACAAGCTCAGACCGGATCACGCCGTGATCGGCGGAGTGGCGACGCACGTCCCGAACGCAGGCTACTATCTTCGCTTTCGCGAAGGGTCGAAGGTCATTTGGCGCAAATGCAGCAGCGCGGCCGACGCGACGGTCGCACGCGAAAGGCAAGAAGCCTACCTGAATGCCTATGCGCACGGACTGACCCCAACGCGACAGGCAGCGCCAGTTCCGAAGATGGTGAGCGACCTTCTTGACGGCTGGCTCGAAGAGTACAGGCTGTCGCACCGCGAGGAAACGTACAACCTGATGAAGCATACTCTGTACGAATTCTTCGGGTATTGGGACGAGAAGGGAAGGCGTGTTCAGGGCTTCGTTTCCACAAACCTGATTGAACTCGTCAGGCGCTATGATCTCCTGCGCTTCAAGCAACACCTTATTGACAAGGGACGCTCCGAACGCACAGCAGCGAACAAGTGTCTTCGCATAAACCAGTTCATCCGTAGCGTGCTCAAGCTCGATCCCGGTAAGGGACTCATCACCGTCAAGGACATGAAGTTCACTGAACCGGAAGTCAGCGTGTACAACGACGACGAGCTCGCGGAATTTTTCAAGGAGTGCGACCCTTACCGTCACGCGATTTTCAAAACGTTCTTGATGGCTGGCTTGAGGAAAGCAGAACTAGAAAACCTCACGTGGGAAGATGTTGACTTCACGGCTGGCATCATCCGCGTTAGGCCAAAGAAGGATTGGCAGCCGAAGACGTGGGAGGCCCGCGACATTGAGGTCCCCGACGATCTACTCACGATCCTGAAGGGGATGCCGCACCGCGGCAAGCAGGTGTTCGCCAACTCCGGCGGCCACAAGTACACGCACAGCTGGGACGACTGCGCCGCCATCGCCAAGCGTGCAAAGGTCGAGGGCGCGCATCCGCACAAGTTCCGCGCGACGTATGCGACGCGGCTGCTACAGAACGGCGTCGATCTGAAAACCGTGCAGAAGCTTCTCGGCCATCGCGACATCGAAAGCACGATGCGATATTTGGCGCGTGCCGAGAGCAAGAAGGTTAGAGAGAAAGTCAACGCCGTCAAGTTTGGGGCGTGAGGGCGTCGATTTTTTTCGGGTTCCTCACGCATGCGGCTTGCATCCGTCTCCGCCATCGTAGGCGCCATGGACGAGCTAGGGCACGCCGGGTACACTCCCCGAAAGGGCGCGGGGCCCGTCCTTATGTCTTCACTGTGTCCGGCGCCGCCTACGCGGGAGAGCCGCCTGAACTCATCCGTCGCTTCCGCGCTCACTACTTCAATAGAGGTGGCGTTCTTGCCTTCAACAACCGTGATGCCCTTCACCTTAGGCTTGTCGCTCTTGCGGCCGCAGTCCCGGCACTGATTGGTGCGGCCCGGCCTGTAGCAGCCTGGCGTGTCCGTTTCTAGGAAGAACCCCCTCTCCGCAGTCAACGCATATCATCAGGCCGCATTCCGTGCACCGCTCGCGGCCGGATCTCGTCAACTCAAAGCTCGTGCCGCCGCAGTCTTCGCAACTCTTCATATAGACCTCCTAGTTTGTGGGTGTCGGTTCTTTTGCCTAATACCGCGTCCGGGCGGGTTCGCACGTATATAGAGGACGCCAACCTGGGACCGCCGAGGCTGCGCAACGGAGCCCCGGAAAGCCTCAAGTTAGCTACCGGCCGAGAGCCCCGACTTCTAGTCCAGGTCTTCCTGCCAGCCTCCCCTGCTGACACCAATTTCTCGGGTAAATCCCACAAACCCAGTATTAGGGGAGGACGTTTGAAAGGGAAAGAAACCACCATGGCAAAAGCAAAACAGGCAAACCAAACCTCTGTTGCAGCTGCAACGGAGCTACCAGCAACAGAGGCGCCCGCACCTACGGCCTACAGCAGCCACACGCCGGAAGCGTTGCACGCCGCGATCCTTGAAGCAAAAAAGGCCTTTGAGGCAGCACAGAACGAGTCCGAGTCTCACGCCCACGAGCAGCTCCTGCCCGCTCTGGACGAGGCAATCCGCCGCTACAAGCAGCCGGGCAAAGGCGTGCAGTACCGAATGAACGACTGCCCGACCGTGGAAGCGTATTTCAGGTCCATTGGTCTCATTTACGGCACCGTGCGGTCTTGGAAATCCCGCGCACAGAAACGACTGCTCAAGGCGGCAATTGACGCAGGCACCAGGCCGGAAACTGTGAAGCCGGACTTCAGACGCGCAACCACGCTGGACGATCATCCGACGGACGAAGCCGTCTCAGCCCTGCACAAGGCGATCCGGCGCGGGGACGAGAGACAAGCGGCGTACTGGTGCAAGGAATTGGACCAGGCAGGCTTCCCCGGCTCAGCGTGGAACCGAATCCTGATAACCGCCAGCGAGGACATTGGCGTTGCGGAACGCGGCGTTGCGGCCGACGTGCGTGCGCTCTACGAGAATTGGCGGACGTTCCCCGGCAAGGCCGATGACGCGACCGAGGAAGGCAGCGCGAAGAGGCTGTTCCTGGTTCACGCCGCGATGGTTGTGTGCCGCGCCAGGAAAAGCAGGATGGTGGATCATCTGCTGAATGTCACCTACCATGGCAAGGGGAAACTTGAGGTGCCGGACCACGCGCTTGATAAGCACACCAGCCGCGGCAGATCAATGAAACGCGGCGTGGACCACTTCTTTGCCGAGGGTGCGCACCTGGAAAATCCCGCGTTCAAGGACGATCCCTACGAACAGGAAGCCCATGGCCTGCTCAAGTCAATTGAAAAGGAACGCCAAGAAAACAAGGGGAAGAAGAAAGACCGCACAAAATAGCTCAACAAAACGGATGTGGTCAAAGCTTGCCAAGGCTTTCAAGATCCCCGAGGTGGCCCGGGAATCATCGGGCCTTTGACTTTCGGAAGCAAGAAGGAAGCCAGGGCCCCGTCCCCAGAGGCATCCCTAGTCCGACAGCGATCGCTCGTTGGAGGTCATCGTTTTCCCTATAACACTGACAAAAATAATCTCCTTAAATCCCTATGAGGAATTCGCCGGATCGTTGACGAGCGCGTTTCGCAACTATCTGGACCCTAGATAGCGGAGCAACCGCTACTAGGAGACACAAATGAAGCACGCAGGAGGAAGAAAGCCCGAGGCGCTGAAGCGGCATCTGTTCGCCGAGGCCTTCGCGCAAGGGGCCAGCTACGCCAAGATCGCCGAGGCGCTCGGGATTCACAGGGTCACCGCGGTGAGGTGGCGGCGCGAGATGAAGCTGCCGAAGAGGCTGAACGCCGGGGGTGGGTACAGCACGGGGAAGAAGGCGGGGCAGACCAATGCGTAAGGAACTCCAAGACAGGCTCGACAGGATACGGAAGGCCCGGAATGCGGTCTCCTCCTCCGACTTCATCCAGGTGCAGCAGTCCGACCTCTACGACTGGAACAGGGGGCTACGAGCCGTGCTGAGCACGATAGCGTTTATGCAGGCCACCAAGGAGAACCCCAACTACCCCAAGGATAGCCCGTGGAAGGACGACTACGTGGGCTGGTGCTACGCCTCGCAGGCCTACTTGGCCAGGCGCGTGGGCGGGTCCGAGCGCCAGCTCAGGCGGGACATAGCCAGGATGGAGAAGGACGGTGCCATCACGGTGCGCGAGTGGACGGACAGCAACGGCCGCCCCCACTGCGAGTACCACGTGAACGAGGACGTGGTCCAAGCTCACAAGCGGCCGGACGATAAGGAAGCGCCGCGCCCGAAGCGGAGCTCCAGGGAGTACAAGGCCAACAAGGGGTCGTTCTCGAAGGGAAACCAGCCGCTAAAGGAACACTCAAGCCCCGCTGAAAATTCTGAGTGCCATAGGACGTCTCAGCCGCCGCCACAGGACATCTCAGCCGTGGACCATAGGTCATCTGAGCCGTTAAGCCATAGGACATCTCAGACACCAGCCACGGCTGAGATGACCGTGAAGGGGGTTGATTCTAGGGGGTTGCCTTTCAGTCCGTTTCCGCAGGACGGCCGTCAGCTAGTCCCGGCTGCGCCGGAGCTAGGCGCGGCTGCGCCTGTCGACGTGAAGAAGAACATCGAACCCTCCAAAGGTTCCTGGGCAGACCGGAACCGCCCGGAGGGCCAGGTCACCAAAGGCGAGAAGAAGCCCCTGCCCAACTGGCGCTGCTACGAGGAGCTGTTCAGGGGCTGCGTGGACAAGCAGGGCAACTGGCTCGGGGGTAGGCTGCCCCTCTGCCGCCGCTGCAAGAACATACTCCCCCCGCAGGAGCACCACGACTGCCCCGGCTTCCGCTACGGCGAGCTGGAGGACACCTACCTGCCCCTCGCGCCCGCGGGCACGGAGGCGTTCGACGGGCCGCCGCGCAAGCGGCCGAACGTGGACTACCAGACGTTCGACGACTTCGACGAGCCCGAGGAGGACGACCTGTCCGGCTACAAGGACTTCGACGACGACCACCTGCCCAGGGCGGCCGCGCGGGAGGAGCTATGACTCCAATCCCTCCTCTCCGCCAGTTCGGCAACGACGCGGTTTTGGGGACTCATCCTGCCCATATTCCTCCAGCCGACGAGAAACGCAGTATCAATCACTCGGAGGCTTTCATGGTTGAAAATCAGTGTGCAGTGTGCGGAGCCGTCGACAGGTTGGATGCGGCGGTGAACCAGCGGCTCCTGGACCAGGCCCGGACTATCTGGCCGGACGGGCGCGACCCGGACTATGTGTGCGCGGAGTGCGACGCGCTGCTCCCGCCGCCCTCTCCGCGGACTTTTAAGCCCGCCCCGTGGTCCACGCCCAAGGCGGGCGACGGCAAGGAGAGCGGCGCGACGGAGAGGCAGCAAAAGGGCTGGCCCAGCCTGGCGCGCGAGGCGCAGAGGGCTCTTACCTCCTGGTCCTGAACCGGATCACGTGCTTCGCCCCGCCGGGGACAACGCGTGATGCCGCTGCGGCCGTCGACGAAGTCCTATAGTTTTGCATCGCGCTTCGCCGCAAGACTTGTTTATCAAATCGGGACGTCTTTTCCACAGAATGCTTCCAGCCGCGGAAAACTTGAGCTAAGGTCAAGACTGCTCTGGTGATATCATCTGCCTTCTATACGAGGCGACTCACAGGACCGCCTGAATATTCTTAGCTTGCGCGAAGCACTCTTAGCCTCTCGCTCGCACGAGTGTTTAGTGTTTCTTGTTCAGCCTGTCTCGGCGTAGGCAACCTCTGAGCCATGTTTCCGATTAGCCTCATCCGCCACCATTCCCCAGAGCTCTTTTTTGCCATTGTGGCCCCAGTTGGGGCGAACGTGAGTGGAGTTTGTGACGGACTGGTCGAGGTGCTCAAGGTTTTCGACTACAGTGTCGAGCCGATTCGAGTGATTGAGCAACTGAAGCAGTTCGATACTTATCTCAGAAAAGAACCTGTGTCTGAGTATGAGAAGAGCAAGATGCGGATGGACGCGGGCGATAACTTCCGTGAAAAGATGGGGCGCGACGACGCTTTAGCACTTCTTTCGCTGTCTGCCGTCGTGCGATTTCGAAATAGAAACCCACCGCCGGAGCATGGCAAAACAGTGCCCCGTCAAGCGTATGTGTTTCGCTCTTTGAAACGACCGGAGGAAGTTACCGCACTCCGGAGGATATATGGTTCCAATCTAGTCGTCATCGGCGTTCATTCGCCCCGCGAGCGGAGAGTCGAAGACCTCGCTAAGCGAATTGCAAAGTCTCATTTCTCTGCCCAGCACGATCAATTTCGCGACAAGGCGGAAGAACTGGTCTTAAGGGACGAATCCGACGAAAGGAAGAGCCACGGACAGAGATTGAGGTCCGCGTTTGGGATGGCGGATTTTTTTCTTGACTCTTCCGATCCTCAGGCGATCACACGCGACCTGGAACGCTTTCTGAACTTGCTTTTCGGAAAGCCAGTTGTCACTCCAACTCCAGATGAGATGGCCATGGCGCACGCTCACATGGCTGCAGTGCGTTCAGCCGAGATGGGCAGGCAAGTAGGAGCTGCCATTGCGGATCAATGGCACAACATCATCGCCGTGGGGACGAACGAAGTGCCCAAGGCAAGAGGGGGCTACTACTGGGACGGTGATCAGAATGACGGTAGAGATTGGAGTCGAGGTTTCGACAGTTCCGATTACTCCAAGGATACAAACTTAGGCGAGCTACTGCAGGTACTTTCAGATAAGGGATTTTTGTCAAAGGACTTTAGGCGTCTTTCCACGCCTGAGAAAAGTGCCACGATTGCTCCGCTGACAAAGCACACTAGATACATGCAGCTCATCGAATTCATTAGGGCAGTTCACGCTGAGATGGGCGCTCTCATGGATGCGGCATCGAGGGGAGTGCCTGTGCGGGGTTGCACTATGTATATCACTACCTTCCCTTGTCATGAGTGTGCTCGGAACATTATCGCAGCAGGGATCGCGCGAGTGGTGTATATCGAACCCTATGCGAAGAGCTTAGCATTAGAACTTCATTCGAATGCAATCCAGCTCGACACGGACGCCGACGCGGACAAAATTCCCTTTGTCCCATTCCTGGGAGTTGCTCCTAGGAATTTCTCTGATATTTTTGCGATGCCAGTCCGAAAGGCGAAGAACGGGGAGGTCATCGAGTGGGTTGCGGAGACCGCGAATCCTAGAGTGTCGGGTTCGTTCTGGTCGTATTTGGAATACGAAAAAGAAGACCTGAGCCTTTTGAGGGACAAACTCAAGAAAAAGAACTTGAATCTAAAATCTAAGCAGAAGAAAAAGGGGAAATCATGAAGGTATCGAAGGAACTGGATGACGTTCTTAGACAAGCAGGCGCAGAAGTCGATGCATGGCCCAAATGGAAGAGGAGCCTTGACCCGATTGGCGACGAATCGCGGGATCGCAATAAGGGCGAGCCCCAATCAAAGGAATCAGATTCTATTGAGGACGCCAACGCTGCCTGATAGGGGGTCGATATCCCAAACTGCTGCATCAGGGTCCGGGACGCATCACAACCTTGCAATCGCCGGTTAGACGATCCTATTTGGGATACGTCTTCAGCTGAATGTTCCAGTCCGGATTCTCTTTGGCGATGAGCGCCGCTTCGGTAAGGCCGATGTCCTCATCGCTCAACATCGGGCACGCAGTCGGTGAACTTGCTTGGGATCGGCAAAAACTCCAGGACGCGATCTCCGAGCGTAAACGTCATTGAGATTCAACCATCTCCGTCGTGAGCTGCCCTTCGCTCAACCAGCCGCCCCTGCGAGCCTTCGGCATTCGTTCCGGAGAGCAGCCAGCAGTGAAACGGGGGCTGGATTGTACTTCGTATTGAGGATAGGCCGATATGCTCGGATCAACGACGCCTCCGTTGTCTCAAGCGCCGGATCAGCCTCGGCCCAGTCCACTGATAGGTGCCCGCTGATCCATTCGATGATCTCAGTTGTGTCTGCCGCGCTGAACCTGTAGTTGTTCTGGTTCGCCCTTCCGACGAGGGAACCCGGCGGAGGTCGATAGCCGAGAACTGAGCCTATTCCCCGGAAGAAGCTCGACGCTCTTCGATGCTGGAGGTCCTGTTCCACCAGGCGGCCGTACAGGGAAACCGTCGCGATGCCGACGTAGATAAGGCGCGTATCCCTCTCTCGCAGCAGGTCACAATAGGGACTTGGCAAGGCACCACCGTCGTGAATGAAGATCGTGTAATAGCCGGGACTCGTGGGGACACGCGAGAGCGACTGAGCCGCGGTGCATTTGGGCCCCAACACAAGCCTCTCCACACTCTCCGTCTCATTCATCTGGGTTTCTGCCGCCGCTTGTCCCAATGCTTGAACCCTAGAACCTTCTTGATGTGCAACCTGTAGTTGCCAGCACGGCGGTCCTTGGTGATCCTGTGGATCAGCACAGTCACTTCGGGGACTGGAGGATTCATGCCGTTGAGGAGGCGCAGTTCAAAGGGCACCGAAACCTTCTCGAACCGCTGCGTCCCGTAGGGCTTGATCTGGCGATACTCGATCTTCTTGGTGCCCGCGATGATCTGGGCCAGCCACTCGCGTTCGATTGTCGTCGTTATCCGATCGTAACTGACTCGCATGTTCTCCCCATCGCGATCGGTGGAATGAGCGAGGGTGAATTCTCCCGCATTTCTCGGACCCCCTGCAAGTGGCGAGCGACGCGGCCACCCAATCTGCCATAATCTCCTCCATGTGCGGGCGCTACAGACTGTCGCGGCGGAAGCAACTTGTGGAGGAGCACTTCGACGCCGTCTCAGGCGAAGAAGACTGGGGCCCGCGGTACAACATCGCGCCTACCCAGCCCGTCCTCGTCGTCCGCCAGCACCCAAAGGAGCCGGTCAGGCAACTTTCGCTGATGAAGTGGGGCCTCATCCCGTCATGGGCGAAAGATTCATCTGTCGCCGCCCAGATGATTAACGCAAGATCGGAGACGGCAACCACAAAACCCGCGTTCCGCGACGCGCTGAGATTCCGCAGGTGCCTGGTCCCCGCGGACGGTTTCTACGAGTGGGCGCGGACGGGGAAGGCCAAGCAAGCCGCGCTTCGGGTATCGGCGACTGCATGTGTTGTTGGGACGCTCGGGAGAGCATGTGAACCATAAGCGGGTGCATCGGGTGTATCGGGAGGCCGGGTTGATGATTCGGCGGAAGAAGCGGAAGCATTGCGTCCGCGAGGGCAAGCCGCTGCTGGTGCGGACTGCGGCGAACCAGGAGTGGGCGCTGGATTTTGTGCACGATGCGGTGGAGTGTGGACGAACGATCCGGGTGCTGAGCGTAGTGGATGCGTACACGCGAGAGTGTTTAGCCTTGGAAGTGGATACGAGCTTTGCCAGCCGGAGAGTCACGCGGGTGCTGGACGGAATCGTGGCCGAGCGCGGACAGCCGAAAGCAATTCGCTGCGACAACGGGCCGGAACTGACGAGCCGGCATTTTCTGGCGTGGTGCGTGGAACGAAAGATCGAGTTGCTGCACATTCAACCGGGAAAGCCGACGCAGAACGCGCGCGTCGAAAGTTTCCACGGACGGCTGCGAGATGAGTGCTTGACAGTGAGCTGGTTTCAGAACTTGTTCGACGCGCGGCGGAAGATCGCGGCGTGGCGGATCGATTACAACGAAGAGCGTCCACACAGCAGCTTGGGATACAAAACCCCGAAAGAGTTTGCCGAGGCGCAAGCAGCAGACTTCTACACAGCTGAGCGAGAGGCAAGGGACTCAAACGCCGTCCCTTGCCCCTCGCGCTCCCCCATCCCGGCTCAAACCGGCGATGGAGCAGCAGAAAGTTGTCGTATTCTTACGTGAACGAAAACTGGGGGCAGGTCACCATTAGTTCCGGTGGGCGGCCTCGATCATCCGCTGTGAGTCATCCTTTATCCCAACCTTGACGAGCGGCATGTAATTGAAGACGACTATTCCGTCGTGCGGGGTAAGCATCAGCGATGTGGCAGGACACTGTTTTTCTTTATCTAACAAAGTAGGCACAGTACGCTCACTGTCCCATTCGAACAGCACTTCAGCTCCCTTTTTACCAATGTGGTCCGTCGGCTCGCCAAAACCCTTTACGAACGTTTGGTAAAGCGCGTCGCGCTCATTTTCCGGATAGCGGAAGCGGAGACTCGATAGCCGACCGTGCACAAACCACAGAGCCTCAAACTGGTGGCCTTGCGATACGGTCGTGCACGTGAGTTTGACCTCATCAGGCTCCTGTTTGCAGGCAAGGGGGCTATAGTGAAGCCCTTGGAGTGCTGCGTCCACTTGGCTGCGCGGCTCTCCGCCCTCAATGCCCATGAACGTCATCTTCCCGGCAATTTTGGGCTTTGGTCGGTTCTTGTCCTTTTTGGCCCATCCTTCGGTTTCCGAGAAGTTGTCCTCGAACTTGACGTCCGCCGAATCTTCAGAGATGCGGGTTAGCTCAATCTTCTCGGCAGGACAGTCGTCACGTTCTTGGTCCGAGAAGCACACGACGGTTCGGTCCGTGCCCCAAGTGAACGTCTTTATGCCATTGCTTGCCGCCAATTCACCAAACACGCCGCCTCCATTTGCTTCGAGAGTGCCGTCCTTGTGGTTGCTTCGGGTTAGTTCCTCGCGAAGTGTGGAGAACAAGTCCTCGGAGCCAGCGCCTCTAAGGGAAAGGTAAAATCCGGTGAGCTTACCGTTATAAAAGTGAAAGTTGGTCGCGGCAATCCACTCATCCGTCTTTTCGGGGCGGGTAAGGGCGCGGTGACAGTCGTAATCATGAGAAGAACTGGGATCATCGCACACCATCGACGAATTTGGATTTTGCTTCTTAAGGACTGCCTCAACCTCGGCTCTGGATTGTCCAGCTTGGAGACCTCTAAAGCTCAAGTGCGACGGCTTGGACGCCGCGACCACGATCATGAACAGAAGCATCAGACCTACAGCAGCAGCAACCACGACTACCCCCTTCGTGATGCTCCATCCCGGTCTTGAAACGCTCGGAGGGGGAATGGCGATGGAGGAGTCCGGGGACGCGGCAACAGTCGCCCCACATTTGTTGCAAAAGCGCGAAGTATCGGCTACTAGCGGCGTCCCACAGGTTGTGCAGAAGCATGCCATGTCAGTGCTCCTTGATCGAAAAAGCTTGAGTCCAAAGAGGCGAACAGGGGGTGCGGATCATCATTCTCCACATGACACTTCTCCCCATTCTGAATTCCACCACGATGTCGGGGAGCGACCTAGTTACCGAGGTCATGGTTTGCTTTCTTGAAGAGGAACGCCTCGCCTGAAGACGCGGTTGTTGGGAGCCGGGTGCCCTCCCTCCTGATCCACGGCTTGTACGAAATCAGACTTGCAGTGACCGCCGTAATCTTTCGACGCTGGTTCCCCTCTCATACAATACTGAGAGTTGGTCTATCAGCATCAACGAATGACGATCACGCTTATTGTTTGCTTCTCTGCCACGGAAGGGCAGACGGAGTGTACTGCTAGACCTTGACCTTCCCTTCAACTAAGCGTGACTAACAACAAGCAGTATAAATGGCACGCCGACAGTTCCCTCCAACAGATTGCGTGGTGGGAATCTGACAGAGGAGAGGAACAATGAAGCGTTTTCTCGCGTCCCTGACGCTCCTTAGCTTGGCTTTAGTGGGACAGTCCTCCGGGCAGACTCTTGGGGGTCTTACCGTGCACGACCTCAGCGCCCTCAACATGGAAGGCAATCTGGATGAGGCTGTGAGGAATGCCGACGCCTACTTCACTAGGACGAGACCGCAAAGGGAAAGCGGGGAGATTATTACAGTAGTTTGCCCTTTGAGCAATGAGTATGGCTATACCCGTTTTGTCATTCGCACAACCCCACAGAAGCCGGTGTTGGGAGACATCCTGCAACTCAGTTGGGTTCATGGCTCAGGCTTCAACAACGACGACCGCATACACTGGACGTTCAACATGCAAGCCTACGCCGTACACGGCGCGACGGTGGAGTACAGAAATCCTGTCCGATCCCTCTGGTATGGAGGTAATTACGGGGATTATGCGAAATACTTGCACGTGGACTTGGTGATGCGATGGGGGGATGAACCCATATCTTTCAAAGTTGGAGGAGAGATGGCTCCGACCCATGGTGTGTGCAAGTATGAGATAGGGAAGAAAGAGCTTCCCCCGAAGCAAGATTCTGATCCTGAGCCCGGTCAGGAAGCACAACTTGATCAGATTGTTGAGCGGATGACTGTGGCTGTCGAAACCTGTCTTAATGCCCCGCTGCGCGGGTGCAATGAGATTCAAGGGTTCACCGAAGAATTCAGACCGTATCGCTCCAAGCTGACTCCGGCGATCTGGAATCAAGTTCGGAATGATGTGACGAACCGGCTGAAGGAAGCATCGTATCCCGATTGGCAACGCAAGCTAGTGTGGGATGAGTACAGCAGACTTCAGAAAGCAGTGATGACCAAATGAAAGGATCGGGCTTCCGTCTCTCAAGTTCTGAGCGACCGGCTCAGGTCACATTAGGGTGATGACGCTGCGAAAGCCGCCCCAGTCATAGACACGCTCACGCAGCGGGCGTTGTTCCGTCTCAAAACGTATACCGGGCTGACTGGCAAAGACGCGGTTTTCTCGGGCATTGGATTCACTCACTTGCGGCCGCCGCGCAGGAACCCTTTTGGACCACTGGGGTTGAGTGCTGACTTCCACCTTGCCGTGACCTAGGGCGCAATCCAGAAGCTTAGACGATTCCTGTGCGGACTGGCAGTTCTGCCAGTTTTCTGGGCAGCGCGGTGGGCATAGCCTACGCCGTGGCACAAATGCGTCTAGTGCGTCTGGCTAAGAAAATCGTTCGTGGTTCCCACCGTGTGAGCCTTGCACTGAACGCCCGCCCACGCTGCAAAAAAAATCAAGATTCAACGTGAGAAAGGATAAAGCGTGAAAACCCTACCGACGCAAATCATAGTCGTCGCCGCGCTCGTTTCTGCGCTGGCATTCAACGCGACTCAAGCCGCAGCGCAGGGCGAGCCTCTTGGCGGACAGCCCGCGCCTGGGGCAAAGCAATCCGTGCCCGACCTTGATGCACAGGTTGCCTATCAGCGGTCGTTCGAAGCGGTGTTGTGGGCGACGCCTGCGTCGGCAATCTATCGGTTTCGTGTCGGATTGCTGGAACAACCCGGAATGGCCGACAACGCAATTACCGCCTATTCTGGGCCATTGACCATGGCGCAGGAATTGATTACGCCGAATCAGGTGACACCGTATCTCGGTGCAGTCTCCGATCTGAAGAACGGTCCTGTGGTGTTGGAAGTTCCGGCCAAGACTGCTCGGGCTGTTCTGTATGGTCAAGTCGTTGATGCTTGGCAGGCGACAATTGCTGATGTGGGTCCTTCGGGACTGGACAAAGGTGAAGGTGGTAAATATCTATTTCTCCCACCGGGCTACAACGGTCAAGTTCCTGACGGGTATCTCGCGATTCGCTCGACCAGTTACCGCATCCTGTTTGGGTTCCGCTCCATTCCATTAGGCGGCGCAACGGATGCTGAAGCCCATGCCTATAGCCAAACCTTAAGAATGTATCCGCTGTCGGAAGCAGCGAATCCCAAACCAACGCAGTTTACCGATGGGCGTCCGTATCCATTGCGTACGTTGCCGTTCTACGACATCCGAGCGTTAAAGGACATCTACGACGTTGTCACCTATGAGCCGGTGCAACCGCGTGACAAGGTGATGATGGGGATGCTGGCAACAATTGGAATAGAACCGGGCAAGCCCTTCAATCCTCCGGAGAAGTACAAGGCTGCATTGGAGCGGGGTATTGTCGACGCCTATTACTACATGCAGGAACTTGATACGAAGTTGTTTGCAGCGAATTTATATTGGCCAGACCGTCACTGGAATTTTGCCATGGTTCCCGACGAGAACCACGGCTTCAGCTTTGTGACCGACGACGCGGTTCAAATCGACAAGCGTGCTGCGGCGTGGTTCTTCTTTACGTTCTATCCAAAAGTGCTGACGGAGCACGCGGGAACCGTTTACCTCGCCCCAATTGCGGACAGCGACGGGCACCCCCTGGAACGTGGCAAGACTTATAAGCTTCACGTTCCGAAAGAAATTCCGGCCAAGCAGTTTTGGTCGTTGACTGTTTACGACCGCAGGACCTGGTCCTTCATCAAGAATCCGCTGGACCGAGCGGGGTTAGGTTCTTTCAACATGGACCAGATGAAGAAGAATGCTGATGGAAGTGTTGATCTCTATTTTGGACCAAAAGCGCCGAAAGGCTTGGAATCCAACTGGATTCCAACGGAGGACAAAGAACCTTATCCGTGGCTCCGGCTCTACGCCCCCGAGGAGCCTTTCTGGAACAAGTCATTCGAGATGCCGGACGTGGAACTCATAAAGTGATTCGAGCGGCAGCAGCTTGTGAATAGAAAGCGAGCGTAATCGAGCGATGAAATCAAATATGGTGTACAGACTTGTGGTCGTTTGGACTTTGGCAGCAGTGTGGCTGGTGTCCGCTGCGTTCGCTCAGGAAGCTGACTTCGACAAACTCGCCAATCTCCCGTTCGCGGACGGACGGCCCACGCAGGAGGCAGCGCAGACACTGCGCGACGAACTGCTCTTCCAACGGGCGACGCAGACCTACCTCTGGGCGATGCCGTTAATCAACATGCTCGGCATGCAGGTCGGGTCCGAGAAAACCTTCGGTGCCGGTTACAACGTCCTGCCAATTTGGAAAAGACGCCTAGACGCCAAGACCCTAGTCACGACGCCGAACTCTGACGTGCTTTACGCCATGAGCTACGTGGATCTTGGGAAGGACGGTCCGCTGGTGATGGAAGCGCCGCCCGGGCTGCAGGGCATCTTTGACGACTATTGGCAGCGTCCCATCCCGGTCGATGGTGGCAAGTTCTTTGGTGACATCGGTCTGGCTGGACCAGATGGTGGCAAGGGCGGCAAATTTCTGCTATTGCCGCCCGGCTATAAGGGCACGGTGCCGGAAGGTTATTTCATTTACCGTTCAGCAACCAACAGCGTCTTCGTTTTCCTGCGTGGCTTCTACGAGGACCCGAAGAATCTGGCACCCGCCGTCGAACACCTTGAACGGACAAAAATCTATCCGCTGAACGGTGAGGCTGAGGCCAAGCCGATGAAATTTCCCGATGCTTCGGGGGTCCCGGTCAACATGCTGCCGATCAGCGACGGCAGCGCGTTTATTCAGCTCAAGCTGCTCCTGGACAAGGAGGGCGCCAACCTTGCCGGCCCCGACCGGCTCGGCGACTTGGCGGCAATCGGCATCGTCAAGGGACAGCCGTTCACACCTGATGCGGGCACCCGGAAGGTCCTCGATCAGGCTGCGAAGACCGGGTACGAAATGAGCCGCGTGCTGCTTTTCCAAAATGTTGTCGGTGGCGTGTCATATTTGATTTTCCCCGACCGTCAATGGTCCAATCCGCTGGCCAACCAGACGCCGGCGAACCCAACACCTTCTGTCAATGACTGGCCCTGGTTGAACGCCGCGGGGGTTCTGACAACTGACTCCCGGATCAACTATTTCACCGGCTACTACGCGATAAGCATTGGCATGGCCTCACGAATACCTGGCAAGGGAGCCAATTACTGGATGGCCTTTTTCGATAGCGAGGGCAAGCCGTTCGTGGGTGACAGCAACTATCGCCTGCACCTGCCGCCCAACGTCCCGGCTGCCATCTTCTGGTCGGTTACGCTCTATGACGCTGCGAACGCGTCAGGTCTCGCCAACGGCCAACCTTTCCCCTCGCTCGGTTCGAGGGACAAGCCGGTGCAGAACGCGGACGGCAGCACGGACCTTTACTTCGGTCCAAAAGCACCTGCGGGTAAAGAAGGCAACTGGCTCGCCACTGCTCCAGATCGGGGGTTCTTCGCCATCCTCAGACTCTATGGCCCGACCGAAGCCGCTTTAGACAAGAGCTGGAAGCCTGGCGACATCGAAAAAGTGAAATGACGACAACTGGCGACTCGTCGCCCGACTCGCATCGTTTGCTCGCAGTTTTCGAGTTGATCCCCGGCGTGCAGACAGCTCGTGTTCGCAGATAAGACAACTGCGCACATCGTGACCGATGACAACGAAGACCTCGTCGACCTTGTCGGGGGGCTGGTGGCTGCGCCACGGCTGCTTTGGTCTGGATGTCGCTTGGCGCTCTAGAGAGCTAAGTCCTTTGCCTCCCACCGCATGTTCTGACGGTTCCAGGCAATGTCGTTGCGCCGCATCCTTAATAAGGTTTTGTTCCCCAGAAGAGCCTCAACCTCTCTCTCGTCGGCGTGCTCGACCACGGCGATCCCGCGGCCGAGGACCGCCACCCGGTCGCCCTTCATAAGGGTTCTGTCCCGCTGGCGGCGGACGTAATATTCCGTGCGCTTCTCGATCAGATAGTCCAGCCCCGCCACGTCGAAGCCCGATCCCTTCCGGCAGAGGGGAATCTTCCGTCCGCCGCCAAGCATAAAGATGTCGATGTCATAGGCGGCGAGGGCTCCCAGGCGGGCCTCCATTTCCTTTGTGTCGGACGGGATCAAGTGGGGCGGCAGGACGAGGCTCTTGGGGTATGCGAACTGGGCACGCCAGCCGAGTCTGTGCTCCACCACGGTTCCCCAGAGATAGACCTCGCCGCGGATGCCGCGCCCCTCGTAGCCTAACTGCCGCAGGTGCTCACGGCTCTTCGCCGCGTAGACGCCGCAAGTGCATTCCAAGTGCGGCTGTTCGTCGGCGTCATGCGCGTTTCCGGCACCGCATTTCGCCGCCAACGGCTGACGCGGACACCATCGCTTGCCGTTGAGCGAGCTCAGCCCAGCGGCATCCCACCGCCAGACGCGGTGGCCGACGATCGGCGAAATGAGATCAGGGATTTTCACGGCGCGGCCGGAACCTGCTCAGGCTCCGGTTCCGGCGACCGAGTCGGCTCAGGCTCGGGCTCGCGTGTCGGCTGCTCCACCGGAGACTCAAGCGGCTCCACGACGAAGGTTCGCAATGGCTCGCCGATCTGCATGCGATTTCCTCCCAGGTTGCACCTTGGTTCCGGGCACGCACGGAACCGCCGCGTGCTCTGAGGCGGCTCGCCGCGTGAAGAGTTCTTCGCAGACGAGGCACCTGCGAATGCGCTGGCCGACGACGATGAACACCTTGCCTACCTGGTCGGTGCGTGCGCTTCGCCGAGTTTTCTGGGCTTCCCCTATCTCGATGTCTTGGCTCATTCATCCTTGTGCTCAGGGACATTTCTGCGAAGTATCACGGGGAAGTTGGGCTCCGGGTATACCGCCCGGAAATTCCTGACGATGCACTTCTCCGCCTCATCGCGCGTCTTTTCGGTGGACCAGTCGAGCTTCCTGAAGCGTGCGACCATCAGGTCGAAGTCGTATACGGCGACGGGATGGTCCCCCAGGGTTATTCCGACGAGCGCGTCCCCGTACTGGCTGAGGAACAACGCGTCCGGGTTGCGCTTCTCGATTTTCTCTCTCAGCGTCATTGCCGTGATGCTCCTCCCGGAAGAAATGGCTGTTGTCGTGATTCATTTTGCGTCGTCCCTAAAGCTCAACCTCGCGCCCGAGGTCTTCCCCGTCAGGCAGGACCGCAGGAGAGCTATCAACATTCGCTTCTTTCATCAGGCGGCATACTGAGGCCCTCGAAATGTTGTGGCGCTTGGCGACCTGCGTCAGCGACATCCCGGAGCGGCGGTCGAGGACGACTTGCTCGCGGTTCACGTCCAGCCGCGACCTGCCGATCTGGCGGCCCTCCAGCTTCGCCCGGCGCATCCCGGCCCGCACGCGCTCGATGATGATGCACCTCTCAAGCTCCGCCATGGCCGACACGATGACGATGATCGCCCTGCCGAGCGGGCCCTCCGTGTCGATCGCCTCGCGCTGGCTCAGGAACTGGACGCCGAACCCAGAAAGCTCGTCGAGCGTCTGGAGCAGGTGCCTGGTGCTCCTCGCGAGCCTGTCGCACGCCCAGACCATCAGCACGTCAAACTTATGACGGCGAGCGTCGTCCATCATCCTGTCGAGCTCGGGCCGCCGCGCCCGCATCCCGCTGAACCCGTGATCCGTGTATTCCCCGACGATCTGGAGCCCGCGCTGAGCTGCGAACTGCCGGAGATCGTGCAGTTGGGTTTCCGGGTGTTGGTCCACGGTGCTGACGCGCACGTACAGGGCTGCTCTCTTCATTCGCTCGATGCTCCTTGTGTGTTGGCTACGTTTCTTGTATCCGAAGTCCGCAGCGGAGGAGGCTGCATTCCAGGAAATCGGGCTCGTCGATCCCGACGTGGCGGATCATCTCCGAGCCGCACTTCGGGCACGTCGGATTTTGCTTCATCGGGCCGCGGAGCCGATCCGCGGCGTGGAGGCAGATCGTCGACTCAGGAGCGAGAGGGCTCAGCCCCGGCCACACCTCGTCGAGCAGCAGCTGCCCTACCTGGCGATCCGCCAATCCGACGAGTCGCTCCGCCAGCACGGCGGGGATCAGCGTTGCAGCGGCGAACCGTTCCACGGGGGAGCGGGAGCCCAAGCGCCTTCTCTGCTCGTCGATGAGTTCCCGGATCGTCACTTCCCTCTCCGCTTGCAGTGTACGGAGCGACTGGAAAAATCGTCCGGGCTCGGAGGGAAATCTTCGGTAACAGCTCCCGCTTCTCCGGACGATTTTCCCGCCTGCTCCGTACAGTGTGAGGGTGAGACAAACAACCGTTCACACGCAGAAGCAGGTGCCGCTGCGGATCAAGGGCGAGGCGGTGAGGTACCTGTCGTCGCTGCCACAGTTCCACGGCATTCCCGACGAGAACCTGATCCGGCTCGCCGAGCGGAGGACCGGGCTGAACGTCTCCGACCGCTGGGTAGCCGTGGCATTGATCATCGGCAACCGCGTTCCGATACCGGTTCCCGCGCCAGATGGACGACCGCAAGCGCAGCCGAGCGAAGCCACGGCTCTAGCCAAACTGGAGCTGATCACAGGAGGACGAATTGCCAGATAAAGCAGGCAGCTGTCCTCAGCCGACGGAAACCATCGAGTGTCCGCTGTGTTCGGGCGCGGGCGCACTCACACGCGCCGAGATTCTGGATCGGCTCGGGGCAAAGGACTTCGCGCGGGTCGCGCAGCTCAGCGCGGAGGAGGCGTTCCGGCTGCTCCAGAACAAGCACGATCATGAGCACCAGAGCGCGTGGGCCCGATTCGAGACGGAACTGGCGAAACGAACCTTGGAAATCAGAGAGCGACACAAGGACGAACTGCGCACCGCACAATCCGAAAGGGATGAAACCAATCGCCGAGTCGAAGATGCGCTGAGGGAGGTTGCCAACCTCCGTGAGCGCAATCAGGAACTTGAAGGGGAAATGTCCAAAGCCCCCCGGCGTGGAAAGCTGGAAGAACTCAGCTTCGAAGAGGAAGCCCGGACGTGGCCAGGAATGCACGTTACCGAGAAGCTCCCCAAGAATGGCGACTACCTGTTGGCGTTCCGCGATGCTAGCGGGGCACCGCTTGACCCGAACATGCTGGTGGACAACAAGGACAAGGCGGTAGTCAGCGAAGGCGACATCAAGAAGCTGATCCGCGACGCGAAGGAACGGCGCATCCCGGTCGGCATCATCGTCGCGAGGGAAGAAAGCCAGCTCCGCCAGCTTGACCGCGAGCGGCGCTGGGGCCAGGAGGACGGGGTGTGGGTGCTCCGGACGACGCGCCGCTGGCTGCCGCGGGACCTCGAAGTGCTCAGGCCCGTCTTCGAGCGGATGAGAACCGAGGGCCCCGACTTCCTCCAGAAGAATTCCGCGCTGGCCGAGGAAGTCCGGCGCACGTTCGTCGATCTGGACGAGGTCGAGAAGGAACTCAGCAAGGCATCGAGGGCGATCGACGCGGCGTCCGGCCTGGCCGCGAAGTACAGAGGGCGGTTGCAGGCGCTCTGTGACAACGCGACGGCGCGGAAGATGCCGCCGAAGCCGCAGGACGGGTGCGTCCGACAGACGGCCGGCGCTTAGCCTTCGCCGGGATTAGACAAAACAGGAGGGCACAAATGGAATTCCTGAGGGCGGTCGGACGGTTCATCCTGACGCAGCTGGCGATCCTAGGCTTCCTGCTTCTCGCCCCGGCGATCCTCGTAAGCGTCTCGCTCTTCGCTATCGCGGGCGGCGCTGGCAGCAACCCTGGCTTTTTGGCTTTCTTCTGCATGGCGGCTGGCCCCTTCGTCTCCGCCGTCTGGACCGCGTTCTTCATGAGCCTCCGCCGCGTCCTGCGGACAACGACCCCAGGCAACCGCACCGCCGCCTCGTGCGGCATGCGCGTCCAGATCGCGGGCTGCGGGTGGGCGCTGGTCGGCTTCCTCGGCACGATCGTCGCAGAGGTCGCGTTCAACCTCGCGTTTCGCGCCGTGAGCAAGAGCCCGGCGGTCTACTTCGCGGTCGCCCCGTTCGCGGTGTTCTCGCCGCTGCTTCTGCTATGCGCGTGGAGTAGCTTTACAAAGAGCCCGACGCGAAAGCGACCTTGTCTCGGGTGAGACAAGGTGACATAGACGAGATTCGTTCAAGAGGCGAGCGGACAGGTACGCACGCTTGTGGCCGCAGGCACGACACCCTACCTTTCTTTGGCGGAGGCATGATGGACTATTTCAATGTGTTTGTGCTCACGTCGCTCGATCTCGACAAAAGCGGCGATGTCAAAAGCCGGAATGTCGCTGTGACATTCGATCTCTTCGAAGCCGAAGACCACAGGAACAAGGGCGTCGAGTACGACTACGACAAATTTGTCGTGCCCTCTGACTGGCGGGAGGACGCAGAGCGGTCCGAGCTGATTTCCGCAATGCGAGGGTTCAGGAGCATAGTGAAACAGATGGAAGATGAGGCGCTGCGGTGAACATCAGAATCAGCAAATCCAAATTCGTCGCGGGCGTGCAGTGCCTCAAGCGCCTCTACCTTCAGGTACACGAGCCGGAACTGGCGGGAGAACCAGACGCGGCTAGCGAAGCCATCTTTGAGCAGGGACGAGAGGTCGGACTGCTCGCCCGCCAGATGTTCCCCGGCGGCGTGGAGGTTGGCGGTTCCGCTGGCCTGGACGAGGCGATCCGCATAACCCGCGAGTTGGTGGCGAACCCTGAGGTCCCCGCGATCTTCGAGGGCACGTTCGAGAACGGCGGCGTGCTCGTGCGGACGGACATGTTGCAGCGCCGCAGGGACGGGCGATGGCGGCTGGTGGAGGTCAAGTCGACGACCGACCTGAAGGAGCACCACCTCGACGACGTGGCGATCCAGGCCCGCGTCGTCTCCCGGTCCGGGCTGGACTTGGCTGCGTCGTGCCTGATGCACGTCAACCGGAACTACGTCTTTCAGGGCGGCCCCATCGACGTGCGACAGTTCTTCCGCATCCGAAACCTGACCAGGCGAGTTAAGAAATTGCAGCCCAAGCTCACGTTCCAGCTGCGTGCGGAGTTCACCGTTCTCAACATGCTGAAAGCGCCGGACCTACCTACGGGACGCCATTGCACCGCGCCCGTCACCTGCGAGTTCTTCGACCGCTGCAATGCCCCGCGCCCTGACGACCACGTCGGCTACCTGCCCAGAATCCAGGCGAGCGCGATGGAAGAATTAGAGGAGATGGGCGTCGAGTCCATCCGCGACATCCCGGACGACTTCCCGCTGAACGAGCGCCAGCGGCGTGCGTGCGCGAGCGTGCAGACCGGAGAGCCTTGGTTCAGCGCAGAACTAAAGAGGGAGTTGAGCGGGCTGAAATACCCGCTTCTCTTTATGGATTTCGAGACGGTAAACCCCGCGATTCCGCGCTTTCCAGGCATGCGGCCCTACGACCAGATTCCTTTTCAGTGGTCGATTCACGTGCTGAGGGAACCTGGAGCGGAACCCGAACACCATGAATTCTTAGCCAACGACAAAAGCGATCCCCGACATGAGTTCATCGCTTCGCTGTGCTCCGTCCTCGGCGAGAGCGGAAGCATCTTGGTCTACAGCTCCTTCGAGTCGCAGCGATTTTCGGAGCTTGCGGCTTGGCTGCCCGAGTTCGCGGGGCGCATCAAGAGAATCCAGCGGCGGCTGTGGGACTTGCTGCCCGTGATCCGCGACCACGTGTACCATCCACGCTTTGCCGGATCGTTCTCGCTGAAGTACGTCCTGCCTGCGCTGGTGCCCGATATGACCTACGCGGGCATGCAGGTCGCGGACGGCACGGACGCAGGGCTGGCCTGGGAGTCGCTCATACGGGGCGGCTTGGATCAGACTCAGCGGGAAAGGATCACGAAGGCGCTGCTGGATTACTGCGGGCAGGACACGCTGGCCCTAGTCAAACTTCTCGGAAGACTTCGGTTGGTCTAGAACTGACCCATCGGAGCAAAAACATTTCACATCGTCCGGCCGTTCCGTCGCCTGGTGAGGCCGACTCTGCCCTCTTGTAAAATAAGAAATCAAATGCTTTTCGGAAGGCGGACCTTACCTCCTGCCTGTGTAGCTCTAGCCCCAGAACTGATAAAATCGTCTCCCGCGTTCTTGGCACCAACGTGCCATTGAACACAGATCAGCGGAGAACTAAGATTTTCTCGCAAAAGGGGCAGGTGCCCCGCACTCACATCACTAGGTCAGACTCTCACTGGGTTGGAGGGATGACTTGAAAAAGCTACTTCAGTTCACGTTGGTTTTGTTGCTGCTCGGCGCTCCGACATTCGGGCAGCGCGTAAGTCACTCTACCTCATCTGGTCATACCAGCAGTGCAGTTGCCCGCCCCCGCTATAGTGGATCGCATCACACAACATCACACGGCGGACGGTACGCTGGTGAAGTAAACGCTCATCACAAGGGCGGGCACTATGTTAATCCGAGGACCAATAATCGATACGGAGTCCATAAGCCGCACTAGATGATACTCTAGGCAATAATATGCCTGATACTTGACGTGAAGGACCTTCAGGCGATGTAATATTTGGCCATTCGGGGTGATATATGGATGAGCAAACGTTAAGAGCGTTTTTCCGACGAATCTCGACGAAGCTGGCGCTCCTGCTGGGCGGCACCGTTGCGTTCAGCAATTCTTCTCCGTTAGTGGCTTCCCCAACGCTTCCAGTCCCTTCGGAAAGCACCTCTCGGGTGGTCCAGCCCGGTAGTGATCATCGGTTGCCATCGAAACTTGTGCTCAGAAAGACGATGAAGGGGCTGAAAATGATCGCGCAGCACTCGTCCCATTCTTCGCACGCTTCCCACGCATCGCACGCATCCCATGCTTCCCACGCTTCGCATTCCTCGCATTCATCCCATTCTTCGCACGCTTCTCGGGCGATATGAGTGAACGATTCGGCCCCGTCGAGTTTAACGATCAGCACACCGCCGCGACCATTTCGATCGACAAGAAGGTCTATTCAAAACCCGCCGTTCTCCGAGCGTGCTATTGGTTTGGCAAGGACCTGTATTTTCATCTTAGCGAGACGGACGAGTCACTGGCAGTGACTGTTGGGCTGCGCGTGTCTTCCCCGACGCTTGACCAACCGAACGTCAGAAAGATCGACGAATGGCTGCCCGACCTTTACGACGCCCTGCTTGACTCGCAACTTCGCGTGGAGATTCAAGCCGAAACTGCCGGGGTACGCGAACTGATTATTGCAAAGGCGTTCGCCGAATCCGGGGTATTGGAAGACCCACCGCCGGGAACTTTCGAGGACCCGGTTGAGCGGAGCGGCGCAAAACCTGGGGATTTGATCAGTATTTCTACTAAGTCCGGTGAATAGGGGAGACAGGAGCAGTGGCGCGGTCGTTCTCACCCATAACGGATTTCACGTCTTCCAACGGCAGCTATCGCCTTCTGCCGTTCCGGTTTCATCGTCTCAACAAGCAGACTGAAATCCTCGTCAACGAATGCGGGGAATTCCTGCTCGCGCCTCGCGGCACCGCCGAGAAAATCGTGAGACGAGCGTTGGGACCCGCCGACGACATATACCCCACCCTCAAGGCGAAACATTTCCTCTATGATGATTACTCCTCGCCTCTTCTCGATGTTCTGGCGTCAAAGTACCGAACCAAATTCGAGTTCATACACGGATCGACCAAGTTGCACATTTTCGTCGTGACGCTGCGTTGCGATCATTCCTGCCACTACTGCCAAGTGTCGCGCCAGACGGTCAACAAAGGCGAATTCGATATGCCGCAGGATGTGGCCGCCGCAGCGGTCGATATGATGCTGCAATCTCCCTCCCCGCACCTCACGCTCGAACTACAGGGAGGAGAGCCGCTGTTGGCATTCGACACGATCAAGTACATCGTTTCAATCGCGAAGCCGGGTGCTGCCAGGCTCAATAAGGAGCTAGATATCGTCATCACTTCAAATTTGGCGTTCTTGACAGGCGACATCCTTGACTACTGCAGAATTGAGCGGATCAAGCTTTCGACATCGCTTGATGGGCCGGAGTTCATCCACAATGCAAATCGCCCGCGACCGGAAGGTGACAGTTATCGAGCCGCCATCGACGGGATAAAGCGGGCTCGTCGCGCGTTAGGTGCTGACCAGGTCGCTGCTCTGATGACGACCACGCAGCTCTCGCTTCAGTATCCTAACGAGATCATCGATGAATACGTGCGACAGTCATTCCACACGATTTTCCTGAGGCCGATCAGCCCATACGGATTTGCGATCAAAAGCAGTCACCGGACCGGTTACCAGATGGATGCGTTCCTGGAATTTTACCGGACGGGTCTTCGTCACATTCTTGAATTGAATAAGAGGGGCTACAACCTCGTCGAGATTTACACGAAGATCCTACTCCAGAAAATCCTTACGCCCGACGGAACCGGCTATGTCGATCTCCAGTCCCCGTCCGGTGCGGGGTTGAACGTGCTTGTCTACAACTACGACGGAGACGTGTACGCGACGGACGAATCCCGGATGCTCGCGGAAATGGGAGATTTTACCTTCAGGCTGGGCAACGTGCTTACGCACTCGCGGGACCAGATATTCACGGACCCCGCATTCGTGAGTCTCCTCCAGGCGGCGTGCAACCAGTCATTGCCGGGGTGCTCAGACTGCGCCTTCCAGCCGTTCTGCGGAGCCGATCCGGTCTATCATCACGCCACGCAGCGCGACGCGTTCGGCCACCGAGCAACGAGCGGTTTTTGCAAGCGGAATATGCGCGTCATCGAACACCTCATGTCACTCTTGCATGGTGGAGATCGCGACGTTCAGGACATCCTGTGGGCATGGGTGACCGACCGAAATCTTGCCGAACTTCGAGCTGGGCTTCCCCAATGAGACTGCACACGGCAGGCAGCGCACGCGGTTTCCGGAAACCGATTGTTGCGCGCATCACGACGGAGCCGATTCCCGCCTCCGAAAGAAAGGACGCCGCGCTGGTGTTGCCGTCGCTCGACGGACGTGCGGACGACGTTCGCGGATATGCGGCCGTCATCGTCAAACAGGAAGTCAACGGCCGACCATTCTCCGCACCGCTCCTGCATTCAGTTCGCGATATCGACCATCTCATCTCGGGTCACGTTGTCGCCCTCGAACCGGCGAACGGATTTATCCGCACCCTGTACCGTCCCGAATCCCGCCACAACACGCTGTTTGCCACGGAGCGGTGCAACAGTAATTGCTTGATGTGTTCACAGCCTCCAATCGACAGGGACGATATCACCGCGCTCACGGAGCGCAACCTTAAACTCATTGACCTGATGGCCCCGGCGCCTGAATACCTTTGCATAACCGGCGGAGAACCAACCCTCTTGGAAGAGCGCCTCCTGACCATCGTCGCGAAGCTGCGGGACGCTATGCCGGAGACCTATGTCCACATGCTTACGAACGGTCGCCGTTTCGCCTGGGCTGATTTCGCTTCTCGGTTCGCCGCAATTAGCCATCCGAATCTGAGCGTAGGGATTCCTCTCTATGCCGATGATGCGGCGCTGCACGATTACGTCGTTCAGGCGCGGGACGCCTTCGACCAAACCATCTTGGGCTTGCATCAACTCGCGAGACGTGGCGTCGAGATCGAAATCCGTGTCGTACTGCACGCATTGACAATCCCGCGCCTAACCCACTTGGCGGAGTACATTTGCAGGAATCTCACTTTTGTCGATCATGTGGCTTTCATGGGAATGGAACACATCGGCTACGCTCCCCGGAACATGAGCGAGCTGTGGATCGATCCGGTGGATTATCAAGAGCAACTGGAAAGCAGCGTGGACGTTCTTGCGAGATTCGGCATAGACGCCCGCATCTACAATCTTCAGTTGTGTCTCTTGAAGCGATCGCTCTGGAAGTATTCCAAGCAATCCATCTCCGATTGGAAAAACGCCTACGCGGAGGTCTGTCACGACTGTGCCGTCAAAGAACAGTGTGGCGGGTTTTTCCACTGGAACACGAAAGTGCAGAGTCGTGGCATTCAGCCGATTGCGACATCCGCTATCTAAAGGATCGGCGTTACGCCTGGATCGACCCTCAATGCTGCTCAACCTGCGCACCCTCAGGCATATTGATACGATAGATTGCGTAGTTCTTGCCGCCAGACAATCGCTCTTTCTGTAAGCCATCGAGAAAATCGAAAGCCGCCCGGTATCGCTCGCGGTCGGTTTCTGAACGGTAAATTGCTTGCTCAACATACAGGAATGTGGCATCGGGGCTGCTCCGCCGCACATCTTGCACTAAAGAGCCGCTTAGGTACGGGAATGCAATCACGTTCACCGGCTCTCGGCAAAACATCTGTACCAAAAGCGGTTCGAGCGTGATCACAAACGTATTCTTAGCGCCGAGATCATCGACCTGTTCCAAGGCAGCCTCAGCGGGCTCAATTCGGACTGCAAGTTCGGTAGAAACCATATCCTCCTTCCACCGGTTCATGAGCACCCAACTGCTCACGATATACGCTCCGACAAAGAGCCAGAGGATAACCCGTCCGGGCCGCCGTCGAAGCCACGCTCCAAAACGCCATTTCGCCAGAGTTTCAGCGGAAAATGCAAACCCCAGGCCCGCGAGTATCGACCACAGTCCGGCAATATTCATTGAGTATCGCAGCGTGTCGAATTGCGTTACATCGCCGCTCTGCAACTGGTAGTAGCTCCGAACGTGGGATGCGTAGAGCAAGAGATAGGCAATGAGCGCGCCGACCGCGTAGACGCCGCGTCTCTTTGCTCGCATCGACGCAATCAACCCGAGGAGAACCAATATGCCTCCGCCGAGATACCAACTGACGGAGGAATACGATTTCAGGAACAAGGGCAACATCGTCCGCAGGACTGCGGCGTTGAATGGGAAGACCGCATATTCCAACATCTCCCTCCGGACGACGGTCACGATACGAAGCTGAACCACCGCAAACACGATGCAGATGCCGCCGCTCAAGAGCGCCGCCAGATTTACGAGCCATCGCTTCCCTTGCGCGCGATTTCTTGTATCCACGTTGAACATCAAGCCGGTCAGAGTAATCACGGGTACGAGGAGCACATTTTCTCTCTTCACGGCAACGGCAAGGACAGCGGTAAAGGTTAGCGCCAGCCAATTCACGAGTAGGGCCCGTGTGGAGTCTGCGTCTGAGTTGACCAGGCGAACGCAGAGAAGAAAGCACGCAACCACAAGCATGTTTGAAACGGGCTCGGCGTATGCGCCGACGCCTTGAACCGCGAATACGGGAGTGAGGCCAAAAATGACGGAAGCCGCGAGTCCCGCAGTCTCCCCACCGATCAGCTTGCCGGAAAGAAATATAAGAACCACCGTTGCCATCGATGCTGTCAAGCTCAGGCGGGCGGCCATTGCAGGGCTATAACCAAACACTCGCGAGGCAATCGCGATCACGAGCGGGTAGCCAAGAAAATGCCCTGAAGATGTTTCGCTGAGTCTACAGGAATTCTGGTTTCCGACGGCACACACCGTCGTCAAATAGCAGGAGTTGCCGGGTGAGCACATGATGGTGCCTGAATTAACATAACGTGCCGACACCGAGTAGATGTACGAATCCTCGTATTCCAAACCGAAAAACCAATGCCCATCGAAAGGAAGCCGCCACAGGAGTGTTACCAAAAGAATCAGGCCGAGCCATCGCCAGTTGTTGCACAGAGCTTCCAAAAATTGGCGCTCTGTCACAACAAACAGCATACAGCTGACCAGCGCCCCTCCGAGAAGGAAATACAGCAATGTCGGCATCAGATTTTCCAAGCACTGGGCTGATTTCTGAGTGAGCCAAAGTCACGGAACTTTGATTTGCGAAGGTTCGTATGCGACTATTTCAGGGACTCCTTTGTAATCGCTTATCTTTCCGGTGACGCAGATGCGCTTGCTGCGATACTCCTCCTCGGGATCGCCAAACTTCGGGCGGTCACTTCCCCAAATCAGCACGGTGAAAATCTGGTTCGGGTATGGCTTGTCGAGATTGATGAACGTCGGGTTTCCGCGACTCCGTGCGGCATAGTGCGTGCTCGCGACTTCTCCGCAAACAGTCCCCTTCGTCCCCACATGATTTTTGGCTTCCGCTGCTGAAATCGAATTCTGGGCATGACCCAGTGCAGCCAATAGAACAATGAGAACCAGAATTACAAGCGCTCGTGTTTTGTGGAAAATCATCTCATCTTCCTTATCAATCAGTTTGCACTATCCAACCAAGCCGTGTACCAGAGGTTTACCAGCATTTGGCTGCCAGCTGCGAGTCTCTGTGCTGTGAAATCGAACGCCTCCCGCGATCCGCCGTCACGAAAGCCGCCAGACTTGTCCAGCTCGTATACTCTTTCGACCAGTTTGTTCGAACTTCTCAGGTACTGCGTGTAGCTCCCGAAAGGATCAGCCAAATGTTCCGGAGCGTGAACCAAATTGGCGAAGTCGGTGACTGCGATATTGCGGGAGACATATGCGGTTTCGAACTCGGCGTGAATGCCTCCATGAGTCGCGTACCCCTTCGGATTTGCGCCGACCCACCCGTTGTAGTGAATCGTGGTATGCAACGGCTGCGACCCATCCGCCACGTAATGACCCAACCAACCAGCGTAGAAAACGATCTTGTGCTCGATGAAGTCTGTCGGCTGATGATGGTCGCGGAGTTGTCCGTATTCGCGAAACGCACTCTTCAACCGCCCGAAGATTTCCATCACGATGTAGGGTTGGAGACCGACTCGTTCTGGGAGGTAATCGTCCGGGTTGTCCTTAGTCTGCGCCCGTTTTTCATAGAGTTTCTGGCAAAACTCGTACCGCCCCTCCGGCAACCGATCCAGCCAAGCGATTCTCTCCAGATCAATGTAATGATCGGGTTCCTGGGCGCTCTTCAGCGCCGGATCGGAGCCCTCCCGCCATCGGTCGGGTTCAGGACCTAGGTTTGCCAACTCCGCGACGGCATCCCGCAGGAAGGCTGGCACGTCCTGCGGCAGTTTCTCGGCGGCAACCCGGTTTACGTACATGTGTCCGTCGTTGCCCCACCCCCATGCGGCCTGCTGTGCTACAACGACTAAGAGCAAAAGTGAGACTGCGAGTTGTTTCACCATGTCTGTCAACGTGGCTTTTCCCTGGAATTCGTAGTGTTCGACAAATCGCGACATTGCCAACTCTGAAAGTTGCTGTTGGTTGATCGCTACTGACACCACACTTCGCACACTTTGCCAGTCCGCAGGTTCAAGAGCGTAGCAGACGCACATGCACCAAGCGGAGAGCCATCAATAAACTTGACGCGATCACTCTTGTCAAAATTGAAGCAATAGGTCTTGGCCTTGAAGACCTCACCATTTATCACGAAGGTCTCATCGTTCGCAGACGCCTCGATTGTGTAGCCAGATTTCGTCTCGCCGGCACCCGGTCCCCCTTGACGTATTGGGGTCCCGTGCGCGGACTCGTTCTCGTCGGTGTTTATAATTTTTCCCTCGCAGAGTACCACTTCATCGGCTACCAGCCACAGCGCCGTGTCCACGGTGTCCACGTCATCGACTTCCCACATTGAGCCATTGTCCAGTTTAATTACCTTGCCGTCCCCTTCGACCGATTCAATGGACAAGCCAGATTCGCATTTCTCACGTTGCCTTGCGTTCGATGAAATCCCGGTACCATTGGCAGGTGCAGACGGAGTCGCCCGGGATGCTGCCGCACGAGTTTCCGCCACACCAACATTTCCAGCTTCTTCGGTTGTAAGCAGCGAGTGGTTACAAAGCGAAGGGTAATGGCCATCCATGCAGACCTTCAGGTTCTCAGAACGCTCAGCAGCCCCAACTTGAATGAGTTCACTTGAGGAAAGCAGTGAGTGGTTGCATAAGGCTGAATATCGTCCGGACAAGCACAAGGTCAGATTCTCGCTCCTTTCCGATTCACGAACTGAGTTCAATTGCTCTGAGGTAAGCTTGGAGTGGTCGCACAAAGCGGCATAGCGTCCGGTCATACAAGTTTTCAGGTTTTCTCGGATTTCTGCGGCTTGGGTTTGCTGTAGCTGCTCTGTGCTGAGAGATCTGTGGTTGCACAGGGCAGGATATCGGCCCGAGAGGCAAGTCTTGAGGTTCTGCGGCACGGAGGTCTGACTTTGAGCAAAGACTCCGGCTACTAACAAAAGGAAACCCGCGATTACTTTAACTCCCATTGAGTTACCCTTTGCACAGCGGCAACATTGTAACGCCGTAAGCGACTTGTTGCAGCGATTCCGGTCCGCATTCCACGTGCACATCCATTTCATGCCGCGACGGAACGGTGGTATGTGGGACCCGCGAGAGGTGGTTCAGGGTGTTATTCCTGAGAGCGTGTCTATTGAGATGCGAGCACCGGGTGCTATCATTTCTGCCTGCCTAGTCATCCTTGAGGGACAGTAATGCCGGACGACCAACTGAACAATCTCGGCGAGCAAATGCATCAGGCGCTGACTCACGGTTATGGCCCGAAAGTCGCCCGTGCGGTGCTTGCTTTGCTGGGTGCCGTGCCATTCGTTGGTGGGGCGTTCGGTGGGGCCGCTGGCGCGTGGTCAGAGGCAGAACAAGACCATTTCAACAGAGTCGCTGCGAGTTGGTTGAAGCTGCAAGAAGACGAGATCAAAGAGATTGGCATCACTATCGCAGAGATTCTATCTCGCTTGGACTTGAACGACGCGGAGATACAGAAACGGCTCGAA
The DNA here is from genome assembly GCA_049585795.1 of Terriglobales bacterium. Taxonomy (GTDB): domain Bacteria; phylum Acidobacteriota; class Terriglobia; order Terriglobales; family Acidobacteriaceae; genus JABDBE01. Next base: position 43,075 of record JBAVAQ010000023.1, on the reverse strand, counting down.
AGCCCAGAGTATCTGAGCTTGATAAAGAAGAGTTTCCGAGACTGGTCTGCTGCGGAGAGCGAAGAGAAGCGAGTGTACATTCGCAACCTACTGACGACTGCCGCCGTATATCGAATCTGCTCAGATGATGTGGTGCGACTATTTATACAGTGGATTGACACATATTCAGAAGCTCACTTTGCCGTCATGCGGTTTATCTACAAAAATCCCGGCAGCACGCGCTGGCAAATGTGGCAAGGCATCTACGGCAGTCGTGTGCGTGACGACTCGGCGGAAGCTGATCTATTCAAACTCATCATTCACGACTTGAGTACGGGGCACGTCATCAGACAGCATCGTGAGACTAACTACGCAGGGGAGTTTCTAAAGGCACCACAACCACGAAAACGACCTGTTCGGTCAACCACCCTGACTTCTCCATTTGACGACGATAAGCCCTACGAGTTGACGGAACTAGGAGTACAGTTTGTGCGGTACACCGTTGAAGGCGTAATGCCGCGTATCGGCGCTGCACCACAGACCGATTCGCAACCGAATGGCACTAACAGTTAGATGCGCGGCAGGTGTGCTTCACAGCCGTATGCTTGTTGATTCGCTCTGCCAATTCGATGGCATCCGCGATTTTCGATTCCGACGAGGGCGACGGACGCCCTCCCCAGTTGGCGAGAGCCGTGCTGCATGGCGGCGATCAAGAGAACGCACTTGCGACCTTCGTCAACGAACCAAGTTTATCATCTTTCGCCTTGTATTCGCCTCTCGAATAATGGCATTATTGAGTGCATCAAAGGCGGTGCATGATCCGGGCTGCGGCTCTCCGCGACGCGAGGCCATATATCACTGCAATAACGGCAATTACCCAGTATTCCACAGTATCACCGAGATTCAACGTTGCGGCTGAATCGAGGTGCGCCTGAGAATGATTAGCTTCGTGCCAACCAAGGCGTTCGCTGGGGGATACACTGGAAAATGAAGGCACTTGATCTGCAACGACGAGACGCACAAGAAAGAGCGACACCGAGACAGCGGCAGCCGCGAGGGGAACCCTATGCGCCTCCCGCGAACGAACTTGTCCACATTTCCACTCTAGACAATTTGATTGTAGGAATTCGCAGCATCACTCCCGAGCAACAGACCCGGTTACAGCCGGATAGCAGGCTGTGGTGCGTGGGTGACGCTTCATTGTTAAATCGAAAGTGCGTCGCCATCGTGGGTACTCGCGGAGTGTCGCCGGAAGGTGCTGCACGCTCTCGTCGATTGGCGCGGGAACTTGCGGGAGCCGGGGTAGTCGTCGTATCAGGTCTAGCCAAAGGGGTGGACACAGAAGCCCTAAGCGCAGCGATTGAATCGGGCGGCAGGGTCGTTGCGGTGATCGGAACACCGATTGACCGAGCATACCCAGCCGAGAACAAACATCTTCAAGAACGCATCTATCGTGAACATCTCTTAATCTCGCAGTTCGCACCGGGAGAACGGGTCTTTCCGACCAACTTCCCAGAGCGCAATAAATTGATGGCTGCTGTCTCTGATGCGACGGCGATCATAGAGGCGGGGGACACGTCTGGTACTCTGCACCAAGCAGCCGAGTGTGGGCGGCTCGGCAGATGGTTGTTCATCGCTAAGAGCGTAGTGGATGATCCCCGGCTTCAATGGCCGAAAAGATTCCTTGGTCAGCCCAAGGTCGATAGTTTCAGTTCCACGGAGGATATACTCAAGGCCATCGGAGCCAAGACCGAAGAATGGCATTGAGAGTCATTTCGTTCGCGACCTATCTGACAAACGTTGATGTGGTATGGCGTGGCGAGGACTACGATGCCCTCAAGTTCGTGAAAGCAATAAAAGGAAAGCCCATCAATAAATACGCGTATGTTCCAGTCGGAAAGGCGAAGCGTCTTCTGGAGGAACGAAATGCCGACGATGCCATCGCGTGGTTCGGTGAGATGGCGATAGATCCAACCAGAAACCTCCGAATACCACGCCCGTTGATTTTCGTGCCGATCCCTAACAGTTCATGCACCAGCACAAACGGAAAAGTCCCACGGACAACCCGATTGGCAAAAGCATTGTTGGTTCAGTCAGGAGAAGGGGAAGTGTGGGATCGTCTGCGATGGAAAGCAGTCATGACTCCCAGTTCGCAGGGTGGAACACGCGACCCGCAGGAACTCTATGACAATCTTGTAGTCGTGAAAGAACCACCCAAAGGAAGCCTTGTTCTGGTTGATGATGTTCGTACAACGGGAGCGCACCTGCGTGCCGCCGCTGCTCGGTTGGTGGAAAAGGGCGCTCGCGTGCCGTTGGCGGTTTGCGCGGCGAGAACGGTTTTGAATCAGGACCAGGAACCGTTCTCAATCCTCGAAGAGCAACTTGAGGATTTCAAGCCTCGAAAGAAATGAGTTCAGAAGTTGACCTGAGAGACTTCCTCGCAGTCGATAACCGTACAATCTCGTGCCACGTCGTGAACGGCCATTTGCAGGACATTACAGAAGCCGCCACTACCCGGCTCCTTGCTCTTGTCCCAGCGTGTGCCACTATTAACTGCCGTAAGCTCGGCTCCATCGATGCGGAACTCCACTGGGAATCCGCCTGAACGCTCTTTCCACTTCTCTCTGAAGGCTCCCGCGTCAATGGTTTTGCTAAGTCTTGCCTTGAAGGTTTGCATAGCGAGTTCGATTCTGACCATTGGCCTTCCTTATTGTTTTCACCTGCCGCAAATCCCTCATCTGGTCATCAGGTCAACCTCGCGGTCAGGGCGACGTCAAACCGAGATTACCCTTATCATGGCTTCCGATCAAGAATATCCGCTTATCGGGAATCACGCCTCTCACCCGCAGATGCATCCAAGCCCAGTCACAAGGGCTCAAGGGTTGGTAGCAGAGGTGGTCACAAAGGCTGCCAGCACCTCTGAAACGCCCGAGCCGCCCGGAACTCCTACGGGCGGCCGAAAGCGCACCAAAATCAACTGCTGATAGGCCACTCAAGCGATGCCGCCCCCGGCTCCAGGCCAACGCTGGCTCGCGGGACTCCCCGCTGTTTGACCACATGTGAGGCGGTACAATTACCCTGATTTGCATTGCAGCAGCGGCCGGCGTCGCCGCGCGATCTAGTGGTAGACGGGATTTCCTGAAGGCATCCGAGGCAACGTGCGCTACTGGTGGGTAAATCAGAACCAGACATATCGGCAAGAGATTGAAGGCGGTTATCTCTGGTCGCCAAAGCGCAATGCCAACGGAGTGCGGAACCCGTTTTATGAATTCATGAGAGAGGTGGCACCAGGAGACCTTGTTTTCTCTTTCGTCGACACCCGCATCGTCGCCATTGGGACAGTCGCGTCTTATTGCTATGAGAGTCCCAAGCCCGCCGAATTCGGAGGAGTCGGCCTTAATTGGGAGGCGATCGGATGGCGGGTGCGAGTCAACTTCGTTTCACTTCCGAACAGGATTCGCCCTAAGGACCACATCGACGTGCTGAGACGCGTGCTGCCCTCACGCTATTCCCCACTACAGGACTCAGGGAACGGGATTCAGTCTATCTATTTGACCGAGGTACCGCTGCCTTTTGCAGAGGTGCTCATCGGCTTGATTGGCAAGGAGGCCGCACTTATGAATGACCGGGCCGCCGCATCGACACTCCAGACACCCATGCTGGTCGAAGATGCTGATCTGGAAATGTGGGAGCATCACATCGAGTCCAAGATCGAATCTGATCGTCAACTTCCGGAGACCGAGCGTGAAGCACTCATCGTGGCGCGGCGGGGACAGGGCCTGTTCAAGCAGCGCGTCATGCAGGTCGAAACCCGATGCAGAATCACCGGCGTCACGAATCCGATCCATCTAAGGGCCAGCCACTGCAAGCCCTGGCGGGATTCAAGCAACGAGGAGCGGCTCAACGGAGAAAACGGACTTCTGCTGACGCCGACAATGGACCACCTCTTTGATCGCGGTTTCATCAGCTTCGAAGATTCCGGACTGGTGATCGTCTCACCTGTCGCCCATGCTCCCTCATTGAACCGAATGGGAGTGGCGACGGACCGAGTCATCAACGTGGGAACGTTTAGCCAGGGCCAAAAACAGTTTCTTGACTACCACCGAGAGTCGGTTCTATTGCAAGCTCGCCACTAGAATCGGGCTGCCCTCATCGCTTCGTTTCTGTCTCAGCCCGCGAGAGTTCCGTACACGGCCGCCGAGGTGGTCACAAAGGCTGCCTGCACCTCTGAAACGCCCGAGCAGACCTGACAGCCCTTCCCACACTCAAGTCCACTAAACGGAGCCGCCTGACGGCATACGGAATTAGTTTCGTCTCTGCTTAACTCGCGAGGGCTTTCGCTTTTCCCGGTGCGACTTCAGAAAGCAAGCCGCGGAGCGCGTTCAGAATGTCAGGGTGGTGCTTGGTGAGGTGGCGTTCAACCCTACCGTTCTCCAACAGTCGTTCAATATACCTGCACGACATCTTAAGAATAAGGATGTCCGTTCCGTAGGAATCCTCAACCGCCTTGAGGTCTCTGAGCAGGAGGTCCGTTTCCTGCTCGAACATCACTCGGGCTCCAGCCGATTTCGCATCAATCTTCCGAGAGGTCGGTACGTCTACCAGGAACTCGGAAGGGGTGACTTCGAGAAGCGCCTTAGCAAAGAGGACTGTGTAGGTCCCACCGGCTAACATGTACTCCGCCGCCTCAATCTGCCTAACGGGCTTCATCTTCCTCAGCACGGCAAAAGCGTCCGCCGTCATGTGACTGTTTCGCAGCAGATCGACGGCCTCGGGGCAAATCCCGTCCAGCATGTCCCGCTTCTTCCTGATGCTTCCGACATCAACATTCAACGCCGCAGCAATGCGTTCTTCGCTGACACCGTTCTTGAGCGCCTTAAGAATCATAAAATGCTGCGCGACTGGAGGCGCATGGTTAACTCGTTTGTTGTAGGTATATGCTTCATCGTCCGTCGCAAAAATCGCACAAACCTCTGCGACGCCACTTCGCTTGAGAATGTCCAGCCGCACGTGCCCGTCGAGTAGGAGGTACTCATTGGGCCCCTTCGGAAAAACCACGAGCGGTTCAATCAGTCCGACATGTTCGAGCGACGCAGAAATTTGGAGGTATATTGCGCTTTTCCGGTAAGAAGGCAGAATCTCCCGTTGCGCCACGATGCTTTGAATTGGAAGCACGACGACTTGCTGGTTGAACGCCGCTTTGACTTTGGGGATGGGCACTGGACGCTCCTTTTTATTTGAGTCGCATCGCGAGCTGTTGAGGAATGTCAGACAGGTTTTCGGCCCGCAGAAGGGTGATGAAATGTTCGTCCGCGAAGAGCGAGCGCAATGCCGAGGTGAGCCAAAGAAGGCGCTCCTTTGTGGCGTTCGCTTTTCTTACGAGGTTTCGCTGTTCTCTGGTTCTCTGCTGGTATTCGCGCACGAGTCTGTCGCTAGTCAACTTCCGGCGGGTCTGGTGGTCTTTCCCCACCTGTCTCTGTTTTTCTATGCGTTGGGCTATGATGCGCCTGGCGGCGGTGAGCTTCGATCCGCGCAAATCGCCTTTTTCATATGCTTCGGACAACGCCCGTTGTACCTCATGGTCGTTCCCGCTGGCGATTTCGACGGCAACACTGATCGGCATCCGACCAGCCTCGACAGCACGAATCAACAATTCCTCGCCATGCTCCACGAGGCGAACAATCCCGTGGATGTATGTGCGATCCAGGCCTAGTTTCTTTGCGATCTCGTCAGTCTTATAGTTCCGTTGTCGGAGGCTTCGCAGTTCCGCAAGGAGAGCCCTGTTCGAAGGGGGACGCCGGGCAATATTCTCGACCAGACTCATCAGGAATTGCTCTTCGCGCGACGCATCGATCACGACGGCCGGAATCGTAGTCTCGCCAAGCGCGAGGCAGGCCTCCATGCGTCCTTGTCCGCAGACGAGGTCGTAACGGGTTCCGTCACCATCGGCTTCGCGGCAAGAGACCAAAATCGGCTTTTTCAGTCCGACGGCCCGGATGCTCGCAACGACTAGCTGAAATTTGAGCTTGTTCCGCGAACGGGGGTTTGCCACCCGAATTTCTCCAATGGGAATACGCTCGATCTCTTTTTCTGTCACGCGGCCTCCTCTATCGCGACACGGCGAGCCATGCTGATAAGGAAATTTAGGTTCTCAAATCGATGTACGTCCAGCACGATGCCGTTATCGGGGGCGAGTCGGAGTTCGTCCACCAGAGCGTCCATGCTGGGGAGAAGGTAGTAATCCAAGATTTCATGATTTTCTGGCTTCAACCGCGCCGCAATGGTCACGTCTGGGTCGAGGGAATTCTCCAACCTGATAAGCCATCTATAATTTCCGGCCGCAGTCTCACGGCATCGTGCGAGGACCAGCGAAGTGGTGAACTCCTCGTTGATTGTCAGAAGTTCTGAAGCAGGATTGCTTCTTACTCTAGCCCCGTTCTCATGCAGTTGGTCAATGATCGATGCATACTGCAGACGATGAAGTTCGCGCAACGTTCGGTTGGTCTCGACATATCTATAGTCGCGGACCGGCGTGTAGCCAATGAGTTCATAGGCACGGATGAGACTGCCGAACCGGTGCCGATACAGCGTGCTCGACGGCATCTCCTCGATTTCGTCGATAAGAATGCCCGAAAGAGTACCAAACCGCGCCAGCAGCTTTTTCAGGCATTCAAGCAGTTGCTCGTCCGTGAAGTGTCGATGACGGCTCTCAACGATCGCGATGGCCTCTGCAAACTGCTCCAGCGTGACAACCGGCCTAAATGCATCTTCGCGCCGGACCCAAATCTCTGGCGGGTTCTTGACCTCTTTCGCTTGAGCTTGAACGATCTTCGGTTGTATACGTTCGCACCGGCGTATTTCGGATTGGTAAGGACCTGTTGCACCGTACCGCGTGTCCAGGGCCTGCCGAGATCAGTGAGGACGCCGCGTGCGTTCAGCCACAACGCAATTTCATTTTCCGTTCGACGGTCTCTCGTGAAGCGATCATAGACTTCCTTGACGACCCCGATCTCATCCTCAGGGCCGGGCACCAAAATGACCCGGTCTGTCTGAATGCTCTTGTGTTCACCGGGTAGTAGGAGCCCCTTTGGGTTACGATCGCGATCCACTAGCTGCCGCCGAAGGCCGTACCCCGCGGGACCGCCTTGGCGGAATCCGAGTTCGATCAGCCTGCATTGGCCGGCAAACACCTTGACCGACAGCTCGCGGCTGTACTCCCCGGCCATGGTGCGCTTGATGGTCTTGAGCAGGGACGACGACAGGCTGCCGTCGTTCTCAAACTGCTCGGCGCAGTAGTGGACACGGATATTCGCCCGCTTGCAGATGTATTCGTAATAGGCGCTCTCGTCCGCGTCCTGGAACCGGCCCCAACGACTCACGTCGTAGACCAGGATGTCGGTGTAGTCTGCCCGCCCGCTCTCGACATCGCGCAGCAGCTCGCGCAGACCGTCCCGGCCTTCCAGGTTGAGTCCACTCCTGGCGGCGTCGGAGTACGTTCGGACGACTTCCATGCCACGCGCTTCGGCAAAGCGCCGCATGGCATCCGTTTGATTTTCCGTGGAGTATTGCTGATGCTCAGTGGACATGCGCACGTACTGCGCTGCCCGCACTGGGCCTGCCACCGTGGTCTGGGCATGCTCTCGCATGAACTTCGCCAAAGAGACGGTGGCACGATGGGAACGATTCTCGGGGCGCGGGGAGAATCGCAGACGTTCCAAGAATCATACTCTCAGTTGGGGAAGAACGCGAAACGGATTTCGGGCAACTCTTATTTGTGTTTCTCCAGGACGTAGTCGAAGAACTCTTCGCCCGTGCCGTCGCCAGAAGTCCATTCCGCACGGAGAGTCGTACCCTTCCCAACTTTTCTCAAGGCGGAGAGCGGCGTGCGGTTCGTTCCTTTGCGCTGGCTCCTTACCATCTCGGCTTCGACGACGAACTCGTCACCCGCTTTCCTGACGGAGCCGATCGCAGACAGTTGCTGAAGGGCATGCCGGATCGTTCGGGTATTCGAGCGGCTGACGCACGCTTCGAGCTTGAATTTCATTCGGGTCGCGATAGTCGTCGCTTCATCCCAGGTCGTTACATCCGTAATCTCCCACATGGGATTCGACGAAGATACGATGCAAACTGATGTGACAGGCAACACGCGAAGCGGGGTGTGCTGTCATGCATGGGGGTAGCAAACGTGGCGACGCCAGAGCAAATCGTGGATCACAATGGGCTGTCGAAAGGACAGCTCGATCTCATCGAACGGTTTCAAGCCGACTTCAACGCGATTGAGCATTTCCTCCACGTGGCTCTCGGCCTTGATGAGCATGAAACATTTACACAACTGGTTCTCAATTACGCGAAAAACCACGCGGGCTGGGGCGATGCCGACCTCCTCAGAAGAATTGCCAAGATTCGAAATGTGATCGTCCACGAAAAGACCGAACCCTTTCACTACCCCGTCGTCCCCACACCTGCCATTAGCGAGGAGCTGAGAAAGTGCAAAGAGCGGTTGATAAATCCTGCTCGTGCCCTTCCGACGTTTCAACGCACGGTCGAGACAATCTCGAACCACGATACTTTGACCAGCGTGCTAAAGACCATTAACCACAGAGACTACTCTCAGTTCCCCGTGTTCGAGGACAAGCGGTTTCTAGGCATGCTCACGGAAAACGGTGTCACACGCTGGCTTGCCCGCCACGTCGTTAGAACTCTCTCCTTGGTAGAACTGGATGAAATTTTCGTCTTGGACGTGCTCCAAAGTGAAGAGGTGCGTAAGAACCATCAATTTGTGCCAGGCGATATGCGTGTGGACGAAGTGAGCGCGTTGTTTGCGAAACAGGCGTTGCTGGAAGCTGTCCTCGTCACGGCGAGTGGCAAGCAAACAGAAGACCTGCTCGGGATTGCCACCCGTTGGGACGTCCTTCACACCGCGTAATCGCAGGATCGCCGCCCCGCCTCCGGCCGTTCCTAAAGGGAACCCAACAATCCTTTCACAATGCTGAGCCATTCCGCATCAAGCGGCCCTCGGCAGACGGGCTTGCCTGCCCGGCCGTACCAGTAGACTGCATTGCCCTGATCGCCTTCCTTGCGATGCAGGTAAGCGTGAACCCACGAGCCATCCATGCCTTCGTCTTGCTGGGCAGATTCGTGCGCTCGCGTCCAATCGCCGTTGGCATCCCACCATAGTCCGGCGAGAGCGTGCGTGAGTCCGGCTGGCGGCTCGGATGCGCTGAGTGATTGATGAAATTCGTCCAAGGTGATTTTCGAGTTTTCGCTGCGCGATAGACGGGTGCTGTCCGGCTTCATGTCGAAAATACATTATCAATCTTCCGCATGATCTGCTGGGCCCACTGAACGGCGGGCCGCCACCAGCGATTCGGTCCTCGGGCTGGAGCGGCAGTCAAACAGATCGTCTGTGGTTTTCAGGTGACGCGCCGCTTTGCGTCGAGGAAGCATCAGGAATGCCGATGCCGAAACGCTAGCACAAATGTAAAATGAATCGGACATTCGAGTACATGAGCAAAGGAAAGAAAATACCGTCCAGATAAGAATGAAGAATAACTATTTCCACCGCTCCCAAGGTCGGGCGCAATGATCCATGCCCTTGTGGTTCCGGGAAGAAATACAAGAAGTGCTGCGGCGGAGTGAACGTGAACTGAAATACGTGCAGTTCCGTCATGTCACAATATGGCCGAAGTAGCCCGTTTGCAATCGTGTGCTTTGAATTCCTTTAGGCTTTCGGATAAGTCCTCATGCGGTTGGGTCTCATAACCACACACGCTACATCTGACGTTTCCTGAACTCGGCGGCTGTTTCTTTAGCCATTGCCGTATCTGCTCAGCTTCTGGGGATTGACTGAATGCAATCGTCTCCCTAATGGATTCCTCACCAAACAAAACGACGAGCGCGTCGTCCTTGAGGCGTCCACGCAGTTTCTCCCAGTCCCCCGTGGCGGTAAGAATCCTGCCCCCGTGGATGGCTCCGTTGCGCGTGACCAACGCTGCGGCTGTCGGGATGCACAAAAGCAAGACAGAGCCCTGTCCCTTTGGCCCGTTTTCCTGCCGGATGTCATTTACTGCGTCCATCATCCGCTTCTCGGTTTCGGGGCTGTAATCGTCTACAACGTCGATTGCCAAGGAGTTCTCAGGCTTGTCGTCCTGATCCGGCCCGTATCCGACACCGGAGAAGGTCGTGGAATAGGGGAAGCCGTAGCGGTGCAGGGCTTCAATCACCGCGTCACTGTAACCGGGTACGTCCTCGGTTAGGATTCGAAACAACGCCTTGTCTCGCGGAGGCATGGCGGCATTGTGACAGGACTGTAAACCGACGGCATGTCACCGGAGTAACCGAAATTCCGGCGCAGTCAATCTTGTGCGCTCCCAGCGTAGGCGTCGCTGGGGTTTTTCATGGGGATTTTCCCTACCGTTTCCTACCGGAAATGTCGGCTGAGGACGCTCAGAATGGACTTAACGGAACCTCGGAAAGGCTCAAGTTACGCAAAACACTGCATCTTGCTGATAGCATTCGCTGTGGAAATCGGTTCCGAGAAAATCCCCCTCCCGGCACCAGCACTTCATGGGGTCAACAAGCTACGGTCGCTACTTAGTATTCTTCTATTACTCCGGGGTAGGTTCCAGGGGCGGAAAGGATTCGCCCAATGAATCGGCGCGTTAGACTGGAAATACGTCCGGCTCAAGAACGGGCTCTGGAGATACTGCAAGCCAGCCCTCGCCAAGAACCGAACGATCAGACCGGACTGGGTCATCGTTAAGGGAAAGGCAGAGCAACCATCCCGAAGGAAACTTCTACCTCCACCGTTACGACCGCGACCGCGAAATCTGGAAGAGGGTCGGCTCGAACGCGTAGGATGCGGTCGACGACGCCGAGTTCGACGCTGCCTACCTTGAGGCGAAGTCAAAAGGAATCCCAGTCAGGCCAATCGACGCTCCGAATCTCATCGTATCTGCTGCGGTTTACGGATGGCTGCAAGCGGTCTAGGATTCACCGAGACCCGAAACTCACGAACTGTACCAACACACCATCAGAGAATTTCAGGAGTGGAACTTAAATGGCGGTCCGCGCCATAAGTTCGTTTCTGAATTCACCCGGCTCGACCTCCTCACGTACAGGAAGTGGCTTCTTACGGAGGTCGGCAACGCCCAACGAACGGCAGGCAACAAGCTGATCAGGATCAATCGCTTCATCAGGAAGTCCCTAAAACTGCGAGATGGTGAAGGTCCGATCACGGTGAAAGACACGAAGGTGGGCATTACCAAGAGGGAGCCGGAGGTCTACGATCAGGATGAACTAGACCAATTCTTCAAGGTCTGCACACCCAGCGTGGCCCATGCCATGGACGTGACCAAGCCCGTAGGGGACTGAAAAGAAGGCTGGGAAGCAGCCAAGAAACGGGCAGGCGTGATGTGCCCCATCCACGATCTGCGGCATACGGGCTGTACGCGGATGTTAGGAGCCGGAGTGCCGTCCAGCGTGGTCAGCGAGATCATGGGATGGAGTCCAAGCACTGCAACACGCATGGCGAAGTGCTACGGGCACATCGGACATCTCACAGCGCCGAAACGGAGCAGGTACAGTAAGCCAATAAAAGAATGGCTCCTCAGGTAGGACTCGTTCCCAGCAGTACTTCCGTAACATGCTGAAAACACGTAAGTAGTTGAAAATACATGATGGAGGATTTCGCATATTTCGCATGTTTCACCTGTTTCATATTTTCTTGGGACAGTTTTAGGGACAGCGGCAATTAAACACTATGAGCATCTTCAGCCCCGACGAGATTCGCAGGCTGCGGTCGATGCCCGTGAGCACTAACTTCTACTTCCACGAACATCGCAAGCCCAACCTCCGCAAGGTGGGTAGAGACATCTACGAACTGCTGACCAACACTGGACGCACCGGGTACAAGCAACGGATGCGGAAGCGGACAATCAAGATTGAACCAGACCGAAACTACGCACCTACCGAAGTCTCAGCGATCCTCAATATAAGCTACGACGCCGCGTCGCGACTCATGCAGAAGATGAAGGGCGTGGTGGATTTGGGCACGCCCACCCGCCGATACAAGCGGGGCAAGAAGAAGCTGCGCATCAGCGGTAAGAATCTGTTGGCATTCCTCAGAACCAAGACGAGAGAGTAGCTCCACGGAGAGTGCTGACTAACCATAGATCACACCCCCGAAGCTGAATTTTCCGTCCATGACAATCGGCACGTACAAGTTCGCTCGGTTGTATGCCCATTCCTCAAGTATTCCAAACCCGACGACGAATGCGTTCGGCTGGTTTTTTGCATAAGCTGGTGCCACGGTGCAGAGGCACGGCAGTGTTGTGCCTAACTGTTTTTTCTTCTCGGTCACCAGCGCAGCCTTGCTGAATGCACTGTAACGATGGACGTGCCCCATGATGCAGTTCTCGTTAACGCTGTCCACCATCTTTTTCGCGACGTGAATGCCGCTTCCAATCTGGTCGCCGTGCAACAAGATGAAGCCCGCACGCTCGATGTGACCGCCCACGGGAACCCACCGCCAACCGCGTTCCTCAAGCCGCAGCACGTCAGGAATGTTCACGATCCCGTCAAGCTCTGGCATCTCATCCAGCAAATCAGACTCGATCCAATCCTCATGGTTCCCGCAGATGTAGGTCAGCTTGCATGCAGGTAATACCGCACGCTCGATAGGCTCCAATATGTCCTGTGTGAAGCCATCGAGGTCTTGCTTGTATCCGCGATGCTTGCGAAGCCGGGGCTTTCCCTTCGTGTGGCGGCTCAGATTTGCGCAGTCGAGCGCATCGCCGAGCAAAGTCAGACTCGCGATCCGCTTCTTGTTCTTTCGGATGAACTCGAACACCACCTTCAGCGCGTTCGCATCATGTTCGGGGTAATGGATGTCCGCCAGTACAATGTGGTACTTCGTGGTCATTACCGCACGTCCTGCTCAAGCGCGGTGACGGATGCCGCTGGTTCTTCGGTTATGTCCGGGGCTGTGTGACGCGCAAACCCGAACGCATTTTCTGTTGCTGCTAGTGTGCTCATAGTGATTGCTCTCCTTGGGAGCGATCTATCAATGAGCAAGGTGCCCGGCAGCCTGTGTTAACCCTTGCTTCCTTCAATCATCGAGTGCTTTGCACCCGAAGCTCATAGATTTTTCTTCACGATGCAGAATGGAGTCTTCTTTCCCTCTTTCTTATTGCCCTGTTGGTCGTGCTCTGTTTCCTTGATGAACTCGACGAAGCCGTCCTCGACCAACGTAGCCTTCACGCTGGTCACCAGCTTGCCGTATCTCCGATACAGATTCTTCGCGGAGAGAACCTTGCTGTAGTTGATGAGCTTCCACAAGTCCTCCTCTTTGTGACCCACGAGATCAGCGCCCTTCGGATATTCGCGAGTCTTCTTCTGGTGCTCACGCTGCGCCTTCAATGCTGCGTACACCGCTTCAAGACACTCGGCGTCCTTCGTTTCGGCTAGACCAGGGCGGAATTCAACACGTAGGCGTTCTTGCCACTCGACGAAACGCAGGGCAGCGAAGAAGCAGTCACGGGTTATTTCTTTGTCGCCATTCAGTGCTGCGGTCACGAGCGCGACACGCAGGGCGTGTTCACCGAGACGGCGGCGTGCGATATTCTCGCCGACCCAAGCATCCTTGGCGTCCCAGACCCATGTCGGGACGCGGACGACCATCTCGTCTGTGAAGAATGAAGGCTTGATGTCGAGCGGACGGTACTTCACTGGTGTGGTGTCGTAGCCGATGATCAGGCGATCATAGAAGCCTGTGACGGTGCTCGATCCGACAATCTTGGAGAAGTCGGCGGCGTCTTCGCATGCGATGTTGCCCAACACGCAGAGCTTGCCATAGCAGGAGTCCGCGCCCTTCTTATCCGCAACGCCCGCGTAATCCTTAGACCACAGCTTGCAGAACGTCTGCGCGAGCGTTGAGTTGGGCACCTGACACTTTCCGAAGACCGCACGCATCTCGTCTTCGATCAAAAGCAGCGTGTTGCCGTCTTCGCCGACCATCTTGCAGAGACCTCGGTCGGACGCAGGGGTGGTGTAGGTCGTCGTGTTCAGCGGCAGGAAGATCGACTTCTCGATGGCTTCTGCCACGACCGTCTTCGCCGTTCCCACTGGCGCGATGTTCACGCAATAAATGTTGGAGCGCACGTGTCCGTCACGATCTTTGATCTTGAGTGCGGACGCCACAGCGAGAACGCCGGGATACGTCCAGCCAAGCGGCAGAGTCGTGTTGCGAGCGATCTCTCCCGCCGTGCCGTAGAGCGCCCGCATGTCGAAGGCGAGTCCTTCCGCTTGCGGAGCGTTCACGATTGAGTCGATGTCATCTGGTACAGGCAGCGGCGCTGGATTCAACTGCTCTTCGTGCTCGGCGACCAGTTGATCGAAGTCTGATAGGTCGCACACTGGAGCAGGAGGAGCTACATCGGTGGAAGGCTGATCCCCGGCAAAAGGGACGGCTGTGACCGCCGTGGCACTGCTGACCACGGACTCCTCCTGCACAACCTCGTCGGCATCCAGAATCTCGACGCCAAACTTGTCCCAATCAATCTCGTTCGGATCAGACCAGATGATTTTCTTGTATGGTTCGCCCTTCTTGTCGTTGAGGAACTTGATGACTTCGCCGATAGGCTTCCCATTCAGCGGACAGCCTGCCGCAAAGCACGACCATCCGAAGGATGATCCGTCATAGTAGAAGCCAGTCAGCACGGACTGTTCGTGGCGACGGTCAACGCCGGGACATTCCGCGCAGATGTGCCACACATCGTCCTTGATGCCAACGATGTCAATGTCGTGAAAGTCCATCAGGTCGTCGAAGTCGAATCCCTCATGTACTTCGACGGTGCCCCGTGGCTGCGGCTTAGGCTTCTCGGCGAGTTCGTCAATCGCCCGCACCAACCACGCTGGGATCGGAGTCGGCTCGATGTCTAAGCCGGGGAACACACGGTAGACGTTTCCGTTTGGATGCACAGACCCCGGAGCAACCAGATACTTGCGGTCGCTTCTAAAGCTGAACCATTCCTTGCCGTCACGGACTGCACTGCGGTTACCAAGCTCAATGGACTCAGGCGTCTGCTTGAAGATGAAGTGCTTCCCGCCATTGCCTGAGACATGCACACGAGTGCGCGGCAACGGCTGCTCGTACTTCTCGCAAATTTCGGACAGCTTGCCTTGATCGAACTCAAGGAAGCAGTTGCCGTCTTCAACCGCGAAGGCGCACAGCGCGTAGTTGGCGTTGGGGAACTGGATGTTCCAGTTCTCGATTTGTTTGGGATCGGTGGTCGCGACGCCGCCGTGCTGCCAGCCTTCCATTTCTTTGAACGGAATCTTGGTGCCCGGTGCGAGTGCGATGATCGGTATTCCCATCGCCACATACTGTGGAGCATGGGCAAGGGGAGCGTTGCTGTTAGACATAGTGAATTAGTGACCTCTACTTACTGTTCGATATTTACCTTTCTTGCTGCGGGTGATGCCCATCCGCGAGGGCGCTGCACGCCGTGCCGTTTCATGATTCTGGACACTTCGGGCTGCGTGAGCGCGAACTTCTCCGCGATCTCGTCAAGCCGCAGTTGCGGATGAATCTCGATGTACTGGACGAGCAGGTGGTCACGGCTTGCGACCATTGCGTCCAGCATCTTGTTAAGCTCTACACGGGTGATAATGTTTTTTGCTTCTTCTTGTGCAATCATTCTTAGTTCTCCTTGGTCTCATCAGCACTGGCGCAACCAGTGGACGCCGGGTTACGGCGTTTCGACCTTCTTGATTTCCTCTCGCCCATAATCTGGCAAGGTCACCCTGCGAGGTTGAGGATGCTCAGTTCGGCGGTGTTGAATTCGATCTTCATCGTCGTTCTCAGCGCACTCCGTCGCAAAGCTCCGTGAAGAAGTCTTCGAGCTTGTCCAACGGGAGCAGCGTGTGCTTTCCGTGGTTAGTGGTTATGGCTACGGTCGCCTTGGCGAGAATTGCTTCCGCCTCCGGCAGCCAGTTTCCTTGTTCGTCTTGGTAATGCTCTTCGATTAGAGACATATTGGTGATCCTCTTTCTGTATTCTGCGATTTGATCTCGTCAGCGCACGCTTGACGTGCGGACGCCGCGTTGGTTACGGCGTTTCGATCTAGGCTCCGTCGTTCTCTTCGTTGGCGTCCAGAGGAACAGCGAACTGGACTGGCGGAAGAGATTCAACGTCAGGCGGCGGGCTGGTGAGTTCTGCTAGTTCGAACGGCAGTGACTCGATGTCGTCGTCCTCGTCCCAATAGATCATCTCGTTGAGATAATCGTGGACTGGGTCGTGCCAAAGGTATTCGCCTTCGGCTGCTGCCATCACCAACTGGCGTCCGTACTTCTCAGCCAGTTCGTTGAGCGCATCGGTTGCAGTCTCGTATGCTTCCTGTGCCACTGCGTCGATGGTGGTTGAGTAGTCCGATGCGATCCCGCTGATGGCTTCGTCCAACTGCTCACGTACCGACTCAGGCAGGCTGTGGTAGGCGGCGATGCGTGCATCGTGACGATCCTGCTTCGCCTGCTGGTTTGACTTGCGTGTTGCTGCTGCCTTGCGTGCCGCTTCTGAGCGGCTTGTTGCTGCGTTCATGTGATTAACCTCATATAGTGTTATTCGGGACGCACAGGCTTGGTTCCTCGCAGTGTTTCTTCCGCCTGCAACCACATGCGTCCCTACGTTTGTTGGTGATGACCTCTTATTCGACCGTGACGGTGATGCGGTCGCTGAGTCCGAGAGACTCTGTGATCTCGTCGAACACCAGCTTGAGCATTTGCGCACGCCCACCTGAGATACGCTTCGCATAAGCCAGAACCTTTTCCTTCTCGCTCATGAGTTCCATTGCGTCTGGTGCTGCATTCAGCTTCTCGATTTCACCCTCAAGCTCGGCGATGCGCTGGTGCGCTGCGTCAAACTCTGGGATGTCTTCTGAGGTCTGCGGCTCGGATTCGTCTTCGGCTTCGCCCTCGTAGCCCTCGTATTCTTGAGCGGCGGTTGCGTAGCCCTCCTCGTATCCCTCTTGCCGTGCTGTTGCCACGTCGTCCTCGGTGTACTTCTTCTTAATGGGCTTCTCGTCCTGACCCGTGGAGTTGTCCTTGGGTTCGGGCTTCTCACCCAGAAGCTCGCGCATCCAGCGTGCGCTCACCGTCATGTGGCGTTCGACAAACTCCGACCACGTAAGCATCACGCCGCTGAAGTCCATCTTCTTGCCTTCGACTCCCTGACGTGCGCCCATGCGCTTCTTGAGTTCGATCAACCAAGCACGGTTCTCATCGAACCATGCTCGGAACGTGCGCCATTGCTCTGCGATGTGGATGCACTGGTACACGATGATCTTGTCATCCGTGTACTGGTTCAGTTCCATCATCGACATGAAGCCGGGTGACACCGTGTCGGTCATTTGCTGTTGTTGGTTGTCTACGATTTCCATCGTTGACCTCCGTGTTAATGAAGTGCTGGTTCGTATCAGCATCCGCACCGTCCTCGCCGCCTTGAGCTACCGACCGTGATTTTGGTCGAGTGGCGTCCGATTGCCGTGCGGCTGGTTGACCAGCCAGCGGTCTGTGTCAGCACCGCTCTACTTAAATACTCGGTAGACATGTTTCTTCGTGAATTCCAGCTTCGGAACTCACTTCCGAAGTATAAGTGTATGATTCTAAACATGTTATAGGACGAACAATGAAAGCTCGTCAGGCGGTCGAGCGGAGCGGCGGCGATGAGATCACGAAGAGAAGAGAGGGCGAAGGTCTAGGCGCCGGGGACGGGGCCACGGGGCGCAGCGAGCCTTCGGCACTGTTAGGGCATTACATTGGAGAAGACCAAGGCAGCAGAAGTTGATCGCCGACCCTTGGTCAATGGGATAAGTTGGAGCGCGTAACCCAATCCCCCGGCAACCACGAAACCCCATGCCCCGGTGCCGTTCTAGGAGAAGGACTATGAGACTGACCACTCTACTGGAGGCTCGCACGTGGTACGAGAAGAGCGACCTGAGTTTCTGGAACTTCACTCAGGAGCTTGAGAGACTCGCAGCGAAGATGAAGGACGTGATCGCCCGTGGTGATCGAGGAGCAGAAGCGACCAAATTCGCCGACCTTCTGTTGCAAGCCATCGAATTGTGGAAGGCGGGCTGCATCGAAGAGCAGACTGGCTGGGCGGTACACAATAAGCCGGATGAGATATGGGACGCCTTCCGCGATGCGATTGCCTTCATGGATGCTGGCGAGGACATCAAGGCACTTCTCGCTATTATGTCGCTCAAAGGGTTCGGATCATCGGTTGACGAGGATTCACGCCAGAAGCGTGCGAAGAGGGCGAGCGCAGTGCTTCGCATGTTCAATCCAAAGAAGTGGGGCGTAGTGGATTGGCGAACAGCAGCCATGATATGGGCGTTGAACCAGAAGAATTGGGAAGTCCGGCGAGCGATTTCCCTCGTGAAGGCGGATTATCCAAATCGGCAAAAAGCGAAGGATGAATGGGACGAAATAGACGAGAAGATCGCAGTGGAGGTGTTGAACGCCAGATACCGGGCAAAGCGGACGGATTTCCCTCCCAGATGCCGCCGACGTCGAGATGGCAGTGTTCGGGCTGTCGTTCGAGGTATGGGCTGTCAACACGAAGATACGAGACACAGTTCGCGAGACGTACATCAAGGCACTGCGCAGCACATTACAGGCTCTCGACAAGCAGCTATAAACACGAAAGGGGACGGTTCACTACGCCGTCCCCTAAAGAGGTCAACCAACGCACCCAGCAACGAAATGCGATTGTCTTCTGTTTAATACTCTCAAAGTCGGCAAACAGAGTCGCTGCCGATCTGTGACCCTGCTTCTCAGCCCATCGCTGCTGTCAGTGAGTGACAGTTGGCGATCAAGGTTCGAACTCACTGTCAACTTCCTTATATCCCTGTGAGAGATCAAAAACTTTATGTTTATCAATCTGTTAGAAACCCCTACTGTCATCCCACTGTCACTGGCTGACAGTTACGTTCTGACCCTGCCAGAGCGTGCGCACGCGGATTAAGGAAAGTGACAGTAGGCAACTGCACCGAGTGTTCCCCACTGACTGCGCTGCGTGAAAACTCAATTTCAATTTCATTTTCAGATCGTCTTTGGCAGTGATGACGCAGTTGCCCTGAGGAAAGGAATACATGAAGTTTTCGAAATTGACTGACTACGAGCTTGCAGTGCTGGGGCAAGAAACATACGGCAAAGAGCAATGGTCGGCGGAAGACGTTGGGACTCTCCGGGCATGCTGGTACGAGTTCCACAGGCGTAGTGAGGACGCCATGAGATTCTGCCGTCCGTCTTACTCGGAGGTGCTCAAGTTCCATGAGATCGACAACAGGGAGGTAAGCGAGGACGATGTCCGGTCGTTGGAACTCGCCGGAGCAGGGAACGCGGCGGACTACCGAGAGGTCATGCTCAAGCTGCGAGCCGTCGAAACAATCGAAGAGCCAAGTCAACGCGATACCGCTTTCGAACGCCGTCGCTGATCTGGACGCTCGGAACAGCCACTTCCGCGCCGCTGAACGCCACTGATCGACATTCAACGACTTTGAGACCCCATGTAGTAGAGAGGAAATCCGAGGGCTGCCGGAGCGAAGTGCTTTGCTTTCAATTAACCGTGCCTCGATTTTCGCTCAAAACCGGGGCACGCGTGCCCGTGTGGAGGATTTTCGTGAAATGAATTGCAGAGAACAGATTCGGGAGTGCCTGCTCGCGGAAAGAATGCTGTATTGGCGTTCCGTTGCGCGGCGTCCGCTCCTCGATAAGGGTTGTCCGAAGTGGCGGGCGAGGAAGAATTTTTGGGCTTTGATCAGAAAGTACCCGGCTTTAGCTGAGCGGCTCAGAATCCGCGAGATGGACGTGTTTCTGATGGAGGACACACGTGGACAACGCAGATAACCACGAAGTGCTCGCCGTCGCGCTGATACCAGCGCCGGATGAGCGCAAGCGCAGGGAGCGTCTTCTCGCAAGGTTGCTGCTCCTCGCCCTTGAGATGCTGCTGAGCGAGGGGCACACCGATTTGTCGGTCAAGATCGAAACTGCGAAGGACATGATCAGGGAATTCAAGCACGTCTACCCGGAGGCGATGAACGTTTGACAGCCTCCGTCGAGCGGAAATCAGACGGGTAGACAGCCGAAGCCATCTAGCTGCACGGGCTAGAAGTACGGGAGTAATCTGGCACCAGCCGAGGCATGGCTGGTACGCTTTCTTCATGGCCCGGCGAAAAGAGACAGGATTCACTGTCAGGGTTTCTCCCATCCTTGCGGCGGAAGAGGCAAAGGCGAAGGGTATCCACCACGACCTCAGCCGCGACGAAAAAGAAGCCAAGCTCGGCAAGTTGCTCAAGTACGACTTCTCGAAGGTGATCCAAGACGGCGTCGTCAAGCAGAGGACGCACTACAACAGGCTTGCGTCCTGCTACTTTCCCCACATGCTCTCCGTGCAGGCTGGCGGCAAGCGCACCCCGCTAGAACTTTTCAATGACCATCCTCTGCTGATTAAGGCGATGGACAAGAGTCGGAAGCTGCACGTCGGCACGAAAAAGCGCAGCAAGGCGGAAGCTGAAGAGGAAAAGCAGATAAAGTGGCTGCGGGAATTCCTGCCAGAGTCGCTTCTGACGCCGTCCAGCATCGAGAGAGCACTGCGCACCTTTTCGGGCACGCAGAAAGTCAGCAACTTTTCTCCGGTGCAAGCGGCTTCTATTTATAACGAATATCTCCCCGAACAGGGCGGCATTGTGTTCGACCCAAGCTGCGGCTGGGGCGGCAGATTGCTGGGCGCTATCTCTTGCAAGCGAGTCAGCAAATACATCGGCTGCGATCCCGGCACCGAGACATTCGAGGGTCTGGAGCGGATGCGCGACGAACTGCTGCCGATGGCGCAGAAGATGAGTCGCAATTTGGATGTTGAACTGTACATGCTGGGCAGCGAGACCCAAGAGATGCGCCATGCGCTGAAGCCCGACTCCGTGGATGTGGTTTTCAGCAGCCCTCCTTACTTCGTGCAGGAACGCTACTCAGATGATGCTGCCCAAAGCTGGAAAAGGTATCCCGACGAAGAATCTTGGCTCAACGGTTTCATGGGCGCAACGCTCGACAACTGCGCTTACTGCCTGAAGCCGGGCGGCATCCTCGCCATCAACATCGCGAACGTCAGCAGCTACAAAGGCTCATTGGAGGACGACTTTCTTGTTTTGGCGAATCGCAAGGGCTTCGCATACGTCGAAACGTTGCAGTTGGAGTTGAGCGCAATGCCCGGAACAAAGCAGAAGCACGGCAAGCACAAGCACGAGCCGATCTTCGTGTTCGAGAAGAAGTAGTCATACGCCCCATAACTCTCTGTTTACGGAGGGCTTCGTTCTTGCCGCTGACGGATATTCTCTCGACAGCCTACCTTTCAAAAAAGTCTGGCGGCAACGGCGTACCCTTTTCGTGTCTGTCTATAATCGTCTGCACTCTGTCGCCGTGCTTTTCGCAAAACCATTGCTGATAAATTTTGATTGAGGCTGGTTTATCGCACCGCACCTCGTCGCAGTCTGGTTCTTGGACGCCGCCTTCGCAGGAGCAGCCTTTGAGCGTGTACTCGCAGTAGTGGTTCATTATGTTTAGTTAATACTCATCTCTGGGAATCCGAGCGTCTTGATGATCCTGATTGGACGTTTCCTGCCAGCGTGAACTAGACAGCCGCGAGCGACACCGAGGCATCGTCGAAGCTCACAACGGGCGCAGATGCGACCGCAGGCACTTCTAACACTGTGTGGCGTTCGGTATACGGCAAGAACTCATAGCGGCAACCGATTCTGAGATGGGCTTTTTCGGCAAGGGTGCCCCTGTTTGATCGCTTGGGATACGCAAGTGTCTGCCACTGCAAGAGCCTTTTGTCAGCAGCGTTCAAAAAGTACACGTATCGGTGCTTGCGGCTGCGCTCAACCTTCTGTCCTCGCACTTTGTCCGCAAACGGCGTCGAAGTTCCGGTGTAAATCCAGTTCGTGCTCATGTACACGATGCCCAAATGTCCCTGCGGTGCGCCCGAAGACGGTTTGGTGTCCGCGTAGCTAACGAGAATCATTTTCCGATTTATCTTCCGCAATTCCCGCAAGCAAAAGCCGACGAATTGGCTCTCTGAGTTGCACGGGAGGCTCCCGTGTAGCCAAAGCCGATTCAGTTCGTAAACGTCGGCGGCACGGTCAGCACCACAGACTCCCTCGCACACAGTTCTCGAAGCCGGTCTGCCAACCGTCAACACTCCCCTGAGTTTTTCTTCAACTATGATTCCAAACGCCCACGAGATAGGGCATGGTCTGTGGAGGTAGTGCTTCTCTATGACAGCGAGCCTCGCCAGTCGTTCGTCGATTCGTGCGTAGAAGCCGCGCTTAGTCTTCAAGAGCATCTCCGAGGTCGAGCCTGAGTTGTGCCCAATCCTTGGCTGCCCACAGATGACTCTGGTCAGCGGCTTTCCTCGCTAGAAGAGCGCGGTAGCCAGCTTCCAGCATTTTTTTAGCGAGAATTTTGTAACCTGTCATGCCAGCAATTGGGTCAGACCGATTGGCTCGCTTCTCATCGGCAGGCGTCCATAGCGAGGGAGCTTCACGCTTCTGCCTTTCAGGTTTGGCCGGCTTCAGCCCAACGGAAATTTCATACTTGTTCATCCAAAAGTAGGCTGTACTCGTGGGGATGCCAAGTTGTTCCAAGATTGGAACAACGCCATCGCCTCTTTTTCGGAATCCCCGTGCGCGGAGCTTGTCACGCCACTCGCAGCAAATTTTCCCGAATTCCAGATTGTACTTCTCGATTTTCTGCCACGCTGCTTTGATCTCAGCAAGGGCTTGTTCCTGCATCGCCATCCTCGTGGCGGCACGCGGCGGAACCGCTTGAACCGATACGGCATGTCGTGGATGAAGGTGGAGAGCCTGTGACTTGCGACGGATCAGTCGATGCCCAGAAGCGGTTGAGCTTCGGACAGGAGCACGACGGGCGATTGCGGCGGTAGCCATATAGTCGAATTCTGCCGGAATTGCAGATCCGGGCAAAGTTACGGGAGTCACGAGCAGTCGCATCGGTTCCAGCCTTGCTGCCCACACCGACCAGTTCGAGGAGTTCAAGGGCGAGCCGCTCCGCGATGTCGGGGTCGAAGTCGAGCGATTCGAGCTTCGCCCGCGCCACGGGGTCTGCGATCATTTCGAACTTGATTCTCATGCCTGCAACTCCAGCGGAGGCTGGTCGTCTGACGGGAGGTCGTCGCCAAGCGCCAGCGCAAGCTCGCGCTGGAGGTACGCCGCGTAGGTTGCGCCGATCCGACAACATTCCTCGTGGAATTCCTCGCTGAGGTGGTCGCTCACCTTGTCGTGGGCGAACTCGTGGATCAGCAGTTCAGCCCAGTCCCGCGTGCGCTCGACGATCTCGCCCTCGAACCACTTCCCGCCGTGCCGCACCTTGCTTACAGTCAGCAGCCTGTTCTTTCCGTAGGCAGCGGCAAACCCCCACGTGACGTCGTTCGTGAACTGCACAGTCACGTCATGCCCAAGCACGATTTTGGCGAACTCTCTCGCAAATTTGACGAAGTTCCGCATCCCCTCTGTCCAGTTCTGCGCGGGGATGGTGGGCAGCGGCTTTCCGTCAGGCGAGAAAGGCTTCGGCGATGGCGTCACCTTCCCAGCGGGCAACGCTGCCTTGTCGCGCCGGATGTTCTCCCACACCGCGCCCGTGTGTGCCCCCGGCTGGATTACGGCATATCCCTTCGTAATCGCGATCTTCGTGCCTTCGGGATCGTTCGGGTCGGCGACAACGCGCTTCTTGCCGTACTGAAGGTCGAGCAGTTGGTCTGGCACGCCCGGTGCAACGCGCTTGTCGCCGAACGCCTCGGTTACCCAAGGGGCAGCGGCGTCGTCTTTTGTGAGGAGCTTCGCAGTCGCATTTAGCATCTCCACGCGGAGGGTGCGCAGGTAGGCTGGTGTAACGTTGTCCCGTTCCACATTGAGCGGAACCTTCTGCTGCACGTCCACATGATATTTGTCGCTCTCGACCACGGGTATGCCGCGCTCGTAGAGCATCGGCGTCTCGCCGGGCAGAGGCTCGTAGACGCGCACGTCGGTCTCGCGGGTCGTCCGACGAAGGATGCCTTCTGCGTCAGCGACCTCAGTGGGCAGCGCGGCGCAGAATTCCACCAGCGCGGTTCGTTTCGCGATGGGTTCGCCGTTGAACGTCGTCAAAACCGGAGGAAGAAGCTGCATCACCCTCTCCGAGATTTCTTCCCACTCGGAAACTTTCAGCTTCAGTTCGGCGCGAAACTCGGAGCCGCACTCTCGCTTCACGGTCGAGGTACGCCGCCGTGTGCCGTCGCGGTCAAACGTAACGCGCCCGGTAGTAGTCGTGATCGTCGCCTCGTCGCACAATGCGAGCACGCACTTCTCGCCGAGGTTGAAGCGCCCGCGCTTGGTCGGGTCATTCTTCTTGTAGCTCTCGGCAAACATTGTGTACGATTCGCCGAGGTCGCGGTAGCCTTGCGGGGCGTCGTCCGTCACCGTGAGAACCGATTTGCCACGCTCCGGGCGGGACAGAGTGATGGACACCTCGGTCGTGCCGTCCTCGTCCCAACCGTTCTGGACAAGCTCGAAGATCGCGAAAGCCTTGCCCCGGCGCTCCAGCGTCTTGCGCAGCCCTTCCTTGTCGATCTCGAACCATGTGTTGCCAGCCATATAGCCTCCCGTTAGTGTTGTTGTCCTGCCTACTTTCACTGCTTCAATTTTAGAAACCGACTTTCGCGGTTTCTCGAAATCCGACCCCGCGAGTGCCAACTGTCGCGAGGTTGAAGTACCTTTTCGCCGCACTTGACACGCATTCCGCCCAACGTTCATGCGGGGCTGACTGCCGAATTTCGGGCTTCGCGCCCGCATGAACACTGCACGAAAAAAATCTTGCCGCCAATTCGGCATGAACGGTCATTCGAGTCCGAAAACCCCCACCAGCCCGGTCACTTTGGGCTTGGAGACATCGCCGATAAAGCGATCCACTTCGGCAATGAGTTCGTCCCCGAACCCCATGAGGCTCGCCATCGCGGACATGACGCTGTCGAGGACGATGTATTTCTCTCTGGTGCTGCGAACAGCCTTTAACTGTTCTTCGATAATGTGCGTGTACTGTTCCGAATTACCGTAAGGAGACTCCGGGCTGTCATCGCTGCGCGGGAACCCGCGTTTCAGGCGCAGCCCCAAGGGAACCTTGGGCAGCTTCTCGAATTCCCCAGTCGGGTCTAAGCCGAGTGCCTCCGACCAAAGTCGAAGGAGGTTGAGGACGTGCTGGTTGACGTTCTGTATGAGCCGTTCGGCGCTGTCCCATGTCGCGGGCGGGTCGATTGTGCCCTTGACGACCACGGCGGCGACGAAGAGTGAGGGCACGTCGATGCCATCGGGGTTCTCCCGGCTGATGCCTTCGTAGATTTTGGTCGCGTATTCTGACGCGGCGATCTGCTCCAAGCTC
Source organism: Terriglobales bacterium (assembly GCA_049585795.1). Taxonomy (GTDB): domain Bacteria; phylum Acidobacteriota; class Terriglobia; order Terriglobales; family Acidobacteriaceae; genus JABDBE01. The sequence continues at coordinate 17,611 of JBAVAQ010000023.1, read as the reverse complement.
ACACGGTTTGCCTTAAGTCTCTCCCGCATGTCTGCGGGCATGTTCACAAATTCGACTACCTCGCTGTAGTCGCGGGACTGTCGGGCGATGTCTTTCGCCACGTCCTGCCCCTCAACGATTAATCCTTCGTCGTCCCACACGATGCGCCGATGTTCGTCTTGCAACTCCAGCAGAGTTACCTTGTCAAACGTTTTATGCGCACTCATCGTATTCTCCTGAATTGGAATTTAGGTTTGCCCGACCCGGTTCTTTCCGATTCGGGTCTTCCATCTTGCCTAGCTCGATCCGGCTCCGCTTGGTGCTCACGCCGCGTGACGGATCGCCGATGGGCTTGGTTGGGTCGGTTGGGGCAAAATAGATGCGTCCGTAGTTCTTGCCCATCGTTAGCTTCTTGGGTGTCCCCGTCTGCCATGCGATTGCACCGCCGAGGGGATTCTGCATCGTATAGTTCCGCCAGCCTCCGCTACGGAGGTGCAGCTTTGGTGAGGCGTGCGTCCCGTTGCCGTGCCCGTTCTTCAGCTTCTTTATCTCCTGCATGAATGGATCGAGTAGCAGTACTGTTTCGGGGCTGGGCTTCGCTGGGTGCGACGGCGGCTTGCTGGGGTTTCCCTTGCCGTGGCAGTGCTTCCACTTCAAGCCGGAGCCGCAGGAGCACGGCTGGTTCCGCGAAGGGGCAGCCGGGGGAGGGATCGTCTGCTGCCCGACCAGCGGCGTGATGACGCCGTTCTGCTTTTTGTAGTAGTTCTTGAGTTGGATGAACACGGTCGCGATCTCTGCCAGCGCGGGGATGACATGCTGCATGTGGATGTCGCCCAGCGTGAGATTGAACTTCGTGGTGCCGTACATCTGCGTGCTCGGATCAAGCAGAAGCTCGAAGGCATCCACGAAATACTCGTGCTCCCCCGGCAGGCTGTAGCGGTCGAACCCCAAGGTGCCGACCCATTTCGAGAATGTCGAGTCGTAGCGCAGCACAACGCCTACGCGCTGCTTGGTTGCGGGATATGTGAACTCCATCCAGAACGTCCACCACGGCGGACTCATCGGAGCCTTGCTTGCGACTTCGAGCACATGGTTGCGGTACGCCAGCGCAACCTCGTCTTTCTTTTTGGCGGCATCGGTGTCCACGTGCAGCAGCTTGGGGTTCAGCGGAGCGTAGACGTTGTCCACTTTGTAGCGCGGCGTCAGCGCGTCGAGCGCGGACAACTGCTCGTCGAGCGCCTTGACCTGCGCCTCGGCTTGTTCAGGCGGAAGAGCCAGCGCCCAGCCGCGCATCACGATCTTCTTGTGCGCGACCTTGATGTCATAGATGATCTCGTCAATTAACATCGTTTCCTCCAGTCCCGAAATGACCCCGCAGACCGATTGCATTGTTGTTGTCAGGCTCCTCCGTGTCGGCGCTTGACGAATTGAAGTACGTCAGCTTCACGCCGGACTTCGCCATGCTCGCCTGAAATGCAAGTTCCCGCGCTGCGCCTTTCGTGTCGAACCAGTCGAGCGCGATGTGCTCGGCGAGAGCCGCGAAGTCTTCGGGTTTAATTCGCGAATTCTCAAAGTTCGGAATGAACTCCGCGACGACTTCCCATCCCGAAAGTCTGGCGCGGCACACGACCACGCTCTTGAATTCCGAGTTGCGCATCGCGGACTTTCCCTGCTTGAGGTAGAAGCGGCACAGCGCCGTGTAGCCTGCGGCACGGTACTGCTGGAACCAAGCATCCATTTCCGCCGCCTCGCCCAAGTCGGTCGCCACACGCTTGACGCCATGTACTGTTTCCTTGCCGCTTTCCGGGTGTGGTGTCGTTGTCGGTGCGGCCAAGAGGTACCCGACCGCGTCCCATCCACTCCGCAATATTTCCGCCGCCTGCGACGTCGGCACGTCGCCGCGTTCTGTCCTTGCGCCGTGGAACTTCCTCAGCAATTCGAGTATGTCGTTGGCTTTCATGCTTTTGTTCCCCTTCTACCGATCTTTGCGGCTTCGTGCCGGAGTGCGCCCCGGCTCTGCGTCCGCCCCGTTACGGGCGCTTACTTCACGCTCCTACGTTCCAAGAACCTTGCAACCACCGCGCTCGGAATCCTGAGCACGCGATAGCGCCGCTTGCCGCGAGTCGCCTCGTGCCGTCCGAGGTCGATCACTCCCGGTTCGTCCGCGAAGAGGCGGCGCACCGTGTCCTTGCTCACTCCCAGCATTTCCGCCACTTCCGCGACTGTCTTGAATTGCTCGTTCATGTTGCGCATTTTCTCAACTAATTCGCGCTAGGTACTGCGCTTTGGCGCAGTTTCCCAGCATTTTTCGCAATGTTTGTAATTCCTTATCAATCGTGCTGATTGTGCCAGTCTGTGCTCCACAAGTACTGCGCCGAAGCGCAATTCCAAAGGTTTCTTGCGGCTGGACAGAATTGCTCACGTATGTTGCTTATTCTGCCGATCAAAACAGACGCGGTACTGCGCCGAAGCGCAATCGCCTCTTGTGGGCAAGGAGGAAGCTGTTGGGGATAAGGAAAGTGTGGTGGGAACTACTGACCGAGGAACCAACGAGTGATCTGAGCGATTCCTACAAAGTCGAGGCTACAGCGATATTCTTTAGTAATTCTGTCTTTGATGCGGCTGATAATGTCATCAACGCTACGCTCGCTTAACTTCGTGAGACTTGCAATTCGCTTCTGCGTCTTACCCTGAAACGTAAAGTATGCGACCAGCCATTCTCTGTCATCGAGTTGCTTGTGACGTTCCGCTGCCGTTTTCCAGATGACCTCGCCCAGATACTTTTTCTTGGCGGCATACAGGAAGAGTGGGTCGCGCCCTCTTTTGATAGCCTCCGGGTCTTTGAGCCACTCGTCGATCAGTTTCAGGTCTTCGTGGCTCACCCTTCCGCTCTTTGCCCAAATCCTTAGTAGTTGCTTCTCCTGTTCTGAGCCAAAGGGCGCAAGCCAGTCTTGCCCATGATGCTCTCGTGCTTGTTGGCGAAGCCTTCTTTTGTCCTCTCTCGTCAACGGTTGTCGCACAGGGTCTCGCGACGACAGCGAATCTCTAGTTTCGGGTCGGCTGGAAGGTGACGGCTTGTCTGATCGCTTGTTCTCCACGACCGCAGCTTAAGGTGAACCATGATGCCTTGCATAGCACGCTCACGCATGGGGTCTCTTCTTGGTAAACGGGACGGAGCGGCTCCAAATCGCTGCGTGCAGAACGCCAAAGTGATCCCCAATCTGCCATAATCTCTCTCACGGCCGCTATCGACTTTCGCTGAGGGGAAATCGGCGCAAAGATTGTGAGAGGAACTACAATTCCGAGTCGGAGGGAAAGATGAGCAGCAAAGGCGAAGTCGCGAACATGCGGGTGAAAGATTTGAACGTTTTCGAATTGACACCCGGACTAGCGGATGCGCTCTCAGCATCTCTGGATGCCGCGTATTTGGAATACTTCACCGCCGATTGTTCGGGGACGAGCACCAAGGAAGCTGAGAGGCGGATTGCAGCCATACCGGAAGAGAAGCGTTATCTCACAAGAGTTCTTGACTCGTTGGATAGCGCGTTTGCGGACTTCGATACCGAGATAGCGATGCTGGACTTGCCTCACATGCAGAACCGCAAACCTAAAGCCATCAAACGTTATCTTGAGTTCCGCCTTCGGCAATTCAGAATGCTGCTTGATGCGGTTGAAGAATACGTCGGAGAGAAGTATCCCTCAACAGGCGGACATTCCTAAATGTGCGGACGATACCGGCAGTCTCGAAGAAAACAGATCATCGAGGAACAGTTCGATACCGCCGATTGGCAAGACGACTGGAGTCCTCGGTACAACATCGCTCCCACGCAGCCTATTCCTGTGATTCGGCAGCATCCGAAAGAACCTGTCCGAGAGTTGTCGCGGATGCGCTGGGGACTGATTCCATCATGGGCGAAAGACTCCACCGGGTCGGCAAGGATGATCAACGCTCGGTCGGAAACAGCGAGCACGAAGCCTGCATTTCGCGATCCGCTGAAGTATCGGCGCTGCCTGATTCCGGCAGATGGGTTCTACGAATGGTCGCGCACGACAGCAAGCAAAGAGCCTTACTGCTTCGAGGTCGGTGACGGTGGACTGTTCGCCTTTGCGGGACTGTGGGAGCGCTGGCGTGATCCAAGCGGGCAATGGGTGAAGTCATGCTCGATACTGACGACCACCCCGAACGCCGTGACCTCGTCTGTTCACGACCGGATGCCAGTGATCCTTCATCCAGATAGTTACGACCTCTGGCTCGATCCGGGCATGACTGACGTGCAGGTCGTCTCGGAATTCATGAAGCCCTACGATGCCAGCAAAATGAGGTGCTACCCAATAAGCAGTCGCGTCAACCACGTGGCGAATGATGACGAGGAGTGCTCTCGACCTGTGGAGGTCGCTGAGTTTCAGAAGCCTCTATTCTTCTAGTTCAGGGTGCGTCCGACTACGCCTACCTGCCGATTAGTCGGCACTCTGCCGAAGTGTCGGCGTAGAAACGGTTCCCAATTTGGGAAGGGCTGCTCTCGATTTCTTTGCTTTCTAGCAGTCTGCGGCATTGGGTGTGATGGAATGGTAAGTGCGACCCTTGTAGGCTCCTGTGCGGGAGAGCAAATGCCAACTCTGACCGACACAACGCTAGTCATTCGCTGCCCGCATTGCATCGTGGGTGTCGAGTTCAGACCGATGATCGCCTACAAGGACGGTCGGTTCGTCTGCCGCGACTGCGCCCACACCGTTCGCCCCGGCGCGCCGGAGTACAGATGCACCTGCCGCCCCTGCCTGAGACTGGAACGGGAAGACGAGACTAAAAACGTTGCCTTTCTCATTCCCCTTGATTGCTGAAAAGAAACAGCATTTTCCGCTAAAGTTCAGGCAAATTTGGTCGATGTGCCCCGCAGGAGGGCACTATGACCGCCGATCTACGCATCCCTGCCGCTCAGTATCTTCGCATGTCCACGGAGCACCAGCAGTATTCGCTCGATAACCAGTCCACAGCAATACAGAAGTACGCAGAGTCTCATGGTTTCAAGATCGTCCAGACCTATTCCGATGCCGCGAAGAGTGGAGTCGCGCTAAAGGCGAGAAAGGGGCTGCGTCAACTGCTCCACGATGTCGTGTCCGGCACCACAGTCTACAGTGCGATCCTTGTCTACGACGTTAGCCGCTGGGGACGCTTTCAGGACACCGACGAATCCGCCCACTACGAGTTTGTGTGCAAGTCCGCAGGCGTTCCCGTTCACTACTGCGCCGAAACCTTCGCCAATGATGGCAGCCTTCCCAGTTTGATCATGAAGGCTCTGAAACGCACGATGGCGGGCGAATACAGCCGGGAACTGGGCGTGAAGGTCTTAGCCGGACAGAAGCGGTTGGCACTGCTCGGATTCAAGCAAGGCGGGATGCCGGGCTACGGTCTGCGGCGCATGCTGGTCTCAAGCGATGGACAGCCGAAGCAAGTGCTGCGCTCTGGCGAGCGGAAGAGCATCGCGACTGATCGAGTCATCCTCGTTCCCAGCACAGCCCACGACGTGCAGGTCGTTCGGGACATCTACCGCATGCTGATCTCCGAGGATATGTCGATCTATGCCATAGCCCGCGAACTCAATCGGGCGGGCGTCGGCTACCAAGGGGATTCCCGATGGACTCACCACACTGTGGCTGAAGTCCTCACAAATCCGAAGTACGCCGGAATCCACGTGTATGGTCGAACGACAAGCAGGCTCTACACTCCGACCGTGAGGCTCGCAAGATCGGAGTGGATTCTCGCGCAAAACGCGTTCGAGCCTATCGTGGACTATCAGACCTTTTCCGAAGCGCAGAGAATCCTGCAAGATCGCACCACCAACAAATCGAACGAAGAACTGCTCGACAACCTGAGGCTTCTGCTCGCCAGAGAAGGGAGGCTGTCTCTTAGTGTGGTTAAGAACTCTCGCGATGTGCCCTCACCCTCCACTTACCGACTCCGTTTTGGGAGCTTGCGGCGAGCATACGAACTGATTGGGTATGGTCGTCCAGAGCAGTTCGGTTCTATTGACCTACGCCGCAGGACACGAGCGTTGCGCGACGAACTCGTGGCTCAGATCGCGGCGATGTTTCCAGACGATGTGTCGGTTGTAAGCCGTGGAGGAAGATGGCGTCCCCGATTGCGGCTGCGAAACGGATTGATGGTGTCAGTTCTCGTCGCCCGGTCGATCAGGGTGTGGAAAGAAACCGTCTGTTGGCAGATCGACCCTGTTGGGTGTGAGCGCAAGCACCTGACCCTGTTGGCGCGGCTGGACAAGGAAAACCGATCATTCATTGACTTCCATGTTTTGCCCCACATCGACCGCCTGAGAAGGTTCCACATTCGTCTGGACGACGGCTGGCTGAATCGTGGGCTGCCTCTCACCGACGTGTCTGCGTTCTGCACGGTCGTCGCCGAGTGCATGCGAAGCAAATGAACCAAACAAGAATTCGAGTGCGGGAGCGTGTCCCGCTGCCTGCACGCAGAGTCATAGAATCTTAAGTGGAGGAGCAAGCCATGAAATTGAGCATAAAGGGTCTGGCTTTGGCATCGGGAATCCTATGGGGATTGGCGATGCTGAGCATGGGTCTGGCGAACTTGATCTGGAGCGGCTATGGTCAGCAATTTCTCCAGACAGTGTCATCGGTCTACTTCGGCTACCATGCGACTCGCAGCATCGCAGAAGTCATCATCGGGACTCTCTACGGAACGGTGGATGGTCTTGTCGGTGGAGCAGTTTTTGCTTGGCTCTACAACCAGTTCGCGAGACCGAATGTCTGAGCATCGAAAGGCTGAAAGCCGACGCTGCTAAGATTCGCGTGTGAGCGTCGGTGCAGTGCGAAGATGATGGTTCTTCTCGTTGGCATGTGACGCGGCGATGAACTTTTGCCGTGGGATAATACTCACCCAAATGATCTCGGTGCCGCAAATAGCTTCTCCAGACGCCATCCGGCGAATCCAACGGGTGCAGACCGTCACAATCGTTTGGATGAGCATAGAAGCAGCGGTATCTCTCTTCGCCGCGTGGCGGGCGAGTAGCCCTTCGCTGCTCGCTTTCGGTGGAGACAGCGCCATCGAACTTCTCTCAGCGGTGGTAGTGCTGTGGCGATTTCGTGTCAGTGATGCTCACGAGGACGCGGAGCGGCGAGCAGCCAGCATCGCGGGAGTGTTGCTGTTCGTGCTCGCCGGATGTGTCCTTTCTACTTCCGTGATGACATTGGTCGGATACAGAGAACCCAAGCCCACACTTCTAGGGATAGCCATTTTGGTTGCAGCAGCCGTCGTCGTACCGTCTGTCGTTGACTTCGGATTCTTCCCATCCCTAAGATTGCACCCTGAGTTCGTTCTAGTGTTGAACCGGAGGGCACCATGAATCGAGAACGGGCGCTGAAGGTTGTGTTGGTGTTGGTGGGGGTGATTTTCTTGCTTGGTGTCTACCCGCTGATGATGTTTTTATGGCCGAGCGGATGGCGATGGCAGCCCAATCAGCCAGAATACGAGCAGATGATCCTCGGAGTGTATGCCACGCTTGGGATTTTCCTACTGCTCGCGTCTCGTAATCCGTCTGAGAATCGGAGCCTCATCGCTTTCACAGCATGGTCGAGCCTCGTTCATGCCGCGATTATGGCAGTACAGGCATTCCAGAATGCGAGTGAACGCGGACATCTGCTGGGCGACGTGCCTGCACTTGTTATCGTTGGCATTGCGCTGATCGCGCTCGCGCCAGCGAAGCAAGCGGCGTAGTGCTGATCGCGTGGCTCGCGACAAAGCCGTGACCCGATTGCACGGTCTTCACCTTCAGCTTTGAGCATAAACCCCGGAATCGGTTCCATTCTGTCCCCTTGCCGACAGTGGCCTTCAGCGTCGCTCCAAATATATTATTGCTTCGACTGCGAGGGCGCTATGAACTGGACGAGACTTGCCGCTGTCATCATGAAAGGCGCTTGCGTGCTCTTGGCTTGCTGCTTTGCCGGGATGCCATTGTCTCTAGCTCCACAATCGGGGACATCATCTAAGATAACTCCCCTCATCCTCGAAGAGAACGAAGGCGAGCGGCGGGTTATAAGGGGCTGGCCCGGACACCCTGATCCGGGAGAGACCTTCATTTTGAAAGTTGACCCCAAGAATGGCGGTTCCTCACATCTCGTCTTTATGACGGCCAACCTCGCGCCCGGAGGGGAGATCGTCACCCACAGGCACCCCGGAGCCGACGAAATCCTCTTTTTCCAGACTGGAACAGCGAAGGTGCGTTTGGGAGATTCAGTCCGGGTAGTCCACGCGGGTGCCACTGTGTTCATCCCTTCGGGAACATGGATTTCTGTTTCCAACATTGGGAAAGAACGGATAAAGGGAGTGGCGGTTTTTTCCTCACCGGGATTCGAGGACTACACGCGAGACGTATCCGTTCGCGAGGGAGAGAAAAATGTTCCCTTATCCGAAACTGAAGACGCTGAGATTGCGAAGAGGCACCCACACGATGTGATTTACAAAGAACCGTAGAAAGTCGGAAGCAATGCCAACAACTATTCTCGAATGCAGCCAGTTTAATTGGTGCCGGGAAAGTAGCCTTCCTGCGAAGGTCACGCTGGCATCGGGAGCAACTTCTAACAGTCGTTGCTGTCAGGGCGGTAACCTTTGCCTTGCCTCAAAAGGTATACTGCTTGACCATCGTCCGCCGAGGCGAATACAGGGGGCGAAAGGTCGCGAAAAATGAGGGTACTGATTTCAGCCTTTTGGAACGGTATTGATTCTGCTGCGGTTGTCTCGGTTTATGAGCGGGCTGGGGCTTTCGATCTGTCCTCCTCACATGCGCAGTCCGCTGTCTTCTGAGTGTCAAATCTTTCGGTTGGGTTCATCCGTAGGATAGACTAATGGGAATTCTCATGATTGCGGAGGGAGCTATGTCCGATGAAAGTCCAAAGACTTTGCATGGACGAACTCAAGACAGTCTGACAACGCGTCATATTGAACAAAAGAGCGAACTTCTCAGGACACTAACCACTGCCCATATTGAGCAGAAGCTCGTTCAGCAGCGACCTGAAGATACGCCCTCGACGCAAAACCAAAACAACGCCAGCGAAGTGTCGTCAGGCGGTGGGGAGCAACAGCACGGAACTGGAGAAAAGAAATAATCCGTGCCCTCCCTAGACCCGGTTGCCGTGGCGTCTTTAATTGTCGCGGTCTTAGCTTTCGGTATTTCTGTCTACGCGATACGAAGGGCGAATGCGACGACCTCCGCCGCAACGCTAGTGACTCTGAATGAGTCTTTCCGTCAGGCATGGGAAAGATACCTTCAAAGGGATCAGACGGAGACGGGCTTAGCAGACTCGGAATTAGCCGAACTTCTGAATCTTCTTGAGATCGCATGTGCGATCTACTTAGAAGGCTCGATCTCTGGAAATTCACGAAAGCTGCTCGTGGCTTATCTCAACAATGTCCTGTCAGTTCTGACTCGAAACCAAGTCGTAAATCTAAAGGCTCTCGAACTGCTTCAGACAGAGAAAACGTTCGAGTTCATCAAGAGGTTCATGAAGAAAAGACCCGTTGAGTTGAGTGTGACCCTTCCTCCCCAATGGTATGAGCTTCAGGGATAAGCTCGCTGTTTTCACCGATGACTGAGCGGCGAGAAAGACTTCCTGCCCGCCCCTCCTGAAGCAAGCCAAAGCCGAGTACGCGAGGCAGCAATAGCGGCTCGCGCTATCATGTGCTGATTGCGACAACGATAAGGAGGTCAGCATGGTTCGAGAACGGGCACTGAAGATCGTGTTGGTGGTGGTGGGATTGTTGTTTACAGCGGGAGTTGTTCCGCTGACAATGTTTTTCTCGCGAGAGCCTGCGGTGCCAATGATAATGAGCATCTACGTCACACTCGGAATTTTCTTGCTGCTGGCGGTGCGTGACCCAGCGGCGAACCGCAGCCTGATCGCCTTCGGCGGATGGGCAAATCTTGCGCATGCCGGAGTAATGGCAGCGCAAGAATACCGGAATGTCATCGAACGCCGAGAACTCGCTGGAGTGGCTGTGTTCGCAATCGTCGGCGTGGTGCTGGTCGCACTGGCTCCGGCAAAGCAGCCAGTCGAGAAAGCCTCTGCTGAGGCGGCGTAGTAGTCTGCTTGGAAGGTAATCTCTGATGCGATTCTCTGTCGTTACCGTCATCATCCTCGGAATGTTGCTTCGGTTCCCAGCCGCAGCGTCCGACATTCTGACTCAGAAGGTCGATCAAATCTTTTCCGTTTACGACAAACCGGGATCGCCGGGCTGCTCATTAGGAGTGATTCGCGATGGCAACTTCGTTTACCGGAAAGCCTACGGTTTGGCAACTCTCGAACTCGGAGTTCCTCTTTCGCCGCAGTCAGTTTTTTACATGGGTTCAGTGTCAAAGCAGTTCACAGCCGCCTCACTTGTGCTCGCCGCAGAGCAGGGATATCTTTCGCTCGACGATGACGTGCGCAAATACATCCCAGAGCTTCCCGACTATGGTCATGTCGTTACATTGCGGGAGATGATCCACCAAACCAGCGGATTTCGAGACTTCTACACGCTTCTCGGTCTGTCAGGTCACGATCCAGCGGACTTCAATTCCCCAGAAGAGACTTTCAAGATTGTGGTTCGTCAAAGAGGGCTGAACAACATCCCCGGAGACGAGTGGATTTACAGCAACACCAACTACTTTCTGCTCGGCATCGTCGTAAAACGGGCGACCAAGAAGTCGCTCGCCGAGTTCGCTGCCGAGAACATCTTTACGCCTCTCGGCATGTCTCACACGCTTTTCTATGACGACCACACGGTCGTGGTAGCCAGTCGAGTTGCCGCGTACGATTCCGGCCCGCACGACAGCTTTCACGTGGACTGGTCTACAACGTTTGAACTGGTCGGGGCGGGTGGTCTGATGAGCACTGTTGATGACCTGCTTCTCTGGGACGGGAATTTCTATGCGAACCGACTCGGCAAAGGAACGCTCGTACAGGAGTTGCAGACGCCCGGTGTGCTCAACAATGGCAACAAGATCAGTTATGCGATGGGACTCGACTTGGGGAACTATCGAGGCTTGCCTATCGTCGAGCACGGTGGAGCACTCTTCGGATACCGGACTGAGCTTTTGCGCTTTCCAGAGCAGAAATTCTCCGTGATCTGCCTTTGCAATATCGCCAGTGCCGTGCCGGAAAATCTTGCACGAAAGGTCGCCGACATTTATTTGTCTGACAAGTTGCAGCCCGGAGCGAGCGCCCTGAATCCCCCAAGCAACGAGAGCTTCCCCGATCCCGCCACGTTCGCTGGGAAATATCTCGACCGTCGGACTCACCTGATGTACTCGTTCACTGCATCGAACGGCAATCTGATGGCGTGGGGAGCAGTGCTGATACGGATCAACGCGAACCAGTTCTACGATCTCGGAAGCGATGTCATTACGTTTGAACCGTCAAAAGGCGTCATTCACGCGAAGCTCGATCTAAAGGGAGAGACCTACTTTTCGGGTAGCAGGGTTGAGGAGCTTCATTTGGGCGAGCCTGTGTTGGCTTCCTATACGGGACAATTCCAGAGCACAGAACTTGGTACCGTTTACAGCTTGTCAGTAGAGAAGGGCACGTTAACACTACGCAATGGCGGCAATCCGCCTCAAGACCTAACTCCGATTGCTAAAGATGAATTCGATGCTGGCGACCTCGGAAGGCTCGTTTTCGAGCGGGACTCAGGCGGGCGAGTTCTCGGCTTCCGTGTATTTACCCAAGATGCTCGCGGCGTTGGATTCAAGAAGGAAGATTGAATTCAATTTCCGTCCAGAATGTCGGGCAGAATCTCACCCGCTTTTCCCAAGTGGCATGGCGAGCACGGATCAAGTGTACCTTCGTCTCGCTCGGAGTCCGCGCTGGTTGGATAGCAGATGGTCAACGCATGATTCGCAGCCTGCATCGGAGTGAACATGTCATCGCAGATCAAGCATCGCCGCTTGCCTCGGACAACTACAAAAACTTTGCCCACCTGCTCGGAGTCCCTGCCGTTCATTGAGCAGCGCCCGCCGCGCTGGCTTGCTCCGGCACATTCCCAGCGAACGCCGGGACTGCTGGGTTGCCCGGCGCTTCCTTCATCAAACGGCACACCGACGCCCGCGAGATTCCGTGCTTTTTGGCGACCTGCGTCAGCGACATGCCGGAGCGACGATCTATCAACACCTGCTGCCGATCTACGTCAAGCCGCGATCTCCCGATCTGTCGTCCCTCCAGCCGTGCCCGGCGCATTCCACTTTTGACGCGTTCAACGACGAGTGAGCGTTCCAATTCAGCAATCGCCGAGATGATCGTCACGAAAAGACGCCCCATCGCATCCCCCGTCGCCACACCTTCTCTGCGGCTGATGAACTCAATTCCCAGACTGTCCAGTTCGTCCACTACTTGCAGGAAGTTCCTAGTGCTCCTCGCGATACGGTCGAAAGCCGCGACGAGCACGACGGAGAACTTCTTCCTTCGCGCATCTGCCATGAGGGCGTCGAGACCCGGACGGCGTGCCTTCTTCCCACAGACACCACGGTCTTCGTATTCATGGACAACCTCGAATCCTCGCTGTGCCGCCAACTCTCGAAGATCGTACAACTGAGATTCGACGTGCTGGTCGGGAGTCGAAACGCGGACGTACAATGCAGCTCGCTTCATCGGCTGGTTTCCTCCATTGACTCTAGTGTAGTACGTATGTACGCAAATGCGTATGGCACACTGGAGCCAGACCCACGGCACTTTCGATGGATACGCAGTTACGTAAATGCGTGTACAATAGGTCTATTCGAGATTACGTGAGAAGCAAGACCCCAACTCGCAGTCCCCGTTCGCGAGCGGTTAGCGCGAAGAAGGCTGGTGATGCAGGCGGCGAGAAGCCTGTCGCCCTGACGCTCAAGGTCGATCACGCGACCTATGTGCGTCTCTGCACGCTGGGAGCTACCGAGCGCCGCACGAATCAGGACATCCTCCAGCAGGCGCTCCAAGAGTACCTTGACCGAGCAGGAAGCTGACTCCCCCGTCAGCAAAAGTGCCTCCCCTGAAAACTAAGACTCTTTACAGGAGGTCGTCTTGTCTAGCAAAGCAGCCGCCGTCCCGTCCGCGTCCGAAACCATCCCGTGTCCGTTGTGTGCTGGGGCGGGCGAACTCAGCCGCGCCGAGATTCTCGACCGCCTCGGCGTCAAAGATTTCGCCCGCGTTGCGCAACTCAGCGCGGAGGAAGCGTTCCGCTTGTTCCAGAGCAAGCACGACCGCGAGCACCAACACGCATGGTCACGGTTCGAATCAGAACTCACGAGGCGTGTCGCCGAGATCAGGGAGAGCCATAAGGACGAACTGCGCCTAGCAATATCCGAAAAGGAAAGTCTCAGCCGCCGAGTCGAGGATTCGTTGAGGGAGGTCGTCCAGCTTCGCGAGCAGAACCAGCAGTTGGAAACAGAGATGGCGAAGGTCGCGAGAGTCGGCAAGCGCGAAGAAATGGACTTCGCCGAGGAGGCGCGGACGTGGGCAGGGATTTGCATCAGCGACAAGCTGCCGCGCAACGGTGACTTCATCCTCTCCTATCGCGCTCCGAACGGCGACCCCACAGAGCCGAAAATTTTGATCGACAACAAGGACAAGTCGGTCATCGCGGAGAGCGACATCGACAAGATTCTTCGGGACGCAGGCGAGCGCTCCATCCGTGTTGCTGCACTGGTCGCCCACAATGAGAACCAGCTTCGGCAGGTTGATCGTGAAACCCGCTGGAGCCGCAAGGACGGGGTCTGGCTGCTCCGAACAACACGCCAGTGGCTACCGCGTGACCTCGACGTGCTCAAGCCGATCTTCGAGCGCATGCGGGTTCAAGGATTCGACCTTTTGGAGAGGAACGCGGCTCTTGCGGAGGAACTTCGTCGCACGTTCCCAGAGATCGACCGTATGGAGAAGGAATTGTTGAAGGCGACGAAGGCGATCCAGTCCGTGTCCGTGCTCGTTGGGCGTTACAGGGAACGGCTGCGGGCACTCTGCGATACCGCCGCAGCGACCAAGATCGCCCCAAAGTCGGAACATGGCGGCAGCATTGCGGCGGCGCTCAGGCAGTAACAAAACTGGAGGCAACAATGGAAATCCTAAAGAGCCTTTTCCGCAGCATCGTTCGGTTGGTCGCTATTAACATCGCGTTGATTCTGTTCTTCGCCTCGGCTCCCCTTCTCTACGTGACCGTGCCGTTTTGGGTCATCCTGACGCACAAGAGCGTGGCGGACATGGCTACGATCTACCTGCTCACCGGTCCGTTCGCGTGCGGGTTCTGGATGACTGTGATCTGCCACTGGCACACGGTTCGGAAGGCGCAGCGCGAGGGTCGGTTGGCAAATTGGCGCGATAGCGAAGGCGGCATGTTCTGCACGGTTGGAAAGTCCATCGGGTTCATGGTGATGGGTTGGTTCGGGTCGGCGCTGGCGGAATTCGTTTTCTGCGGTGCGGCAGGAAACCTGCTCCACAGCACTACGGGTCGGTTGGAATTCTTCGCGATGGCACCGTTCGCGGTGTTTGCGCCCATTTGGTTGGTGCTGTTGTGCCGCTGGATGCGGAGCAGGAAACGTGGGGACTTCATCAGCCGGGCGAAGGGCGACCGCGAACTGCGAGAAGCATTGCACGCGATCTCGATCCGCGCCAAGAGCATGCGCAGCCTGAACGCGCACTGACAACAGGGTCATGATGACACGGAGGAATTGATGATGGACGATTATTGCCATGTGTTCGTGCTGACGTCCTTGTCTATTGATGAAAATGGCGATGTCAAACGCCGGAATGTCGCTGTGACGTTTGATCTGTTTGAAGCAGAAGACCACAGGAATAAGGGCGTCGAGCACGAATACGACGTTTTTGTTGTGGCGGGCGACTGGCGCGAGGATGCAGAACAATCGAATTTGGTTCAAAGCCCTCCGCGACCTTCGAGAAATGGTGCTTGGCAGAATCAGGAGGATCAGTGAGCATTCACGAACTTGCTCGTTATTACCTATCGCAAAGACAGAACGTAAAAGCCGCAGGGCTGATGCTGAAGCTGATCGAGACGGAGCCTACGCCGCAGAACCTCGAACTGCTGGCAGACATTTATATGCAGCAGGGGTTGTCTGATCACGCGAAAGCGTTGTACTTGCGGGTCGTGGAAGCGGGGCTGAAATGAAGCCCTTGATGCGCGAGGAGGTGCTGCGGTGAACACAACTAAATTGTCCAAAAGCCGATACGTGGCTGGCTGTGGCTGCCTTAAGCGTGTTTACCTGCAAGTCCATTCCCCTGAACTCGGAGCGCAGCCGGATGCCGCCAATCAAGCGATCATCGAGCAAGGTCGCGAAGTGGGGATGCTCGCCCGCAGGCTCTTCCCCAGAGGAGTGGAAGTCTGCGAGCGTAGTCTTGATCAGGCGATCCGCGTCACGCGGGAGCTAGTCGCGAATCCCGAAGTCCCAGCGATTTACGAGGGAACGTTCGAGCACGGCGGCGTGCTCGTGCGCGTCGATGTGCTTCATCGTAGGAGGGACGGTCGATGGCGTCTCGTCGAGGTCAAATCCAGCACTGACCTGCGGGAAAACCACTACCATCTTGAAGACGTAGCGATTCAGTACCGCGTGGTCTCGTGCTCTGGATTGGACATTTCTTCTGCGTGTCTGGTTCACGTGAACAGGAATTACATTTATCAGGGCGGCAAGATCGACCCGCGAAGATTCTTCCGCATTCGTAATCTGACACGGCGAGTTCAGCGGTTGCAGCCCAAGCTCACGTTCCAGCTACGGTCGGAGTTCACCGTGCTCGCCATGCAACAACCACCGGACATTGCACCCGGTCGGCACTGCACCGATCCGGTCAGGTGCGAGTTCTATGACCGATGCAATGTGCCGCGCCCGGATGACCACATCGGCTACCTCCCGCGCATCCACGCCAGCGCGATGGAGGAACTAGAGGACATGGGCATCGAGTCCATCCATGACATACCCGACGACTTCGATTTGACTGAGATTCAGCGGCGTGCGGCTACATGCGTGCAGACGGGCGGGCCGTGGTACAGCCCCGAACTTCGGCAAGTGTTGGGCGGGTTGGGGTACCCGTTGTACTTTGCAGATTTTGAAACGGTGAATCGGGCGATCCAACCTTTCGCAGGGATGCGTCCCTACGATCAACTGCCTTTCCAGTGGAGCGTGCATGTGCAGCGGCAACCGGGCGCAGAGCCAGAGCACCACGAGTTTCTTGCCACGGATGCCAGCGATCCACGGCGCGAGTTCATTAGCTCTCTTTGCGATGTGTTGGGAGAAAGGGGAAGCATCGTCGTGTATTCCTCGTTTGAGTCGCAGAGACTCTCAGACCTCGCAGCATGGTTGCCGGAATTCGCGGATCGGATCAACGCGATCCAAGCCCGCCTCTTCGATCTGTTGCCTGTCGTGCGGGAGCACACTTATCATCCGGAGTACGCAGGCTCGTACTCGATCAAATCCGTATTGCCCGCGCTCGTGCCGGAGATGAGCTATCAGGATATGCAGGTTTCCAACGGACAGGAGGCAGGGCTTGCGTGGGAGTCTCTTGTGCGTGGCGGCTTGAATTGTGATGAGCGCGAGCGAGTCGAGAGAGGGCTGCGGGCGTACTGCGAGCAGGACACACTTGCTGTGGTCAGGCTGGTGGAATTCCTTAGAACTAGGCAGTCTTAGACGACCGCTCAGTACCGTCGCACGAGTCACTCTATTTCTTTGCGCTCACCAGATATTCGAACAATTCTTTCTTTGAGGTTCGCTTGCGGATCGGCTCAATCTTGACATCATCGAATCCAACGCTTCGAAACAACGCGGCAAAGATTTCCTCTACAGGAAGCATAACGTCGTAGAACTTGGAGTTGCCAACGACGTAGTGAATCTCACCGCCCGGCTTTACCACATCAAAAAGATCACGGACGTGAAACACCATATCGCAGAAATACTTCTCGACGTAGCGCGACAGCAGTGAACTCTCTTCTGCGATGGACTTGAGGATTGTTTGGAATGCGCCGAAAGGCACCACCATGTCTGCCGGAGACTTCCATTTCATTAGGTTGCTCGTTGCACACCCCCATGTCCCGCCGATGGCTTCCCAATCCATCTCCCCAGCCTGCCTCGCATCGTCGAGGTAGCCGAGCCAATACATGTACGGTCGAAGTTCTCGGATGTAACTCATCCGGTTCGGATATGGGGGAGACGTGATGACGCAGTCGAACGATTCCCCGGCGAACTCTTTAGCGAGGCTTCGAGCATCACAGTGAACGAATCGGGGTTGTGATGCAATCGAAGTCTCAGCGGCGCTGAGGATGCTCGACACGGACTCCTCCCAATTGGCGACGACCGTTTCAGCGATGTCTTCAGGGACGGCAAGGGTCATCTGCTGGTCAGCCTTCTTGAACGACATCGACTGATGACCAAAACTCACATTTGCAGTCTCAATCATCGTTCGGCAGAATGCGACTTTGAGAAGGTCAATCGCTTTCTGACTGGCGTCCTTGGAGTGCTCCTCAATGACTGCTCTTGCCTTGCCAATCTTTTCGAGTAGCGGGGCTTCCCACCACTTGTCGATCTGGAAGAGTGGCGGAATCCACGGCTGAGTCCCGTTGGTGCTCCGAACGGATTTGACAGCGTGTTGGGCGATCCTGCGG
>JBAVAQ010000022.1:0-22576 GCA_049585795.1 Terriglobales bacterium | reverse complement strand
GCCCGCCGACGTATCTGTCTCGAACGTGTCCCGACCAGTCGAGCGAAGCCGCAAGTGAGACCCAACAGTGGGGAGAGACGGTGAAGCGCTTCTTGGTCGCTGCTTGACAAGTTTTTGGGGTGCAACGGGAGCATCTGATTGATAAGCCAACCCTTAGCGTGGAAGCAGGCTGTCCTCGACCCGGAGCAGGTTGAATGGCACTCAGAATAGACACACAGATAGCTGGTGACGTGTTCATCTTGCTCTTCGACGGTCGCATCGTGTTTGGCGATGAAGACGCTATCTTGCGCGAACGGGTCGGGAGTATGCTGCCCGGCACCCCGAAAATTGTCGTTAACCCTAAAGGCGGTGGATTACATCGACAGCGCCGGACTGGGCGTCCTTGTTGGACTCTTTGTCTCGGCGAGAAACCGCGGTGGCGATCTCAAGCTGGTCTCTCCCAACCAGCGCACTAAGGAATTGCTTCGACGCACAAGTCTGGACAACATATTCATGGTGTACGGGAACAACGAGGAGGCGGTCGCAGCTTTCCACAAAAAGGTAGCCTAGAAGAATCCTCTCAGCGAGGTTGACCATGACGCAACGAACCTTCTCTCTCGGCAATGCTTTTCCTTCTGATGGCTCTGCTTCACGCCGTTCGCCTTCTCCGCGGTTGGCAGATCACCATCGAAGGCGCAGTCGTGCCTCTTTGGGTAAGTTGGATAGGGCTCGCCCTAACCGCGTATCTTGCCTGGCAGGGTTTCCGGGTGGCGAGGACCGAGTACACGTGAGGGAGTCCGGCACCACTACTTCTGCCACGCAAAAAACACGCGCAGATTCAAGTTAGCCCCAGACGTTTTCCGGACTTGTTGAATCGCTAGGGCGCCAAGCGCTAGCAAGACATCTTAAAGAACGAAAGCCCCGGGGCTTATGCCACAAGAGAACTGTTCGGAGAGCGTCCTTGCATGCTGGTTTGGGAAAAGCGGCACCGATCGGGGCGAAAAATTGCGGAGAGGCCAGCCGCCATGCCCGCCAAAACAAGGACCTGCCGCTGTTCCTCCGGGCGACGCGCGACGGTAGCGTAGATCGATCCGACTCCCGCTCCGATTAGCGCGATTGGTCCCTCGCGACCCGCGGAACCGCCCGATCCGATGGTGATCGCGGACGCCACCAACTTCAGCGGTGCGACCCGTGCAGGGATGAAACCGCCAGCACGATGGAAAGCCTTCACCACGGCATCCGTGCCGTGGCCTTCTGCTTCGGGCGCGAGGTTGTAGACCAAAAGTCCCGAGAGCAACCTTCCCAGAGTCGTCGCCACGCGAACGAGCCATAGACCCTGAGGTCCTATCACTTGGCGAAGAACTCCGCCCTCTTGGGGCAAAGCGGGTGGGTGGTAGCCAGCGAGCCCAACTGAAAACAAACGTTCGCAGATCCGCACAGCCGCAATGTAGAGCTGCGCAGCGAGAGCCCCCACAATCCCCAGGATTACCGATTGGCCTAGCAACCGTGGTTCGTTCTCCTTTAACACAGGAGGCTCCCCAAAATAACGAGTCGACAGACACCGCATATACCCATCGCTCGAAGCATTTGATCATATTCTGAACTGAATCGGGGTTTATCTGACTGAGCCGAGGACCAAATCCGCAATTTCTATTGCGTGCATCGGCGGATCCTCAGCAGAAACGCGTCAGCTAGAGCGTAAGCAACCCTCTCGAAAAGAACGCCCTATACAGAGCCTCAAGTGCACTCCGACAGAGCCTCCTGTATACCTCTGCAGGCCCCCTTCTCTCCCGCGGTGATAGCCCGCCTAAGTGCATGAACATAAAGGCTGACCGGACCGAATCCCCTGAAATGGAATAACAGCCAGCAGGAAGTGGTATTGAAAACGCATTAGCGACCTTTAATTGCAGAAGGTTACACCCAATTGATCGAGCCGGTCCAAGAAGTTAGTATTGACGCTTGCAAGGTATTGAAAACAATGGCAAAACTGGTATAATGGGGTCCTAATTCTGTTGATTTCGGGAAAAACTGCCCCCATCTCACTGGTCTCGACCGGAGGCCCATCTGGCCAAGCCCACGAGGTTTTTGAGGAAGAGGACGACGGCGGGACTCTGGGGCGACGGGGACGGAAAAATAAAACGAGCCTCAGGGGGCACGACGTACGGCGGACGCCTGCACGAGCGTACTCCGTGCGCTTGACTCTTCCTCATTCCCTCAGCAGGTGAGGTGGGCCGAGCTGCTGGATGCCGTCTCCTTCACTCCGTTCGCTGCCATCGTTCCCGACCGCTGGGCCGAAATCGAAAAAGGCTCGCCTGCGCATCGGTCGCATCCACGAACTCCGATTTGACGACACTCTGCTTTGACGACACTCTGTGATGACGTTCTTTTTTAGCACGGTCTATATTCAGTACCACATTAATTGCCTAACCAAGCTGAAGAAAACGGGAGTAATGTCAATAATCAGCTGAGAACGTAGAATGCCTTCGCCACGCACACGTCGTCTCATACTTGATGAGCAAATGCTTCAGGCTCTATTGCGGGATTGGTCCTTGATTAAGGTGACGGGCAAGGCCGGCATTCCGCCAGAGATCTACAGATTGACTTACAATATTCGCGGACTTTACGTTTCAGGTTCAGGTGAGATTCTTGAGCGGGATTCCCATTTGCTTGAGGTTAACTTGACGCTTGGGTATCCAAGACGCGCCCCTCAGTGCAGGATGCTCACGCCGGTCTTCCACCCTAATTTTGACGATTCGATGGTGTGTATCGGCGATTTCTGGGCCGCTTCCGAAGGACTTGATGACTTGATCATCCGAATTGGCCGGATGATCGCGTATCAGGAGTACAACACTAAGAGCCCCTTAAACGGATTGGCTGCAAAATGGGCAGCACAGAATTGTCACCTTCTGCCGATCGATCCTCGTCCGGTCGCGCCTCCCTGGAGGGATGGACAAACCCAGGAAACGACAAAACGCGAGGACGCAACGCCTCCTGCGTTGCCTAGACCCGACGTTCATCCCGAGGGTAGCGATCCATGGTCGGAAAAGATCGTCATCGCGAGAGAAGGCTAGTGGGGAGAGTCCCGGAATCTGGCCAACGAGAGCGAGGGGGGCAATGGATCGGTAGTTTTACCAGTTACATCCCGGAAATGACCAGCGCAGAATCGTGAAGGGTTCGCATTTCTGATGGTCCACGCTCACCTTCGGCGCGCCATCAAACCGCCTGGACCGGGGTCGTCGCTAAACTGATCAAGCTTCTCGGGAGGCTCGACGAAGCTCAATTACTCGAAGCCGGTAATACAAGTCGGGTTTACAAGAAAAGAACCGGTGCACGATAAGCAGTTGGCGTGACCGATTGGGAGGTCGAGGCACGGAGGAAATACAGCTTGTCGGCCTAAACCTGAGGGCGGCAAGAATCGTGAACAGCAGGTCACCGTGATTTCATATGGAGCATGGGACATGAATCGCCGACTGCGCCTCGGCAATTCGGAGTGAAGGTTGTGCGTTTGTCCTGGTCGCGGAAGTGCGTCGTTAGCTCCTGGCGATGCAGTTCTGCTTCGATACGAATTTGTTGCAATTCCGGAGCGTGACCTTTTATTTGCCATAGAGCACCGGTCACCGAGAGATCAGCCGTTACGGTCTTCAGCTGCGACCACCGCGTCGGACCACCATGCGCTTCAAGCGCAAGCTCTAAAACGTTCTTCATGCTCTTGCCCCGTTCAAGAAAAAGAGCATCGTGACCGGCTTGGCGCCTTTGTTTCGCCATGCGTGGCGCGTACCGTTTTGCACGACCACATCGCCGCGCCTCAAATGCAGAGTCTCGCCATCGTCCAACTCCAGCCAAATCTCTCCATCGTAGACAACCGAGTAGTCGACCGTGTTCGTTTTGTGCATCCCTGGATCTTCCTTTTCGAAGTGATCGGCTAATCCTCGTAGACGAACCAACGCTTCTTTTTGTGCGGCGTGGGCATCGAAGGACGGATCCGCGAAGACCGAATCGGGCGGAAAAGTCACAAAGTGCAGACTCGTACCCCCGGGCCCAGGAACTACGGAGTCGGGATAGCGGTCGAACTTCTGCTCCTTGCTGAGATCCGGGGTCGCTGGGTTGACCCAGATGAGCGTGTGCTCGTAGCCGGGAACGGAGTTGAACTCATAGGCCAGCAAAGGTTCGTCGCTTTGCACGACGGATTTCCCCTTAACATTTCCCGTGACGACACGACGGTAAGCACTCGGTTTCTCCCCGCGCTTGGACAACTCTTTCTTCATAGAGGGCGTTCCATTCATGACAGATCTCCGCATCGGCAATTTTCAGAAGCTGTTTCCGGGAATTCTCGCCTGCAAACATGCGCAACCTGCCGCCCTTGGCGCTGAGCCTAAGCGGCGACGTTCCCGTGATATGCAGGCGCAAAGACATCCTGCACAAATTTTTCAAACGAAGTCGGCGTGCTATTCTCCGGCGAGCGCGGCTCCTGCGCAGCGAGGACTCCTGCGTTAATGGCCTTGAACATCTCGATATACACCGCGGCTTTCTTCGGCGAAAAACCCATTTGTGTTAACGCCTGCCGCATCTGGTCATACGAAAACTGCTCGTAACGCAGATCCGGTTTGCCAATGCCGCGCGCAATTATCGTGGTAGCTTCCGCCATCGACAGGTCGCGCTCGCCAAGGAGCTCGCGGATTTGTTTGCCGGAAAAATCCAGGTCCAGGAGGCGCTGCGCGGCGTAGTCGCCGACATCGCGCGTCGCGATCATGGGCATCTTCAGGTCGGGTAGCAGCGCATGTCCGAAGATTCCCATCTTCTGAATCATGCCGATCGCTGCCAGATTGTTCTCCATGAAATACGCGGCACGCAGGTGCAGAGCGTTTAAACCGTCGATAGCATTAAGTTTTTGCTCCGAAGAATGCAGCCCCGTGACTGGCCCGGTGCCTTCCGGAACCTGAGCGCCGTAGCTGCTTAAGTACACCGCATAGGGCAGGCCGGACTCCTTCACGGCCTTCGCGATCGCATCGCTCTCTCGCTCCTGGTCTTCCCGGGAGGTAATCGGCGGCAACAGCAAGTAAGCTGCGCGCGCGCCTCTGAAGGCTTTGGTGAGCGCAACCGCATCGCTCACGTCGCCCGTGAACGCCTCCGCGCCTTTACGCACGAAGCGCTGCAGTCGTCCTGCGTCGCGACCTACGACGCGCACCTTCTCGCCCTTCAATAGCAGGGTGTCGGCGATGATCGAACCAGTGTTCCCGCTCGCCCCCAAAATCACATACATGGCATCCGTTGAGACCGCGACCTTGTCTTTAAGGCTGTTCATGTTCGTTTCTCCTTTTTGTTTGAGTTCACGGATTCGCTCCTTTTGCACCCGGCCGCCTCTGGTCAGTCCCGGGGGCTTGACTCCGAACTGAAGGCAAATGCCATCATCAGGCTGAATGCGGAGCGTTAAATTCGAAGTATTGCGATCAAATGTGGCACCACTGGCGGATTGGCCCCCTAAATTGAAAGTGAATTAATTCTGTGTTCCGAGCATACGGTCGACCGATCGGCTCATTTGCTTCAAAATAAATCCAGGCGCCACGCGACTCATCATTTTGAGCTGATTCGCCTGCCCTGGACGTATTTCAAATCGATCGGTCTGCATTCCTTTGACGGCGACTTTAACCATGTCTTCCACCTTCATGATAGAAACGCCCTTCAGGTCTTCAGGATTAAAGTCACCCAGGAGTTCGGTTTGGGTCGCCGGCGGTGCTAGCTCAAATACCTTCACTTTGGTGTTTTTCAGTTGCACACGAAGAGACTCGGTGAACGAATGCAGACCGGCCTTGGTAGCGCAATACACCGGTGAAATGGGCAATGGAACAAATGCCAATCCCGATGAAACGTTCATGATTGCGGCCTTTGATTTTGTTTTCAAATGCGGCAAGAATTGTTTCACCATGCGAATCGGCCCGCTCAAATTGATTTCAATCTCTCGAGTCAGGTCTTCGAGGCTTCCAGCTTTGTCATGAACATTAATCTTGCGCATGATGCCGGCGTTGTTGATCAAAATGTTGAGCTCAGGAAATTGTTTAGTGACCTTTTCGTAAAGAGTGGCGATCGCTTTCGGATCGGAAACGTCGCTTTGAAAGGTGTGAATGTTTGGAAAGGCCGCCTTCGCACGGTCCATCTTAGCTTGATCGCGGCCCGTGATAAGAATCGTGTTACCAAGTGCCGTGAGTTGTTTGGTGAGTTCGTAACCGATGCCGCTGCCACCGCCGGTGATCAAAATCGTATTGCTGGTGAGTTTCATAATTAAATCCCCCGCTCCAATCAAGGACGCCCGGCTACCGGGGCATGGGCGGCTTCGGTGTCCGCTAAACTCGTTTCTCTGAAGCCGTGCTTACACGCCACGTGTGTTCACCGCGTTTTAGGTTGCGGCTGTGTTTGTGGTTTTACCTGTGGTTGCGGCTTCGCGAGCGTCTTCTTGAACATCTTCGCCGTCATGCCCCGGGCTAGAGAAGCAGGGACCACCGCATTCATGATGCGGTTCAGGCGCCCCGGAATAATCATCGATCGGTTTTCCTGCAGAGCTTTCAGCCCTTCCGAAACGCATTGCTCTACCGCCATCGGCTTCATAGGCATGGCGTCCGGAGTGAGCCCGAACTTCGCGATCACGGGCGTGTCGGTGAGCCCAGGTGGCAAGACCGTCACATGCACACCCAGAGGCTTGAGTTCAACGTGAAGCGCCTCGCTGAAACTCTGGACATACGCCTTGGCGCCACCGTCGTTCGCCATAAAGGGACGACCTTTATGTGCGCCCATCGCTCCCACAAACAACAGTCCGCCCTGGCCGCGTTCCACGAGCCTTCGGCCGAAGTGATGGGCGATGTCGAGATGCGCTAGAGTATTGAGCCGCAGGAGATTCTCCAACTCCCCACGATCAATCTTGAGGAACTCGCCCGGATTTCCAGTGCCCGCGTTGGATACCACGAGACCGATGTCGAGATCGTTGGTGGCTTCCGCAAGCTTGTCTAGAAAGCCCTCTTGCGACAGATCCGCCGCCACGGTGCGGTACTGCACGTTAAAGTCTTTCGCGAGGCCCTGTCCCACTTCTTTGAGCAAACTTTCCCGTCGCGCTACCAGCACTACGTTGATCCCCGAGGCTGCGATTTGCCGCGTGAATTCCTTACCGATTCCTGACGAAGCGCCCGTGACGAGCGCCCACGGTCCGAACCTTTCTTTATCGAGTGCTGCCCTCATCTTTTTGCTCCGTTCTGCCTGCTTAGGGCTTGTTGCGTCATAAATTATTCGGCAGCCAATGGCTGTGGGTTTATCAGTCAGTCCGCTGACAGAGTGCTAGGCTGCAACGGTGGATTCCTTTGTTAACCCGGATTCTTGCGATGTTGCCGGCGAGCCGGTATTCCCGCGCGCCCCAAAAATCACATATATGGCGTTCAATGCAACGGGTGAAACCATAGCTATTGCCTCCTTGATCCGTTAAAAAGGGTGTCGACGCCCTCAGGACGATCGCGTTGTTTTCGGCTGTCATTTGGGGAATGTGTCGCCAAACATGGGAAGGCCGCTGACAGATTCGGCCTTGGTCGCCTCGTCCTGCAGAACGTCCCAATGCTCTTTAAGTACACCGTCTTCGAACCGGATGACATCGGCCGCGATCCAGGCGGCTGGCCTTCCAATCCCACTGAAGCGGCCATGCGCTATGACGTAATCACCTTCTGCAACGATGAGCTGGTTCTCATAGCGCATCGTTTCCGGCACCGAGCGGACGAGATTAAACAGTCCTTCACGACCTGGTGGTATGTGTGCGCTGTGCTGAATGTAGTTCGGTGCGCGGAACGACCGTAGTGCACAAGGACACGCGCACCGGAGTTAGCGAGCGCGAATGCAGTCGCCCGCCCAATCCCGCGTGATGCACCTGTCACCAGGGCGGTTTTGCCTTGAAGCGTAGTCATTCCATATACCTCGACAATCCAAAAACGAACACGTTTCCTAGTGTCGTCTCAGCTGTTCACGACTCGCTGTTCAGAAAACGACTTCTCTTGAACAGCGAGGTGCCGTAGTCAACGAAGATTTAGCCAGCGATCATGCCTCCATCGACGGGGATGGAAGAACCTGTCATGTACGAAGCATTTTCCGAAGCAACAAAGGCGATCACGTGAGCGATCTCCTCCGACGTTGCCATACGTTTGAAGGGTACCGTCGAGACGAGCGCTGCTTTATTTTTATCTGTGCTGGTAAAGCGCGTGAGCATACCGGTGTCCGTTGTGCCCGGAGCGACGACGTTTACCCGAACTCCGGTCCCGGCGACTTCCAGTGCAGCGGATTTCGTCAGTCCCTCTATCGCATGTTTGCTGGCCACATAAACTGACGCTCCGGCGGCCCCGATGCTTCCATAGGCCGACGAGACATTAACGATGCTCCCACTCCCCTGTGGCAGCATCGCCCGCAGTTCGTGCTTCATGCTCAGCAGCGTACCTAGGACGTTTGTGTCGAAGGTTGCGGCGTAGGTTTCCGCGGTCTGCTCCGTCACCGGTCCCGGTGTGCCTTCGGTTCCAGCATTATTGACCGCAATATCCAAACGTCCGAAACGCTTGACCGTTTGATCCGCCAGGTTGCGCACGTCCTCATCCTTGCGGACATCCGTACGGACAAAGATGGCCTCTGCTCCGAGCTGTTGTAGCTCGGCAACCAACGCTTGTCCTTCTTTGTCTCGACGGCCAGACACAACAATTCGTGCCCCTTCTTGCGCAAAGATGATTGCGGCGGAGCGACCGATTCCCGTCAGCGCTCCCGTAATCAAAACTACTTGGTCTGACATAAATGCTCCTTTCAGTTGACGTGGCGGTCATGGAAGTAGATCCTGACTTTTCCTCTAATCGCGTTCTTTGCCGATCCAGTCGCGTATGTAGGGGCAGCAGTTAGCAAGCGTGACACCCGCTAGTTCACAGCTCCCGAGAAATCGAACGACCTCAACATCGACCAGGTTCAATTCCTCCAAGTCCAGCACGATCCTCGATTCGCTCTCCCGAATCTGCTTCTCCAAATCGGGCACGTGCTCCGCTTGCATTCGACCTATCAGTCGAAGAGTCGTGCCGTACTCGTCAGAGTACTTCTCAATTTTCAAGGTCATGTTCGACCTGTCGAACGAATCACGCCTAACAGATGGCAATCCCGGCGCCACTCGTAATCAATTGAGTCATCGGTGTTTAGCTTTTGAACTCAGGCTGCAATTTCAGCTTTTGCCGAAAATTCAGCGTGAAGCGATCGGGCTGATCTTGGCTTTGAATCTTGATTTAGAATCGTTGATATTGGTTCTGACACTCCGGCAGCCTGAGTGAATATGAGTGAGTTGACCCAAGATTCGCAAAGCCACGAACTAAGCGATGCTCTCGAAAAGCTCGGCCAGGAGGCTGCCCGGCTCCAGAGCCTCATCGACACGGTGCCGTCTTTCTTGTGGACGAGCTTCCCTGATGGATCCAAGGAATTTCTAAACCGACGTTGGTACGAGTACACCGGCCTGACCTTTGAACAGGGGAAAGGTTGGGGTTGGAAGCTGGTCGTTCACCCCGATGACTTGGATCGACTCATTCGTGAATGGCTTGCCCTGCTGAATGACCCCAAACCAGGCGAACTGGAAACCCGCATCCGGCGATATGACGGAGAATACCGATGGTTCCTTATACGTGTCCTTCCAGAATTCGACGCTCAGGGCAACGTCGTCAGGTGGTTAGGAAGCGATACCGACATCGAAGATCGAAAAAGAGCGGAGACGAAACTCCTTGAAGACGAGCGTGAGTCTCGCCGGATTACCGATGCTATACCGCAAACCATTATCGTCCTGGATCCGAGCGGCGATCCCCTCTACGCGAATCAGGCAGTGCTGGAATATACCGGCCTGACCATGCAAGAAGTGCTCAGTTCTGAGTTTCGTGCTCGAATGTTTCATCCGGAAGACGTAGAGAAGGTGCGGGAGGAGCGTCAGGCGGCCTATGCCCGCGGGCTGCCGTTTGAAATCGAACAACGAACGCGTCGGAAGGACGGCCAGTATCGCTGGTTCCTTATTCGTCTCAACCCGTTCCGCGACGAACAGGGACGCCTGGTGCGCTGGTATGCGACCGGAACCGACATCGATGATCGCAAACGCGCCGAAGACAGAACACGAAACGAAAACGTCGCGTTGCGCGAAGACATCGTACGCTCATCCATGTTCGAAGAAATCGTCGGTTCCTCCGAACCATTACGTCGTGTGCTGATCCAGGTTTCCAAGGTAGCTCCGACGGATTCCACGGTCTTGGTCTTAGGTGAGACCGGAACAGGAAAGGAACTGATTGCTCGCGCAATTCATAACCGCTCCATGCGTTCAAACCGTGCTTTCATTCGAGTGAATTGCGCGGCGATTCCCCAGTCGCTGATTGCTTCCGAACTGTTCGGCCACGAAAAAGGTTCCTTTACAGGGGCCACTCAGCGCCGGCTGGGCCGTTTCGAATCGGCCGATGGTGGAACGATATTCCTCGATGAAGTAGGCGATCTTCCGCCAGAAACGCAGGTCGCATTGCTGCGAGTTCTTCAGGAGCGTGAATTCGAACGAGTGGGCGGCACTCAATCGGTTTCGATTGACGTACGGGTGATAGCGGCCACGAATCGAGACTTGACTTCAGCAGTGGCCGAGGGCAGGTTTCGTCAGGATTTGTTTTACCGGCTCAACGTTTTTCCGATTCGACTGCCGGCCTTGCGCGAGCGCATTAATGATATTTCCTTGTTGGTCGGATACTTGATCGATCGCTACGCCAAGAAATTGGGCAAGAAGATCCGAAACGTAGACAAGGAGACGATCGAACTCTTCCACGCATATGATTGGCCGGGCAACATCCGGGAGTTGCAAAATGTAGTCGAGCGGGCGGTGATTCTGTCTGAAGGGGAGACTTTCTTTGTAGACGAGACCTGGCTCACGCACGTGGCTCCCAAACTAGCTGCGACGACTGCTCCGCTGGTTGCTGACCTTGTCGAGCACGAAAGAGAGATCCTCGAAGCTGCTCTCCGGGAATCCGAAGGCGTGGTTGGGGGTCCAAGCGGCGCCGCCGTTAAGCTAGGCGTTCCCCGACAGACGCTCGAATCCAAAATAAGGAAGCTGGGCATAAACCGGCACCGCTTCAAAGCTTCTTGATCTTCGCAGCAGCAGCAAACATCGAACGAGAAATTGAGCAAGGGCTTTTTTTCGCGGTACGGATTACGGTACGTAGATCATTCAGCTTGTACCGACTAGCAAGGACTTAGGTGGCCGCCCGCCTCTTGCAAGTCGTTGTATTTCCTTATCGTGGTTGTTCTTTCACGGCGATAACCTCTGCGGTCCGGGAGAATAAGGTCTACGGAACGGAAGCTCGGTACAACTTCGGTACAACTGAGCGAAAGAAAAGGTGGTTTGCTGACCCCTAAGCGACACCAGATAAAGCACTTGGAGTTTGTACTGCGATAGTTCGGGACCAGGGGGTCGGAGGTTCAAATCCTCTCTCCCCGACCAATCTTTTTCTCGTTTCTTCAATTGTTTAGGCTTCTAGCCGTTCTCTCCAGGGTCTCAGGGGACAAGTGTTGAGTGCGACCTTATTTTCCCAGCGTTTGGGCTAGGAACGAAACCGTTCGTTTCCAGGCGTCTGCGGCGTCGTCGGCTCGGTACCCAGCCTTGTTGTTGGGATTTTCAAAGGCGTGGCCCGCATCGGGGTAGATGACGATTTCGACTTTCTTGTCCGATTGTTTCATCGATTGCTCAAACGTCTTGACGTCCTTGACTGTGATGCCACGGTCTTGTCCGCCGAAAATTCCCAGGATCGAGGCGTTGATTTTCTTCAGCGACGCGGGATCACTTGCCAGGTGTCCGTAGTTAATCACGTCGGCGGTGAGAGTCGGCTCCTGCAGTGCTACATCGAATGAATATCCTCCGCCCATGCACCACCCGATGGATGCAATTCGGTCCTTTTTTACATTGGGCTGCGATTTCAGGAATTCGAAAGCTGCGTGCAAATCACGCGCTGCCCGGTCTTCGGGCACGCCGCGCATGATTTCGTGAGCCTCCTCGGGAGTGGTCGCGACTTTGCCGCGATAGAGGTCAACCGCGAGCGCGACGTAACCTAGATCCGACAGCTTCGAAGCCTGTTCCTTGATCCAGTCGTTGAGCCCCCACCATTCATGGATGACCAGAATGCCCGGAAACGGGCCCTTGCCTTCGGGCGTGAAAATCAGGCCCTGCACGGTGTCGTCGCCGCTTTTGTAGGAAACACTCTTGGAAGTGGCTGCGAAAGCACTAAGGGCAAAAAGGAAAGTGAATGCTACACAAAGGGATCTCACGGCAGTCCTCCGTAAATTCTCGATGTTACAACTGAAGTTCCATGTACATCGCTCCGGCAATCGGATTAGTGCGATAGGGCGCGATCTCGCGAAAACCGAGCTTGCGGTACATTTCCACCGCATCTTTCATAATGGGCTCAATTGTATCGAGCCGCATCTGTCGATAGCCAATACCGCGGGCTTCCGCGATAATCTTTTCTGCAATCAGGCGACCCAAGCCTTTTCCACGAAATGACGGACGCAAGTAGAGCCGTTTCATCTCGCAGACGTCGCCCTCCCATTCGTGCAGCGCCACACATCCGGCCAGCTGACATTCATACTCCGCTAGCAGCAAACGACCGTGGGGTGGAGCGTAGTGGCCTGGAAGCCCGGCAAGCTCTTGTTCAAAGTTCTGGAAGCAGAGCTTCACCCCGAGCGATTGCTCGTACTCGAGGAAAAGTTCCCGCACCCGGGCAATTTGCGCAGAAGATTCCGCTTGCACAAAGACGAGTCCGGAGATGGTCCGCTCTACCCCATGAGCATGCCGCCGTTCACACTTAGAACGTGCCCGGTGATGTAGGAAGCTTCGTTCGAAGCTAAAAATGCGACCGAGTTCGCAACGTCTTCGGGTGTTCCGATGCGTCCGAGAGGAATCATCTTGAGCGCGTTCTGTTTGAAATCATCGGTGAATCCCGAAGTCATCGCGGTTTCGATGAAGCCCGGCGCTACCGCGTTGCAAGTAATGTTGCGCGATCCGACCTCGCGGGCAATAGCCATGGTCAATCCGATCAGCCCCGCTTTCGACGCCGCGTAATTGGCTTGTCCTGCCTGGCCCGTCTGACCGAAAACCGAGGTTATGTTAATGATGCGGCCCCAACGCTGCTTGAGCATGGAGCCGATTGCCTGCTGAATACAAAGATACGCGGACGTAAGGTTGGTGTGGAGAACGGAGTCCCAATCAGCGCGCTTCATGCGCATCACAAGCTGATCGCGCGTGATGCCGGCGTTGTTGACGAGAATATCGATTTTGCCCAGCTGCCCAAGAGCCGCCTTGAATGCAGCTTTGACTTGCTCTTCGTCGGCTACGTCAAGGGGAAACGCAGACGCCTTCCCACCAGCGGCCTCGATCTGCTGCACGAGTTCGATCAGCTTCTCTTGATTACGCGCTGCAACCGCCAATGTCGCGCCTGACGCGGCCAGCTTGAGAGCACAGGCCCGGCCAATGCCCTGGGACGCACCAGTGACAAAGGCGACCCGACCTAAAAGGGTCATGATTTCTCCTTAGGGATTGAATCGGAATTATAGCCGTAGATGAGCAGGAGTGGCGTGGTGATCGAGATTGACTTCCTTTGTCTACCTCCGTGTCCTTTGTGGTTCTGGCATTTGAACTTGGTTAACCACGAAGGACACAAAGGTACACGGAGGAAATCTTCGCTCGAAAAAACGAAAACTGAGTGCTACAGCGCAGGCACCCGTTCCGCAGTCATGGCAATATGGGCCACAGAATTGGCGACTGGCTGGTAGTCGCGCTGATACACGTCCACGATGGCGCGACCCACAATGCGGGCTGTAGCTTCCGAGTGGATGTGCACCGGCAAGGTGAACGGGCCGATGTCCGCGTAATCCTGAACAAAGTCGATCTTTTTGATAAATAGTGAAGGGGATTTCACCGGTCTGCCCTCGGCTCGCACCAGGCTGCCGGTGTAAGCGTCGACGTAAATCCGGCCTTTGAACAAGCCCACACGTTTCTGCCGTGGCTTCAATTGGTAGACGTGTACGACGCGGCCTTTTAACTCGGTTGTTCCCTTATAAGAGAATTTGTAGTTGGCGGGGCTGATCGCGTTTGCCGCGGGGTCGTCCTTTTGCAGATGGTCCACTTCGGACTGCAGCAGCCGGGTGATCACATTTGTCTTTACGAAGGTATCGCCCGTGAATCGCACGGCTTTGAAGGCGAGTGTGCGGGGAGCCAAATAGTGCTGTTGCACTTCGTATTCACCGTACTGTGAAGTGTCGGGAAGTTCAGCGCGGATCAGGGTCGTGGCCGAATACGCGGTCAGTTGCTCGGCCTGTATCACCCAGCGTCCATGGCAAACCTGTAGCGCAAGTTCGGGAGCCATGCGGGGAAGAACGGCGGTCGAACCCAGGGGCACCGAAACCGGGTCGACTGCAGGAATCGCGATAGGAGCCGGAGCATGGTCATCAGAGGCTGCCGCCGCAAGAGATGAAACGGATGACAGCCAGTCGGCATCGCCGCCGGGTTTGGCAAACAATGGAGCCTGAGCGGTCACAAATCCGCTCAACAAGAAAAACAGACACAAAACTCTAAGATGAGTTCGCTGCATGAATAGTTCGGGTGACTCTCTTATGTTAGATTCACGGCTTCCGAGAAAAGATACAACCGTTTCGGCAGGGGCCTTAATGGTTATCTATCGGCATTCGCAGGCATTACGCATTAAATCATATTGTTCTCTTCGCTTTAGTAAGCAAACCGAAATTTTGTTCGTAGCCGGCGTCGTTGCATACGCCGAAATCAGTTAAGATTTATGTCTCTTCAACCCATGAGGTCAGCGACCGGCATGCCCGAGGCTACCAACCCGCCTTCGACGAATGGGAACCGCCCATCTTCGGATGGACCGTCGGTAGAAGTGTACGCGGTGTATGGCGTGGAGCCGGAAGTGCAGGCTTATGCCATGGCCAAGTACTCGCGATCTTCTCTTTCCATGAAGGAATCGCTCAAGGAGATCAGCCAGCAGAAGGCCGAAAAATTTCTCAACACCTTTTACTTTCAATACGGACATCGGTCGATTGCGGATTTAGCCCATGTGGCACTCGCCATCGAGCGGCTCTCGATCCTCGCCGCCATTGCTGTCGCCGACGAGCAACGTTGGGACGGTCAGGAACGTTCGACGCGCTATCAGGATTTCAAAAAGAGCGGCTACTTCACGCCGGACTTCGGCGACGATCAGCAGGCCCGCACGCTCTATCGAGAGACGATTGAAAAGTTGTTTGCGGAATATGAATCGCTTTCGGAGCGTACCTTCCGCTATTTGGTCGGCATTACGCCCAAGCCGACGGAGATGAGGCAGGAAGCGTATGAGCGAACGCTGAAGGCGCGAGCGTTTGATATCTCGCGCTACCTGCTGCCGCTTTCGACTAATACGTCGCTGGGAGAGATCGTCAATGCGCGGACGCTGGAAACCCAGGTGTCGCGCCTGCTTTCGCATACGCATAAAGAGGCTCGAAATCTGGGTGAGTTGTTGAAGCGGGCGGCAGTCTCTCCGGCGTACAACGCGAATCACGCGGCATTGCAAGAACTGGTGGAGCAGATCCGATCGGTTTCTTCGGAACTGGGTGAGCGAGCCGCGCAAGAGTTGTTGCGCGAAGTGCGCGTAGCTCCGACTCTGGTGAAATATGCCGATCCAAATTCCTATGAGATCGAGACCCGCCGCGAACTGCAGCAAGTGGCGGCGGAGTTGTTGGGAGATTTAGAGGTCGCCCCTGCGGCGACAGTTGATCTCCTCGACGAAGAACCTCTCGAAGTTGAGCTGGCGTCCACGCTGGTCTACGAACACAGTCGTTATCCGTATCGACAAATTCGGCAGGTGATCGAGGCCGCGGGAGAACGCATGCGCCGCGAAATCATCGACTTGGGATTGCGGCATCGCGGCCAGCATGACGAAATGCTGCGCGCCTTCTGCGCCGGGCAACAATTCCGCTTCGATATCCTGATGGACATCGGCGGCTTCCGCGACATGCACCGCCACCGGCGCTGCATTCAAATCGGACAGGAATTCACCACCCGGCATGGATATGACATTCCAGACGAAGTAGATGCGGCGGGAACGCGAGCGAGTTACGACGCCGTTATGAAACAGACGGCTGACGCGGTCGAAGAATTAGGCCAGCGTGCTGGAGCGGAAGCGAAAGAAAATGCCCAATACGCGATCCCGCTGGCATTCCGCAAACGGACCTTGTTCAAGATGGATTTCGCCGAAGTCGTCTACATCTCCGAGCTGCGAACGGGACCGGCGGGACACTTCTCCTACCGCAATGTGGCGTATGCAATGTACGAAGCGGTGGCGCGGAAATACCCGGCACTGGAGAAATATTTGCGGGTGACAGATATAAGGGAGCCGGTAGATTTGCTGAGTCGATAGTTGAACATGCATGCACATGCATGTTACGATACGCAGGTGCGGACTACCGTGGAAATAAAGCCAGAACATCGCAGCGCATTGTTGGCCTTAGCCGCCCGCCGCGGCGAGAAAGGCTTCTCCTCCGTCCTGGCCGAAGCCATTGAAGAGTACCTTGACGAGGAAAGAACGCGAGTGCAGCGGCGGAAGGAATTGTTGTCGCTTGCCGGCTCGCTTTCGGCTGAGGAGGCCAAGAGCCTCCGCCGCACGGTGACGGATCTGCGGGAGAACTGGCGTTGATTATCGCCGACACGGACGTCTTGATCGACTATCTTGCAGGAACACAACCCACCGCGGATCAGGTAAGAACGTACGCAGAATCCGACGGCTTGCGGACCAGTGCCATCACTTGCTTCGAGCTTCTGAGTGGAGCCCGCGAAGGCAAACGGGGTGACAGGGCTCGTCGCCTGGTCGCCGCGATTCCGGTCCTGCCGCTGGACCGCGACGCGGCGACGAGGGCAGCTGCCGTGCGTCAACAGTTGGCGCGGAGCGGAGTGTCCATGGGGATGGCCGACAGCTTGATCGCGGGGATTGCCCTGGTCAACAACTTGCCACTGCTGACCCGCAATCGAAAACACTTTGAGCATGTGGAAGGCCTGCGCTTGCTCCGCGGCGGGTCGGCTCTGTGAGCTTCCGTGAATGCAAGTGCACTTCGCATTGCAGGCGGATACTTTAGGGGTAAGCGCGCTCTGGTCGTCCATGAGTGCCAAATCAAGACTGGAAGATTCTTGCTCCTACCTAAGTCTTCGTAGCACGGAAGTGAGGCAGTCGCTGTTTACGCGTACATCACTTTGCGGTCACCCTTCACGATCCGCCCCACGGTAAACGCTTTTTCTCCCGCGCGCTCCAGCAGGGTCTGAGCCTTCTTGAATTTCTTAGACGGAACCACCAGCAACATTCCTAATCCCATATTGAAGGTGCGTAACATCTCGTCGCGCGGCACATTTCCTAGTTGTTGCAGATGTTCGAAGATCGGGGGCACCGGCCAGGAATTGATCTCGATCACTGCCGCCACGCCTCGCGGCAGAACGCGGGGAAGGTTTTCTGTGATGCCGCCGCCGGTGATGTGCGCCATAGCCGATACGGACTCGCCATCCGCCAACAGACGCTTCACTGCCGGCCAGTAGCTTTTGTGAGTCTTCATCAGTTCGTTGCCGACTTTTCCTTTTAGTTCGTTGACGTAGGATTCCGGCGTGTAATGGCCAACCTCAAACAGCAACTTGCGGGCGAGGGCGTAACCGTTGGTGTGCAGACCATTCGAGGCTAAGCCTAAGATCACATCCCCAACCTCGACTTTCTTTCCGGTGATGATGCGATCACGCTCAACTACGCCCACAATGAATCCAGCAAGATCGTACTCGCCTTCGGGATAGAAGCCGGGCATCTCCGCAGTTTCGCCGCCGATCAGGGCACAGCCGTTGTGCTTGCAAGCCTCCGCCAAGCCTTCAATCACTTTCTCTGCGACTTCCGGTTCGAGCTTGCCGGTAGCGAGATAGTCCATGAAGAAGAGCGGAGTTGCGCCCTGCACGGCGATGTCATTCACGCAATGGTTTACCAGATCGGCGCCAATGGTGTGATGCACCTTCATCTCGAAAGCGACTTTCAGTTTGGTGCCGACACCGTCCACACTTGAAACCAAAACTGGATCGAGATACTTGGTCTTGTCAATCGCGAATAATCCGCCGAACCCGCCGATTTCGCTGAGCACGCCCCGAGTGAAAGTTTTGTGGGCGAGATACTTGATCCGCTTCTTGGTGCGATTGGCGCGGTCGATATCGACACCGGCGTCGGCGTAAGTAATAGGTGCGTCGTTCGCTGGACTCTGGGCCACGAGTGCTGGTTCCCTTTAAAAGGTTGCGGGATAACGCTGGGCGTAGTGCTGCTCGAAAGAATCGTTTTAGTGCGGCTCATTGTAGCATGTTCGAGAGAGAGGTTGCGGAGGCGATGACCTGACGATGAAAGCGGCTGAACTGCCGGCTGGAATCTGGATGCACTACGCCCTGCGGCCCACGAATGCATGCGCGAGCGCGAATTAAACTGCTGGATTGCTCCCGTTCAGCCGCCCTGAACAAACTCGTAAGAGTCTGCCGTTAATGGGTCACGTAGCTCGAAAAGTAATACAGAAGTATTCCAAACAGCGCCAGTCCAGAAATACCGTATGCGGTGAGAACCCACACCCCGCGGCCTTCGTGATGAGGTGTAGAAGATTGAGAACCGCGTACATCTGTCGAGGAATTACCCAGGGCCCGATTTTCCACGCAAACCTCCGAGGACGGAAAGTGGTGGCGCGGGAGGCGTCACATTGTTTACCCCACACTGCCGCTTGGCAGGTATTGATGGCGCAAATGTTACTACAAAATCGGTTTCGCGAGTTGGGAAATAGGTGTGCCTTTGTCAAATTGACGTAAAATCCACCGAAGCGCACGACGGCTGCGCGCTCCAATTCGGGAACTTTTCCACCGATTGTTGTCGAATTCGCTTTTCCTTCGCTTAGAGCAGCGTGTATAATTCGGCCTGAATCATCCTGCCATCACAAAAGGAGCCGCCTCATGGCCGACGAACGAGCAAAAGCGATTGATCTGGCCTTTGCACAAATCGAAAAGCAGTTTGGCAAGGGTTCGATCATGCGTCTGGGATCGAAGGAAGCGATCGTTCCGATTGCCGTGATCCCCACGGGCGCGATTTCGTTCGACGCAGCTTTGGGCGTTGGCGGCTTCCCCCGTGGACGCGTGGTCGAGGTTTTCGGGCCTGAATCCTCGGGCAAGACTACGATCACATTACAAGTCATCGCCGAGGCGCAAAAGATGGGAGGCATGGCTGCGTTTGTTGACGCCGAGCACGCGCTGGATCCCGGCTACGCCAAGAAGCTCGGCGTCGATGTGGACAACCTGCTGGTCTCGCAGCCGGATTACGGCGAGCAGGCGCTCGAAATTACTGAAGCGCTGGTGCGCTCGGGCGCGATCGACGTGCTAGTTGTCGACTCTGTTGCGGCGCTCGTACCCAAAGCCGAACTCGATGGCGAAATGGGCGACAGTCATATGGGATTGCAGGCTCGGCTGATGTCACAGGCTTTGCGTAAGCTGACGGGAACGGTTTCGAAGTCGCGGACTTGCTTGATCTTCATTAACCAGATCCGCGAAAAGATCGGCGTGATGTTCGGTAATCCTGAAACCACCACTGGTGGCCGCGCCTTGAAGTTCTACTCGTCGGTGCGTATCGATATTCGGCGCATTGCGGCGATCAAGGACGGCGACGTTGTGACTGGCTCGCGCACCAAAATCAAAGTGGTGAAGAACAAAGTAGCCGCGCCCTTCCGCGAAGCCGAATTCGACATTATGTATGGCGAAGGGATTTCGCGCGAAGGCGATCTGCTTGACATCGCCGCTGTCCATAACATTGTGGAGAAGTCCGGCGCGTGGTACAGCTACAAGGGAGAACGCATCGGCCAGGGTCGCGAAAATGCGCGCGCCTTCCTCAAAGAAAACAAAGACACGCTGATCAAACTCGATGCTGAAGTCCGCAAGCAACTTGGATTGACACCGCCGGCAGCCCCGACTGCAGTACCAGCACCCCCGCCAAGCGCTCCGCAGACCGGCCGCGTGACCACCATGCCCAGCGCGCCTCTGGAGGCGGCAAAAGTGCCTGCGGCGCGGCGATAGCTCAACGCTGAAGAAGCTACGCTCAGCGCACCAGCCACTCGGTCAGGGTGTGCATTTCGGTGAGCACGGACCCGTAGGCCATTGCAATGCCGATCACACCGGCTACCACAACCGGTAGAGCGTACCACCATCCGCCTTGGGTTTGTGGTTTCTGCGTCTTATCCCACCTGACCAGCCGTTGCACGCGCGCACTGAGCGCAGTCGAACTGTGCAACAGAGCCATCGTCAGTTCACTGGAACATTCCGTCGGGCCCAGTCTCGAGACTTTGATCAACGCGGCCGCAAGATCGAGCGCATCCCGGAAGCTCGATACGGCTGCGTCGTCCGCGGCCATCTCGGTTTGTTCCGACCAGGCGCGCTCCAAATCCGCCATCGCAGGAAACGCTGAAAACCGGAACACCAGTTTCTTCAGATTGTCGTACCGAAGCGCATGCGCAAACTCGTGCCGCAGAGCCGTTCGGAGTTCCGACGGATTCAGGGCTGCTAAGGCAGCCTCAGATACCAAGACCTTGGGAGCGCACACACCAGCAACAGTCAGGCTCGGGGCATTGTTGCCGGTGCAAAAAATCGGGACAGGGTCACCGGACTCCAGAATTTGGGGTTCCATCAACATGGAACCGTCCAGCCATTTCATCAGCGCCCGCGACGCTTTCAATTGCGTCATCGCCGCGCGAGTAATTCCGGCCACAAGCAGGATCAGACACAAAAAGCCCAGCGCCAGCGGAGCCGCGCCGATCGCCTCATTGGTCGACCGGGGTTCCAGCAGCAAAAAGGACGGCAAGGTAAACGCAAACGTTATAAGGGAGGACACCGCGAACGGGAGAATGCGCAAAACGAACAGCAAATCTGACGAGCCGCGGGCTGAGCGTGGCCGAAACACACGCCGCGCGAGTTTCCATCCCCAAGCAACAGCCAGCGAAAGCGAAACGTAAAGCAACACGAAAACGGCCAGGGAAACCCCAATGCAGCGTGCGGCAAACATCAGGCGTTCTCCTTGTTTTTAAGTTCGCTACGCTTTTCATCCAGCAATCGCTGCAAATCGTCCAGCAGACCAGCATCGTGTTGGCTGACTGCTTCCACCAGGTACGACAGCGGAAGCCCAGCCGCCGAGCCCGAACCAAGCAGTTGCCGGATGGTCTCACCTACGGCAGCTTTCTCGAGTTCTTCCTGCGTGTAACGGGGAGAATAACGAAAGGCTCTGCCCTCGGCGACGCGGCTCAGCAATTGTTTTTTGTAAAGCCGGTCCAGCGTGGTCATCACCGTGGTGTACGCAAGCTTGATGTCGCCGGCATCCAGCATCTCGCGAACGGTCGAACTTCCCCGCGCCCATAGTGCGGAAAGTAGTTGCTGCTCGAGCGGCCCCAGTTGGGCGATTGAAGGTCGTCGCAGCAGCCTCAAGATCCGTTTCATTCTCAGTACCCTATCCGAAGTGACGTTACCTGAGAATCAGACAAATCGCAAGGAGTAGAAAGTCCAAGTCGTCTGGTCCCTCCCCTGAGCCGGTCTTCGGGAACAGGTGACAAAAGGTATGCTCTGCTGTCAGAATTGGATGGATTATCCGACATAATTCGTCAATGAGGGAGGCTCTTGATGGCACCGCAACGTGGCACCTCGAACTCGAACAAGTCCGGAGCGATGCGTCCGCCCACGGAGAGTTCGTTTGAAAGAGTCGTCGATTTTCTCAAGCTCTCGCCCGAACAGTACCGAGGCTCGACCGAACTCCGAGAGTGGGTGCTGCAAAATAAGGACCACAAATATGTGCCTCCAGATCTGCTGAAGGCCTTCGGATTCCAAGTGAATCTGGAACCCTGAATGGCTGCGGTTGCGCTCGCTAGCGTTAACCCTCTACAATCGCATTGACGTACAGTGCACCCAGGAACCCGTCTAAAACCTCGTAGTTAACGCCGGAGAGGTGGCCGAGTGGCTGAAGGCGGCGGCTTGCTAAACCAAACAAATCAAATACTTTCAATCATTTAACTCTACAACGATATACGCTATTTGGCGGACTTTCGGGTGCAGACGGGCTGAATGTTCTAAGCGTTGTTCTAAGAATTGCCCGCACTCGTTGCCAGTTTCTCCGACTCCGTAAGCCACTTCTCAAGCGACGACTTGACCAGCATGTTCCCAAGGTACGGCACCATCTGACCGTCGAGACGATGTTTGTCTTTGGCGGCTATTCGGGGATTCGAATAGCCTTCCCAGTAGTAGCCGCCTTCCGAGCCAGCTTTTATACCAAATGATAAGTTTCTTTGAGAACCCGACCGGAATATCTTCGTGCACTGGCTTCAGGCGTATAAGTCACAAGTAGGCGACAAATAGATCAATGCATTATGAAAGAGCGCCCCGATTGAGGGAGGCGAATGGATGGCGCCGCCTGCGCTCCGCTACGCTGTGCGGGGCTTCGCTCCGCTCCGGCGGCGAGAGAGTTCATGTGCGGGGTGTGAA
>JBAVAQ010000021.1:0-224811 GCA_049585795.1 Terriglobales bacterium | reverse complement strand
CGTGCCTCGCCAGGTTGCGCAGGCGGACTAAGTTATAGGCGGCCGCGGCAAAGGTGAAAACCCATCCCACCTTGAGGACTCCACGATGCCGAACCTTACGCAACAGCGCGATCGTCTTCAGCCACCCGAAGCACTCTTCGATACGCTTCCTCTTCCTTTGACTGATGGCATATCCAGGGTGCTGCGTCGTCCGAGCATCAATGGCGCTCCCACCCGGCCGTTCCAGATTTTGAGCCACGTGAGGCGTGACCTTCATGTTTCTGCACTCCGCTACGAAATCTGCCGTGTCATAGCCCTTGTCGCCGCCCACGGTCACCTGCCTTGTTCCCGGAATTTGTTCCAGCATGACCAGCGCGGCATCTCGCTCCGCCGTTCCGTTGGCCTCGAACACCTCGGTGTTCACGATCAGTCCGTTGCGGTTCTCCACCAGCAGATTCCCGTTGTAACTCAGCTTGGCTTCCTTGCCCTTGCCTTTGCGTGCCATCTTCGCATCCGGATCCGTCTTCGATGCGTGCGTCTGGTTCGACCGCTTCTCCCCGTGGAAGTCCACCGTGGCATTGCCAGGATCGTCCGGCGGAACCGTGTTCTTAGCATCCTTACGCTGATAACTTTTCACACTCGCCCACGCTTCCAATAGTGTTCCATCCACGGTGAAGTGCTCGTCCGAGAGCAGCCTGCGCTCGCGTGCCTGCTGCAGCACCGCTTGGAAGAAGGCTTCGGCAATGTCCCCGTCGAGCAGGCGCTCGCGGTTTTTGGTGAACACGGTCACATCCCAGATGGCGTCATCCATGTTCAAGCCCACAAACCAGCGGAACAGCAGGTTATAGTCGAGTTGTTCCATCAACAGCCGTTCGCTGCGCACCGAATACAGCGCTTGCAGCAGGAGCGCTCGCAACAACTTCTCCGGCGCAATCGACGGCCGCCCGGTTTTGGCGTACAGCTTATTGAACTGTGGTTGCAGTTCTCTTAAGGCCTCATTGGTCATAGCACGAAGAGGACGCAAGGGGTGATCGTGGGGTACTCTCTGCTCCGGGCTTAGGTAGCTGAACACATCCAACTGCTGCTCGTCTTGTCCACGCATACTTCCTTCTTATCAGGTTGTGCTGTGGAAACAAGAGAGGTTCGTGGTACTCCGCCCGCTTCAAATCGAGTTTTTCCGCAGCCTGCTAGTAAAACGTCTGCCGAATCGCCGCAGATCACCGGAAATTGTCTGGAAGTCGTTTTCATGGAGTTTTGGTGAAAGGCGCGCAAAACCCGCATCAGCATTGAAGTTTGTTGGATTTCTTGGTATGCTCACGCAGTTCTTGGAGATGGTGGGAATAAAATCCCCTTCCCGCACCAGCTTTAACTCTGGCATTCCGTAACGACAGCTGGGCAAATTTGTTTTGACAATGTTTGACGTCTTGGTTATCTTAACTTCGTGAACAGGCTGGCTCATCGTCATCATCACCATCACGCGCAATGCGCGTCGGCGGGGGTGTGTGGCTGAGCTAGCGTAACACCCAAAAGAGATTCAAGCCCGCTGATGCGATCCAAGCTCAGCGGGCTTTTTGTTTCTACACGGACAGGGTTTTATGAATCA
This sequence comes from Terriglobales bacterium, assembly GCA_049585795.1. GTDB lineage: Bacteria > Acidobacteriota > Terriglobia > Terriglobales > Acidobacteriaceae > JABDBE01. The sequence goes on along the minus strand of JBAVAQ010000021.1, from coordinate 223,229 downwards.
GGAAATTGATTTTGCCAAGATGCAGGGCCTGGCACCGGCCATCGTGCAGGATGCTTCGTCCGGCGAAGTTCTGATGCTGGGCTTTATGAATCGCGAGGCGTGCGAGCATACGCTCATTACCGGCTACGTGACGTTTTTCAGCCGCACTCGCAACCAGCTTTGGACGAAGGGAGAAACCTCGGGCAACCGGCTCAAGCTGGTTTCCGCCACCGTCGACTGCGATCGCGACACACTTCTGTTGCAGGTCGAGGTCGAGGGAGCAGGGTTGGTTTGTCATGAAGGAACGCGCTCCTGTTTCACGCGGAGTCTTTCGCAGAACGAGGCTCAGAAGGCGGGTATTGGCGCGCAGGCGGTGCGATCATGAAAATCCGTCTGGGAATTCCGAAGGGTAGTTTGCAGGAAGCTACTCTGCATCTCTTTGCCCGCGCCGGTTTACCAATCTTCACCAATGGCCGCTCTTATTTCGCAACCACCGGCGATCCAGAAGTTGAGTGCATGCTTATACGCGCGCAGGAAATGGCCCGCTATGTCGAGCATGGCGTTCTCGATGCGGGACTGACAGGCCTTGATTGGGTGGTGGAGAGTGGCCTCGAAGTGGTGACCGTTTCTAACCTTATTTACGCCAAGCAGAGCCGCGGGAAGGTGCGGTGGGTGCTGGCGGTTCCAGAGGATTCGCCGTACCAGCGTGCAGAAGACTTGGACGATCGCATCATCGCGACCGAGCTCGTCAGTGTTACGCGGAAGTATTTCGAGAACAAAGGCGTCGCCGTGCAGGTTGAGTTCTCCTGGGGCGCCACCGAAGTGAAACCGCCAATGCTGGCCGACGCCATCGTGGAAGTCACGGAAACTGGAAGCTCCCTGAGAGCGAATCACTTGCGCATAATTGACACGGTACTCGAATCCAACACGCAGATTATTGCAAACCAGAAAGCCTGGTGTGATTCGCCGAAACGCCGCAAGATTGAAAATCTATCTCTCATGCTGCGCGGCGCAATGGATGCCCAGAACCGGGTTGGGCTGATGCTGAACGTTCGCAAGCAGGACCTGGCGGCGGTTCTCGCGGTTCTGCCTGCGCTCAAGAATCCCACCATCTCTACCCTCAGTGACGGAGAGTGGGTAGCCGTAAACACGGTGATCGAAGAATCGACGGCATGGCAGGTGATCCCTCGGTTGAAAGAAGCCAACGGACAAGGGATCGTTGAATATCCGCTGAACAAGGTGGTCTTGTGATGCGCATTCTCTCTGGAGCCGCAGCTGCTGCGAGAGTGCGGAAGATGGCATCCCGCGGCTCACGATACACGGATGTCGAGCCAGTCGTGCGTCGAATTATTGCCGACGTCCGCAAGCAAGGCGATCGTGCTCTGCGCAAATATGCCGAACAATGGGATGGCCTTGGTGCGCAAGAATCTCTTCAAGTATCCGATGCGGAGATTCGCTCAGCCTGCAACGCGGCGAACCCGGAACTGAAAGCTTCCTTGCGCACGGCAGCGGCAAACATCCGCCGTTTCTGTGAATCGCAAAAACCTGTGGAATGGACGCGCACGCGCAAAGGGATCACCGTTGGCCAAATCGCACGGCCCTTGGATTCGGTCGGGTGCTATATTCCCGGCGGACGCTATCCGCTGGTGTCGACGTTGCTGATGACGGTAATTCCTGCTCAGGTGGCGGGCGTCAAGAATATTCGCGTCGTCTCTCCGCAGCCAAGGGGTGAAGTACTCGCGGCAGCTGGAATGCTCGGACTCCGCGAAATCTATCGCATTGGCGGAGCGCAGGCGATTGCCGCGCTCGCATACGGAACGAAGAGCATTCCGAATGTGGACAAGATAGTCGGCCCGGGAAATGTCTACGTGACGGCTGCCAAGAAGCTCGTTTCCTTCGACTGTGCGATCGATTTCCTCGCTGGCCCGACCGAAGTTGTCATTGTGAGTGATGTCGGGACTCCAGAGTTCATCGCGTCGGACCTGGTGGCCCAGGCAGAGCACGATCCGGAAGCGCTCGCAGCTTTTATCACAACTCATGAAGATCTGGCGCGCCGGGTGGCGGCTGTTGTGGAGAAATTAAGCCGGAGGAATGCGGTTGCGCGGCAATCGTTACGCCGGAACGGGGTCATTCTCGTTTCCACTTCGCGTCAGCAAAGTCTTGCATGGGCGAACGAGCTGGCGGCGGAACATCTCACTGTCGAGGCGGCAGACGTTGCGCTCGTCCGCAATGCGGGGTCAGTTTTTATCGGAGACTATTCGCCGCAAGCCGGTGGCGACTACGCATCAGGTCCCAATCACGTTCTGCCTACGGGTGGGGCTGCCCGGTTTCGCGGCGGGTTGAGCGTTCTCGATTTTGTAAAGCTCATCAGCGTCCAGCGGCTTTCGCGGTCAGGTCTAAGTGGAATTGCTCCCGTCATCGAGTCATTGGCAAATGCAGAGGGGCTGCGGGCACATGCGGAATCGATTCGGACGAGGGTGGGCCATGCTTGAAGCGTGCAAGTCCGTTCGCAACCTGCACACCTATCATCCTCCGCTCGGTGGACGTGAGGGTTTGCGCCTGGACTTCAACGAAAATACGGTTGGCTGCTCGCCGCGGGTTCTGGCGCGATTGCGGAAAATCACGGCGGAAGAAATCGCGTGCTACCCTGAGCGCGAGCCCATTGAAGCCGTAGCGGCGGACTTTCTTGGCATCAATCCCAACGAGTTGTTGCTGACGAATGGCGTGGATGAAGCCATCCATCTGCTTTGCGAAACCTTTCTGCAGCCTGGCGACGAAGCGCTCATCGTCGTGCCTACGTTTGCCATGTACGAGATTTCTGCAGCGGCGACTGGCGCCCGAGTTATCACGGTGCCGGCGGGAGCGGACTTCAGGTTTCCATTTTCTGATCTGCTTTCTCAAGTCACGACGCGCACTCGCCTGATCGCGGTTGCCAATCCCAACAATCCGACGGGCAGCGTAGCCGAAGCGGCAAGCTTGCTCGAAACCGCACGCCGCGTACCTCAGGCGGCGATTTTGGTGGACGAGGCCTACTTTGAGTTTTACGGAGAGACGCTGCTGGGGCAATGGCGCAGCGTTCCGAACCTGTTTGTGGCCAGAACATTTTCCAAAGCATACGGACTTGCCGGCCTGCGCATTGGCGTGCTCGCCGGCATGGTAGAGCACATTTCGATGGTGAGCAAGGTCAGTTCTCCTTACAACGTGAATGGTGTGGCGCTTGCCTGTTTGCCAACAGCACTGGCCGACCAGGACTACATTCGCCAGTACGTCGGCCAGGTTCGGCAGGGGCGGGACGTACTCCAGCGCGAGTTTGCCCGGTGGGGAATTCAGTACTGGCCGAGCAAAGCGAACTTCGTGCTCGCGCGCCTCGGTCCGTCGAGGACTACGCTTATCCAGTCCATGCGATCGCGCGGCATCCTGGTACGCGACCGTTCTCGCGACTTCGGGTGCGAAGGTTGCGTGCGCATCACTCTCGGAACCACGGAGCAAACTGCACGATTGCTCCAAGCGCTGCGGGAAACGCTGGCGGAAATCGGAGCGAAAGAGGTAACCGCGAAATGAGGCGAGCGTCAATTCACCGCGTCACCAAGGAGACCGACGTTCGTGCTGTGCTGGTGATTGAAGGCCACGGCCGGTACAAAGTTTCAACTGGAATCCGCTTCTTCGATCACATGCTGGAGCTTTTTGCGCATCACGGCGGCTTCGATCTCGAGCTCAAGGCGAAGGGTGACCTCGATGTCGACCAACATCACACCGTGGAAGATGTCGGTATTGTGCTCGGCCAACTCTTCGACAAAGCTCTAGGTCCCAAGCGTGGGATTTTGCGGGCGGGCTATTTCGTGATGCCAATGGACGAAACTCTTGGACTCGCGGCTGTGGATTTTTGCGGACGGACGTCCACGACGGTCGATACCAAAGTTCGCAGCATCCTCGTAGGCGATCTGCAAGCCGAACTGGTACCCGATTTTTTTGACGGCTTTGCGCGGGGTGCTCGCGCCAGCGTGCATGCGCGCGTGCTCTATGGCCGTTCCAGCCATCACAAGATTGAATCGCTGTTCAAAGCATTTGCGCGCGCTTTGAGGGCTGCGTGCTGGCGCGATCGGCGCATGGCGCGATTGCTTCCCAGCACGAAAGGATTGCTTTGATGATTGCGGTGGTTGACTACGGTGCGGGAAATCTTACATCTGTGAAAAAGGCGCTTGATCATCTACGTGCGGATGCAAATGTTACCAACGATCCCTCGGTCGTAGCACGAGCAGACAAGATTATTCTGCCGGGGGTGGGCCACTTTTCGACCACCGCGATTCTGGAGGAAACTGGGCTGCGCATGGCCATTCTTCGCAAAATCGAACAAGGAGTGCCGTTTCTGGGCGTGTGCGTGGGAATGCAATGGATGTTCGAATCGAGCGCGGAAGCGCCCGGAATCCGAGGTCTGGGACTGTTCTCAGGATCATGCGGACGCTTCGTAGCAAGTGTCAAGTCGCCGCATGTCGGGTGGAATTCTTTGACCTGTCATGAGGGATCACGGCTACTTCGGGGAATCCCCTCCGGCTCATTCGTATACTTCACCCACTCGTACTCGGCGCCGGTGACAAAAACGACGGTGGCCCGATGCGAGTATGGCGGAGAGTTCTCTGCTGCTGTCGAACAAGACAATTTGTTCGGGGTGCAATTTCATCCGGAAAAATCGGGAGCGATTGGGCTGAAGCTTTTGGAGAATTTTTGCTGCCTCTAATGCTAACCAAAAGAATCATCGCGTGCCTCGATGTGAACGCTGGACGCGTCGTAAAGGGCGTGCGGTTCCAGCAACTTCGCGACGCCGGCGACCCGGCCGAACTGGCCGCGGCTCATAGCCAAGCGGGAGCCGACGAAGTGGTGTTGCTCGACATTTCCGCTACCCATGAAAAGCGCGCGACTCTGGCTGACACGGTTCGCAGAACCGCTCGACAGTTGTTCATTCCTTTCACTGTCGGCGGTGGGATCGGCTCACTTGACGACGCGATCGCCGTCTTCGAAGCAGGAGCCGACAAAATCAGCATCAATTCCGCCGCGCTCGCCGATCCGTCGTTGATTTCACGCATCGCCCAGCGTTATGGTTCGCAGGCGGTCATCGTCGCCATTGACGCCAAGCGGATCAACGGCGAAGCACGATTCGAGGCTTACGTGAGCGGCGGCAGAAATCCTACCGGACGGGACGCGGTGGCGTGGGCGCGGGAAGCGGAAGAGCGGGGCGCGGGGGAAATTTTACTTACTTCCATGGATCGCGATGGCACAGGCGTTGGCTTCGATTGCGAGTTGACCCGTGCGTGTTCTGACGCGTTGCACATCCCCGTCATTGCCTCGGGAGGAGGCGGAGACACGCAGAGCTTCGCCGAGGTGTTTCAGCGAGGCAAAGCCGACGCCGCGCTTGCCGCTTCCATCTTTCATTTCGGCTTGCATAGTCTTGCCGATCTCAAGCAAGAACTGCAGAGCGCGGGCGTCCCGGTGCGATGGCCATGTTGATTCCTTCGATCGACCTCATGGGCGGCAAGATCGTTCAGCTCGTACAGGGCGAGCGAAAAGTGCTCGAATTTGATGACTTTGAAGAATGGATCGCGCGTTTCTCTTCCTTTCCTTTGATTCAACTGATCGATTTGGATGCGGCATTAGGAGCCGGCAACAATCGGGATCTGGTGCACAAGTTTGCCCGCCGCCTTCCCTGTCAGGTGGGTGGAGGAGTGCGTTCCATTCAGGCTGCGGAACAGATGCTGTCGATTGGGGCGCAGCGTGTGATTCTCGGATCATCGCTCATTCGCGATGGTCGGCCCCACAGTGTCTTTGCGGAGAAGGTAGCCCGCGCGGTCGGGCCGGAGAAGTTGGTCTTCGCCATCGATTCCAAACAGGGACGGGTCGCGATTCGCGGTTGGCGCGAAATCACAGCCACGTCGCCTCTTGAAATGATTGCGGCTCTCGAACGTTGGTGCAGCGCATTCCTATACACAAATATCGATACTGAGGGCCTGATGCAGGGCATCCCTTTCGACACGGTGAGCCAGTTGCGAGCGTCAACCGCGAAGCAACTGATCGTAGCTGGTGGGATTGCAAGCTCCCAACAAGTCGATCAACTGGATGCACTTGGAATCGATGCAGTAGTCGGCATGGCAATCTACACGGGACAGTTGAAACTCAGCGGCACGATTTTTTGTCCGGTTCCGAGCCGCGCAAAAGAGTGATCGAATACTCTTCGCTGAGGCTAACTTACAGTGGCGACAGTTCATCTTGCTTCTGCTCCTGCCGTTCTTTGAGGAATCTTCTCTCCAGAAATTGCTTGGCCAAATCCCGGCCACCGAGGCCGAATGCAATGGCCAACCCGAGCATCAAAGCGCCGAAGGCAATGGCGAAAGCGATCAGAATTGTCCTCTCCGCCAGTCCCAGTTGCTCGAATGCCATCGTAACCGTGAAAATAACAATGATTGTCCGGATCAAGGTGGCTAATAGCCCAGGCGAAGGAGAGCCGGCGTTAACGGCGGCGAGCAACGCGGCGCGGGAAAAGAAACTTGCCGCCACCAATCCGAAGAAGAAAATCAGCAGCGCCACAAATAATCTGGGCAGGTACAAGAAAATTCTTGCAATGTGCTCTTGCAAGCCCACGATGCCAAGCGCCTGTACTCCCAGCAAAATGAACCCCAGCCACACCACCCAAAATACGATGCGGCTTAGTAGTTCGCTGGATGAAGGCAACGCCAGTTTGTTCAGCAGTTGAGTCGCTCCGGCATTGTCAGAAAGCTTGTCGAACTTCGCGATCCGCAGAATGGCACGCAAGCTGGCTTTCAGCACGTAAGCCACTACCCATCCCAACAGCGCAATGATCAGCATCGCCAGCAGGCGGGGCAGGAAGTGCGCGAAATTCCTGGCAAGCTCTTGCATCGCGTGGTCCAGTTCTCCCATGATCATGTCCCACATATTGACCTCACTCTCTTGCGTTCCATAAATCAAGCAAGTACGGTTTCAAGCGCTCAAATGTCAGGCAGAGCGATTCGACATGTGCCTCTATCTGTTCTCCTGAAGCGTCGCGGTTTTCCAGGAGAAAGGTGTACACCTTTCCGCGATAAAGGGGAGCCAGAGCCTGAATGATGTGGTCTCGATTGATTACGGACTTGTGATACGAAGCGGCGAACTCATATGCAGTTCTAACCCAGAGCTCGTGGGAATATCGGAAGTCGTCTTCTGCAAGTTTGGCGATGGCTTGAATCTCCGCGAGCGTCTGACCCGAAAGGATTGACTGAAGAATCGGCTCAAGTTCGCTGACGCCGGAAGTGAACAGTTGATAAAGTCGTTTTCGGTTCACTCGAATTGGTTCCGCCGTCAAGTCGTACTCGGCGCCAAACGTCGGGATACTCTCCGTGGCGTGGTTCGCGCTCCAAAGCTGAAAGTTGGGTTCGAGCGACCAGAAAAGGGTACCGACCGTCTGCCGCATCGCCGGAACGAGGTCGGCCGAGCCGCGATCGAGATGCAGTTTGGTCCCCAGGAAAGTCTGTCCGAGGCGGAATTCGCCAGCCATCGCGGCAAGGGTCACTCGCATCTCGGTTCCGACGCCCCCGGTTCCACGATCCCAAACCTGTTGTTCCAAGAGATGGCTGCCTAAGCGCCCGGAGAATGCGAATTCAACCGCGTAGGGCTCCCGGACCCGTTTTGCATACAGGGCACGGGTCATCGGGTAGACAAGGTTTCGTAGCAGCAATCCATCGAACTTGTGCCGTCGGTAGAGCGGAGTGACAAGATCGAAATCATCGCAGTAAACGGGTCGAAGCAGGCGCTCGATCCAGTCCGGTGTGATGTTTGTCGATTCAGGCGAAACGATGGCGCAGGCTTTGGCGCGCAATAATTCTGCGGCCGCCAGAATAGTTCGCAAGGCAACTTCGGTCGCGGGCCCTCCATCGCAGACCGTGCTGATGCAGTGCAGGGTACGCAGTGCGTACAAGTCCGAAGCGTGCTGTACATCATTGATCGAGGCTGCGGCGACCACGTCACGGGTGCTGTCCTTCGATCCCCCATCTGCGTTTACGATAACCGCGCGCTCCCTGGGAAAATACTTCAGAAGTCCAACTCGAATCGCCTGTACGATTTCTCCGACCGTCTTGGCATTGTCCTGCGTAGGTACGCCGACCAGCAGGTCCACTTCGCCAACGCTGATCAGTTCGCGAATAAAATCATCGGTAAGTACGCTTGTCTCTTCCAGACGAAACCCCTGTCAGATGCTCTGAAAACTCAATTCCTCTTTCTTCATATGCGACGCAAACGGAACCAGAAGAACTGATAGGGCCCCATGGTCAACAGATAGGGCAAATCACCGATGCGCGGAAAGATATTGCGGCCCGACATTTCGACCAGAATATTGCCCTTGTAGCGTCGGAGATCAAGTTCCACCGCCTGCGCGGTACTGGAAAGGTTATTGACCACCAGCACGGTTTCATTCTTGAGTTGCCTCACATAGGCGAGCACGCGATGGTTCGCCGGATGGAGAAACTCTATGGAACCTCTGCCAAAGACCTGCGTAGACTTCCGCGTCTGTATGATGCGTTGCATCCAGGCAAGGAGAGAATGCCCGGACCGTTTTTGCGAATAAACATTTACCGCCGGATACCCATACACCGGATCGAGGATCAGCGGTGAGTAAAGGCTCTCGGGATCGGCCGAGGAAAAGCCCGCGTTCCATCCGCCATCCCATTGCATCGGCGTGCGCACCCCATTCCGATCGCCGAGGTGAACGTTATCTCCCATCCCAATCTCGTCGCCATAGTAAATAATCGGGGTCCCGGGCAGAGACATCAACATGCCAGTCATTAGTTCGACGCGACGCCGGTCGTTATCCAGCAGGGGTGCAAGGCGCCTGCGGATGCCGAGGTTCAACCGCATCGCCTTGTCCCCGGCGTAGGTGTCGTACATATAATCGCGTTCGATGTCGGTCACCATCTCGAGCGTAAGTTCATCGTGATTGCGCAGGAACAAACACCATTGGCAAGAATCAGGAATCGCGGGAGTCTGCTGCAAAATATCCATGATCGGCTTGCGATCCTCGAGTTTTACGCCCATGAACATTCGGGGCATGAGAGGAAAATGAAAAGCCATGTGGAACTCGTCGCTATTCCCGAAGTACGGTCGAAGATCAGCCGGCCATTGGTTGGCTTCGGCAAGCAGCATCCTTCCTGTGAAATGTTGATCCAGCTTGCCGCGCAACTCTTTGAGGATAGCGTGGGTTTCAGGCAAATTTTCACATGATGTCCCCTCCCGTTCGACGAGGTAAGGAACTGCGTCGAGCCGGAACCCGTCCACACCCATCTCCAGCCAGAACTGCATGATAGACCACATCTCTTCCCGAACCGCGGGATTGTCGTAGTTTAGATCTGGCTGGTGGCTGAAAAAACGGTGCCAGTAATATGCCTTTGAAACCGGATCGCGGGCCCAGTTCGAAGTTTCAGTGTCGAGAAAAATAATTCGCACACCGCGATAACGAGTATCGGTATCGCTCCACACGTACCAATTCCGCCGCGGATTTTCGGGAGCGCTTCGCGATTCCTGAAACCAGGGGTGTTGATCGGAGGTGTGGTTGAGCACCATCTCGACGATCACTCGTATTGCGCGCTCATGGGCAGCGGTGAGAAAAGTTTTGAAATCGTCGAGCGTCCCATAGCTGGGATGCACCGATCGGTAATCGGCAATATCGTAGCCGTCATCGCGCAGCGGCGACGGAAAAAACGGCATGAGCCACAGCGCGTTGATGCCCAACTCCTGCAGATAATCGAGTTTCTCCGCCAGACCGCGGAAGTCCCCAATCCCGTCCCCGTTGCTATCGCGAAAGGTTCGGACGTGGACTTGATAAATGATCGCGTCTTTGTACCACAGCCCGTCCTGCATCAATGTCACGGCGTCGCTCCCGTCACCCTAATTATGCACTTTAAGGCAGAAGTAGTTCGGGTGCTGATTCTTTGTTGTGGGATTGTTCCCTCAGCTACAATGAGCCGACTTTGAGGATACCGAATGCGCGCCAACCATCTGCTGATTTTGTCAGTGTTCTTGTTTCTGTCCATTCATGTCTGCGCTCAACAGCCGGCTGGGCTATCTCCAACCGTGCAGAAATATGTGCGAGTGAACGCGCCGAGAGTGGTTCTTGAGCATGTGCGCATCATTGACGGCTCTGGACAAGCGCCCGTCGAAGATCAAAATGTAATTATTGAGCGCGGCAAGATCACGGCGGTCACCGCCGGTTCGGACATTCCCGCAGCCGAGGGAACAACTATTCTCAGCCTGCGCGGATATACGGTGATGCCCGGAATCGTCGGCATGCACGACCATCTCTTTTATATGGCCCGGCCGGACGAAGATAGTCAATGGAGATCCGAACCACCCATATTAGTCCCGCAGATGACGTTCTCCGCACCCCGCCTCTATCTGGCCGGCGGCGTGACCACGATGCGAACCACCGGAAGCGTCGAGACCTACACCGATCTGAACCTGAAGCGCGAGATCGACGAGGGCAAACTTCCTGGCCCGCATATCGACGTCACCGGGCCGTATCTGGAGGGACCCGACAGTTACTTCATTCAAATGCATCAGCTAAGCGATCCCGATGAGGCGCGCCAAATGGTCGACTACTGGGCAGACCGCGGTGTGACTTCATTCAAGGCATACATGAATATCACGCGGGCCGAACTGAAGGCCGCGATCGAGGCGGCTCACAAGCGTGGCATCAAAGTTACGGGACACTTGTGCTCGGTGACCTACAAAGAAGCCGCAGAACTGGGCATTGACGATCTCGAACACGGATTTTTCGTGAACACGCAGCTTGATCCAGACAAGAAAGCCGATCTTTGTAGCAAAAGTATGGGAGTCTACACGCTGGAACATATGCCGGCAAATGGTCCGGAAGCGAAGGATCTGATCGACACGTTAGTGAAGCATCACGTAGCGGTCACTTCGACACTGCCTGTCTTTGAGAGTGGCGGAATTCCGGGACGTCCTCCTCTCCGACAGCAGGCCCTCGACGTAATGACGCCAGAAGCTCGCGAAGCTTATCTGTACAACCGCGAGCGGCCTGCGAGTATGAAGCCGCCAACAACTGATTGGCCGATGCTGTTCAAGCGCGACATGGAACTGGAACACGCATTTGCTCAGGCTGGAGGAATGCTGCTTGCCGGCCCCGATCCGACGGGCAACGGAGGGGTCGTCCCCGGATTTGGCGATCAGCGCGAAATTGAATTGCTGGTCGAAGCGGGATTCTCGCCCGTCGACGCTATCAAAATTGCGACCCTCAACGGCGCAACATATCTCGGCAAGCAGGATCAGATCGGCACAGTTGCCGCAGGGAAAAACGCGGATCTCATCGTAATCAAGGGCGATCCGGCGAGCCGAATTTCAGACATCGAGAATGTCGAGATCGTTTTCAAAGACGGAATTGGCTATGACTCGCAAAAGCTCATCGATTCGGTGAAGGGACGCTACGGCGAATACTGATTGCAGGATGAGCTTCAATCGAATCGGTCGAAAACCAAAAGGCACAACCACGAAGGACACGAAGGTACACAAAGGAAAAGTTGAGCGTCTTGCGACGAGGCTACCGGATCTTCCTTTGTGAACCTTCGTGTCCTTTGTGGTTAATGCATTTTGCCAGCGCTATTTCTTCAGCTCCTGGCTCCAGTTTGTGACTACGGTAATCGATTGGTTTACCTGCTGGGAGATGGCATCCAGAAGAATCTTCTTGCCGTCCGGCGAGACATCGTAGAAGAAATTCGGGCTGGACATGCTCGCCGTGGACAAAAGTTGCTCAGCCGTTCCGAATTGCAGGGTGTCGTTCATCTCCTTGACGGGTACGGCAAAAACACTAAAGCCAAGATTGGAGTAATAGAGGGTTTTCCCGTCCGCACTCCACAACGGGAGATAGCCTCCGCTCTGAGAGACCTGCCATTTCCCCTGTCCGCCGCGGAACGGTACAACGTATAACTCCGGTTGACCGGACTCGCTGGACGCATAAGCGAGCCACCGGCTGTCCGGCGACAACACTCCTTGCGTAGCAAGCGAGTTCGCGCCGTGGGGCACAACCAGGAAAGGCTTGCGAACGCCCTCCAGCGGCAATGCCCAGATTTCCTCCCCCGCACCATACAAAGGGCCCCGCGAATAAAGCAGGTATTTGCCATCGCGGGACCAATCGGTCGGGAAAACCGGCTGGTCGTCGTCAAGCAGACGTTCCTCGGCGCCACTGCCGTCGGACGGTTTGCGATAGATCTGATTTCCGCCGTTGCGTTCGGAGTCGTAGGCGATCCATTTGCCGTCGGGCGACCAAACCGGACTGGCATTGAAAACCGGGCCGAACGTCAGCCGGGTGCGAATCCCGCGGGCAAGATCAAGTATCCAAATGTCGTTCGCTCCAGTGTCAATCTGCAGCGCGACCCGATCTCCCCGTGGCGACAAACGGGCGTATTGCAGGTTCGAAAGTTTGTCGGTCACGACGCCGACCCGCTTGCCGGTGCGATCCACCCAGATGAGTTGCCAGTCAGGGGTTCCGCCACTACCCATAACCAGCAGTCCCGGGCCAGAAGCGGAGGCATCCATGTGCCACGTGCTGATATCATTCGCAGCCCCGTTAGCCACCACCTGTAAGTCTCCGCTCAACTTTCCCGAGGAGGGATCGAATTTCTGTGCCATCAACTGGTTGCCCCGGGCAAACAAAACAAAACCGCCCGCGTAAATGGCGTTGGACATGGAACGGAATAACTGGCGGTTCTCCGCTCCATTGAGCGAGGCGAAGTATACAGCGTCTTTCTCGGATTGGGCTGAATCGTGATTAATAGCGACATAAAGAAAGTGCTTGCCATCCGGAAGAAAAAAGGGCCAGCGATGCGAAGTGTGCCGGGAATGATCAACTTTTGTAATTTCGACTGGTGCTCCGCCATTGGCGTTCACCCGGCTGATGGGCGCTTGGGTGTCCGTGGTCAGCAGAATCGTGCCATTTGGTCCCCAGGAGCCTCCGCGTGCCTGCGGGGCATCACAAACTGTTTGCGGAGAACCGCCGCTTAGGTCAATCGTTTTTAGCTTCCCGTCGGCAAAGAAACCGAGCGACTTGCTATCCGGCGACCAGAATGGAAACATGGCGTTCTCCGTATCCGGCAGTGCGCGCGCTTCCAGCTTGTCCATGGGACGAACCCAGAGCAGAACCTTGCCGTCGGATCCAGCAGCCGAAAACGCAACGGAGGAGCCGTCGGGCGAAAGCTCCGGTGGACCGGCCAAGTCGCCGGTCAGCCGGAACGCGGTGCCTTCCGGGGGAGAAATGACGGTACGGATGGTGCGAGGGGGCCCGCTGGGACGGGCGATAAGAATTCCGGCAACTGCGCCGGCAACAATCGCGAGGAAGACGGCCATTGCCCAAGCCAGACGCTCACGGGGATGGCGTGAAGCTGGAGCCGAAGCCGGCGTGGACGGCGACGGCCGGTCTTCTGCAATCCATTTGAGTTGCAGCCTGACGTCGTGCGCGGTTTGAAAGCGATCCTCCGGGTTCTTTTGCAGGCAGGTCTTTACCACATGCTCGAATGCCGAAGGAGTCATGGGTTTGGCGGCGCTGATCGGCTCCGGATCTTTCTCCAAAATCGACGACGCTACCGAAATCTGGCTCTTGCCCTCAAATGCCCGCTTCCCCGTGGCCATTTCGTACAGAACGGCGCCGAGCGCAAAGATGTCACTGCGCGCATCGGCGTCTTTGCCCTCGATCTGCTCCGGCGACATGTATTGGATGGTGCCGACAATGCTGCCAGCAGTAGTCAGCGGGCTTGCCGGACTCAGACCGGTCATGGTCGCCACGGCAGTGAACGAAGGCGCTGCGCCAGATGCTGAAGCGGTCATTCCGAAGGGTTTCGCCAAACCAAAGTCCATCAGCTTCGCGCCTGACTTGGTTAGCATGATGTTTGCCGGCTTCAAGTCGCGATGCACAATGCCTGCCCGGTGCGCGATCTCCAGAGCCTCCGCCACTTCAGCCCCAACCTTCAGCACTTCACTTAAAGGTAGCGCGCCTTTGCGGAGTCTCTCGGCGACCGTTTCCCCTTCGAGGAACTCCATGACCAGGTAATCGGTTCCATCCTGCGAACCGATGTCATAGAGTTGGCAAATGTGGGGATGGTTCAAAGAAGAGATGGCGCGTGCCTCGCGCTCCATCCGCTGCTTCAATTCGGGAGACGAGGAGAGATGGCCAGCAAGAACCTTGATGGCAACTTGCCGGTCGAGCCGAGTGTCACGCGCCCGATAGACCTCGCCCATGCCGCCTGCACCCAGCTCCGACTGAATCTCGTACGGTCCGAGCTTGGTGCCAGAGGCGATGGGCATGCGGTGCAATTATATCCGCATCTTGCTGACCTGCGCGCCTTTCAATGCTGCGGAGCAGGCGGCGGGGGTGGCATGGCATCGCCTGTTTCCGGGTTGACTAGCGGCCCTGCGGGAGGCGCATCGCTCTTGGCCAGCTCAGTCTTAATTTCGACCTTCTGGTTGGCAGTCGGATTGATGTCGGTCTCAAAAGTTTGATAACCGGGAAGCGCGATTCTTATCCGGTGAGGTCCCGGCCCAACCAGCATGCCTCGACCCGCACCCTCAAATTCTCCCACGTGTCCCACGAAAAGGCCGTCCAAAAATACGGCAGCCCGGGAAGGGTTGACCTCGATTTTGACTTCGGCCGTGACTTGAGGCATGGGTCCGGTCGGTGCTTTCTGCATCAGCACACTCACTGTCTGCTTCTGTCCAGGCTCGACCATGACTCGTTGCGTAAAATCCTGATAGCCGTCCTGGCGCACGGTGATGGTGTGCTCGCCCGGCAGAAGCAGAACCTTCTTGGATCCCTTGAGCTCTTTCAGATAGCCAACGTATTGTCCGTCGACCCAGACCCCGGAAGTCTTTGTGACGTGGGATTTGCCTTCGAATTGGATCTCTCCCATGACCGCGTTTTCAGCGTATGTCCATGGGCACAGAGCGATTGCGAGAAGCAACACAAACACACATAAATATGCTCTTTCGCGCGAATTCTTCATCATGACCTCCTCATCATCATCATCTTCGATGCAGATGGAGCAGTGCGCGTGCCAAACCTCGTAAACCATTGGAATAAGGATGTTAGCGGTAAGACCATGTCCAAGAAGTGGAAAGAGATCGAGAAGAATGTTCCGTCTTTGGCAAAAATTTCAAGCGCGGAAACAAACGCGCAGGAATTGTTGCCTCGCTTCCAGGGTGCTTTAACGCAAGGCTTAAATATTATTCAAGAGCTGGATCGTGCGGTTTGCCACATCCAGTTTCTGCTACATGACGCGCGAACAATTTTTCGAGCTTATCTCTCAATAGCTCTGGCGTTGCATTTTCTGAGTGATGGAGGCGGGCGATTAGAACCACACCGCACGCGGAGCATCGGCCAGAAATATCTCGTTCGCTACTTGGCCCAATTTGGCGAACGTCTATCAAACGAGGGGAGGGATCCACGGCCATTCGTCCAGAACGACAGTGGCGCTACTCAAAGTGTGAGTTAGATCTTAAAAGAATGCAATACAGGGTTCTATGTAGCACTCAATCTTGCCGCGAGAATGCTATGCTGATGGGCCGAGCTGAGAACTCTAGGCGCGATGCAGCGAGTTTAATGATTCGCGGCTCGAAACGCCGGAACATTGGAGGCAGCCGTCGTGCAAGTGGCTCAATTCTCCAACATCGCCGATGCGGACAAACGCCGGGAACAATCCGGGAAGCGTTATCTTGAGTTCCTGCGCGTCCCGGCGATGAGCGCCGGCGTTTACGTCTTGCCCGCCGGCGGCGACGATCCTCAAAGACCGCACAAAGAAGACGAGCTTTACTACGTGGTTCGCGGCCGGGCGCGGATGCAAGCAGGTTCCGAAGACCATGTGGTAAGCGAGGGCAGCATCATTTTTGTTGCGGCTGAAGTGGAACACCGCTTTTATGAAGTCACGGAAGACTTGACCGTACTGGTGTTTTTCGCGCCTGCGGAAAGTGATTCTTAGGGTACCGGCGTCTTCTTCGATGGCACCCAATAGATTTCTTCTTTCAATTCTTCTTTGGCAAAGCCGATGCGCTTCAGAATTCCCTTGGCGCCTTCGACCATTCCCGGGTGGCCGCACAAGTAGGCGATCGCGTTCGCCCCGAAACCCCACATGTCGGTGTACTTGCGCAGAACGTCTTCTACACGTCCAGTCTCGCCCTTCCAGTTTTCATCTTCCCAGGGACGGCTGATGGTAGGCACATAGTTCAACCAGGGAATTTCCTGCGCGAATTTCTGCAATTCTTCGAGATACCCGAACTCCCACGAGCGGCTTGCCCCATTCAGCAAAAATAGTTTGTGTTCGCCGGCAAACCTGCCTTCTTTCCAGTCTCGATAGAGCGTCCGAATATAGCTGACGAACGGAGCGACGCCGGTCACCGTACACACCAAAAGGTGATTGGTGCGGCCGCTCTTGGTGTCGAGCATGAACCTTCCCTTGGGAACTTTTCGCAGGAACAGTTCATGGCCGGGTTGCAGTTTGTATAACAGCGGAGTGAGATCGCCGGGCGGCACCAGTTCGAAAAAGAACTCGAGTTCGTTCTCGTGCGGCGACGAAACGATGGAGTATGGGCGCTCCTTGAGTTTGCCCATACCTTCGAGACCCAACGTCGCATATTGGCCGGGAGCGAATTTGAACTCGTGGTCGAGTTGGACGCGAATCATCCAGAGTTCGGGGGCGAAGTCCACCCGTTGTATGATTTTCGCGCGATGAAATTTTTCTGTTTCGTGGGCGCTCATGAAAGGTTTGCCGGGTGCTCGTGCCTGCCCGGTGGCATAGTTTACCGTAAGTGCGTAGCCGCTCAACTTCTGTTTGATCTAATTAATCGATGCGAGCCATCGTTTTTATCGATCATTCTTTATTCTTCGCGCGTATTCTTCGCGCGCCGAAAAAGAGCACTTACTTGCCCAGGACCAATACTACGAAAGTATCCGGCAGAATCGAGTGCCGGGGATGTGGCTGCGCTTCAGTCGGCGCAGGGGGTGGGCCGAATTTCGCGGTCACCACGTAAACTTGATGGGTCTTATCGTCGAGGGCGAGAGTGCGCGCGCCTTCCTGCGTCTTCACATTTTCTGCCACACTGAATTTGCCGGGCGACTCTTCGTGCACGACGGTCAGCACGCCTTCTCCGCAGGAAGCCAACGCAAGGCTGGTGCCGGGGTCAAATGCAGTTGCGTCCACGCCTTCCCCGATCGCCGGGGTCGCAATGACTTTCCCTGTGTCGGCGTCGACCACGGCTATCATCTTATTATCGCAACCGGCAAACAGCCGCCGGTGCTCACGGTCGATGGAGAGTCCACTGGGTTCCTCGCAGGGAGCGAGCGGCCATCGCGATTTCACTTCCAACTTTGCGGGATCGATCGCGTCCAGTTGACTCTTGTCTTCGATGTTGACGAAAATCTCTCCCTTGGCGTCGGTGACGGCAAATTCCGGTTTGCCTTCGAGCTTGATCGTGCCTAACACGGTGCCTTTGGCGGCGTCGATGGCGGTGGCGTTTTGACTGCGTCCGTTGAAGGCGAAGACGCGTTTGGTAGCTGGGTCGTAAAGAATTGCATCGGGATTGTCGCCGGCTTTGACCTTAGTGATCGGCTTCAGAGACTCGATGTCAAAGATCGTGACCGTGCCCTCACGCCCATTGCTGATAAAGCCGCGTCCGAGTTCCGGAGCCAGCGCGATGCCGTGCACTCCGGGCGTATCCGGAATATCGCCAACTGGCTTGCCGGAATCCGCATCGATCACAATGACGTGCGTGGCACGCGAGATGTAGAGGCGCCGCGAGGAGCTGTCGAGGTTCAGATAATCCCAGCCGCCTTCGCCTCCCAGTTTGTAAGTCTTAATGACGTGATAGCCAGGATCGGCTGCCGCGGAGAAGGTTGCGAGCAGAGAAACGAACAGCGCCGCGAGCAGCCACATCGAGCATGATTGCCTCATGTCAGATTCCTCTCTGAATTCTTCGTTCTGGAAAATCGACTTTCCACAGAAGCCCTGATGCTAAAGTCCTCTAGCTGAAGGCAAGCTTAACAGGTCGCGCTATGGTGGTGCGCCAGAGTGTCCTCGTCAGCAGGTTGCCGGACGCCTCGGAGTAAGATGAAAACGTAAAGTCGGCTGGACCCGGTTTCACCGACCTCCCGAGAGGAGAATACGCCGTGCGTTTCCAGAGAACGTTGAGGCGGAGTGTTGCCGTGGTGGCTTTCGCGCTGCTCGCGTCGGCTGCAGGGATGGCTCAGCAATACCAGATCCTTCGCGCGGACTATGGCTACGGAAACCAACGGGTGGACGTCACGCAACGGCTGCGCGATCTGGCTCGCTCGAACCGCACTTTTCGCATGGGCAATAGCACGTTTGGGGTTGATCCGGCTCCGGGCAAGGTGAAGTCGCTGCGCGTTTTTACGCGCGGGTCCAATGGACGGGATCGGACATTCGAATACCCTGAAGGCAGCGTGGTCGATGGCTCGATGTTTTCCGGCTGGAGCGGCGGGAACTGGGGCAGCAAGGGCGGCGAATATGTGATCCTCAACGCCCAGTACGGGGTTGCGTCCAGACATGTCGACCTAACCCAGCGGCTGCGGCAACTGGCTGCACAGAACAGTTTCTTTCGCATGGGGAACAGTACGTTCGGGGTAGATCCGGCGCCGGGACAGGTTAAGGTTTTGCGTATCTACGCGCGCGGCCCTGACGGACGCAGTCACATGTTCGAATATCCCGAAGGCAGCATCGTGGATGGTTCCAGGTTTTCCGGCTGGGGAAACGGGAATTGGGGAAGTGGCAACTGGAATGGCGGATGGAACCCGTCGCCTGTGCCGTCGCCTGTGCCACCGCCTGCGCCTCGTCCGCCACTTCGCGTCCCGCCAGGAGGAAACACCGGGCAGTTGAATATTCTTTCGGCCGCGTATGGGTCGGGAAATCGAACTCGGGATGTCACTGCTCGTCTGCAGTCCACGGTACGCAACGGGCGATTGAATACGATGGTTAACAACACGACCATGGGATCTGATCCCGCTCCGGGCGCGCCCAAGACATTGCGGGTTAGCTACTCGGTGGGACGGGCGGCTGCACAGCAGGTCATCGTGCAAGAGGGACGTCAGCTTAATATTCCGTAGCTTTGCAGATTGCTTCGGTAAGGCTCAAAGCCCCGCCCAAGCAGGAGCTTGGACGGGCCACCCTTTACGTTTCAAGTTTTACATTTCCCGGCAAAGTTTTTACAACTCCCAGACGCAGGCGCGACACTTCCATCCCTCTAGATCGATAGCCTCGGGACTGTTAGTGAATGGCACGACGGACGCATCTGGCCGCAAGCAAAAGCGGCTGGTGCGAGGGCTCTCAGAGCCGATCCGAGCTATTCGGAAGATCAAGCCATTCGCAAGATCAGAAGAGGGAGATTATGAAGAAACAATTGTTGTATTGCTTGCTCGTTCTGCTCACCGCAGCCGAAAGCCGCTCTGCGTTATTCGCTCAACAGACGCCTTATATGCAGACGAACATGGTTGCCAACGTCGCAGGCGTTGCCGGCCATACCGACTCTCAACTTTCGAATCCGTGGGGAATATCGTTTCTGCCTGGTAACCCATTTTGGATTGCGAACAACAATGGCGGCACATCGACTTTGTACGACGCTCAGGGCAACAAACAGTCGCTGGTGGTTGGCATACCCAGTGCGTCGGTGAATCCCTGCAGCCCGGGATGCCCCACGGGCACGGTGGCTAACAGCAGCAGTGATTTTAATGGTGGCGCCTTTATCTTCGATACCGAGGATGGCATCGTGGCCAACTGGACCGGTGCTAACAATGCAGTCGTGGCTTTCGACAATTCGGCGAATGGCGCAGTCTACAAAGGACTGGCGTTGCTGACGAATAGTTCAGGAAGTTTTCTGCTCGCGGCAAACTTCCGCACTGGGAGCATCGATGTGCTCGACCGGAATTTTAAAATCACGACGCTGGCCGGTTCTTTCACCGATCCCAATCTGCCGAAGGGATTTGCGCCGCATGGGGTTCACATCATCAACAATCAGGTTTACGTCGCGTATGCGATGCAGGATTCCGCTAAACACGATCCCACGCCCGGTGCAGGGAGCGGGGTGGTGGACATTTTTGATGAGAATGGAAATTTCGTTAAGACGTTTACATCGGGCGGAAAACTGAATGCCCCCTGGGGCGTGGTGGCGACTCCAGCGGCGTTCGGAACTTTCTCCAGCTCGATACTGGTGGGAAATTTCGCTGATGGGATGATTAATGCGTTCGATGCAACAGGAAAATTCCTGGGTCAGTTGACCGATTCCGGGAACAACACAATCGTCAATCCCGGCCTGTGGGACATGGTTTTCGGCGTGGCCGGAACGGGCGATCCGAACACCCTGTACTTCACCGCAGGAGGCAGTTCGCAGACGAGTGGCCTGTTTGCGACGCTGGTGCCGGCATCGGCCGCGACCAGCGCTGACTTTTCGCTCTCTCTTTCAGCACAGAGTGCCACGCTGATTCCGGGGCAATCGGCCTCGCTGACGGTCAGCGCCAGCGGAGTCGGCGGCTTCAATAGTCCGATTACATTGTCGTGCACGCAACCGACGGGCATCACGTGCTCGCTGTCTCCGACGACGATTACTCCCGGATCGAGCACGGCGAAGTCCACGCTGATGTTCAGCGCCGCCTCGGCTCCTCCGGTTGGAGGGTACGGAGCGGCGGCAATGGGTTGGTTGTCGCTCTCCGGCGTGGCATTCGGACTGGTTTTCGTACCTCGCAAGCATGATGGTAAGCAGGCGGCGAAAATCTGGAAGCGCAGATTGTGGATCAGCAGCTTAGGCGTGCTGGCCGTGTGTCTGTTCACGCTGGGCTGCGGGGGGAACAGTTCGACCCCGAGCCATCAGGCAACCGCAAACACGGTTACGGTCATGGTGACGGGAACGTCCGGGTCGATCAGTCATTCGACTCCGGTCACGCTCACTATTCAGTAGTTGCACATTCAGAACCGAGCCCACTTTTGTCTCGAAGGCTACGACGAGATAAGGGTGGGCCGTCCGAAACCCTCCCGGCTCGACATCATTTGTAAAAAGTTGTACGCCCGAAAGCTATTTGTGCCTGCGCCCGTCTAACCGGACGGTTTCTACTGGGAGGATCCGACATGAACAAAATGTTTCTGGCCGTATTGTTGCTTTTCCTGGGAGTGAGTGCTCGGGCGATTGGTGCGTCGGCACAGAGCCCGGATGCCTCGGCCGCAGACCACACGGCTCCAAGTTATGACATGAAGGGTCAGTCCTTAGCCGACCTGCAAGTCGTACAGAAGAAGTTTGTGGACCTTGCCAACGCCATCCCTGCCGACAAATTAACCTGGCGTCCGTCAGCAGACTCGCGTTCGTTTGCGGAAGTGTTTCTCCACGTCGCCGGGGAGCGCTACGGAATTCTAGGGCTCATGGGCGCTACCCCTCCAGCCGGTTTCGACCGTAAGACGTTTGAGAAATCGACGACGGACCGAGCCCGCATTGTTGACGAGTTGAACGAGTCGTGGAAGTTTACCCAGAAGACGATCAGCGGCATGAGCAACGCGGATTTCGCGAAACTGCTGCCCAAACTTGGGCCGCAGGCGAATGACGGCGACGTGGTTTACATTCTGGTGGCCGACGCGCATGAGCACCTCGGGCAGTTGGTGGCGTATGCCAGAGTCAATGGCATCGTTCCACCCTGGACGGTCGAGGCGCAGAAGAAGGCTGCGGAACAGAAGGCGGAAAAGAAGTAAGGCGAAAGTATTGTTCGGCAGGCTAATTGCTACTTCGCGAACGGGTTTCGCAGCTGGAATTCGCATGCTCAGCGATTTCGCCAGCCGCTGGCGATTGCGCTGACCTCTGCCTGCAAAGGAGTGCAACCATGCACATACACGCCAACCAGACTAACCCGAATGTCCAACTGAATAATCTCTATGCTGCGGAGAAGGCTGAAGCCAAACGCGAGACGGAGCGCACTCGAAAGAAACTGATGGAGTTTGCCTCGGTGCTCGCTGGCGAGTGCGGAGAAGCTTGCGTGGTAAGACTCGATGCGCACGATGAATCGCGGGAGCAGCAAGATCGCCAGAAGGAAGATCCGAGCCCGAAGAAACAAAGCGAACGGGTGAGTCCGGAGGCTGCCGAGGCCTCTATTTCGGACTGGGCGTGAGCGGTACAGTTCGTCTTATCGCGAATCTGCGTAAGCTGCTAGGCAAGGTTTGTTTCCAAGTGGGCAAGGGTTGCGTGTGTCGGAATCGATGAAAGCGGACAAAGCACTCTGTGCTTCTTGTACGACGGATTGCCAGTCGCCGCGCTGGGACTGGCGAAAAAGGCGCATTGTCGGATACCAAGGGCTGTCCTCGCGGAGCTGAAGCCAACGCCAGTCGCGCGCGAATGGAAGCAAAACCCAAACCGGAACCCCCAATGCGCCCGCCAGGTGCGCGGTGGAATTGTCAATGGTGATGACCAGGTCGAGGGCTGCGATCTGCGCTGCGAAAATATCGATGTCCGCCAGTTGATCGACCGAACGATCGATGAGGATGGGTGCCCCGGCCGCAGTCGCCTGCTCCTGCAGCGTGTCGTGATCGCCATACTGCAGGTTCACCCATTGAATATCTGCATGTTCGAACAGCGGGGCTAAGAGCGAGAGGTCGATGGAGCGGTCGCGGCCCGTCTTTTGATTTCGGGTATACCAAGCCAGCCCAACCAGCCTTCGGCCGTCGTCATAACGGGCGCGAAATCGCTCTCGCTTATCCGCATCGGCCGTCAGATATGGTGAGGCGGTGGCTGCAAAGGCAGCGTTGCTTGCCCGAAACATTCCTCGCAGACTGCCGCTTGGCAGGTGGGCGGCGAAATCCCGTTCCGGCGGATGTTCCGAATCATTTCCCGAGTTGTTGCTGGAAACCACTTCGACGTCAGGAAACGATCGGGCAAATAGTAGCTGCAGCCGTGGATCGCAATCGAGCAGGCAGCGAGTGCCAGTGCGAATCACGTCGGGAATAAGTCCCGCGAACATGATTTCGTCGCCAACTCCTTGCTCGCCCCAGATCAGCACTCGCCCTGATCCCAGTTTTTCGCCAGTCCACAGCGGTTGCGGATAGGCCCGCATTTGGGTGTCGTGATCCTTAGTTCGCCAGCGCCATTCGAGGTGAGGCCAGCCGGAGGTGAAATCTCCTTTGAGCAGTTGAGCCAAACCCAGGTTGTAGTGAGCTTCGGGCAAGTCTGGCTTGAGGGCCAATGCACGCTGATGAGAAGCAATGGCCTCGTCCACTTTGTCCTGCGCGTGGAAGATGTTGCCGAGATTGGTGTGAATTTCTGGTGAGTCTGGCTGGAGAGCCAGGGCACGCTCGTAACACGTGGCAGCTTCGTCCAGCCTGCCTTGTGACTGGAGTACGGTACCCAGGTTGGAGTGATAGGCAGCTTGCGTTTTGTTGATGGCGATTGCCTGGCGGATCATTCGCACGGCGGCCGTAGGATTGCCCGCCTGAAATGCAATCATGCCGAGCAAATGCAGGCTATCTGCATGGTTGCAATCGACGGCTAGAATCTGCCGATAAATCTGCTCAGCTTGGCTGAATCGCCCTGCCCGGTGTTGCACGAGAGCAATCGCCATCATTCGTGCAATGACTGCAGACGGCACGCGGCGTTCTTGGGCGTTGGCGACCCGTGGATAGTCGAGTTGCGACGTGGCCGGGAAGTCGAATGGCCGCAGGTTCGGCGAGAGGTTTTCGAGATTAGGCTCGCTTGGCATTTTTGGAGCCGGGCATTTTATCCGCATCTTCTCCGCATCTTCGACTCCGAATTGATTAGGCCGGTCTAAGAAGCGACGGTTCGTGCGCACTTGCGAGAGCAATCCAGGGCCCACAGCGGCGAACCAAGGTGAGGAGTTGTCAGCGACCAAGAAAGGACATTATCGGGCTAGCCGCAATCCCGAGGATGCGGCCAACGCGATGCTAATGGCTAAATTGGTTGTCTTCCAAGAGTATTGAGCTCTTCACCGCCGGGCGCGCGTCCGACAGCTCGGCATCAATCAACGATGCGAGCTGATTCCATACCCGCGGGTCGTTCTCGATTTCGTGGTGGGGCTTGTTGAAGGTCCGGGCAATCCAGGGATAGTTGTCGCAGTTGATGGGATGGTGATGATAGCTCATTTGAAAGTTTCCGATGATCTTCGTGCGGGATGGATCGGCCGCGAGAATCTGCGAACGCCCATGAAGGAAACCTCCTGACTGATAAAAATTGACCGCGCTGGCGACGTTGGCCGGAATGGTGGAATCGTTCTGGCCGGGTTTTGCGATGCTATCCAACTGAACGGTGAGCAATACCGGGATATCCAGCTGCCCTAACTCGCGGGCGAACCACACCGTCTCGGACCCGCCCCAGCTGTGTCCGTAGATGATAATTCTGGCTTGCTGTTTTTCGGCGGCGGACAAGGAGCCATCATGATCGGTGTCGAGCAGGCGCTCGACTTGAAGAAGAGCTTTTCGCCCAGAGTGATTGGAGAAGACCTCGGCATGGATTCCCGAGGTGTAACGGTCACGGAGGTACGCAGCAAACTGCACTTCCGGATGCTTCGCGTTATTGTGCTTAACAAACCCTCCAACGAAACCGACGATGATCGTGTTTTGGAGTGAAGGGTCAGAAATGGACGCAGGCTTCCTGAGACAGACCTGCCGGAAAGCGTCTTTCAGCGACGGCGATGCCAGAATTTCTTGGCAAATGTTCGCGCTAGAACGATGGATGCTGCCTGGCTCGGCAAGCGACAACGCCTGGCCGCGTGCAGTTCCCGGCAACACAAGGCACATTGCGGCGAAGACAAACAACGGCGCGATATAGGTCCAACACCGACGGTCTCTCATAGCCGTTCGCCGACCGGTCGTTCCTCTATAGTATTTTAGTCCGCTCGCCTTTTCACCAAAAGCACCGGTAACGGCTGCAAGACGTTTGCCACAGTCCGGAGGAATTCGGTGCATCGTTCTCAACCCTCTCGAAAGCTCTGGAGTGTACCATTTCGAGTCATCCAATGGCACTAAATCGCGGTTTTAAAGGGCGTTCTCAGGCTCGCTGGAAGCGATCAGACGTCCTTAGAGGTCGCGTTGGCGCTAAGCGCCCATGAAGGGTGAGGGCGTTCTTGACACTCTAGAATCCACACGCCGCAAGATTTTGCACACATTCCCGTACCCTGGCATGTCCATGCACCAACGATTTTGCAAACGCAAATTGAGCGGAGCACCACCATGCTCGCCGCCTACTGCAACAAGCGCAGCTCAGACTCGCTGAGAATGATGTTTTGGGGGCTGGCTAGCAAGGGCGGCCCGATTCTTTTGCGTCAGCGAGGACGCTTGGTTGTCCATCGGTTCTTAATCGAGCAGCACAGCGCGACACAAACGCACTCGAATCGAGGGGTCGGGCGTACACGATGCGCCAGGTTTACCTCCGGTCACGATTTCTCCGCCAGCAGAATCAACGGCCGTTTGCAGCGGCCGATCCGCAATCAAGACGCTCGCGTTCGAAGAACCGCTCCCAGAACTCTGAAGAACGGAAGCCGGGACGCCGACGGAGCAGGGAGGGCTATGGCCGGGAGCAAACAGCCTAGACCTGCAATCACCGCAAGCACTAGAATCGGAAGTAATATTTGGAGAGCATTTTGCGTCTCCTCGAATTTTCAAGGACGCTTGAAAATGTCGGTTGTGTTGCCGCCATCGAGTCGTACTGCCTGCCGTGACTAGTTGGTGAACGGCAAAACTCCGGATACCTGCGTCCAATAGTTGATAGCATCTGAGACTGTGTCCGTAATGCGTAAAGATGGTGTCCAATCTGAAGGGGAGCTTTCTGTGGAGTTGGACTCCGTCTTGACTGAGATTTACGAAAAGAGCAAAGGCAAAGACTTTGGCCTGACCCGCGCGCAATTTGACAGTGTCCTGGGGGAGATTGCGCGCAAGTACCTGCCCGCGGATGCGGCTCACCACGAGGTGTGCGAACTGTACGCTAGCTTACGGACAGAAGAACTGGCGCTGGCCCGCGCTTGCGCGGCCGGGCACGAACATGCGTGGGAAGTTTTCCTGACCCGCTACCGCGAGAAACTTTACGACATCGCCGGTTACATCACCAGAGAAAGCTCAGCCGCCCGAGAACTGGCGGATTCGATCTACGCCGAACTCTATGGTACGGCGACGCGCGATGGAGAGCGCACCTCGAAGCTGGCATCGTACACGGGGCGCGGTTCCTTAGAGGGCTGGTTGCGCACGGTGATGGTGCAAGAGCACGTCAACCGCTATCGCCGGCAGCGCCGTCTGGTCAGTCTCGACGAAGAAACCGAGGATGGCATGCAATTGGCCACTCCCGAGTCTGAATCGGCGATTGTCGTCGATCCCAGAGTAGAAGCGGCTATTGACGAGGTTCTGGCCGCGCTGCCAGCCGAGGACCGGTTTGTTCTGGCGTCCTATTTCTTGGATGAGCGCACTTTGGCTGAGATTGCCCGCACCCTGGGCGTGCACGAATCCACCATCAGCCGCAAAGTTGATAAGCTGGCTAAGTTATTGCGCAAGCATATCTTGGCGGCTTTGTGCCGGCGCGGGATGAGCCGACGGCAGGCGCAGGAAGCAATTGAGGTCGATGTGCGTGACCTGCGGGTGAACATTCGCAGCCGGTTGACGCAAGAAACCGGGGCAACGGCGTTCTCCAAGAAGAAGGCAGAGGCACCAGCGAGTGAAGGGTCGTAAGTAACGCAAGCGGCAATGGCAGAATTATCCAAAATCGTGAGTCAGCGGCTGCAAACGTTTACTTCGCTGACGGACCATCCTGATCCGAACTTACTCAGCGCGTTTATCGAAAGATCGCTGCCGAAGGGCGAGCGGGAGAGCGTACTTAAGCATTTGTGGGCGTGCGCGAGCTGCCGGGAAGTCGTGTCCCTTTCGGCGACGCAGCCTGAGGCTTCAGTTGTTTCCGTGGCCCAATCTGGTTCAGGGTGGCTCTCCTGGCCAGCGTTGCGTTGGGGGGCAGCCGCAGCCTGCGTAGTCGTCGTGGGCGCCGTTCTTACGCTCCGCCAAAAACCGGAGCCGCAACCGAAAGCAGCTATGGTCGCCGAATCAATGCCGGCGGAACGTAAGATTCCCGGCGCCACCGAAAACCCGGAGGTTACGACTCCGGCTCCAAGTCCCGTCGAGATGGCCGACGCCAGAACTGGCTCCCCGTTAGCGGACGTCGTGCCAGGAAGAGCCAAAGACGCCCTCGCGGAACCGCAGGACGCTCAGTCTGAGAAGTTGACGAATGCACCTTCCTCGAAAGGCAAAACCATGCTGGTCGGGAGTGCGCGAGGCGGAGCTGCGCTGGCGGGCCTCGCACCCCGTTGGACGCTAAGCTCCGATGGCACGCTGGAGCGCTCGCTGGATTCGGGCGCAAGCTGGCAGACAATTGCTGTCTCGAATAAGACCGTGTTTCGGGCACTGGCGGCGAATGCTCTAGATATTTGGGTGGGCGGTTCAGCTGGCGCTCTCTTCCACTCATCCAACGCGGGGGAGCATTGGACACAGGTGCGACCGGTGGCGCAGGGTGAAGCTCTGGAAGATGACATCATTGGAGTTGAATTCACCGACCCTTTGCACGGCAAACTCACCAGCGCGACCGAGGAAATCTGGATCACGGCTGACGCCGGCCAAACCTGGCACAAGCAGTAAAGCAACCGCCAGGCTGTGCAAGCATTCACCCCATCGTGAAGTAACCCGGACAGGGGATTTTATTTGTCATCTTTCTTCTTTGCTTCCAACCGATTAGGTGGGCCACGCTTAATTCGCCCGATTACTGACGAGCTCCGACAACATTACCCTCAATCAAATCTGTATTACCGAAGTGACGTTTACACCCCCCGGTGGGCAAGCTACGATGCGAGTGTAGTTTGGCAGTTCTGGGGGAGGGCTGCCGAGGCGTCCTAAACTGAAAAGTTTAGGACGTTTTTATTTAACGCTAGTTGACCTGTAACCCGCCGCTTGCGACTTATGGCACCGCCGTGCATCCAATAGAAGTGTTAGGATTTAGTCGGCCCATCGATTAACATGGATGGGCTTTTATACTGTTTTGCTAGCGCGTCCAAAGCAGGCGCTCGGCGGAGGGGACTTATGGCGGGTAATGGAATTGTTGAAGTGACGGATTCGAATTTCGACCAGGATGTTCTCAAATCGGAGACTCCAGTCCTGGTCGACTTCTGGGCAGTTTGGTGCGGGCCTTGCCGGGCTATCGCGCCTATCGTAGAGGAGTTAGCCAAGGACTATCAAGGTCGCGTGAAGGTCGGCAAAATGGACGTCGACAATAACAGCGCGACTCCCATGCGTTATGGCGTGCGCGGCATTCCAACCTTGCTGGTATTCAAGGGTGGGCAGGTGAAGGAACAGATTGTTGGCTACGTTCCGAAAGAGACCATTCAGAAGGCGATTGACAAGCATTTGGGGTGATTGGTCGTTCGTCTTTGGTCGTTGGCTACGTCAAACGCCCGGCTTCAAACACGGGCGTTTTGTTTTGCCAAGGTGAGTGATTTTCTCTTGCTCGATGCTAAGTGCTAACTGCCGAGTGCTTGTTTCAGTACTTCCTGAGCACCCCAATCACCCGTCCCTGGATCTCGACCGATGCTGCTGGAACAATGATGGGCTGCATGTTGGCGTTTGAGGGTTGCAGCCGGATGTTGTCGCCCTCGCGATGGAAGCGCTTCAGCGTGGCATCCGATCCGCCGACCAGGGCGACGACGATATCTCCGTTATGCGCGGTCTTTGCTTTTTCGACTAGCACGTAATCTCCGCTCATGATGTGTTCGTCCTGCATGGAATCGCCGCGCACTTCGAGGACGAAGACTTCCTTGGAGCGGACAAAATCCGCCAGCGAAATCGTTTCCGGATTTTCCACGGCTTCGATGGGCTGGCCGGCGGCGATTCGTCCGAGGAGCGGCAACACCATCGTCGTATTCACTGACATGGCCTGTTTCAGCCGTCCCTTGGGAGGGAGCAAGTCGATGGAGCGGCTGCGGTTGTAATCGCGGGTGAGCAGCGCTTTTTTCTCCAGGTTGGAGATGTGCTTGTGCACCGTGGCCAGAGAACTCAGCCCCAGGCCTTCTCCAATTTCCTCGAACGATGGAGAATAGCCGTGCTTCTGCACGAAATCGGAAATGAAGTCGTAGACTTGCCGTTGTCTGCGTGTTATCGCCATGGCACCCATTGTAAGCGAATGAAAGGCGAAGTCAAGAACTTTAGAGGTACGGCTTCACCACAGAGACACAGAGAAGGCTGAACTCATGAAGCAAGCGCTACCCATCAGCCAAGGCTGAGAAAGGTTCATCTCTGTGTCTCAGTAGTGAAAACTGCCCGTAACTTTTGAGTGCGAGCGGCAATCCAATAAAAGAATTCATAAGGAGAATTTTATGTCTGAAAAAATCACCAAGCCTGAAGAAGACTGGAAAAAGCAGTTATCGCCCGAGCAGTACGTCGTGACCCGCAAGTCGGGCACCGAGCCTGCGTTCACGGGTAAATACTGGAAGACGAAAGATGCGGGCACTTACGCTTGCGTGTGTTGCGGGCAGCCGCTGTTCAGTTCGGAAACAAAGTTTGACTCAGGCACGGGTTGGCCTAGCTTCTTTAAGCCCATCGACCAAACTGCGATCGCGGAAGAGACTGACAACGCTTATGGCATGGTGCGGACGGAAGCGCGTTGCGCCCGCTGCAATGCACATTTGGGACATGTCTTTCCCGACGGACCAGCCCCGACCGGCCTGCGCTACTGTATGAATTCGGCTGCGCTGGATTTGAAGCAGAGCGAAACCAACAAGAAATAGCGGCTGTATTCAGGAAACAAGAAGAATGATGCGGGCACTGGGGCTATTCTCAGTGCCCGTTGCTTTTATTAGCGTGCTCAGTTTGACTCGTTGTACATCACTTTGCTGCCGTGCGACAGGGTTGCCGAAGTACCCGCTGCGGCTGCGAGAGCTTTCGGGGATTCCGCGGACTTGACGGCTTCGGGCTTGGTTTGCGCTTTCTCATTCTGCTGTTGGTCGGCCCGGACTTCAACCGCGCCCTTCAGCACGGCTCCATCTTCCACGCAGATGCGCGGGGTAACGACGTCTCCCGCGAGCGAGCCCTCGCTGCGGATGTCCAAACGATCGGTGCACTGGATATTCCCAGTCACCTTCCCCATAATGACAACTTCTTTGGCGCTGATGTCGGCGACGACGACTCCGTTGCGCCCCACCGTGACCCGGCTGTCACCGAAATTGACAGTGCCCTCGATGCGGCCGTCGACATAGAGCGATTCCGAGCCACTCACCTCGCCCTTGATCACGACGGAGCGTCCGATCGTGGCCTGTTCCATGGTTGAGCTTACGTTTTTTGGTGGTGAGTACGGGTTTGGATTCGGTGAAACTTTAGGCGGGATGGTGGAATTCTGTGTTGGCTGCAACATCGATTTGGGCCTTCCTTGTTCCGTGCGGCTTACTCGAGCGCAGCCGCATGCGGCGCGTGTGAGATGGTGGCCATGGGCCAAATTGACTATCGCACGCGCTTTAGGAATAGAGCAGGTTACGGAAGAACAGGGCCGCGCGGACAAGAACGTTTCGTAGCGCTCTAAAACCTCGGCACTCCCAACGATCATCCGCTGGGGTCGAAACCGTACTAACCAAGATGGGGAAAGCCTTCAGGCTTCAAGCGTTTGGGCTAACTCCTCCCACTCTGCCATGTGCCTCTGCAGTTCGGTGCGATGACTGGCTAATTCTTGAGTGCATCGGGCCGTTTCCTCGGCGCTGACAAAGGTTTGCAGCGCGGCTTCGCACTCGGCGATGGCGGTTTCGGCGCTAGCAATCGCAACTTCGAGCTCCTTTACTCGTTCTTCCATTTGCTTGCGCTTGATCGGATTCATGCGCTTGGATTTGTTCTCGTCAGATGCGATCTCGTTCTTATTGCCATTCACAGGTTGCGCAATAATCTCCGAACGGCTGACAGTTTCCTGCAGCTTTTCCGCGCCGCCTTCTTTGCGCCAGCGGTAGTCTTCGTAGTTGCCGGGATAAACTTCCACTTTTCCGTCGCCCACTTCAAACACTCGCGTGGCTAGTTTGTCGATGAAATAGCGGTCGTGCGAAACGAAGACAACCGTGCCGGTGTAATCCATCAGCGCCTTGAGTAAGACATCCTTCGCGCGCATATCGAGGTGGTTCGTGGGTTCATCGAGTAAGAGAAAATTCGCGGGATGCAGCAACATACGCAGCAGGGCATAGCGATTGCGTTCGCCGCCGGAGAGCACGCCGATGCGTTTGAAGACGTCGTCCGCCGAGAAGAGAAAACAACCGAGCAGGCTGCGCAATTCGGTCTGGGTCGAGCGCGGAGAAAGTTCGCCGATGTCGTTCAGAATGCGCGCATCGGGATTAAGTTCTTTGTATTGGTCCTGGGCAAAATAGTCGGGTAGCACATTGTGGCCCAGGCGGAATTGGCCGCCGCTCAAGGGTTCGGTCTCTGCCAGCAGCTTAATCAATGTAGATTTTCCCACGCCGTTCACGCCCACCAGAGCAATACGGTCGCCGCGCTCGATCATGAAGCTGACATCGCGAAATACTTCTTTCTCGCCATAAGATTTTGCTACGCCGATAAATTCGGCCACGATCCGCCCGCTCGGTTTCGGCTGCTGAAACGAAAAGTGGATGACCTTTTCTTCTTCCGGCAATTCAATGCGCTCGATCTTTTCCAGTTCCTTGATGCGGCTTTGTACCTGCTTGGCCTTCGTCGCCTGGTAGCGAAAGCGATTGATGAAAGCCTCCAATTGCTCGATACGATCCTGCTGATTGCGATAGGCCGCCTCCAGTTGCTCCATGCGCTGCGTCTTCGAGGCCAGATACTTTTCGTAATTGCCGGGGTAAAGATGAATGCGCTTGTTCCAGATCTCGGCAATCTTGTTGACGGTGACGTCGAGAAAATAGCGGTCGTGCGAAATCAGCACAAACGCGTTGGGATAATGCGTCAGATATTCTTCCAGCCAGTTGCGGGCTTCGAGATCGAGGTGGTTGGTTGGTTCGTCGAGCAGCAACAGGTTTGGTTCCTGCAGCAGCAGCTTGGCCAGTGCGATGCGCATCTGCCAGCCACCGGAGAATTCTTCGGTTCGGCGGTGCCAATCTTCTTTATGGAAACCGAGGCCCATGAGCACGCTGCCAACCTGAGCTTCGATAGCGTATCCATCGCGAGTGCGGAATTCGTGCTCGATGCGCTGATAGCGTTCGGCAACCTGTTGGTATTCAGGAGATGCATGATCGAGTTCGGGCATGCGCGCGGTCAGGTCTTCCATCTCCTGCTCCATTTCACGCAGCTCCGAAAAAACTGCCATGCACTCGGCAAACACGGTGCGCCCGGAGA
The DNA here is from genome assembly GCA_049585795.1 of Terriglobales bacterium. Taxonomy (GTDB): domain Bacteria; phylum Acidobacteriota; class Terriglobia; order Terriglobales; family Acidobacteriaceae; genus JABDBE01. Next base: position 190,863 of record JBAVAQ010000021.1, on the reverse strand, counting down.
GCGCGAGCCCGTCTTGCGGGAGGTAGCCGGCGCTGATGCCCTTGGCCGTACTGAAGGAGCCGTAATCGAGCGTCTCGATCCCCGCGAATATCTTCATCAGCGTGGATTTCCCGGTGCCGTTCGCGCCGACCAGGCCGACGCGGTCCCGAGACGTAATCATCCAGTCGGCTCCCTCGAAGAGGAGCTTGTGACCGTAACGTTTTCCCGCAGAGGACAACTGAATCATGGCGTTATTTCAATCGTCTCATGAGCGGGGTGGTTTGATGAAGACGGTAAGGTGGTGACAAGCAGCGTAAGAGACTGCCTTTGATTCGAATTATGAGTGCGCAGTTACGGCCTTCATCGCCCCTAGATGCTCGACCGCCCGATCGATGACCGTATGCATTTCTTTCGCATACTTCACTTCGCGGCCTTTCGCCAGAATTTTCTTGGCGTCCTCAGGACCAAACCAGGTCGGGTTTCGTTCGGGTTCATGAGATCCGTTGATGAGCTCGACTTCCATCAAGAAGGCCTTGATGACAAACTCGCGCACTCCCGGAGGCTTCCAGAAGACGCCTTTGGAATGCAAGTACAGATGAAAGTGCCGCGGCTCGATGTGGCCGCGAACCCCGGCTTCTTCCCATGCCTCGCGCTCGGCAGCCTGGCTGTGCGAGATCGATGCCTTTGGATCACCCTTGGGAAACGTCCACTTGCCCCCGCCGTTGGTGTTGACCAGCAGAAACTCAATCGAATCTCCTTGCCGCCGGTAGCAAACAGCGGCGACCTGCAGCGGAAGAGTCAATCGTGAAAGCCGGGGCGAAGCCAACTGTTACTCCTCAAGTGAAGATCCTGACTTTCCCATGATAGTTGGAGAATATTGCAGGAATGTTAAATTGCATCAAAAAAGGTGCAGATGTGGAGGTTACGGAAGTTCCAATAAGGGAGACCCAGGGCCAAGCGTCGAAGCCGGGCCGAGCTTTCAAGCCGCTAGATAAGCATGCCGGCAATTGATGCCGACATCAGATTTGCCATGGTACCGGCCAGCATGGCTCGCAAGCCGAGCCGGGCCAATTCAGCCCGCTTGTTAGGTGCCAGTGCGCCGATGCCCCCGATCTGTATCCCGATCGAACTTAGGTTTGCGAACCCGCACAGAGCAAAGGTAGCTATCGTAAAAGAGCGCGGATCAAGCACCGCCTTTTGCGGCCCCAGCATGGAAAAAGCCACGAGCTCATTTAGCACCATGCGGGTGCCCAGCAGGTTGCCAATGGCGGCGCAATCTTTCCAGGGAATACCGATCACCCAGGCCACGGGGGCGAACAGCACGCCCAGAACCCTCTCCAAACTTGTTGGGAACCACATAAAACCGAAATGAGCCAATCCGTTGTGGATACCGGAGAGAGTACCGTCGAGCAGGGCGATCAGGGCCAGAAAAGCGATCAGCATGGCACCGATATTGAGCGCCATGTGGAGCCCGGCGCCGGTGCCGCGAGCGATCGCACCCACCAGGTTTTCATGCTTTTCGATTTCCTCCTCTTCCGCGCTCATCACCACACGGCCGGCGGTTTTGGGCTCTTCGGTTTCCGGCACGAGCATCTTGGAAATCAGAATGGTTCCCGGTGCGGTCATGATTACAGCGCTGAGGAGATGCTTGGGCTCAACCCCAAAGGCGATGTAGGCCGCCATGGTTGCGCCGGAAACATGGGCCATCCCACTGGTCATCACAGTCATGAGTTCAGAGCGGGTAAGGTCGGGCAGAAAGGGACGGATGGTCACGGGCGCTTCGGTTTGCCCCATGAAGATGCTGGCTGCGACATTGAGCGACTCCGCCCCGCTGGCGCCCATGACGCGGGTCATCACCAATGCGGCGATGCGGATGATGAATTGCATGATTCCGAAGTAGTAGAGGATAGCGAACAGTGCACAGATGAAGATGACTACCGGCAGCACCTGAAACGCGAAGACAAAGCCAGCATGCGAGTTCTGTTTGCCTAAGTCCCCAAAAACAAACTCCGAGCCTACGAACGTATAGTTGAGAAGGCGAGTGGCAGCGTTGCCGGCATGCTGGAACATGCGGCGGCCGATGTCAATTCGGAGCACGAAGACAGCGAAAGCCAATTGCAGGCCCAACCCCCAGGCAACCGTCTTGCCGCGGATGGCGCGACGGTTAGTGGAAAAAATGTAGGCCAGAGTTAGCATCGTCAGCAGGCCCAGAATTCCGGTGAATCGTCCCATGTTTAGATCCCCGATCCTCGAATCACGCGATGTACCAGCTTTTTTTTCTCTCCCAACGGAGTGGCTGTGATCCGATAACTTTTCATCAGCAACTCTTTTGCATGAGCAGCCCGACTTTCAGAATTGAAATGCACTGTGCAAAGCGGCTCGCCGGCTGTCACTGAATCACCCAGCTTGCGATGCAACACAATTCCAACAGCGGGATCGATCGTATCTTCCTTCTTCTCGCGTCCGCCGCCCAGAACAACGCAAGCGTGGCCCACGGCTTCGCAGTCGATCGACGTAATGTATCCGCTTTTCGGGCTGGCTACGTCTCGCATAAATTTTGCGCGAGGCATAAGGGCGGGGTCGTCGATGACGCGCGCATCGCCGCCTTGCAGCGTTACCATCTGGCGGAAAGTTTCTAATGCTTTTCCCGAGGCGATCAATTCCTGCGCTCGCGTCTTGCCTTGTACAACTGTATCCGCGGTTCCGCCGAGCTGAAACATCCGCGCTGCAAGCTCCAGGCACAATTCCCTCAGGTCTTCCGGCCCTCGCCCTTGCAATACCTCGATGACCTCGGCCACTTCCAGCGAATTCCCTACGCACAGCCCGAGGGGCTGATCCATGTTGGTGATCAAGGCAATGATGGACTTCCCCATGCGCTCGCCGGTTTCCACCATCAATGAGGCCAGAAATTCCGCATCCTCATCTTTCTTCATGAACGCCCCGCAGCCGGTCTTGACGTCGAGAACCAGAGCATCGATTCCCTCCGCCAACTTTTTGCTCATGATGGAAGCGCAAATCAGATACGGGCTCTCAACCGTTCCGGTGACATCGCGCAATGCGTAGAGTTTCCGGTCGGCGGGAGCGATCTCGGAGGTCTGGCCGATCATGGCGCAGCCGCAGGCTTTAAGGACTCGGCGAAACTCAGGCACGGACAGGTTCACGTTGAAGCCGGGAATCGACTCGAGCTTGTCGAGCGTGCCGCCGGTATGCCCGAGCCCACGGCCACTTATCATCGGGACAACCAAACCGCCTGCCGCTACGAGGGGCGCTAACACGAGTGAAGTTTTATCACCAACTCCGCCGGTGGAATGCTTGTCTACTTTTCTCGCCGGGAACTCGGAGAGATCGAGCACTTCGCCCGAATGCAGCATGGCGTCGGTTAACACGGACGTTTCGGCTCGCGTGAGTCCGCGGAGGATCACGGCCATCAGCCAGGCAGAAACTTGATAGTCAGGGATCTGACCGTCGGTGTAGGCACGGACTAGATATTCGATCTCGGCGCGCGATAGTTCTTGCCCGTCGCGCTTCTTGCGAATGACATCGATAGCGCGAACCGTCTGGCCTTCCTGCGGCAGGGTCACTTGAGGCGGAATCCTTCCGGCAGCAATTGTGTGATGTGGCTTTCCTTCCAACCGTTCGAGCTTTGGAAATAGACCGTCGCGTCGGGTCCAAACTCGTAAATCACCTGGCGGCAGGCGCCGCATGGGGAGCACGGCACTCCCTGATCATTCACAACTGCGATGGCGCGAATGTCCAGTCCCGGGCCTGACTGAGCTATCGCCGCAAAGATTGCTGTGCGTTCGGCGCAGTTGGCCAAGCCGTAGGATGCGTTCTCGACGTTGCATCCGGAGAAGACTTCGCCCTTCGACGTCAGCATGGCCGCGCCGACTTTGAATTGAGAATAGGGAGCGTAGGCGTGCTTCATCGCTTTCCGCGCCGCTTGAAGCAGGCGCTGGTTCTGTTTGCCGGAAACATCCCTTCTGGCCGACTTCATCACGGATTCCGCGTAGGCATAAAGAATCGCGCCTGATTCTAAACCTGGTTTTGGCTTTGCGCTATGGTTTTCGTTGACAGCGGATTAGCCGAGTTTTGCTCGGCTGGACAGCCGGGGCGGCTGTCCCCACGTGCCTATTTCTCCATGAGAAGAACTTTTTCTGTGCCGTCGATCTCTTTCAACTTCACTTCGATCACTTCGTTCATCGTGGTTTGGACGGTACGGCCTACGAAGGCAGCTTCGATGGGTAACTCACGATGGCCGCGGTCAATCAGCACGCACAATTGCACCCGGCGCGGACGACCTTGCGAAAAAAGAGCGTCCATAGCAGCACGAATGGTGCGGCCAGTGAAGAGCACGTCGTCAACAAGGACGATATTCTTGTCTTGAATGGAGAAGCCGATCTCCGATTCGTGCACCACCGGCTTGGGCCCAACCGTGGAAAGGTCGTCGCGATAAAAAGTAATATCCAATGTGCCGATGGGAACACGGACATCTTCGATATGCCCAATCGACTTACTCAGCCGTTCTGCCAGCGGGACGCCGCGACGGCGAACGCCGATCAGTCCCAAATCATTCGTGCCGTTCTCTTCCACGATCTGGTAGGCGAGCCGAACCAGGATGCGGTCCATTTCAGCCGCGGACATCAGTTGCGCCTTTTGGTGGAGGCTGGTTTGTAACACAACATTTTCAGTTGTCATAACGGTTGCATGATACGCAGGCGGTGATCCCCTGGCAAGCAGTTCAGCACCTGCGGACCAGGAAACACTCCGCGCGAGATCCCTTTGCCCGTTGGGCCTTCGGGATGACGTATCACGAATTTAGGTTAACGAAGCTTTCTCTTGTGCCACGTAATCACCAGTGCGGATCCGATGATCATCAAGCCGCCGCACAGGCCGATCCAGATTCCGAGCGCGCCCCATCCCAGCCGGAAACATAGCACGTACCCTACGGGAAGCCCCACCAGCCAATAAGCGAAAAAGTTTGCGAGCATAGGCGTTCGGGTGTCGCCCGCCCCTCGCAATGCTCCAGTAGCGACGGTTTGCACACCATCGAATAACTGAAACGCTGCAGCCACTAACAGTAGTTGTGCACCCACTCGAATGACGGCGGGGTTCGGCGTGAACAGACGCGCGATCAGTTTTGGTAGAGAGACGAACACAGTTCCAGAACAGGCCATGAAGCCAACGCCGATGAGAATTGCCGACCATCCTGCGCGGCGCGCCTTCAGGATCACGTCGTCCCAACTGTTGACCGACGCGCACGGCGGCGGCGGAACTGATTCCCAAAGGCACCATGAATGTCAGTGCGGCACAGTTCAAGGCAATCTCATGACCAGCCAAAGGAACCGGGCCGAGCCTGGCGCACAATGCGGTTGCGGCAGAGAAAGCTCCGATTTCGCAAAGGATTTGCGTGGCCGCAGGCGCTCCCAGTTTTAGCAACGCCGACATTCTCCGGAAATCGATTCTAAGCGTGGCCATCCAACCCGGTTGCAGACGTTTCGATTCCACCAACAAAAGTGTCGTGGCAAGGCAGAGCGCCATATAAATGCGAGCCCAGCAAGTTGACCAACCTGAGCCGGTGATGCCCATGGCGCGAAAGCCGAGATGCCCGTAGATGAGGACCCAATTTCCGAAAGCATTGACGACGTTCGCAGAGATCAAGGCAAACATGATAGGGTGGGCCACGTTTACTGCCTGAAGATACCGCCTGAGCGCGAAGTAGCCGAGCAGCGGCAACGTACCCCAATTGAGTGCCCGCAGGTACGGCCGCATCGGCCCCACCAGTTCCGGGCTGACACCGAAGCGCTGCATCAGCTCCGGCCAGAATGAAATCGCTAACATTAAGATTGGGGTCAGGGCAACAGCGAGGAATAATCCATTTAACAAGGAGTGTCTGGCATCGTCTAAATCTTCGCGTCCGAACGCATGGGCGACAAAGGTGTCCATCCCAAGCAATAGGCCGCCGCCGAAAATGGCCACGCTGTTGTAGAGACTCTGGCCCAGACCTGTGGCGCCAATCGCCACGGCGCTATTGGGCAAACGTCCGACCATGACAGTGTCCACGATGCCCATGCTCATCCAGCCAACCTCGGCAAAAATGAGGGGCAAAGCCAGGCGGAGGGTCTGGCGAAAGTCCTGGCGCCACAACGGCAGAGAGGTTCGGTTGAGTTTTACGGACATTGCTCTCGGTCGTGACTATACCAATTCGCGGGCTACGGCAGCGACAAGCAATGCGGTTGTGGGAGCATCAATGAGATTTGTGATATGTCGATTTATCAAATAAATCGTGCGACGGCGGCTGAACCTGCGTTCGGCCGTGGGATTAGGTCTCGTTCAAGAGCGGCGCACCGCGCATGAATCAAGCTGCGCATGGTGTCGAGGAGTTCATCCAAAGTTGCTCCGCGGCCTACGTGAGCGTCCACGAAGATCAGTTCGAAGGGCGGTAGGGCCGAAAAACCAGAGATCAGTACCACGGGAACGTCGGGTTTTGTACGCTTAATTCTTTCCGCGAGCTGCGAGCCATTTAAATGCGGCATTTGATAATCAAGCAATGCGAGATCGAAAGAAGTTTTCCTGATTCGTGACAGCGCTTCCAGCGGATCTCCCGCACTAATCACTTCGAATCCACAACTCCGAATCACGCTGGTCAAGAGTCGCCGCGACTTAGGACTGTCGTCAACATAGAATATTCTTCCGAGATTTATCATGACCGTGAGACTCCCCCTTCTGGTTCGCGAGCTTCATTGCTGCGCACATAAGGAGGAACGAAATTTCAGCTGAACTTGCGCGAGGTGTTGTAAAGAGTCTGTCAATCTGGAGTAAAGGTTGGTAAAGAGCGCTACAACTGTACCGGCCTACGGCCACTTGGCGGTAACCTGGTATGCGTCGAGAACCTTTGATGACAAACGGCAGGGGCTGCGCTACCATTCGCCTCGGTGACGCATTTGTTCACCGTGAACCTGAGAGGGTTTTATGTCCAAGTTGACTGACCAGCGTTCGGTCATCACGCCGTACCGGCGGCACGAGCCAGACGGCCAGCCTCCTTCGCTCTATGAGCCTTATCGCTCTACCATGCGGCGCGCCCCGACGAAGCCGCTGATCTTCCTCCCGCATACTTTGTCGGAGGTCACGGGCCCCGTGTACGGACACGGCGAAATCGCGGAAACCGATAACGACCTTACGCGCCAGCATAGCGATGAGCCCCGCGGCGAGCGAATTATCGTGACCGGGCGGGTGCTGGACAGCAACGGGCGCCCCATTCCGCGCACCTTGGTTGAGATTTGGCAGGCGAATTCTGCGGGACGGTATGTTCATTCGAAGGACCAACACCCCGCGCCCCTTGATCCTAATTTTACCGGCGCTGGCCGCACACTCACCGACGAGAATGGCGCTTATCGTTTTGTGACTATTAAGCCGGGGGCTTACCCCTGGTTCAATCACTACAATGCATGGCGCCCGGCACACATCCACTTTTCGATTTTTGGCAGGGCGTTTATCACGCGTTTGGTCACGCAGATGTATTTTCCTGGCGATCCGCTGTTCGCGTTCGATCCGATTTATCAGTCCATCCCGGATGAAAAGGCGAGGCAGCGGATGGTCAGCAAATTCGATTTAGAAACTACGCAGCCGCAGTGGGCGCTGGGCTACAAGTTCGACATTATTCTGCGCGGCCCTGAGGCGACTCCGTTCGAGGCATAGCATGAGCTTGGGTCCGACTCCATCGCAAACCGTTGGCCCTTTTTTCTCTCTCGGCTTGACCACCGAAAAGTGTTCGGTCCGTTGCGTCGCGGGTTCACTGGCCAAAGGTGAACGGGTTCTGCTGTTATGTCGCGTGCTGGACGGCGATGGCGCGCCCGTTCCCGATGCGATGATTGAGATATGGCAAGCCGACGCTAACGGAAAATACAATCATCCCGACGATCGGCAAGATAAAGCGGTCGATCCTGCATGTACGGGTTTCGGGCGCATGGGCACAGCGGACGACGGTAGTTGTGAATTTGAGACCATCAAACCCGGGCGCGTGCCCGGACCGGGCGACGTTCTCCAGGCTCCCCACTTGAGCCTCGCGGTATTCGCTCGCGGTATGCTCAAGCAGCTTCACACACGGGTATATTTTTCCGGCGATCCTGCCAACCAGGAGGATCCTGTTCTTTCGATCGTTCCCGCGGATCGTCGTGCGACTCTCATGGCCCGCCTCGATCCTGAACGTCCCGGCGTGTGGCGTCTTGATGTGCACCTTCAAGGTGAACACGAAACCGTGTTCTTCGACGTTTGACGCGATACGTAAAAAATGGCGCTAAGACGCCTTCGGAACCGCAATTTCAAACGGATAGTGCCGCGCCTTATGTTGTACCGAGACCCACTTCAACGTGGTGAATTCCTCCAGCGCCCATTTCCCGTTGAGACGGCCAACGCCAGACGCTTTTTCTCCGCCGAATGCAATCAGGGGATCGTCATTGATCGTGCCATCGTTGACGTGGACCATGCCCGACTCGATTTGTTTGGCCAACTCGGCTCCATATTCGACGTCTTGCGTATGAATCGCGCCGCTTAGTCCGTAGCGGCTGTCATTGGCGATTCGGATCGCATCCTCGGGCGTGTCGAATGGCATTACACAAACGGCCGGACCAAACATTTCGTTTTGCGCGACCCACATATCGGGCTTCACATGGGCAAAGATCGTCGGCCAGGCGACGTTGCCCTCGATCTTCCCCCGCAGAACAGTTCGGACGCCTTCGTCAATTCCCTTCTGCACCTGCTTGGAAAACGATTCGGTCTGCCGCTGGTTGATCAGCGGACCGAGATCGGTTTGGGGATCCCGCGGATCGCCCGCTTTCAGCCTGGAAACCTGGTTTACGAATTTGTCCAGAAATTTGTCATAGACACTGTGCTGCACGAGAATCCGGTTGGCGCACATGCAAACCTGTCCCTGATGAGCAAAGCGGCTGAACACGGCGGCGTTAATCGCGGTTTGCAGATCGGCGTCTTCCAATACGATGAGCGCGCTGTTTCCACCCAGTTCGAGGATAGCTTTTTTCAAGGCTCCGCCCGCAACTCTCCCGATATGCCGGCCCACGGCCTCGGAGCCGGTGAAGGAAATGATGCGCGGAATCGGATGTTCCACAAACGCGTCGCCGATCTCGCCAATGTCAGCCACGATCACGTTCAACAGTCCCTTGGGAATTCCCGCTTCTTCAAAGATTTTGGCGATCAGCGTTCCCCCCATAATCGGAGTATCGTCATGTGGTTTCAGTACTACGCCGTTGCCACAAGCCAGAGCCGGCGCAACTGACCGCATGCTCAGATTGAACGGAAAATTAAACGGGCTGATCACCCCCACCACGCCGGCCGGAATACGGTAGAGCCGATTTTCCTTACCATCGATTGTTGAGGGCAGGATTTCGCCGGTCATGCGCAGCGGATAGGTGGACGCTTCCTTGATAAAGCTCTTCACCAGCATGATCTCGATGAAAGCTTTGAGATGGGTACCGCCCAGTTCGTCGATGATGATGTCGGTGATGTCAGGCTCGTTCTGTTCGATCCAGGTGATTGCCTTTTCGAGAATCGCGCGCTTCTCGAACGGATTCACCTCAGCCCATATCTTTTGGGCGGCGGACGCCGAGCGATAAGCCTCATCCAAATCCGACAAGCTTGCCAGCTTGAACTCGGCAATGGGCTTTCCGTTGTAAGGGTTGCTGTCTGTGAGTGTTTTCTTGCTCGACCCGTCTCGCCATACTCCACCGATGTACTGCTGGTTCAGCTTTGCGAATTGGTTCATATGAGAAGCTCCCCAGACATCCAGTTTTGGCCGAAAAACCCTAACAGCCTACCACCGAAACTTATTTTGCGGGAGCATCCCCTTCTTCAAGCGATTCACTCGATGGCTCTTGGAAAACTGTATTCGATGGCGAGCAGAGAGGTGAAAACGTTCGCGAGCCACAATAGGGTGTTTCGAGATTTGGTGGGAACCGCGGGCCTACTTTTCGCAGGATACGTTGTTCTCGTCTCTCCCAAGGATGCCGGACGGCACATCAGGATCGGCGTCATGTAATCGGTTAACGAGTTTCGACCGCATCTTGTCCATCCGGCTTGTCTAGGGCCCCGGGGCAGACGATTATTCACGATGCAATATGTTCACAAGACGCGCCCGAAAAACACTTGCGGAATCCTCAGGACCGTTTAAAAGTCTGATAGAAAACTTCAAACTGCTGTGCAGCCTGGCGGTCGTATCTGGGTCTCAAAGCCTCGTAAGTTGCTTCTCCTTGGTTCCTGATCACTTCTTGCAAGGTGAGAGCATGGGCATATAACCGTTGGGAAAAGTGCAGCAGCAGGTCCACATCTATTTCGTTGGAGAGTTGTTTTTTGGCAACCTCCCCACGGGTGGCCTTTAGTGGATGTGGGGAATCAACTATGGTTTCGCTTCGCAAACGGCGAGGGCAGGCCTGTGCCAGGCGGGGGAAGGAACGTCGTTGGGATCTCATCATGGCTCCTCTCGTGAGCTCCAGGAAGTTTCGGATGATTTCAACATAGCGTCTTCCCGGAGGAGGGTCCAACGCATAATTTGCATTGGCTGTATCAAACTGTTCGCTGCATTGAAAGATCGTCAGAGAGTCTTGCTGCGTCGACGCGTCAGTGTTCACGAAAATGGACGCGGCCCCGGCAGTTGAATTCGACTGGGATTCCGCGTACGGTAACATCCAGGTTGTTCGCCCGGGGGTGCGGGTTCTGAGGCTTTCCGCAAAGGCCGATGAGAACATAGAATACTACCTGGTTTCTTGACCGGCGCACCTTGACGAGTTGCGATCGGCGACCGCAATCTAAGCCAGGAAAACGCACTCGATGATCAGCTTTCTTTCCATTATCGCGGTAGGATTTTTCCTCGGGATGCGCCACGCTACCGATCCCGACCACGTAATTGCGGTCACCACGATCGTCAGCCACCAACGCAACCTTCTGAAAGCCGCGATGACCGGCATCTTCTGGGGCATCGGGCATACGCTGACTATTTTTGCCGTGGGCACCCTCATCATTCTCTTTGACGTGGTGATTCCCACACGGATCGGCCTCTCGATGGAGCTCTCCGTGGGACTGATGCTGATTGTCCTTGGGGTAATGAATATTGCCAGCTTTCTGCGCTCCACGCGTTCGATCTCTGACTCTTATCAGGAAAACACGGATCTCATTCACCAGCATCCCCACAGCCACGGTGACTACGTCCACAGCCACCTGCATGGACACTCATCGGAGACACATGTTCACAGCCACGAGCAAACCCCGCTGACCTGGCTCGATCGCTTGTTCGGCAGGATCGGTCTCTATCAACAGCTTCGTCCGTTGGTCGTGGGTATTGTTCATGGACTCGCCGGATCCGCCGCAGTGGCTTTGCTGATCCTCACGACCATCCGGAATCCCCACTGGGCGATCGCTTACTTGCTCGTCTTCGGAGCCGGCACGGTTGGCGGGATGATGCTGATTACGCTGAGCATCGCTTCCGCCTTCAACTTCTTTGGCAAAAAGCACGAGAAGTTTTCGCAGCGCCTAGGGCTGGCTTCAGGCCTGGTCAGCTTGGCCTTTGGAGTGGTGCTCGCCTATCAGATCGGAGTGGCCAATGGCCTTTTTACCGGTCATCCGCAATGGACGCCTCGATGACTTCGTGCCCGCAAGTGGGCTGGTTATCCAGTCGCGCGGGTGTCTTTCAGTCTTTCGATCTTTTTTTCTATAATTTACCTAAAGCACAATGCCGCGCTCGCGCGGAGGGAGGAATCTAGACCCGCACCGAGTTCAGGCAGCAGTGAAGGTCTTCGCCGAATCGAACCTTGGCTGACGGACGTTTCTCAGTCTGTTCAATCGCAGCCGCGATCAACCGGATATTCACCTTGATCGTGTTCGTCCCTCGCTTCACGAATGTCCCTTCTTCGAACAAAGACAGCATCTTACAAAACCAAAAATGACCTGGGATGAGTGGCACGTGGCTCTTCGCATCCTCGTCAATTGCCACGATGATCGCTTTTGCCAGGTCTATACTCTTGGAAAGAACGTGCCAGAGAAGGGGTGATTCAATGAAACGCAGTCGAGAAAAAAGTCGGTTGCTCCCCTGCGACACGCATGAAGCGAAAGCCGGTGAGGGAAATCCGTGGAACTAGGGTTGCGGAAATCGTTCAAGATCGTGGCTCCCGGCAGGTCCCTGCGTCGTAGAGTCGCTTATAGTCTGGCCATCGTAAGATTGATTCTTGTACCCGTGATTTTTCTTGCGGTTTACTACCTGTACAGCATGGGCGTAATTGTAGACCGCATAGTCAGCATAGACGCTCCGGTAGCAAGACTTGCGGAGAAGGCATCGGTTGACATGCTTGATGCCCGGCGCGGCGAGCGAAACTACTTCCTGCTTCGTGATCCCGAATACCTTAAGGCAAACGAAGAGTCACTCATGCGGGTAAAGCAGGCATTGGGAAAGATCAGTGATCTTGCGTCGGCAGAGCAGCCCGTCACCCAGCAGGCTCTGGAAAATGTGAATCTGTACGGCCAGCAATTTGCCGAGGCCGTATCGCTGACTGAAACACCAGAAGGCAGTCCCACAGGAAGAACTAGCGAAGTAGTGCAAGCCTACGAGAAGGATTTGAATGAGCTTTTGATACAAGCCAGGCACAAGACTCGAGCCCAGCTCATCGCCGATCTTCGCAGCCAGGCTGATTCGCTCGACCTCCAGATCACAAGGACCCTGGAAGCAGGCGATCCCATTTTGCGCGAGGTATCTCCCGGTCTCCAGGCCTCAAGCCAGCAGGTCCTGCAACGAGCATCGGAACTGGAGAACCGAGGCTGGGATCGAGTGGAACGAGACCACCATCAAGCGCGAAATCTGCTGCATCGCGCGGAATGGGTGCTTAGCATAGTGTCCGCGCTCACCGTCTTGTTGAGTGTCTGGATCAGTTTCGTGCTGCCTCGCCAGGTGGTGAAACCGTTGCTTGACCTAAAAGAGGCCGTGGATCACGCGGCGTCTGGAAACTACCTGATCGATTTCGAACTCAAAGGCGAAGGAGAAGTCGTCGAACTGGCAAAAAGTGTTCGAAATCTGATCACGCATGCTCCGGGCGTAACCTCACGCGCCGCACCGGAGCGCTCACGATAACGTGCTGGCCAAGGCGCCAGGACGTCGATGTTCGAGAGATGAATCGGACCATCCAAGAGTTGGCCATTTTGCGGCAGGCAGCCAATTTATGCCTCGGCCATACAACGAAAAGCTCCTCTGACTGAATCTAGTTATGTAGGGGGCTTTTGACCAATTGACAAAAGAGGAACCTCTTCGAAGAGGCAAGCCACGAGCATGCAGTAAAGAAATCGACATTGCTCGGGTGCGGGGGCGAGCATGATTGGGCTTAGGTTGGTTCGTCTCATCGAAAGGCATTCTGCGGAAATCGCGAAAAATCTAACACAGCAGATTCGCACCTCGCCTCGTACGAGCAGCATCCGTAAAATACCGGAAATTGAGGTTCAATCCTGGACGCAAGGGCTTCTTCAACATTTAAGCGAATGGCTGCTGAACAAGACGGGCAGCGATATTGAAGCCTGCTACCGCGAGTTGGGTGCGGCGCGAGCCAGTCAGGATGTGCGCCTTGCCGATGTCTGCTGGGCTATGACATTCACTAAAGAGCATATTTGGAGCTTCCTGCAGAAGCAGGGATTCCCTCGCACTCCGGTGGAGCTCTATGGAGAGATGGAACTGCTTTGGCTTATAAATCAATTCTTTGATCGTGCGATTTGCTATATCGTCGAAGGCTACGAGCAAAGCACGCCTTCTAAAGTTCAGACCGAAGAACCCAGCGAGCCGAAATATCGAGAAGTAAACCTGGCCGCCTGGGTGCCGTGAGATCACGGTAAAATCCAGGGACGATTTTATTAGTGCGCTCTGACTTTTGTGCTAAATTCTTAACAGTTCTGGTTTAACGGCAGCGGTTCCTCCCGAGCGCCCTACGAGGAAGCTGGTATGGCAGGTTTGCTACCACGACGTGTCTTTGCGGTTCTGTCTCCCTTACAACGCCAAGATGTGTTTAACCGCTATGCCATCGCGATTGCGACTGCGGCTATCGCAATATTGCTTCGTTGGTTTCTCGATCCCGTCCTCGGTCATGTTGCTTTCTACTCGACTGTATATATGGCGGTGGCGTTCTGCGCTCTGGTATGTGGTTTAGTTCCCGCCGTCTTGTGTGGCCTGATTAGTTTCGGGGCAATTTTTTATTGGTTCGTTGATCCGCGTCATTCCTTGACCATTCCGCATTCAGAGATTCATGCCGTGATTGGTTTCTTTCTGGTCTCGGCCGTTCTCATCTGGCTCGGGGAAGCCAACCGCAGGAAACAACTGCGGCTGAACGACGCAGTTGTAGCACTCACGGTGGAAACGAACGAGCGGACAAAGGCAGAACAGAAGCTTCGGGAGGCTCACGACGAATTGGAGGGGCGAGTGGTAGAGCGCACCATCGAGCTTTCACAAGCGATGCGCGAACTGGAGTCGGAAGTCAAAGGACGCAAAGAAGCGGAAGCGCGATTGCGCAATTTATCGGTACGGCTGATGACCCTTCGGGATGAAGAGCGCCGTCACATCGCCCGCGATCTGCACGACACGACTGGGCAGACGCTGGCCGCATTGAAAATGACCTTAGCATTGCTCCAGCGGTTTGCTGCGCGCGTGCCGGAACTTTCAAGCCTGGTCGACGACCTCAGTGCTCTAGCCGACGAAGCTTTGCAGGAAATACGCACTACGTCCTACTTACTCCATCCACCGCTGCTCGATGAAGCTGGCATTGTTTCCGCCGCGAGGTGGTTTGTAGAGGGCTTTGCCAAGCGCAGCGGGATTCAAGTTGCCTGTGATCTCCCGGAGAAAATGGAGCGTCCGCATCGAAATTGTGAGCTGGTGTTATTTCGAGTGTTACAGGAGAGCCTCACAAACGTCCATCGCTACTCCGGTGCATCCGCGGCTAGCGTCAGGCTTCGCCGGGAAAATGATCTACTTAATCTTGAGGTGACTGACAACGGGAATGGAATCCCCGAAGAGCGCCTGCAGCAGGTACTCGAATCGGGCGGAAGCGCAGGAGTGGGAATCGCTGGCATGCGCGAGCGAGTTCGCGAATTGGGCGGGCGACTCGAAATTCAGTCAAACGGGACAGGGACCTCCGTCAGCGTTGCTATGCCGATGTCCCGCGCGTCAGCTCTAACCGAAGCAAACCGGAGTGTCTACGCTGCCTAGAATTCTCTGAGATTCCAAGTCCGGCCTCAGGATTGACGGCTCCAGAAGCAACTTTCTTAATCATTCGGGTCGCGTCGTTTCAGCGTCGGAGGACCGTCGTCGTCATCGCCCTTGTCGCCGCCGTCATTCGTGGTATGTTCGGCACGCCGAAGGGTGGGGCGGTTCTCCTGGCCGGGGTTGTCTACTTTATGGCGGTTCTCGAGCTGCGCGAGACGCGCCTTCACGTTCTCGAACTCGGACGTGTCCAGCTTATACTCCGCTCTCGGCGGCAGCAGAGTGTTGATTTCCTCCTGTGTCTTCTCAATGCGCTCAGGCGTTTGGGGATGAGTGGCGAAGGCCTTGGCGATCGTGCCTGGCTTGTGTTTCTCGAGCGCCTCTATTTTCTCGAAGAAGGCGGTAAATGCCTGCGGATCGTATCCCGCCTTGTACATGTACTGGACGCCCAGGTAGTCCGCGTCAGACTCGAAACCGCGCGAAAATGTTAGAAAGGCCATGGGCAGGGCTAAGCCTGCCGCCTCGTATCCCGCGTACCCGATCGGTCCACCGACGAAGATCAGGGGGATGGAGGCCAAATTCATGAGCTGGCTGCGGGTATTCTCGCGGGCCGCGTGGCAGGCCGCGACATGGGCGATCTCGTGAGCCATGACGCCGGCGAGTTCGGCTTCGCTATCCGCTGCCAGGATCAAGCCCGAATCTACATAAAAGAATCCCCCTGGCAGGGCGAACGCGTTGATGTCATCAGTATCGATAACTTTGATGGTGAAAGGCACCTCCGCGTCAGAGTTGCGCACCAGGTTCTGTCCGACGCGATTGATGTATTCAGTGATGACTGGGTCAGTGACAAGTTTCGATGTGGATTCCACCTGCTGCGCATAAGTCTTGCCCATGGCGATCTGCTTTTCGATGCTGTACCAGTTGCCTATACCGCGCCCGCAGCCTACGTTCCGGTTTCCGATTGCGTCGATATCCCGAATACTGCCATCGTGGTAAGTCTTAACAGTAGGAGAAACTGAATTGCTGGAGGCGGCGGTGTCCTCAGCCAGCGCCGCTGGACCAAAGAAAAGAAAAATGCATCCAGCGATGGTGATTGCTAAACGATGCAACATAGCTGCCTTTCTTGGAGGCGCAAAACGTAACCCGCTCACTTCGATTCGGCGGGAACATAGATACTGTCCGCGCTGACCAGATCCACATTCGGTACTTCAGTTGTGACTCTTACCCGCTGCATCCCAGCTTTTTTCCCGGGTGCGGCAATAAATGTTAACCAGTACTGATGACTCAAGCGGCGCGACACTCCGTCCAAGTAAGGAACGAACGACACTGGAGCACCGTAGAATCCAATGGAATACGATTCGCCCCCGGTTTCGTCGGCAACGCGAGAAAGATAATTTTGACCCCACCAGATCCGCCAGAAGCTGACGCCGTAGTGACCTACACCTGGTGTGTAGATGACAAAGACAATGATGCCCGCCCGTTGAGCCTGCTCAATTACTGATGCGATATAAGGGTCATCCGGACCGCTGCCCCAAAAGCGATCGACACCATCCGAGACCATCAGTACCTCGCGACGGGAGCCGCTTGCGGGCCAACGCTTGATCAAATCAGCTAGCGAAAAGTACGGACTGGAATTCACGCCCGGCATGCCCAGCGGCAGGCGCAGCGCTTTGGCTGCCTGGGAATGGTCAGCGGTCAGGTTTTGTAGAACCTGTGCCATGCCATTTTGCATGTAAGCGACACCGATTTTAGTGCTCGCTGGCTGCGAATTAATGAACTCCCGAAGATCCTCGATCTGCGATCCAAGACTGACGTTGGAGCTGTCGTCGATCAGGACGAAGAGTTCAAGGCCGGCCCGTTCTTCTTGCGCCGGAGCCCAACCGGTAACCTCGGCACGATCGCGATTCTGATAAACCATCACGTCCTCACGATTGATCACCGGCACGCTGTCGCCATGTCGCGCTTCCGCGGTGACTACCAGGTTTACCGGAATTCCGGTCGCTGACGCGGTCTCTTCGGGCGCAGCCTCAGCCCAAACTGCTGAACAGAGAACTGTCAATACCGCGCATAAAACAAATTTCGAAGTCATATATCGTCTCCCCGTCAAAGGTCACGTATCGCCAATCGAGGGACCGTATTGTGCGCTTGATTTGCTATTTGGCTTTCGGGCTCAGGGAACGCGCAACGTCAAAAGATGTGGGACTTCAGCAGCGAAGGGCAGAAGTCCCGTGCGGAGGATCGTATGCCAGGGAAATGGCGCCCCATGTCGCGCGCAGGAGGGAAACGCAGCTCATCAGAAGGCGGTAGCCCCACATGTGTAGAACCGCCAAAGCCAATACCAACCGAAGTCTGACTCTTTCGCGCACGGAGCGCAATGCGGTTACGGGCCCGTGAACCGCGGAATAGGAGCCGCGCATGGCCGGAAAGAAGAATGCGAGCGCCGCACACAGGATCACAAGAAGGGCGAACTTGAAGTCGAAGTTTCGGGTAAGTGGCACTCGACCGCCCACGTCTGAGTCTGCTCTGATCGAGCAACCCATGTAATCGGATGATGCCTACGGCGAATGGGTTGGCCCAAGAAACTGGCTTGGTCTGGAAGGATAGTGACAGTCCGGCGCAACTCAGGCAGTCTTGATTCTGCTTCTTTTGACTCACCGCTGTGCAAGTCCGACGCACGATTCGGGCATCCGGCCTTTATCTCATTTCACGATACAACGAAAATCTCTCGATGACGAATCTATCTTAATGAGGCTAACGAGTGGGTCGGGTTGCGACACGATTAACACCGGCTCCGTGAACAGGGAGAACGTGCCGCTCGAAAGCGGCTTGAGACTGTGCCCACCAATCCGACCCGATAAGGGAAGGCTCCCGATGTGGAGGTATCGAATAGCCTCACAGACCTACCTCTCATCGGTTCCCAACCCGCAAACTGGATTCATAGCAGGAACAGGAAGGAGTTGGAGATGACAGGTTCGGTCGTTTCGATGCAGGTGTCGCCGCAGGAAGAGAATGTTGTGCGACGCTCGCCGTATATTGCGCTGCCGTCAATTCTTGGGATGTACGCCTTTGCGGCAGCGACATTCATAGTGGCAACCCGGATGGCGCACTGGTATGGGAATGCGCAGAGCGCGATCGTGCTGTTTCCGCTGGTGCTGATTTTCGGAGGGTTGGCGCAGTTCTACGCCTGTACCTGGGGGTTTCAGACGCGGGACGCGGTGGCCGTGGCCATGCATGGCACGTGGGGTTCGTTCTTTACCGCCTACGGGATCTTAGAGATCCTATATGCCAGCGGCCGAGTGGTTCGTCCTACGGGGGCTTTCCCCGAGCTGGGATTTTGGTTCATCGCGGTGGCTGCGATCACCTGGGCGATCACTGCCGCCTCGCGGGAAAACATGGGAGTGACCACAGTCCTGGCATTTCTCGCGATCGGTTCTAGCTTCGAGGCGGTCGCTGAACTGGCGGGAATGAATTGGCTGCGCATACTGGCGGGATATTTTCTCCTCGCATCGGCCCTTGTGGCCTGGTACGTGGCAAGCGCGCTGATGATGCGCTCTGGAAAGAAACAAAGGGCACAATCAGCATCCCCAGTCGCACCGCCTGGCGAATCCAAGCGCGTCGCGTAACTGTGCGTGGTGGGCTGCATCAGTTGCCGATGGCTTGGCGTTCCAAGGGTCTGTAGGGATGGCGGTCTTGTTCTCCCCTGTGCCGCCGAATCCCTACAGGCCACAGGAACGTTTCTTGCCAATCGGTTTTCGACAACTAACCAGCAAGCAGGAGGTACTTTGACATGCAGAGAGTAAGCAGGATTTTTGCAATGCTTTTCGCGGTTGTGTTGGCCGGAGGCATATCTCTAGCCGTCGCGGTTCCTGGATCGAACGACAGCACGGCCAAAACCAGCACTAAGACAAGCATGAAGACCAAAACCACAACCACCAACAGTGCAGCGAAGTCACCGGCAAACCATGCTCTGGCGGCGCCCGAAAACCTTAGCGGTAGCATCTCAGTCGTCGATCCCACCGACAAAGAGGTTACGCTCGTCGGTTCCAATGGTGTTCCCTATGATTTCAAGTTGACCAAGAAGACGCAGGTTGAACTTTCCGACAAGAAGATCGAGACGAACGAATTAGCCACCGAGAGTCACAAGCAGGCCACCGTCCGCTTTGTTCCAACGTCCGAGGGCAATTTGGCCGAAAGTATTCAAATCAGCGCTTCCTGACCCACGGCTCCGGGTTCGTTGATGACCGAGGGGAACGACACCGTCACCCGGAGCGCGCGGCCGAGTATCGAACATCCAAACATGGCTTGGCCAGCCATGTTTTTCTTTCTGCTCTAAATACCCATTTCACTCCGAAGGAGCGTAGTAGCCAGCTCTTGCCATAATGTGCAAAACTGGAAGACCTTTGGGCGGAAGTAACTTTACTTTGATTTTGTGCCATTTGCCGTCGAGGGGCTTGGTGATTGGCCGATAAGCGATCACATATTCATCGCGAAGGGCGATGCCAATTTTGCTCGCGACATCTGCCAAGTCATTTGGGTCGGAAATGGTGAACGTCCGCCCTCCGGTCACATCGGTAATTTCATCAAGCAGCTCTGGCCCCAACTGCTCCTCCGGCGTTCTCGGATACACATCAAATAATCCGATACCAAAGATCTGCACATCGGATTCCTGTACTGTGGATTTGACCTCGGATTCGGAATAGCGGCTGTGATTGTCGCCTCCGTCAGAGATGATCAGTAATGCTTTGCGCGCATTGTGGGCCTTGCGCATCTGGTTCAGGCCCAGATAAATCGCGTCCAGCAGGGCGGTGCGACCGCGGGGCTGGGCGAACACCAACTGGCTTTCGATATCCTGCGTGCGGCTGGTAAATCCCGAGGCTAGTTGGGGGCGATCCGAGAACGTGACAAGGAAAAATTCGTCTTGTGGATTTCCGACATTTAGGAACTCAATGAGCGCGTTTCGGGCTTGGTCAACCTTGTCTGCCATGCTTCCGCTGATGTCCAGAATGATTCCAACGGAAACCGGAGCGTCGTCATTCGACAAATTCTGGATTTCCTCTTTCTTGTTGTCCTGATAGACATTGAAGTTTTCTTTGTCCAGCCCCGTAACCAATCGATCCATCGGATCGGTCACCGTGACCGGAACCAGCACAAGATCGGCCCCGCTCTTGAACGTTTTCATGGAGCTAGAAGGGGAGCTATTCGGTTTATGACTGGCCCAAGCGGGAGCTGAGCGAGGCGCTATATGAACATCGGAAACGTCCTGGCAGCGGGCTCGGACCGGCCATACCACCCATGCTAGAAGAACGAAGATGAAAGCGTGGCAGATGACGACTGTGATCTTGTCGCAAAAGACGCAATTCGTCAGAAAGCCTGACATCAGAGTCGTACCTGTGTCGTTTAAGGGCAGTCGTAGCCGCGGAGCGCACCGCTTATCTGAGTGATGTGGATGTTCGTATCAACGAAACATTCCGATCAGAACCTGTGATGCGAGACTTGAGGAATACGTTTCCCACTCAACTTTATTTTTGATTTTTTGGAAGCTAACGAGATGCGGCACGGTCACCGGCATAATTTCTGCAGAGCTCTCTCAAGCTGCCCGGGGCAGATTTGTAGTCGCCTTCGAAAGCTCGGAGCGCGACCGCAGTACCTGCAGGATATGGGCGCGAGTAACGATCCCTTCAAGCCGGCCATTGGACAGCACGGGAAGCTGATGAACATTTTCGCGGCCCATGGTTTCAAGCACCTCCAGTCGGGCATTTCAGGCGAGACGAAATGCACTTTGTCGGCGGCGCGCATAACGTCGGCAACACGTTTCGACGGCCAAGTCTTCGGGTCGATGCCGCGAATTTCGTTCGGCGTAATCAGCCCGAGCATGTGGCCGTTGTCTACTACTAGGCAGCATCTCCTTCCGGTGCGCATGAATTGTTCCTCTACCACCTCCTGCAGCGAAGCGTTGGGATTCACAGTGGCGAAGTCGGTTGACATCAGGTCTTTCACCCGCAGACCGCTAAGCAGTTTCCCAGCGCGAGCCTGCAGATCGGTTGCGGTTGCCGCTTGCAACAGGAACCAGCCGATGAAGGCAAGCCAGAGTCCTCCGAGCCCGGCTCCGGCGAAGAAGCGAAAAACGCCGAACGCAATAAAAATGACGGCGATCACTTGCCCCACGCGCACCGCGGCGCGAGTGGCGCGCTGGACATCATGCGTCGACCACCATAAGAACGCCCTCAGAACGCGCCCTCCGTCCAGTGGGAAACCCGGAATCATGTTGAACGCAGCCAGCGCGAGGTTGATGTAGCCGAGCCAAACCAGCAGCGCTGTTCCGGGCGTCAGCGGCGAGCGAGTCGGAGCCCAGCCGGCGGCAATGGCCAGCGCCAGCAGGATAAGGCCTAAGACGGCGCTGGTAATCGGTCCCACGATGGCCATCCAAAACTCAGTCTTTGGATCTGCCGCTTCCTTTTCCATCTGGGCGACGCCGCCCAGCAGAAATAAGGTAATCTTATGGATTGGCAGTCCGCGAGCTCTAGCGACCAGCGCATGCGACAACTCGTGGGCAAACAGACAGGCAAAGAAAAGCACACCGGTGAGAATGGCTGTGCTCCAAACCAGCGTTTCACTCCAATCGCGATTTACGGCGTGAAACTGCTGTGCCAGCGAAAACGTTATCAAAAGCGCGATCACGAGCCAGCTATAGTGCAGCCCCAGCTCGACTCCAAAAACAGTGCCAAGTTTGATCTGGGATTTCATGGTTCTCACCTTGTACTTTTTACTTCTTGCGTTGGGGCCGGGAGCATATGAGATCCCATACGCTCCTGGCCAATTTTAGCTATTCTTCCCCGGCAGACACACTATTTGCAGATTACGTCTTACCCCAGGTGTACGCGCGTCTATTTTACTGCGATCGCCTTGGCTTCGTCGCTAAGACCCACTTTGCCGGACATGCCCATCTTGCCAGCCACATCCTCGGCGATTCTGATATGGTCTTGCAACGTGGGCAGCGTCTGAGCGGCGTAATTCTTTACCGCCTGATCCTGCCCCTGCTCGACTTCCTGTTCGAACTCAGAGATCACCTGCTTGTGGCCTTCCAGTTCGTTGTGCAAGTATGTGTCATTCAGCTTGGCGCCTGAGAGCTTCTGCAACTCGTCGATCTGATGTTGCTCGGTGGCACCTGCTTGAGTTGGCACAGTCACTCCATTTGTCTTCGCGATCGCAGCCAGTTCTTGGTTGGCTTGGGTGTGGTCCTTTACCATGCGATTGGCGAAGTCTTTCGCCGCGGGATCAGTGGATTTTTGGTCCACGAGCTTTGCCGCATCGATCTCAGCCAGATTCGCCTCGGCGGCGTTGGTGATGAAACTTCGATCAGCAGAGCTCAGCGTGCTCTGTTGAGATTTTTCCATGGAGTTTTGTTGCGCGAACAGCGTTCCGCCCAGCAAAAGCCCGCACAACACGACACCTACTGCCCATCTTTCCAGCATGACAACCTCCTCTGAAGAACTGCGGATTTTGGACCGGGCCCGGAGAATGTCCTTGAGCACCGCGGGTGTGGGAGGGCAGAACTCCTGCTGCCTGGTTAGTTTTGGCAGTCCTGACGCTTAAGAGGCGGTTACGGCGACGAGGGATGCCTCCAGAAGAAGTTCTCCGGCGAAACCCATGGTAAAGCACCGTGCAGACGGCGCGGAAAAAGCTTACCGAAAGAAACGAATACAGTATTCGCTGTACTCTCAATCCCACCCAGGCGGTAATGACTGACCGTCTGATACAGCAATCGGTCAACGTCAATTCTTCAGCCGGGCCGACCGGAGGTACTCTTGAGTGTGGTCGATCTTACGAATACCGCAGTTTTGCCGACCCATATCTATTCTGCGCTGGCGACCTGCATTTTAGCTCTGCACCTCGTCTTCATCTTGTGGGTGGTCTGCGGAGCCCTCGTTGCCCGCTCGCACCCAACGTTGCGGTGGTTCCATATCGCATGTTTAGTCTGGGGAATCCTGGTCGAACTCCTTCCCTGGCCTTGCCCCTTAACGCTGCTCGAGAACTGGCTGGAGTTGAAGGCTGGCGTCGCGCCTTACCAGGGTGGCTTCCTATTGCATTATCTGGACAAGATAGTTTATCCAGATGTTTCTGATAGATTGCTTACGATTGCGGGCGTGGGTATCTGCCTATTCAATCTTGCGATTTATGCAAGGGCATTTTTTGTGGCGAGGACCGATCGCAAAAGAAGCGGATAAGAACCACACGATGAAGGCGAATTCAAATTGGTGACCTGAGTGAGGGGGGACACTCCTGCCCCCCCACGTTGTCATGGCGCAAGCACAATCTTCGATTCGACCTGATAAATCCGGTAGTCTGAATAGAGATGCTCCTCCTCGAAAACCTGACCGCTGATCTTGGGCGTGACGATCACCTTATGCGGAAGCCACAAAGACGAGGCAGTCTGCGCCACTTTTGTCTCTGCAAAGTCGACCTCCGCAGTGAGTTCCTGCAGAGGAACATCTTTTAGCGGCCCTAAGAGATCCGTGCGCAAGTGCACGATCCGGAAATCGGATTCATCCACCCATGCAATGCCCTGGTAATAAAGTGGAATCGAACGCCCTTGAAAAAGAAGTTCGCCGGGCGACCGAACCTGGCCGGGCTTTTGCGCAAACGCGATCACGAAAGTGTCATGGTTTTCGATATGCTGCTGTCCAAGGTACCTGAATACGGATTCCGATCTGTTCGACGGATAAAAATGCACCCACTTGCTGGCAAACCCTTCGCTCAACGGCGGAGCTGCCGCGTTTCGGCCGCTGGCCTCGGCACTCCGTCGTCTCAGGTCTTCTGCAGTTGATGCGGCAGAGCCGGCAGGCTGGAGGGCTGGGTTGTGAGACTCGCTGGACAGTTGCTTCTTAGTCACCAGATCCACTCGATACTCATCGAGCGTCACGGCATTCTGAGTCCGGTGGGAGAGAATGAGGTACTCAAATTCTTGTCGGATCGGTTGACTGCCGCGTCGCATCTGAATGACTTCCTCATGCGAAATCAAGTTTGGCATCTTTCTAAACAGGTCTTCGGTCTTATTGCCAAGCTTTTCAAGAATGTTGTTTAGATCTTCCTGGTCGCTTGCAGGCTTGAATCCCTGTAATTCTGGGATGGCTCGCACCAGCTCCGCCGGACTCAAGTCCACGAAGGCCTTTGCCGGTTCAAAAGACGTGTTATCGTCGGTGCCGACCGGTCGAGACGGTTCTTTGGTTCCGGGTCCATCAGCCTTCGTCCCGTCCATGGCCGCCTCGCCGGTGCGCGGGGGTGTACGCGAGAGATTCTTCGCGAATGTCGTGAAAGGACTGTGCAGCCAGCAATTCACCGACTTTGCCCCTTTGACCGGAGAAAGCTTTTCCTTCCTCACGTTCTTCGTGACTGCCTGGATCCACGTAATCAAAGGACCGACGCTTTGCGGCAACGGTCTCGGATTTTGTTTAGCCGACCCCTCAAGACCCACCAGAAAAAAAGTCTGGTTTGCTTCTGGTCTTGGAACCATGGCCCAGATCAGTTGTCCCTGAGAGATCGCTATTGCACCTGGCTCGTCGAGCCGCCCGAGAATCTTAAAATCGTCTGCTACCAGGATCGCAAGAAGAGTCTTAAGACTGGTTTGCGAAAGCGAGGCTTCAAAAGTCTCTGATCCTGAAACCTCGATCGTCGATGTTTGCCAGCTTTTCTCCATGTGGAAACGACCATCGGGAAATACAGCCATACAAGTCGTCAGGTTGAGAGCGGGCAAGTCCAGCTTTGTGTAGCCAAGCTGAATCAGAAAGGAACGGTCGTCTTGTTTAGGCAGGGATTGCTGGTTGGATCCAACCGCCGCCAGCAGCATCGCAAATACGGTAATCAGGAAGAGCGAGCAGATTCGAATCAGGCACACGGCATTCACGCCGGGCCATTATGCCATGTGTGGGGAGCCGATTACGCACAAACGATGGAATCAGCTAGTGGGTCGGTTTGGGCTGTGGAGCTTCGCAGGCGAGTGCGCCCGCGTCCATTCACAAAGTCACTTGATGGTGATGGTCAGCACTTGCGCGCCAGCGACTACGTAGTCGAGCGGGCCAGTGGCGGCTTCGTTCACTGAGGACTCGCTCGAAACCACCATATCCTGCGTACCGCGCATGCCATCCATCACGTTCATGATGGAGAGCGGCAGCGTGGGCATGACCTTGTCGGCAATCATAGCTTCGGGATCGGCTTCGAGCAGTGAAACGTAGACCCGGTTGTTCACGTGCTCCTTATTGAGGAACGCGATGGTTGCGGCAAGGTCCAGTTTGCGTCCCAGCAACGACGAGCCGCGCTGGAGATGGTCAAGCGTGTCGCCGTCGCTGACCAAAATGCGCAGCGGTCCTTTGGACGTAGACGTCGGAATGTGGATGGGAATGTGTTGCACCACGCCTTCTCCGCGATACGGCCGAAGCATGGCTTCAATGGTAATGTCGTCGCCTGGACGGGCTTCAGTAATGTCTGTGCGGGCGCTTTCCAGCCGCGCCCAGCGCCGTTCGCGAACCACGTCGAAATCCAACTGCACGCCATGAATGGCGGGCACGCTGTAAGGGTTATCGAAGATGCGGCTGAACCGGTCGCCCAGCGACATGGCGGCCAGCATTGCGCCCGGTTGTCCGCCATCGGCTGCGGCGAACATGTCTTGCAACGTGACATCCGGGTATCCGTCGACGCTAATGCGTCCGTTCATGCGGTAAGTGGTTTCTTCGCCGTATTCATTCACACCGTGCAGCGCGTTGAACACCGTGGCCATCATCGCTATTGGGCTGAGGCGCGCGTTGTTGAGAACCTCGTAGTGAAACTGCTTGTCGGCGGATTCGCCGTGGATGGTGAGTGTGACCGGAATCATTTCCGGCTTCTTGCCGAACTCGCCCAAAATGCCGTTGTGGCGGTCTTGCACGAATGCGCCGACGGTTTCGGTTGCATTCACGATTTTGAAGGCGTTGAGCGGCGAGGGCAACGTTGCGAGCACGGTTGCCTTGGTCATAGGCAAGTCGACCATGCCGAATTGCATCAGCGGATGGCCGCAAGCCAGCAAGTGTTGCGCGTCCATGTAAGTGACGGTGCAGGTCGCGACAATGTTCATGTCGCCTTGAACCAGAATGGCGCTCACGGCCGAGCCAGGTTCCATGGGCTCCGGCTGCTTGGCGTCGCTGACCGAGCCAGCGCCCATCACCGGGACGATTCCGGCAGAGGAGAATTGGGAAGCGAAGCGCTGTACTGTGTCTTCGGAGAATCCGTTGAACACCAGTGGGGTTTCGATGGGCTTGAGATAGTTCGTGAAGGCTGCCTGTTGGGACGGTAGATTGACGACCCCCGGACTCGCAGTCTTGTTTGGCGAGTGTGCCGCGGAAGTGGCTTCGATTGGCGCAGAAGCCGGAGTTCGATCGAGAGCGCTGATCTCCAGCATCTCCGCAATCGGGGTAACGCCGGCGATCGGCTCTTTCGAGAATTCGCCGATGCGGAAGGCGAGTGCGCCCGCCAGCTTGCCATCCAGATACACCGGGCTGCCACTCATGCCGGCAACCACGCCGGTGTATTCCGCCTTCGCTCCGCCGAGACGAACCAGGATCACATCGCCCTTGGGGCCATCCGCATTCTTGAGGATGCCGAGCACCTCGACGTCCATAGGCTCTGGCTTCGTGCCCTGAAATACGGTATAAGCCACGCCTTTCATGCCAGCGTGAATTTGCTCGATCGGAATGGTTTCGACGGGCTTCGGAGTTTGCGCTTGGATTGCAGAAGACAGCGGAAAGCTGAGAACAAACAGGGCTAGAATCGCTCGTCTCATTACAGGTCGAACCACAGTTTTACCCACAAATTCCCCCGAGAACCGCCAACTGGTCCTCTAACCACGGAATCACACTTCGCGCTTTGTACGCGATTTGCCGGGAAGGAGAGGGTTCAATCAAAGCCGAGCAAAACATCCCAATCGCGAAGCTCTGCGTCTATAGTAGCATAAGGTTTTCCGAGGACTTCAAATGATTTCATCCCCGTTTGGGCAGGGTCAGCAACAGTTTGGCCAGGCCTTTAGGCGTATTCCGATCCGGCAACTTTGGCGTATCTCCTTGCTGATTCTGGTCTTGGGCAGCTTCGCGGGTCTCGCCGCGGCACAAGATCAAGGGTCCTCGGCACCTGCCAAAGACCAGCAGACAGAACCTCCTGCAGCGGCTGGAGGCCCACAAAGCGACGTCGGCCCCTATGCCATCCCCAAGAAAAAAGACGAACCGCCCCCTCCGCCGCCAGAGAAGCCAAAGAAGATCGAGGGCATGCCGGATTATTCCATTCACGTCACCGTGCCGGTAGTAGAAGTCCCGGTCATGGTTACGACGAAAGATGGGCAGTTCATCTCCAATTTGAAACAAGAAAACTTCCGCGTTTCCGAAGATGGCGTCCCCCAGAAGATCAGCAACTTCGATATCTCGGAAGCGCCGATCACGGCTGTTTTATTGGTCGAGTTTGCGGCTGGAGATTATTTCTTCATGGGTGACATTCTGCAAGCGTCCTATTCATTCGTAAGTACCCTCAAGAAGGATGATTGGCTGGCAGTGATTTCCTACGATATGCGGGACTATATTCTGGCGGACTTCACCCAGAACAAGCAAGAGGCCTTCGGCGCGCTGAATCAGTTGCGAATTCCAGGCTTCACGGAAACCAACCTCTTCGACGCGCTTTATGACACACTCGACCGGGTGGACCGGATCGAAGGCCACAAATACATCATTTTAGTTACTACCGGCGTCGACACCTTCAGCAAGCTGAATCTCGATCAGATCATGAAAAAGATCAAAGCTACAAAGGATGTCACGATTTTTCCGGTCAGCGTGGGATGGCAAGTCCGGGAATATTTCGAATCGCACGGCATGGCGGCGCCGCACGGAATGGGGATCCCGGTGGGTGAAATGGATTACCTGCAGGCCGACAACGAAATGAACGCCTTTGCCCGCTTGACCGGCGGCCGGGCCTACTTTCCGCGATTCCAGGCCGAGTTCCCGGAGATATTTCATGAGATCGGTGGTGACATACGTCATCGGTACACCATTGCTTACCACCCCACCAATCCCAAACTGGACGGCACCTACCGCAAGCTAAAAGTCGAGGTGGTTGCGCCCGATGGAGGTCCCCTCAAGATTAAAGATCAGAAGGGGAAAGATGTGAAATACCTGGTGATCGCGCGCGAAGGCTACACGGCGAAACACACGGTGGAGTAAGGCTTAGTGCAGGTGGAAGAATTGATCCAGCAGAAACAGACATCCAACCCCTAGAAAAACTACCAGAGCCATCTTCGCCCCCGGCTCGCGGTTTACTTCCGGAATAAGGTCAGAGGCCGCGACGTAAATCGTCACTCCCGCCGCCAGGGGCAATCCATAGCTCACTTGGTGCTTGAACAGGGCCATGGTCAGTACTCCCGCAAAGGTTGCGGCACCCAGTAGCATAGAAGCACCCCACGCCACACCGCGGCTTTGGCCGCTGGCCAGCATCACCGAAGTGATGGTGAACCCCTCAGGAATCTTGTGCAGGAAAATCGCAAGGAAAATGATCCATCCCAGCCAGTTGGAAACCAGAAAGCCCGCGGTAATCGCGATGCCGTCAAAAAAAGTGTGGATGGTCAGACCGAGCAGAATCGAATATCCCTTGTGGGTATGAACCAATTGGTCTTTGTGGGTTTCTTCTCCGAAATGGAAATGCGGTGTGACCGTGTGCTCGAAGAAATGAATGATGAGGTAGCCCACGAGAACTAAGAACGCCGCGCTCTTGCCGCGTAGTTCTATTGCAGCCGGAAAAACTTCGACGATTGCCGTGGCCAGCATGAATCCGGCGCCCAGTGCAATAAAATATCTGAGATAAGAGCGGTCCCAGTTCTTCTGGACAATAATCGCGCCGCCAAATACATTGGCCGCAGCTGCGGTAAGACCTAGAAGAAGGCTGAGAACGATGGGATGCATGCGCGGAGGATGATATCAGTTCTCCGTTCCCGGTTCTCAGTTCTCAGGCGGCTGGCCTTATTGACGCGATGAGGCCGTTTAGAATTTTCCCCAGTTCGGCGGCCTTGTCCAGTAGCAGCTTGCCCTGCTCAGCAGTAAAATA
This sequence comes from Terriglobales bacterium, assembly GCA_049585795.1. Classification (GTDB taxonomy): domain Bacteria; phylum Acidobacteriota; class Terriglobia; order Terriglobales; family Acidobacteriaceae; genus JABDBE01. The sequence continues at coordinate 161,549 of JBAVAQ010000021.1, read as the reverse complement.
GTTGAGATTTTGAGCGATGAGCAACTGCGTCTCTACTTCAACCAGCGAGCCTCGGGCACGAGCCAGAAAAAAGAAGAACTCTTGCGGTGAGAACCGCGCTTGCCCTTCCGCAATGTTGGTTGGAATCAATACCGCCGATCTTCTCAACTGACTGGCGAGGCCGTAGAGTTCATCGCGCGGGAATGCCTTTGTAGTACCGTAGAACGCCATCACAAAATCCATGGCTTTCTGCCAGGCAATCAGTTCTCGGTAGGACTGTCCCATAACAAATAATGACACTCTGGCCACAAGGAAGATGTGACATCTGAACACTGGGAACTGTGAACTGAGATCCGGGAACTGGTTTTTATCCGCTGTGCCGGATGTGCATCACGTCGCCGTCCTGCACGATGTAGTCTTTGCCTTCCAGACGCAGCGTGCCGCGGGCGCGGGCGTTGGCTTCTGATCCAGCATCGAGCAACTGATCCCAGCGGATAGTTTCGGCGCGGATGAAATGCTTCTGCAGATCGGTGTGAATCGCGCCGGCGGCATCCTGTGCGCGAGTGTTCACGGGGATGGTCCAGGCACGGCATTCATCTTCGCCGGCAGTGAAGAAAGAAATCAGGCCGAGCAGCGCATAAGTGGTGCGGACCAGGCGAACCAGGCCGCTCTCGCTGAGTCCATAGCTCGAAAGGAATTCGGCGGCATCGGTATCGCTCATTTCCGCGAGCTCGGCCTCGACCTTTCCGCAAATGGCCGCCGCGCCTGCGTTCGGACGAGAGGCGGCTTCCGTCAGCCTATGTTCCCTGGCTGCGGCTTCGAGGTCTTTTCCGAGTTGGGTGCTCTCGTTCACGTTCAGAACGTAAAGAATCGGTTTCTCGCTGAGGAACATGAAGCCGCGAAGACGCTTTTTGTCTTCAGGCGTCATCTCCATTTCGCGCAGCGGACGCTCCGATCCCAAGTGAGTGTTTGCACGCTTGAGCAAGTCGAACTCTTTTTCCAGATCGACGGTGCGCATTTTCTTGAGGTCTTTTTCCAACCGCTCCAGCCGCTTTTCGATCTGTCCCAGGTCGCTCACCATGAGATCGAACTCGACGTTCTTGATATCACGCAAGGGATCGATGCCGCCGACATGCGGGATCGCAGGATCGTCAAAGGCTCGCAGAACGTGGGCTAACGCGTCCACGCCCCGCAAATGGGTGAGATAGACGGTCTCTTTGAGCGCGTCCTGGCCAATGGCGCCGACGTCCACATATTCCACCGAAGCGTGGGTCAACTTTTTGGGATTATAGAGTGCGGCCAGGCGGTCGAGGCGGTCGTCGGGGACCTTGGCCACCCCGAGATGCGCCTCACGTGGATTCGCGTAAGCCTGCTCAGAGACGTGCGCCTTGGTCAACATGCCGAAGAGAGAAGTCTTGCCCACTTGCGGTAGGCCAATGATGCCAGTTTTCATAACAGGAGCTTCTAGCTGCTAGCTTCTAACTAGCCCTGTGAGGATAAATGATCGAGCGCGTTTTGCGTCGAAAGCTAGGAGCTAGAAGCTAGAAGCGCAGCGGTCAAATACACAACCACCAGTCCCAGCAGAAACACTCCGCTCTCGACTCGCGTGGACCAAACATGAAAAGCGTCGAACTGCATGCGTGCCGGATTGTTGGGAGGCACCGAATCAATTTCCCCGATCGAGGCGCGCAGCGTGTCCATGCGAGGAATAATACCGAATTGCGAGATCAGGGTTAGCGCAAGCATCAGGCAGATGAGCACATGACGAGCGGCGAACACATGCGGCGAGCCCTTGGTCAACTGGCTGTAAAGAATCGAACTAGCCAAAAAGATGATGCCGGAAACGATGCCCATCCAATGCAGCGCGCCGAGGGAGCGCCCGACTATCGTTCCCGCCAGATGCCGAGTAGGCAATACCGAGAACGCTGTGGGCGCCAGAACGAAAGCAAAGAAGATCAACCCTCCCAGCCAGACGATGAGGGCGAGCAGCATGAGATAGCGAAGAAATGACATGGGAGAATTATAGCTTTCGCGGCCGTTCATCGGGCTACTGAAGAGGAAATACCCGAGAGCCATGCCCGAGGTTGTCAGCCTTTCCCATCGTCCGAAAGAGCCTTCGGCCTCCGCCGCGTGGTAGCATTCTCTTGTCTACCAAGCTCTCCGCCGGGCCATGACGTTTCGCATCCACTCTGCTCCATTGCGCTTCATCCTTCTTGTTTTCGCTCTCTTGTTCTGCCGGGTCCCACTCGCGCCCGCGCGCTCCGGAGAGTCCCATTGGATCCGCGTGAATTCCAGCCACTTTTCTGTGGTCACTGATGCGGACGACCTGAAAGGACACGATGTAGCCGCGCGATTCGAGCAAATGCGTACGGTCTTTGGGCAACTGCTGATGAGACCGCGAATCAATATGTCGGAGCCGATCGACATCTTCGCCCTGAAGAACGACGAGGAATATAGCCAAGTTGTGCCTAGCCGCCCGGGGGAAGAAATCGCGGCTGGCTTCTTCATTCCCGGCGAGGACCGCAATTACTTCGTGTTGAATCTCTCGAAAGAAGAGAGTTGGCGGGCGATATCGCGCGAATTTGCGCTGCTGCTGCTGAACTGCAACTATCCGCCCACGCAGGCTTGGTTCGACGACGGCTTCGCGGAATATTTCTCCAGCCTGCGCTTCGAGAACAAGCAGGCACAGATCGGCGGAGACCCAGACTCATTCACCGAACTGCTGAACACAACAGCATGGCTCGCGATGCCTGATTTATTTGCGACCTCCGGTGCAGGACAGGGAGGCTCGCGCCACACCCTGTTCAACGCAGAATCCTGGATCGTAATGCACTACTTGCTCAGCCAGAACAAGCTTCCCGAGACCGGGACGTACTTTGATTTGATCGAGAACCAACACCTCTCGGTCGAGGATGCGATCCAAAAAGCGTACGGCGTGAGTTCGAGCCAATTTGCGGAGGCGGTTAAGGGGTACTTCCACACTCTGGCACAAGGCGCGAATGCCGGGGCAACTCCGCTTCTGGGCGTAGCTCCGGGCGAGCAGATCGGCAGCAGCAATAAGGAGCTTCCTCCTGGCCAAGGGCAGGCCTTGCTGGCGGAAATGAGTCTTCGCCTGCCGGAGCACCGGGAGCAAGCTGTGCAAGAACTGGGGCTGATCGCAGGCCAACCAAAGGAGGATAGCGTGGTTGCGCGTCGAGGGCTGGCCTGGGCGTACATGCAGAAGAAGGAATTCGACAGCGCCGTCGAAGAACTGAGCAAGGGAGCGGAGCTCAACCCCAAGGACCCCTGGCTACATTATTACTTGGCCCTGGTGCAGTTGCGCGCGGCGCAGTCTGCCGGACGCTCGACAGAAGGCCTTTCTAACGTAATGCAGGATCTCCGGCTGGTTGTCGACTGGGATCCCGAATTCGCCCAGGCCCGCAGCATGTTGGCGATGGCGCAACTGGAGGGTGGCGGAGTCCACGCTGCGATGGATTCGATGCGGGCCGCCATCCTACTCAGCCCGCGGAACCAAAATAATCTGTTGGACATGGCGCAAATCTACATGGCGGGAAAAAACTGGGAGGCAGCGACTGCCCTGCTCGAACGGCTCAAGACCAGTCCCGACCCGCAGATTGCCAAGTCCGCAACCGAGCAGCTGCAAGGTTTGCCCATGCTGAAGAAGTACGGCGTGCTCCCGCAACCGGAAACTGGCTCAACGCCAGGCGCCTCGTCAGCGTCATCGTCGACTGCATCTTCCGCAACCTCATCTTCTCCACCCTCGAAAACGCCGGCAGGACTACCGCCAAAGACCCAAACCCAAAGTCCTCAATCCGACGAGGCCAGTGTCGATCAGCCCGTGCAAGTTCCGGTCCCGCCGCAGCCCGACAAACGTCCAATCCAATTTCTGAAAGGAAAGATAGTTTCCGTCGATTGCTCGCAGCCTCCATCGGCAATTCTGACCGTTTCCGCTGCAGGAAAAGTGCTCAAGTTCCGCACCGATGATTACAAAGCGCTGATGGTTATGGGAGCGGACGATTTTTCCTGCGAATGGAAGGGCCGGCCTGTGGCCATCAATTACAGAGCGGGAGGAATAGCCGACGGCGATCTGGTTTCTGTGGAACTCGATTAGAGTGGCAGGCACAAAAAGGGGACATCGCAAGTAGGAATTATTCGAAGCCGAGGATAAAGCCATTAGGCCAGATCTTGTATACGCAGGTCGGAGGCTAAAACAACAAACCCTCCCAGGGGATTCTGAGAGGGTCTGGCGAATTCCGGACTTTAGGTTATCAGGCGCGGACGACGTTGCCCGCCTGGAACCCCTTGGGGCCCTTCAGCAGATCGAACTCCACGGTTTCGCCCTCGTTCAACGTGCGGTAACCATTCTCCTGGATGGCGGAGAAATGAACGAAGACATCTTCCCCAGTGGACCGCTGGATAAATCCGTATCCTTTAGCCCCGTTAAACCACTTTACTGTACCCTTCTCTCTCACAATGAACTCCTTTCGCCTCTGCTAAGATTAAGATTCCACATTCTTCTTGAAGCGCGCGCGTGTTTGTTACCCCCTAAAAGCATGTGGACGAAACAGTCTTGCGTTCCATGCAGCCGAGAACTTGGTTCAACAAGAAAGGCTCCTGAGTTCTGCGCCGTCCGTCAAGAAAACGGCGCAAAGCTCCGGAGCCCGTCGTGGTGGCGCGAGTTTCGACTGCAATGCACAAAACCTCAACCCAAGCTGACGAACGTCGTTTGCCTACATTCGTCAACGAGCAGGAATAATATTCAGGAATTTTCCTTCTGGCAAGAGAAGAATTAGAAATAAAGTGAAATGAATGAAAACAATAAGTGTGACCCATGGTTTTGCGGAAGCGAACCAAGGGATCGAAACCGCCCAATAGTAACTGCGCCGATGGAAATAAAGCATTGTAACTCTCTGATAATATTGGGTGAACATTGAACGATCTGCATCCATCGTCGACTCCTCTTGTGTCGCCGACGGTCCTCTCTAACACTTCGGTGAAAGGCCCGGCCCGTCGTTTTGGATGGTTAACCTCCACGTCAAAATATCTGCTGCGCACCGACGTCCACACCTTTGCATTCTCCGTGGCGGCGAATGCCATCCTTTCATTCTTTCCGTTCGTCCTGCTCTTGCTGACGTTGATTCGACGAGTATTCCACTCGTCCGCGATGTATGAGGTCGTGGTGCAACTGCTTCGCGATTATTTGCCTGCAGGACAGGATTTCGTGATTCGCAACCTGAACGCCCTGGTCACTGCGCGCCATCGAACCCAGATATTCTCCTTACTCATTCTGCTAGTTACGTCAACCGGGATCTTCATGCCCCTCGAAGTGGCGCTGAACCGGGTTTGGCGTTTTCCCGAAAACCGCTCTTATCTGGGGAATCAACTCATTGCCTTGGGCCTTGCCTTCAGCAGCGGCGTACTGGCGCTGCTTTCGATCGCATTGACTGCGGAGAATGTTTTTCTACTGAGAACTCTAACCTTCGGCCACCAATTTATCGCCGTCCGGCTGCTGGGTTTTCTGATCATGAAGCTCTTCGCCATCGCAGCCAGTATTGCAATTTTCTTTTTGATCTATTGGCTGTTGCCTAACGGCAAGGTTCCAGCCCGGGCAGTTCTGCCCGCAGCTGTGATCATGGGATTGCTCTCGGAGGTCTTGAAGTATTGTTACATCCTGGCGCTGCCGCAGCTTGATTTACAGGAAGTTTACGGGCCCTTCGCTCTGTCGGCAAGCTTGATGTTCTGGGCATTTCTTACTGGATTGTTGTTGTTGACAGGCGCACACTTGTCAGCCCAACGGCAAAGCCGGAGAACGCTCAGGCAAAGCGGACGAGCACAATCAAATCGTTAGAGCCTTTAACAACACCCTCGGCTGCGATTTCCTCAGACAATACGCAGCATCCTTGTGACGAACAGCACAGCCATTCTTTTTGCGGAAGCGTAGTCTGACTCCGTTCCCGTCGAGCGGCTGGCCTCGATTCAGAAACGAGGCTTGCTCATGTTGTTGTCATTTCGGAAGGTCTTTGTTGTTGCGCTGATCCTGGCTTCAGCATCTTCGCCGATTGTCGCGGAGCAACCGGCGCGGCCAGTGATCCCGGCAGCAATCCCGCCTGGATCAGCGCGCCCCCAGCACCCGCGCCCGTTAACCCAAAGCTCGGGCTACATCTTCGCGGGTACGGTTAAGTCAGTGGAGCGGGTGTCTCCCAAGGGAAACGGTGTGGCCACCGTTCAGATCGACTTTCACGTTGATCAGGGCTTGCGGGGGGTTCGAACTGGGCAGATGCTGGCAATCCACGAGTGGGCCGGCCTGTGGGAATCGGGTGAAAGCTATCGCCCCGGAGAACGGGTTCTACTGTTTCTCTATCCTCCCAGTAAATTAGGCCTGACCAGCCCGGTCCGGGGACCGCTGGGCCGATTCAAAATCGGCCCCGAGGGGCAGGTAGTGCTCGATCCGGGACGAATCGGCTTCCTCGCGCCCCGTCCGCATATCCGAGACTCGCTGCGCGGAAGAACGCGCGTCACCCCTATTGAGTTGGTGCGTTTCCTGCGCTCGGCGGAAGAGTGAGCCATGTCGACAAGCTTCTCCTTTTCGCCTGTGCACGAAATAGCGGATGGAGCGAAATCGTGTGTCCGCTCCGGAAGCCTTCCCCAAAGGTGGGAAACTTCGCGTCGATTCGTGCTCTGGTTGGAATTCGCTTATAAGGTGGCAACAGTAATTCTGCTGCTCTTCACGTTCATGCAACTGGCGCGAGCCGGAGGGCCGCGCTACATTGCCGGAATCAGTTACTTCAACCAAGGGACGGCCGGGACCCCTCTGATCTGGGCCCAAGGCGCAGTCAACTATTACACCGACCAGGGCCCTCTGAGTGCGACCGTTCCCGGTCCGCAAGGGGACGCGCTGGTCGCCGATGCGTTCAGCCAGTGGACGTCCATTTCGACCGTCGCCCTGTCGGTCACACACGCGGGACAACTCGTGGAAGATGTCAGCGGCTCGAACGTGTACCGCAACAGCGACGGAACCATCACTATGCCGGCTGACATCATGCCGACTGCCACGGGTACACCCGTAGGCATCGTTTATGACGCGGATGGCACGGTTACGGACGCGCTTCTCGGCCAGGGCGCTGGCGATGCCTCCGAATGCTTCGGCAACGCGGTCTACGGTGGAGTGGACAATTTCGGAGTCCAAGCTTTTTTCTTGCATGCGCTGGTCGTCATCAACGGAAATTGTGTCGTCCAGTTGCCTGATCCTGATGTGGAATACCGGCTGGTGCGAATCCTAGGACGAGTGCTAGGCCTCGGCTGGTCCCAGATGAACCTTAACGTCCAGACTGGCAATCCCCGGCCGACTGCCGACGATTACGTCGGTTTCAGCATCATGCATGCGGTTGATTCTCCCAGCTGCGTTCCGATTTCTTCATGCTATTCGAATGGCGGCAAAGTCAATCCCTACCAACCGAAAATGGATGATCAGGCGGCACTCTCGCGCTTGTATCCCGGATCAACTTTTTCCGCCAGCACCGCCCGCATTCACGGCAATGTGTATTTCGCGAATTCCAGCGGAGAGCCGGGTCAAGGCATGCAAGGGGTGAATGTCGTTGCCCGCTGGATCGATCCCACCACCGGCCTCCCTTCGGGAGCTTATGCGGCTGCCTCCGTTTCCGGCTTCCTGTTCGCCGGAAACGTAGGAACCACAGTCACCGGCTTCAACGACGCCACCGGATTGCCCTTCAATCGCTATGGCTCGAACAACCCCGCGCTCGAAGGCTTCTTCGATCTGGCTGGGCTGCAAATTCCGAACGGCGGAAGCGCTGCGCAGTACAAATTGACGGTCGAGGCTGTCGATCCCTTCTGGTCGGCAACCGTGGTGCCTTACCAGCCATGGCAAGTGCTGCCGTCGGGATCAGCCCAAGCCGTCGTAGTAAACGTAACCTTGGGCGGCGACGTTCCCCAGGACATTGTTATGCAAGATAGCGCGGTCCAAAAACCCGATTGGTTTGGGCCCACCAGCTACACCTCGCCCGCGCCGCTGCCGGTCGCCGGCGACTGGGCGGCCTCCCTCGACCCCTACGGTGGCCTCGACTACTTTTGGTTCACGGGTCAGGCGAACCGTACCCTTTCTGTATTGGTGACTGCGCTCGATGACTCGAGCGCCCCGTCGGAAAGCAAAGCTCAACCCGTGATTGGGATGTGGCAGCTCTCGGACCCAGGGACTTTTCCAGCTCCTGCGAACACGCCTTCGGCCTTCAACTCTGCAATTTTCGGGACAACGGTTCTGAACGCTCAACTGCTCGAGGCGACCAGCTTCCGCGTCGGAATCGCTGACATCCGTGGTGATGGCCGCCCCGACTACCGCTATCACGCGCGCTTGCTCTATGGCGATCACGTTTCTCCAACCCGCGCCAGCGTTGCAGGTGGCACAGCTCTCGCAATCGCAGGGTACGGCTTCCAGGAGAATACTGCGGTCATGATCGGAAGCGGGAGTGCCCCGCAACTGGCGGCGTCGGCAAACCAGATCTTCGTGACGGCGTCCGCTCAAGCGGACGGAGTCCAGGATATAACGCTGCTAGATCCGCCTACGCTTGCTAGTTCGATCCTTAGCGGTGTCGTCACCTATGGAGCGGGCCCCAGCGATACTCTCAGCCTGGTGGCGGGGTCGAACCCTGGAACGCCGGTCGGGGGACAAGCGCCAAATCCAATTCGCGTCCAAGCCCTCGCTCCCGATGGGGTAACTCCGGTGGCCGGAGCCAGCGTCTTCTTTACCGCAAGTCCCGCCGCCGCTTTCTCGGCGTGTTCTGGCGGCGAGAGTTGCACCGTGCTCACCGATCAGTCGGGTCAGGCCTCCACGCTTGTCAGTGTACTGTCGGCAGGCGTCATCACCATTACGGCGCAACTCGCACCTGCTTCGTACAAGGCCCCGCAACAGGTTCAGACGACACTATTAGGCACCGAGTCATCCCTCGACGTGTCTCTACTTTCTCAATACGCCTGGATTGCACAAGGCTCGACTGTCAACCTGACCCTTACCGCAAGGGTATTGTCGAATGGCGTTCCCATCAATAAACGGACTGTCAACTTTTACCTGGATAAAGGATCGGCAACCCTCAATCCGCCAAGTGCTAAGACGAATTCCAGCGGATACGCCAGCAGCACTTTGCAGATTTCATCGATGCCTGGCGACGTGCAAGTGAGCGCGTGCGTTGAACCCGGCGACGCGCCCTGCAGTACATTTTACGGAACCGCCGTGCCGCCGTCGTCCCTGCAATTGCAGGCGGTGGCTGGCGATCTGCAATTTATAGCTGTAGGGACAGCTTTTCAGCCGATCACGGTTCAGGTAACCGACAACTCGATGCCTGCGCACCCCGTTCTTGGGGTTAGCGTAGTTTTTCAGTCGTTGGTTGGACGAACAAACAACAATGATGCGCCCATTGTGACCGGCGGAGATACCACAATTACGCGCGATCCCCTGCCGATTATTCTTGGGATGTCTCAAGCCGCTGTTACTTCTGATGCGAACGGCCTGGCAACCATGCAGCCCTCCACGGGAGGGTTTCAGGGGGCCCTGGCAATTTTAGGCACGGTTACGGCAGGGGCAGGAAGTCTGCCATTTCAGCTGCAATCGCTGTGGCCGATGACGAATTAAGAACGGAGCCCGCAAAAACGCAGAAGGGCCGGACTCTACTCAGCGAGCTTGGGCGCGTTCCACGCACTCTAGAATTTCCGCCTCGCTGAGCGTGTGGTCGGATGCCTTGGCGCGCCGATAAATACTTTCCACGACATCGTCCGAAGCGGGAATCCCGCGCCGGTCGAGCCAGAACAATACATTCGACTTCCCGCTCATGGGACCCACATCGATTACTTGTTCCAGACCGAACACATGCGATGGCACCCCTGAATACACCATGTTTGCCAGTTCAACGTCGTTTTTCTTGAACGCCTTGATGACTGCGGCAGCATGTACGCCGGTGGCAGTGCGAAAGGCATCTTCTCCGACTACCGGATAATTCGCCGGAATGGGCACACCGGTCGCTTGTGACACCGCCACGCAATACTCCTTCAGTCTGGTAAGTTCCTGCTCCGCCCACGGAGCAATCCCCATGAGTTTCAAGTTCAACAGCATTTGATCCATCTGCGTGTTGCCGACGCGTTCTCCGACGCCCAGAGCTGTCGCGTGTACGCACTCTGCCCCCGCGACCAGTGCCGCCATGGAGTTGGCGATGGCTAATCCGCGATCGCAATGTCCGTGCCAGTCGACGCGAATCTTTTCGCCTGACGGCTTCACCACTTCGTTAATGACGAATTGAACCAAAGCGAATGCGCCCATCGGCGTGGCATGCCCAGCAGTGTCACAAATGACGATGGCCCGTGCTCCGCAACTAATCGCTGCCGAGTAAAGTCGCTTGACCATCTCGGGGTCGCACCGCGTCGTGTCTTCGGTCACGTACATCACGTCGAGCCCGAGCGAGACGGCATACTTCACCGCGCTCTCGGTCGTCTGCAATAGAAAGTCGTCGGTCCAATTTTCTGTGAAGCGGCGGATGGGACTCGATCCGATAAATGTCGCCGCTTCGATCTTCAACCCGGTGCGTTGCACAATGTCTGCTATCGGACGGATGTCGTTCTGATGAGTTCGAGCCGCACAGTTGGCCCGAATCTTCATCTTGTGGCCCACGATTTCGCGCGCCAAAGCCTCCGTATGCTCCACCGCGCGCGGCCCCGCTGCAGGCAGCCCAAGAGCAAGCGAGTTGATTCCCAAGCTTTCCATCAGATGCAGTATGCGAATTTTTTCTTGAATGGAAGGGTCGCGTACTGAGGGCGACTGCAAGCCGTCGCGCAAAGTTTCATCGTTGAGCAACACATGCCCCACCGGCCGCAACGATGCGGGATGAATGCGATTCCAGTCGTAAATAAGTTCGGAAGATACCATCATCTCGTGTGGGGACGGATCACGTGGCGACAGCCGCCCCCGGCTGTCCGGACAAGCGAAGCTCGGCAAGCTACTTCTTCGGCGGGACGGTCAACCCGAAAACTGATATCTGCCCCGGCCCAGCAACATTCAACCCCGCCGATTCCTCGGGATTCGGCAAGTAGAGCGTCTTGCAATGTTCGCAGCGATACACTTCGGCATCGCGACCCCAGGCCTTCTCTACGTCTCCGCAAGCCTGCTCCAGTACATCGGCGGCGTAGAACCAGCGTTTTAGATGCCCGCCACAAAACTTGCCTTTTTCATTCTTCTCGTTGCAAGCCCGCTGTCCCGGTTTCTTAATCTTGACTTTGTGCTGGGGAAGTTGCGACGGAATCTGTGTGCCAGAGATTACCGATGTGGCCAAACATTCACCCTCGTTCAGGCGGCCTATGCCGCAGGATTCCTACTGACTGTATTCTACTCGAATGGTTTTGTGCGATACCAGAGAGTGACAAATTGCGACGCCAAAATAAAGCGGACTGCAGTCGGGGAGTGTCTCAGATCTTTTCTGCGCACTCTGTGGGCCTTTTCAGCGTTCTCGGGGTTTTAAGGTTTGATTCTAGGCGAACACAAAATCTTCAATCGCGGAGATCACAACGGAGCGAGTGTACGGTGCGCGGAGAAATCCGGCAGGGATCACACTTAGGCACTACCTACAGCCTCCCTTTTCGCATGTAAGCTCCCGCGGAGCGCAGTGCACCTCGCACTTTTTGGCGCAGCCCCCGAGCGAACATCAAATCAATGAAACCTTCCATCTGCCGCGTGAATCCTTCACCGTATCCGTACCACCAGACTTGCTTTATCTTGGGCAGTCGATCAGAGTCCACATGCTTGATTCGCACCATTTCTTCCATGCCGAAAATGCCATGGGTGCGGCCTAACCCGCTCGCCTTTATTCCCCCGTGTGGAGCTTCACTGATGCCGAAGCAGGCAATCGCGTCGTTCACCATAACCGTCCCCGCCTGGATGCGCCGAGCCATCGATTCTCCGCGCTCCCGATCGCGCGTCCAAACGCTGGCGGCGAGGCCGAAATCAGAATCGTTGGCCAGCCGGATTGCTTCATTATCGGCGTCGAAGGGCATTACGGGAAGAACCGGGCCGAATGTCTCGTCGCGCATGATCTGCATGGTATGAGTAACGTCGGCTAGCACGGTAGGAGCATAAAAATTCGGACCGATCTGAGGGAGCCGCGAGCCTCCGATCAGCACTCGCGCGCCCCGCAGGCGCGCATCTTCAACCTGCGCCTCTACATGGCGCACCTGCCGCTCGTGGATCAGCGGGCCAACGTCGGTCTGCGGATCAAGCCCGTTGCCCACCCTTAGTCGTTTGGTTTTTTGCACGCAAGCCTCGAGGAATGCGTCGTACAAAGTACGGTGCACATAGCAACGCTCCACCGAAAGGCAGGCTTGTCCGGTATTCACGAACGCGCCCCAGACGGCACCGCTGGACGCGACGTCCACATCGGCGTCATCGAGCACCGGCATGGGATCTTTCCCGCCGAGTTCTAGCACTACGGGAAGCAAGCGAGCCGCCGCTGCCTGCGCAATGCGCTTGCCCGTTGGCACGCTTCCAGTGAAGACCAGTTTGTCGATTTCCGCATTCAGCAACGCAGTGCCTGTGGTCCCGTCGCCGACGATGACTCGAAAAACATCCTGAGGCACACCGGCTTCGTGAAGCAAAGACGCAAGCTGGAGCGCCGTCAGAGAAGTAAGCTCTGAGGGTTTCAACACGATCGCATTTCCGGCCACGAGTGCGGACAGCGACTCCGTGGCAGGGATGGAGAAGGGATAATTCCACGGCGAGATAATGCCGATCACACCATATGGCTCGCGCAGAATGCGTCCCACCTTGGTCTTCATGGCCAGGTTGCCGTGCGGAACCGGCTGCTCGCGCAAGAAGGCAAATGCATTCTCAACGCAGAACCGCGTGGCATCGAGCACCACCAGAACTTCGGTCAGCAGAGCTTCTACCAGCGGTTTTCCGGCCTCGCGGGTAATCAGTGTTGCAACCTCCAACTTCTTCTCGTGAAGCAGACGCTGAAACTTGCGCAGGACAGCAACCCTTCGTTGAACGCCAATTTCATTCCATGCTGATTGCGCCGCGCGAGCCCGAGCTACGCCAGCGAGCACGTCGGCATCGGATGCAGCTTCAAATTCGCGCAGCGCCTCGCCGGTCGCGGGATTCGCCGAAACCACTTTGCGCGTAGTGACTTGAAGATCGGTTGCCATGCTTTCCAGATACGTAGCTTGCTACGTCTGACCTTTCCCGGCTACAGAAACGTTGCAAGCAACCTTTCTACGGTACATGATCGGTTGCCTCTTCATACTGGTTTAATATTCGACACTCACTAAATACAGCCCGCTGGCCGGAGCCGTGGATCCCGCGGCCGAGCGGTCGCGCGCCGCCAAAATGCCGGTTATTTCGTCCGGTTTCAACGTACCTTTTCCGACCAGCACAAACGTTCCCACTAGATTCCGAACCATGTGGTGCAGGAACCCGCTGCCTCGTACGGTGTAAATGAGTTCTTCCGCGCTTCCGTGGTCCCAGGTCGAAGCGAAGATCCGCCGCACATTTGAAACCCCGCTGAAACTCCCTTCGGAAATAGTTTCATCCTTACGACTTCGTTCTGAATCTACTGCTGCGAAGGAAGTGAAATCACGTTCTCCAATCACCAAGGCGCAGGCTTGTCGCATCGCATCCGGGTCGAGCGGATAGGGATAGTGCCAAACGTAGCGCGCCAGAAAGGGAGAACAGATGGCGCCGCGATAGATGCGATAACGATAGGTTTTCGCCTGGGCGGATTTGCGTGCGTGAAATTCAAGCGGCACCTCGGTGGACTCGATCACACGGATGGACGGGGGAAGAATATCGTTTAGCGCCTTCACCAGATTCCGTGCGGGCATCGGCGATTCAGTAACGAACGTGGCCACTTGGGCAAGCGCGTGAACTCCGGCGTCGGTGCGTCCGGAGGCTTGCGGCAAAACCTTTTCGCCGGTCACTCGTCCAATAGCCGAGGCTAATGTGCCCTGGATTGTGGCAGCATCCGGCTGCACCTGCCATCCGGAGAATTCGGAGCCGTCGTAGGCCAGAACGATTTTTAGATTGCGCGCCACCTTCAAACAGTTTGCAAGTCTTTGCAAATTTAATGCACTGGGCTGGGCCGGACCTGATTCAAGAGTGTTGCGTCAGCTATACTATTGCATTCCACGTGGCGATTTACGACGAAACGCGCTGCCATGCCCAAAGAAGACAAAAAATGAAACCTGGGCTGACTGTTTTGCGTAATAAATCTTGACCTACAGAAGCCTTTGCCGTCATCACGAGCAGTTCTAATGCATGGAGATAAGCGAATGTCTTTGTCTGCTTTGAATTCTGCCTGTCGGGCGCTTGCTGCCGTGGTATTGGTGAGCGCGGTTTCCGCTAGCGCCTGGGCGCAGGACTCGGCCCAATCTAATCCAACAGCCCCGTCCGCGCCTTCTGAGCCGAGAACGGTACAAGCGCCGCAGCCGCAGCAATTCGTCATGAAGGACTATTCCAAGGCGACTCCCGCGTTCCCGAACGTGATTCGGCCCTACATGCCGCAGCATGTGGCTCCGCCGAATCTCATCAATACGCCCCGGATCGACCAGCTCATGCATGACGGCAAGATTATGCTTTCAATCGACGATGCGGTTGCGTTGGCGCTGGAGAACAATCTTGATATTGGTATTGCGCGTTATAACTTGAACATTGCCGATACCGACGTTCTGCGTTCGAAATCCGGCGCCAGCACTTTTCTCGGAGTAAATTTCGGAGTGGTGCAAAATACGCCGGGAAGCGGGGTGGGGGGACTCGGCGGAACGGTCGGCTCCGGCACAGGCGGTACCACTGCGGCTCCAGGCGGCATCGGCGCCGGCACCGCCGGGTTGGTAAGCTCTACTCTGGGTCTGGGCTCGCTGATCACCAGCTTCGATCCGATACTCACAAGCAATCTCCAGTGGGACCACAACAACACCATCTCCAGCAACGTTTTCACAGGAGCGCCCACGGTATCGCAAAATACGGGAACCTACAACTTCGCGTACAACCAAGGCTTCCAATGGGGCACGAACATGTCAGTGGGGTTCAGCAACTCGCGAATCACCACCAACAATGTCTTCAATACTTATAGCCCGCAGATCAGTCCTGCTTTCCAGTTCAGACTCACGCAGCATCTGCTGCAAGGTTTCGGCTTTCTTCCCAACACCCGCTTGATCCGGTTGACCAAAAACAACCGCGAAATCTCTGACGTCGCCTTCCGGCTGCAGGTTATTACGACCGTGGACCAGATCGAAAACATGTATTGGGACCTGGTCTTCGCTTACGAGAATGTGAGAGTGCAGCAGGAGTCGCTGGCTTTCGCGCAGAAGACGCTCTCGGATACCCAAAAGCAGGTACAGATTGGCAGTCTGGCTCCGATCGAGGTGGTTCGCGCCCAGAGCACGGTGGCTTCCGACCAGCAGAGCTTGATCCTGGCCCAGAATAATCTGCAGCTACAGCAGTTGCTGATGAAAAATGCGCTCAGCCGGACATTGGTCGATCCGGTACTCGCGGACGCTGAAGTCATTCCAACCTCAACTATCGCTCTGCCGGAACAGGAACCGGTTGTACCCGTGCAGGATTTGGTGAACGACGCGCTTGGCCACCGGGCCGAATTGGCTGAGTCCAGGATTGATCTGACCAACCGCGAAATCAATAACAAAGCGATTCGTAATTCAATGCTGCCCAGTCTCGACCTCTTCGCCTACTACGGCGGTTCGGGGTTGGCGGGTTCGCAAAACGCCGCCAATCTTTGCGCGAATCAGCCACCCGCAGAGCAGGCGGAAGGCTTCTGTTCGGGCTTCAATCCCGCCTTGGGAGGTACCTTCATTCCCCCCGTCTCACCGGTTGGTTACACCGCCGCATTGAATCAGTTGGTCAACTCGACTGCGCCCGATAAGGGCGTCGGCGTGACACTCAACATTCCAATTCGCAACCGCAACGCCGACGCCTTGCAAGTGCGTGCGGAATTGGAATACCGTCAGGCGCAAATGCGGGAGCAGCAAATCGAGAACCAGATCCGCATTGAGGTTCGCAACGCCCAGTTCCAAATGGTGCAAAACCGAGCTGCGGTCGTAGCTGCACAGGCAGCGGTGGAGTTAGGGCATCAGTCTCTGGACGCGGAGCAGAAAAAATTGGGCCTGGGGGCTTCGACGAGCACGCTCGTTTTGCAGAACCAATCTATTTTGGCGACCAACGAATCCAACCTGGTATCGGCGATGGCCTCCTACGAGAAGTCGCGTATCGAGATGGATCGGGCCACCGGCTTGCTCTTGGATCATGCGGGAATTGTGATGGGCGACGCGGAGCGCGGTCAGGTTACCCATATGCCGAATGTGCCTTACGTGAAAGCGCGTCAGGATATGAAGTCGGTAATGGAAGCTCCCCAGCAACAGCCGCCGCAGAATTAGTATGGTGTCCCGTAAATTCGCGGCATAAGTAGAAATGCTTTGAAAGGACGCGGCTTCAGCCGCGCCATCACCAACGCCGCGACCGGCAGCTCTGCGTCATTGATTTCCCCAACGGGACCACCTTTATAAATCTTTACAATTTCTGCCCGTGTACTTAGCTGCTTCCAAAGCTACTCTAGTGTGTCCCTAAGAATTCGTGGGCGTCCAATCTCGATATTGAGAAGTGTCGCAATATTCACCAAAGAGTCTCTAGAACAAAAGGAGATAAAGAAATGCGTTTGCTTAGTTTGAATTCCACCAGGCTGCAATTTGTCATCGTTGCATTTGCAGCGGGGATGACTGTCACCGGGTGGGCGCAGAATGCCCAACCTGCTCAATCTGGATTGCCGCAGGCGCCTCAGCCTTCACGCGCTCCTGCGCCGCAATCACAGCAGTATGCCTCGGCGGATTATTCGAAACCCCGCTCCCAGTTTCCCAATGTCATTGCTCCTTATCGACCAGGCTACGTGCCACCCCCGAACCTGAGCAATACGGACCGCATTCAACAGCTTTTGCATGACGGCAAGATCATGCTTTCGATGAATGACGCGGTGGCGCTGGCTCTGGAGAACAATCTTGATCTCGTGCTCGCGCGTTACAACCTGAACATTGCGGATACGGACGTTCTGCGCGCCGAGGCAGGGGCCAACATTCTCGGCGTGAATACGGGCATTGTGCAGAACACGCCCGGCGGCGGCGTAGGCGGACTAAGCGGAGTTGTCGGGTCAGGAACGGGCGGCACGAGCGTAGCCGCGGGCGGTGTGGGTACGGGTACGAACGGTTTGGTCAGCTCCACGCTAGGGATTGGTTCGCCCATCACCAGCTTCGATCCTGTGATCAACAGCACTCTTCAAATGGACCGCGATTTCACCCAATCCACCAGCGTGTTCAGCCCGGTGCCCATTGCCAACACCAACACGGGTACCGCCGATTTCAGTTACCTGCAAGGCTTTCATACCGGCACGAATTTCTCGGTAGGATTCAACAACACGCACGCGACGACTAACCTTCCAACCAGCGAGTTCACTCCCAGCCTTAGTTCCGGCTTGCAGTTCAGGCTCACGCAGAACCTGCTGCAGGGGTTTGGCTTCTTGCCCAACACGCGCTTCATCCGGATCGCCAAGAATAACCGCGAGATTTCCGATGTCGCGTTCCGCCTGCAAATCATCACCACGGTCGACCAAATCGAAAACCTGTATTGGGATTTGGTGTTCGCCTATGAGAACGTGAGGGTCCAGCAGGAGGCACTGACCTTTGCGCAGAGGACACTCGCTGATAACAGGAAGCAAGTGCAATTTGGGACCTTGCCACCCATCCAGGTGGTGAGTGCCCAGAGCACTGTCTCTACCGATCAGCAAGCTGTGATCTTGGCCCAAACCAACCTCGAGCTGCAGGAATTGCTCATGAAGAATGCGCTCAGCCGCACCCTGGAAGATCCCAAGCTCGCAGATGCCGATGTGATTCCCACTTCCACCATGCAACTCCCCGAGCAGGAGCCGGTTGTACCGGTGCAGGATCTCATCGGCGACGCGCTCGGTCATCGCGCCGAGTTGGCTGAGTCGCGAATCGACCTGAACAGTCGTGAGCTCAACAATAAAGCCGTTCGCAATGCCATGCTGCCGACTCTGGATCTGTACGCATATTATGGCGGTTCAGGTATTGGTGGAAACGTGAACCCCGTGTTGTTGCCTCCGTCCTTGGGCGGCACCTGTACGAGTGCCACGAGTAGCTTCGGGTGCTTCAATCCAACTATCGCAGCTCCCCCGTTCCGCAATGGTGGTCCGGTCAGCACTGCCAACGCGCTGAGTCAGCTCGTCAACGGTACGGCGCCTGACAAAGGAATTGGGCTCACTCTCACCATCCCGATCCGAAATCGTCAAGCGCAAGCGGACCAGGTGCGCGCCGAGTTGGAATATCGACAGGCGCAGGTCCGTCTGCAACAACTCCAAAATCAGGTTCGGATTGAGGTGCGCAACGCCCAGTTCGCATTGCAACAGAATCGCGCCAGCGTGCAATCCGCACAGGCAGCGGTTGATTTTGCGCGCGAAACGCTGGATGCCGAGCAACAGAAGTTGGCAGTCGGGGTTTCCAACCCAACGGCCGTGTTGCAGGACCAGTCGGGCTTGACTACGGCTGAGTCCAACCTGGTCTCTGCCAAGGCGGCTTACGAAAAAGCGCGAGTCGAGTTGGACCGCGCTACCGGCCTTCTGCTCGACCACGTCGGAATCGTTATGGCCGATGCCGAACGCGGCGAGGTAACGCATATGCCGAATGTTCCTTTTATCGCGCCCCGGCAGAACTTGCAGCCAGGCTCGACTGCGCAACCACAACCGCCGGGCTATTGATCGTAATTCGGCCCTGCTTCGCATTTACGTGGCAGGGCCGAACGCTTTCTGCTTTCAGTCTTCTCAAACTTCGATGTATCCTTCCACGCGTGACGCTGTCGGTCGTTTTGATCACGCAGAACGAAGAGCGCAATCTTCCGCGCACGCTTGAAAGCGTTATGCCGCTGGTGCGCGATGGCAAGGGTGAAACCATCGTGGTGGATTCGGGCTCGACCGATCGCACGGTCGAGATCGCACAATCTTTTGGTGCGAAGGTCTTTGTCGAGAAGTGGAAAGGCTTTGCCGCGCAGAAAAATTCAGCGATGGATAAAGCGTCGATGGATTGGGTGCTGCAGCTTGATGCGGACGAGGCGCTGGAACCCGATCTTGCCACGGAAATAGATGTCAGGCTGAAAACGGATAAGGAGGTGTCCGGCTTCTGGATTGCGCGCAAGAATTTTTTTCTTGGCCGCTGGATCAAGCATGGTGGCTTCTATCCAGATCCCAAGCTCCGACTCATTCGCCGTGGTGCGGGACGATTCGAAGAATACGGCGCGCATCCCACAATAAAGGTCGATGGTCCGACCGGAAGGCTTTCCCACGCATTGATTCACAACGCCTACCCCACCCTGCGTGATTACATCGATCACATGAACAGCTATTCTTCCATGGGAGCCGAGGTTGTGGTGAACAAAGGCCACCGCCGGTTCAGCGTCAGCAATATCTTAATTCGCCCGCTGCTGACTTTCATTTACAACTACTTTTTCCGGCTCGGCTTTCTCGACGGACGCGAGGGTTTACTGCTGCACTTGTATCATTCTGCGTATGTATCCTGGAAATACGCTAAAGCATGGGAGCTGTCACGTCCAAAGCTTGCAAGCAACGTTTCTACAAATTGAAGCCCCTGTAGAGACCTAGCTTGCTACATCTCCTGCCTTGCACAGCACGCCCACGCCCGCCTATCATCGAAGCTAGGCGGGGTGTTCATGGCTGACAAGAAACCTTCCAAGGCGCAAGTTGAAGAGAGCCCGATTGCGGATGTGTTCGAGGGGCGCCATCCTTCCGAGGCCGAAAAATTTTGGGCGGAAAAGACGCTGGCGCCGACCCTCGAGAAGGCTCCCGAGCGGCCGATTGGCGCGCCCACAGGCACGAACCTCGACGAGAATGGCCACGCGCGTTTCTCCACAATTTCGAATGTTCCCGTCCGACGGCTGTACACCCAGGCCGATCTGCCTGAAGACTGGGACTACGATCAGCACCTGGGTTACCCCGGCCAACCGCCTTACACGCGCGGCATTCACGCCACAGGATATCGTGGCAAACTTTTTACCATGCGTCAGTTTTCCGGCTTTGCTTCGCCGGAGGAAACCAACCAGCGCTACAAGTATCTGCTCGAGCACGGTGGCGGAGGCCTCTCGGTCGCTTTCGATCTGCCCACGCTGATGGGCTACGACTCCGACCATCCTGCGAGCGAAGGTGAAGTCGGCAAATGCGGTGTGGCCATCGATTCGCTCGAGGATATGGAAATCCTCTTCGATGGAATTAATCTCGAGAACACGACAGTCTCAATGACCATCAACTCGCCCGCTTCGGTCTTGTGGGCCATGTACCTGGTCGTTGCCGAACAGCAAGGCGCGGATTGGAAAAAGATTTCTGGCACCATTCAGAACGATATTCTCAAGGAATATATTGCGCAGAAGGAATATATTTATCCGCCGTCGCCGTCGATGCGCTTGGTGGTCGACACCTTCGAGTTCGGATCGAAATTTACTCCTCGTTTCAACACCATCTCGATTAGCGGATATCACATTCGCGAAGCGGGTTCGACAGCACTGCAGGAGTTGGCATTCACCCTCTATGACGGCGTGGAATACGTGGAATGGGCGCGAAGGCGCGGTCTTGACGTGGACGAATTCGGTCCGCGGCTCAGCTTCTTCTTTAACGCCCACAATGATTTCTTCGAGGAGATTGCGAAATATCGGGCCGCGCGCAAGATCTGGTACCGGGTGATGAAAGACCGCTTCAAGGCGAAGAACCAGCGCACCTGGTTAATGCGATTTCATACGCAGACGGCCGGGGTTTCGCTGACCGCACAGCAACCGCTGAATAACATCGCGCGCGCTGCCATTCAGGCAATGGCCGCGGTGCTGGGTGGAACGCAGTCGCTGCATGTCGATGGTTACGACGAAGCTCTCGCTCTGCCCACGGAAGAAGCGGCGCGCATCGCGTTGCGCACGCAACAGATCATTGGCTATGAGTCCAGGGTTGTGCAAACCGTCGATCCCCTGGGGGGGGCGTATTTTCTTGAGAACTTAACTCTGGCCATGGAAAAAGGCGCGTTCGACTATTTCGGCAAGCTGGACGCGATGGGAGGCATGGTCAAAGCCATAGAGCGTGGATATCCGCAGAAAGAAGTTGCCGAGGCTTCCTACCAGTTTCAGCGCGCGGCAGAGGCGAAAGAAAAAATCATTGTCGGGGCCAATGAGTTTGTCATCGAGGAAGAGTCGCCGAACATTCTTTATATCGATGAGAGCGTGGCCCGTCATCAGAGCGCGAAGCTAAAAGCGCTTCGAGCAAGGCGATCGAACGAGGAAGTTGAGCGCCGTCTGGCATCTTTGAAGAAAGCGGCCGCTGAAGAACCGAGGGCGGGTGAGGGCGGTAACGTATCGTCAGCGAACACTATGCCTTATATCGTGGATGCGGTGCGCGCCTATGCGACCGTCGGCGAGATTTGCGATGCCCTGCGGGACGTGTACGGAACCTACACCGAGGCGAACATTACGTAGTGTCCGCGGCGCCCTCGTCGGACCCAGTTTTAGAGGCCTGTCCCGACCAGGATTCCGCTTGAAAGATCCAAACATAAGTTTCACATCCACAAATCTGCTATCCTCTTGAGTCTGACTTTCGTCTAATGTTCGTATGCGGAAAGCCATCAACCACCTGAAGAAATCCGATCCCATCCTGCGGGCGATCATCGAACGCATCGGTCCGTTCCGGATGGAATTTGGTGAGCCTGTGTTCCATAGCCTGGCCGAGGCCATTGTTTATCAGCAGTTGAATGGCAAAGCCGCCGTAACAATTTTCAAACGCTTTACGGATCTTGCGGGCGAGCCCGTCACGGCCGAAGGGATCGCAAAGCTCACCGCCGAGCAGATGCGGTCTGTCGGCTTATCGAAGCAGAAGTCTTCTTACCTGCGCGACATGGCAGTGCGCGCCATTCGCGGCGAACTTGACTTCGCGTGCCTGGCGGAGATGACTGATGAAGAGGTCATCAAACACCTGACCCAGGTAAAAGGCGTCGGTGTCTGGACTGCGCACATGTTTTTAATGTTCACACTGAAGCGGCAAAATATACTGCCGACCGGCGACTTCGGCATACGAATGGCAATAAAGAAGTATTACCGTAAACGCCAGCTACCCAGTCCTGAGCAGATGGAGAAAGTTGCCAGACCCTGGGAGCCTTATCGCAGCATTGCCTGCTGGTACTTGTGGCGGAGTTTGGATATTAAGACCGTGTAGCGCGCGTCCCGACGCTACAGGATTGGTCTTCTGTTGTATCCTAGAGCGTTCGCAATCCGCGGAGTCGTTTTCTCCGCGGGTGCAGAAAATGCCGACCGAACAAAAAATCCGTGTACTGGTCGCGAAGCCTGGCCTGGACGGGCACGACCGCGGCGCCAAGGTAATCGCCCGCGCTCTACGCGATGCCGGTATGGAAGTGATCTACACCGGTTTGCGTCAGACGCCCGAGATGATTGTGAGCGCCGCCGTGCAGGAAGACGTCAACGTCATCGGGTTGTCCATTCTTTCGGGCGCGCACAATGCGATCGTCCCACGGGTGATGGATCTGCTCAAACAGCACAAGATGGACGATGTGATCGTAATCGTCGGCGGCATTATTCCTGATCAGGATGTGCCCCATCTGAAACAAATTGGCGTGGCCGCGATCTTCCAGCCGGGCACCGCCATGGATGCCATCGTCCAGTTCATTCGCGCTAACATCAAACCCCACACCGTGCCGACGGCGGGTTGATGAGCGGCATCAACACTTCTCGTCTCCGCAACGCTCTAGCTCGCACGATCGGCCCCACTCCCTGGTATTGGAAAACTTTTCCTCGCGTAGAATCCGCCTCAGGCCAGCGCTTTGCCTGGACCCATCACGGAAGCGAAGGTCCGTTGGGTTATGTGGTCTCGCTTGGCCTCGTGCAGGAACCGGACAAGCCACGTCTGGCTCTGAATACTTATTGCCGCCCGTTTTTCGTTCCGCCGTCGCATCTCGGTGTTTGGTGTCCCGAAGGACGCAGTATTCGCCTGGCCTGCTTTGATCCCGATCAACTTAAAGCGTTCGACCTCGCAGAAATTGCCGGATGGTTCAAGCAATCCTCGGAACGAATTTATGCTGCCACCGCCCCAATCGCGGACTTTGATGTCCCCCTTGGCCTCGAAGGAGGGATGCAGAAGTTCGAAGTCCCGGCGGAGTTGCAGTCGGTGGATGAGTTGATCGTCCCCTCGAGTTATCCGGCAAAAGGAAACGACGATCCGGCGTTCGCTTTGTACGTTTTCTATTTGCAGGCAGGTCTGCTTGAGGTACTGCCTCAGAAGTGGTTCACGTCCAGCCAGTATGAGGTTGGGAAGCAGTGGATAACGCGAGCAGGTCGCGATCTCGAGTCGCATCGCATGTTTGGTGAATGTTTCGGTGTAGGCAGCTTTTTGCTGCACCAGGATGGCTGCCGGTTGGATCAGTGGCTCGAAAAAAGCACTTAGCTTTTTGCATTTAGCACGCGGCTTTGCCAAGGTCGGACGCAAGGGATGGCTAAATGCTAAGTGCAAAATGCCGACTGCTGATTTCTTCCATCTCGAACAGCTTGACGGCGTCACCGTGCTGCGTCTGCGGTCCGACGACGCCACAAATCGCCTGACGCGGGCGTGTGTGCTGTCGCTGAGCGATGCGTTGCGCAGCTTGGCGCGAAACTTCCAGCCGGTCATCGTTACGGGAAACGAGAGGTTCTTTTCGGCTGGAGCGGACCTGAACGAGATTGCGGCTTTGACAACTGCCGAGGCCCACGAATTCGCAAGAATGGGCCAAGGGCTGATGAACGCGGTCGAACGCTTCCCATCCCCAGTGTACGCGGCAATTTCTGGTTACTGCATGGGTGGTGGTCTTGATATGGTCCTGGCTTGTCACCGGCGAATTGCTTCGCCGAACGCCGTTCTGGCACATCGCGGAGCGGCGCTCGGGTTGATCACCGGGTGGGGCGGAACTCAACGGTTGCCCCGGCTGGTGGGTAAGGCGAAAGCACTCGAAATTTTAGCGGCGGCTGAAAAAGTCCAAGCCGTTGATGCGTTGTGTTATGGATTAGTCGATGCGGTAGCCGAGGATCCAATCGCGGAGGCTGCAAGGCAAATCCGGATGCGCCGCGCACCCCGAAAGAACTGAAGGCAGTTTGCGCGCCGCGGCTCGGCTGGTATACCGTAAATGGTTCCTGGTGCTGTTCTCTTCATGGCCGACCGATACGAATCCAGCGCGCCCTCGAGTTCTACCATCCTTGAAACGCACGTAGATGCGACCTCTCCTCGTTTTGAAGCGAATATGCGTTTCCTCGCCGACATGGTTTCGCAGATTCGCAATGAGGAGGAAAAAATCCGCGAGGGGGGTGGGCCAAAAGCAATCGAGAGTCAACACAATAAGGGCCGTCTCACCGCTCGCGAACGTATCAATTTGTTGGTCGATCCCGGCACTTTTTTTGAAATTGGTTCTTTCGCCGCGTATGGCATGTATGAAGAGTGGGGTGGGGCGCCGGCTGCGGGTGTAATTACTGGGCTTGCTCGTATTCACACTCGTTTGGTGATGATTATCGCCAACGACGCCACGGTAAAAGCCGGCGCATTTTTTCCCATGACGTCGAAGAAGGTCATTCGAGCCCAGAACATCGCCATCGAAAACCGTGTTCCGACCATGTATCTGGTCGACTCCGCAGGCGTCTTTCTGCCTTTGCAGGAGGATGTGTTTCCGGACACCGATGACTTCGGGCGTGTCTTCCGCAATAACGCGGTCATGTCGGCGATGGGAATCCCGCAGATTGCGGCGATTATGGGGATGTGCGTTGCAGGTGGCGGCTATCTTCCCGTCATGTGCGATCACGTGCTCATGACCGATGGCAGCGGGCTCTTTCTCGCCGGCCCGGCCTTAGTGCAGGCAGCCATCGGGCAGAAGGTATCCGCCGAGGAATTGGGTGGCGCGGCAATGCATTCCGCCATCAGCGGCACAGTGGACTTCCGCGAACCTACTGACGAAGCCTGTCTGGCGCGGATTCGCGCGATTGTGGAGAAGTGGGGTTACCGCCGGCAGTCTCCCTGGGACCGCAAGAAACCGGAAGACCCGGCGTTGGCGGCGGAAGAAATTTATGGCATCTACGATCCCTCTCCGGGGCGACCTTATGACATGAAGGAAATTATTGCGCGCGTTGTCGATGGCAGCCGGTTTGACGAATATAAGCCTGAATACGGGAAGACTTTGCTCTGTGGCTACGCGCGCATCGGCGGATTCGCGGTGGGAATTGTCGCCAATCAAAAATTGCACGCGCAAGCAACCGACCACGAGGGTCATAAGCGGATCGAGTTCGGTGGCGTCATTTATACAGAGTCTGCGGAGAAAGCCGCGCGCTTCATCATGGATTGTAATCAGAATCTCATCCCGCTGGTTTTCTTTCACGATGTCAACGGCTTCATGGTAGGCCGCGACGCGGAGTGGAGCGGCATCATCAAAGCCGGCGCTAAGATGGTGAACGCAGTTTCGAATTCAGTTGTGCCGAAGATTGCGGTGATCGTTGGCGGATCGTTTGGCGCCGGGCATTACGCCATGTGCGGCAAAGCGTACGATCCACGTTTCCTGTTTGCCTGGCCGACAGCCCGTTATGCAGTGATGAGCGGAGATTCGGCTGCGGGTACGTTGGTAGAGATCAAGATCAAGCAACTGGAACGCAGCGGGAAAAAGCTGAGCGAAGAGGAAAAGAAAGAACTTTACGAGTCAGTGAAGCGCACCTACGACGAGCAGACGGATCCGCGATATGGCGCGGCCCGACTGTGGATCGACAAAATCATCGATCCGATCGAAACCCGCGAGGCCGTTACACTCGCCCTGGAGGCTGCGGCTCTGAATCCGGAAGTGCCCGAGTTCAAGGTGGGAGTTTTGCAGACCTAGTTACGGATTTAACGGATCGTACGAATGCACACTGCCTGAAAGGTTTTTCTGAAACTGCAGTCATCGGTAAGAATCCGTGCAATCCGTGGCCGGTTTTGAAATGCCTGATTCCGTCAAACTCGTTGAATGTCCGCGCGATGCCTGGCAAGGGCTGAAAATGCAGATCCCCACGCACATCAAGCTGGAATATTTGCGAGCCTTGATCAGCGCCGGATTTAAGCACATTGATGCTGCGTCATTTGTTTCTCCCACCGCCGTGCCCCAGATGGCCGATTCGGAAGAAGTTCTTAAGGAGCTCGATCCTCCGGACGACGTAGAAATTATTGGCATTGTCGTAAACGGAAAAGGTGCGCAACGAGCCATCAACACGAATGCCGTGCGCACGTTGGGATTTCCATATTCGGTTTCCCCAACATTTTTGCGCAACAACCAGCGCCAGACCCTAGACGAGGCCATCGATGAGCTGGAGAAAATAAAAGGCAAAGGTGAAGAGGCAGGACTCGATACCGTCGTATACATCTCGATGGCGTTTGGCAATCCTTACGGCGATCAATGGAACGTGGGCGAAGTGGTCGACGCCATCGACCTGCTCGAATCTTACGGCGTGCGGATGATTTCTCTGGCCGATACCGTCGGGATGGCAGGTGCGGGGCGAATTGGTGAATTGGTTTCCGCGGTAATCTCCAGGTACGATTATCTGGAGATTGGAATCCACTTGCACAGCCGGCCGGACCACGCGGTGGAGAAGGTTATCGCGGCATATGATGCCGGTTGCCGGCGATTCGATTCGGTGCTGGGGGGCTTGGGCGGGTGTCCTTTTGCTCAGGATGCGTTGGTAGGGAATATTGCGACTGAGAAGGTGGTCGAGGCATTGACGGCGCGGGGCGCAGATCTGCCCCCGCTGCGGCCGCTCGATGTGCTGCTGCGGGCAACCGCAGAGATCGGGGCGCGGTATACAAACTCAACCGCAGCAGATTGAAATGCAATATAAAACACTCAAGCTCGCGCATGAAGGCCGGATTGCCACAATCACGCTCGACCGCCCTGAGAAGCGTAATGCGATCAGTTATGATTTGATCAAAGATTGTTTGACAGTGTTGGACGAAGTTGCCAATTCGTCTGCGCAAGCGTTGATTCTCACGGGAGCGGGAAAAGCATTTTGCTCGGGTATGGACCTGGAAGATCTGAAGGTACTCGTTGGCAGATCTCCGGAGCAAAGCTTGAAAGACTCTGAAACCATGGCCCATCTCTTCCGCTCGCTGTATGACTTTCCCAAGCCCACAATTGCCGCGGTGAATGGTGCGGCCATCGCGGGAGGCTGCGGGCTCGCTACCTTGTGCGATTTCACGCTGAGCGTGCCTGACGCCAAGTTCGGATACACCGAAGTTCGAATCGGGTTTGTCCCGGCAATCGTTTCCGTTTTTCTGCTGCGTCAGGTCGGTGAAAAACAAGCGCGAGACCTGCTGCTGACCGGGCGGATCGTCGACGCTGCGGAGGCCCATCGCATCGGCCTGATCAACGAAATCGTTCCCGGGGAAAGATTGATCGAGCGAGCCCGGGAATTGGCGGCGCAACTCTTGGAGAATAGTCCGACATCGCTGGTGTACACGAAGCGTCTCCTCAGCGAACATGCTCGGGCCGAACTTGATGCGCAGATACAGACGGCTGTGAGGGAAAATGCGGCAATCCGCGCCACGCCCGATTTTCGTGAGGGCATCTCCTCATTTCTCGAAAAGCGCCAGCCGCGCTGGAGCGGAGAATGAGCCGCGGAACGAACCATCATCCAGTGGTCAGTGAGGCCCGTATGCGGGTGCGCTACGCTGAGACGGACCAGATGGGGGTGGTCTATCATGCCAATTACTTTGTGTGGTTCGAAATCGGCCGGGTCGAACTACTGCGGCAACTCGGCTTTTCCTATCGCGAAATGGAGCAGAAAGACGGCTGCGGCATTGCCGTGATCGATGCGCGCTGTCGCTACAAGGCTCCGGCGCGCTATGACGACGAGGTGATTGTTCGGACTCATTTGAAGTACCTTCGCGAGTCGTTGGTGCAGTTTGAATATGAGTTGGTGCGTGCCGACGATGGTACGTTGCTGGCAGAAGGAGACACGACGCATATTGTGGTCGACCCGGAAATGAAACAAGTACCGCTGCCGGAAAAATATGTGAGTGCGTTCCGGGCAGCCATGGGAACTGAAAGTAAACTGTAAGAATATCTCTAAAAGCTGACCGACAAACCTCTTGAAAGCACTTCACATCAACGGCAACGATCTTAGTCCGGAAGCGGTCCGGGAAGTCGCTGTCGAGCGACGGTCGGTGCTTTTGGATCCCGACGCTCGTGCCCGGGTGGGGCAGGCGCGCGCGGTGGTGGACGCGCTGGTGGCAGGCGACAAGGTTTCTTACGCGATCACGACCGGCGTCGGCAAACTCAGTGACGTGCGGATTGCGGGCGAGCAGATTCGTGAAATGCAGGTTAATTTAGTGCGGTCGCATGCCGTTGGCGTGGGCGAAGCGTTGACTGCAGCCGAGGTACGCGCCATGATGCTTCTGCGCGCCAATTCGCTTTCCAAAGGTTTTTCCGGCGTGCGCGCTGAAATCATCGATGCTCTTTGCGAGTTGCTAAATCGCGGGGTCACCCCATTTGTTCCGTCGCAGGGCAGCGTAGGCGCAAGCGGAGATTTGGCGCCGTTGGCCCATCTTGCACTTGCTCTGATTGGCGAAGGCGAGTGCTTGGACGATAAAGGAGTTCGTGTTCCTGCCGCCGACGCTTTGCGACGAGCTCAAATTAAACCTGTTGTGCTCGAAGCGAAGGAAGCAGTTTCGCTCATCAACGGGACGCAAGCAATGTTAGCCGTCGGAATTCTGTCGCTGCTTGCCGCAGAGACGCTTGTGGAGACTGCGGACGTGATCGGCGCGATTACGCTTGACGCCTTGCATGGTACGGATGCAGCCTTCGACGAACGTATTCACAGGGCACGCCCGCATCCAGGTCAACTGAAGACTGCGGAGAATTTGCGGCGCATGCTCGAAGGCAGCGAGATTCGCGAGTCGCATCGCGACTGCAGCCGGGTGCAGGATGCGTATTCTCTGCGCTGCATGCCGCAGGTCCACGGCGCAGTGCGCGATACGCTGGCCCACTGCCGCGCGGTCATGGAGACTGAGATTAATTCGGCGGTGGATAATCCGCTGGTTTTCGTCAAGAACCCAAAGCAGGCAGACGGCCAAGGCGATGTTATTTCAGGTGGGAATTTTCACGGCGAGCCCGTGGCATTCGCGCTGGATTTTCTCGGAATTGCTCTCAGCGCTCTCGCTGGTATCTCGGAACGTAGGTTGGAGCGGCTGGTGAATCCAGCGCTCAACGAGGGTCTTCCGCCATTTCTCGCCGCCGGTGCGGGGCTCAATTCTGGTTTCATGATGCCTCAGGTCACGGCCGCGGCGCTGGTCAGTGAGAATAAAATTCTGGCTCATCCCGCGGCGGTGGATTCCATCACTACCTCCGGCAACAAAGAAGATTTCGTTTCGATGGGAATGACGTCTGCACTGAAGCTGAAGAGAATCGTAGAGAACACCCGCAATGCGATGGCAATTGAGGCCATGGCTGCCGCGCAAGCGTTGGACTTCGTGGCGCCGCTGAAAACCGGCAAGCGAGGACTTGAGGCGTACGCCGCGATTCGGTCAGTCTGTCCGACGATGGACAAAGACCGGGTGATGTATCAGGATTTCGCGCGGATCGCGGACTTGATTGCGAGCGGAAAAGTCGCCGAAGCGCTTAGATAGCGGAGGATCTCGACGGCTGGACGGGCGGGGACGGCTTTCCCCACGTGGTTTCAGGCGCTCTTTGCAGCACTTCCGTCGAGGCCCAACTCAGCTGCGATTGGTTTGAGAGCTTCGATGCAGAATGTGATGTGCTCTTCGAGATCGACGCCCAAAGCTGCGGCACCATTTACGATGTCTTCGCGATTGACCTTGCGCGCGAAAGCTTTATCTTTCATTCTTTTTCGCACGGATTTGGCATCTACTTCCGCTAAACATTTCCCCGGTTTGATGAGCGCGACTGCGGTGATGAATCCAGCCAGTTCGTCGCAGGCGAAGAGCGCTTTTTCCATCGGAGAGTCACGGGTCACACCGGTGTATTCGGCATGGGACATGATTGCGCGACGGATTTCGTCGGGATAACCACGCTCTTTCAGAATCTCGTTGCCTTTGTAGGGATGGTCCTCCAGGCTGGGATATTTCTCGTAATCGAAGTCGTGAAGAAGACCGACAACACCCCAGAGCTCTTCGTCTTGGGTAGAACCAGCCGCAAGTTTTCGAGCGTACGCTCGCATGCACGCCTCGACCGACAAAGCATGTCTCCGCAAACTTTCTGACTTGGTGAACTCAGTTAGTAAACACCAGGCAGTCTCGCGATCAATCGTCATCTTGCTCCTAGCGTGCTTAGATCATTTGCTCGCGTGCAATTCCGCACAACATCCCAACCGCAGGGGCTAACGCCCACGTATTTATTGGACTCTTGCGGCACGGCTGAAACCGTGCCCTTCCACATTGCTCGCAAGCAGTGTGCCCAAGAAGTTGCTTTGATCAGTTTTATTTTTTCCCCTAACATCATACTTCCATGATACTTCGAGTTTTCTTTTTCAGATTCTTCTTGACATCCACAGGGGTTGTACCGCAGATTACGCTGCAGGTTGGGAACCGTATCGAGTTTGGTTCGCGCGGTTCCAGGAGAAGCCCGCTCTGGCCCTCCCACACCTTAGATGGCCACCACTCTTGCCCCAGTAGATTCCAGGGAAGTCGTCCGTTGTGACAAATGCCTGCTGGTTCAATTTCGTACCAGCAACGATCTTTGCCGCCGTTGTCACGCCTCGTTGGATGAGGACGAGCCCGAAGTCATCGCGGCGCCCCCTCCGCCGCAGATGATGCCAACCAACGGCCACGGGCGCGGGCACTTGCACCTGGCGGCGTCGATCCGGTCGATGCGTCTGCGCAATGGACTCAGCCAACGTCAATTGGCGGCGCGTATGTCCGTGCCGCGAACTTACGTTTCCAAGATCGAAAACGAGAAAGCAACTCCCACACTGTCATCTCTGGAGCGGTTGGCGCGTGCGCTCGAGGTCACGGTGCCGGATCTGCTGCGAGGCGGTGAGCGCAATCGGCAGGAAGAAGTCCGCGAACTCATGCAGGATCAGTTCATCGCGGAAATTCTGCCTTTTGTAAACCAGTTGAACGGCATGCAGATGTCGAGCATCCTGACGCAGGTCCGGGATTTGACCGTGCGCCCGCGGAGAAGCGCATAAGGAGAAAGTTGCTGTGTGCTGATCGGAGATCCTTCGCTGCGCTCAGGATTTCGGCGCGACCCCCGCTTCGCTCACGCCGCGCAAACACCTCAATTTTTCCGGGCGACCAGCCAACTGCAGCCGGGGTCGAAAGATCCCGGCCTTTTTGTCTAGCTTTCCAGACGGAAGCGGGTTTCGCCGAGCCTGTAAAGACGCCGCCAAACCAGGCGGTTCACGGTGACGACCATGGCTGCCATCACGATCGTGGCTGCGATCAGCAGGTCGTAATTTCCGCTGTCGGTTGCCTGGCTAATTGTGGAACCCAGACCCACAGTAGAAAATGTCTGGCCCTTAAAATGAAAATACTCTGCGACAATGCTCGCGTTCCAAGCCCCGCCGGATGCAGTGACCATGCCGGTCAAAAGATAAGGAAAGATTCCGGGAAGGATCAACTTTCGCCAGCGTTCTAGTCCACTGATGCGGCATACCGAGCACACTTCCTTCAGGTCCGTGGGAATCGCCATCGCACCGGCAATCACATTGAATAGAATGTACCACTGGGTTCCGAGCAAGAGCAGCAGGATGGAGCCGATGCCAAGTCCTCCGCCGAGACGAATTAGGATCAGCAGAATGACTGGAAAAAACGCGTTCGCAGGGACCGATGCAGCGATCTGAGCCAGTGGTTGCGCCACACGCGCCAGACGCGGGCTGAACCCAATCTTGACGCCTACGGGAATCGTCCACGCGGCACCAATTATGAGAGCGGCAATGACGCGGAGAAACGTAGCTCCGAGGCCTCGTCCCAACTCGGTGACCTCAGTGTGATTGAGTCCAGTTAGCAAAATTGCAACTCGAACCACCGCGTATCCCGTCAGGCCCAATGCGCCAATGCCCAGTATGCCGAGCAGCCATGTCCTCCATCGCGGACCCGCGCCGGCGACGGGTTCGGCCCGGTGTCGTCGAGAAAAATACGACATGAGTGACTCGCGGAGTGGAAAGATGGCTTTTTGTCGCAGCTGAGCCAGACTGCGCGAATGCTGTACCAGATCGAGAACCCAAGAGTGGGGCACCTCGGCGCTTTCCACTTGTTCTACCTTGAACTTCTCTGCCCATGCAATTACCGGGCGCCATACGAATTGATCGAGCAACACGATCACAGCGATCATGGTGAAGACGCCCAACAGAATCGATCGCGTATCTCCGGCGCTGGCGGCCGTTTGCAGATAAGAGCCAAGCCCCGGCAAACGAAAATCGCGGGAGCCAAGAACAAACATCTCGCAAGCCATTAGAGCGAACCATCCGCCGGCCACCGACATCATCGAGTTCCATACCAAGCCTATCGCAGCGAAGGGCAGCTCCATTTCCGTGAAGCGTTGCCACCAACTGAATCCGTAAACCCTAGCCGCTTCGCGCATCTCACGTGGAATGCTCTTCAACGAGGCGTAAAAACTAAACGCCATATTCCAGACTTGTCCGGTAAAAATAAGAAGGATGGCTCCCAATTCGACGCCCAACTGTCGGCTGGGAAACAGCGCGACCATGGCCAGCATGACACCAGGCAAAAAACTCAGCACGGGGATCGACTGCAGAACATCCAACAGCGGGATCATGAAACGCTCAGCCCTCGGATTGTAGGCCGCGATGTAGCCGTAGACGAGGGTAAACGCCAGGCTCAACCCGTACGCCAGCGTTATGCGCAACAACGACAAGCCGGCGTAGGCAGGAAGCGCCAGCGGACTTTGCGAAATCTCAACTGAGGGCGTAAACGGGCCGAGCCAGGTTCGTGCAACCACCAGAACGCCATAGAACAGGGCAATGGCTACTGCAAACATCAGCACGTCAGGCAAATGCGACGTCTCGAGCTGCGGCATGAGAGACCACAGACGAAGCGGAGACATCGTTCGGAGCCCAGCGGCTTTTTTCATCATGTCGCACTATACAAACCGGTGCAGATTAAGCCACAAATTGTTCGCTTGGCGGGACGGAAACGGGTTGCGGGAGCCGGTCGGTGACCTCGGCGAGGCTCGCGAGGCGCTCGGCGAGGGCGCGCATCAGCGAGCCCGGCTGGTATCGCCAAAGATAGTTGCCGCTCTTTACGCTCGGAGTATTCAAACGGGCTTCGCTTCCCAAGCCGAGCACATCCTGCAGAGGAGCCAAAGAAAAGCTGGCAACCGAATCCTGGGCAGCGCGGATGAAAGCCCAATTGATTCCGTCTTCGCTGTGTCCCACATAAGCGGTCGCAGCGCGGCGCTCGTAATCGGTTGCGCTCGATTTCCACCAGCCCAGCGTCGTGTCATTGTCGTGAGTGCCGGTGCAGACCACACGATTCGCACTAAGGCGGTGGGGCAAATACATATGTGCGCCTGGGTCGCCAAAGCCAAACTGAAGGACAGCCATGCCCGGAATCTGATGGCGATCTCGCAATTCGATCACGTCCGGTGTAATATAGCCCAAGTCTTCAGCAAAGAAGGGTAGCCCACCCAATTCCTCTCGCAGCTTGTTAAACAGCTCGTCTTTCGGGCCGTCGACCCAACGGCCATGGATAGCAGTAGGCTCACTGGCAGGAATTTCCCAGAACTGCGAGAACCCGCGAAAATGATCGAGCCGGATAAAGTCACAAGTCTGGGTAGCCCAACGCAACCTCCGCACCCACCACTGGTAGCCTTCTGAGCGCATGGCGTTCCAGTCGTAAAGCGGATTTCCCCAACGCTGGCCGGTGGCGCTGAAGGCGTCGGGAGGCACACCAGAAACAGCTTCGGGACTCAGATCGTCCTTTAAACGAAACAATTCTCGATTAGCCCATACATCGGCGCTGTCATAATCGACAAAAATAGCAATATCTCCAACCACACGGATGGATTTTTGCGCGCAGTACAAACGCAAGGCGTGCCACTGTTCATAGAAAAAGAACTGAATAACCCTGCCAACAGCCATCTCTGAAGCCAATTCGTCGCGGGCAGTTTGCAACGCCCCCTTGTCGCGGCGCGCCAATTGGCTCGGCCACGCGTTCCACGACTGCGTGGGATAGCGATCTCTCAGAACGTCGTAGAGAACGAAATCTTCCAGCCACCACTCAGTTTCCGCACAGAATTGTTCGAAGCGGGACTTTGCAGCGGCGGGAGCAGATTCCAGAAACTTCCGCGCTGCTTGATTGAGCAGAGGAATCTTGTGCTCCTGAACGCATTCATAGTCGATCGGACCGGCGGGATTGCTAAGTTCACTGACCTGCGAAGCCTCGATCCAGCCACGCTCTGCCAGACGCTCCAAGCTAATCAGCAAGGGATTGCCGGCAAAGGCCGAGGTCGAGGAATAGGGAGAATTTCCGCTCGCGGGCGGCCCCAGCGGAAGCACTTGCCAAAGGCCCTGACGCGCGGATGCGAGAAAATCAAGGAATTCGTAGGCCGCGGGGCCGAAATCGCCAACGCCACCACGCGAGGGCAGCGAGGTGGGATGCAGCAAGATTCCGGTCAAGCGAGGCAATGTCATGCGACTAAGGTTCCATCTGAATTATGGGGCTTCGGTCAGGATCGCAGCGAGATTGGCTTCACGACCTACCTTTACATCTCGCTGAGAGAATTTCCAAGACGCGCAATCCGCCGGAGACGGATTACGCCATCCGTGATATGCGAGGTGCGATTCCGCTTTGCTGACCTGCTACTCGCCCTCGTCTCCCTCGGACTGTTGCTTGGTCAAGGCTTTCATCTCTTGCTCATTAATCTTGATCTTCCCGGACTTCTCCATTTGCTCGCGCAGGTTCGCCATGAACAGTCCGAACAATTCCGACTGCTTGTTCTGGACCAAGGTATCGCGGATCTGATCTTTCTTTGCGGCGAAGTCGGCGTCTGTCGGCGCTTGCTTGTCAAGAATCTGCAAGACGACACCGGTATTACCGCTGTCGACCGGACCGCTGATGTCACCCGGCTTGAGAGAGAAGGCGACAGAGGCGGATCCAGACATCGAACCGATATCAGGAACCTGCCCATCCGGCAACACGAAATCGCTCGTCTTCATCGTCGCGCCCAGCTCTTTCGCAGCCTTCTTCAAGTCATGCTCAGCCTTGGCGCGGTCGGAAAGTTCCTGCGTCTTTTGGGTCAGCAGAGTTCCAGCGCGTTCGTTCTTGAATTCCGTTTCCACACGGCTGTGGATCTGTTCGAAGGTCGGCGTAGCCGGCGGTTTGATAGCCTCGAGCTCATATATCACAAAGCCCTGTGGCACCTGTACCTCATCCGGCGGAGACTTTTCGGCCGCACTGAAAACTGCCTCGGTGAATTGCTGCGAAGTCCCGATACCGGGCAACGAGTCCGTGCGGCTGATGAAATCCGTCGCCACGACCTGCATGCCTTTCGCGGCTGCGGCTTTGTCAAGACCCTCAGTCCGCGCCTGAGAAACCAGGGCGCTCGCAGTCGCATCAGCCGCCACCTGAGCTTTTTGCTGCTTAATGATCGGTTCGATCTGATCCTTAACTTCCGCCAGAGTTTTGACGTGCGCATCCTGCTTATCATCCACGTGAAGAATGACGAACGCATAGCCGGCATTGATTACGTCGCTGGTTCCGCCCTTGGGTAACGAAAACGCGGCTTTGTCGACGTCGGCAACTGGAAAGCCTCCCCGCTTGATCCAGCCGACTGATCCTCCATCTTTGCCGCTCGGATCTTCGGAATACTTCTTGGCCAGATCTTCGAACTTAGCTCCAGCCTTTAACTGCTTGAGCACGTCCTGTGCCTTCTTCTGTGCTTCGTCTACACCCTTCTGGTCGACTTTGCCGTCAGCGCCCGGCAGCGGAGTCTTGATCAGGATCTGGCGCACATTTACCTGGTCTGGGGCGCGAAACTCGTCGCGATGCTGATCGTAATAATTCTCCAGATCCTGCTCACTGACTTGCGCCTCGCTCTGGAGTTTCGCAGTATCAATCAGCACATACTTGATTTTGCGTTTTTCCGGAATTGAATTGTTATAAGTCGCCTTGTTGCGATCGTAGAATGCCTTTAATTCCAAGTCCGTGGGATGGAGCTCTTTAAGAATGTCATCCTTGCGCAGCACGGCATAATCGAACTTGACCTTGGTATTATCTTTCTCAAATTTCTGGTGAACCTCGGCGTCCGTGACCATGGCGCCGCCCGCCACCAGGTTGCGCAGTTTATCAATCAGAATGTCTTCTTTTACGCTCTGCTCGAACTGGGCCACAGTGAGATCGTGCTGCTGCAGCAATTCCTCATACCCAGCCTCCCCGATGAAGGTGCCCCCAGGAAAAAAAGTCTCGCTATAACGGCCATGCTGCAATTCGTCGCGCACAGCCTCATCGGTCGCTCGCAAGCCGAGGTGCTGGGCCTCGGCAATCAGGGCCTGCCGCTGAATCAGTTGCTGAGCCGCCTGCGAGGCGAAAAACGGCAGCAACATCGACGCTTGCGCTCCCCCGCGTGGAAACTGTTGTCGCACCATTTCCCGAGCCTGACGCTGAACTTCCTGGCTGGTGATATCGGCTCCAGACACCTTAGCCACAACCCCGCGGGCCGGCGCACTTCCAAAGAAGTCACTGCTGCCAAAACCGGGGACTAAGGTGATCACCATGAGGACAGAAATAACGGTTAGCAATCCGCCAAGAACAACCTTCTTGATCGGGCCAGGGGTTTGTAAAAATCGAATCATTGTCTAATCACTCCGGAGTACACGGGCGAGTTTACTATTATAAACCAAGGCAGGATTACGGGCGGAGTTGGGCAGCCCGGCTTTTCACTTGCCTAAAACTGGTCATCCCGAAGGCCCGCGTTTTCTCCAGCAGGCCGAGGGATCTCGCGCGGAGTATTTCGAACTCAATTACGCCATCGCGCCAAATCACAGAATTCTCTAAACGTGTTCGCTGATCGACAGAACATTCCCGTCGGGATCTTTGAACCATGCCACCTTGTCGCCGCTGGGAGCGGTCCAAATGCCCAACTTGTCTTGCTGCAGAAAACCAAGTGTCTCGAAATGAACTCCTTTTTCGTGGAGTGCGGCAACCAATTTCTCGATGCCTGAAACTTGCCATCCTAGAATCGTGAACGGTGCGGGCTTGAATTCTGGAGCTTTCGCGACCCGCACCATGATCCCGTTCGCATCCAGCACGAGAGCAAAACCGTCATCTTTGACGAAACGAAGTTCCAAAACTCCCTCGTAGAACGCCCTCGCCTTTTCGGGATCCATCGGCGGAACGAAGGCGACAATTTTGTTCGAACTCAGCATTGATTCTCCTTCAAACTAAGAACCGGGAACTGACAACTGACCACCGGTTTATCGATATCCGTCTGCACCAAGAGGATTTCCAGGCTCTTCCTGCCTATGAAGACTAGCCTTCTTCCGGCGGAAGTTCGAAATCGACCAGGTTGCTACGAAACCCCTTCGTCTTCCACGCTCCGAACGCGATGCCAACTACCATCCAGACCGTGCCCGCGATTTTAGCGGGGCGGCTCAGGTTCAGCCAGAGCAACAAACAGATGAAGAATCCCGCAACCGGCGGAATCAGGTTCGTCATTTTCTTTTCTTCGCTGCGGAGATAGTAGCGGACAAACGCTGCCGCATTGACGCCCATAAAAGCGATCAAAGCTCCGAAGTTCAGCATTTCCGCGCCCAGGCCGTAACTGAACAGCCCGTAATTGACCAGCAGCGCAGCGCCCAACGCAATCGCTCCCACGAACAATACGTTGTTGCGCGGCACATGGTACCTGCGGTCCACCGCTCCGAAAAACGACCTGGGCAATGCGTTGCTGCGTCCCATGCCGTATAACAGGCGGGCTGCGCCCAACTGCGCTCCCATGCCGGACCCGAAATTCGCCACCAGCAGCGTGAATCCGACGATCGCGAGCAAGGGCGGCCAGGCGCGTGCGGCTACGAAAGTGAACGCCGCATCGACGTTAGGGAAGGGCTGCGAAGCTGGCCATATCAACTGCCCGGCATACACTTCGACTGCGGAAAGAATACCGATCACGAGGCAAGTAAGCACGGTAGCCAGCAAGATGTTTCGTCGCGGGTTCTCGGCTTCCTCCGATAACGTGGAGATGCCGTCAAAGCCAATGTAGGTAAGCACGGCGATGGAAGTGCCGCCCAGCACGGCTTTCGTATTCCACATCTGCGGATCGTAGAAAGGGCGAGTGAAGAAGCCGGGATCGCTGTGCGGATGCCCAAAGACATAACGCGCCGCGGCCACGAAGAAAATCACGATCACTACGCCCATCGCGGCGGCCAATCCGGTATTCACCCGTGCGGAAGTTTTTACTCCCTGAACATTGAGGCCGGTGAAAACCAATGCAAAGAAGACCGCCCAGAAACCATACGAAACTCCGGGGGCAAACACGTGGGCCTGCTGACTGCACCAGACGGTGCAGATCATTGGGTTCAGCATGTAATCCATCACCATGCTCCATCCGGTGACGTAGCCGAGCGCTGGATTGATCTCCTGTCCGACGTAGGTGAACGCGGAACCGGCGCTGGGATAAGCCCGCGCCATGCGGCCGTAGCTGATGGCGGTAAAAAGCATCGCTACCATCGCGATAAGAACCGTTGTGACCACGTGCCCGCGACCGCGATCGCTGAGCACGCCGAACACAGACAGCGGTGCGACTGGCTGAATCACGATCACGCCGTAAAGGATCAGGTCCCAAAGAGTGAGGGTTCGCCGCAGACGCGCGGCGGCAGGAGCGCCAGTGGAAGCGGATGCCATGTGCGGGTATTGGATTATGCCGGAGCGAAACTGTCAACTATTAAAACGATTTTCTTACGAAGCGAACAGGAAAACACCGGTGCAGCGTTTTTGCGGCTTCAGGCGACGCCTCATCCGTAAACCCGAATCAGGTCATACGCATTCGACCCAACTTCTCGACTCATTTGGGCGGAGTGTAATCGAACCGGTAGCCTCGTGCCTCATCCCCTGACATATAGCGCGTGTTGTATTCCAGAATGTAGTTCAAGTGCCCATCATCAAGGGGAAACGACTTGTCCGCAGGATACGGATACCCGCCCATATTTCGGAACGGCAGAGGATCGACGCTGGTGAAGTCATAGGCGTAGAAATCCATGTCTTTTTCGTAACCGTTGGCGACGAAGAAGTAATCCCGGGCCCACCCTTTAGGCAAGGCTGGCAGTTGCGATGGATCGAAATCCAGAGCGACTTCATCCCCGGATCCGAAAACGACCAGCCGATCGTCGAGCGAAGTAAGCAGCGGAAGCACATCACCGTAGCGCGTGTATGTCCCAGCAGGACGCGTATAGGGCCCGGTGGGGCTGGCCTTTTCGTAAACGTAGGCGACGTTGCCCGGCGGCGTGCCTTCGGTTTTCAGCGGAAATCCATGAAAACGCAGATCGGCCTGAGCGAGCGGAGCCGCCGTAAGACGAACATCCTGGTCCTGATTCGTGCGATCAATCAGAATGCTGTTCCAATAGATCTGCAAGTTGGTCGTGATACGGATGCGCCGCGTTCCTGGCGGCAGCTTTCCGGTCAGGTCCGCCGTCATCGTGCGCGGTCCACCGGCGGGAAAGCCCATGTCGTCGATCACGCGAATCCATTTCCCTTGGGCATTGAGTGCTTCGACGTAAGGAGAAACGGACTCGACACCGGCCTGAGACGCGGCGTACATGCTGTTGGCCGAGTAATATTCAACTTCACCGTGAAGCAGCAACCAGAGTGGCCCACCGTGGTAAGGCTCGCCCAAATCCAGTTCTAGACTGTGCAACTGGGCAAAGCCCGCGAATTGAGTCAGACCAAAATCGCCGATGTACCGATGGGCCAGCAGATCGGGCAGGACGTTGTGGCCATGCTCATCATGCGCTGCGGCTGGCGGACGCGCATCGCGGCTGACCACAACTTTGAACGGCGGGTACGGCGGATTGCTGGCGAAATATTCGTTGGGATAAACATCAAGATCCGCCGGATGATCGACCGCCAGTAGCTTTACCTGATCGAGATAGACGGCCTCCTCGAGCGGCTCCATGAAGCGGAAACTGAGCTTGCCATTTTTCTCTCGAATCGCTTCGCGGTCAATCTTGATGTATTCCGTTGGCCGTGGAATGTCGCGCTGGCCCGGCCCCACCCAGTGTCCAACCACTCCGGCGCCCAGCATGTCCCCAACTAACTCATAGCGTTTCCCGTCCCAGACGAAAAGGGTGGGGCAGGAACTTCCACGCCGGTTCATTTCCAGATATTTTTGTTCGCGATCGGCGGCGACTTCGACTTCGTCTTGGAGAACGCCGGTGGGCCAGAGCATGCGGACGACATCGGCTTGAGTAGCTTGCCCAAGGCCAACGGTGAGATACGGCGAATTCTGTCCCAGATAGCCAGACGAGCCCGCGATCTCGAACTTCTGGCGAATCCCTCCCGCGAACACTTCGACTTTGGTTCCGATCGCGCTTTTATTGTCGGCGAGCCCTTTCAAATTGAGGCGCAGCCAGTGGTTCTTGTTCCCACCTTCATTCCGCAGCAAGACAGCCGGACCGTGATTCTGCGTGATCAGCAGATCGGTCGCGCCATCGCCGTCGTAATCTCCAGAGATAATGGCGCGTGGTTCTTTAAGCGCGACCTTGTCGAGGCCAACGTCGGCGGTGACATCTTTGAAACCGTCCGGCCCGAGATTGCGGAACAGACGCACTTCGCCATGTCCATCAGCGGTTTCGCCAACGGCAACGAGATCAACCCAGCCATCGTTGTCGTAGTCGATCGCGGTAACGCCGAAACCGTGTACCCAATTCGTCGAGGGCAGCGCAACTTGCTCGAAGCTCTTGCCTTCGCTGTTGCGCCAAAGGCTCAGAGCAGGAGTCCCCGATTGACCGAAGGCGATATCCATCCATCCATCGTGATTGAAATCAAGAACTGCGACGCCTGCAGTCTCGGAAGGTATGGGAGAAGACCACAGCGCACGCTTGATGAATTTGCCTTCCCGCGGGTTTTCGTAAGTCAAGGTTCCCAAGGAACTCTGCGGAGCGGTTCCGCCGCCCATGCCAGTGACAACGATGTCCACCGCGCGGTCGTTGTTGTAATCCGTGCCGACAGAAGAATAATTGGGCGTGTCACCCTCAAGTCCCACTGAGTCCGTGACGTCAGTAAAAGTACCGTTGCCGTTGTTACGCAGCATTACATTTGCGCCAGCCAGCTTTCTAGACACCGCCGTCCCCGGCCTTTCGGGAGTGCCGGTGACCAATAGATCAAGATCGCCGTCGTGATCGTAATCAATGAACGTCAACCCTGCGTCAAACCTTTCGATCTTGATGCCCGCAGCCTCGGTCACATCTTTAAACATTCCGTTCTTTTCGTTGTGCAGAAGAAGCACGCGCCCGTTCAAACTCACGGCTAGGTCGGTGAATCCGTCGTTGTCGTAGTCGCCGGCCGTGCAGCCAATCGCGTGCAAGGTCGGGTCGAGTCCCGCTCTCTTGGTTACATCCTCAAATTTGCCGTTCCCCAGATTGTGAAACAGCGACATTCCACCTTCTTTGCCGTTGTCTGGCAGAAAAATGTCAATGCGGCCATCGTTGTCGTAGTCAAGAAAGCATGCGCCCGGCCCGAGATAGGAAGGCAGATCGTTCGATGTTGCGGCAAGCGCCTTCGTCACCAAGCCAGCTTTTCCGGTCACGTCGACGAAACGCACTTCGATCGCCGGAGGGACTTTGACCGGAGCTTCCGGCGATTCTTCGGCCAGCGAATATTTCCCCTGCTCGCCATACGCCAGGCTGATCGCCGAGCCTAACTTGTTTTGCGTGATGTACAGAAAGCGGGTGAGATGTTCGCGAGCCTG
Source organism: Terriglobales bacterium (assembly GCA_049585795.1). Lineage (GTDB taxonomy): Bacteria > Acidobacteriota > Terriglobia > Terriglobales > Acidobacteriaceae > JABDBE01. The sequence goes on along the minus strand of JBAVAQ010000021.1, from coordinate 119,549 downwards.
AGCGAGATCCGCCGATTGCTGATATGCGCGCGAGAGCCCGAATTCGGCCGAGGCGTGCAGGGGATTCAACTTCAGCGCACGCTGGAAAGCGTCGATCGCTTCCGGATATTGTTTGTTCTGGGAATAGGAAGCACCCAGAAAATACCAGCTGTCCGCATCGTTGGGATCAATTTCCGTGACTTGGCGGAAGTCGTTAGCTGCGGCTTGCGCATTCGCGGAATTCTTTTCCAGCATTCCGAGGTTATACCAGGCATGAGGATCGCTGGGATTCTGTTTAACCGCTTGCTCAAGAAATTGCCGGGCCGCATCGATCCGCCCCAGATTGAGCAACGCGATCCCTTGGTTCATGGCGGCAATTGAAAGCTTCGGATCGAGCGCGGCAGCCTGTTCAAACGACTTCAACGCCTTTTCGAAGAGTTGCTGGTTCATATACGCCGCGCCCAAATTATTGAGACGGGCAGCTTCGACGGATTTATCGGCTGGCTTTGCGGCACGCGCACTGTGCAGAGTGGTTGCGAAAAAAGCGATGGTCCCCAGAAGAACGCCGGCACAAACGAGGACAGTTGTCTTAGTCATGCGAAAACAAGTTAACCACAAAGGGCACGAAGGTATACAAAGGAAAATCGCAGATCAAGAAAAACGCGTGTTGTGGCCATTTTTGCTTACTCGGGTCGGAAGACCTCTATTTAGGCGCAGGAAAAATCCAGGGCTTGGTGTGGGGTTTGTTTGCCACGACACCTCTGCCTTCCCGAATTGTGATCGTCTGGCTGCCCGGCACGTTTGAGAGTTTGTCGACCTGCCCGCTGGGCCAGTGCACTTCAATCGAATCAGCCTTTGTTTTTTCGCCAAGACCAAACGTCAATACCAATTCGCTCTGAGACAAATAACTCGAACCGCTGTGAACCATCTGCGACTGCTGATCTTTGCCGGAAACCAGGCGCACAACGGCGTCGATACCATCGCGGTTGGATTTTGTGCCTTCCAGTTTTACGCGAAGGCTATGATTTCGGCCGCCTTCGTTGTGAAACAAGTAGGCTGGGCCGCCGTTCGTGGTCATCAGCACGTCAAGCGATCCGTCGTTATCAATATCGGCGTAGGCTGCGCCGCGAGCGACTTTCGGGCTGGCAAAAGCGGATCCCAAAGACGCCGTCACTTCTTGAAACCTTCCGCCACCAAGGTTACGAAAAACGTGCGGAGGCTCCGCATAGGTCACTCTTTTCTGCACCCGCTCGATTTCGTTTTCAATGTGTCCATCGGCCACGAAGATGTCAGGCCAGCCGTCGTTGTCATAGTCGAAGAAGAAACATCCGAAGCCGAGCGTCACCAGGGTCGCACGTCCGACCTCGGACTGCGGCGCCTCATCAACAAACAATCCGTTGCCCTCATTGTGATAGAGCGAGAGCATTTGGTTTGCGAAGTTGGTGATGATGAAACTGGGGCGGCCGGAACGATCGTAGTCGGCAGCATCCACGCCCATGCCGGCGCGAGCGACCCCGTCTTCGCTGAATGCGATTCCGGCCGACACGGCCTTTTCCGCAAACGTCCCATCGTGTTGGTTGAGATAAAGTTTGTTGGGCTGCGTGTCGTTGGTCAGCAGGATATCGGGCCAACCATCTCCGTTGTAATCGACGATGGCTACGCCCAAGCTCTTGGAAGTGGGATCGTAGAACTTGGCCTTCTGCGTGGCGTCTTCAAACTTTCCGTTTCCGAGGTTATGCCACAGGCGGGCCGAGGATCCTTTGTAGGATTCCGGCGTGCAATAAGATTTGTGCGCGCCGTCGAGGGTGCAGTACAAATCGCCCTTTTCAGACCACTGCACGTAATTCGCGACCACCAAATCCAATTTGCCGTCGCGATCGTAATCCACCCAGGCTGCGCTGGTGGAGAACTCGTTCGGCCCCCACAATCCAGCGGCTTTCGTCACGTCAGAAAAAGTGCCGTTTCCGTTGTTGTGAAACAGATGGCTCTGGCCGAGAGCGCTGATGAAAATGTCGTCGTACCCGTCGTTGTCATAATCTCCAACGGCAACCCCCATGCCGTACATTGAAACCGCGAGACCCGCCTTGCGAGTGACGTCGGTGAACGTGCCATCGTGGTTGTTGTGATAGAGCTTCAGCGTGGATTCCGTACGCTTGTGTCCCGGCCAGTCTTCGCCATTCACCAACAGAATGTCAGGCCAGCCATCGTTGTCGTAATCGATGAAGGTGCACCCTGGCCCCATGGTTTCAGGCAGATATTTCTTTCCGAAGGCGCCGTTGTTGTGCGTGAAGTGAATGCCGGCTTGCGTAGTGATGTCGCGAAATTGGATTTGCTGTGCAAGGGAGGGTGCGGCCAGCAGCAAAAGGAAGAGAGACACGATCGTTTTACGCATCATCTTGAAGCTCCCGCCGAAATAGCCGAGCCTCGCCCAGCCTTGAGCGGTCGAAGACCTGCCCCTACACGACTTGAGGTCAGCGACGCCGAAACGTGTTCGTGGATGGCCTGTCGCTCGTTATTGTCCTCGGGATTTAGTTGGCGATAAGGACCGGTAATGGCTTGCGACGCTTCGTCGGCCTTGAAACGCAGGTAGCGCAGCTCGTGTTCGTGGGCTTGCTTCTCGTCGCCGAGGCCCTTGTAGCAGAGCATCAAGTCATAATGCGCTTGCAAGTCTTCCGGATCGACTGCCAGAACCCCCTGCAGGACGTTCACAGCCTTGCCATACTTTCGCTGGAGAAACAGGATGCGTCCCAGATCGTTCAGCGCGACGCGATCCCGCGGATATTGCACGAGAACCTTGCGTAGATGGTCCGCCGCTTCGTCGTAACGGCCATCGCTGCGCAAAACTTTGGCATAGAAGAAATGGGCTCGTGCCAAGTCTGGACTCAGCGACAATGCTTTCGTCAGCACCGTGCGCGCGAGGTCCATGTCGCCTTCCTGCACTGCGGCGCGTCCAATGTTCACCCAGCCGTCGGGGTTCTTGGGAGCGACCTCGGTCACTTTCTGGAAGGCCGCCTGCGCTCCTTTCAGGTCACCCTGCAACAGCAGGCCGATTCCGTAATCGTTCCAGCGCTGCCAGTCATCCGCCTGCAAAATCGTCTTTGGCGCAGGAGCAGGAGCGTTATGTGACGCTACGTTCAGCGTGACTTCATCCTCTGCCAGCGCGACAATCGGAACGTCAGGGATTTTATCTTCCTTTGCTGACATTCCTTTGAGCGATCCCGTGAACACGAACTTTCTGTCATCGTAGTCTGGCGTTACATCTGCGGGAGGTTGGTTCGGATCCGCCACGCCGGCAAACGCGAACTGCGTGTTCCACCAGGTAAATTTGCGATAACAAAGACGAGCGTGGAGCGTGATTTTATCGCCCGCGTTCTCGGGAATGTGTATGCGGTAGTGGACCGTGTCGGCCGCCCCCGGCGGAATAAGATGCACATACACAACGGCCCGGGTGGCCCATGCATTGCGTTTGTTGATGCGATTGCCGTGCGCGTCGACTTGCAGCGAGCGGTAGAAGTGTGCGCCTTTATCAACCGGCCCTTTGCCGTTGTCCTCGACGCTGCCACTCCAGAATATGGTTCGACCTTTATCGTCCGTGGCCTTCAGTTCAAGCCAGGTATCCGCGGCGTCAACCGTGCCCCCAGGGAAAAAATGTCCGATCTTCTTGGTGCGGACCACCACGTCAACCCGGACCGTGTCTCCGCGCCGAACCGTTGGTTGCACACGGCTCAACGGTGCCGTGACCGGCAGAGCTTCTGTTTCCGCGCCCGGTGTAATTTTCGTCTCCGCCTCTTCGCCGACCGCAAAAGTCGTCGACAGGTCGGACTGATTGGCCACTCCTGGATTCAGCTGCGCCCGCGCCGGAGAGAGCGCGAAAATATCCACACTGAGAACGCCGCTCTTCAGAAACTCCTCAGTGATCTTGAGTTGCTCAGCGTCGTCATTGGCGGTGGGCAATGCCGTGTTTGCCGCCGGAAATCGATGCGAATGGACCATGCCATCGATATTCCCCTGATCGTTAGAACGAGTCAGCGGCATGTGGCAATCTGCGCATTGCAAAGGCTTCACCGGATAATAAAACGAGCGCGCTCCCTGGCCCGACACGCCGCTGGCCTGCCAGTTGTCGTACTCGTTAAATCCGCGAATCCAACGGTAATGATTGACCGGAACATCGAGATGAACTTTGTGGCAGCTCGAGCAGAACTCTGCCGTCTGGTTGCGCATAAAGGGTTTCAGAAACACGCGCCGGTGCGGCTCAGGATTCAGCTTCACCAGAAAATCGTGCAACTCGCGCACGATGGGATTCTTGCTTGCTGCAAGTTCGTGCAACTTAGGATATTCCAAATAAAAATCGGCTTGTCCCATGCTGCTCTTCACCTTGGCAATCGAATGACACATCATGCAACCCAAGCCGGCTTGTGACTCGGGGCGATGCACGATCTGCTTGATCGGTGTATCCATCAGGCCACTGTAGAGCACAGCCGGATCGTGGCATCCGCCACACCACTTGGAGGGCTTGGTGCCGATCGTGTCCTGCATGTACTCGATGCTCTTGCGGTACCACTGATTGTTGAACGAGGAGAAATGATGCGCCGAACTGAACCACTGATTGTAGATGTCCTGGTGGCAGCGTTTGCAGGAGTCGGATTCCATGAAGAATTTGCTGGGAATCTTCTGTCCTCCGTAAACCTGAGCAGAACTGGGAAAGAATGGACCGTTCGGTCCGTCGCCTTCGCCATTCATGCTCGCCGGCGGCATGGAGGGATTTTCTATGCGAGCTTGATTTCGCCATCGCGACTCGCGCAAGTAACGCACACCGGCACCGAGCGACGCAAGCACAAGCAGACAAATCGCGCAGCGAATGGCCGAACTGCCGGCGCTTTGCGACAGCCAGCCCCGTTTCCCCGCCCATTCCGCAAATAGGATGCCTACGCCCGCGAGGGAAAGAAGAATATGAACATAAAGAAGGTTCCACTCCGCTCGCGGGGTCCCGGTCTTAATTAGAATCAGGCCGAAAATTGCTCCGCCGGTAAGCAGCACCCAGCCCAGGCGTGAGGCGATGCTTCCATCCCGCAGCCGTCGAAAAAGAAAAACCGCCAGCAGAACTGCGGTAATCACTCCAGCAACCACGTGCAGTAAAACGATCACGGCATAAAAGACATTCGGCTGAGGGAACCCATAGAGATACACGGCCGAAATAAACAAAAACGTGATCAGCCCGAGCAATACGCGGGAGGCGAATCCACCTCTTGATTGCGTTGGAGGTGCCATCAAATGTTTGCGTCAATCTCTGAAGCCATCAGGCTGCAGCGGGAGATTGGATGGCAACAAGGGTATCGCTTTTCGAAAATGACGAAATAGTACAAATGCATTATCACTTCCGACAAGAAAATCTTGGGGCGCAGAGGCCGCAGGCAACGTCACGCTGGGAGCGGGGGAGAAAAATCTATTAGAAGTTAACCTCTGGTGACTGCCACGCACCGCGTTGCCCTTCCAGTTCGGCCGCGACGGCCAGCACCAACTCTTCTTCCCACGGACGCGCCACAATCTGCACCCCAATCGGCAGGCCTTTGCTCGAATGGCCGAACGGAACTGCCACGGCTGGGGTTCCCAGCAGATTAAACCACTCGGTGTAACTCCAGGCATCGAGATAATCCACGGTCTGGCCATCGATTTTCCAACTGCGTTCGCCGTGACGAAAGGCAGGCACGGAAGCGACCGGGCAAAGCAGAATGGGATATTCACGCATCTGGGAGAAAATTTCCATACGCAGCACATCGCGCATGATCCAGGTATCGAGCAAAGTTTGACCGGTGTGGGACGGCTCAGTCGCAACCCGACTCAAATGCTGTTTGAGAATTGGACTCAGGTCCGCGTCTCTGCCTTTGGTCATCGGCCGCAGCAGCATTCCCCCCGCGATCCCGAAGAACTGCCACCAAAGCTGTCGCGCCTGCTCAAGCCCTTCGGGACGGAAGGGCTCAATCGCAAATCCCGCACGCTTAAGCGCCTCGGCCGCAGTTCGTACTGCGGCGCGCGTTTCGGCAGTAACTGGAGTGCGTCCGTCATCCTCGAAATATCCGATGCGAAGTTTCTTTAGGTCGTCGCGCCCTGGCCAGCGCACCGGAACCGGTGCGGCAGAAGGATCGCCATCATCCCGGCCTTGCATCACCTCGAACAATACTTTCAAATCCGCAACCGTCCGTGCCATCGGCCCAACCACCCCGAGCAACGCGAACGGTCCGACGGAGGTTGGAAAATGCCCGGTGGCAGGGATGCGGCCGGGCGTAGGCTTCAGCCCGCAGATTCCGCTGAAATGCGCGGGCACGCGAATGGAGCCTCCGCCGTCGCTGCCCACCCCTCCCGCGGAACATCCTGCCGCAATCGCCGCGGCTTCGCCGCCGCTCGACCCGCCGGGAGTCCGCGAAAGATCCCAGGGATTGTTGGTACGACCGTGGAGGAGATTGTCCGTTTCCCACGCCATCAGCAGTTCCGGCGCGTTGGTGGTTCCTAGAACGATCGCGCCCGCGGTACGCAGCCGTGAGACTAACGGAGCGTCCTGCGCGGCCACAAATCCTGCGCGAAGCTTGCTGCCGGCTTCGCACCTCATGCCCTGCACTTCGATCGAACTCTTGATGCTCACCGGAACCCCGTGCAATGGCCCGAGCTTTTTATGACGGACCATTGCCTCTTCGGCGGCGCGAGCCTGACGCCGCGCACCCTCAGCATCTACCTGCACAAAAGCGTTCAACTTCGGATTCAGGTTCTCGATGCGGTTGAGATGTGCTTCCACGAGTTCGACAGGGGATAGCTCTCGTTTGCGAATTCGCTCAGCCATGGCAACAGCTGAAAGGAAGGTAAGCTCGCTCATGCGGCGTCGCTGTCAGTGCGGGAAAAACTGGAGTGTAGCACGGAAGAAACATTCACGCGGTGGGCGGGTAGAGACATTGTTAGCTACGTCTCTACAGAAATTCAGTGAGACGCGTGCACTCCGCGCCGCACCCTTTGTGGCGGCAAGAGCACGCGCACGGCGTTCTTGCTGTTCGCGCCGCGCTTGGCCAGCCAATTCTTGAGATGAGCTCGCGAAGCTGAAGTAAGCCGCAAAAAGAACATCCCGGCGCGGCCATCGTCATCGGTCCAGATCACCTTCCCCATCGCTTCGATGACATGCGACGTTCCCGGCAACACAAAACGCAACGGCACATGTTCTACCGGCGGCAACGGCTCCAGAGCCTGCAAGGCTAAACCTTGCTCACTCAAGTCGAGCACGATCGCAGGCAACGCTTTGGCTCCGAACCGAAGATAAACCAGCGCTTCCAACGGATGACGTTGCGCATGTCGCGGGTTCGGCTTCATGAATCGCTGTCCGGCGTGCAGTGCGCGTGCTACCTGCTCGTAGGCAAGCGGTTTGTACAATACGAAATTCACGACCGACGGGAAGGTTCCGCCCACCGGAGTGAACGCGCTGACCATGCCAAACACCACTGGCCTACGATCCGCGGATGCCATGCGCGCCATTCGCGCCACTTGCCCTGCGCCCGGCAGATCAAAATCCAGCACCAGCGCCGAATAGTGCCCACGCACCAGCAACTCGACCGCCTCGCCCGACGACTGGCAAGTCTGGTGCTCGATTTGGAGCACGTCCAGAAGCGCCCCCAGGACCCGAAGCGACGGGGCATCCTGGGACACCAGCAAGGCATTCAGCTTCATAAACGGCAGCTTATGGTCCGCGAATGACCCAGTAAAGTAACAGCGGTAATAAATCGGTCGTTACCCAGGCGAGGTTCATCCCAATTTGGAACTGTGCTGATCCCCGAGACCGCCTGTGAAATCAGGAGTTTGGGGGCGGGACTGGGGGCTGCGACACCTGCTGAGAACTGAGAACCGGCATCTGACGACTGGTTTTCGTCATACGGCGAGCTCCAAGGTCCTGAGGCTCTTTACTTAGTTTTCTGGGTCAGCGCAGGAGTTCCTTATTTTACTAAACCGTAAACGTATTGGCTGCCTCATGGAATGATTGAGGAGTAAACGTCCGCCAGATGGAAAAGAAGTCGGGTCTTTCGTAATCTCCCCCTCACTGGCGCTAAAGTGAAATAGTTGAGTGTAGAGTATGGCCAGAGCCTCTGCAGCACACGCCAAACCGCGCGCTCCGCGAGTGAAGCTTGCCGGGACCGTCTTGTCTTTGGTTTGTCTGGAGAACGGACGGCAAACTCGAGGCCGGCTGCACCAGCTCTCGATCACCGGAGGGTTGCTGCATCTGGAGACGCCGCTTGATGAGGGAATTAAAGTCGAGGTGATCTTCCACGTCGGCGAAAGCACCGTGCGCACCAAGGCACGTATGCTCTTTCCTATGTGGGCAACTCAAGGCTATCTTCAGCCCTTCGAATTTGTCGACCTCGGAGCCGAAGACCGCAATAAGCTGCAAACCGATCTGCAACGATTGCTCGATTCCTCGGGAGCTGCGATCGTCCCGGCTGACGCCGAGATCACTCAAGTTTCCGGGCAGGCAAACCAGTAGCTGCATCCCGCCGCGATGTTCCTCCGCTAAAATAGATTGAACGGACGGAGGACCCATGGCTCACCAGCATTCCCCTCGTTTTCTGAAGATTGTCGAAGAAACCAGGAAACGCATTCATGAAGTGACAATCGATGATGTAAAAGCGAAACTCGACCGGGGCGAGAAGTTTCTGCTTATCGACGTGCGTGAAGAAAGTGAGTTCGCGACCGATCACCTTCCCGGCGCGGTTCATTTGGGCAAAGGGATTATCGAGCGCGACGTCGAAGCGCGTGTGCCCGATCCGGGGACGCCTATCGTGCTCTATTGCGGCGGTGGCTTTCGCTCCGCATTGGCCGCCGACAACCTTCAGAAAATGGGCTACACCCGCGTGCTTTCTATGGACGGAGGTATTCGGGGTTGGCGCGAAAAAAATTTTCCCCTCACCCAGGGTTGAGCGAACTGCCAGCAAACATTCTCCGCGTTTGAAGGTACTTCCGTAACTTGATGCAGCCATTGCAATACGTCACCATGGTTATGCTGATGCAAGCGGCAACGCGTAGCGTTACTCCAACAATATGGTAAGCAAATCGAATTCCGAGCAGGGCGGTACCGCGGCAGCTCCAGCGCGGGCTTCCAACGCATCAGTCGAGCACGTGCTCACCCAGGCTACGACGCCGCAGCTTTTCTGTGCGGCTCTGGCCAAGCTCTTTGGAGTGCGCCCTACCGAAGTTGCTCTGATGCGTCTCGAAAAAGGCCTGCTCAATTTCGTTCATCCCGAGCAACTGAAAACTGCAGGATCGATCCCGGTTTCCAGTTCTTCCGCCGTCGCCGCCCACACGGCTTCCACCAAGAAGACCGAACTCTTCAATGCCTTCGTGAAAGTGAAACACGCCAGCATTTTCGAGAGTGTGAAGCTGAACAGTTCCGCAGAGGATGACGACCGATCAGGCCAGAGCGCGATTCAAAAGCTGATGTCTGCGCCGATTCTAGACGGACAGCGGAAGGTCCTGGGCGTGGTGCAAGTTTGTCGCAAAGGATTTGATCCAGCTACCGCCGGGCCGGACTTCTCTCAGGACGACCTGCAACAGTTGGAACTCGCCGCAAAAGTCTTATCAACCTTATCTTTTATAAAGTAAAACTGCCCTTCGCAGGTTCCGCGGGGCGCAGGGCTCCATCCAAAGCCAGCTTCTCCACATCTGTTAGTGATCGATAGGCTCCTTTCGGGAGTTCGCCCAACGCCACCGGTCCGATCGCGACGCGGACCAATCGCAGCACATCGACTCCAAGTGTCCCGAGCATGCGGCGGATCTGGCGATTCTTGCCTTCATCAAGCACAACCTTGAGCCAGGCATTTTTTTTCCCGCGACGCAGAATTTCGGCACTCTTTGCCTGCAAGGAACCACCATTATCAGTTCTAACTCCCTGGATGATGGACTCGATCAGCGCCCCGTCCGCGACCGCGCCAATTTGCACGTGATAAATCTTGTCGAGATGTGTCTCAGGCGCGAGCACCCGGGCCGCCCATTCGGAATCGTTGGTCAGGAGCAGCAGGCCTTCGCTCGCTTTATCCAAACGGCCGACGGGAGCGACCCACGGCAGACCTTCGTCGAGATAGGCATACACGGTCTCACGTCCTTTTTCGTCGGAAGCCGTTGTCACCACGCCGCGAGGTTTATTGAGCATTAGGTAGAGCTTCGTTGGGGTGGCCAGTTCTCGGTGATCCACCTGAATGTGGTCACGTTCGAAGCGCACTGGAGCTTCCGGATTGCGGCAGATTGCACCATTGATGCTCACCCGTCCGGCGCGGATGAGATCGGCGGCGCTCGAGCGAGAGCAGTACCCCCGCTTCGAAAGCGCACGGGCCAAGCCAATTCGTCGGGGAGAATCCTTCGGAGCCACGCCTTTATGCTAAACCACGATTCATCCAGCGATGCCCACCGATTCCTCGCAGCCGCAGGAGTTCTCCATTTAGAATCATTGGCATGATCGATCCCCACCGGTTGTGGCTTTTTTTGGGTGCAGCGATGCTGCTGGCTGTAGCCCCTGGCCCCGGCATGTTGTATGTCCTGGCGCGCACCCTTGCCGGCGGCCGTCGCGAGGGGGTGCTGTCTTGCCTGGGAACGTTCCTTGGCGGTCTCGCTCACGTTATGGCGGCAGCCACGGGATTGTCGATTGTGTTGGCCACCTCGGCAACCGCTTTTTCCTTGGTGAAGTATGCGGGTGCGGCATACTTGATCTATCTGGGTGTTCGCATGATCCTCAGCGCCCGCACAGATCAAGACGCCGTGATGCAAATCCCCGCAGGCCAAGTTCCTAGAAACCCTTTTTGGCAAGGCATTGCTACCGAAGTTCTGAACCCGAAGACGGCAATCTTTTTTCTCGCCTTCATTCCACAATTTGTGAATCGGGCGAGCGGCGGATTGTTCTGGCAATTTCTTCTCCTGGGTACGATCACAGTGGCCTTGAATACTTCCTGCGACCTCATCGTGACCTTCATGGCGGCTCCGATCGGGGCTCGTCTGCGGTCGTCGGCGGTTTTGCGGCGCCGGCAGCGCACGGCTACGGGACTGACGCTCATAGGTTTGGGTGCGTTTGTTGCAGTGTCAGACTCGAGGTAACGATTTCTCTTCAGGCAGCCGGGGTGTGATAACCTTCGGCTTCGATGTCCGACACCAACTCCGACCGGCGCTCGCGTCAGCGCATACCGGCATGCACGGGCGTCTCCATCCTCTCATCGCAAGGCCAACCAGCCACCGGAATCACTCGCGATCTAAGCATGACAGGCATTTTCCTTTACGCGGATTCCGAAATTCTCGTGGGCAGCGAACTGGAGATGGTGCTGATGCTCCCTGCCCAACTCACCGACGGCGAAAAGCGTTGGGTGTTGTGTCAGGCCTCGGTGATTCGCGTGGAGCCGGGCGGAGAAGATGGTCGTTTTGGTGTGGCAGCCCGCATCCGCAGCATGGCGAGCTTGCCTGAGATTCCTGGCTGACGAAGGGTGGTCAGCGAACCAGTCCGCCTGTCACCGTGTAAGTCAGGGCGCGATCGTGATCATTGGCACAACCTGATCCTGTGAAAATTTGTTTAAAACTTAGGATTCTGCTTCCCTTTGCATAACATTTGGTGCAATAATGCTGGCCCTTGGATTGCTCTGGTCCAAGACGAAGACATTAAAGATTGCAAATGTCAGGTGATCCAGTCATGTGGATGGAAAAGCTGTCTCAAGGCGTGCTTCGTGTGCTCACGCCTCTGGGACCACGGTATCTGAACCCTTCCTTCGTGCAGCGTCTCTACTTGCTGTGGATTTTTCGCAACTTCGACACCTTGCCCGTGAAGGTTCTTAGTCCGGGACAACAAAGACGTATCGACGCTATGTGCGCTCGCTACGGCTTTCTCTCTGTGCTGGAACCCAATGGACTGATGGATACTCCGCTGCTCGGAACCTTAGAACAGCGTCCGCCAGTTGCGCCTTCACGCCGGCCGAATCGAAGCGTCTCTGACGCCGTAGCTCCGTTTGCTGCCGATCTGCAGCAGCGTTCCTAAAACGAATTGGCAAGAAACTAGAAATTCATATTAGAGGCGCTGGGTAACTGCCTGGAAATCTCCGCGAACTCTGCGGCCGTCCTCAGCAACTTCTGCGATTTGAGATGTGCCTTGCAAGCCCAAACCTTGAAATCGCAGACTGCGCGGACAACATCCGAATCCGAATCACGACGACTCGCGCGCCAACCGGGCCAAATCCCGACAAGAAATTTGTTGGAGCAGAGCATGGAGTCGACGTCACCAGTTGCCCGCCTCTGCCTGACGGCAAGGTTGGTGCGACGGTAAGCGCCTGTGTTATATTCTTCATCGGTAATCGCATTCGCCCGATACGGTGATTCCGGAGAGCAGTTCCCGGCTGCCATATGATCAACCGCCATAACCGCAACCATGATGCGGAATTCCCCGGAGCGAAGCTGAACCCACAGACGGGCGCGTAGCTCAATTGGCAGAGCAACTGACTCTTAATCAGTAGGTTGTAGGTTCGATTCCTACCGCGCTCACCATCTTTTCAACAGCCTCTCCTGCACGTTTGCATGACAGCTCGGCTGCCTCGTGAACATTTCGAAACGACATTGTAGATCCGAGGTCGTTGGGCAATACATGCCTCAATGTGCTATTTCTGCAAGGGAGATTCACCGCGCACCACCAAGACAGGGCAACCAGCATGAGAAACCACGTCGTAGGCTGTTGGTCCAGGCAAGTGAGCGGCTAATCGCGGATAGTGAACGCCGCGTACGCCCAGGACGATCAATTCGATCTGCAATCTCCGCGCGATCTCCAGGATGAATCCGGCGGGCGCGCCAAACTCGACATAGTACTCAGGGGTGATCCCCGCGTCCAGCGCCCAGTGCTTTTCCATGAAGCGCAGCTGAAAAAAGTCGGCAGGCTGCATTCTGGTTGAGAGCGGCTCGCGCCAGACGTTCTCGGCGACGTGTAAGAAGACCAGCGTAGCGTTGTATTCCCGGGATAAAGAGCAAGCGCAATGCATCGCCAGCTCTGACTCCGGGGAGAAATTGGTCGCGTACAGAATGCGTTGCGGCTTGGCCTCTTTTTCTGGCGGGACCAAATTGTCGGGCCCCACCATCAAAACTGGAACCTGCGCACAGCGAAGAATCTCCTCCGCTGTCGACCCTAGCAGCAACTTTTCGACACCGCGTCGGCCGTGCGTGCCGATGACGATCAAGTCGATTCCCCGCTTCTCCACCATCAGCGAGATCATCGGCCAAACATGTCCGTGGTCGATGAGCACATCGTGACGGAGTCCGCGAAGAAGCAACGTTGCCCGCAGCCCGGCCATCTGAAATTCAGCGTGTCGTCGCATGTTTTGTAAGGCCGAATCTCGTTCGGCGGCCGGGATCAAGTCATAGGCGTCGGTAGGAATGACGTACGCCAGATAAAGCTTCGCGCCAAAGTGACGGGCGGCGGCCACGGCGTAAGGCAACGCGGCTGTAGAGGATGGTGAAAAATCAGTCGCAAAAAGTATACGTTTGAAAAGGACTGGACTCACGATTACCCGTCTCTCTTTATGTTACTCTCCGGCGAAATACGAGCGGAAACATCGGAGTCGCTTCCGAGCGCGAATAGTCGGTTCTTCATGCTGCGGAGCGGCGGGTGATAAGAGAGAACGAACCACGGCTGCTGGGCGAGGCCGTAATTCTTGGCGTCGTGGGCGCGCTTGCCGCACAGCTATTTACCTGGGCACTGCGAATTTGCACCCATTTCTTCTTGATATGGCTGGCGGGCTATCACCCTCCTGCACTGCCTGAACACGGCGGCGTTGTTCTGCAAGTCATCGGACCGCACGGCTTGTGGCTGGTCCCGGTGGCGACGACTTTGGGGGGATTGCTCTCTGGGCTTCTGGTCTACAATTTCGCACCGGAGGCGGAGGGCCACGGGACCGACACGGTGGTCAAGGCCTTCCATCGTGCCGGCGGTTTCATTCGTGCGCGGGTCGCCCCCCTGAAACTGGTGGCGTCGGCGATCACGATCGGATCGGGAGGGTCTGCGGGTCGTGAAGGACCTACCGCATTGATCGGCGCGGGCGTCGGCTCAATTTATGCCTCGCTCACGCATCGTTCCGACGAGCAGCGGCAAATACTGGTTCTGGCGGGCATGGCGGCCGGACTCTCCGCAATTTTCCGTTCCCCCATCGGGGCCGCTTTCTTCGCCATCGAAGTGCTCTACGGCAACATGGAATTTGAAGCCGAAGCTCTGCTTTATACTATGCTCGCCTCGATCGTAGCTTATGCCGTGAATGGGTTATTCGTAGGCTGGCAGCCTCTGTTCTATTTTCCGACGACCGGGAACAACCTCCACGCTCTGGATTATGTTTGGTTTGGTGTGCTCGGCATCGGGGGCGGACTCCTCGCGACGCTTTTGCCGGTTGTCTTTTATCGGCTGCGCGATGCCTTTCGAGCCCTTCCGCTGCCGCGAGCTCTTAACCCGGCCATCGGTGGCTTGGGAGTCGGTTTGATTGCGCTGAAATTCCCCCAAATTCTCGGTGGCGGCTACGGTTGGATTCAGGAAGCCATCGATGGCAAGATAGTTGTGAAGCTGCTGTTCATTCTTATTTTCTTAAAGATTGTAGCGTTTGCTTTAACCGTTTCTTCGGGCGGATCCGGAGGGGTGTTTGCGCCCACACTTTTTGTGGGAGCCATGATGGGAGGATTTCTTGCCTCGGTGTTCCACTTGCCCGCAGCGATGTTTGTGGTAGTGGGAATGGCGGCCACATTCGGCGCCGCGGCCCGCGTACCGATCGCATCGCTGATCATGGTTACCGAGATGACGGGCGGCTATCAGTTGCTCGCGCCTGCTGCTTTTGCCGTCCTGCTCAGCGACGTTGTCCAGACGCAGCTTTCCGCCCACCTGAGGTACAACAGTCTGTATGAGGCGCAGGTCCCGGGACGCGATCAGTCCCCCTCTCGGTATGTCGAGAACGTTGAATTAGCGCTGAGACTTCTTGGCACACGCCAGATTCCACGCGCTGTGAAGATCGGCCATCTCGACCTAGTGGCCCTTCTCGATTCAGGAATACCCATACAGATGCCAGGCCGGAGGCAATTGCACGTAGGAATGCTGCGGCCCGAGAGCGCCCTCATTGGAAAAACCGTCCAATCCGGTTATCAGGAGGCGGGCGGAGGCGATCTGGAGATCGTCGCTATTTTGCGAGGTGGCGACGTGGTCCTGCCGAAACGCGACACGGTGCTGCAAGCAAATGACCGCCTCCTCATCATTGGTTCGGACAAAGCTCGCCGCCGCATCGCCGAGCATCTGGTTCCTGTGGCGCCACCGAAGGAGAGTCGTCAGCCAGTGGCTGAAGGCGAATCAGCGGGCGCAAACACCAAAACAAACTGACCGGGATCGAAAAAAGGAGGCCCAACATGCCCATACAAATCAATGAAGAAAACGGCGGCAACGTGTTGCTGCTTCACATCAGCGGAAAACTGGTAAAGGCGGATTACAACCAGTTTGTGCCGGAGTTCGAGCGTCTTCTCCGGCAGCATGGAAAATTGCGGGTGTTCTTCGACATGAGCGATTTCCATGGCTGGGAAGGTAGCGCGGTGTGGGAAGACGTCAAGTTTGACATAAAACACTTCGCCGACATTGAACGACTTGCGATGGTCGGTGATAAGAAGTGGCAGCACGGCATGGCGACGTTTTTCAGGCCCTTCACGAAAGCCAAGACCCGGTACTTCGATCGCGCTGACGCCGCTGAGGCTCGGAAATGGTTGAGTGAACCGTAGCTACGGCGATCGCCAAACACATTCGCTTGCGCTCGTGTAGAGCGGACACTCCTGTCCGCTTGAGGACAACGCCCCGCTCACACCCCCCAATCTACGACGTGGTACCCTGAACTCTCCTCCCAAAACTGGGTATTGAGGTATGAACTTGATCCGTTTGCGTTGGTTATTAGCTATTTTTCCAGTTCTTATTTTATTTTCTTTCCTCCTCGCCGAAGGCACGCGCACCTGGGAACAATCGAAATTCGACGACCTGATTAAGGGCACGGCGAAAGGCGTGGCCATACGGAGTACTGGCGGGCTCGAACTGGCGCCGGCTTTCACGGCGCTCTCAACCACGCCATCGACATATATCTGGGCGATCGCAGCCGATCGCGAGGGCAATCTCTACGCCGCCGCAGGCTCCCCCGCGCGGGTGTATCGAATTACCCCGGATGGCAAGTCTACGGTGATTTTCGAGCCCCAGGAACTTCAGGTGCAGGCCCTGGCCGTGGGAAGCAGCGGTGTCATCTATGCGGCCACCAATCCCGATGGCAAGGTTTACAAAATCGAAAATCATGCGACTTCAGCAAACAAAGGTTCGGGCGATAAGAAATCGACGGACAAGTCGGCCCCTGACTCCCTTTGGAGTTCGTCCGTTTATTTCGAGCCTGGCACGAAATACATATGGGATCTCATTCTCGACGATGCTGGCAACCTCTACGTAGCCACCGGGGATCATGGAGAAATTTTCCGGGTGACTCCGAAGGGTGAACACTCGGTTTTCTTTAAGAGCGACGAAGCCCACATCCGGGTGATGGCGCTCGATAGCAAAGGCAATCTTATCGCCGGTTCAGATGGTAGTGGTCTGGTCTACCGAATTTCGCCCAGCGGAGAAGGCTTTGTGCTCTACAGTGCGCCGAAAAAAGAAATCACGGCTTTGGCCATCGACAAGGCAGGGAACATTTACGCCGCCGGCGTGGGAGAAAAACATAGCGGGACGAGTGCGCCAAGTTTCTCTTCCCCGGTTATTTCCGTTCCGCCCTCTTCCTCTGCGGCTGCCGGCGGATCGCAGACCGGTATCGTCATTACCAACGCGCCCGCCGGCACGCCACCATCGTCGATCAGTTTTGCGATCCCCGGCGCGGGAGCCGCGGGCGGCTCAGAGATCTATCGCATCGCTCCCGACGGCTCTCCCAGCCGGCTGTGGAGTTCCCGCGAAGACATCGTGTATGCGCTTGCCTTTGACCAGCACGGCCGCCTGCTCGCGGGCACGGGAAACCGCGGACATGTCTTCGCCATCAGGGGTGAAGACGACTTCACCGACCTGCTCAAGGCCAGCGCAACCCAGGTAACCGCCTTCGCTAACGCGCCTAAAGGTGGCCTGTACGCGTCGACCAGCAATCTAGGAAAAGTATTTCTGCTGAGTGCGACCCCCGAATCCGAGGGCACCTACGAGAGCGATGTTTTTGACGCTCACATCTTCTCGCGCTGGGGACGGGCCGAATTCCGAGGCGCCGGCAATGTCGAGCTCTTTGCCCGCAGCGGCAATGTGGACAATCCTGATCGTAACTGGAGCCCTTGGGAAAAAATCGATTTGCGGAAAGACAGCGCGGTCAGCGTTCCTCCGGCTCGCTTCATTCAGTGGAAAGCCGTATTGCGCTCGGGCGATCCCGCTCCACGCGTCGAGAACGTCGCGCTCAACTACCTGCCGAAAAACGTGGCCCCTGATTTTGACGAGGTTACGGTTCAAGTTGGAGTGCGCTACCAATCTCTGCCCAAGCCTGCTGGCGGAGATGTGGGTGGCGGCAACGCCCAACAAACGCATTTCGACACGCCGCCCCCAACCACGCACGATCGCGATTCCATCGGCGTAAAGTGGAGCGTTCACGATGACAACGACGACCAGATGATTTATTCCGTCTACTACCGAGCCGACGGCGGCACTCGATGGATCCTCCTCAAAGACAATTTGACGGACAAGTTCTACTCCTTCGATGCTTCGCTTCTACCCGACGGCGGCTACACCATCAAGGTCGTGGCTTCCGATGCGCCCTCGCATTCTCCGGGCCAAGCCCTGATTGCGGAAAAGGAGAGCGCGCGATTCGAAGTAGATACCACTCCCCCGCAGATCGAGAATCTCGCGGCCTCTGTGGAGGGTGAGAAGATCCATGTAACTTTCCAAGCCATGGATAGTTTTTCAAATATCAAGCGTGCCGAATATTCCGTCGATGCCGGCGATTGGCAGTTCGTCGAGCCGGTCGGGCAATTATCAGATTCGAAAACGGAGAGCTATGATTTTCAGGTCCCGTTGCCCGTTGTCAACCCAGCGACTGGGTCGGCAAAAAATGCGAATGCAGGGCAGCTTGAGCACGTAGTTGTGGTTCGCGTCTACGACCGCTACGACAATATGAATTCCACGAAGACGGTCATTCGCGGAAAGTAGCCCGTTGTACTACGCGACGGTTTAATTACCATCGGTGAGCCGGTCGGCATTCCGCAACTCGGGAAACCGCCACGCCCATATCGCGATCACCACCAGAGTTCCGATGCCGCCCAGCACCACGGCGGGAATCGTTCCGAACCACTGCGCCGTCAGACCCGACTCAAATTGTCCCAGCTCGTTGGAAACCCCGATAAAAAGCATATCCACGGCGTTAACCCGCCCGCGCATTTCGTCCGGCGTGCCCAACTGAATCAGAGTGCCACGAATGACGATGCTGACCATGTCAGTCGCGCCGATTAACACCAGCGCAATCAGCGAAAGCACCAGGCTTCTCGATAATCCGAAAACGATGGTGCACGCTCCAAATCCAGCCACGCACCACAGCATGGTCGGTCCGGCCCGACGGCGCAACGGCCGATGTGCCAGAAGGATCGCCATAGCGACCGCGCCTACGCCAGGCGCGCTGCGCAACAGCCCAAGGCCCCACGGTCCGGTCCTGAGGATTTCGCGTGCATAGACGGGCAACAGCGCGACCGCGCCTCCGAGTAAGACCGCAAACATGTCCAGCGAGATCAAGCCCAAGAGCAGTTTTTTTCGCCAGACGTAACGGAATCCCGCCAGCACGGTGTTCAAATTTGCCGCTTCGTGCGGCAGCGCCTTTGTTCGCAATTTCATCCACAGTGTAGATAGAAGCGCTGCCACCGCCATCAGCGTCGCCGTCAGATAAACCGCCGAAGGACCGTGAGCGAATGTGTAAATCAGTCCGCCCGCCATCGGCCCCAGAATGGTTGCACCTTGAAAAACACTCGCGTTCCAGGCGACTGCATTGGGAAAATATTCCTCGGGGACCAACTGCGGCAGCAACACCCGATTTGCCGGACCGGCGAAGGAGCGCACCGTACCCAGCAGCACCAGCACCGCATAAATCGCGTAGATGCTTGCATGGGCAGAGTGCGATCCGCGCCACGCGATGGCGAACAGCAGAGCCGCGCAGACGGCGAATCCTCCGTAGCAAACCATTAGCAATCTGCGCCGATCGAAGCGGTCCGCCGCATGTCCGGAAGCCAGAAACAAGAAAAATCCTGGCAGAAACTGGGCCAGTCCGACCAGTCCCAGATCCAAAGGCCGCTTGGTGATCTCGTAAACTTGCCATCCCACAGCCACCGACAACATCTCCAGGGCAGACTCGATGAGAAACAGGGCAAATTCATAAACGGTGAAATCGCGATAGGCAAACGCAGTCCACCCCTCGAGCTTGGGATTTTCGGTTATGGCCATCGCCACTCTACTCTGCCATAAACCCACAACTGCGTGGGGACAGCCGCCCCCAGCTGTCCAATCGAGCGCAGCTCGACCCGTACGGTGAATTCATGGAAATCCCAATGTCCGTGCCGTCTCTCGCTATAATCCAATCAGGCTGAAAGCTGATGGCTGACAGCTGATAGCTTCTATGCGCTTCGAACTCTTCGTTGCTTCGCGTTACCTGCGCGCCAAACGGCGCCAAGCTGTCATCGGGGTGATCACGGGGATTTCCATCGCCGGGGTTGCCGCGGGCGTGGCCTCGCTCATCATTGCGCTCGCTATTAACAATGGATTTCGCCAGGATCTGCAGGACCGCTTGCTCGGCTCGACGTCCCACGTTAACCTGCTGCGGGTTCAGAGCGACGGAATCAAGGATTGGCGTCCGCTGATGGATCGGCTGGCGAAAGAGCCGCACGTCGTTGCCGCCGCTCCGGCAATCTATGAACAGGTGCTGATCTCTCGTGGACCACGGGCTCGAGGCGCTGTCCTCAAGGGCATCATGGGTGTTTATGAAAGAAAGGTCGGCGACCTTCTGGATACCGTTAAGGTCGGGTCCGGTCACCAGTTGGACGAATCCCCTGCAGGATACGCTGGGGGTCAGTCGACGGGGTGGCCAGAGAATGGACGGTTGCAATCGCCCACGTCGATGCGCGCCGTGGAGGAACGCATCGCCGCCATGCCTCCCATCATTCTCGGCAAAGACATGGCCGACGAGTTGGCTGCCACCGTCGGCTCGATCGTACTCGTGACCAGCCCGCAAGGCGAACTCACTCCGTTCGGCATGGTCCCCAAGTATGATCGCTTCCGCGTGGTCGGAATCTTCAACTCCGGTTTCTATGACTACGACAGTTCGTGGGCGCTCACCCGCCTCAGCGATGCGCAGCGGCTATTCGGCCTCGGCGATCTGGTTTCCGTGATCGAATTCAAAGTGGACGATATCTACAAAGCCGATCAGATCTCGAAGCAAATCGAACAGGCTGCCGGCAAAGGTTTCATGACCACCAACTGGATGGAGCAGAACAAGCCGCTGTTTCGTGCGCTGCGCCTCGAGCGCCTTGTCACATTTATGACCATCGGCTTGATCGTCTTCGTGGCTGCCCTCAATATTCTGATCTCGCTCACGATGATGGTCATGGAGAAGACCCGCGACATCGCCGTACTCATTTCGATGGGCACGCGCAAATCGCAAGTCCGCCGCATCTTCATTGCCCAAGGGGTGCTGATTGGGGTGGTGGGAACCGCGATCGGCATGGTTCTCGGGTACACGCTGTCCTTTGCCGGCGAACACTACCATCTGCTATCGCTCGCGCCCGAGGTCTACTCCATCAATTACGTGCCCTTCGCGCCACGGCCAATGGACGGAGTGCTGGTGGCGGTGGTGGCCATCGGCATCTCTCTGATCGCAACGGTCTATCCGTCCTGGTCGGCAGCTCGAATCCTGCCCGCCGAGGCCCTCCGCTACGAGTGAACGGTTTGAATGACGTGGGCGTCGAAAGCTAAACCCGGTAGGTGACTTTGGCTGCCGCTCTCTGGGTACGCACACCAGTGACCGAGGTCACATTCACCCCTATGATTTCTGAAGTACAGTTTGGGGCAATGCTCCTAAAGTGAGCGGGAACGTTTCCCCTGCAGCCGTGTTTTAATGGAATTGGCGGCCTGCCTCGGGTGGATCGAGTAGAACTTCGAGCTCGTAACGGGGATTGGTGAGACGAGGAGCGCTCCGGGTGCATCTAATTGGCGAGGCTGTATTAAGGATCGAGGGGCTCAAGAAAGTCTTCCGATCCGGCAAGTCGGATTTAGTGCTCTTTGACAATTTGTCGTTTCAAGCGGCGAAGGGCGAGATGCTGGCTATTGTCGGCGAATCGGGCGCCGGGAAAAGTACCTTGTTGCATATCGTCGGCGCTCTTGATCGAGCTTCTGCAGGTGACGTATACTTCGCCAACTTGCATTTGAGTTCGCTTTCTGAGAACGCTGCGGCCGAATTCCGCAACCGCGAAGTTGGCTTTGTGTGGCAGTTCCACTACCTGCTGCCGGAGTTCACGGCGTTGGAGAATGTGGCCATGCCGCTTCTCCTTCGCGGGGATAACCGTCAAGTGGCACAAGTAGAAGCTTCGCGGTGGCTCCGCGAGGTTGGGTTGGAGCAGCGCTCGCACCATCGCTCAGGGGAGCTTTCCGGTGGCGAACAACAGCGGGTAGCTCTGGCTCGAGCTCTGATTACGCAGCCCAAGCTTTTGCTCGCGGATGAGCCGACAGGAGACCTCGATAGCCGTACGGCGGATTCAGTTTTCGAACTGATTGCCAGGCTGCATCGTGACTATCAGTTGACTTCCCTCATCGCCACCCACAACTTCGCGTTTGCGCGCCGCTGCCAGCGCGTTTTGCGGTTACAGCAGGGCAGGATCGAGGAGGTGGCACCGGAAACGCTACCGGTATAGCACGTCACGGCGATTGACTTTTTTCGCGCGACGTGGCGGAATGATACGTGAGGAAGGTAACCAAAAAGTCCCGCCGGTCGGGCAACTTACAGGAAGTTGCAAGCACTTGCGGAGAAACGCCAAGTAAGGTGTCTTTGGTAACTGATAGGCGCGCGCCAAACCTGCGATATAAAGAATGTAGCGGTTGGCACGTTGATTGCACCATTAACTTAGGGTCAGGGAGATCTGAGGAGCAGGGCCGCCAAGTTGACCCAGGAAGCTCCCCGAGAGCTCAGGGGAAAGGGCCATATGTTTGAACGTTATACGGAGAAGGCGAGGCGCGTCATCTTTTTTGCGCGCTATGAAGCCAGCCAGTTCGGGTCTCCTTATATTGAGACAGAACATCTTCTGCTTGGACTGCTACGCGAAGATAAGGCCCTGACCAATCGCTTTCTGCGTTCGCACGCTTCGGTCGAATCGATCCGTAAACAGATCGAAGGACACACCACCATCCGCGAAAAGGTTTCCACCTCCGTGGACCTGCCGTTAAGCAACGAATGCAAGCGCGTACTCGCTTATGCTGCGGAAGAAGCGGAACGGCTTTCCCACAAGCACATTGGCACCGAGCATTTGCTTTTAGGGTTGCTGCGCGAGGAAAAGTGCTTTGCCGCTGAGATCCTGCACGAGCGTGGCTTGAGACTCTCAACTATTCGCGAGGAACTGGCTCGCACCAGTCAGGAAAAAGCTCAACCCCAGCGTCAACGAGAAAGTTCCCTGCTGAGCGAGTTCTCCCGCGACCTGACCCAGGCCGCAATGGATTCTCAGCTCGATCCTTTGGTCGGACGGGACGGCGAGTTGGAGCGCGTGGTTCAGATTCTGTGCCGTCGCACCAAAAACAATCCGGTCCTGATTGGCGAACCCGGCGTGGGCAAGACCGCCATCGTCGAAGGCCTGGCGCAGCGTATTGCTGACGGCGAGGTTCCATCGTTTCTCGCCGACAAGCGCATCCTGGCGTTGGACCTGTCGTTGATCGTCGCCGGCACGAAATATCGCGGCCAGTTTGAAGAGCGTCTCAAAACCATCATGAAAGAATTGATGGAGTCGCAAAACTCGATCATTTTCATTGATGAACTGCATACACTGGTCGGCGCAGGCTCGGCGGAAGGTTCGCTCGATGCAGCCAACATCCTGAAACCAGCGCTGTCACGTGGAGAAATTCAGTGCATCGGCGCAACCACGCCGGGTGAGTATCGCAAGTCCATCGAAAAAGATCGCTCGCTCGAGCGTCGCTTCCAGGCGGTGAAAGTTCCGCCGCCCAATGAAGCCGACGCCACCAAGATTCTGTTCGGGATCAAAGACCGGTACGAGAAGTTCCACGCTGTCACCTACACCGACGACGCTATCAACTTCGCGGTATCACATTCGAACCGTTATATTCCCGACCGCTTCCTGCCCGATAAGGCAATCGACCTGGTCGATGAAGCCGGCGCCCGCGTAAAGCTGCGCCAGACTTCACTGCCCGAGGAACTGACCGAGGTACAGAAGCGCATCAAGTTCATCGTTCACCGGATGGAAAACGCCATCGCGAACCACGAGTTCGAGAAGGCGCGTTTCTATTCTGACGAGGAACGCAAAGAGCGCGAGAAC
The DNA here is from genome assembly GCA_049585795.1 of Terriglobales bacterium. GTDB lineage: Bacteria > Acidobacteriota > Terriglobia > Terriglobales > Acidobacteriaceae > JABDBE01. Next base: position 96,008 of record JBAVAQ010000021.1, on the reverse strand, counting down.
CTGCGCGCTCTTCGCGAAAAATATCATCTGGACGAATCTTCCACCGGCGTAGTCGGCCGTGAAGACATCGAAGACGTGGTCTCGCGCTGGACCGGCGTGCCCGTAACTTCGATCAAAGAAGAAGAAACCCAGAAGCTCCTGCGCATCGAAGAAGAGCTGCACAAGCGAATCATCAGCCAGGACAAGGCGATCAGTGCATTGGCCCGAGCCATTCGACGCAGTCGCGCCGGATTGAAGAATCCAAACCGGCCCATTGGATCGTTCTTGTTCCTCGGCCCAACAGGGGTCGGCAAAACCGAAGTTGCCCGCACCCTCGCCCAATTCATGTTCGGCACCGAGAAAGCTCTGGTCCGCTTCGATATGTCGGAATTCATGGAGAAGCATTCCGTCTCCAAACTGATCGGCTCGCCCCCAGGATACGTTGGCTATGAAGAAGGTGGTCAGCTTACCGAGCGTGTGAAGCGTGCGCCTTATTCCGTTGTGCTGCTCGATGAAATCGAGAAGGCGCATCCCGATGTCTTCAACATCCTGTTGCAGGTATTCGAAGACGGGCAACTCACTGACGGCCTGGGCAACACCGTCGACTTCAAGAACACCATCCTTATCATGACCTCGAACATCGGGGCGCGTCACTTGCAGCGCCGCGAGGGTCTGGGCTTCCAGTCGAGCAAGGAAGACATGATCTCGGAAAAGGTCGAGGATCTGGTGAAGAACGAAGTCAAACGCACGTTCAACCCGGAATTTCTCAACCGGCTGGATGAAATCATCCTGTTCAGCGCGCTGAGCGAAAGCGATCTGATCCAGATTCTCGAACTCATGGTCAGCCAGTTGAATCAGAACCTCGCCCAGAAAGCAATCACGGTCACGGTCACGGACGAAGCCAAGAAGTGGATTCTCAGCCAAACGCTGGTGGACCGCAGCTATGGCGCGCGTCCGCTGCGCAGGGCCTTGCAGAAATACATTGAAGACCCGCTGTCGGAGGCTTTGATTCAGGGCACGATTGCGACGCGGCCTGCGTTCATCGAGGTCTTCCTCGGGGACAACAAATTGTTCTACCGTCCCGTGGACTCGAAGGAAACCGAAGGCGTGTTGTTGTACGAGAATTCGTAAAGACGTAGCTAATTACGTCTCTACAGCCGTCAGCCTAAAACTGGCGGCTTTTGTTTTCTACGGATCAAATACAAAGTCACGTCTGAACATTTTGTCCGCAAGGGCTGAAAAACGTGCGCTTGGGGGACAGGCTGTTTGTAGAAAATCAAGCACGGCATTGACGATCCCAGCAGCAGAGTTGCAAGCCCACTGCCCAACAGACTGTAGGCTGAGTTCATCCAATAGGTTGGTGATCAGGGTGACCTTCTCGCCGCCCCAATTTCCTTTAGGACGACTCGGACTTTTGATTACGCCTCGTTGCTCTAATTGCCGGATTATCTTGTCCTCTGCAGGAGAGATTCCAGAGGAAGCTTGTTCTCGAATTACGTCGTGGGGCCTCGCATGCACGACAATGTTGCGAAGATTCACGAGCAACGCAAAATCTTGAAATGGCTGAGTCCCTTTGTCGAACACTTGGCCTGTTACGACCAGCCTGGCAAGGTGGTATTTGGATTCGATCGATGCATGGGAATCCTCCGCCGCTCCCAGAACTTGACCAAGCCCTCTGACCCAGCCCGGCTCGTCGCTTTCTCTCGCCAAGGCCACGGGCTAGCGCGGAGAGTTCGTTAACAAAGGCCTCAGTGGAGATGGCACTGAAGATCACGCTCGCAAGGGACTCTCGTCTGGCTTGAGCATGGGCTGAATTCAAGGAAGAAACACCCTTGTAAAGGGCTACCGCATTCGAAAACAAGAGTCCTGCATTTACGTACATGAGTAGCTGTCCTCCACAGGTACAGCAAGGTTATAAAAGCAGAAGCCTTGACCCCTCCTTCAAGCGGGATTGGCAGAACGCTTCGGCCTTCCACCTAACTTGCCATTTGCCCGTGAGGAAGCTTTCTTAGCGCGGCTGCGCGATTGGCCGCCGAGCTGGCCTAGCCGCGACGCCATCCATTTCTTAGTTCCAAGGAAGCCTTCGAGCAATCCTGGCACATATAGGTCCGCGTCGAGTCGTGGAAAATGGATGCCGAATCCGGATGGACTAATCTCAACTTCCTCCAGCTGCGAGGGCGTCGCCTGTTCCAGTCCTTGCGCGTCTTGGGGTGAGAAGCTGAGCGTCAGGTTTGAGCTGAGATCGATGACAAGCTTCCGGCTTGTGTCGTCGTAATAAGCACGAATTGCCCGGGGAAGCGAGTCCTGCAATCCCCGAGCACGCTTCCTTGCTTCCTCAACCTGTTCATGCAATGCCATGAATTTTCTCCCATGCCCCGCAAAACTGAATGATGTTCTTCATCAATTCGCGCTCGAAGGACCTGATCTGACGCCGCGTAGCGCCGTAATCTTCCCGAAGCTCGACGGGACCGTCTGGACAGTTCAGTCGGAAAACCGCTTCGCACTCACTGCCGATCACATGAAGTGAGCGGGTCGATGGTCGTTGGGATAGATTACAACTCGAAATCCATCGAACCGAAAAACTGTCGGCACAAAGCTAATTATATACATTCCTAAGCGGTTAGGTTAACATTGGACCGCTTTTCCCGGCGCCTTGTGCGGCGCCTGCGTTCCTGCGACGTTTTGGCCGACAGCGAATTATTGGCAGAGTTTAGTGCAGAGATCCTTCGTTGGGAGTCCTCGGCGTTTCCGAGGACTCCGCTGCCTCAGGATGACGGCGGGTGGATTCGGCCACGACTGCGCGAGCGAGGACGCTCGCGCCTACATTTGGCTGGCCGAATTTTCACAAGTTGTCGCGGTTCACTTGACTGATTGTGATGTAATCAATGGGAGGGGAGATTCGATGAGCGTACTGGTTCGGACTTGGAGGTTGGTTTTGTGTATCACGGCTTTGTTTTTTCTGGTGGGCGGCGTCAATTTGACGGACGGCTTGCAGATGCCCAATCCGCATCAGGTTCCGGTGATGGATGGCGACGCGGGCCCCTGTTCCGTCGCCTTCACCGTCACCGATATCAAGGGCGCGCCGGTCTACGATGGGCGCATCCGCGTCCACATCGCGTACGGATTTGCGGGCGTGCGGCGGCTCGATCTCGAGGCAGCTACCAACGTCGACGGGAAAACGCAATTCAAAGGACTGCCCGAGAAGGTCAAAGGCGGCACATTAATGTTCCACGCGGCGCAAGGCAAGCGGGAGGGATCGGCAGTTTACGATCCGGCAAAGAATTGCAATGGTCAGCAGAATTCCATCGTCCTAACTGAGAATTAAGATCCGCGGTGGAGGCAGCTAATTGGCCGAAATGGCAACTCCCAGCGTATCCGCCATCGGCAGTTGCTCGATCACACGGTCGATCGCGGTATCGATGACCGCCGCCTGTCCCTGGGCCACGGACACATAGGCCATTGAACCATCGGCTGTGAACGCCACATTCTGCGGCGAACCAGAAATCGGAATGGTTCCAACCACTGTGTTCGACGCCAGATCAAATACCAGCACCCCGTCGGTTGAAATTACATAAGCGCTCATTCCGTTGGGATGAATCGCGATAGAGGTTGGATTAACGCCAGAGCCGACACTGAAGGTCGTCAACAACCGCCGGTGAACCAAGTCCACCACCGCAATCTCATTCAGGCTCATTAAAGTCACGTAAGCGCGTTGTCCGTTAGGGCTCAAGGCTACGAACGGGCCCGCCGAAGACGCGCCGCTTCCCAGGGAAATCGTTGTGGCGATCTTGTTCGTGGAAGTTGCGATGACGGAGAGCACGTTGCTGCCGCTGGCTTCCGTGTACGCCGCGTAGAGACTCTTATCATCTGGGGACGCCGCCAGGGACGGAGATCCAGTGATCGTTCCTAACGAAATGGTCTTGGTTACGGCACCGTTGTGAGTGTTGATCGCTGAAACCGAACCCGACGAACTGCCGGCATACACTGTCTTGCCATCCGGCCGGAGTGCCAAGCTCGAAGCGCCGGCGAGAGGAATGCGCCATTGCAGTTGTCCCATCATCATGGTGCTTGCCGCCATGACGCCGCTACCGCTGCCCGAACCAGGCATACCCTGATCGACTACATAAGCCATTGAGCCGTCTGGGGACAGAGCCAGCCCGGAAGGCGCAGTTCCAGCCTCGAAATCGGCGATCCATTGGCCAGTTACCGCGTCAAATTGATGAACGGCCGTGGTGTAGGTGGTGCCAGCCAGCGACGTCATTTCATCTTTCGAAACCACCAGCCGCTCAGGCATTGCGCCGCTTGAAATTTGCGAGCAAAGCCGGCCATCCGTGTTGTCAACGACCGCGATCACGTCATCGTCAACGCTAGCCACTGCCACTCGCATTCCCCCCATGTAAGGGACAACTCCGCCTCTGCCCGAACTGCCCAGATTAGTGCTGCCCTGAATGCTGCCAGTATCCGCATCGATGTAATTCAGCACTCCTGCACCCGATGAAAACAACACATGGGGAAACATTGGATCGACCGCAAGACCGTAGCTCATGCTGGGCAAAGGAAAGAAATGCAGAACCCGCTCCCCCGTGAGATCAACCGCCGCAAATCCCGTCTGCTTCTTGGTAGAGACGCCCGCGATGTAGGCTCGCGTGCCATCGGGCGTAATCGCAAGCAGATTGTTTCCCGGGAACGGCTGCGAGCCCGGAAGAGAAATCGCCTTCACCACTCGATTGTTCGCGATGACGGCAAAAACACTTAGCGCGGGCTTCCCACTCGGCGTCACCTGGCATACTACGTATGCTTTCGATCCGTCTGGCGAAACCCCCGCGTCAAGACATGCCCCACCCGGCAGGACCGCCAGATTTGCCTTAACCGCTCCGCTGGCCGTGTCAAACACGGTTACGCTGCCGTCGTTCTTGTTGGCGATATAGCCAGTGGAACCGTCTGGAGTAATGGCAATGGCGGCCGCGCCGTTCCCCGCGGGAAAGGTCATCATCACCGTATCCATCATCGTGTCGACCACTTCCACGACGTTTCCCTGGGTATTGGAAGACAGGCCGATGTATGCCGTCATGCTGTCGGGTCCGATGGCAAGCGCGGTAGTCCCAACCCCGGCAGGCATGAAACCCATTTCCATCAGCATCATGCTTTGAACAATGGAAACCGTGGCGCCACTACCGCAGCACGATGTGAGGTAGACCTTCTGGTTCGCCGCCGAAACCGGAGGAAGAAACAGAAAAACCAGAATCGCAATGGCGAGAAGAATTGAGGGTTTCCGAAAAGACTGGCGCATGAAATCTCCTCTTGAGAAGCGCGAGTATTCTATACCAAATGCGATCGCATCTGCCGAATTCCCCTCGAAGGTATTGCGCATGCGCGCACGACGCCGGAAAGCAAAAGCGCTGATAACCAAGCGGCGAGGTGAAAACCGTCCTCACGCTAAAACGGCTCAAATAATGATGGACCGCCCATTGAACTTAGTAAGCTGGAATCCCGCGAACTGCTCCCAGTAGTTGGCCTTTAGATCCTTCAGGATCTTGATCGCCATGGCTTCTCCGAGCAACAGACCCTTCATGCCATCGCTGCGCCAGTGGACACCTGACGAATCTCGTGCCCGGGCAATATTGGCGGCCAGTTTATTTAATTCATTGCCAACCGTAAGCGAGCCTCCGGTATAAGGCACAAGGGACAAACCATCAGAGGTTGCGACCATGGGATTCGGGATCACAAAAGACTCGTTGTAAAAAGCCTTCAACACCGTTACCGTGGCGCCCACTAGACTGCCATGCCCTTGCGGGAACGATGGATGCGACGGACAGCCCTCGGGGTAGGCCAAGGGTAAAAGATACGTGCCGTACTTGGCATAGATGGCCGCCAAAACCGGAGACGAAAGCAGGCGAGGCGGAATCGGGTAACTCCCCTGCCCGGTCACTTCATTGTGGACGTTTCCGCCATATTCTTCTGGACGCACACGCCGGTGGACCAGCCACTTCTGAAAATAGACGCAGCGCAAGGCTGCGGCAGAAACTCTGCCCACCATGTCGAGCGCATCGGGGGCGCCAAACGTCCCAAAGGGAGCCGTGGTTGTATAACCAAGATAGGGATTGTCGGGATCGAACGTCGCGCCGATGCCACCTAGAATCAGCGCGGCAGTCAGGCCAGAATCGTAGGTGAAATCCTTGTGCACGAACGCTGTCAGATCGCGCAGATCACGAATGTAACGGGGAGTGGGATCGAAGACATTCTTGTCGGTCGGAGCGCCGCCGTTCTGGATGTTCAGCCAGGCGAGGTACGATGTCATGTGGTCGTCGCCCGCCACGGTCGTGGTGATCTGCTGCGGAAGCGTGATGGCGCCGTAGGGAATTGGCAGCGTCAGGAATTGAGAAATGTAGGGGCCAATCAAATCTCCCGGGGTAAAACCCCGAAAGATGTTCTCCGCCGTGACCGGCTGTGGACCCTGATAGTTGGGGAAGGAGCTGAGATCGCTAACCGCCGAGGCGATCGTGGAGTCAGTGCTGTAATCGGCGAAGGTGACATCCCGAGCCAGGGCCATCCAGTAAAGCTCTGCCATCTCGCTGCCCTGCTCATTGCTGGCGTAGGTGGGAGGGGTTGCAGTCACGCCCACATGGGAATCAGAACCCTCCAGACAATATGCATAGGCAGACTGAGGATTGGAAAACTTCAGCGTGCCGCCAACCTCGATGGCTTCGAAATCGGAAGCGGCACCCGAACTCAAGGCGGTAATCATGCTGGTATAGGCTCCGAGTTTTACCTCGCCCAGAACATCATGCGGCAGTCCCTTGGAGTAGCTGGCGATCTTGTTGAAATAACGCTCTTCGTCCCCGTTCGTTGGGTGTTTCGGAGGAAGCAGCTTTTCCTTGACGGCGTCGCCTTCGCGACGGCTGTACTCATCGGCTCGCCGTTGCTCCGGATCTTCTGGCCCTATTTCTTTCGCTTCGGCGATTGTCGGCAGGCCTAAAATGCCGGCGGCGACTGTTGCCGCCGTTACGCCACCCAAGAACGAACGCCGATTGACCCACCCAATAGCATTAGACTTCTCGCCAATTTGTTCTTGAGGGGCCACGGACTTGCAAGTTTCCCCCTTGGATGCCTTCTTGGAGTTCTTCACTGACTTCTCCTGGGTTCGTCGGTGACTGCTGTTACAAACCGCTCCTGTACCGCCCACAGCTTGAGCGCACAACTATTGGGAAACGGGTAGGCGCGGGGACCACTTGCTTTGCAGACAGGTAGGGATACTCCAAACGCACCAAAACCCAAGCCCGTCCGCACTGAACGGAGACTTTGCGCTAGTGGCGACCGCTTGTCAAGATGAAATAGTTTGCATCACCAGGGACCGGCTTGCTAAGGCCTATTGGAGGAGGTCGAGGGTCGTGCAGGTTCTGGAGATAGTCTCGCGTTCTTCCGGGGTTAAGTCGGTGAATTCGAATCCGTAGCGGTAGCCAGTGCGGTTGCGTACGACGCCCTTCACTTTAATCGGGATGCTTGCAATCGGAACCGAGAATTGCAGGGCAACGCAGGTGCCGATGTCCCAGCCGTCGACAAATATCCCTCCCATTCCGCCCTCGTTGATATTCAAAGAGCGGCCCCGCATTTCACGATGTTCCACTCCGAGGATGGCAGCCCGCATTTCGGTTTCGAGTTCATATCGTGGAAAGCGGCGACTGTTGATCGTGCGTTCGGGTTGGTGGGGTTGATCCATAGGATAAGGACCATTTTCACATTTCGCGGCTGCGAGCGGTAGTTTTCGTTGCATTGTCCGGAAATCGGAACAGCACCAGAAGGCGCAGGCCTTCCCATCTCCCGGATCAGGAATGCTTGGGATAAGCTATGCGGCTCTTGGATTTCTTGGCTGCCTCCGAATGATAGCGAAATGTCAGAGGTCTTACTCCGCGGAGGTCGCGGCCAAGGTCGGCGCGCCTGCCAGCGCTTCCTGTTTGGCCTGAAGTTTTTGCAGAATCATTGGCCCGAGTTGTGAGACGCTGCCGGCGCCAAGGGTTAGGATCATGTCTCCCTTTTTGGCTTCGGCGACCGCAGCATCCGCTGCCTCGGCGAATGAGGCGGCGTAGGTTGCTCCAAGTTTGCCTGCTTCCCGAACGTGCTGAACTAGGGCTTGTCCCGTGATTCCCTCGATTGGCGATTCGCTCGCGGCGTAAATGTCGAGGATGAATAGAGTGTCGGCATCGTGAAACGCGTCGGCGAACTCATCCATGAGCAGCTGGGTACGGGTATAGCGATGCGGCTGGAATACGACGTGGATCTTGCCGAATCCGCACTCACGGGCGGCAGCCAGAGTAGCCCGGATCTCGGTGGGGTGGTGACCGTAATCGTCGATCACAGTTACGCCCGCTGCCGCGCCTCGCACCTGGAACCGACGATCGACGCCACGGAAGTTTTCGAGCGCCACACGAATTTGCTCCACATCGATGTCGAGGCCAATTCCAACGGCAATAGCTGCCGTAGCGTTGAGCACATTGTGTACACCGGGCACGTGCAGGCGAAACTCGCCCAGAGCTTTCTGCTTAAAGGTCACCTGGAAGCGGCTAATCGGCCGGTATTCCCCAGGGTTGAGTACTGAGTCGCCCAGCCTGATGTGGAAATCAGAACTGCGACGCGTGCCATAGGTAACTGTGCGCCTCTGAATTTGTAGAAGTACGCGGCGGAGCAGAGGATCGTCGTTGCAGACCACCACCATGCCATAGAAAGGCACGCGATCCATGAAGTCGAGAAAAGCCCGTTTCACATCGCGCATGTTGTGGTAGCAATCCATGTGTTCGCGATCGATGTTGGTGACGACCGCGAGAATGGGCGAAAGCTTGAGAAAGGAACGGTCACTCTCATCCGCTTCGGCCACTAAATATTGCGACCTGCCAAGGCGCGCATTCGATCCCATGGCGTCAACGCGGCCGCCCACAACGACAGTGGGATCGAGCCCGCCTGCAGCTAACACAGCCGCAACCATAGAAGTGGTGGTGGTCTTGCCATGCATTCCGGCAATGGCAATGCCATATTTCAGGCGCATGAGTTCTGCCAGCATCTCAGCGCGCTGGATGACGGGAATGTGGAGGGCGTGCGCCTGGGAAATTTCGGGGTTATCCAATGGGACGGCCGAGCTGGCTACGACTACCTCGGCGCCGGTGATGTTCTCGGCGCGGTGTCCCTCGAAAACCGTGGCGCCCAGGCTGGTCAGGCGCTGGGTGAGGGCTGAAGCCTTGAGGTCGGAGCCGGAAACCTTGTAACCGAGGTTCAGCAGTACCTCGGCAATGCCGCTCATGCCGATGCCACCGATTCCGACAAAATGAATACGCTGAATTTTGGCGAACATTTAAGTCAAATCTTAGCCACGGATTTACACTCATGAACGCGGATCTGAACAAGCCTGATTTGTCAGATCGTGGCTAGTTTTTCGATTCCTGCAAGCCGTGCTGCCATGGCCGCTATATCGCGTGCGGCATTTGGATGCGATAGTTTGCGGGCTGCGTCGCCCATCGTCTCCAGCCGCGATGGATCGCTGAAAAGCGTACTCACGGTTTCTGTCAGGCTATCGCGAGTGAGCTTCGATTCCTCTAACATCACGGCTGCCCCTGCTCGCTGCAGGGCTTCCGCGTTGCGCTTTTGATGATCGTCGGCGGCGCGCGGGAAAGGCACAAAAACCGCAGGTTTGCCCGCCGCGGTCACTTCCGCCACGGTGCTTGCTCCGGAGCGGCAGATGAGCAAATCTGTCCGCGCAAACACCGCCGGCATGTCGTCGATAAAGCGATAGACTTCAACAGAATTACCCAAATTCGCGTACGCCGCTTGAGCGTCATTATAGTCACGTTCGCCGGTTTGATGGACGATGTGAATTCCGGGCACCCGTTGACGCAGCTCCGTCACGGAATTCATGACAACCTGATTAATCGCGTGCGCGCCCTGGCTTCCGCCGAAAATAAGCAGGGTTTTCGTATCGTTGGGATGCTGCTCGGATATCTCGAAAAAGGCTTCGCGGACGGGCACTCCCGTCACCTCGCAACGACGGAAGTAGCGTCCAGTTTCCGCGAAGTGTACGGCGGCTCCGGAAACCAGCGGGGCGACCAGGCGATTGGCAAATCCGGGGACGAAATTCGGCTCGAATACAAGCGTGGGCACCCGGCGCAATATTGCCGCCAACATCGCCGGGCCGGAAGCGTAGCCGCCAACGCCGATCACGACGTCGGGCCGAAACTCAGAGAGGATGCGACGCGAATCCCATACGGCTCGGGGCAGATCAACGATTGTTTTCAGTCGGGTCGTGAAACTCACTCGGTTCAACGCACCAACCTGAACCAGCCTGAGAGAGAATCCTGCGGCGGGGACTAAACGGTTCTCGATGCCTCGGGCGGTACCAATGAACAGGAGCTCAGCGGCGTAGTCTTTCTGGAGCTGTTGCGCGATCGCGAGCGCGGGGATCACATGCCCGCCGGTGCCGCCTCCCGCTAGAATGGCCCGCATGGCTTGACTATAAACTGGATTCGCAGCTTGAAAGGTGCGCGAGGTTAACCCTTTAGCTGCGTCAGTGTCTGGCCTCTTCTGACGAGCCTCGCTCCGCTGAGCAGCCAGGGTCGGGCTGTCCCCACGCGATTATTCAGCTTGCTTTGAAATGTTGAGCAGCACGCCGATGCAACCTAGTGTAACCAATAAAGACGAACCGCCGTAGGAGACTAACGGCAGGGGGATGCCTTTGGTGGGCATCAGACCAAGCACTACGCTGATATTGATGAAGGCTTGAACCACGATCATGCTTGTAATTCCAACAGCGAGGAAACGTCCAAACATGTCTTGCGTTCGCAGAGCCGTGCGGACGCCTCGCCAGAGGAAGATGGCGAAGAGCAGCACGATGACCAGCGCGCCCACCAAACCCAGTTCCTCGGCCGTGACGGCGAAGATGAAGTCGGTGTGGGGCTCGGGCAGATAGAAAAGCTTTTGTTTTCCCTCCATCAGACCTACCCCGGTTATGCCGCCGGTACTGACTGCAATCAGCGATTGAATGATGTGAAAGCCGCGACCCTGCGGGTCGGAGTAGGGATTAAGGAAAGCGAGAATGCGGTCGCGGCGATAGGCCACGTGGAAGATCAGGAAGTACAGGGGCAACAGAGAGGCCAGAAATGTATATCCGAGGATGCGCAAGTCGAGTCCTGCCACAAATAAAACGCAGCCGGTGATTGCGGCGCAGGCGATCGCGGTCCCGAGGTCGGGTTGAAAGACGATTAAGGCAATAAAGACCAGCGTGGGCACAGCGGCCGGCAAAACCGTGTTGCGCCAATCCTTCATCGACTTCGTGCGGCTTTCCAGAAAAAATGCGAGAAAAAGAATCAGCGCTGGCTTGGCCATTTCGGAGGGCTGAAAGGAAAACGGTCCCCAATGAATCCAACGATGCGTGTGGTGAGCCCGATCGAGGAAGAAAACTGAGATCAGCATCAGGGTAGTGAGCCCTAGCAATGAAAAAACCACTGCAGGATGCTTGTAGCCACGGTAATCGATTTTCATGGCCAGCACCATGGCCAGAATTCCGGCAGTCGCCCAGCCCAACTGCCGCAGCAGGAAGAAATAGCCGGAGCCATAGCGCTCCTTAGCCATGACCGCGGAGGCGCTGAAAACCATCACGAGCCCGATGAAGACCAGGAGCAACGTCACCGTAAACAACCAGCCATCGACACTGACACGCTTCGCCATGGAGAGGATTTCATTTCACCACGGAGACCCGGAGGCATGGAGCCTTTTCGTCAGGATTTTACGAGGGGATTTAACTCTTTTGGTTCGCCTGCTCCAACAAGGCGTTTACCACCTGTTTGAAGACCTTGCCGCGGTGTTCGTAGTTGCGGAACTGGTCAAAGCTGGCACAAGCCGGAGCGAGCAGGACGACGTCTCCGGGAGTCGCGGCCTCGGCCGCGTGTTGGATGGCCGTTTCGAGGGTTCCGGCGTGATCGATTTCCGCAGCTCCGGCAATCTGTGATTCAATCTTCGCGGCCGCTGCGCCGATCGTGTAAACGCGCTTCACCCGCTGCCGGAGAAGGTCATTCAACACGGTGTAGTCGCTGCCTTTGTCCTTGCCACCAAGAATGAGGTGAATTTTCCCCGGAAAAGATTCAAGCGCTTTAATGGTGGCGTCAACATTCGTTGCTTTCGAATCGTTGTAATAATCCACCCCGCGAATGGTGGCGACATGCTCCAGGCGGTGCTCGACCGCTTTGAAGTCGTGAACAGCCTTTCGAATCTGATCGGGCTCGCAGCGCAGGAGAGCGCCGACGCAGATTGCGGCTAAGACATTCTCCACGTTATGTCCACCCTTCAGCGGAATCTCCGAGATTAGCATGATCTCTTTCTGGCCGCTATGGTCTCGGAAAAAGATGCGGCCATCGTGGACAAACGCGCCCTGCTTGACTTCCCTTGTCCGGCTGAACCAGAACACTTGTGCCCCGGTGCGGGCTGCCAGTTCGACGCAGGTTAGATCATCCGCGTTGAGCACGGTGTAATCTTCCGGCTGCTGATTTTCAAAGATGCGCGCCTTTGCATCGGCGTAGGCAGTGAACGTGTGATGACGGTCGAGATGATCGGGCGTGACATTGAGAATGACGGAAATCTGCGGACGAAATGTTTGAATGGTTTCAAGCTGGAAGCTGGAAACCTCCAAGACCGCGACTGTGTCCGCCGTTGCCTCTTCGACCAGCGAAATCGCAGGTGTGCCAATGTTTCCCCCGACCGCGGTTCTGTATCCACCAGCGGCAACGATCTCGCCAGCCAAGGTCGTAGTGGTGGTTTTGCCGTTGGAGCCAGTGATGGCAACGATGCGTCCGGGAAAAAATTGGGCAGCAAGCTCGATTTCCCCAATCACGTTTTCGCCCAGGGCGCGCGCTTGCATCAACGGAGGCGCGTCCGTGGGCACTCCCGGGCTCACCACGATGAGATCCTGCCCCCCGAACGTGCGCTCGCCATGTCCGCCGGTCTCCACAGCAATGCCGTGATCGAGCAACACCGGAATCTCATCCTTCAACTGGTCCGGGGGCTTGGCGTCAGAAACTGTAACCCGCGCGCCTTTGGCTTTCAGAAAAAGAGCCGAGGCGACCCCGGACTTGCCGAGTCCGACAACCAACACGCGTTTGTCGTTCACATTCACAAGATCCTATTTGACCACACAGTCACAGAGCCACAGAGAACCCAAGGGATGTCTGTCGGCCCTTCCTGACTGGTGAAAACTCCTGATTTCCAGTTCTCTGTTTTCTCCGTGCCTCCGTGTCTCCGTGGTGAATTCTTATCTCAGTTTCAACGTCGTCAACGCGAACAATGCGAAGACCAGCGACGCAATCCAGAAGCGCACAATGATTTTCGATTCCGACCAACCCAGCAGTTCAAAATGATGATGAATGGGCGCCATTTTGAAGATACGCTTCTTGCGAAGTTTGTAGGATCCTACCTGCAGGATCACCGAGAGAGCTTCGATTACGAACACGCCGCCGATAAAGGGTAGCAGCAGCTCCTGCTTAATCATGACCGCAACCGTGCCAATTGCGCCACCCAACGCGAGTGAGCCGACGTCTCCCATGAATACTTCGGCTGGATGCGCGTTGTACCACAGAAAGCCAATTGCCGCGCCCACCATGGCCCCGCAAAAAATGGTCAACTCGCCGACCTGCGGCATGCGCTCCAGTTCGAGATAAGAAGCGAACGTAGCGTGTCCACTGACGTAAGTGAGCACGGATAGAGCCCCAGCGGCGATCACGGTGCAGCCAATGGCCAGGCCGTCCAATCCGTCGGTCAGGTTGACTGCGTTGCTCGAGCCTACGATCACCAGTACCACGAAAGCGATGAACGGCAGAAACGCCAAGGGCCACAGATGAGGATAGCGCTCCAGACTCCCGATCACCAGATCGGGTCGAAATTGCTTAAAGAAAGGCACCAGCAGTTTGGTGGAGTAAAGGCCGCGTGTCTGCATCACGATCAACGCAACCGCAATCAGAACGCTAGCGGCGATCTGGAAGCCGATCTTAGCTTTGCCGGTCAACCCCAGATTCCGGCGATGCACCACCTTGATGTAATCGTCGCTGAAGCCGATGGCGGCGAAGGCGGAAGTGGAAAGCACGGCGATCCACACGAATCGGTTACTCAGGTCAGCCCAGAGCAGCGTCGGAATCACGATGGAGATCGCAATCAACAAGCCGCCCATCGTGGGAGTCCCAGCTTTTTTCTGGTGGGCTTTGGGCCCTTCCTCGCGAATGTACTGCCCGATCTGAAATTCGCGGAGGCGATTGATCACCAGGGGACCGACGATGAGACCAGTGAACAGCGCCGTCAGGCTGGCGAACGCAGTCCGGAAGGTCAGATAGCGAAAAATGCGAAATGGCGGGAAATAGTGAAACAGCTTCTCGTACAACAGCCAATAAAGCAATCAGCCTCCGTGTAGTCGTTGGTCGTTCGTCGTTGGCCCCAGGCGCGACTAACGACGGGCGACTGACGACTGCTGCGACTGCCACCTCTCCAGCGCTCTCTCCAGTTTCACCCCACGAGATGCCTTCAGCAATACCACGTCTCCCTCGCGGGTCTCGCGGGCGAGCCAATCGCCAGCTTCTTCTGGCGTATCGACGAACTCCCCCCGCATACCCGCTTGACTCGCGGCTTCGACCATCTGCCGCGCCTGACCTCGCACTCCGAGCAGGAAGTCGATCTTTTTGTTCGCGACGTGACGTCCGGCTTGGCGGTGAAGTTCTTCGCCTTGCAGACCCAGTTCGAGCATCTCACCGGCCACAACGATCCTGCGTTTGGCTGGCATCGCCGCCAACGCGTCGACCATGGCTTCGAGTGCTTTCGGATTGCAATTGTAGCAATCGTTGATGATGGTGATGTTGCCAAGCTTGACGACCTGTCCACGCTTGTCAGCCGGAACCAGCGACGCCAGGGCGGAGACGGCCTCTGAAGGGCTCAACCCGCGCTCCAGTCCGACCGCAACCGCGGCCAGCGCATTGTAAATGTTGTGCGCGCCCACCAAGTGTAGGATGGCTCTTTCGCGGCAACTCCCCACCACCACGTCAAACGAGGAGCCGCCTGCTCCCTGGGGCTGGATGTTTTCCGCCCGCACATCCGCCGACGCCCGCAGGCCGTATAGAACTACCTTGCCACGAAAATTGCGGCCGAACTGCGAAACATATTCGTCATCTGCGTTGAGCACGGCAGTTCCGGTCGCGGGAAGAGCTTCAATCAATTCGTACTTCGCCCGTGCAATCCCGGCAATCGATTCAAAAAATTCCAAATGCACGGGCGCTACATTCGTGACTACGCCAATTTCCGGCTGCGCGATTCTCGCCAGCGCAGCGATTTCACCAGCGTGGGACATTCCCATCTCGATCACAGCAAGGTCGTGTTCGGGCTCGATCTTCAGCAGCATGAGAGGAAGACCGAAATGATTATTAAAGTTGCCTTCGGACTTGAGTACTCGGAAGCGAGTCGAAAGCACATGCGCGATGGCTTCTTTGGTGGTGGTCTTTCCCGTCGACCCCGTCACCCCGATTAGCGGCTTTGCCCAGAGGCGCCGAACGGCGGTGGCCAGCGTTTGCAACGCGGCCAGTGAGTCGTCCACTGTCACCAGGCGGGTCTCGCCCGGGTAACGGGCAAGTTGGTCTCTACCAATAACCGCAGCCACCGCGCCTTTTCCGAGCGCCTGAGTTACGAAATCGTGGCCGTCCATGCGTTCGCCCTTCACGGCGAAGAAAATCTCACCGGGCTGAATGGAGCGGGAATCGATGGAATATCCTTGCGCCACCGGGTCGGGATCGAACTCGCCACCGGCGGAGAGAAACTCAGCAACACGAGAGAGCGGCAGCTTCATGAGTTTTTTCCGGCCGCGGCGTTGGCTGCTTCACAGTTGTAGCCGGAGTCGCGCAAAATCTGGCGGGCTACCTCGACGTCGTCGAAGGGAACGGACCCTTGCCGCGTGACTTGTACTTTCTCGTGACCCTTGCCCGCGATCAGAACAATGTCGTCCGGTTCTGCCTCGCCGATGGCCAGCGCGATTGCCGTCTTTCGATCGGGTTCCACCTTGTATTCAGTGCCGGTGCGCTGCAACCCGACCATGGCATCGTTGATGATCGCCAACGGATCCTCGCTGCGAGGGTTGTCCGATGTCAAGACCACGAAATCGCTGCCTCGACCCGCGGCTTCTCCCATCAGTGGACGTTTCGCCCGATCGCGATCACCACCGCAGCCAAATACTGTGATCACTCGCCCCCGCTGTCTCGCCTGCTGGACGAATTCCCGTGCCAGTGCCGTCAAATTGCGAAGCGCGTCGTCAGTGTGCGCGTAATCGACGACCACGGTGAACGGCTGTTTGCAGTCTACGCGCTCGAAACGGCCAGGCACACGGGCAAGAGACGCAATGCCTTCCGCGATGGAGTCCGGCTTGCACCCGCGGGCATAGGCCATTCCGGCTGCGGCCAGGACGTTGTACACGTTCACCTTTCCAATCAGTGGAGAAAAAACGGGCACGACTTGTTTTAGCATGACCAGGTCGAACCGCGTACCTCGCGGGGTAATGTCCACTTTTCGCGCCTGCAGATCACCAGTAGTTAGACCGTACGTCAAGACTTCAGAACCTTGTGTCTTGCTGACTTTTGCCAGCTTCTGCCCGTACTCGTCATCAGCATTGACCACCGCGACGCGCGGCGGATCAGTACCGCAGCCTTCGAACAAGATCCGCTTCGCCGCAAAATATTCATCCATGGTGTGATGATAATCGAGGTGGTCGCGGGTGAGGTTGGTGAATACGGCCACGTCGAATGGAATTGCATAGACGCGTTGCTGCGCCAGAGCGTGTGAGGAAACTTCCATTACGGCTTCGGTTGCGCCATCGCCCAGGGCTTGAGCCAGGATGCGGTTCAGATCAAGCGCCTCGGGCGTCGTATGCGGTGCGGGCAACACCTTTCCAGCCACGTGATATTCGATTGTGCCAACCAGAGCGCTCTTGCGATTGGCTGCGATGAGGATTGCCTCCAACAGAAATGCGGTTGTGCTTTTCCCGTTTGTGCCGGTAATGCCGGTAATGGCCAATCGCTCGGCCGGGCGTTTGTAGAAATTGGCGCTCAGGCGAGCCAGCGCGCGGCGTCCATGCGACACCTGCACCCACGCAATCCCCGCACGCGGGGTTTCATTCGCGGTGTCACTGACGATTGCGACCGCTCCGCTTGAGATCGCTCGATCGATAAACCTGTTTCCGTCACTGGTCTCCCCGCGCATGGCGATGAACGCATCGCCTGGCTTTACCTGCCTCGAGTCGTATTGCACTCCGCTAATCGTCGGATTACCGCTCTGGGCGAGGACTTCCGCGCCCTGCAGAAGCTGAAGAAGGTTCATCGGGATTCTATGGTGAGCTTACTCCAAATCAATGTCTCGGCGTAGCTTACGTGGTTGAGCGTCCGGCCGGATGAGGCGCCTCCCTCGGCCACGTTTTTAACGCCCGAACTTCACCGTCACCCGTGAACCTGCTGGGACATGTGATCCCGCCGCCGGGGTCTGATCTCGAGCCAGGCCGCTGCCTACCGCATCCAGGTCCAGACCGCTGTCTTCGGCGAGTTCGATCGCGCCCCGCACGCTCTTGCCGACGAAAGAAGGCACTACGGTTCCTCCCTGATCCGCGTCCAGCACGACCGTGCCGCTGGATGGCAAATAGTCAGGGGCTGGTGGCGCCGTTGACTGCGCATTCGCTACCGCTGGAGACGGTTTTGAGTCTGCATCACGCGTGGGTACCATTTCACGCTGGTGCAGGGCCGCAGAAACCACGGCGCTGCCAGTTGATTCAGGCATCGCATTGGCGAGAGTATTCGGCGGCGTTGCTACAGCACTCGTGCTTGAAGCGTCCGTGAGATCCAGGGCCTCGCCCAGGCGGTCAGGAGAACCTTCCGCGAGTTCTTGCGCTTTCACCCGGCTGGAAGCCAACAGCAGCTGCCGGCTTCGTGGAAGTTCGACATCGTGAGGAATGTGCAAATATTCCAAGACTTGCTGCGCCACCCGCTGAAACACCGGTGCCGAAACCTGGCCGCCTTGATGCAAGCCGACGGCCGAGTCCAGAATCACGGCGACTACAATGGCGGGATCGTTTAAAGGCGCAAACCCGGCAAATGAAGCTACGTATTTGGTTTTAGAGTAGGCGTGGGTTCCAGGATCTACCTTCTGTGCGGTTCCAGTTTTGCCCGCGGAAGAATATCCTTCAAGCACTGCTTTTTTTCCAGTGCCCTCCAGCACAACCTTCTGCATCATCTGCTTCATTTCCGCCGCGGTCATAGGCGAGATAACCCGCCGTCCTTCGGCGGGATGAAATGCTACCGTTTGCGGTGTAGGTTGCGGGTCAGTCGTACCCGCTACGATGCGGGGCGGCACTTGGACGCCGTCGTTGGCAATCGTCGAAACCAAGGTCGAAAGCTGAAGCGGTGTAATGCCGATCTCCTGTCCCATGGAAATGGCGCCAATCGAAACTTTCGACCAGCGGCTGACTGGCTTGGTCAGGCCGCGAGTCTCGCCGGGCAGCTCAATTCCCGTTTGCGAGCCAAAACCAAAGGCCCGAATGTATTTGTAAAACCTGTCTTCGCCCAGGCGAAGCGCGATTTTGATGGCGCCCACGTCACTCGACTCCGCCAGAATTCCCCAGACCGGCAAGAGCCCATGCGGCCTGCTATCACGGATGCGCATGCCGTTGATCACGATCGACCCCATCTGGCAATCAAACACTTCATCGGGACGCGTCAACTTTTCTTCCAACGCCGCCGAGATGGTCACTACTTTAAAGGTTGAGCCCGGTTCATAGACGTCGCTGACGGCGTGGTTCTTAAGCCGTTCCGGCGTAATCTCGCGGGTCAGGTTCGGATTGAATGTCGGCTGGTTCGCCAGCGCCAGAATTTCTCCGGTATGTGGATTCTGCACAATGACAGTGCCGCTAATAGCGTGGGTCTTCTCCATCGCAGTCGCCAGTTCGCGTTCGGCGATGTACTGGATTTGCTCATCGAGGGTCAGGACAACATTCTCGCCCGGCTCGGGCTGCTTCTCGACGCTGCCAAACCATTTACGGTGAGCGTCAACTGAAATAAGCATCCGCCCCGGCTTACCACGCAGTTTGTCGTCATATTCACGCTCAATCCCGCTTAAGCCTTCGTCATCCATGCCCACGTAACCCAGCACCTGGGCCGCGAGCTCGCGTTTGGGATAAAAGCGTCTGGATTCTTTCTGGAAGTAAATTCCCCGCAGGTTCAGGGCGCGAATGCGATCGGCGGTATCGGCATCGGCCTTGCGCGCGACCCAGCAAAACGTACGCGCAGCTTTGCACTTGGCCAGGGTTTCACGAGGATCGGTCTTCGTGATCTTCGAAATCAGCGAGATCGTCCCGGCGAGATCGGGGATCTCCGTCGGTACTGCGAAGGCCGAGTCAACCGAGATCGACATGGCCAGTTCGTGTCCGGCCCGGTCATAGATGATTCCCCGCCGGGCTGATACTTCCTCGGTGCGCTCACGCTCATGGACCGCTCGCTTCTCGAAAGCGCCGTAACGGAAAATTTGCAGGTAGACCAGTCGCAGGCAAATGCCGCCGCACCAGAGCACAAGAACCGCGGCCAGCATATAGAGCCTGGTATTGGTGGCATTGCGGGGTGTGTTGGCAGCCACGGATTGCGCCCTCTAGACGAACGTGGCGGCCCGGAAGCCGCCAGAACTGCAGCCACGGATTCTCACTGATCTTCACGGATTTGTTTCTTGTGAATCCGTGTACATCCGCGTAAATCCGGGGCCAATGATTTTGGACGGTCGGAGGCCGTCGCTCCACAAACCTACGGGACCGAAATCACGGACACCGACGCGCTGGCCATCACTGGCGCGCTCGCATCGCTCGGAGCGGATTCCATGCGGATTACCTGGCCCGCCTGCGGCGGCTGCATTCCGTACTGCCGTGCCAGACGGTCAATGCGATCCGGAGAGCGCAACGAGGCCTCTTCCAGCCGGAGCGTGCGATTCAATTCCGCCAGTCCATTGAGCTCGTTCTTCATGAATTCGATCTTGTAGCCATATTCAATGGCCTTGAAGTGCTGCCACGTATAGGTCATGACCAGAAGAAAAAGGCAGCTCAGCGCGATGCCGAACTGTCTCATCTCGCGGCCGCGCCGAGGGTCTTCGAGTTTCACCAGGCGCGAATTGTCAATCGGCTTGGCAAAGTATATCTCCGGCGTGCCGGTCCAGCACGGGTTGCGCCTTCTACTGCGCATCGCCCCCTGAACTGCCATCGCTGCTACAGCCATTTACGCCACCCCGAGTAACTTCGAATCGAACACCCGCTCGCGTTCGGTTGCCACATACCAATATGGTTTTGTTTCCTGGGAATCTGCCGCTACGCGAACGTGTTTTTCCGCGCGCTCGACAGTTGAAATCAGCTCGTCAATCAAATTACCCGTATACATCGCCAGCCTCCGTTTTACTTTGGTCTCCTCACCCAATCTCTCCGGGACGGCATCGAGAGAAGGTAAGGATCTGTTTTCGCCCTGTGTGTGAGAGGCGATGCCGTCCCGGAAACTCCTGTAGCCCCGGCGTGTTTGCCGACGGTGCTTCTAAACTCTTTCCGCCGCGCGCAACTTCGCGCTGCGCGAACGCGGATTGCGATCAATTTCATCTTCTTCCGCGATGACCGGCTTCTTGGTCAGCAACTGGTAGTAACCTTGCTTCACGCCATCGCGGAGAGCATCTTTCACGATGCGATCCTCCAGCGAGTGGAAGCTTATGATCACCAACCGTCCGCTCGGTTTGAGCACCTGCGGGGCTGCATCGAGCAGCGCCCGCAGGTCGTTCAATTCATGGTTTACGAAGATTCGGAGTGCTTGAAAGGTTCGCGTCGCGGGATGAATCCTTCTTTCTGCCTGATTCATTGGCCGGGCCGCGGCTGATATGACCTCCGCAAGTTGTGCGGTAGTTCGTATCGGCCGCGACCGGACAATGGCTCTGGCGATTCTCCGCGACCTCCTTTCCTCACCGAATTCGTAAATCAGATTGGCGAGTGTGACCTCGTCGACCTGGTTTACCACTTGTTCGGCGGTTCGCTCGGCTTGCGGATTCATTCGCATGTCGAGCGGTCCTTCCGCCTGAAAACTAAAGCCTCGCGCGGCATCGTTGAGCTGCAAACTGCTCACGCCGATGTCCGCCAAAATTCCGTCGTAGGCCGTTCGTCTCTCGTCGTTCGCAAGCTCGGCGAATGAACCATGGAGCAACGTAATCTCTGGCCAGTCACGTTGGTCAGCCAACGACGAACGACCAACGACTAATTTCTCTCGCGCGATTGCGAGCGCCGCGGGATCTTTATCGAGCCCAATCAAATGACCCGGTGCGCCGAGGCGTTTTGCGATTTCGAAACTGTGCCCGCCCAGGCCAACCGTGGCGTCGATATACGTCCCGCCGCGCTTGATAGCTAAAAAGTCGATCGCTTCTTTTAAAAGAACCGGAACATGGCCCGTTTCCCTTCCACTGCCATGCCCAACCCCCTGAGGGGTGTCTGTTGAACCCTCGCCCACTAGATGCCCAATTCGTCGAGCGTCTTCTCATCCTCAGGCGTGAACTTCTCTTCTTCCATCTGCTGCCGGTAGGCTTGCAGGTTGCGAACTTCCAAGTACGTCTGGTATCCGCTCACTGCCACTTCGCCCTTGATCTGCGCCGCATCGCGCAACAGTTGCGGCATCAGCAACCGCCCCTGCCCGTCCATCTCGACCACCTGGCCCCAATAGTTCACTTTGCTCAGAAACTTTTTCTTCGTAGGATTGAAAGTCGAAAGCCCTGCCAACTTCTGTTCGATCCGTTCCCATTCCTCGAAGGGATACACTTGTGCAACCTTGCCATCCAGGCTCGTGATGTAGAATTGCGTGCCGTACTTCTCGTCGATGACGCGCTTGAATTCCGAGGGGACCTTGAGCCGTCCTTTTTCGTCGACGCGGGTTGGGTGATTGCCGCGAAACATGTGTTCTGCCCTTTGTCGGGGGCGAAAATCTCTTGGCAGCTATCGCTGCAAGAACGAGGGAGGTAAAAGCGGTCAAAATGCTGGTCGATTGCGGTTCGTTCGGGCTGTTTTTGGGGGTGTCAGCTTCAAATTCCACTGGCGCCTCACAGTTTCCAGTCTTGCCCACGACCTCTATTGCTGCGACCACTTCTTACCACTTTTGTCCACATCTTACGCTTAACCTGTTTGTTGTCAACAACAAAGTTATAGGTAGTCAGAGTGAGACAAGCCACGATCGTGAAAGCACTAGAAATTGTGGCTAACTGACGAGATGACCCCAAGGGATGGGGTTTAGCACTCTGGTTCGGTTTTGTAACCTTCGTTATTTCTTCGCTTTAGGCCACATTGCTGAAGTGCCGAAGGCTGTGATTATTCGATCTTAATTAGGGAAGAAATGTCCAAATTTCGTTCGAACGCTCTGCACCTGGCGCCCAGAGCTCGCAACCACGTACTATTCCAGCGGGAAGCGGGGCAAAGTTGGCACTACTCGAAAAACTCCTGCGCTGAAAGCCGATCCCCTGGTGCTCCTCACCTTACCGGCTCGACCACCACGGCAGTCCCGTAAGCCAGTACTTCTGTCACTCCTTGCATAATCTCGGTCGCGTCGTAGCGAGCGCCCACGACCCCATTTCCACCCAACTCGGCCGCGTGCTGGAGCATCAGGTCGAAGGCCTCGGAACGGGTCTTTTCGCAGAGATTGGTCAGCAGCGTAATATTTCCGCCGAGGATGGTTTGCAGGCCCGCTCCAATCGTGCCGAAGATGGACCGCGACCGAACTACGATCCCGCGCACCACTCCCAGCGTGCGGACCACGCGGAATCCGTCCAGTTCAAATTGTGTAGTCACCATATTGTGGGCGACCATTCGCCCCGGTGCACTGTAACTCATGCCCATTTCATCGGTCCTTTCTCTCCACGCAAGGTCGGCAATCAAGAGTGCGATCGTTCCGCAATACGCTATTCCAATTCTGCGGTAATCACAAATTCGTGCTCCCCCGGATCGTATTCGACGCGAAGCAGATTCGGTTTGCAACAGATCTGGCAATCTTCTATATAAGACTGCCGTCGTCCCGCTGATTCATCGACAGTCGTAGAATTGCATTCGCCGCAACCCGCACATTGAAAGCTGGCTTCCACGTTTCTATTCTAGGATGAAAGCCCGCACTGCTCTCCCGCTATAATGTTGGGCGTACAAGGTCGAGACCGCGCTACTCAAATATGATCCGACGGATTGCGTTTGCACTCTTGTTTGTTAGCGCCCTGGCCTTGCCGGGCTTCGGGCTCGACCCTCCCTCAGCCGCCATTTACAAGGTCCGCATGGAAAACGCCTGGATCCCAATGAAAGACGGCATACGCCTGTCCGCGACTTTGTACATGCCGGACGGCGCCAAACCTGGGGAGAAATTCCCCGCCATCCTCGAATACCATCCCTACCGAAAAGATGACGCCATGGCCGCGCGCGACTACGGAATTTACACGTACTTCGCTCGCCGCGGCTACGTCGGCGCTCGCGTCGATATTCGAGGCTTTGGTACGAGCGAGGGAGTTCCTACCGGCCGCGAGTATTCCGAGCAGGAACAGGCCGACAGTTTGCAAATCATCTCCTGGCTCGCCCGCCAGCCGTGGTCGAACGGCAACGTTGGCATGATGGGGATTTCCTGGAGCGGATTCAATTCGCTGCAGATGGCCATGCTTCATGCTCCGGAGCTAAAAGCGATTCTCGCTGCGGATGCAACGGCCGAATTGTTTCATGACGACATTCACTTCATCGATGGCATGGCTCACATCGACGAATTCGAGTTGAACATGGACATGGCTCCAGGCATGACGGGCGCTCCTGATTACACTCTTGACGAAAAGGTTCTTCGACCGCGCTTTGAAGCCGCGCCCTGGTCTCTGCTCTATTTAAAACACCAGCGCGATGGTCCATTCTGGCGCAGCCCCGTCGGTCCGCTAAGTGAGATTAGAATTCCCTGCTTCCTGATTGGCGGCTTACAGGATGGCTATCGTGACAGCATTCCGGCCATGCTCGAACAAACCAGGGCGCCGATCAAAGCCATCATCGGACCCTGGAACCACACCTTTCCCGACGACGCCGACTTTGGCCCCCGCATCGAGTGGCGCGATGAAGCCGTGCGCTGGTGGGACTATTGGCTCAAAGGCCGCGACACGGGCGTGTTGCAGGATCCGAGGCTCGTGATTTACATGCAGCACTGGCATCCGCCCGATCCGAATCTTGAAGCCGTGCCTGGCGAATGGCGGCGCGAAGAAGGGTGGCCCCCGCGCGATGTCAAACCGAGAACGCTTTTCCTGCAGTCCAATCACTCGCTGGCGGATTCCGTCGCCGCGGAGGATGTTCACCAACTCAAGTACGTTCCGTCGATCGGAGTGGAATCCGGTTTCTGGTGGGGCGAGCTACTCACCGATCCGCGCCCCGTGGACGCATTCAGCCTGGTTTATGATTCCGCGCCGCTGCGAGAGGAAGTGGCAATCCTCGGCAGGCCTCATGCTCTGCTGCGGGCCTCTGCCACCGCTCCTCTAGCCGATTGGTTTGCCAGACTCTCTGATGTCGCTCCCGATGGAACCGTCACACAAATCACCGGCGCAGGACTGAACGGCGCGCAACGCGAATCAATGAGCGAACCGCGCGATCTAGAACCCGGCAAAGTGTATCCCCTCGACATTGAGATGCACTTGACCTCGTGGGTCTTTCCCAAGGGACATCGCATCCGCGTGGCAATTTCGAATGCATTGTGGCCCATGGTTTTGCCGACTCCTTACCCGATGACTACGTCGCTCGAACTCGGCGCGAATGACGGATCGCGTCTGGTTCTTCCCGTGGTCCCGGTGCATGGCATCTCCCCTCCGCCGTTCCAACCGCCGCAACCGTCCGAGGAGCGCAGCGACATTCACAGTACCGGCGAACTTTTCCCCGGTGATTGGACAACGACCCGTGACGAGGTCAATCACAAAACGACAGTCAACTGGCATGGAAAAACAGAAACCACTTATCCATGGGGCAAAGAGACGGACTACGAAAATCTCACCTACGACGCCGATGACGCGCATCCCGAGATCAGTTCGGTGCAAGGCGAAGCGAAAAGCGTTTTTGAGTTGAAAGGCCGCATTCTGACATGGCAAGGGCACCTGTCAGTCATCACAGACCAAAAGAACTTTTATTACGAATACACGCGAGAGCTGTTGAAGGATGGTCAGATGGTCAAGACGAAAACCTGGCAGGAAACAATTCCACGCGATCACCAGTAGATTCTGCTTTCAGACTTAATCCGCGGCCGCAGCCGCTTCAACCAACCCAGCTTTCAGATCCGCCGCCAGCAGCCGATGGAACAAATGCTCCCCGGCCTCGCGCCGCACCGACAGCCTTCCCGCACCATAAGCCCGCGACTTCAACCCGCGCTGCACCGCCTCGCAAATTCCCAAATCCTCATCCTGAACTCGCAGACCAACAGCCACGCTCTGCTCGTTATACTCTCGATGATCCTGGCTCACGTCGGCAAAATAGAAATCGAAAATCACGCGGCAGTGATCAACGTCCACCGGCAGCACCAGATTCGTATCCATGTAGCCTTCGTAGCAATTGATCATCAGATTCGGATACTGCCAAAAATACCAGGCGCGATCGCCTTTGCGAGTCGCTCCCGTCGCCGCATCTTCGCTCGAAGCCACCATCGGACTCGACTGCAGGCAATACCGATCTTCGTTCTCGATGGTGTACTCCTTGTAATCGAGCACCGAATTCAGGCCCCTGTGCAAATGAGGCACGTGATATCCGCCGTCGAGATAATTGTCGATGAACACCTTCCAATTACAGTGAATGTCATAGGTGCGGCTATCAAAGTAATGCAGTTTGCTTACGCCGAGCGGAGCCACTCGCTGAACTAATCCGCCAAGAAAATCTCGCAGCGGAATGGCCTCCGGATCGAGATTCACGAATACGAATTTTTCCCAAGTGTCAGCTTTCACCGGGATCAAGCCATTTTGCTGGCGCTCGAAATTCTTTACTCCGTCGAACTCGGGCATACCTTTCAGCGAACCGTCCAGTCCATAGTTCCAGCCGTGATAAGGACAATGCAGAATCGAAGCCTGCCCGCACGGTTCCGTAACCACGGCGGCCGCATGGTGACGGCACACGTTATAGAAGCCCCGCAATACACCATCGTTCCCGCGAACGACGACGATAGGCTCTCCCGCAACGCTTGCGGTGACGAATTGGCCGGGCTTCTCGACTTGCTCAACCCGCCCGATCATCTGCCAGGTTTTACTGAATACGGTGTTGGCCTCGAGCTCCGCAATACGCGAATCCACGTACCAGGGCGCAGGGATGGTCGACGCCTCCGCAAGTTTCGCATTCGCGTCGTAAGTGGCGAGGATGTTTCGGATTGTGCTTTGCTGAATCATGTGGTTCAGTCGGAAAAAGCTCAGGCCGTTCTCACTGATGCTTTGGTTTTTTCTTCGGGGTCCACTCCGACCGCTCTTCTCAGCACATCCAAGAACTGGGTAATCCGCGCTTCTTTCTTCTCCGCGAGATCACCCTGGCGCCGAAACAATCCGGGGTCGAGCTCCTCGATCAACAGCGCATCCTGGAATCGCTCCACTACCCAATCGAGAATGGACACAACCATCTCAATATCCAGATCCCGGCGTAGTTCCCCGCGTTCGAGGCCGAAGCGCACGAAGTCCACCCGGCCATAGGGATCCTCGGCGATTAGAAAACGATTGATCTCTCGCCGCAGGACCAGATCCGTCCCATACTGTCCCAGTAGATAAACACGGTAAGGAATCCAGTCTTCGCGGACCATGTGCTCGGTCCGCACCAGCCAGTAGTGCAGCACTCCGAAAAATCCAAGCTCGCGCACCTCAGCGGGTACTTTCAAATACGGGGCAAAAGAATAAACCGCTTTCTTGTAGGCTTCGAAGAACAAGCCGTCCTTGCTGCCGAAGTGCTGGAAAATCGAGCCTTTGGCGATGCCGAGGCCGGCAGCAATATCTCCGACTCGCGAAGCGTGGTAGCCCTGCTCGGCAAAATGGCGCATGGCCGCGTCGATGATCTTTGCTCGCTTGTCTTCAGAGCGAGGCCGTGGAGGAAGATTTCGATATCGCGGCGGAGAAACCAGGCTGCTACTGATCCCACTCACAGGTTGACCTCAAGTCATCGCAATTTACCCAATAACGGTGGGAAATTCAACTATATTCTTCGCGCATTGGACGTAGTTCGGCTTGGATGCCATGACCGACGGTCGCACAGCTGCGTTCGAAGTTCTGGATTGCGACGCGGATTAGAAAGCAGATGAGTCTGGAGGCGGGCATCGACCGCTTCGGCTCGGTCAAGTTGCTGAGCAAACGATGTTGGAAGCCCCGGGGCATCCGCCGTGAATGGGCCAGCAGCGGATCGCCCATTCGCGTTTGCCACATCCTAGCTCGCCGCGCAGCGCGAGTTGTCAAAGCGGCATCACGAAATTGTCATTTCTTGCTTACATAATGGCGGGAGCGCCGTGACCCTTCAAAACTCCAACGCGCGCGAGTTTTTCCGCTACCTCGTCACTCGCGCCACGCGATTGAGAAACCCTCGCTCAGTGCCGTTCATACGTCGGGCTATCGGGCAGAGGCGGGGGATAGTCGCGTCCGTACATGTTTTGGTGGGTTTGTGCCAAATTCGTGGCTGGCAGACGCATGGCTCCCAGACTCGAAGCATCCTGCGAAATGGTGACTTCACGAGTCAGGTTATTCAACTTCTCGGGCAGAGTTTCCTCGTACCAGATGTGGAGCGTGTAACGTCCGGGAGACACATTGGGAATCGATACGCGGCCGCGCTGGTCGGAAATCCCATAGTTCGGGGTGCTCACCGCAATTACCACGGCGCTCATCTCCGAATGGATATTGCAGAAGATGTACGAAATCCCCGGCTTGTCAAAAACAACATCGCGTGTGGTTCCCGCCTCGTAGAGGCCGAGATCAAAGCGCTTGCCCTCAAAAAGCGAAAACACGTTGTGGAAAAATGGATCGCGGTTAGGGAATTCCACGACCGAACCCACCGGCACCACCAGTACGTGAGGTTCAAAACTCTTATTCCGTTGAACCAGGCGCGGCAGATTGGGGCCTTGGGGCGCGGGCCAATTTGGCGCTACGGCCCGTCCGACGGGAGTAAGCCAAAGCACGACGTCACTCGCCCTGCGTGCCTTGCTTTTCTTGCTGCCGTTCACCAAGGCTACATCCGCAGTGACTGTCACGTCCTGCGCGCAGGCCAAAGCGCCAAAAATGATCAGCACGCAGAGACTCCAGAAGGTTGCTCTTCTCTTCATCAAAACAAAATACCCATAATCAAGCTGATCTGATCGGCGCTGTTCACATCGTAGAGTTGCGACGTTCGCAAGCGACCGTACTCTCCGGAAAACAGCAGACTGGAGCGCGGACGAAAGACAAAATTCACCAGAGCCCCGCGATTCTGCACAAACAGAGGACTGAACAGGTAAGACTCACTCGCAGATGCGCCTCGCACCTCTGATGCGGTCGGATTATCCAGTCCCACCGCAACGTTAAACTCCAAAGTATTCGTGGCCTTGAGTTTTAACTGCGACCATCCGCCGATAGTATCCAGGCCCCGCACCGCAGTGGTAGGAAGGCTCGGATTGCCGTCGAATACCACACTCTGGCTGATGTCAGCGCCAATCCCACCGATCGCCCGTCCGCGATAGAACTCGCCGCTGAAAAGCAGTCGTGCGGCCAAGGGGATCTGCCAGTCGGCCATGCCTGCCCAACCGTCGACATAGTGGTCAAACGACCAGTCTTGCCGGCTGTAATAGCCCGCGGCACCAAACGTCATAGGCTGACCGCGAAAGCTGTGCGTCCACGCGGTTCGCAGTGCGTAGGCTGGCTGGCGCGAGAGTTCTCCGGGGCCAGGCTGGCGAAAGTACGAGTTTGCCGGAAATTCTCCAACAAGATTGTCGAGAATTCCACCTTGGATCACGATGTTCTGGGTGTCGGAAAGTTCGAATCGATGCTCAAGTCGCACTTGCGGAGTCCATGCCCACAGGTTCCCGGCGTAATTCAGCGCAGGGACCGCGAGCGAGGCGAAAGACGTCGGCGAAAGTGGAGAAAAGAACGCGTTATCCTGACCCACGACAAGCGAAGTGTCGGTCCAATCCATTCGCGCGCTGGCCGTGCGCAATCGGAAAATGCCGGAGTCGACGCCGTTCCAGGTGCTGGGAAATCCGCCAGCAAAGTCAGCCTGCAAACTGCCGGATGTCTTCGCGCCCGCCCAAGTGGGCCCGAACACTTCCAGACCGATTTCTGACTGCCGCATCGTCGCGCCAAAACTTCCGGTGCCGGTGCTCGGTCCGGTCACATAACTGGGAAAATCCAGGTTGTCGGTCTGCCCATGACTATTAAAGAGGTTCAACAGCACAATGCCGGAAAGCCGGACTCGATACTTGGACGCACTCTCGACCTTGGTCTGATATTGATCGTCGACCTTGCTGTTGATGAGTTGTGTCGATTCTTCGAGCGAGGCCACGCGATTTTGCAGAGATGCTGTCTGGTTTGCATTCGGGGGAGCGGTTTGGGCAGACGCAGGATCAGAATCGGCTGGTCCTGTCGATGGATACGAATCCTGCGGTGATCGCAGAGCGGCCTCTCCCGGGCTGTATCCGGGACGTAACTCGTGTCGCAAGGCCGCATTCTCAGCCCGATATTGCTCGGCTTCCGATCGCATCTCTGCCATCGCCGATCGCAGTTCTTTGACTTGCTGCTGTAGTTCGTGAATTGCGGCGGCGGTCGTATCGCTTGGTGACGATGCCGCCGTTGAATTCGATTCCTGCGACCACGCAGGGACGCTGCCCAGCAGAAGAAGAATTCCTGCCAGGCTTGATCTCCGCACCCAATCAGGCAAACTTTTCCCTCGCTTCACAAATCGCCTCCTGAAGAAGACTGTGGAAGTCGCGAACGACGTCGCGTGAGCCCACAAAAAACTGGGCGCGGGCTCGTTTACCGACGGGAAATCTTACTCCGACTCCGCCCTTTTTGCTCGCGCCAGCGGCGGAATCTCCAGCTTTCCCTCTCCGCCGCTATCCGTGCTGGCCGATGACACGATGGGCAGGATTATGCGGAAAACCGTCCCTTCCTCGGACGTCTTCTCTAGAGTGACATCTCCTCCATGATCCTGGATAATCTTCTGCACCACCGTCAACCCCAATCCAGTACCGTTTTCCTTGCCGTAGCTGATGAACGGTTCAAACAGGTTTCCACGAATCGACTCGGGGATGCCGCGGCCGTTGTCAGCCAGCCGAATCTCCAACCCTCCCGGCACTTCGCGCAAATCGATCTTGATTTCCCCATCCTGTCCCGGAATCGCCTCACACGCGTTCAACAACAGGTTGTAAAGCGCCCGCTCGAGCTTCCTGGTATCGAACCAGCCGGTGCTGTTGCCCTCCTGACGCACGGTAATCCGCACCTCGTGGAAGCGCGGATGAGTACGGACCGCCTGCACCACGCGTTCGACCGACTCCTTTACGCTTCCATAAGTCCGCCGCAACGATTCCCGGGTTCGCGAGAACTCGAGCAAGGAATCAATCAGCTCGGTCATCTGGTTTACCGCGATCCGAATCTCCTGGTACAACTCTTCCCGTTGATCGGTCGACAGGCGGCTCTCGCAGAGGAATTCAGCATTTGCGACAATGGCGGCGAGCGAATGCCGCAGGTCATGCGAGACCGAGCTCGCCATTCGTCCGATCGTCGCCAACCGTTCTGCATCGATCAACTCCTGTTGCGTTTTCAGCAAGCTGTCCCGCATGCGTTTGAATGCTCCGGTGACTTCGGCAACTTCGTCGCCACCTCGAGCGTCCAGTTGATAGTGGAAATCTCCTCTTCCCAGAGCTCGCACGCCCGCCACCAAGTTTCCTAAAGGTCGAGTAAAAGTGTGCGAAATGAAAAACACCAAGGCGCTCCCGCCTGCAACGGCGGCCAGTCCGAGGGCCAGCAGCAAGCGATTCAGGCTGTCGAGAAAAGCCGTGGCCTGATCGTAAGACTTGAGCACGCTCAAGCGAACCGATGGTGCTTTGTCCGCAGCCAGTTCCAACGAAGTCGCCAGGAAACGTTCATCGCCCAATTGCACCTGCTCCGGCTCTGGAATCCCCGGAGCGGAAGGAACAATCGGGTGCCGTGAGAGCTCAGCCTCGTCAGTGGGATCGAGCGTGCTTCTCACGATCGCGTCGCCGTAGTAGAAAGCCACCTGGCTGGCAGCGATCCGGCTTACCTGCGACGCCACCGTGTCATCAATTTCATAACCAATCACCAGGAATCCCAGCAGCCTGTTCTCCGCCGCCGGACCCGCGTAGATCGGTTTAAGAAAAACCTGGTACAAATGCTGCGCGCCATACCACCACTGGCTCGAACCTTCCGGACCTGAGGGATCCAGTGACTTTTGCGCCATCTCCCGCGAAAATCCTGGCGTTGCCGTATCCAGCGCAACCACCTTACCGGTTCGGTCCGCCAGCACGAACAGATCGCTGCCCGCCAGTCGCCATAAATCGGTAGACCCGTCCTGAATCGTTGCCTCGTGCTGAGTGGTCATGAGCGCCCGCAGATTGGGCAGGTCTGCCAGCAATTCCGCAAGGCGGGTCAAGGTAAGCTCGCGTTCGCGATGGAAGTTTTGGTAGGTAGTAACCGAGTTTTGAAGGTCTGCGAAGATGCCCTTCTTCACCTGCGCTTGAACCGTGCGGCGCACCAGCAGCAGGCTGGTCCAGGTGAGACCGGCCGAAATCAATAGCATGGAGAGCAGAAACTTGGTCCGCATCCGAAGTTTCATCACGCTCACCTCTCCCCGCGCCCAAACAGGCCTTGGGAGTTAACGCACAAACTTGTAGCCCATGCCATGAACCGTCCGGAAATGTATCGGATTGGTCGGATCCGTTTCCAGTTTTTGCCGAAGCTTCAGAATGTGGTTGTCCACCGTGCGCGTGGATGGATAATTCTGGTAGCCCCATACTTCATTCAGTAACTCATCCCGCGAGATCACCCGCTCGGCGTTTTGGATCAGGAACTTCAAAGTTTTGAATTCCTGCGCTGTGAGCACGACCACCTCGCCATTGCGGTTCACTTCCATCTTGGTGAAGTCCACCGAAATTCCGGCAAAAGTGACCACATCGCCGGTTCCGGTTCGCACCGTGCGCCGCAAGGCGGCTCGCACTCGAGCCAGCAATTCGCGCGGGCTGAATGGCTTGGTCACATAATCGTCCGCGCCCAACTCCAGAAGCAACACCTTGTCCGAAACATCGCTAGCCGCGCTCAGAACAATAATCGGAATTGAGGGCGCCTGCTGTTTGATCTCCCGGCAAACATCGCGGCCGGAAACAAGTGGGAGACGCAAGTCCAGCACAATCGCGGCGGGCGCAGCCCTGCGAAATGCTTCCAGCGCCGACCTGCCGTCCGCGCTGATTTCAATTTCAAATCCTTCCGTCTCAAACAAACGCCGCAGCGCCTTCTGTACCGCATGATCGTCTTCTACGACCAGAATTCGCTCCATCGTGTTCGCCCCCGGATTAACGTACGCCAATGCTCTCTGCACGGTGCTTGGGGCACGCTGCAAAGTCGCTTCTCGGGTTGCCTCCACTCGCATCATAGCTGCTCCAGAATTCAAAGTTCCCATCAATACTGGACAAGCTTACTACCACCACCCTGCCTGTCGGCCTCACGGACGAACTGTTGACAATGTTTTTACAATCTGCAGACATTTGCACTATTTCGGATGGCTTTTGCAGAAAATTTACACTTCATTCGGGATTGGTTCTGTAGGACCACGAGACTTGCTCGCCGTCGGAGCGTGCCTCCAGTCGGGCTGTCTCAATCAAGTGATGCGTGGGCGCGAGGCTACAGACGGGATCGGTCGCATTGGCATCGCCGGTGAGCAGAAAAGCCTGGCAGCGGCAGCCGCCGAAATCTTCCGACCGGCGCTCGCAGCTTCGGCAAGGCTCGGGCATCCATTGCTCTCCGCGAAAGCGCTGAAAGGCTGCCGATTCTCTCCATATCCATTCCAGAGAATGCTCGCGCACATTGGCAAAACTCATACCCGGAATCACTCCTGCGGCATGGCAAGGAAGCACTTGCCCGGACGGGTCGATCAAGAGCAACCGCCGGCCCCATCCGCCCATGCACGCCTTGGGATAGCGCGCATAATAATCGGGAACCACGCAATCAATTCTCATCCGGCCCGAAAGCCGTTCCTGCGCCGCTTCCACAATGCGCATACAGTTTTCCAGCTGCACACGAGTGGGCATCAGCGTATCCCGATTCTTCAAAGCCCAGCCGTAATACTGGGCGTGCGCAATCTCCAGGCGATCCGGCTTGAGCTGCTCTGCAAACCCAATCATCTCCTCAAGATGATCGAGATTCTGTCGATGCACCACCAGGTTCACCGTGAACGCAACCGGGAATCGTCGAATCGCCTCAGACAAAACAACTTTGTGCGCGTGTGCCTTCGTGCCCGCGATCCAGTTCGCGGGATCGGCCCGCGAATCCTGGAAACTGAGTTGGATGTGATCGAGGCCCGAGTCAACTAGCGCCGCCAGTCTCGCTTCGGGCAAACCGATTCCTGATGTGATCAGGTTGGTGTAAAGACCGACGGCATGCGCCGCTTCGATCAAATCTCTCAGGTCAGGCCGCGCCACAGGCTCGCCGCCGGTTAAATGGAGATGAAGAATTCCCAGCTTCCGCGCCTCCTGAAACACGCGGATCCAATCGCCGGTTGAGAGTTCGGCCTTAGCCGCAATCATTTGCAGCGGATTCGAGCAATACACGCAGTGCAAGGGACAGCGATGCGTAATCTCCGCAATCAACGCTAGTGGGTTCGGGATCATTTTAATAATCTGGCGATGGCCTTGTTAAGCCACCAACCGAGCATGAGTTTTGACGATTCCCATATCCTTTGTGTACCTTTGTGTCCTTTGTCGTTGATGAAGTGCAAACGCGAGAACCACGAAGGACACGAAGGTCCACAAAGGAGTCATGAAATCTTACACGCCGATGCAAGGACGGTTTTTCAGTCGAAATTCATGCTCGGTCAGCGACTCTAATAATCCACGATCCTCTTCTGCTGCAGAGCTTCCAGAAAACTGCCAACGTCCTCTCGAATCTTCGCTCGATGGCCGCCGCTGTACGTCGCCAAAAGAGCAGTCACGATCTCCGGAACCGTGCGTTGCCCGTCGCAGAGTTCCAGAATTTTCTGCCCCGTTCCTTGCACCCGAATCATGCCTTCCGGAAAAAGCACCACGCGTTCCTCGCCCTGAGTGCCCCAACGGCAACCGGAAGCAAAGCGTGGCTGGCTGGAATCAGAAGGGCGGGGCACGCTCAGGACTCCTGAATCCGAAAAGCCCCGGGCGGGGGCCATCCCGGTTGCACGTAGGCAAAGTAAAGCGCGTCCAACTGCGCCCACAGAATGTCACACTTTGCTCGCAAGGCCGCGATCGCCATCTCCTGCTCAGGCCGAGTGCGCGCATTTTCGGTCACCCACTGCAGGGCGAATCGCGCATCTTCCGGCGCCTGATCCAGACGCGCAGTAAAATAATCCAGCCCGCCAGAAAGCCAAGGATAGTGCAGCCGCAAGCGATCCAGGCGCAGCGAGATCAGATCGCGCGAAAACATCTCCGTCAACGACGAAGCCACAGCCTCGAGAAAACTCCGGTTCCTGACCAGACTCAAGTAAGCATCCACCGCATATCGTGTGCCCGGCAGCACTTCATCACCGCGCAACACGCGCCCGCGCTCCAATCCAGTATCCTCCGCCAACCTTATCCAGCGCTCGATGCCACCTTCATGGGTCGCATCTCCGTCGTGATCGACCACGCGCTTCCGCCACGCCCGTCGAAAATCCGTATCGTCGCTCCGCGAAAGAATGATGGAATCCTTTATCGGAATGATGCTCTGGTAGTAATAGCGGTTCAGCGCCCAAGCCTGCAACTGCCCCCGGCTCAACTGACCTTCATGCATCATGAGGTGAAACGGATGTCGGTGGTGATAGCACTCTTCGCCCACAGCCCGCAGCCGAGCCTTCAATTCCTCAGCCGAGAGCATCGGAGCTTCGTGAGTTTCCGTGGCTGGTTTTATATTCCCCTCCAAACTTTGCAAGTCAACACTTGGACACCAATTTCTCAAACGTTTTCACACCCCAAAATCCTCGAACGACATCATCCTGAACCCGCATCAGCCGGGTGAAAGATCTGGCGCGCGGTCCCGCGATCTCGGGGGTCGGCGTGGATCGCATTCTTGACAAACTGCGCTAGATCGCCATTTTGGTTCTTGGCATAGTTCTGCTTCTTGCTGCCCTACAGATCGAAGTGCCATCCGTCTTCCGCCACTTCCCAACCCGCTTCGCGTACTTCCGCATACTCCGGCCCAGATTCGTCCAGCATGGGATTGGTGTTGTTGATGTGCACGAAGATTTTTCGAGGCCGCCGCAATCCCGCCAGCTTCCGCAAGCTTCCCTCTGCGCCCGACACGGGAATATGTCCCATCTCGCGCGCCCACGACCCGCTTCCCTGCACCCGAATCAATTCCTCATCGCTCCAAAAGGTGCCATCGAACAAAAGCAGATCGACATCCTCGAGACGCTGCAGCAACGAATTATCGATCTCTGGAACTGCGGGCATGTAAGCCAATCGTTTGCCGGATGATGATGTCAATATCGCACCCAACAAAGCTTCCTCAGGCTTAAGAGCGGCGAGCCTCTCTTGTGAAACATACGCCGGATAGCGTTTGCCTAGCGAGAAGATGCCGCAGTCGATTCCCACCCCTCTCTCACCTTGCAAACCGAAGCGGCCGTCGCAACTGATGTCGATCCATGATACTTGGTCGGGCACGCGATTTAGCATGGCGAAGAGGCTGTTGTCTTCTTGCAGAATACGCCGGATCGAAGGCGTGCAATAAATGCGAAAGGGTTGCAATTCGCGGAGGGACAACAATCCAGCCACTTGGTCAACGTCGCCGCTGGTTAGCAGGACGCCGGCGATAGGAGAATTCCGCCCGTGGTTCCGGGGATGAAGTACCGGGGTTGATCCGATCTGCGCCGGCAAATCGGGGGAGGCATTCAACAAAAACCAGGCGCGATTATCCTGACATATCGCGACCTGCGTTTGTGTACGGGACTTACCCCTAAGGGTTCCATCGCGCCAAGACCTGCAATTTCGGCAATTGCAGTTCCACTGTGGAAACCCGCCGCCCGCGGCCGAACCCAGGATTTTTATGTGCATCCTTGCCGACGACTACAGTGCGGCGGAGGCGTAAGAATTGATTTCACAATTCAAAGCTACTTCTTCGAACTTCGGTGCTGTCCACTCCATGGTTTCCATCCCTGTAGAAACAACATTACCCACGGGCACAGTATACAATTTGGCGCCGATTTGATCGATGGAAAAGTATAGGCCACGAACAACCTCATTTTAAAAGACTTAATGCAAGGTTACTTTCGGCCATGTCCCTTATCTAGTTGGTGTCCTGTCCTTACGTCAGGCTTGCACCCGGACCCTCCTTAGTTTTTACTAACCTTGGCCCTCCCCAAAATCCAAAGGGATCAGTGCGCTGGAGCGACTGTGGTAGAAGACCCGAAGTGGGAGTTGGCGATTCTGGCGACAGTCCAAGGCTTCTACGAGAAGCTCTTGCAGGAATCTGTCCGCGGAGAAGTTCCCGTCCCCGCTGGGCTCGAAGCCATCTCGCTACAGAGCGACGACAGCGTCCTCGAAACCTTGTCCAGTATGCATCGCTGGCTGCGTTTGCTTGACCTGGCTATTACTCCGGCGATGCTGCGGCGGGCATTCACGCCCGACACCGATCCAGAAATCGCGGAAGCGATGCTCCGCTACTTCACTCGCAATCGCGAGACCAGCGAGGTTCATCGCGACAAGACCGACCTGGTCGCAACTTTTCTGTATCGCCATCCGCGCGTGCCCGGCCAGTGGGAGCGCCGCGGCTACGGCCTCGATGGCGCTCTCCCGCTTTCGCCATTCGAGATCGCGATGCTTGAGATTCTCGCTGACGCCGACGTTCCTTCGTTGACCGACGAACACGTGCAAACTCTGCGTCTTTTCGATCACCTGCAACAGGAAGCGGAACGCTTCCGCGATCTCAATGCGTTGCTCGAGTCCGGCATCGTTCCTCGCGTTCGCGAAATCAAACAGTCTTTTGACACTTCCTTTTATCATCCCGGCGTCTTAGCTACTATCGCGCCCTACAACACCGCCTTCGGCAAGAAGTTCGACGATCTGTTCCACCAGTCCACGGCTGAAATCAAGAACTTCGCGGAAGTGGTCGAGGAGCAGGGTGGCAGCATTCTAGGCAACGTCGACGGCATGGACGTCACGGTCGAACACGTTGCGGCGCTTCACGAGAGCGACCTGCTTCGCATCGACTACGGCACCGCGCTCGAAAAGTTCCGGCGCATTTCGAAGTTAAAGAAGACGCTGGACCAACGGCCGCCCATTCGTCGTAGTCCGCGACTGGTTCGCCCGCCAGCTGCAAAGGTCAATCCACCAGCCAAGGTGGCTGCATTCCCCAGCCGGCGTCCGGTGCTTGATGTTCCGGCCATGCGTTCGGCGGTCACTCCACAACAGATTTCGACTGAAGAAAGCAAGCTGCTCAGGATCGAGGAATCGATTCGTATCTTCGTGCGTGTGGCTGACCCGAAATTCCGCCAGGTCGTCCCCATGCGATTTTTCAATCTTCTGCTCACGCCCGCGGAAGCCGATGCCTATTGTGCCGACTATCTGGAAGAGAAAAGTGTTCGCGCCGGAGTCGCCCGCGTGGTGTTGCGCCTGGTCGCCGTGGTCGCGCGCATGACCACGGAACTTGAAGAACTCAAGCGCGCCGAGAATTCCGCATCGCTGTGGAAACTTCATGCCGACTCGCTGGTCGTGCTGCTGGAAGTCGGCCGCTCAGTCAACCAGAACGCCGAACGCGTCATCACCCTGGCCGAACAGCGGGGAGCCAAGGTGGAAGCCGACAAGATCCGTGCCCCGCTACAAAAGCTGCATGACTGCTCTGACCTGGTCGAGAAGACCCTGACCGGAGTTCCGCAAGAAAAAACACTAGGCGCCAGCAACGCCAGTTGAACTCGGGATTTCCCACAGGAGGACACTGCCAAACTTAAGCTTCGGTTTTCCTGTGATTGGCGCCAGCCAGGTGCTTCTCAAGGAAGGCCACAGTCCGCAGACCGGCGTCGCGCCAGATTTCGCCGGTGAAAGCGTGGCCTGCGCCGGGATAAATTTTCATCTCATAGTCGATCTGTTTTTTCTCGAGCATTTTCTGCAGGTGATAGGCTTCTTCGACGGGGACGGTTTTGTCCTGGCCGCCGTGCAAAATGAGTACGGGACACAGACGCCGCGCAAAAAACCTCATCTCTTTGGGCATGCCGCCAAAGAATTCCACCACGGCCTGGATGCGCGAATCGATAGCAGACGCCGAAAGCCCGAGGTATGCTCCCAGGGAGAATCCCAGCAATCCGATGCGCTCCGGGTCGACTTGCGGTTGGCGGGCGACGAAGCTGACCGCGTCCCACAAAGTTTTCATCCAGACTGGGAAGTGGCGGAAGATGGTTTGCAGGCCATCGATTTCGGTTGTTCCCGTGCGGTCGAAATAATGCAGCACGTACACTGCAAAGCCTTGCTCGGCCAAAAGGCTCGCGGGCTCGGCCATGGGCGCGTGTCCACCTCCGGATCCGTGCAGTCCGATTACAGCGGGAAAGTGCCGGTCATGGGCAGTTGGCAGGAAACAATCCAGACGAATTTCCTTGCCGCCGCTCTCGAATGTAGCTTGAGATTGAGTGATGGAATACATGAAGGGGAAGTACTTGGCAGTTAGCAATTGGCATTTAGTCCCTGGACATTCCTGCAAAGTTAACAAGACCAAATGCTAACTGCTCGTCGCCGCACTCTCAACGCCTGCCAGCTTCGCCAGCGACTCTCCGTATGGGGCCCGCGCAATTCCACGCTCGGTCACAATAGCGGTCACGTACTTCGCAGGGGTCACGTCGAATGCGGGATTCTCGATCCCGACTCCGTCGGGAGTCATCTGTTTTCCGGCAATGTGCGTGACTTCTTTTTCGTTCCGCTGTTCGATAGGAATCTTGCTGCCGTCAGACGCTTCAAAATCGATGGTCGAGAGAGGCGCAGCCACATAAAAGGGAATGTTGTGCTCCTTCGCGAGAACGGCAACCGAATACGTGCCGATTTTATTGGCTACATCGCCGTTCGCTGCGATGCGGTCCGCGCCGACCACGATAGCTCCGATCTTGCCTTGCTTCATGATCGCGCCGGCCATGTTGTCGGAAATCACCGTCGTCGGAATGCCATCTTTCATCAGCTCCCAGGCGGTCAGTCGCGATCCCTGCAAAAAAGGGCGAGTTTCGTCGGCGTAGACGTGAAGTTTCTTTCCCTGCTCGACTGCGGCGCGAAAGACTCCGAGCGCCGTGCCATAGCCGCAAGTTGCGAGTGCACCGGCATTGCAATGAGTAAGCACACCGCCGCTCGCGGGCATGAGCGTCGCGCCGAAGCGTCCCATGGCCTGGTTGGCGGCGATATCTTCGGCGTGCATGCGTTGCGCTTCTTCGACGAGGGCTTGCTTGATCTGCGGAAGCGGGCGCACTCGCAGATTTTCGAACTTGTCTTTCATGCGGCGGATGGCCCAGAAAAGATTTACCGCGGTGGGACGCGTTTTGCCGATGACTTCGCAGATCTGGTCGAAATCGCGCTTGAGTTCGCCTCCGGTTTCGGCTTTGGAGTTCTTCATGCCTAGCGCGATACCCATGGCCGCAGCCACGCCAATGGCGGGCGCGCCGCGTACCACCATATTGCGGATGGCGTCAGCAACCTGCTCGTAATTCTTGCAGGTCACGTAGGTTTCTTCGGTGGGCAGCTTCGTTTGATCGATGAAGCGTACGCCCTTGTCAGTCCATTCCAGGGTTTGAATCATAGAATTGAGTGATTGAGCCATTGGGTGATCGAGCGATTGAAAACCAATGACTCAACGAATCAATCACTCAATGCCTCAATTCTTAGGTCCTATGTACTTCGCAGCGGTTCCGCGGCATGTTCGTCACCGAGGGTCTGCCGCACAACTCGCAACTGGCAGCAACTGCGAAGATCGGGGGAGCTGTGTCGTTCCTTTGCAGCAAGTGTTCGCGGCGCACGTCGGTAGCGGTGAATATCGAAACAAACGGCGCCGGCGCGGCAGCTTTCTCGACATTCACACGTCCCACGGCCTCTTCGCGCTCGACCAGGCACATCACGCCAGCGATTTCAAATCCAAATTCACGCGCCACTTCGATCGCTTGAACGGTGGAAGCGCCTGTGGTGCAAACGTCGTCCACAATCACGACCCGCACGCCCTTTTCTCGAAAGCCTTCAATCCGCCGTCCGGTGCCGTGCTGCTTTTCAGCTTTGCGGACAAGAAAACCGTGAATTTCACCGCTGGTTACAGCGACGGCAATGACGATCGGATCGGCTCCCATGGTCAGGCCGCCGATAGCCTGCGGCCGCCATCCGCGCCGCTGAATTTCTTCCAGAAATACCTGGCCGGTCAGCTGCGAACCGCGCGCGTCCAAAGTTGTGGTGCGGCAATCGATGTAGTAGTCGCTGGTCCCCCCCGACGAGAGTTTGAATTCTCCCAAACGAAAAGATTTCGTAGCCAGAAGACGCAACAGTTCCTGACGGGCGGAAGACATGGAAAATCTAAGATAGCATGAAGCGGGCGTTAGGCTTTAGGCCTCGGGGGCTTCCTCCGCTCTCCCGAGCCTGAGCCTCATCGTAGCGGACAGGCGGGGACGCCCGTCGCTTCCACCAGCTATCACTGATTGAGCCTCTCCAAGTGGCGAAATCCGTCGGTTCCGATGAAGAGCAAGACCGAGAGCGTGGCGTTGTAGGCCATGTGCATAATCAGGCTGGCGGCGACGGACTTGGTGACGGCGCGGACGACGGTCAGCGCCAAGCCCACCATGAATATCACAAGCACCGGACCCCAGGCGCGTCCCAGTTGTGGAGCGTGAATCAGGCCAAAACTTGCTGCCGTCGCAAAAACTGCGATGGCAATACCGAACCGGCGAACCAGAACTGGATAAAGAAATCCACGAAAAAAAAATTCTTCGAGCAGTGGCGCGAAAGTTATGCCGAACAGCGATAGGGCCCAGGCTTCGCCGGGCGTTCGGAAGAAACGGTCCATTGGAAGTTCTTTCGGCATGGGAAGAACATGCGCGATCCCTTGCAACGCAAACGACAGCAGCATTCCGGCCAGTAAGAAGTTTGACCAATGTTTCGGCCA
The DNA here is from genome assembly GCA_049585795.1 of Terriglobales bacterium. Classification (GTDB taxonomy): domain Bacteria; phylum Acidobacteriota; class Terriglobia; order Terriglobales; family Acidobacteriaceae; genus JABDBE01. The sequence continues at coordinate 54,686 of JBAVAQ010000021.1, read as the reverse complement.
GTTCCAGCGGACAGCTTGCCAGAAATCCCGGTCGGGCACGCGCTTCACGATGGCAACCATGAACGCGAGAATCAAGAGATAGGCCAACCCCTGGCCGACCACGGTCACCAGCGGGTAGGTCACAACTTGCAGAAAGGCAACCTTGGGATACAGAAATCGCTGCGCTGCGAAAGCAACGACGGGGAGAAAAACAGAAACCGAGACGACCGTAAGCAATACGATTTGCAGCACATCCCATCCGCTCCAAACCGGGTTCTCGGAATCGATGTCACTCAGGGGCCCCGTCGGTCCTGGGGCGGAATGCAAATCGGGATCAGACCACGGGTTTGGGGGTGAGGACACGCGATTCAGAATTTCCGCTGAGACATTTTGAATTTACACGAAAAAGAAAAGCTATGCCGACGGCCGCCCAGGAGTTCTCCGGACCGAGCCTTTAATCGCAGAGGCCGCGGAGAAACCTCGCAGAGCACGCGGCGAACATCACCGAAACAGGTCAGGCCAGCAATTCCGCCGTCGCAGTCTTCCTTGATTTTCCGTTAAAAAATGCCACCAGCGCCTGTCCGGTGTATGACTTCTTATTTCGAGCGACCTGCTCTGGCGTGCCTTGAGCGACAATTCGTCCGCCGTCTTCTCCGCCTTCGGGACCGAGGTCGATGATCCAGTCGGCGTTGCGGATCACGTCGAGGTTATGCTCGATGATGACCACCATGTTTCCCAGGTCGGTGAGGCGGTGCAGCACGTCCAGCAATTTCTTGACGTCGTCGAAGTGCAAGCCAGTTGTGGGTTCATCCAGCAGGTATAGCGTTTTCCCGGTCTGCCGTTTACTTAATTCGCGGGCCAACTTGATGCGTTGGGCTTCGCCGCCGGAGAGCGTAACCGCCGATTGCCCCAGGTGAATGTAGCCGAGGCCGACGTCGACCAGCGTCTGCAGCTTTTGTCTGACCTGCGGAATGTTCTCGAGAATCGGCAACGCATCTGAAGCTGGCATTTCGAGCAGGTCCGCGATCGAGTATCCCTTATATTTTACGGCCAGCGTTTCCTGGTTGTAGCGACGGCCGCCGCAGCCTTCGCAAAGTACATAGACATCCGGCAGGAAACTCATCTCGATGCGGCGTTGGCCCTCGCCTTGGCAAGCTTCGCAACGTCCGCCGGTCACGTTGAAAGAAAATCGCCCTGGCTTGTAGCCTCGCTCCCGCGATTCGGGCAGCATGGCGTAGAGATCGCGGATCTGAGCGAAAACTCCTGTATAAGTTGCAGGATTCGAACGCGGAGTGCGCCCGATCGGCGATTGATCAATTCGAATGACCTTGTCGATGCTTTCTGCGCCAGAAATCGCTTTATGCGCGCCGGCTTCTTCGCGTGAGCGGTAAAGCGTCTTTGCCAAGGCGCGATAAAGAATGTCGTTCACCAGAGTAGACTTGCCCGAGCCGGAAACTCCCGTCACCACCGTCATCACACCCAGCGGAAAAGTAACGTCAATGTTCTTCAGGTTGTTTTCGCGCGCACCCGTGATGGTGATACCGCCACCGTTCATTAGCCGACGCTCCGCGCGCATTTCGATCTGGGCTCTGCCCGAGATGTAGGCTCCGGTGAGCGACCTCGGTATTTCCATAATCTCTTCCGGCGTACCATGAGCCACGAGTTCGCCTCCGTGGCGGCCGGCTCCGGGACCAAGGTCGATCACATAGTCAGCCCGGCGGATGGTTTCTTCGTCATGCTCAACCACTAGCACGGTGTTGCCCAGATCGCGGAGCTCTTCCAGGGCCTGCAACAGACGGGCGTTATCCCGGTGATGCAGGCCGATGGAAGGCTCGTCGAGCACATAGAGCACACCTCTGAGCTTGGATCCGATCTGCGTCGCCAGGCGAATACGCTGACCCTCGCCACCGGAAAGCGTGGCGGCCGATCGGTCGAGCGAGATATATCCCAGGCCCACGGCATTCAGAAACTGCAGCCGTTCGACGATTTCGTGCATGACGCGACCTGCAATCGCCGCCTCGCGTCCGGTCAACTGAATTCTCCTGGCCAGTTCAAGCGAACGCGAAACCGGGAGACTGGTAAAGTCGGCGATCGACATGCCGTTCACTTTCACGGCCAGACTCTCTGCACGCAGGCGCTGCCCGTGACAGGCAGGGCATTCTGTAGCCGACATATAATCGAGAAGGAAATCTCGGTAGCCATCGGATGTGGATTCCTCGAGCACACGTTTGAGGTAAGCCAGAATCCCGCTGAAACCGGTCTTGCCGCCTTTGCCGGCCTCTCCGAATAAGAGCAGGTTTTGCACCTTCTCGGGGAATTTTTCGAAGGGCGTACTTAGATCCAAGCCATGGGCCGTGGCTGCGATTTGCAGCATGTGGATCAGACTTTGCGATGCTGACCCCGGCCCCAGTCCGCCCTCGAGCAGTGGCTTCGACCAGTCGACGATCACTTTGGCGGGATCAAAATCGTAGCGGCTTCCGAGTCCATGACATTCGGGGCAGGCTCCGTACGAACTGTTGAAGGAAAACGAGCGGGGCTCCAGTTGGGGCACGTTGATTCCGCAATCCGGGCAAGCCAGCCGCTCCGAATAAAGCTGTTCGTCGCCGCCGACTACTGCTACCTGCACCAGGCCCCCGGCCAGCTTCATCGCCAGTCCAACTGAAAGCTCAAGCCGGTGCTCGATTCCGGGTTTGACCAGCAAACGGTCAATGACCACCTCGATGGTGTGGTTTTTCCGTTTGTCGAGGGCCAGGTCGTCATCGAGATTCACCAACTCTCCGTCCACGCGGGCGCGGGTAAAGCCATGCTGTACCAGCTTTTCCATCTCTTTCTTGAACTCGCCTTTTCGTCCGCGCACAATAGGCGCCAACACCATGACGCGATCTTCTGGAGTGAGGGCCATCACTCGATGGACGATCTGGTCGGCGGTCTGACGGCTGATTGCGCGCCCGCACTTGGGGCAATGTGGCACCCCAATGGAAGAGAATAGAAGACGAAGGTAATCGTAGATCTCGGTGATCGTCCCTACCGTCGAACGGGGGCTCCGGCTGGTGGTCTTCTGCTCGATCGAGATTGCTGGACTGAGGCCATCGATGGCATCCACATCGGGCCGTTCCATCTGGTCGAGAAACTGGCGCGCGTAGGCCGAGAGCGTCTCCACATAACGCCGCTGGCCCTCCGCGTAGATAGTGTCAAACGCCAGCGACGACTTGCCCGACCCGCTCAGGCCGGTAATGACGGTCAAGCTATCACGGGGAATCTCGACATCGATGTTCTTAAGGTTATGCTGGCGCGCCCCGCGCACCGAAATCTTGGTAATGGCCATAAACCGCGAAAGTAATACCCTTCAGTGACCTTCCGTAATGTGGACGGGTCCCCAGAGATGTTGGAAAGTGGAGGTGCGCAGCTCTACTCACGTATCTTATTTGCAAACAGTGGCAAGCGTCAACGCAGGTAGATTCAGGGAGCGGCGACATCAGCGGTGAGCGGCAATTGTTTAGAAGGCAGGGAACGTGGGCGGTTTATTGAGTGTTGGCATTCTCTGTTTGACTGTGGTGAGTGTGCTGGCAATTGGAATTCTATCCGCCTACGCAGCTGTCATCGGAATTCTTCGCACCTTCGCAAACCAATCCCGGCAACACCTTTCTGAAAAACCTTTGCTTGCCCAGAGCCAAGCTCGGGCCGCCCACGCCGGCGGGCGCTAGCCTACCTGCCCCGCGTGCTAAGCCTGGACAGGCTTTAGCGCGGCCACCAGGATAAGTTTAAACTGCCTAGCTAGTTGTGCGGCTGAACAGGATCGGTAGAACCCGGCTGGACCGGGACAGCGCCCGCCGGGAACGGTCGCATTCCCGGCGGCACCCCCGGCTGAATTCCCTGTTGTTGAAGCTGCTGCTGCCGTTGCTGCAGTTCCTGCAAGAGTTGCTCAGGCGTTTTGACGTTCTGCTGCCCGTCTTGTTGTTGCTGATCGTCGGCAGCGGCCTGATCGTCGCCTTGGCCGGTTTGGTCAGTCTGGTCGGTCTGATCGTCTGCCTGATCATCCTCGGTTGTATCGGCGGAATCATCCGTCGTGTCGTCCTGAGCATCCTCCCCTTCCGCGACCACGGTGTTCCCGCCAGGAGCAGCCATGGGCAACATCGGTCGGGCAAAGTTCGGATTGCCGCCAGCCGCCTGCTGTGTGGATGGCGGCGGATTGTTGTCGGCCGGAGCGCCGGACTTGGCCATCAGAATCACGCGATCAAGGGCGGTTGAGTCGGTCGGTGACCCCAGAAGAACATAATTGAAGTGCGAACCGTTAAGCAGCGACGCCAGTACATCGCGAGGGGCGGCCGGACCGAAATGTCCCACCACCCGCTCGGGTGCCGTACCGGGCAGGTCGATGGTCGCACCCGTTTGCACCCGAACCGCTTTCAAGATGTCGCCCAGGGTGGAATTCTGGGCCGAAATGGTTAATTGGCCGCCGTGAAATGAAACTTGAGGAGGCGTTGCGGGCAGCTCGGCCAGCGTCGGTGGGGGTGACGGTTGAGTCGGAGCCTGAGCTTCGGTCGGTGGCGGGCTGGTGGTTCGCCGTCGCTTGGCATAGCCAGAGCCGACCAACAACAAACACGCGAGGCTGACCAAGATCAAAGACTTCGGCTTCAACGCTCCACCTGCCATGAGAACGCGTGCGGCGCCCGGTCTTGCGGAAATTCGTACAAACCCGCTCCAGAAGCAAATTGTAGCACTGTCTGGCCGGGTTTGCGCCCAGATTGTAGAGACATAGCTGGGCTACGTCTCTACCGCCCGCTGCTCACTGGCGGGGGGCATAGTAGCCCTTGCGGGAACGCACCTGAAGATGCTTCTTGATGGAGGTTATTTCGATGGGGCGATAGCGCCCATCCGCCTCGAAATCCGCGGGATGGTACGAAATGATGTATTGGCTCCGCAGTTCGTCTTCGATGGCCGCAAACGAGCTCTTGATGTCCTTCATTTTGAAGGGGAAGAATGCGCGGCCGCCGGTGGCGCCCGCAATGCGTTGCAGAACTTTGTCGCCACGCAGCACCAGACCACTATCGTCGGTTGAAATGGCGTAGATGATTACTTCCGCCCGCTGCGCCATTTCGATAGCCTGCGCCTCACTGTGGTCACTCTGGTTATCCTCGCCATCACTCACTACGACGATAGCCCGACGCGACGGATGGTCTTCGCGATCCTTGATCAAATTGTCGTGGCACGCCCGATAGATGGCGTCGTACAGTGCTGTTCCACCGCCGTCTTGTAAACCGTGCACGGCAGCCGAGAGCAAGGCGGCATTATCGGTGAAGTTCTGCATCATTTTGCTTTGCCCGTTGAAACCCACAACAAAGGCCTTATCAAAATTCGGGCGCACGGTGTTTCGCAGAAAAGTGACCGCTGCATCCTGTTCGAAGTCGAAACGCCCGCGCACCGATCCGCTGGTATCGATCAGGAGTCCCAGTTCGATCGGCAGGTCGGTCTCGCGGCGGAAATTCACGATGGATTGCGGCGGCTTGTGATCGTCCAAAATCGCGAAGTCCTTCTGATCCAGGTTGCGCACGAACTTGCCGTGCTTGTCGGTCGCAATGAACAATACGTTGACTTCATCGACTCGCTTCTTGATGGTGAGAACGGACTCATCAGGCTGGCCGGAATCCGAACTGGGAGGGGGCGCTGAAAGCAACGCGTTGCTGGGCGCGAGATAATTCACCTGCGCCGGCAGCGACAATGCAGCCACCGCCACAAACAATCCCGCAAGCAAAAAATACTTTCCCGTGTACTTCATTCCACATCCAGTCCTGATTACGACCTTAGCCTTCTATCCGGCCCGTTTTTCCCAACTTATTGTATGCACGCCATGGGCCGAAGTACCCGCCAGAAGCTGCTTTTACTCATTAGAACTCTAGGAGACACTCTACCAAATGCCAAGTTACAAAAGGAGCACTCAATGGGTCAGGGGCCTGCTCAACTTAAGTGACGGCCGAGATACCTGGAAGCACCTTCCGCAAGCCACTCCATCACAGGGTAAAATAGCCCGGCTACCCAAAAGGAGATTCCATGAAACACCTGCTCACCACGTTCCTCGTGTGCGCCCTTATGCTGCCCGCCTTTGCCGCCGACGACAGCACCGAAGTGGACCGGTGCGAGAATGCCGGCCATGTTCTGAAGGAAATCCTCAACGTCCCTGAGGACATTCCTCAGGACTTGCTCGATAAAGCCGAATGCGTCGTCGTTTTACCCTCCGTCAAAAAAGCCGCGTTTGTCGTCGGCGCCAGCTATGGCCGCGGAGTCATGATTTGCCGCAGTGGAATCTCCTACACCGGACCTTGGGGACCACCCGCCATGTATGCCTTGGAAGGCGGCAGCTTTGGCTTCCAGATTGGAGGCCAGGCTACGGACTTCGTTCTCCTGGTTATGAACCCGGCGGGAGCGCGTTCGTTGCTGAAGAGCAAAGTAAAACTGGGAGCCGACGCATCTGCCGCAGCCGGCCCCAAAGGGCGCACTGCCGAGGGGGCGACCGATATCGTCATGACCGCCGAGATCCTCTCCTACTCGCGTAATAAGGGATTGTTCGCCGGGGTCTCACTCGAAGGTTCGACCCTGCGCTCGGATGGCAGCGCCAACGAAAAGCTCTACGGAAAGGAGGTCAGTGCGAGGGACATCATTCGCGAGGGAAAGGTGAAAGCTCCCGCTTGTGCGTCGGAACTGATTGCGCTGTTGAACCAGAAGTCGCCCAAGAACCGTTCCGACCCGAAGTCGCTGAAGTAACCAATGTGTGGAATCACCTGTGTGGGGACGGGTCTTTGACCCGTCCACGTCGAGCGCAGCTCGACGAATGACGATGAATTCAAATTCCTCAACTTTGACCCGTTGCCCTTGGCCAAGCGACGATCTCTCCATCCGCTATCACGATGAAGAGTGGGGCATCCCCACGCATGACGATGCCATCCTCTTCGAGTTTCTTATCCTCGAAGGCGCACAAGCCGGCTTGAGCTGGGACACCATCCTCAAGAAGCGCGAGAACTATCGCGCCGCGTTCGACCACTTCGATCCGCAAAAAATCGCCCGCTACGACCGCCGCAAGATGCAAACGCTGATGAGGAACGCAGGCATTATCCGCAATAGCCTGAAGATTGCCTCGACTGTTCAAAATGCAAAAGCGTTCCTGAAAGTGCAAGAAGATTTCGGATCATTCGACGCCTACATCTGGCAATTTACCGGCGGATCGCCGAGACTGAACTCCTGGCGCTCGGGCAAGCAGGTCCCCTCCCACACGGCCGAGTCCGATGCCATGAGCAAAGACCTCAAGAAGCTGGGATTTTCTTTTGTGGGAACCACGATCTGCTACGCTTTCATGCAGGCCGTCGGCATGGTGAACGACCATCTGACCAGCTGTTTCCGTTACTCGCAGTTACGTCCGCGTAAAGCCCGGCGCGCCTGAAGCAAATACTGTCTCGCTGTGTTACAAGAGTTAGCGTGTCCGATCTCGCCAAAGACGACCGGCTCACGCTGATTGCGATCTCGGCGTTCGCCTGCATTCTCCAGGACGTTCTGCATGAGGGTCTCGGCCACGGCGTAACCGCATGGCTAAGCGGAGCACGCACCGTAACCATGAGCACCGTCGCGCTGCAATCTGATATTGACACGCGCTGGATCTCAGCCAACGGCACGCTGGTTAATCTGTTTTTCGCGGTGATCTTCTGGCTTCTTTTGCTACGGCCGCAGGGCTATCGCCCAACCACTCGCTACTTCCTCGTGCTAGCCATGGCCGGGAATCTTTTTACTGGTACCGGCTACTTTCTCTTTTCCGGAGTCACCAACTTCGGCGACTGGGCCGCGGTGATCCGAGGCCTGCAACCGCACTGGGCGTGGCAACTCGGGCTCGTCGTGCTTGGCATCATTACGTACTACGCATCCATGCTGTTGGTCGCCGCCGCGCTGAATCCCTTCCGTAGCCAGGACAAAAGCTCGCGTCTGCGTGGCCTATGCTGGACACCTTACTTCACAGACGGGATTCTGGCCGGGTTGGGAGGCCTGCTCAATCCCGCCGGATTGTTCTACGTTATAGCCTCGGCGCTGCCGTCAACTTTGGGCGCAAATGCCGGACTGCTGAGCCTGCCGAGCATGATGCGAAACGCAACCAGCGGCGAGCAGCAAGCGGGGGCGATCGAACGTAGCACAACCTGGATTGCGACCGCAGCCGTAGCCAGCCTGCTCTTCATCTTCGTGCTCGGCCGCGGACTCACCTGGTCGCGATGACGGGGACAGATTATTCGTCAACAATGGGTGTCACTTGGCCGAGCCGCCCAGCACATCGAAACCGTAGGTCCTCAGCACATCGCCGATGGCAGGCGTCTTGACGAATGCCAGAAACTGTCGCGCTGTCTCCTTTTGCTTCGAGGAAGCGAGAATAACGCAGGCTTGTTCAATCGCTGGATACTCGCCCGTGGGAACCTCAACGAATCGCCCCTTGTCTTTCATATTCGGCGACAAAGCCAGTGACAGGGCGACAATGCCCACGTCGGCCGCACCCGAAACCACAAATGATGCCGTCTGTGAAATGTTTTCGCCGAGTACAAGTTTGTCCTTCACTTTCTCGTAGAGCTGGTCGCTTTGTAATGCCGCCACAGCCGCCTGCCCGTAGGGAGCATGTTGCGGGTTGGCGACCGCAATTTTCTTAACTGATGGATCAAGAAGCGCCTGCATTCCGGAACTCAGATCGAGTTTGGAATCGTTTCTGACCCAGATCACGATCTTGCCCTTGGCGTATGGGTAGTAGCTTCCTGGCTCGGTCAATCCAGCGGCTTCGAGTTTTCTTGCGTAGTCCAGGTTTGCCGAAAAGAACATGTCAAACGGAGCGCCGTTCTGAATCTGTTGGAAAAAGTTCCCCGACGAACCGTACGTGACCTTCACCGTCTTTCCCGCTTCCTTCTGAAACCGGGCGGCCACATCCTGCATGGCAAATTGAAGGTCCGCAGCCGCGGCCACGGTGATTTCCTGGGCCACACACAATTGCGAAATAGAGGTAACCAGTAGAACCGCAATCCGGATCAGCCTTCGGACGTTCATGTGCGCTCTCCCTTATAATGACGGCATGCCAATCTCAGCCAGAAACAAATTGCGTGGAAAAATCGAAGAAATTCAGCTCGGCGATATCATGGCCCATGTCGTGGTTCGGGTCGGGGACAACCTCATCGAGAGTGCCATCACTCGTCGCAGCGCCGACGAACTCAAGCTCAAGAAGGGTGACACCGTTAGCGCCGTGGTTAAAGCCACCGAGGTCATGATTCAGAAAGACTGATCGACTTCACTGCACGTCGACGATCTTGAGCGTTGTCACCTGCCTCACCCACCGCGCCATCCTTTTTTCGTCGGGCATCACGATCCGGTATGGCCCCTCCTTTTCATCCAGTGGCTTCCCGTCTTTGATGAACGCGAGAATAACTTGCTTATCAGTAAAAGCCGGGTCGAGTTCAGGGAGGGCAATCACGACGTGATAGCCGTCCGCCGCTTCCACCAGCAAACAAGACGCCAGTCGTTTTCCCTTTAGACTCGCCCCGAACTCAACTCCGGCTTTTTCCAGCACGGCCTCAAGCGCGACCCCCTCGAATGTTGCAGATGCGCCGGACGCACTGGTCGAGACCTTGACGTGCGGCAAGGCCTCGATGTCGGCCCGGGTCAAAACAGTCGGTTTCCCATTCTCAGTTTGTACGGTCAGCTGCTGACAAAACCCCGGCCCAGCTTGCAACAGCAGAGCGAACAGCGCGGCGAGAAAAAACAGTCGATGCTTCATATCAAACGCGCAGAATCATCACCTCGGTTGCCTTGATGAGAGCAGCGGCCGTCTGCCCCGGCTTCAACTGCATCTCGCGGGCGGAACGGGACGTGATGATCGAGGTGATTTGCTGGCCACCAATCGAAATCGCAATTTCGGCCATCAGACCGCTGATGCGAACCGCATCAATTCGTCCGACCAACTGATTCCGTCCACTCACGCGGCGGATCACCAGTTTGCGCTCCTTCTCCGTTCTGCCTCTGGTTCGGAAAAGCAGCCGGTCCACTTCGCTTTCCGGAATACGGTGATGGCCCCCAGCCGTCCGAACGCTGCGAATCTTCTTCTTGTAAATCCATTGCTTGATGGTGGGGAAGCTGATCCCCAGCTGTAAAGCCGCGTCCCGCAGCTTCAGTAACTCTTCCGTCTTTCGTCCGGATTTGCCGTTCCTCTGCATGGGAACGAATCGTACCGTCAACGCCCGCAGTGGTCAACTCGGCTTACCCACCGCAAATTTGCTTGTTCAGTATAGCGCGGATACCAGTGTATAGCGCATATAACTGCGTACTATTAGACAGGATAAACATATTTAATATACACTTCTGATTCTTTTAAACAATTACTTACCTTGGAGGGCGGAATGCGCAGGGCTCGTCTGCTATTCGCGATAACGGTTTTCTGTCTGTCGTCAACCATGGTTTTTGCCCAGAATGGATTTATTGGCGACTGGCTGAACATGGTGACCGAAACGCAATCCGAACAACCGCACTGGATTACCCCGAACAACACGACAACGCCCAGACTAGAGCAAGAGTTTCGCTACGACATTCAATGGCAGACTCACAATAGCGGCGTCACCACGGACAACTACGGCGTAAGCAAAGGTCTGGAAATCATTCCGGCCAAGAATTTCGAAGTCATTCTTGCCGTGCCTTCCTACATCGTGAACAACCCGGACTCTCCCAATAATGGATTCGGGGACTGGCAGTTCCTGGTGAAATATCGGATCGCTGCTCAAAACGAAGAGAACGGAAATTACATCTTGACGGCCTTCTACCAGATGAGCTTTCCCACCGGGCAGTACCAGCAAGGCGCGCTAAGTCCAGTAATCACACCCACTATTGCCTACGGCAAGGGCTTCGGGAATTTCGACGTCCAAGGAACCTTAGGCTACAGCCTGCCCACCGGAAACGTGTCGCTCATCGGACACACCCTTCCATGCAATAACACGGTTCAGTACAAAATCTACAAGAAATTCTGGCCGGAACTGGAAGTCAACTTCAATCACTTTTACGGCGGGAACGGCACGATTGTCCCGACCAGCCACCCCGGCAAGACATCGGTCTATCTAACGCCGGGCCTCGTGCTAGGCAGATTCCCCATTCACAACCGTTTCTCGCTCACTTTCGGCGGCGGATTCGAAATCGCGGCGACGAAATTCCACCCCACCAACCACATTCCGATTTTGTCGATTCGCTTTCCGTTCTAAGGCCGCGACGTCGAACATCGCGCATCAACCCACATCCTTGATATGCGTCGAGATGTACCACTGATTGCCAAAGACGTCCTTCACCGCCCCGTTGCGGTCGCCATAAGGCTGGTCAACTGGTTCGGCAATCGAAGTCGCGCCCGCCTGCAGCGCACGGTGGTAGACCGCATCGCAATCCGGGACGTACAGATAGAACATCGTCGGCATGGGCGGATATTGCCCGTGGGCCTCGCCCATCTCCACCACCGAGTCCCCCACGCGTATCTCAGCGTGATGAACGACTCCGTCAGGCGACGTGTATTTCGCAATCTCCCCCGCCCCGAAGGCCCGCCTCAAGAAATGGATGACCGGCTCCGCCCGCAGCGGATGCATATAAACATTGACGCTGTTCAGTCCCTTCGGAGTGTAGCTCTCACCCCGGTGCGTAGCGATGTACCAGAAGTTCCCCGCTGCATCTTTCACGCTGCTCGAGCGCTCGCCATATTCCTGATCTCTGGGCTCAGAGATCGACGTTGCTCCCGCCTGCAATGCGCGCTGATAAACTGCATCGCTATCCGGCACGTAGACATGAAGCGCATGAGTATTCGCCGTGGAGCGGAACTCGCGCCCCGGAATGCCGCCACCCATCATGAGCATGGAATCGCCAATACGTACTTCGGCGTGCAGTCCGCCTGCTGATCCTATCGCGCGGAACATCTCTTCCGCGCCGAAAGTCTGCTTGGCAAACTCCACCAGGGCCGGACCATCTTGGGCAATCAGATAGGGCGTCACCGTGCGATAGCCTCTTGGAATCGGGTCGACGCTGGTCTTCTTGGTTTTGTCCCCCACCGTCGCTCGGAACCGCCGGTGCATCTCTTCGACCGACATCTCTTCTTTTACCGTGGACACGGCCCATGTGTATCCGAAGGGATCGAGCAAGGTTCCCTCGCGGTATCCGTAGAATTGGTCCGTGATCGGGCCGCTCAGCTTGGCTCCAGCCGCCACAGCGTGCTCCACGAAGGCGTCCACGTCCAGAACATGGATCGACATGCTGACTGGCGAACTGCCCGTCGTCTCCGCGCTGTAGCGTCCGCCCTCCGGCCATTCGTCGGTCAACATGATTACGGAATCACCAATCACCACCTCGGCATGAGGAATTCCGGTTTCAAGCTCGAAGCGCATGGTTTCTTTCGCTCCGAAAGCCTGCTTATAAAATTCGATCGCTTTCGCCGTATCCTTGAAAGTCAGCCTGGGTGCGGCGAAGGTACGAGTTGCCGTAGTAGGTGCGGTTGTGGTCGCCATCGAAGTACTCCTTTCCAGATCGTTCTGCAAACGAATTTTGAAATCTTCCCGCGGCAGATCGCGCAACTCGGCGGCCAGGCGGACGAGCGGACTCACGCCCGCATCCCCACGTAGCAAAGGCGCCGCAGGATTACGGATCAACCCTTCTACGGCCTCGTCGAGTTGTTCGATCAAACTGCGCCTAGGCATCTTTGCCACCTGGCCTGTTGTTCCCTTTCGTGCTTTCCTTCGTGTAATTTCGAGTTCCTAGGGGTTTCCCGCCTGTGATCTTTGTTCGCAAACTCTGCAAACCCCGGAACTGCAGCTGTTTGACTGCTCCCTCTGTACGTCCCAATGCCTCCGCAATCTCGTGAATACTCTTCTCTTCCGCAAACCGCATTGCAATCACGCGCTGCTGGTCCGCCGGAAGCTGCTGCACCAAACGAAATAGCCGCGCCCGATGTTCCACTTCCTCCAGATCAACATCAGCAGTGGCGTCTACGCTCTGCTCCGGAGGATCGTCCACCGCGAACTCCCTGCCTGTACGCTGTGCTCGATCCGCGATGGCATTAACCGCAATCCTAAGCAACCAAGCCGCAAACGGCGCACCCCGCCATTCGAAACGCCGAAGATTCGCAAAAGCCTTGTGAAAAACCTCAGAGGTCAAATCCTCAGCCGCATCGCGATCGCCCACTCGTCGCACGATGAATGCATACACCCGCTCAAAGTTGATTTCGTAGAGTGCGGCGAATCGAGCAGGATCCTTCTGCGCAGCCTCGACCAGCAGACGCTCCTCCGCCTGGTCCGGGGACCGCTTCGATGCCGGTGCTCGAACGACCATCGTGCCTCTAAATATAGAAACTGCCACCAGCCTGAAAGGTTACGCAGGATAGTTTATTCGAGGCGATGAGCCTAGGTGCCCTGCCAAGCGCTCAAACGGGGGATCCAACGGGGAACGTTGGTGCAAAAGATTTCATACTCTGCCCCAAAAGTCCGGCGCAGCGTCGGCTCCTCGTAGAACACGACAAACAAGTGGGCAGCCAGCCACGGAATCAGGGCATACGCGAGAACATTCACGCTCCCAAACAACAACCCCTGTCCCACGATCACTGCCACGACCGCCAGGTACATTGGATTCCGCACATAGCGATACCACCCGCTGACGACCAGATGCCGTGTAGGGAAAACCGGAGCCGGAGTCCCCAATCCCTTCAGCGCGAAGCGGACAAAGGAATCCAACAGCACCGGAACCCCGGCCACAATCAGTAACACTCCGATCCATCGAAAGAAGGCAAAATGCAAAAGCGGAGGCCGAATGCGCCAGCTAGAGATCCACCAGGGAATAAGACAGGCCACGGTCCCGGGCGCAATCAAAAGAAAAAATACCGATCCCAGAACCGCGGAAAATCGTCTTACCTTGTCAGAACTCACTGCGACGGAGCCTGGTCCGGCTCGTCGACCGCCTTCACGCTATATTTCGATGAAGGCAGGCAGGTTGAATACCCCGACGGCACGGTGACATCGGAATGCGGCTCGCGTTTCACTAGAAAGTTCTGGATGGTGTAGCAGATCTTGCTTCCGTCCCGCTCCGACTCCGAGCGCGAATAATACCGGTTTGCACGGTCACTCGGCCACACCTGGACAAAATCCTGGCGCCCGACCGCCGAAGGGCTGATCAAATCTGAGTTGAAGGAGTTGGCTGACGGCTGTGAGGACGAACTCTGCGGCTCCGCAGCCCTTGCTCCACAAACCAAACCTAGCCCGCACAGCAGAACCATCAGGAGGGTGAAAATACGCATACCGGGTCCCTTTTATGAGGCAATTATAGCGCTAACCCGGGCACTCACAATTGGCCAAGCAGGCAAGCAACCCAAAAGTGAAACCAACTGCGGGGCCCCTTTTTACGCACCGGATGGGGGAGAGCCGTAAATCGAGGGCCCCGCATGATGCAGAGCCTCTTCTTACACTACGCGCAAGCCCGCGCAGCAACAAAATGATTCTTGTTCCATTTTCCGAACAAACCCCGTGGAGAACTTTTCAGCATCTGGACGTGCTCTGCCAGACAAGCCGGGCCGGGCAAAAGCATTACAAATCGCCGTTTGCACCCCCTCGAAAAGACACCATCCTGAACCAGCGTCAGCCAGTGAAGGATCTCCTGTGGACCGCCAGTGACCTTGCCGAGGACCCGTGTCGGCGCCCATCAGGTTCCCGTCACTCCACGCTAGATCGGGTGCCCCACTCCCACATGCCGAACATGGCTTTCTGTGGCAGAGGGTGGCCCACCTGGCGGGCCAGCATGCAGATTTGGCCACGATGATGCGCGTCGTGAGCAATCAGATAGCCCAAGAATCCAGCCACGTCGGGGCGGAATCCTTTAATCCGCCCATCGCTTTCCAAGGCTGACTTTAGCACCGCGCTGAGAGCTGCCTGGCTTTGCTCCAGCGCTTTCATCGCCTGTGCTGGTGTTACGTTGGCGCGATCCAACTGGTCCGGAATCTTGCTTCCCTTGGCTGCGGCCTTCAGCCACATCACCCGGACATTGTGTAGATGAGCCACGATAGCGGCGACGGTCCGGCCTTTGCCTGCAGGGGGCTCAGCGCGCCAGGCTTCGCTGGGCAGGTTCTCAATCATGTAGTGGTTGATGCGGTCGTTTGTGTCGAACGAAGTCAGCAGGGCTTGCGATAGTGAGAATGCAGCGGGTGCGGCTTTGGGCATATCGGTCTCCAAGAATCGCGTGGGGACAGCCGAGGGCGGCGGTCAGTCGAGCGAAGCTCGACGCACTCTTTGCGCTCTGCATCACACGCCACTGCGGCAATGCTGCACGGTTGAGCTTCATTCAACGGACAGCCGAGGGCGGCTGTTCCCACCTGAGCTAAGCGCGCTTAATCGCGTAGACGTAATGTAACAAATCCGCTCTCATCACTTCTTTCCAGATCGTCATACCATTTTTCTCGGCTACCCGGCGCGACGCCAGATTCTCGGGGCGGATCAGGGAGACGAGCCGATCGACCTTTAGGTTTGCGAACCCGTAGTCGCGGCAAGCGCGGGCCGCTTCCGAAGCATATCCCTGCTTCCAAAGATCGCGACGCACGTGATAGCCGATTTCAATTTCATCAACGCCGTCCACGCTCTGCCGTACCAGCCCGCAGTCGCCGATCAGTTCGCGCGTGGACTTCAGAATCATCGCCCACAGTCCGTGACCGTCATTGGCGTAGCGCGTGCGGTTGCACTGAATCCAATCCGCGACGGCCACGCGGTCGAACGACATTCGGTAATAGCGCATGGTCTCGCGATCACAGAGGATGGCGGCGAGAGCGTCCAGGTCTTCGATTTGAAATTCCCGAAGCACAAGGCGCTGGGTTTCGAGGACAGACATAAGCCCAGTTTAGAACAGCTCGATTGGGTTCCTGTCGAGCGCTCCTCAAGGTTCGCGGGCGAGGGCGCCCGCACCACACGATTCCGTGCCTCGCCTATAATCTCTTGCGATGGCTACGGCGAAAGACATTGAGAAGAAGATCGATGCGCTTCGCGATCAGATCCGGCATCATGAATACCGCTATTTCGTGCTCGACGATCCGGAAATCAGCGACGCCGAATTTGATCAGCTGATGAATCAGTTGAAGAAGCTGGAAGCGGAGCATCCCGCGCTGATCACTCCCGATTCTCCCACGCAACGCGTGGGCGGCAAACCGCGCGAAGGAGTGGTCAAGGCAGCGCACTCTTCGCCCATGCTCTCGCTCGACAATACTTACAGCGTTGACGACTTGCGCAACTGGGAGAGTCGGGTTCACGAACTCAGCGGACACAAGGACATTGACTACGTGTGCGAGTTGAAGCTGGACGGTATGTCGTTGGCGCTGCTTTATGAGAACGGACACTTGGTGCGCGGCATTACGCGCGGCGACGGCACTGTGGGCGAAGATGTCACCTTGAATGTGCGGACGGTGCGCTCGATTCCGCTTTCGATTCCGAAAGAAAAGTTGAAGGCGGCAGGTATTCCC
The DNA here is from genome assembly GCA_049585795.1 of Terriglobales bacterium. Lineage (GTDB taxonomy): Bacteria > Acidobacteriota > Terriglobia > Terriglobales > Acidobacteriaceae > JABDBE01. The sequence continues at coordinate 38,194 of JBAVAQ010000021.1, read as the reverse complement.
GCAGACTTTGAAGTGCGCGGGGAAATGCTCATGCCGATCGCGGCATTTAGGAAAATAAACCAGCAGCGCGAGGAAAAAGGACTGTCGTTGTTTGCCAATCCGCGGAATGCCACGGCCGGAACGGTTCGTCAACTTGAGCCCAGCATCGTCGCGCAACGGCGGCTGGACTTTTTTGCCTACATTTTACTGCGCGACGGGCGAACATTTATCGACCGGCAGTGGGCGACTTTGAACGCGCTCGACGCGGCCGGCTTCAAAGTAAATCCAAGTCGCAAACTGGCCAAGAGCTTTGACGAAGTCTGGACTTTCATCGAGCAGGAGGAAGTGAAGAGGGAAAAACTTCCCTATGAAATCGACGGCATCGTCGTCAAAGTAGATCGCACCGTCTTGCAGGAGGAACTCGGCTACACCGGGAAGGCGCCGCGCTGGGCGATCGCCTACAAATATGCGGCTCGCGCGGGCATCACGCAGATTGAGGGCGTTCTTTGGCAAGTCGGCCGGACCGGCAAACTGACTCCGGTGGCGATGTTGAAGCCGGTACCGATTGGCGGCACCACCGTCAGTCGCGCGACCCTGCATAACCCGGATGAGATCGAGCGCTTGGGGGTGAAGGTTGACGACTGGGTCGAGGTCGAGCGCGGCGGCGACGTTATCCCCAAGGTCACGCGCGTTGTGGATGATAAAGATCACCCGCGCGGCCACAAATTAATCCACGTGCCGGAGAAGTGTCCCGTGTGCGGTACGAAAGTTGTACGCACGGAAGGCGAGGTGGACTACTTTTGCGTCAACGCGAACTGTCCGGCCAAGCTGCGGGAAACGATTTTGCACTTTGCTTCGCGTGGCGTGATGAACATTGATGGTATGGGAGAAGCGTTGGTCCATCAGCTCACGGATCGCGGACTGGTGAAGAATGTCGCAGACATTTACCAGCTGACCAAAGACGATCTGCTGTCACTCGAGCGGATGGGTGAGAAATCAGCGCAGAATCTTCTTGCCGAGATCAAAGCTTCGAAGAAACTGCCTCTCGAACGTGTGATCTATGGATTAGGGATTCGTTTTGTGGGCGAGCGTACGGCACAGTTCCTGGCTGAACATCTCGGGTCGATGGACGCGCTTATGAACGCCAGTGAAGAGGAACTTCAGCAGGTAAACGAAGTCGGCCCGCGCATCGCGCAAAGCATCGTAGAGTTTTTTCAGGAACCGAGGAACCGCGAGCTGGTGGAACGACTAAGCAAGGCCGGCTTGACTTTCGTGGGCGCGAAAAAACAGCGAGGCACGAAACTCGCGGGCAAGACGTTTGTTCTGACGGGCACGCTAAACCTCCCTCGAGAGCAGATTAAAAAGACAATCGAAGATGCCGGCGGGCGCGTATCCGGTTCCGTCAGCAAAAAGACCGATTATGTCGTCGCCGGGGCAGACGCGGGTTCCAAACTCGACAAAGCCAAGGAACTGGGAATAAGCGTGATCGGCGAGAAAGATCTAGACGAGTTGCTCGGACACTAAAACGTTTCAGCAAAGCGAGCCGTCGGCTTGTCTCTACAAAAACTTACAATCTATTGACATTTTCGTGACAATCGCAGGCTGGCGTCATCTTAATCTCTGGTCAATTGCTACTGCCGATTATGCTGGAGGACTCGGGGGAGGACTCTGGCGACCGATGTTCTCATGATTCTAAGGCGGAGAAATCGGGAATTATTTCTGTTAGGCAGTTTCGTAGACATTCGCATCGGCGCATAGGGAGCATCGCAGCTCGGCGTGTTGGGTTTGCGATTGTGCGCTTTTGCGTTTCCGGGGTTCATCCTGAGCGAGGTTTTTTGCCCTTCGATTCTCGCTCAGGATGACACCGGCGATTCGAATGCCGCTCTGATCCTCTGGAAGGTTATGTCCAGGCTTTCCGGCAGGATTCGCGTTTCTCCAACCACCGAAACAAAGTTCGCATCCGCCACCCAGCGGGGCAGGACGTGCATGTGGATGTGCCCTGCGACGCCAGCTCCAGCGGCTTTGCCGATGTTCATGCCCAGGTTCACGCCATCGGGAGCGTAGAGCTGCCGCAGCACCTGTTCCATTTTCTGCGACAAATCCATCATCTCGTGAGCCGCGTCGCTCGGCAGTTTCTGCAACTCGTCGAGATGCGCAAACGGCACCACCATCACATGCCCCGGCGTATAGGGAAACGTATTGAGCACGATGTAACAGTTTTGGCCGCGGTGCACGATGCGGGCTTTGACATCGTCTCCTAGTTTGGGGAGATCGCAAAAGATACAGCCCTTAGTCTTTTCGCCTGCGGTCACATAGGCGTATCGCCAGGGAGTCCAGAGATAATCCATCGCAGGGCAGAGTAGCAGATGGCAGAAAGTTTCGGAACTGGCGAAAAGTCCAGACGGGCGACGCGCCTGTCTAGATTCAACGATTGCTAGGGCGCCGCAGACTGCATCGCGGTCAAGCGGCTGTCAATGGGCTCAGGCTTGTTGTGCTGTATCTGCATGGTTTGCTGCAACAAGGCCCAGTCATTCTCGGCATCCTGTTCTGAGACCTTGGGAGAACCGCCTTTTTTCAACTCCTCCCGCAGCCGTTGGATCAGAATCCATTCCGCCAACTCGGGCGGCGCCGACGTATTCAGGATGTTGTTTCTCGACAAGCCCAGTTCAACCGTATCGTCGCCGAGCTTTACTTGCAGCAAGGGATCGCCCGAACTATCGACTCGCGGCACCGAGTCGGCTTGCAACTGTTGCCACTTGGTTCCGTACCACGGATTACCCTCCGCCAGCGGGCGCTTCAACGAGTCCAGCCGAGCCTCGTAGGCGCGTCGTTGCGCCGCTTCCAAAGGTGGGTCCAATTCACCGCTGGGATCGAAGACCATCGCATTGTGCGCCGGATTGAAGCGCGCATCGTTCGCGGCAGCAAGCACCAGAGCACCGGTGATCAGGGGATGGAATACGAGCAGCGGCACCATATACTTCTTCGCTCTCACCACCGATTCGACCACGCCGCGCACCGGTCCGCTGCGCCGAATATTCCCCGGAACCTGAGGAATAACGAACGTCGTCAGGTGCAAATCCGGATGGTGTTCTCCGAAGCGCACGAATAACTGCGCGTCGTGTTTGGGTGTGGTGACACCGAGATCTCCGATTAAGCTGCGGTGAAGCATTTTGGGGTAGTCAGAGTTCACCAGCTCGCGCGCAAAGTCCGCGCAATTGTGGGTGATGATATTGAACTGCATCCGGTTTGGTTCGGAGTTGTACTTGCGAATCAGGGCATCGTCCTGTTCTTCGGTCGTGTCGATGTGGAAACCGTAGATGGCCCGGAGATAGCTGGCCCCGACTAGTTCGACCCATCGCCCCGTCGGGGGTTCTCCGTCAGGCCCGTCGGGAGCAACCGACTCGAGATGCGCAATCCGATAGCGATTTCGCAAAAAGTCAACTAACTTGGCGTCCGCGGAAAGAGGCACGTTCTCGGGGTTATCGACCGCGTAGAGGTAAGGAATCAGCGGAATGGCGATCCAGTCGCGCCCCGCAATGCCGTCGTAGCGGCTGATGACCGCTCCAAACTCTCCGGGAGCGCAACGGCGGAGGACCAGCGGCGACTCGGCACAAACCCGCGACAGGTACACCGCCGCGTGACCCGTTCCGGCAAAGGCGCCGTCGTAGCTGTAGGGCTCTTCAAGCAGCAAAGTGACGTCGGCATGCGCCTGCGCGAGCGCAAGCAAAAACAAAAAAATCACTGATACCGATTTCAACCGCGTAACCATGAGCCCTCATCCGTAGAAACACACCAACGCGTACTTTGATGCTGTTTAAGGTGGTCGAGTGGTCGCAGTATACAAGCGGTTTTGGCTCAAGCATTAGTAACGAAAGCGGTTGCACTTTAAGAGCTATTTTCCGACAACTCGTCTCAAATTCAGACGAGCGGGAGATCCTCTTTTAACCTGGCTTTAATCGATTTCGATTATTCTGAGTTTGGGGTTTGACACTGTTTGCAAGCGATTGCTATAGTCGAAGGGTTCCCTTTTGGACGCGGGTTCGCTATTTGGCAACGTCCGACCGCTGGGATTGTTCAGGTCCGTCCGCCAGGGCGGGCTCCACACAACCTAAGACTCACACCAGCAGTCCGCTAAAGCAGTTCCCGCATCCTTCGCGCACGCGCGAGTACACCAGAGAGGCGATAAATCTTGCTCGACGACAACACTTCCCCCAACCACGATTCAGCGACCTCAACTTTAACCGAGAACCTCGAGGTTTCCCCTGAAACCTCGACTCTTCAGGCTTCTGTTTCCGAGACCCCGCAGGCTCAACCTCAGGAGGAAAAGCCCGCTAACACCGCCGTTGAGGACTTCGCTTCGGCGCTGGAAAGCTTCACCACGGAAAGTGAAGAGGCGGTCCGCGAGGATAAAGTCCTCAAAGGCACCGTGCTGAAACTCACCGGCACGCATGTTGTCGTGGACATCGGCGCCAAGTCGGAAGGCATGCTTCCCCTGTCCGAGGTGCTGGACTTTGAGGGCAAACCACGGTTCCAGCCCGGCGACGAAATCGACGTGATGCGCGATAAGGGCGAGACCGAGGAAGGTTACATCAACCTCTCGCACCAGAAAGCACAGAAGCTGCGCGCGTGGGATGAGATTGAGAAAGCCTACAACGAGAAGAAACCGATTCGCGCCACCGTGGTCGAGCGTATCAAGGGCGGTCTCACGGTCGACATAATGGGCGCGAGTGCATTTCTCCCCGGCTCCCAGGCAGATCTGCGTCCAGCCCGCAATCTCGATGCGGTGAAGGGGCAGACTCTCGAAGTCGCGATTATTAAGCTGAACAAGAAACGCGGCAATATCGTGGTCTCACGCAAACAGGTGCTCGAAGGCGAGCAGAGTGAAAAGCGATCCAAAACTCTGGAGCATCTCGAAGAAGGCTCAATCCTGACTGGAGTGGTCAAGAACCTCACCGATTACGGTGCGTTTGTCGATCTCGGCGGGATCGACGGTCTGCTGCACATTACCGACATGTCTTGGGGTCGTCTCACGCATCCCCGCGATCTGGTAAACGTCGGCGATCAAATTCAGGTCAAGGTGCTGAAGTTCGACAAGGATAAGCAGCGCGTATCGTTAGGCTTCAAGCAGCTTACGCCTGATCCCTGGCTGGACGCCGAACACCGTTATCCCGTGGGCGCACACGTCGGCGGTCGCGTCATCAGCGTCACCGATTATGGCGCGTTTGTGGAACTGGAACAGGGCATCGAGGGGCTCGTACACGTCAGCGAGATGACCTGGTCTAAACGCATGAAGCATCCTTCCAAGCTGGTGAACGTCGGCGATCACGTGGACTGCGTGGTGTTGAATGTGCATCCGCAGGAACGCCGGATTTCGCTGGGCATGCGTCAGCTTGCGGCCAATCCCTGGGACGCTTTGCACGAAAAATATCCGGTCGGCGCGACGGTAGAAGGCCGGGTGCGAAACCTCACCGACTTCGGCGCGTTTATCGAAATCGAAGACGGCATCGACGGCCTGGTTCATGTCAGCAATCTGAGCTGGACCAAGCGGGTTAAGCATCCTTCAGAAATCCTCAAGAAGGGCGATCGTCTGAAAGCGGTTGTATTGGCCATCGAACCGGACAAGCGGCGTCTCTCGCTGGGCGTGAAGCAGCTTCAGCCCGATGTGTGGGAGAGTTTCTTCAGCCAGCACAAAGTTGGCGACGTGTTACATGGGAAAGTCCTGCGTGTGGCCAGCTTCGGCGCCTTTGTTGAAATCGCGGAGGGCATCGAGGGCCTCTGCCATAACTCTGAAGCGGTCGACGGCAATGGCCAACCCTTGACCCTTGAGCCGGGGCAGGAGCACGACTTCAAGATCATCAAGATGAATCAGGAAGAAAAGAAAGTCGGGCTGAGCATCAAAGCGGTGGGCGAGGAAGCCTCGCGCACCGAAGTCGAAGCGTACAAGCATCCCGTCTCCAGTACTGGCGGTTCCACCATAGGAGATTTAATCTCGTGGAAGCGCGCCGGGAGCGACAACAATTAGTCTGTCTCTACTTCTTGTCATCCCGAGCAAAGCGAGGGATCTGGGTTTGCGACGGACGCGATAAACCCAGATCCCTCGCTTTGCTCGGGATGACAAACGTTAAAGGTAGAAGACAAACACTAAGAGGAAGACATCTCTACTGCAGCAGCCCAAATACTCCCACCCCATTGGTCGTTCCCACGTACACCTTGCCATTCGTGATCAGCGGAGTGATGAACTTGTTTCCCGCACCGAACTGATCTCTGCCGCCTGAGGCCTGATTGCTGTTGTAAAGCTCGTGCGAAAGATTGGTGGCGTCGTATGCGTGCAGAACCGCAGAGCCTGCGTTCTCCGCAGCCCATAGGATCGCATTGCTCGTCCCATTCGCAGAGACGCTCGGAGTCGCCCCCGGATAGCCGAAAGCATTGCCGGTTTGCGACGCCGGCGTAACCGCAAGCAGCGCACTGCTGATGGCGAAGGCCTTGATGTTATCCCCTACTGCGCCGTAGTAAACCGTATTGTTGAAGAAAGCCGGCATGGAAAAGACAGACCCCGACAAGCCGCCTTGAATTTCCTGGTAAATATTGTTCTTGCCCGGAGTGAACTTTCCCATCGCATCGCGGTCGATCACGTAAATATTCGAGTCCTTGCCCGCGCCGACCGCGAGGTGGCGGGTTTGACCCGAGCCATCGATGAGATCGGGCAGCAGCAGCGTTCCCCCTGAGCCCAGGTCTTCGTCCGAACCGTTTTCCGCGCCTTGATTGAACATTTCAAAATAGTCCGCGACCGCTAATCGTTGGTTCGCAGTCGAGATCTTGAGGAATGCGTTTCCGAAATCGCCCTGGCTGGGAAATCCATTGGCGTCGAGCGTGGAGTCAAAGGTCCCGTTCGCGTCGAGTAGAAAGATGTTCCCGGAACTGTCGGCGGCCAGCCCTGCCCCGCTCATCCAAACTGACCCTTCATTGCCGTTCGGAGTAAGGTTCAGCACGCTCACCTGCGCCAGGGTTGATTGATCGAAGCCCATGATCCAGCCGGTATAGGGCCGAGCATCACAATGAGAAGTCCAGCCCGTAAATACGACGCCATTGAGCAGGAGAAGTCCAGCCCGCTCTGCATACTGTCCCGGGTCGAAGACAACCTTCCCTCCCGAACTGTTGTCGCCCGTTCCTGGGAACGAAGCTTGAATGTTCTCAGGCCCGCCAAACTCTTCCGCGCCAGTAGTCGCATCCAGAGCATGCAAGCGCTGGTGATAATTTCCCGATCCGTCCTTCGACATAGCGACTACATAAATCGTGCCATGCGGGCCTGCTTTGGGATCGATCACCGGAGTCGAAGTAACCCCGATTTCTGGCGTGATCTGTCCGCAGCCGTGATCATCGCTGGTGGCTTCGCCCGCCGCCAGCATCGAGACGTGCCAGAGGAGTGTTCCACTGTCAGCATCGAATCCGTAAACGCTGCCATGCTCGCTTGCCACATACAGGACGTTGTGCGTCCCCTGGTTCGGGATGCTTACCTGCGCGAGGTAGAGCGGCTCAGCATCCACTTTTCCGTCCACACTAAGGACAAAGAGCTTGCCAAAGCTCGTGGAGTTGACGTTGCTCGGTGTGAGAATGGTTTCCGTAAGATTCTGGCCGCTGCGCGCGACGTCGTTGTGATACGTCGTCACGTTGGTTCCGCTTGTGCCCGCCGGTGGGGGCGGCGAAGACGGTTTTGCCGGAGAGTTGCTGTTGCAGGCGACCAGATGCAAGGTCAGGAATGTAGTCGCGAGAACTGCGGCGAGGGCGCCGAAACGAACCGTCTCAGATTTCCCGACGGAGCTTCTCAATACTGCTGGCACTCTTTTCACAAATCTGACCGATCCTGGTGCACGACTGATTTCCGCACTTCTAAATCATAAGCGCTCTTTCGTGGTGTCGCGGCCACCCAGAGGTTTACCAAGATGACGCTCTCTAAGCGTTTGAGCAATCTCGCGGCATGCGAGCTTCTATAATCACGCAAATCCCAAGCATCGTTCGAAGATTGCTACATGCGACAGCAACTCAAGAGCGCGGAGGAAGCCGCAGACAGCCTGATCCGGCCCGTAATGCCGGAATTGGACACGATTCGCGGCATCGCGGTTCTCGGAGTGTTCCTGTTACATGCTTTTTCGTGGCGATACGGAGGCCTCCACTTCGGCGTGTTCGGACGGACTTTTCTGAAAGTAACTCAGCCGGGATGGCTCGGCGTAAATCTATTTTTCGTGCTCTCCGGTTTTCTGATTACTGGCATCCTCCTCGACTCAAAAGGGAATCCACACTTTTACCGTCGTTTCTATACGCGCCGAGCGCTAAGGATACTTCCTGCATATTACTTGCTGCTGCTTCTGCTTGTCCTGCTCCATTCTTCCTCCCTTAGCTTTGTGGGGCTGAGTTTCGTGTATCTGGCGAATGTGACCAACTTTTTCGGTGTCTCTTGCGGCTACGGACCCCTGTGGTCGCTGGCGGTGGAAGAGCACTTCTACATTTTCTGGCCCGCAGTTGTGCATAAACTCACCTCCGCGCGGCTTGCAGCAGTTTCGGCCGGGATCGTTGTGTTTGTGCCAATACTTCGGGCGATCTGCTTCAACTGGGGCTGGGGCAAGGACGGATTGGCCTGGTATACCTGGTTTGTAGCGGACGGACTTGCAGCCGGAAGCCTGCTCGCGATCGTTCTCAGAACCGCTATCACCAGAAAGCGCGTCGAGCAGTTGTGCGCATTGCTGCTGAGTCTTCCTTTCTTGCTCGGTGCTCTGGGATGGCCGCTCGGCATCACAACCCGGGACCGGTTGCTGGGCGCAGCCTTGCAACAAACGACCGTCGATATCTTCTTTGCCGGAGTGTTGCTGCTGTTTCTTCTAGTCGGCACCAGCTCCAGAAAGCACTATGTCAACAACTCTGTGCTTCGCTTCTTCGGATACATCAGCTACGGCCTGTATCTGAACCACATCCTCGCCTTTCGAATGTACGACACAGTTTGCCTTCGTTACTGGCCCTCGCTGATTCCCTCGAATGGGCACTTCGAACTGGTGCTGCTGAAGTTTGCAGTGGCGGGCACGAGTGCGGTCGCAGTCGCCTATGTGTCACGAAAGTATTTCGAGGAGAGATTTTTGCGCATCAAGGACCGACTGGCTCGGAACACAGACGCTCAACTCCCGGCGCGGACGACGCGAATATCACCTTTGGGACGTCTCGTTCCCGAGAAACGGGCAGCGCTTTGTTCCGGCTCCCAAGGATTAATCCCCCCGGCCTAAGACCTACCCGCAGCCCTTCACTTCGTAGCAACCCGCAGGATAATGTTCACTATCTTTCGGTCATCAAATTGGCTCACCGTTTTAGTATCGCTTTTCTGGCCCTTGTACTGGGCATAGACCTCGTAATCGATGTTTGGGGAGAGTTCAGGAAAGTGGTAAGCGCCGTCGGATGCGGTGATGTAACTCTTCACCGCGCGGGTCCGCGTATTCGAGAGATACACGATGGCATCGGGCAGGGGATTATCGTGTCGATCAAGCACCTTGCCGGTCAACATGCGGCCGACGATCTCTTTGTCCTTGTCTTTGGAATAAGCAGAAGTCGCCGTACCAACACTGAATAGCAGCACGACGAGAGCCACAACCTGATACTTTCTCATCTGGTTCTCCTCCTAGCTTACCCACAACCTCCAGGCAACTATTTTAGATGTAGACCAGTATCGACACGCTCATCTGCGTCCACATGCACTTTGACTTCTTCCCCTTGGATGCGATTTCCGTTCTTGGATTTGAGGCCCTTCAAATCGGCCCAGATCACATAGTCCTGCTTGCCTGCCGGGACCCGCAGGGCGAATTCGCCGCTGTGATTTGAATACTGTTCCCATCGGGCTTTCTTCTCGCCCTCGCGGCGAGCCTTTACCTTCACTCCGTAAACCGGGCGGTCATCCGGGCCCCACACCGTGCCGAAGATGAGGGCATAAGGTTTCTGGAGTTTGTTTTCCGCTGCCGGGAAGTTGCCCATGGCAGCGGCGGATCGACCCAGAGCAAGGATCGCAGACACGCACAGCAAAGTCGCCATTCGCGAAGCGGCGCGGAAGTGGACCTCTAAGGGGCGGGGCGGAAACCTGCGTGACCTAGGAGAGATCACCGTCTTCGACTTCCTCTTCGTCGTCCTCCTCGTATTTCTCCTCGTCCACTGGCTTCAGTTCAATGGGACTCACTGTGATGATCTCGAAGTCACTACCGCACTCGGGGCAGGAGACGATTTCTCCTTCATCAAGCTCGTCTTCTTCAATGTCGAGATTGGTTTCGCATTCCGGACAATGAACCACAAAGGCCTCCATATTATTAAGACTCCTTGATAATATTTAGTGGCTCTTGGGCTGAAGGTCAAGTCCCCGATTCCCGGCGACTGGATACTCGCTCTTCGAACCCTTGGCTAGCGGCTATTTTAACCATGATCGTGAAACTCCGGCGCTATGTTCGCGCGAGTGTCTTTTTCCTTAGACGATGCCATTTTTCGCTCTGTGTGGTCCTGTACGCCGCATTGGCAACGGCGGCGACTGCCGCTATCGCGCAAGACACTTTACCAGCTAGCCCAGCCGACCCGCAGATTGTCGCCGCCTTGCGGCAGATTTCCGTAACGCGGATTCAGTCCAACATCGAGAAGCTCGTGAGCTTCCAGACTCGCTCAACCCTGTCTGCGCAGGACGCAGCTTCGATCGTATCAGGCCACGGAATCGGCGCCGCGCGCCAATGGATCAAGTCCGAATTCGAACGCTACTCGCGCGATTGCGGCGGATGCCTGGAGGTTAAGACCGACACTTTCGTTCAGGCACCGGCTGATCGAATTCCCAAGCCCACCGACATCACCAATGTTTATGCGGTGCTGAAGGGCTCCGATCCCGAGAGCTCCAAGCGCATCGTGCTGGTCAGCGGCCACTACGATTCGCGCAACAGCGACAACCTCAACATCACCGACCCCGCTCCCGGAGCCAACGACGACGGCAGCGGCACCGCCGTGAGCTTGGAGTGCGCCCGCGTGCTCAGCCAGATGAAGTTTCCCGCCACCATCATTTTTCTGACCGTTGCCGGCGAGGAGCAAGGGCTGTACGGCAGCAGCCACTTCGCGAAAATGGCCAAGTCCGCGGGATGGGGCATCGAAGCAGTGCTGAACAACGATATTGTGGGTGGCGACCGCAGCCCGCAACAGGACACCAGCGTGGTGCGCGTCTTCTCGCAAGGCGTGCCTATTGCCGCCACTGTTGACCAACTGCGTACCATCCAAAATCTTGGGGGCGAGAGCGATTCCACGTCCCGGCAGCTCGCCCGCTACATCGGCGAGGCCGCCCGCACCTACGATGCCGGCCTCAAACCGCTGTTGACCTTTCGCCTCGACCGTTACCTGCGCGGGGGCGATCATATTTCGTTCAATGAGCAGGGGTACGCTGCCGTCCGCTTCACCGAGTTTCGCGAAGACTACAACCACCAGCACCAGAATGTCCGCACTGAGAATGGAATCGAATTCGGCGACCTTCTCAAATTCGTCAACTTTGACTATGTGGCCAGTGTCGCGCGCTTGAATGCGGCCACGCTTGCTTCCTTGGCTATGGCGCCAGGGCCTCCGGCCAACGTTCGACTGCTGACTACCAAGCTGGAGAACGATTCCACCCTGACCTGGGAACCATCGCCCCGCGGCCGCGTGGCAAGTTACGAAGTGCTCTGGCGAGCGACCACCAGCCCAGATTGGGAGCACATGCGAGCCGTGGGAAATGTAACTCGCACCACGCTTCCGATGTCGAAAGATAATGTGATCTTTGCCGTGCGCGCAGTGGATAATCAAGGCCACCGGAGCCTGGCAGTGACGCCGCTGCCAGAGCGTTAGGCCGGAACCTGCTAGAATGGCTTGCTCCTTGCTGCGCCGAGCTTATCAGCTCCCCCTGATGGCCCGCAGAGAACTGGCAACAGCTTTTATGTATCGCGGACGAACCCTCTCGCTCAGTTTGCCACCCTTCACCAAAGCCGTGAAGTGGCTCATCCTTATCAATGCCGCCGTCTACCTGCTGATCGAATTGTTGAAAGCGTTCACCCCGGATCTGGGCTACGCGCTCAGGGACGCGTTCAGCCTGACTCCGCTAATGGTCATGCACGGTTGGATATTCCAGGTGGTCACGTATTCGTTCTTGCACGCGGGAATTCTACATATTCTTTTCAATATGCTCGGGCTATGGATGTTCGGCGCGCAGTTGGAAACTGATTGGGGACACAGACGATTTCTCGAGTTTTATTTCTTTTGCGTGATCGGGGCGGCGCTGACCACGATTGCAATTTCTTATACCGGCATCGGGGGCGTGACGCCTAGAACAGAAACCCTGGGCGCATCGGGCGGCGTGCTGGGCATTCTGATGGCCTTCGGCCTCCTCTACGGCGACCAGGAAATCATGCTGTTCCCAATTCCGTTCAGCATTCGCGCGAAATATTTCGTGGCGGGAGTTGCCTTCATCACGCTGGTGGAAGCCATTAGCGCCTCAGGCTCGGGCCGGGGCTCGAACGTCGCGTATTTCGCGCATCTCGGGGGACTGTTATTCGGCTTTGTGTACGTGAAGTTTATACCCAGGCGTGGACTCACCTTGGGCGCCACCGAACATTACTTCAGTTTCCGAAACTCTTACTATCGCTGGAAGCGTCGCCGGGCGGCGCGCAAGTTCGAAGTGTTCATGCGCAAACAGAATCGCACCGTTAGCGGGACCTTCGACGAAAACGGCAACTACATTCCGCCCGACGACGTAAACAAGAAAAATGGCGGTTCCAAATCCGGCTGGGTGAACTAGCCTCACCTGGGGACAGCCGCCCCCGGGCTATCCGCAGAGCGAAGCATGATAGTTCGCAAATTGAAGCTATCCAATAAATGTCTTTTGGAATGGCATAACTTCAGAGGGTACCGAAAAGTCCGATTGTGGGTCGCCCAGCGCTTTCACAGCTCACGGAAGAACTTTTGGCGTCGGGAGTTTTGAAAGGGCACGGCTTTCAGCCGTGCCGCAAGGCCTTGAAAATGATATGAGGCGACGCTTGAAACCTTGCACATCCAAGGCTTCGAGCCGCTCATTTCGGGGAATTCTTCCCAAGTTGTTCCAGAGCGCGATACCTACCCTGAATGAATAAGGTCACGATTGATTAGGAGACGGGCTGTAGTTTTTTAATCCCCGTCAACGAATCTCCGAAACTCCTCGAGCACGATAGCCGGCAATTCCTCCCGCTTCGCTTTCCCCGTAAACCCGAGGTCATGCCCCGCCCCTTCAATCCGCACCAACCGAGTCTTCACCGGAATCAGTTTCAACGCTGACTCCATCTCCTCCGGCGATCCAAAAGGATCCCGCGTCCCATGCACAAACAGCGCAGGCGTATGCAACTTTGGCAGATGCTGAACGCGAAGCTGTTCCGGCTTGCGCGGCGGATGCAAAGGATACGAGAGCAGCAGTAAACCTTCCACGAGCCCCGGCTGATCGGCACAGAGCATCGTCGACTGGCGACCTCCGTAGGAATGCCCACCGAGAAACATGCGGCCAGCGACCAGCTTGCGGAGACCCACAACGGCATTCTTCAAACCTTCCCGGTCGCGGGCGGCGTCGCCCGGCCGCGGCGGACCGAACGCCCGGCTCTGCCGATAGGGCAAATCACAGCGCAGCACGATCATACCTACCTCAGCGAAAGCTTCCGCCAGCGCCACCAGCAGCGGAGCCCGTGAATTAGATCCCGCGCCATGAGTCAGCACCAAACCCTCTCCAGAGGGCGCCACCGGCCGATGAAGAAATCCCCGAACCGACGGTTCTGGCGATGTATCAGCGAAGGGCTCAGACTTTGGGGGCATGGTTGAGCAGAATATCGCAGATGCAACCCTTCACGGCGTTACGGCCTCTTCAAGGGTTTCGTAAATCTTCAGCGTCCTGATCTCATGAGAAAGCTTCGCCCAGCAGCGCAATACTTCGGGATCTTCCAGCGCGGCGCGGCGAGCCTCTTCCGACTTCCAATATCGTAACAAGATGTATTCGTGGTGTGATTTCGCATCTCGATAGAGCAAGTCGCGACTGTATCCACCTGCCGCGAGTGCAGCAATCAGGGCTCGCATGGTGGCGAGAGATGCTTCTTCGTGTCCCGGAAGAGGTTGAAAGATGGCGATCGAAAGTATTTCCGCGGACATCGACAATATTGTCTCACGTCAGGACAGCCGCCCGAGCCTGCCCTGAGCGGAGCTCGAATGGGTGGTCCGGCGAAGCTAAGCTCCGCAGCAGGGCAATCACTTCTTGGGCGCGGCCACGGGTACTCTCGCCCGCCCATCTTCGACCACATGTAGCCGCATGAAATTGGTCGAACCGGAAGCCATCTGAGTTCCAGCCACCACGCCAAGCACATCTCCAACCCTAATAAAACCCTGCCGCAGCAGCTCCCGCTCCGCCGTCGCGACCATATCTTCGGCACTGCGGGCCTGAACCGTGTGTACTGGTTTCACGCCCCAAAAAAGATTCATCCGGTTGCACACCGGCAACATATGGCTCAAAGCATATATTGCCGTCTGGGGGCGATACTTGGAAATCATGCGCGCCGTGTTCCCCGTCTCGGTAAACACGGCGATCGCGCCCATGCGCAGGTCTTCAGCGGCGTGCGAAATGGACTCACAAATTGCTTGCGCAACCGTAATCGAATGCTTCTCCCGCCGCCGCTTAGGGGTAAAGTCGCCCGTATTTCCCTCCGCCTCGACCACAATGCGTGCCATCATTTGGACCGCTTCCCGGGGATAGAGCCCATTGGCGGTTTCCGCCGAAAGCATCACCGCATCGGAGCCGTCGAAAATGGCATTGGCAACGTCACTCGCTTCAGCCCGCGTGGGACGTGGGTTCTCCACCATCGATTCCAGCATCTGGGTCGCGGTGATCACCGGCTTACGCCACTCAGCCGATCTTCGGATCACATGTTTCTGAATGACCGGAACTTTCTCCGGCGGCATTTCCACACCTAGATCGCCGCGTGCCACCATGACTCCGTCAGCCGCTTCAAAAATCTCTTCCAGCCGTTCAAGGGCTTGAGGTTTCTCCAGTTTGGCGATGATGGGAAGATCGCTGCCGTGGGCAGCGATTATTTTTCGGACTTCGCGCACATCCGCTCCCGAGCGCACGAACGAGATCGCGAGCATGTCGACGCCGTGCTTGAGCCCAAACTCGAGGTCGGCGCGATCCTTTTCTGTGAGCGCGGGAATGGAAAGCGCAACGCCCGGCAGATTGATACCCTTGTGCTCGCCGAGGGGGCCGCCGTTGATCACTTCGCATTCCACATCTTCGTCGCGAGCCCGAATGACGCGCAGCTCTATAAGTCCGTCATTCAGCAGAATGCGCGCGCCGGGTGTGACTTCGCGCGCCAGCCCCTGAAAGGTGGTTGGAATCAAAGCCGGGGTGCCCTCGATATCACGCGGCGTGATAGTGACGCGGGACCCAGCCTCGAGGATTACGGGCACTCCGCCCTTCATGCGGCCGGTGCGAATCTTAGGACCCTGCAGGTCCTGCAGAATGCAGATGGTGCGCTTCTCCTCTTTCGCCACGCGGCGCAGGCGTTCAATGTTGCGCGCGTGCTCTTGATGCGTCCCGTGAGAGAAATTCAGCCGGGCCACGTCCATGCCCAGTCGCATCATGTCCCGCAAGATGGCCTCTGAACTGCACGCCGGACCAACCGTGCAGATGATCTTTGCCCGGCGATCTGCGCGACGAATGTCGGAAGCGTCAGGCGATGGATCTACGGCCCCACCGGTAGACTTCGGCAAAGACTTTCCTTTTCTCAATTTTGTCCTAATCAGAATTTGTGTAGGTCTGATTATTGTATATGGAGAGAGCTGCGATGGCTGAGGCTGGGGGAAGTTCGAAGGCAATGACCTCCGCACAAAAGGTCGTGGCTGTCAGCGGTCGCGGCTCAACGCAGCAGATCCCACGCCTCTCTGTAAGCTTCGTACTTGCAGCCCGGGCCGGAAGGACGGAGAGATATTGTGCCCAATCTCTTGTTCACCACGAGTCTTGCCGGGATAATGTACCAAACGTCTTCCGTAATGACATAAATCGCCAGGAAATCAAAGTCGCCTGGCTCATACGGCCTGACCGTGTCGCTGGGCCGGACCCTGCAAACGTAGCCCTTCCGTCTGCGGCAGATTGTCGATTTGACCTGTATGCGTATCAAGCGGCCGCCGGATTCGACCACCACGTCCTAGCGACATTCTCCCCAGGGTTTGGAAATCCGGAGACCTAGTTTGGCCGCTTTTGCCATGAACTGAAGCTCGGCCCACTCGCCCCGACGTTTGCAATGGCTCATCATCTTCCTGGAATTCATAGGTGAAACCCAATAAAAAACGCGCCCGGTGAAGGCCGCGTCTCTTTCTTTTAGACTTTGAAGGCTATCTCACCCATCCCGAGCCCGAATCATTCCGAGCATAGCGAGGAATCCCTACCCGTCAACAACCCGGCTGGTGCACTTCACTTTGATCAAGTAGGAGGATCGAGGAGATGAGAAGGCTGTACTTGTATTATATCAATCCGAAATAGGTAACTATGACATGTTTGCTAACTTTATTTTCCCATTGGATGCAAGGAGTTAAGCCCGATCACGTGGGTTTTGCCTATTGACAAGATTTTCCAGGATAGCCATTTTTTCACTCAGATCGATCCATGCACACGCCCCTTGCAAAAAAAATGCAAGGTTCGGGCCACCCGCCGCGAGTGGGTTGCCTTGCGCAGGTCGACCGATATTGATAGAATGGCATATACATACGTATATGCCATCGGGAAGGTCTGGCGGCCAGATGCAACGCAAAGCAAAAATCTTCATGAACAACCGTAGTCAAGCCGTGCGCTTGCCTAAGGAGTTTCAATTCCAGACGCAAGAGGTGTTTATCCGGAAAGAAGGAAGCGAGGTGGTGCTGTCTCCGCGCCCGTTTGATTGGACTTCTTACCTCTCTGAGGGCCCGGTTGCGTCCGCCAAGTTCATGGATAATGTCGAGGATCTCCCGGTGCAGGAACGTCAGCCGTAATTGCGCGCTACATGCTGGATACGGACACCTGTTCCTACATCGTGAAGCGCTCGAATGATGCAGTGCTCAAGCGCCTTGGCACTCTGCCGGTGAGCGACGTGTGCATCTCGGTAATCACGGAGTCGGAACTGCTTTTCGGAGTCGAGGTTTCTCCCCGGCGGCGGCAGGATCAAGCGGCGCTGGACGCCTTTCTGAATTACATCGAGGTTCTGGATTTTCCCGACCACGCATCTCTGCACTATGCCGGCATACGGGCGGACCTGAGAAGGCTGGGAACCATGATTGGGGCGAACGACCTGTTCATCGCGGCTCACGCGCGCAGCCTGGGCTTGACGCTGGTCACGAACAACACGCGCGAGTTTGGGCGGGTCTCCGGGTTGGCGATTGAGAATTGGACGCTTTAGCACGCTAGCGAAGTGGGTTACATCCCGATGGTATTCCCTTCGACACTTGTCGCAAGCCTTGGCGACGAGCCAAAATCGGACCGGAGGCCCAGCAATTTTGAACCTACGGGCCGCAAAGAAAAATGAGTGAGCAGGAGGGGCCTGGACCATCTGCCGGAACGGTGGACATTTCAGAATCGACCGGAACAAAACTGTTTTCAGGTCTGAACGCATTAGGGTGGTCCGCCGGAGCTGCCGTACTTACCGCGCTTGCGACGTGCGCTGGAATGTTTCGCGAGTCAGGTAGATCTAGCGCCCTCGCGCTGTATTCGTTATCTCGTCCGACTATCGATCAGAGAGATACATACAGGGGAATGAACTGTCTGCTTTCCGTCGTCCTTGTCAGTGTCGTAGCCTTTTCTGTCGCCTATTCTATCTATCTAACGGGAAGGTGGGGACTCCGGAAAACTGCGCTACACGGGTGGATCAACAACCGCTGGGTCAGGGCAAATCGATTCCTCCCGTGGATCGCATTTATCATCGTGTTCGCTGACGTAGGTCTTATGAATTCTGCTGTATTGAAGCTAATCAATCAGTCCGAAGGGATCATTCTTAAACACATATCGGATGCAGGGACGGTTTGGACCAACATTCTGCTGGATGAAGACCGAGATGCTGAGTTCGGCTATATGCTCCTTTTTGGTACCGGAATGGCGTTATTCGCCGGGCTCAGTTGGTGGCTGATTAACACAGGGGTTAAGAGGCGAGTCAACAAAATCGCATTTTCTTTCTGGGCCGGCGGGCAACTGCTCTCTCTAACGTTGGCGTATTCCTACCTTGTTGGGGTGACCGATACGATGGGAGAATTTCCGGTAGTTTCCTTTTCGGGATCGGAGCAATCGGTGCCCCATTCCTGCCCGCTGTTGCTCGGATCTGACGAAAAACAGTTCGCCGTGCTTGTCGTTAACTGTGAGCAGAGGGCGGACCAGATTCAGAAATTTGTTCTTTATCTCCCAAGGACTGAGGTGAAATGGATGACCGTTCTCCGAGTAGCGCAGCTTCAACCCCTCGCAAGGTTGGACGATCTAAAGAAGCTTTTCCAGCAGGATGCGCACTAATTCCAAGGCAGTTCTACCGCTGTGGTGGGCCGACCGCCCGACATAAGTGGACTCGGCCCCGGAACTGGATTAACTTGCTATGCCAGCGAGGCGGCAGGAATATTGCCTGAGGCTCCTGATACGTCAACCCTCTCGATATTTTCTTCCTGCACAAGTGGGCGGGCGATGGCATTGACGAACAACTCTACGGCAACGTCAGGGAACGCTTTGAGAATGGCGTCCAACAAATCGCTAACGTTAATCGGGGCGCCCATGCTCAGGCCGTGTTCGTTACAAAAATGACGCGCTCCTTTCACTGTGAATCCGACGTACTGTTTTCCGCCAAATTGCGGGTAATAGTTGTCCTGAAGAACGGTGAGGTTAGGGTTGAGGCGAATTTCCAGTACGCTACAATCTCTCGCGATGACTCGGATGCAATCTAGACGGTCGTCAAAGAAGGCACATGGGCGAAAGCCGGCAGATGCGCCCGCAAACGTCTCTCTTACCAGCGCACGGATTCCGTCTGCTGTTCTCATGTTCGACTTCATAGTTTTTCACCGTAACGTTCTTCCCAGTCAATTGGGGCATGTGGTAGGAGGGGGTCTTCCTTAATCCAGTTCCACCTTTCAATCGAGCCCATAATTGAACCGTGTCCGGGATACTCCTCTGCTTGTCTTTCCTCTCGTACCAGCACCACGAAAACTTCTCCCTGCGGAGCGGGTCTTAAAATGACTTTGCCGTCGAAGCGGCTCGGCGACCATATACAATCCACTTGGGGTCGCCAACTGTATACGAGTACGCTTTTGTCAGCTTCCTTGTCATCGCCATGCATCAAAGGGCGTTTAAGACCGCGAAATAAGTGAATCGCTTCGAGTAGGCCATCTTGCACGATTCCGTAGTATTGAGCAACAGGCGTAAAAAGATTGTGGTGTAAAACCTGTTTAAAACTGTCCTCCCGAATACCGAGATAAACGACCGACAGGGGGTTGTCAGGGGCGTAAGCCTCAGTCACGTCTCGATATGACCCAAGGGGTCGTATTGCTCTCATTCAACCCGCAAGATACTGCGCATGTCGATAGATTGACCACAATGCATTATAAATTGCAAGGCTTTTTATGGGAATGGCACTCAAATCGTCATTGGTGCCTGAACTTTCGTTCCTCTCAGAGGAACGATCCTGGGACATGGGGGGACAGTTGGGACGTGCCATGATTTCCCTCAGCTTCCACATAATCTCGGATGGTGGAAAGCAGCAGGTCACTTCGCTTCTCCAGACGCGAGACGCCTTCCTGGGGCGGGTGGCCCGGACGAGCGCGTTCATTTTTATTCCCGAGGGTGCCCCGTTCAAGCTTCGCTTGGGCGGGGTTTCAATTGCGCGTTAGGCAGCCCATCGTTTCTCCCGCTTGGCATCTCGTTCCCTGCGGGGCCTGAATCGAATCGCCGGCTCTTGCGGCACGACCGAGGTCGTGCCCTCCCCAAAACCTTGAACCTGGCGCTGCAAACGGAGTGCAGAGATCCTTCGTCGGCAAGCCTTCGCTTTGCGAAGGTCTGCGCTTCCTCAGGATAACAGCGGGAATTTATAGGGCGCCGCGTCGTTTATTTGGTCGCCGTTTGCGGGGTGGGCATGGCTTTTAGTTCTTTGCCTAGGAACGCCCGAGGAAAGAGCATGGCGTTGAACTCGGCTCCTACCAGAATGACAAGGGAGATCATGTACATCCAGACCAGGAGGGCGATGGCTATGCCGAGAGAGCCGTAAATGATGCTGTAATCGGCGTAGTTCTGTAAGTACCATCCAAATAGTGCGGTGGAAAGGAACCACAGGACCGTAGCCAATGTGGCGCCGGGTAAAACGCTGTGCCACGGTTGGGTGCGAGGCACGGCGTTGTGGTAGATGAGCGCGATCACGGCGATGCTGGTGAGGGTGGCGATGAGCCAGCGAATCGCGGTCCACATCAGCAGGATGTAGAGCCCGAACTCGTGATTCAGGTGAAAGAGCACGTTGCGTTCGATGCGGCTGCCCGAGGCTACTAGGATGGTTGCAAAGGTCAGAGGAGTTCCGGCAAGAATGACCAGGGCGAAGGCGATCATCCGTTCTTTCACCAGGCCCCAGATTTTCGGCAACTCGTAGCAACGGCGAAAGCCTTCCATCCAGGAAATCATGACGCCCGAGGCCGTCCAGAGGGTGAGCAGCGAGGCGGTGATCAGGAGGCCGACCGAACGCGGAGAACTGCCCTTCAGAAAAGACAGAGCTGTGCCGCTGCCGGCGGGCAGGATTCGGTCGAGGGCGTAAGTAATCTCGCGCAGGTAGGCGGCGGTTTTGCGGGAGTTGGCCAGCACCGATCCGACCACGAGCAGGGCAGGGAAAAAAGTAAGAATCGACGAGTAGGCAGACGCTTTCGCGGTGGCGAACGCGTCGTGCTGAAATGCGCGCCAAAAAGCAAGCCGCAGCAGGCGTAAAAAGCGCAGAATCACCGCCCCCAGAGTAAGGCTGTGGGGCATGGCGTGCAACTGGGAAGTGATATCTGGTTCCCGATCTTGCAATTGCTGTGGGCTAGCGGCCATAGGGGATGAGGGGCAAAAAAAGAAGGGCGGCTTGAAGAAAGGCCGCCCCATCTGGTTCTTGCCGTTACTCCGCTGTCAGTTCCTCGGTCTCGCCTTCATGCCGCATCAGCTCGAGCGCGCGCTCGGCTTCTTCGTACGCTTGCGAGACCTCTTCTTGTACCTTGGCGGCCGCTTCTTCCATTTCTGGCGAGAGGCGAACGTTGCGGTAGTACTCCATGCCGGTACCGGCCGGAATGAGGCGTCCGACGATCACGTTCTCCTTCAGACCACGCAGGTGATCGACCGCGCCCTGAATCGATGCCTCGGTGAGCACGCGCGTGGTCTCCTGGAACGAGGCCGCGGAGATGAACGAGTCGGTCGAGAGCGAGGCTTTGGTGATGCCCAGGAGCAGCGGCCGGCCGGTTGCCGGACGTCCACCCTGCGCGATCACGCGCTCGTTCTCTTCCGCGAATCGGAATTTGTCGACTTGCTGTTCCAGCAGGAACTGGGTATCGCCGACGTCTTCCACTTTGCGCCAACGCATCATCTGGCGAACGATGACTTCGATGTGCTTGTCGCTGATGTTCACGCCCTGCAGCCGGTAAACTTCTTGGATTTCGTTCACCAGGTACGACTGCAGTTCCTTTTCGCCGAGCACGGCCAGGATGTCGTGCGGGTTGAGCGGGCCGTCCATGAGCGGTTCGCCCGCTTTGACGCGCTCGCCTTCCTGCACGTTGATGTGAACGCCGCGCGGAACCGAGTACTCTTTTTCGGTGCCGTTGTCGGCGATGACGTACATCTTACGCTGACCCTTGGAGACTTCACCGAATTTGACCGTGCCATCGATTTCGCTGATGACTGCGGTCTCATGCGGCTTGCGGGCTTCGAACAACTCGACCACGCGGGGCAGACCACCAGTGATGTCTTTCGTTTTGGTGGTCTCGCGCGGGATCTTGGCCAGCACGTCGCCGGGGTGAGCAATGTCGCCGTCCTGAACCATCAAATGCGCTCGGGAGGGCATGAGGTAACGCTTGCTGGTCTTGCCCTTGATCACGATTGCAGGCTGGCGCTTCTCGTCGGGCGAATCCGCCACGACGTGACGCGACAAGCCGGTGACCTCGTCCACTTCTTCGTGAAGTGTGACACCTTCTTGCAAGTCTTTGAACTGGATGGTGCCGCCGATTTCGGTCAGGACCGAGAAAGTGTACGGATCCCACTCGACCATGACTTTGCCGAGTTGGACCTGATCGCCTTCGTTTACCTTGACCTTGGCGCCGTAAACAACCGCATAGCGCTCGCGCTCACGGCCCTTTTCGTCGACTACCGCGATCGAGCCCTGGCGATTCATGACCACAAGGTCGCCGGACTTGGCCTTTACGGTCTGGAGACCGATAAAGCGCACGACGCCAGTGGTTTTGGCTTCCAAACGCGATTGCTCGGAGACTCG
Organism: Terriglobales bacterium; assembly: GCA_049585795.1. Taxonomy (GTDB): domain Bacteria; phylum Acidobacteriota; class Terriglobia; order Terriglobales; family Acidobacteriaceae; genus JABDBE01. The sequence continues at coordinate 15,698 of JBAVAQ010000021.1, read as the reverse complement.
CGATGCCGTACCACCGATGTGGAAGGTACGCATGGTGAGCTGGGTTCCGGGCTCGCCGATAGACTGGGCTGCGATGACTCCGGTAGCTTCGCCAAGTTCGACCAGGCGGCCGGAAGCCAAGTTGCGGCCGTAGCACATGACGCAGACGCCGCGCTTGGATTCGCAGGTGAGCACGGAGCGGATTTTGACCCGCTCGATGCCGGCGGCTTGCACCGTGCCGGCAAGTTCTTCCGTGATCTCCTGGTTGATGTCGACCACTACGTTGCCGTCGTAGTCTTTTAATTTTTCGAGCGAGACGCGGCCTACAATGCGGTCGCGCAATGGCTCGATGACTTCGCCGGCTTCGACGATACCCGCGACGTAGATGCCGTCGACCGTGCCGCAGTCGTATTCGCTGATGATTACGTCCTGCGCCACGTCAACGAGACGACGAGTCAGGTAGCCAGAATCGGCCGTCTTCAGAGCCGTGTCAGCCAATCCTTTACGCGCGCCGTGCGTCGAGATGAAGTACTCCAACACGGTCAATCCTTCGCGGAAGTTGGCTGTGATGGGAGACTCGATGATCTCGCCGGATGGTTTCGCCATCAATCCACGCATGCCGGAGAGCTGGCGGATCTGTTGTTTCGATCCGCGAGCGCCGGAGTCGGCCATGACGTAAATCGGATTGATGAAACCTTCCTTGTCGCGCTGTTGCATCTGGCCGAACATTTCGTCCGCGACTTTCTCGGTGATGCCAGACCAGATTTCAATGACCTTGTTGTAACGCTCACCGTTGGTGATGGCGCCGTCGAGATATTGCTGCTGAACTTGCACGGCCTGCTTTTCACCGTCGCGGACAAGAGTTTTCTTGTTGTCCGGGATGACCATGTCGTCGATACCGATCGACAGGCCGGCGCGAGTGGCGAAGCGGAATCCGAGGTCTTTCACCTCGTCGAGCATCTTGACCGTGGTTTCGAGGCCGAAGCGGAGATAGCCGTAGCTCACCAATTGGCCGATACCCTTCTTCTTGAGCAAGCCGTTGATGAATGGCATGCCAGGCGGAAGGTGATCGTTCAAAATAGCGCGACCCACGGTCGTGTTCAGGAAGCTGCGCTCGTACTGTACAGGTTCGGTGTGGGTGATGTCCTGATCGTCGTAGGTTGCAGTCAGATCGATGACTTCACCGGTATAGCGCAGACGGATGGGAGTCAGGGTTTCGACTTCGCCGGATTCGAGCGCCATCAAGACTTCTTCGATGTTGGCGAACGAGCGGCCTTCCCCCTTGGCACCGGGCTTGGCTTTGGTCAGGTAATAGAGACCCAGCACCATGTCCTGCGTGGGAACCGTGATCGGGTGACCCGACGCGGGCGAGAGGATGTTGTGCGAAGACAGCATGAGCACGCTGGCTTCGACCTGCGCTTCAGGAGACAGCGGAATGTGTACCGCCATCTGGTCGCCGTCGAAATCGGCATTGAATGCGGTGCAGACCAGCGGGTGAATCTTGATGGCCTTGCCTTCCACCAGCACTGGCTCGAACGCCTGAATGCCGAGGCGGTGAAGGGTTGGGGCGCGGTTCAGAAGCACCGGGTGGTCTTTAATGACCTCTTCCAGAATGTCCCAAACAATTGGCTCCTGCTGTTCCACCATTTCTTTGGCTTGCTTGATGGTGGTGCAGTGTCCAGTTTGTTCGAGCCGGTGATAGATAAATGGCTTGAAGAGTTCGAGCGCCATCTTCTTGGGCAGACCGCACTGGTGCAGCTTGAGCTCAGGCCCAACCACGATGACCGAGCGTCCTGAGTAATCGACGCGCTTGCCCAACAGGTTCTGGCGGAAGCGCCCTTGCTTGCCCTTCAGGGTGTCGGAGAGCGATTTCAGCGGACGGTTATTCGCGCCGCGCAGTACGCGTCCGCGGCGTCCGTTATCGAACAGAGCGTCGACGGCTTCCTGCAGCATGCGTTTTTCATTGCGCACGATGACTTCAGGCGCGTGCAGATCCATCAGCTTCTTCAACCGGTTGTTGCGGTTGATGACGCGGCGATAGAGATCGTTGAGATCGGAGGTGGCAAAGCGGCCGCCATCCAGCGGAACCAGAGGACGAAGCTCCGGCGGAATGACCGGGATCACGTCCAGGATCATCCAAAACGGTTTGTTGCCGCTCTTGCGGAACGCCTCGACAACTTTCAGGCGCTTGGCATACTTGAGCCGCTTCTGCAGCGAGTTCTCGTGCTTCATCTTCTCGCGCAGTTCACCGGACAGGCCTTCGATGTCCACGCGCTTGAGGAGTTCCTTGATCGCTTCCGCGCCCATCATAGCTTTGAAGCCGGTAGGCCGGAATTGCTGGTCGAGTTCGCGGTACTTGGTTTCATCCTTTATTACTTCGTGGTCCTTTACCGGGGCCTCACCGGGCTCGACCACCACATAGGCTTCGAAATACAGCACGGACTCGAGATCGCGTAGCGAGATGTCGAGGAGGTGTCCAATACGGCTGGGCAGTCCCTTGAAGAACCACACATGCGAGCAGGGAGAAGCCAGCTCGATGTGACCCAGGCGCTCACGGCGAACTTTGGACAATGTGACTTCGACACCGCACTTGTCGCAAATGACGCCGCGGTGTTTCATGCGCTTGTACTTGCCGCAGAGACACTCCCAGTCGGTTACCGGACCAAAAATGCGCGCGCAGAACAGGCCGTCGCGCTCCGGCTTGAAGGTGCGATAGTTGATGGTCTCCGGTTTGGTAACTTCGCCGTGCGACCAACTCCGGATTTTTTCCGGAGAAGCGAGACTGATGCGAATAGCATCGAAATCGGCGATAGGGTTTGCCAGGTCAAAGGGGCTCGAACGAAACAAGGTAATCCTCGGCTTCCTGCGGAAGTACGCCCCCCGCGGGCGGCTCTCGAATCGGTCGCTAGTCGTTGATCGTTCGTCGCTAGCGAAATCTTTTGATCCACAGCTTCAAGAGCGAAAACTGTGGATCTGTTTCTAAAATTGTGTTGGTCGGTCGCTGGCCGCCAACGACGGACGGCCAACGACCAACGACTAATTAATCTGCTGCGGCCAGGACCGGCTTCTTTTCCGTGGCCTTGATGAGTTCCACATCCAGGCACAGCGATTGCAATTCGCGAATCAGGACGTTAAACGATTCGGGAACACCCGGCTCCATGGCAGCTTCGCCCTTGACGATGGCCTCATAAATCTTGGTGCGGCCATAAACGTCGTCGGATTTCGCCGTGAGCAGTTCTTGTAAGATGAACGCCGCTCCGTACGCTTCCAGCGCCCAAACTTCCATTTCTCCGAAGCGCTGGCCACCGAACTGCGCTTTGCCGCCCAGCGGTTGCTGAGTGATGAGCGAGTACGGACCGATCGAACGAGCGTGAATCTTGTCGTCCACCAAGTGCGAAAGTTTGAGCATGTAGATGTAACCGACCGTGATCGGCTGCTCGAACTTGTTGCCGGTCATGCCGTCGTACAAGTAGGTTTTGCCGGATTCCGGCAGACCCGACTGCTTGAGCAACGCCTTAATCTCGCTTTCCTTGGAGCCGTCAAACACCGGCGAACCGGTAAAGACGCCGCGGGTTAGTGTTGGGGCGATCGCCATCAGTTCCTCATCACTGAGGTCGGTGATGGTATCGGCCAGGACTGTGTCCTTGAACAGGGCCTTGAGCTCGCGTCGAATTGCATCTTCACGCGTGTTCTCGGCTAGCATTTGCGAGATCTTCTTGCCCAGTTCGTGCCCTGCCCATCCGAGGTGGGTTTCAAGAATCTGCCCCACGTTCATACGGGAAGGAACGCCCAGCGGATTGAGCACGATTTCAACCGGCGTGCCGTTATCGAGATACGGCATGTCCTCTTCGGGCAGGATGCGGGCAATGACGCCCTTGTTGCCGTGACGGCCAGCCATTTTGTCTCCAACGCTCAGCTTACGTTTCATCGCGATGTAGACTTTGACCAACTTGATCACACCCGGCGGCAGTTCGTCGCCCTTGGTCAGTTTGTCTTTTCTCTCGTTGACGATTTTCTTAAGCACATCGATCTGACGAGAAGTCATTTCTTCGATTTCGTCGATCTGCTCGTTCACCCGCGGGTCTTTGTCGGCGTACTTAATGCGCTTGAGGTTGCGGGTCGAAATGCGCTCGATGGTATCGCGATCAAGAACCGTGTCTTTCGTGAGCAAGCGCTTATTGGTGCGCTCGTCATGCAGGTCGGCTTGCACGACTTTGCCGCCCAGGATGTTGTCCAGGCGCTTCAGGCGCTCGTCGGTGAGAATCCGGATTTCGTCCGAAAGGTTCCTTTCGAGCTTACCAATCTGCGCCGCCTCGATTGCCTTCGCACGTTCGTCTTTCTCCTGACCCTTGCGGGAGAAGATTTTCACATCGACGATTACGCCCTCGATTCCCGGCGGACAGTAAAGCGAAGCATCGCGCACGTCGCCGGCTTTTTCGCCGAAGATGGCACGCAATAGCTTCTCTTCCGGCGTGAGCTGAGTTTCGCCCTTGGGCGTTACTTTACCCACTAGAATGTCGCCCTGCTTGATGCTGGCGCCGATGCGGATCACCCCAGCTTCGTCCAGATTGCGCAGCATGGACTCGCTGACGTTGGGAATGTCACGCGTGACTTCTTCCGGTCCCAGCTTGGTGTCGCGAGATTCGAGTTCGTACTCTTCGATGTGAACCGAAGTGTAATAGTCTTCCTTGACCAACTTTTCGGAGACCAGGATCGCGTCTTCGAAGTTGTATCCGCGCCACGCCATGAAGGCGACCAGCACGTTGCGGCCGAGCGCCAACTCACCGTGATCGGTGCAGGGACCGTCGGCGATCACCTGGCCTTTCGTGACTCGTTGCCCTTTGATCACCACCGGCTTCTGGTTGATGCAGGTGTTCTGGTTGGAGCGTTTGAACTTCATCAACTGGTAAATATCGCTGCCCACTTCGCGGGACAGTTGTCCGGGATGGTGCTCGCCCTCGACGCGGACGATGATGCGTTCCGAGTCCACCGAGTCGATCACGCCGTTACGTCGCGCGAGGATGACCGCGCCAGAATCGCGTGCGGTCACGCCTTCCATACCCGTGCCGACGATTGGTGCTTCGGCGCGGAGCAGAGGAACCGACTGGCGTTGCATGTTCGCGCCCATGAGTGCGCGGTTGGCGTCGTCGTGCTCAAGGAACGGCACCAGCGACGCGGCTACCGAGACCAACTGCTTCGGGCTGACGTCGATGTAGTCCACTTCATCGCGGCTGACCAGCACGAAGTTGCCGGCTTTGCGGGCGTTGACCAGATCGCCTACAATGCGCCCCTTCTCGTCCAGTTCAACGTTGGCCTGGGCGATTACGTGGCGGTCCTCTTCCCAAGCCGAAAGATAGAAGGAAAACGGCTCGATCTCGGCCGGCTTTTTGCGGCGATCTTTGATTTCAGCGTTTACTTTCTCGATCTCGTGTTTCTCCACGTGATCGCCGACCTTGAGATCGCTATCCCCGGCGTTCACCACGCTGACGTAATCGATCACGCGGCCGTTCTTGACGCGGCGGTAAGGCGACTCGATGAAGCCGTAATCGTTGATGCGGGCGTAGCAGCTCAGCGACGAAATCAGTCCGATGTTCGGACCTTCCGGCGTTTCAATCGGGCAGATGCGTCCGTAGTGCGTAGGGTGAACGTCGCGGACTTCGAATCCCGCGCGTTCGCGCGATAGACCGCCCGGCCCCAGAGCCGAGAGCCGCCGCTTGTGCGTGATTTCCGAAAGCGGGTTGGTCTGATCCATGAACTGCGAAAGCTGCGAAGACCCGAAGAATTCGCGGATGGCCGCCATTACTGGCTTGGCGTTGACCAAGTCGTGCGGCATCGCGGTCGACATTTCCTGGTACACGCTCATCTTTTCCTTGATGGCGCGTTCCATGCGGACCAGGCCAATGCGGAACTGATTTTCCATCAACTCGCCGACCGCGCGCACGCGGCGGTTGCCGAGGTGATCGATGTCATCGACCGAGCCGATGTTCTTGCGCAGCTTGAGCAGATACGCGATCGTGCCGTAAAAGTCTTGCGGCTCGAGTGTGCGGTTCTCGAGTTTTGTGGCGTCCTGGTTCTCGAACAGCTTGATGTTGAACTTCAGACGGCCCACGCGCGAGAAATCATATTTGCGCGGATCGAAGAACATCCCATGGAACAACGCTGTCGCCGTATCGAGCGTCGGCGGATCGCCGGGACGCAGCTTGCGGTAGATTTCGATCAGCGCTTCCTGCGGCGTCTTTACCGAGTCGCGCTTCAAAGTCTGGCTGATCACTGTGCCCACGTCGTCGCGCTCGGGGAAGAACAGGCTGAGTTCAACCACGCCCGAATCGAGGATCTTCGACAACTTGTCGGCGGTCAGTTCGGAATTGGCTTCGAGCAGCACTTCGCCGGTGGTCGTGTCGACCACGTCAGCGGCGACCCATGCGCCTTCGAGGTCGGTAACGTCGACTTCAATCTCGCTGATCTTCGCCTTCTGAATTTCTTTCAGGGTCGCGGCATTCAGCTTGCGTCCGGAGTGCGCGATCTCTTCGCCAGACTTGTTCTTGATGCTATGCGCCAGCTTCATGCCCAACAGGTTGGTGGCTTTTTCGCTATTAGGATCGAGCGTCCAGAAAAGCTTTTTGTCGCGGATGACCAGCCGATCGACGGTGTAGAAGGTGCGCAGAATGTCTTCGCCAGACCGCAGGCCGAGGGCGCGCAGAAAGATCGTCCCCAGGAACTTGCGCTTGCGATCGATACGTACGTAGAGCACGTTCTTCTGGTCGTACTCAAATTCCACCCACGATCCGCGGTAAGGAATAATCTTGCCGAGGAAATAGGTGCGATTGTTCGCGGTCTCGAAGAAGACGCCGGGTGAACGATGCAACTGACTGACGATGACACGTTCGGTGCCATTGATAATGAAGGTCCCATTCTGCGTCATCAACGGAACGTCGCCAAAGAACACTTCCTGTTCCTTGATGTCGCGAATGGAGCGATTACCGGTCTCCGCGTCCTTGTCGAAAATCGTGAGACGCATGGTGACCTTGAGCGGGGCGGAGTAAGTCATGCCCCGCTCTTCGCACTCGCTCACGTCGTACTTCAGTTGCAGTCCAACCGGATCGCCGCACTTGTTGCAGAAGTCGGGCGTGTTGGCGTTGTAGGTGCCGCACTTGCCGCAGAGCACGTCGCCAGGATGGAACGGATCGGTAACAATAGTGTTGCCGCAATTCTTGCAAGTGGAGCGCAGGTGATGCAGTCCTTTCAAGTGGCCGCACTTGCACTCCCAGTTGCCGATGGCATAGTCGACGAACTCAAGTTGCGAAACGTTGCGGAAATCCGTGATCGGAAATACCGACTGGAAAACTGCCTGCAAGCCGCCGTCGTCGCGCTCACTGGGCAAACGATCCATTTGCAGGAAGCGGTCATAGGAACGCTTCTGCACTTCGATCAGGTTCGGAATCTGGATGGTTGCTGGAATCTTTGAAAAATCGAAACGTGTGCGGAATCCATTGCTCTTTGACATTCGGATACTCCAAACTTTCATGCGCAGCAACTCGGCTGCGACAAAACCGCGGAATGTGAGGGCGCGTTCAACCGCGCTGCGGTACTCTACTCGTAAGAACCGGTAATATGGCAAAGACAGGTATGCGCCCACAGGGACATGACTCCCCGCAGGCGCCGATTGCAGCGCTTGGCCTCTGTTGAAATGTGTCGTTTCCGCGCCAGTATCTAAAGGCCTGTTCCCGTTTCGCCCTGCCCGCGAAACAGTCTGCCAACTCGTGCCAGCGACCACGCCCCCGCTTCCTGGGCTCGTTACATCGGATGGTCGCAGTCACTCTATGAAGCAGGAAGCGGCGTTATTGATATAGATGATACCACCGTCCCAAAAGCTTCACCAGAGAGAAATAAGACGAAAAACTTACTTCACCTCGACCGTCGCTCCCGCGTCGGTGAACTTTTTCTTGATGGTTTCCGCCTCTTCCTTGGTTACGCCCCCTTTGATCTCTTTTGGGGCGCCGTCAACCAGGTCTTTGGCTTCTTTCAAGCCCAGGCTGGTGACTTCGCGGACGGCCTTGATTACATTGATCTTATTGGCGCCCACTTCCTTGAGGACGACGCTGAATTCGGTCTTTTCCTCGGCCGGAGCCGCTGCCGCTGCTCCACCACCGCCAGCCATCATCACTGGGGCCGCGGCTGCCGCCGAGACGCCCAACTTTTCTTCCAACCGCTTCACCAAAGCCGCCGCATCAAGCAGCGACAGTCCGACGATTTGTTCTTCCAACTGCTGCAGATCCGCCATGTTATTTCTCCAATTTTATGGTGAGACATAGCAAGCTATGTCTCTACAGTGTCGATTGCTGATCTCGCTATCCGCAGTCAAAGTTTCCAGTGCGACCAGACTTCGGAGCCGCCACGCCAGACAACGCAGCAGAACCGAAACCGCGCAACCCTCGACTGAAGATAGCCAAATCCTTTCGGACGGCTCTCACCGCCCCGAAACCCTTCGAATTGAGTAATTGAGTTATCTTGAAATTGGGTAATTTGAAGACCAGGGTGTTCAATTACCAAATTACGCAATCGCCCAATTACCAAATCAGGAAGCCGAAGCTTCCTTGAACTTGCCTTTCTCTACGCCCTGGTTGATCACGACCGCGATGTCGCGTCCGACGGCATTCATCACGGTCACCAGTCGTTGCGCCGGTGCGTTCATCAGGAACAGGAGCTTGGAGTAGATCTCTTCCTTCGACGGCATGGTGGCCAGCGCCTGGATCTGATTGATCGAGATCACGCGGCCTTCGACCACGCCGGATTTGAATGTAAACTCCGGATTGTCCTTGGCGTACTTCGAAAGTGCCTTCGCCAACGCCACCGGATCACCCGAGGTGTAGGCAATCGAGGTGACACCCGTGAGGTTCTTCAGCACCTCTTCAGCCTTGGTGCCCTTGGCCGCGCGTTCCGCCAAAGTGTTCTTGACCACAACGTACTTGGCGCCGGAGGATCGCAGTGTCTTGCGCAACTCATAATCCTGGGCCACGGTTAATTTGTTATATGTGGTCACGATCAAGCTGGAGACGTTCTGCAGCTCCTTGCCCAGCTTCTCAACCTGCTCGGTTTTCTTTGCTCTGGAAACAGCCATGTTATTAATCCCTCTTCAATCACGTGGGGGCAGCCGCCCTCGGCTGTCCGGTAGCGCTTATGCCTTGGCCGCAGCTTCTACCGCGCTGGTGTCAATCGAAATTCCCGGGCCCATGCTGGAGCTGAGATAGCAGCCCTTTACGTATTTGCCCTTCGCAACGGTCGGCTTAGCCTTGACCACGCTGGTAATCACCGTCGTGGCATTGTCCACCAGTTTCTCGGGAGGAAACGAAATCTTTCCCACGGGCACGTGAACCAGTGCCGTCTTGTCAGTGCGGAATTCCACTTTGCCGGCCTTCACTTCCTGCACCGCCTTGCCCACATCGAAAGTGACCGTGCCGGTTTTCGGATTCGGCATCAGGCCCTTCGGTCCAAGAACTTTTCCCAACCGCCCTACGGATTTCATCACGTCGGGAGTAGCGATCAGCGCGTCGAAGTCGGTCCAGTTTTCTTTATTGATCTTCTCGACCATCTCTTCGCCGCCCACGAAATCGGCGCCCGCCGCTTCGGCTTCCCTGATCTTGTCGCCGGTGGCGATGACTAGAACCTTCTTCGACTTCCCCAGGCCGTGCGGAAGCACGACTGTGCCGCGCACCATCTGGTCGGCGTGTTTGGGATCGACTCCGAGACGCATGGTGATTTCCACTGTCTCGTCAAACTTCGCGTATTTTACTTTCTGCAGGAGCGTGACCGCTTCCTGCATCGGGTAGGGGCGCTTCTCGACGGCCGCCCGCGCCTTGGTGATGTTCTTCCCTGACTTCTTCATGACTGTTTCCTCGTCTCCCACCGCTGAAAGCTGCTCCGATCAGCCGTGGTGAATGACTAAATTTAGTAATTGGGTAATTTGTAATTGAGCAATTTGAAACCTAAGATCTGTATTAGATCTGCATTTCAATTACCCAATTTCAAAATTCCTCAATTACCCAATCCGCATCTACCCAACCACTTCGATTCCCATCGATCGCGCCGTTCCGCGAATACTCTTGATTGCGTTCTCGACCGACGCCGCATTCAAGTCCGGCATCTTCTGTTTCGCGATGTCTTCCACCTGCCGGGCCGTGACCTTGCCTACTTTGTCTTTGTTCGGAGTCCCCGAACCCTTGGCAATCCCCGCTGCGCGCTTCAGCAGAATCGAAGCCGGCGGCGTTTTGGTGATGAAGGTGAAGGTGCGATCGCTATAAACCGTCACCACCACCGGGATGATGAGCCCTTCCAGTTCCTTAGCGCTGGTGCGCGCATTGAACTGTTTGCAGAACTCCATGATGTTGATCTGCGCCTGGCCCAGAGCCGGACCCACCGGGGGCGCGGGCGTAGCCTTGCCCGCCGCAATCTGAAGCTTTACCGAACCTGTTGCTTTCTTTGCCATAATCTCTCTTGTCCAAGCTTCTAGCTACCAGCTCCTAGCTAAATGCCTACGCCACTTTCTCCACCTGATTGAATTCCAACTCGACCGGCGTGGAGCGTCCGAAGATCGTGACCATCACTTTCAGGGTCTCACGCTCGTCGTTGACGTCGTCCACAACGCCAGTGAAACTCGCGAATGGTCCCTCGGTGATGCGCACCGAGTCGTTTTTCTCGAACTTGACCTTGAGCTTGGGCTTGTCTCTTGATTCACCCACGCGATACACAATGTGTTGCACTTCTTCTTCGGAAAGCGGCGTAGGCTGCTGGCCCGTGCCTACAAATCCGGTCACGCGGGGGGTGGATTTCACCACATGCCACACGTGATCGTCCATATCCATTTCCACCAGCACGTAGCCGGGATAGAACATGCGCTCGCTGGTGTACTTCTTTCCGCCACGCACTTCGGTGACCGACTCGGTGGGAATAAGCACCTTGCCAATTCTTTCCTGCAGCCCGAACGCCTGGATGCGCGATTCCAGCGACTCCTTGACCTTGCGCTCAAACCCCGAATAAGAGTGGATGATGTACCACTTCATGTTGGGATTGCGAGGAGGCTCAGGGGCAGCAGCGCCGTCAGCGGCTCGCGGCATTTCGTTTTCTGCGGCACTGGCTGCGATTTCGTTTTTTTCTTCCTGCATAGCGTGCTGTAAGATTTCAGCTTCCTTCCTTGGCATCAACGATGAGTCAAATACTTGAATAGATAATTGATGCCGCTGCCGATCGTGTTGTCCACGACCCAGAAATACAACCCGAACAGAAACACCGTGACAATCACTACGATTGTCGTAGCCTGCACGTCCTTGAGCGAAGGCGCGGTGACCTTCTTCATTTCCGAGCGCACGTCGTTGTAGAAGGTCTTGACTCGCTCGGGCCAAGACTTCAGCCGGCCTCCAAAGCTGTTGTCGTCCGCGGCGGCTGCGATTGATTTTGCCATTCTCTTTGTCTCGGCTCCCATCACTCCACTCCAACTTCCGGTCTCGATCTCTGGCAGGGGCGGAGGGATTCGAACCCCCAAGTTCGGTTTTGGAGACCGACAGTTTAACCGTTGAGCTTACGCCCCTACTTGCTATGTCATCCTGAGCGAGGCGTTTTTTGCCTCGCGAAGGATCTGGGCGAGCCGCGCGGAATAAACCGCGCGTTTGGCTCGCTACCTTATTTCACTTCTTTATGCGGCGTATGCTTCCGGCAACGCTTGCAGAACTTTTTCATCTCCAACCGGTCCGGAGTGGTCTTCCGATTCTTGGTGGTCGAATAATTCCGCTCTTTGCAGTCACCGCATTGCATCGTAATAATTTCTCGGGGCATTGAAAAACCGCTCCTAGCTTCTGGCTCTTAGCTTCTAGCTCACAACGTTCTTTCTGTATCACCAACGACCAACGACGAAGGACCGACGACTTTCTTACCTACGTCACAATCTCGCTGATCGTACCTGCACCGACCGTGTGGCCGCCTTCGCGGATGGCGAAGCGCAAACCCTTCTCCATCGCCACCGGCGTGATCAGCTCAATCACCAGGCTCACGTTATCGCCCGGCATCACCATCTCGGTCGCCGGCGGCATCTCCGCTACGCCGGTCACATCCGTCGTTCGCAAATAAAATTGCGGACGGTATCCCTTGAAGAATGGCGTGTGCCGTCCGCCTTCTTCTTTCGTCAAAATGTAAACTTCCGCTTTGAACTTGGTGTGCGGCGTGATCGATCCGCCCTTCGCCAGCACCATGCCGCGCTCGACATCGTCTTTGCCAATGCCGCGCAGCAGCAGGCCCGCGTTGTCTCCCGCCAGGCCTTCGTCCAGTTGCTTCTTGAACATTTCGACGCCGGTCACGACCGTCTTGCGGGTGTCGCGGAAGCCAACGATTTCCACTTCCTCGCCCACCTTCACCTTGCCGCGCTCGATCCGTCCCGTCACCACCGTGCCCCGTCCCGAGATCGAGAAAATATCTTCAATCGGCATCAGGAACGGCTTTTCCAGTTCGCGCTGCGGCTGCGGAACGCTCTTGTCCACCGCCTCCATCAACGCGTCAATCTGCTTCTCCCACTTCTCTTCGCCATTCAGCGCGCCCAAAGCCGAGAGCCGAATCACCGGCACATCGTCGCCAGGAAATTGATAGCTCTTCAGCAACTCGCGCACTTCCAGTTCGACCAGATCCAGCAACTCGGGATCGTCCACCGCGTCGCACTTATTCAGCGCAACCACGATATACGGAACGCCAACCTGACGAGCGAGCAACACATGCTCGCGCGTCTGCGGCATCGGACCATCGGTCGCCGCGACCACTAAGATCGCTCCATCCATCTGGGCCGCGCCGGTGATCATGTTCTTGATGTAATCCGCGTGGCCCGGGCAGTCGACGTGCGCATAGTGCCGGTTCGCGGTCTCGTACTCGACGTGCGCCGTCGCAATGGTGATCCCGCGGGCTTTTTCTTCCGGCGCGTTGTCAATCGAATCAAAAGACCGGAACACGATCTTCGGGTTGTGCTTCTGCAATACCTTGGTGATGGCCGCCGTCAACGTGGTCTTGCCATGGTCGATGTGACCAATCGTCCCCACATTGCAGTGCGGCTTATTGCGTTCAAATTTCTCTTTCGCCATTGCCTAGCTCTCTCCGTATTTCCTGAGACGTAGCAAGCTACATCTCTACCGCCAAACTTTCCTGTAGAGAAGTAGCTCGCTACGTCTCAATTCCAAAAACTCTGGAGCGGGAGACGGGAATCGAACCCGCGACCAACAGCTTGGAAGGCTGTGACTCTACCACTGAGTTACTCCCGCTCAGCCTCAAACCCCTTAAATCCCGCCTAAACGCTCTCGAACTTCCTGCAACTACTGTCTTGACTCCTGAATCAACAAGACCACCAGATAAACAGTCGTAACCGGGGCCAGCCCAATCATCAGGTATCCCTCGAGAGTGGCCCAACCGGTTACACCTACGAGCGAATCCATCAAACAAAACGCTGCCAAGGCCGCCACCACCAGACCTCCCGTCGCGTTCGAGAGACGCTCTCCGGTAAGTTGCTTGAGCGCCACCACCTGCAATACTAGGTAGGCAACACAAACAATCGGAACGGCCCAACCCAGCGCCTTCACCACGCTTGTGCCTCGCCTTGACCTGATGCCTGGAGCCGATGATCAGGATTGAACTGATGACCTCTCCCTTACCAAGGGAGTGCTCTACCAACTGAGCTACATCGGCGAAACGCTTTCTACAACGGAGACGTAGCAAGCTACGTCTCTACAGCTATTCTTTATCTGGATGCAGAACATCTTTCCGCCGCACCCAGGTCTTCAATGCAAACAGCGCCAAAATTGCCAACGTCGCCAGCCGGACTCGCGAGTCGCTCAGCGTCATCCAGGACAAAATTCCCAGCCCGACGAACGCGGCCATCGCGAATATTAAACGCTTCACGAGATCCCTCGCTTCGCTCGGGATTTCGGCTGCGGCCTCACGCTGCGCTGACGTCCGCAAAACGCTTCAAATTCCTGGTGCACAGGGAAGGATTCGAACCTTCGTACCTCGCTAGGAGGGACAGATTTACAGTCTGTTGGCTTTAACCACTCACCCACCTGTGCAAAAATGCCGAGCCTCCCGGCCCTTATCACTCAGGTCTCGATCGCCGGCCTACTTAGAGCGCGGCCCGATGCTGCAAGCGGGCGGTTGCCCAATAGAAAAACAGAGTGCGCGCGAAGATGCTCTCGCACGTAAACACCACACTTGGAAAAATTCCTTATGGAGTGCCGTTGGGAAAAATCTGTTACGCCGCCGCGCCGCGCAAAGCCCTATATTCCGGAACCGCCTCGACTTACTTGCCGGATCAATCGATCACGCCCAATCAAATGCTGGAGCTGGCGAAGGGATTTGAACCCCCGACCCTCTGATTACAAATCAGATGCTCTACCAGCTGAGCTACGCCAGCAGTCGGGGACAACGGGCCCTCGCGGGCGCATATATCCCTCTAATCCCTTCCAGATGTCCGGGACAATTCTAAAAGGTACCATAACGGTAATCCGGGTGCAACCGTATCAGTTGGATCGCGTATTTCTCGCCTGCCGTCGAGAACCGATCCTATCCAACTAAGGCCAGCGTACTCAGCGATTCGTAGACCGTTATCAGTGTGGCGCGGGCATCATCGGCATTTGCCGGCAATTGTCCGGGTGAGTAAACAATGAAGCTTCGGGTTCGCTGAAACTTATATCTTTATATTCGATGGTCATCGGACCGCGGCTGGTTTGGGTTTCAATTTTGACGGGAAATCCCTTCAAGTCCTGGGCTTCCCAGACTTTCATCCTGGTAGGCGGGCCGTTCTGCGGCGTGACCGTCAGGTTTTCGATTTTGCAGGGATGGCCGTCGACGGTCTGCGTCCCTGCTGATGAACGCTCCACCGTGGCGTTCCGGGCCTGACTAAAAGGATTCTGTTGCGGCTGCGGCGTCATTTGCATGCACATGCTGGAGTTCATCACCATATAGTTCGTGTGCTGATCCAAGTCCATGATCATGTAGCCGGTGCCGCCGGGCATGGATGTTCGCATCTTGTCGCCCGAGCGATAGACTTTCATGCCTCCGCCTTCGCGCCCCGCCGGCATGGGGCTCATGACGATGGTGGCGGAAAATTGTTTAAAAGTGTCAAACGGATTCTGCGCCTGAGCGGCGAACGCCAGGCCTAAGAAGGTCGACAGTCCACAAAGAATTTTACGATTTCTGCTCATAAGCGCCTCTCGGGCACGAATTGTACAGCAACCGATGGGTTTTTCGTGCAATGTTCTGGTGAAGTGATTCGGGGCGAGCGGCTTTCTTCAGCCGCTTTTTTGACGTCATCCTGAGTGGCCGTCAGGCCGCTGGAAGGCTTTGCCATCGTCGATCCGTCACAATCAACGCCGCGAGTAGAATCAAACAGCTTGCACTGAGTGTTACGAATTACGACAAAGTGCCACAAATTCCTTGTCTAGCAAGGCTTTTCAGTGACGCAACAACCCTCCATGACACTTGGTCGGGTTTGGTGGTGGGCACAAAATTGGGCACAGCTGACTGAGTTCTGATTAAGGCATTTTTCGGAAACCGCGCACAAGTTCGTGCTTGATCACTAGCAGGCTGCGGAAAAACTCGATTTGAAGCGGGCGGAGTACCACGAACCTCTCTTGTTTCCACAGCACAACCTGATAAGAAGGAAGTATGCGTGGACAAGACGAGCAGCAGTTGGATGTGTT
>JBAVAQ010000020.1:0-123804 GCA_049585795.1 Terriglobales bacterium | reverse complement strand
CTTCGCCGGGTGAAACGGAAGCGGCACTGCAGGGATGCAACCATGCTGAGGGATAACCTGGTGGGGCTCATCGAGCCGATGCTCCGCAGCGCGGGAGCTGATCCTCTCGCGCTGTTCGCTGCGAGGGAAAAGCCATCGGACGATAGACCCCAACATGCCTTGAAAATCCCCGCCCCGAAGGGGCGGAATCTACACTAACGGAGAACGCCTGTTCTCCATTTCACGCTGAGCCAAAACATCCAAGACGGCGCGATAGCTAAACTCCGAACCGTTAGGAAATTTCCTATAGGGAACTTTCATGCTCAAAGTGAGAGCGAGTGCCACTCTGCCGGTGTCTTTATAATGGAGGGATCTTCCACACCGGCACTTTCACTCTTGGTCACCACTTCATCATAGGTACTTCCGACTGCTACTATCTTGCTTTCCTCAGACAGTGCTATCCAGCTATTCAGCGGGGCACTACGGAGGGCTTCCAAGCGAGGATCAGTTTCGATGACTGGCAATGGAGTCGCTCCTTTTCTAGATATTACCTAAGTTAGACGCTAAAGACTATCTCAAGGTTTCAAGGATCGGTCAATGGCACTTTAGAAACCACATGAAAATAACTCTTGGGCTATCATGGTTTCAATAACTTAGAGAACTGTGCCCGCTTACCCCGGTATTGCTTCCGGGCAGCCCTTGTCTGGGTAGTCCTCGCTCAATTGGGTTTGCCTGTCAGTTGAGCGAACGTGATGCGCTTGCCGACGATCTGCCGCACGACTACATCGAAGCGACCAGCGTCGTCAAGGTTCTTGCGATTGTTATATCGGAACATCTGTTCATCCAAGTACCGGAACAAGTGAAACGGCTCGACAGAAACGTAGGTTCCATTCAGCCCGCGCTTCAGGCAGCTCCAAAAGTTCTCGATGCCATTCGTGTGAACGCGACCATTAACGTATTGCTCCGCATGATTGACGATGCTGTGAACGTAATCTGGCGACATATCCATGTAGCCTGTGTGATCGTCAGTGTAAAGCTGAGTGCCAGCCGCAATACCTTCCGCGATGGTGGAATGAATCGCTGGCTTCTTGCGGTCGGGAACTACTTTCGCTCGAACCTTTCCGCCACGTTCCAGCATTCCCATGACGATGGTCTTACCCCAATTGTCTTCGCGGACCTTCATCTTCAGCCGTTTCGACTTGTGCATGTTCCGCGCTTTTCCGCCGATGAAAGTTTCGTCTACTTCTACTTCGCCACCGTCGCCGCCAAGCTTGGAACCAAAGAACTCATCCTGCATCGCAAGGCGAATCCGTTGGAGCATAAACCATGCGGACTTCTGAGTCACCTTCACATCTCGCGCAATCTCGTAACTGCTGACACCGTTCTTACAATTGGTAAGCGTCCACGTTGCGGTGAGCCACTTGTCCAACGAGATAGGGCTGTCCTCGTAGATCGTTCCGACCTTGATGGAGAACTCGCGCTTGGAATGGTGACTGCCGCACTTCCACGTGCGCCGCTTCGCGTTGTAGCTGACTTTTGTCGCTCCGCAACCGGGGCAGACGACGCCATTAGGCCATCGGCGGACTGCGATGTAGTCAACACAATTGTCTGGGTTCGAGAAGTAGACAATAGCTTCTTGGAGACTTTGAGGTTCGCGTTCCATGACTAAAAGATACCAAAAAGACGTGGGCGAGTCAAGTAAATTATTACCAAAATAAATTTTGAAATCATGTCATAGTTTCCTTTCAAACCTGATAATCTGAATATAGATCGCAAGAATTTTAAAGGGCGCCCTTGGCGCCCTTTATTTTTGGCCCAGCCTCAAGTCGCAGTCCAGAGGAATAAATGCGCAAAACTAAAGCGACCAAGGTGCGCAAGCGCCCAAGGAAAGCTCCGTCTGGGACAGAGAAGTCACCGAAGCGGGTGGATCTCGAGGTTATCGGGGAGCAGATCACGAATCTCGTCGGGAATCGTGCGATCAAGATGGTCAAGAACACCATGAAGGAAGTCGATCAGGGTCACTATCTGGCGATGAAGTACTTGTTCGAGATGATCGGGCTTTGTCCGGCAGCGGCTCCCGAAAAAGCGGTCGAGGAAGATTCGCTGGCCAAAACCTTATTGCAACGATTGAGGCTTCCGGAACCGGGAGATCCCGGCAGTGGAGTTACCAAAGAGTGTGTCGCAGGCCCAGTTGAGCAAGAGAGTGATGCCGTAGAATGAAAGTCGGTGACTGGTCAAAGGTTACACAAAACTTCTCGCGGGCCGCAGGGCGTTGGTCGACGGCCTTGGCGACTCGGGGAGCTGCTCGCTATGGTTTCCTGGCACGACAAAAGAACCTGCCACACAGGACTTTCATGATGGATATGAGTTGGGTGACTGGCCGCATAGCAGTCGGAGGGGGTATCTGGACGGCGGAGAACATGGCGCAGGTAGCGCGGGCCGAGGTAACTCACATCATCGACATGCAGATTGAATTCGATGATACGCCGTTGGCCTTGACACACGGGATTACGGTGCTGTGGAATCCGATTGACGATGACTTCCAGCCCAAGTCTCCCGAGGTTTTCCAGCGGGGGGTGGATTTTGCGCTGGAGACGCTGGACGAGCCTGGGACCAAACTTGTTGTCCACTGCGCAGCGGGAGTGCATCGCGCACCTATGATGACTCTGGCAATTCTGTGCTCGCTGAGTTGGAAGTTGGAGGACGCGCTCCGGTTGATCGAAGCCAGGCGTCCGGTGGTGGACTTCGCGGATGTGTACGTGAAGAGCGTGAAGAGATTTTTAGATGAGCAAGTCAGAGCTGCGAAGTAAGGATTTCAGTTCCTGGTTCTGAGTTCCCGGTTCTCAGTTCAAAAAGCAAATCGAGTTTCTCGCTTTATTCAGAAACAACTCAGCGTGATTGGCCTCGCGACAAGCCAGGCGGACGCTGAGGTGTGAACTTTCTCGGAATTCTGAGGCACGGTAAAGCAACGGAGGAGTTATGTTCGAGGCGCGCCGCCCTTACGGGTGGCTTTTTCTTTTGCTGCTGGCGCTGGCCGCATCGGCTCAAACGCTTACCACCACGACGATCGACGATACCGTGTTTCGCGCAGACGGAACTCCGGCCGGAGGAACGCTCTTGATTTCGTGGCCGGAGTTTACCACTGCGGCGCAGGGGGCGGTCGCTGCCGGAAATACCAGTGTCTCCCTCGGGGCGGGCGGGGCATTGTCGGTGAGCTTGGTTCCAAACGCAAACGCGACCCCCGCCAATACGGTTTATACGGTCGTGTACCAATTGAATGATGGGACGGTGAAAACGGAATACTGGGTGGTTCCTACGAGTTCGCCGACGACCATATCGGCCGTGCGAACAACGCTGGGTGCAAGCGGTTCGGCTTCGCAGATGGCGACAGAGCAGTACGTGAATGCTGCGCTGGCGGGCAAGGCCAATGACGCGGCCGTGGTCCATCTCGCGGGACCGGAAACGATTGTGGGCACGAAGCAGTTCAGTGTGTCGCCGAGCCTGCCCACGCCGGTAAACCCAACCGATGCGGCCACCAAGGAATATGTGGACAACGCGACGCAGAACGTGGGGAGCGGATCGTACGTGAGCACGGCCGGCGGTACGATGACGGGGCCACTGACGCTCAGCGGTGACCCCGTCGCGCCCGGCCAAGCTTCCACTAAAAACTACGTGGACATCGGACTCGCGGGGAAAGCCGGATTGACAGCTGGGCTAGTCCCTGCGGGCGAGTTGGGCACGGGCACCGCGAACAACACGCTGTGCCTGCATGGAGATTCCAGTTGGGGAGGATGCGGCAGCAGCAGCAACGCGGTGTCCATACAGAATGTTCCCGTGGCTACCACCGCGCCCACCGACAACCAGGTCATGACTTACGTGGCATCGGCTGGGGAATACGAACCCGAAGCGGGTGGTGGTGTGACGGCGGGAATGCAGGCGGTGAAGTATGCAACAGACTTTAACTGGACTCAATCGCCAGCCAGCAACCTCAGTACAACGGGGCCGCAGACCGTGAATCTGGCCGTGTGCGCGTCAGGGGTAACGGGCACGGAGCCATGGTATTACGTTTATATCTCGGGGACGGGCACGGCAGAGGCGGTGTTAGTCACCGGTGGGACCTGCACCGGGAACGGTCAGGCCGGAACCTTGCAGTTCACGACTCTCAACGCGCACTCAGCCGGGTATAGCATCACGAGCGCATCGGGCGGTCTACAAGAAGCATTGATTGCGGCGCGGTTTGTTGCGAGCAATCCGTCGGGGCCATCACAATCTGGAAAAATAATTGTGCCACCGGGTGAACTGCAGGCGTATGCCAGGGTTTCGGTGCGTGCTTCCAACGTGACGGTGGACTTTTCGGGATCGATCATCGACTGCAACATGCCGGACACTTGCATTTTTGCGGGGGATCCTTCCAATGCGAACGCCTTTCTGGACATTACTCTCTTAAACCCGCGTGGACGACCGATGATGGTGGGCGGCCAAAATCCCTTCATCGAGGTCAATGCCCAAAAGACAAGACTGCTCAATGTGACCACTAGGATCCCGCCAACGGGGGGAACTTTCAGCAGCTACGTTCAAGTGGACAACGATCAGTCGTTTCTTCTCGACGGACTGGACACCGCGCTGGCCACAGGATCGACCGACTATGGGGTACTGTGTAACGCGAGCGTCTGCAATCCTGTGATTTATGCGCCGGGACCGTTCAGCAGCAATGCAGCGGTGGGCTGGCTGAAGCACCTGAATATTTCGTTGCAGTGTTCCGGCAACGGAATTGACTGGCAGAGCGGCAATACCGTCAAGATTTCTGATAGCGTGATTGAGGGATATGCACAATATGGAGTGCGTGCAGGAATACAACGCGGGGGCTACGGCGGATTCGAACTGGACAATGTTTATGAGGAAGTCGGGAGTTGCACGAACCCGACGGGAGCGATTGGGGAAGCAGGGGTAATTGCTCAGGGAGCGACGGTAAAGATAGGAGGCGCGGTAGCGCCGGCGGGCTCCATTCCTCAATTTGCTAACTCAGGAAGTACGGACTACCGCTATTACATCGTCGCTCACAATACGGGCTACGGAGCTTCGAACCCACTTTACGCAGGCCACGCGCTAACCAATGGATCCGGCAATATAACGGTAACGACGCCGGACATTGCCGGAGCCAGTACATTTGATTTGCTGCGGGTGACCTACCTGGCTCCGAACAATCCCCGGGAGCAAGCACCTTATGGAACCGGTAGTTACGCAGTGGCGACCAACGTGGTTCGGGCTTCGGCCTGCGCGAATGGAGTTTGCACTTTCACCGACACGCAGGCGGCGCTGCAGACTTACGCAGTGGCGACTCCCACCTATTTTCCACTTTTGAATTTCTGGCCGGGGAACTTGATCCTCGCGACCAACCATGATTCGGGCAGCGTTCTGGATGCAGCGACAGCCTGGATGGAGGATGCGCCAAGCGATATTGTGGGCGTGCAGGGCGTGGGCGCTCCCGCGGTGATTTCGACGAACTGCAGTGCTGTCGATGGCTGGACGCCAATTTGGTTGAGTTGCTATACATCCGAGGCCCCAGGGACATTCTATGATCAGGGCGCATTCTTGTTGGCGGTGAAACCCAATCAAGATGGCGGGTTGCTCACGAACCTCAAAGGACGGCTAAACTTTCCAACTCTGGGTACAGGGCCGGGGCACATCATCACGCTTTCCGATTCTAATTTCCAGAAGACCATTGCTACTGCCAACAACCGTCCATCGAATGATGCGAATGATGCCTTCATCGGATATGACCAGGGGAACGGAAACCCGGCGACGGTGGGAATCAGCTTTGGAGCTCCGGTCTCACTTTCGAACTACATCGGGAACGTGGGCGATGGAACAAGCTGGTTGGAGCGATTGACATCGGGACTAAAAGAATTCAAGACCAACGTGCAACTAGACAATTCGCTGACGGTCGCCGGGACGGCACAGGCTAGTTCGTTGCTAACGACCGGGGTGGGATCGTGGGCGGTGCAAGGCAGCTATGGAACCTTGAGTCCTGCGCCGACTGGGACGTCGGCGATTGGGTTCGGCGCGGGTGGGCAGCTTCAAGTTTCAGAGAATGGTGGTGCGGTGGCCGGGGTTGCAGTGCTCGATAGCAACGGGGACGTCTCCGAGAACGCGAACACGGCGACGCAACTGGCGCAGACGCCCACGCAGTGCAACGGCAGTTTCGTCACTGGAGTTCAGGCGAATGGCAACGCGAATTGCAGCGTGGCCGATGTGATCGAACTGGCCGAGACGTCGCAGCCAGTCGGAATTCCGAACTATGGAATTTTCTGGTTCGACTCGACCTGCCACTGTCCGAAGGTGATCAGTAACAATGGTCAGCCGGTTCAGTTAGGGCTGCTGAATGTGTTCAACCTGGACGCGAATACGCTGGAAGAGTACAACGGCGCAAACCCGCAGACGCTTAACGTCTACGGGACGCGGACGGATGCGTCCGACTATGAGCGGCTGCGGCTGGGCTTCGATGCCTCCGACAACTACGTCTTGGTCGCCGCCGACGCGGAAGCATCGGGAATACCGCAGTCAGGGCTAGGGATCGGCTTTTGGTTACAGGGTTCTCTGCGCTGGGTTGTGGATTCTGGGTTCAATCTGAAGCCATGGTCCGACAATGTGAAAGACATTGGCTCTCCCACGCTTCGTCCGAAGCACTTGTATGCGGGCACGTATATGGATACGACAGGCGGAGCGGTGGCAACGGACATTCCTAACGCCGCGGCGACGGGCACTACGCTTAACAAACTGGCGAAGGTAACGGGCACGCCAGCGACGGCGATCATCACTTCGACCTCCGATACCAATGGCGTCATCGGAGTAGTGGTGGACGGCGCGGGAACGACACTAAGCGCTCAGATCGCGCGGGGAGGACAAGCGTCCTGCGTGTTCGATGGAGCCACGACGTCAGGCGATTACGTGCAGATCAGCAGCACGGTGGCGGGCGATTGTCATGATGCGGGTGCGACATATCCGGGACCGGGGCAGGTTTTGGGGCGCGTGCTTTCTACCAATTCCAGTGGGGGGACCTACGCCATGCTGATTGCCGGAGCCGACGTACAATCGGCGTTATCCAATCCGATGACGGCAGCCAACGACCTGATCATTGGTGGAGCGAGTGGTTCGCCGACGCGCATGGCAACCGCGAATAACTCAATTTTGACCACGAACAATTCGGGGGCGGAAAACTGGACGGGTGAAGTCCAGGTTGGAGGTGCGAGCGGAAGTCCGATGACCGTGGTGGAGGCGACGCAGCAAGCAGGCTCTGATATCGAGACCCAGATCTCAAATGCTTGCACCCTGCTCAGTACCAACGGGGGCGGCATCATGTATCTCACCTGGGACGGGATTAAGACCGGTGCTTTGGGAAGCAACCCGTTCGCCAACTGCCCCAACTCGGGCTCGCCGGGTAGTTCGACCACGGTGATCTTCGACGGCGGCGCCAATCAAGAGGTTGACATCAGCACTCCCTGGGTGCTGCCCCAGCAGACTAGGATTTTCGGAACTGGTGGAGTCGGAGCACGTGGGGGAAGCAAGATCAAAGCGTCGGCCGCTTTCAAGGCAATCGCCAATGCGCGCAACGCCAGTCTTTCGGCTGGCGCTCTGGTGCGGGCTTCAAACGGCACCGTGACCGTTAGCTTCACGAACACGGCTGGCGCGTTTGGTCAGGCCGCAGTTCCGCTGGAGCCGGTGCAGATTGGCTGCGCCAATGCCTCCGACGCCAGTTTCGTGGGCATCCAGTTGGTGCAGAGCGCCAGTGGCAGCAATATCACTTACGCACAACCTCAGCTGACGACGCAGACCTCGGTGGGCACATGCACCGTGATTGCGGGGACGCCCTTGGTCGATTTTGGGATCGGGACGTATGGCGTCAGCACCGGCGGACAGTATGGAATCGGGATTAGGGGTGTGACTCTGGATTGCGACGATCTCGCGCCGGCCACGGGATGCATCGGGGTGCGCAACATCTACTCGGAAGAGATGACCTACGTAGAGGATGTGGGAATCCAGAATTTCAATTTTATCGGGCTGGTCATCGATAGCATGCAGTCCGGGGGCGTGCAAAACTCCGGCCCTTACAGCAATATGATCATCTACCCCAGTCCGGCGGCCGACGCGCACGCCAACAATTGCAATCCCACGTCAACACCCGGACCCTGGCCGACAGAATATATTTTTGCTTACGGCAAAGGAATACGAGGCATTGACGGCGTGACCGCCGCCGCCGATAAATGTTCGATCACGACGCCGGTAGCCAATACGAACATGGTGCAGATCGGGTTTGAAACCTCAGAAACGGGAGTGTTCAGTTCGCGCTCCACGCATTGTGAGACAGCGAACGTCTGTTGGGAGATTGGGCAACAGCAGGCTTCCACTGGCGGGGTGACGATTATTGATGCTTCAGGACAACCAAGCGATCCCAACAGAAATTTTAACGGGTCCGGCACAGTGGTCGATATCTCCAACAACTACGCCACTACTGACGTGACCCTCGTCGGCACACGGCGCAATACCGGGCCGCCCGTCACCATCACCAACAATCGGGACGGGGATACGCTAAACGGGAGCTGTGACTCGACGGTGGCGCTCTACACATGGGACGGCTCGGGGAGTAGCAACGATGTCCTGACCACGTCCTGTTCAGTTCCAAATCGCATTGGTGCTGGAGGGCTAACAGTCGGCGGAACGGCGACGGCACCGACGCCGACGACGGGCGACAGCTCGACCAAGATTGCGACTACGGCTTACGTGCAAGCTCAGGGGTATGCCCCAGCGGCATCACCAACCTTCACCGGAACGCCCGCAGCGCCCACGGCAACCACCGGCGACAATTCCACGAAGCTGGCCACGACGGCTTACGTTCGCGGTGAAGCGCAGATGACGTTTAGCTGTCCCCTGGCTGGCGCTGGCGCACTGGTGCAGTATTGCAACTGGACGTTACCCGCGGCGATTACGATTACCGGCTTTGATCTCGCAGCTGGCACCGCGCCACTCATCTGTTCCCCTTACGCAACGGTGCAGGTCTGGGACGGAACTGCGGCGGCTGAAGTGGGCAGTTATTCCATTACCATGACGTCCGGCAATAACTTCTACCCCCAGGTGACGGGAAGCGCGAACGTCCCGGCTGGGCATCTTCTCAGGGTGAAAGTAACCACAGCGGCTGCAGGATGCGGCACAGTTGCGGCCGGCATTGTCGCAACTGTCACTTACCAGATGGAGAACTGAGATTTGGATTCACCGCAGTTATCAGTTCGCGGTTCTCGGTTCGCAGTTTTCTTGTTTTCTCCAGACACTTAAGAGGTCTTAGGATGCTTAGGCAAATTGTATTCGTGGTGATGATAGTCACTGGACTGGCTTCGGCGACGACTTACTACGTGGATCCGGCGGGGAGCAACGGGAACAACGGACTTTCGCCTCAGACTCCGTGGCGGACTTTGTTGAAAGTTGGAATTTCGACCTTTCAGCCTGGGGACGTGATTTTATTCAAGCGGGACGCGGTTTGGAATGAGTGGCTCACCCCGCCATCGAGTGGCGTGGCGGGGAATGTGATTAAGTTCGATGCCTATGGCAATGGGCGGCCGCCGGAGTTCACGGGTCTTTATGCGACGACTGCTTCGCAATGGACGACTAGTAACGGCAATGTCTGGCAGATCACGCTCCATGCGACCCAGCCGATCTCGCAACTGAAGTTTGTGCAGTTCGGCACGGTGTGGGGAAATTCACAGAGCGCAGAGAATTTGCT
The DNA here is from genome assembly GCA_049585795.1 of Terriglobales bacterium. Taxonomy (GTDB): domain Bacteria; phylum Acidobacteriota; class Terriglobia; order Terriglobales; family Acidobacteriaceae; genus JABDBE01. The sequence goes on along the minus strand of JBAVAQ010000020.1, from coordinate 114,053 downwards.
GGCGCATGACCGGGATTGGTACTACGACCCAGTTGCACAGAATCTTTATGTGTGGTCAGCAGCGGGCAATCCAGTTACGCATTATGGCTCGGTGTCGCCGATCATTTTGAGCGGGCAGGCGCTGATCAACATTGATGGGGTCAGCTACGTTGAGATTCAGCACATAAAGCTTGATTGGTACGACGGCTATGGGGTGCAAGTGCAGGGGGGCAGCGACCACCTGTGGCTGGCGAACATGATGGCAGACAGTCAGGTTCCGAATGCGACCGTGCCCATCGGGTTTTACGTCCATCCTACTGGGACGCCTGGGGACATACACATTTACAACACGGATGCTCATCGAAACTATGTCGGTTACCGGTTTGACGGAACACCGACAGCGATTGAGTTGAAGAACTGCCGCGCTTATGCAAATCGTACTTATGGATTGATGGATAACACGGCGGCGGTCACGTATTCGTACTGCCACCTTTATGCCAACAACCTGGCGACAGGCGTTTCGACAGACGTGACTGGTGCTCCCGGCCCGATTGACGGCGGCAACAACATTCCGGCGGATACGCCACCTAATGTGCGCGGTTTCATGCAGTATCCGGCGCGAATCACGGTGACGTACGACGACCCTGGCCTAGTGGATGGTTCGCACCAGTACATTGAATCGCTGTTGCCTATGATTCAAGCGAAGGGCATTCCGCTCAGTATCGCCGTGGTTACGGGATATCCACTGTCGCAACAGTTGATTCCGACTTTCCAGTCCTGGATCAATGCGGGGTGGGATGTGAATTGCCACTCGGTCTCGCATCAGTATTTTGTCTTTCCGAATGCGTTCACCATTCAGTACACGGGTAGCGCTGCCACGAGCGTGACGCTTTCGATTTCCAATGGGCAGTTCACGATTGCGGCGCCGGGCGATCCGAATGCGCAGGTGAGTTGGAACCTTAGCTCCTCGGGAACAGACCTGGTGCCGGCAGGTTTGGATACGTTGGGTGGCATCGTCTACACCCTGAACCAGCGCGGGGTTTTTTCGGTGACGGAAGATCCAAACATGAAATCGGCGGTGAAGAGCGAGGATTTGGCGGATGTTTCGGGGCAAGACATTAAGAGTTCTCCTTACCTGCTGCTCGAGGATAAAACTCGCTTGATGACAGACGAGATTGATTGGTCCAAATCATGGATGAATGCGAACTTGACCGGTTTGCCGACGAATCGGGTGTACATATATCCCGGTAGCTACGAAGATCCGTCGACGGAGGCAATCACAGTTGCGGCTGGATTCTCGGGTGCCCGTGGCTCGGGTTCGATGGACCCGGCTCCGAATGCGGCCACAGTCGCCGCTAGCGGAATCGACGTGCAGAATGTTCTGAGCCAAGGAGTGGTCCCGAATTTCCAAAACTTGAGCGATAGCCAACTGGCGAACAAACTGCAGGCGATGGTGTTCAAATCCGCAGTTTGGGGCGTTCCCTTTGGAATCTTCTGGCACGTCAATGAGCTCGCGCCCCATCAAGTGGGCGTAATGCTGGATACGCTGAAATCCTCCGGGGCGACACTAATGAGCAACACTCAGCTGGTGAATTATCTGCTCGGCACGCAACAAAATTCCGGGACAACCTACTACGCGGATGTGACCACAGGGCCACCGGTAGATCTGCGACCGACAGAGTCGTCGCCGGTTGTAGATCACGGTGCGACGCTTTCCGCTGAATACCAATACGACCTTATGGGAATCAATCAGAACCTGTTTGGCTCTGGATGGGAAACTGGGGCGCTGGTTTTTGTGCCCGAGAATCCAGGACATGCGGAAGGCGGTCAGTGAACGGGGCCACCGGGCCGGGATTTTGTTCAACGCATGAACAGAACGGTTGCTGGCGATGAGTGATCTTTCTCTGCTTAGAGATTTGGGGGCATGGTTAGATTTGCGGCCTTTCAGGGAGTGCTCCTTGATGCCGATCGGGGACGCAGTCACAGAGGTTACAGTGCGAGACTTGCTCATCGAAGCCTTACTAAAGGTTCGCAGTAAGACTCGCGAGCTGATCCGGTTGAGGCCGAACCGGGCGCAGATAGAGTTCTCGCGAAACCACACGAAGCGAAGCATCGTGTTGAAGGCACGGCAACTTGGGATCACGACGTATGTGGCCGCGCGATTTTTCATTCAGACCATCACTCAACCTGGAACGGTAACGGTGCAAGTAGCGCACGACCAGGAATCGGCAGAGGAAATTTTCAAGATCGTGCATCGCTTCTGGGAGAACCTGCCCAAGGGGATGCAAGACGGCGCGCTTGTGACTTCGCGCGCCAACATCCGCCAGATCGTCTTTTCGCGACTCGATAGCGAGTATCGCGTGGCGACGGCAGCGGATGCGAATGCGGGCCGCGGGATGACTATTCACAATCTTCATTGTTCGGAGGTCGCCCGCTGGCCCGGGGATGTGGAAGAAACGCTGGCTTCGTTGCGGTCTGCGGTTCCGGAGAACGGGGAGATCGTACTCGAGTCGACGCCCAACGGGGCCGCGGGCGTCTTCTATGAGGAGTGGCAGCGGGCGGAGGAGACCGGATATGTACGACACTTTTTTCCCTGGTGGTACGGGAACGAATATCAGGTGGCGAAAAAAAAGGTGGCAACAGAACCGCCCACGGCCGAAGAGGAGCAGTTGATCCAGCAGGCTGGATTGACGGAAGCGCAGATTGAATGGCGGAGAACCAAACGGGCAGAATTGCGGGGGTTGGCGGCGCAAGAGTTCGCCGAAAACCCAGTGTCGTGTTTCCGGGCCTCAGGGGAATGTGTATTTGATTTGGAAGCGATTGAGCGGGTTCTGCAAAGCTGCGGCGAACCAGTGGAGACGCGGGACAATCAGCATCTGCTGATCTGGCTGCCATCGCAGGTCGGGAAACAGTATCTCATCGGGGTGGATCCGGCCGGAGGTGGGTCAGACGGTGATTATTCCTGCGCAGCGGTGATCGAGCGAAGTACCGGGCTGCAGTGCGCAGAATTGCACGGGCATTTTCCCCCACGCGAGTTGGCGATGCGCTTGATCGAGTTGGCGAATTCCTACAACCAGGGGCTGTTAGTGGTGGAGCAGAATAATCATGGACACGCGGTCCTAGCCCACTTGCGCATGGAAGGATGCATGAACGTATTTCGCGAGGGCGGGCGTGACGGATGGCTGACCTCCGCGGTAAGCCGCCCGGCGATGATCGAGAACCTGGCGGCAGTGTTGGCAATTGAGCCGACCATCTTTCGCAGCCCGCGCCTTCTAAATGAGTGCCGGACATTTATTCGCCATGCTGATGGTAGTTCCTCAGCAGTGGCTGGCTCGCATGATGATTGCGTCATGGCGATGGCGATTGCACTGGTGTCAAGGCAAAAGTTGGCGGGGCAGGTTTGGCAAAAACAATTCGCCCTGGCCAGCTTGCCGCGTCGGCCGCTGGAGACGGAAGAGGCTCTAAGTTCCAAATCGGTGTGATACGGCGAGCGGGCATGCAATGGTCTCGGACGCGTACGCCTGCTTTTTTTCTACGGGTGGTAATTCTTAGCTCAGTTTTCCCTTCAGAGAAAACAAATATGAATATTACAGAGAAGTTGCGCGGCGCTGTGCGCCGGATTGCGGGGGTGTCTTCGTCCGCCGTGGAAAAAGTAGAGGGCAAGAGGCGGACCCTGGCACTGCCGTCCATTCTTAATGTCTACGGGCCAAGGGCGGATACTTTCCCGAAACCAACGCCCATCAACTTAAGGCGATTTTCCGAGACACCGGTTGCACGGAAGGCAATCAACACTATTAAAGACCGAATCGCGGGAATGCGCTGGCGAATTCAGCCGCGGCCGGGACGAGGGCCGGTGGCAGCTCCGGACAGCGATCTCCGCATACAAATTCTCACGGACAACTTCGATGCCCCGAATCCAGATGATTCGTTTCGTTCGCTCTCAGAACAAGTGCTCGAGGATGTGATTGTGGGCGGCTTCGGAGCAATTGAAGTGGAGAGCACGGGCAATCTGCAGCGGCCACTGGTGATGTGGCCTGTAGACGGAGCCACTATTCGAATGAAGACGGACTGGGATGGATTGCCGGGATCGGTGCGCTACGTGCAGGTCACGGGGAAGTCGGGGCCGGATGGGAACATCCTGCTCGATGACGATCAGTTGATTTACATCCGGCTCAACCCGCGAACCCACACACCTTTCGGCCTGGGGCGGTTAGAAGTTGCGTTTGAGGCTGTGAACGCGTTTCTTGGCGCGCACCGATATGCAACCAAGCTGGCCTCGAACTCTGTGGTGGAGTACGCGCTTTGGTTGCAAGGTCTGACTCCGGAGCACCACGAACGATTGATCCGGTGGTGGCAAGACGAAATCGAGGGCACCGGCCGGGTGCCGATACTTTCGGCAGAAAACAAGCCTGAGGTGTTGCGCTTCGGAGGCGGCACCGATGCCGACTTGCGGTTGCAATGGCAAGAATTCTTGCTGCGGATTATCGCCGATGCCTTCGATCTCCCCCCGCAGTGCCTCGGAGTCGAGCGGGATCTCAACCGCTCCACGGCGATGGAAATGGCGGATGAGGCGTTTCAGCAAGCTATTGTGCCCACTGCGCGACTGCTCGCCGAATATCTGACGCGAGATGGAATCTGCAAGAAGTTGGGATGGAACGACCTGGAATTTGTTTTCACAGATGTGGACTCCGGCGGGGATGTGCTGGAAGAAGCGCAAATCCAGGCGCTCCTTCTGCAGAACGGAGTGCTCACCGTTGCGGAGGTTCGGCGGATGAGAGGGTTGGCACCGCTCTAGCTCGTCCCGGGCTTCGGGCTTTCAAGTTTCAGGCTTCAGGTTTCCCACTTTCATCCGCTCTCAGAACAAGAGCGATTCATTAAGGATGGCTTCCAATGATCAATATTGACCTCGAATCGATGGCTATCGAGATGCCGGCAGTCGCCGGTCATCCGAACCGGGAGCCGTTTCACGGCGTTCTGACATTGGTTGATGTGGCTTCCGATAAGGCGCCTTCGGGAGCTCGGGGACATCGAGTGGTACTGACTCGGGTCGCTGCAGAAACGGCGCTGGCGTCGTTGCTGGGGATGGCATTGGATTATTCGCTAGCCCTCGACCGCCACGATACGCGGCGGAAGGTTGGAGTTATAACACGCGCGGAAATCGTGGGGAAGAAAGTGGAACTGGGTGGATACCTTTTCGCCAAAGATTTTCCGGAAATTGTGAAGCAGATTGGGCGAGGACGGGACTGTCAGGGGAGCTTTGACACTGCGAGTTCAGCAGGTCACACGTGCCTTGCCATGTCCTACGAGATTGCGGACGCGCGGGTGGCGGACATGAGCGCGAAGATATGGACGCTGACACATGTCACGTTCACGGGGGCCGCAATCCTACGACGAGATAAAGCAGCCTATCGCGACACGTGGATCGAATTGGACTAAGTCAAATAACAAAGCCGTAAACCGCACTGACGACAAAGAGTCGCCGGGAACGCGGAACGAATAACTGATAAGGAGAAAAGATGGACACAGAAACTACGCAACAACTACTCGCGACCGCAGAACGGCTGGCAAGCGCGGCCGAAACTCTGGATCGTGTTCTCGAAAAGCTCGATTCACAACAAGCGGCGCTGAATGCCAAAGTGGACCGTATTGCAGCGGCCGTGGAAGAGCAAGTGTCAGACGTCTCTGAAACCGCGGATGAAGCTAACTGGCCGCGGAAGCTACGGGAACGCCTGGCAGATTTGGAAAAGACGAACAGCGATCTTCGGGCGCAGGCAGCACGTTTGTCGCGGAAAACCCTCTCTCCACTGGTCACCGCGTTGCTAAGCAAGAGCAGCGTCGAGGTCGGAGACAAATTGGACGCGGGGGCGTTGGACAGGACGCTTCAGTCGCTAAGCGTGGAGCAACGCATCGCGGTGAAGGCAGAGATGGCACGGGCGGGGATGATCGAGTAACAAGTAGTTAGTTTTGGGTACCCGATTCTCAGGTCTTGGAAGGCACGACCCCGGTCGTGCCTTTCTGTATTTGGCCAGGGTTTTTCTGAACCTACGACCGGCCGCCACAATTTCAATACGCACAACAAAACTCATTCTTCAGGAGAACACATGAATACAAAGTTTATCGATTTGAACGCGGCAGCTGATTTTCTTGGCCCAGGCGCGATCGAGATCAACCGTTATCAAACCGAGATCTTCGACATCGTGCGCCGGCGGGGCGTGTTTGGACAGCGATGCCGGCAGGTGCCCGCGACTGGGCATCCTTCACGATACTTCGAAGAAATTTCGATCAATTCACCGACCGCGGCGCAAGCGTTCGTCGATCCGCGAAATATCGTGGCCACTGTGGGCTCGCCAAACCGGGTCGAGCGCACCGTGCCGCTGAAAGCGCTGGTCTCACAGATCAACTACAACCTGTTTGACTTGGAAGTCGGCGCTCAGCAGAGTCAATTTGCGTATTTGCAAGCAAAGGACTTGACCGACTCAGTGGAAGGGTTGCTGCGAACTCACGATGTTGCACTTTGGAATGGAAACGACACCTCGCTGACAACTCCGACCACATTCCAATACATGGGGGCAATCCCGCAGATCGAGGCCGGCGGCAACACAACCACAATCACGACGACCGAGAGCATCGTGGATGGGATCAAGGGAGTGATCGCCAGCATGGTGTCGAGTTCGTCGTACGAAGTTCGCCCCACAGCGATCTATGCAAACCCAGTTTTGCTCGACTTGATTGATCGCGAAATGAAAGCCGAGTTCAACGTCGTGCTGTCAACCACCGAGATCACCGGCGGTCTGACGGTGAAGACGCTCTCGACGCAAGCAGGGGATTTGCCGCTGATTCCGGAGTGGGCCGTGCCCTACACCGGAGTGCCGGGCAGCGGCACGGCCGTGCTTCCGTGCTACATCGTGACGGAAGACCTGATCGAGTATCACTGGCTGACCGACCCAAATCCGCGGGTTTTCCAGTTGGGACTGCTCGGCGCACTAGCTTCACAGATGGTGGTGGTGAAGTTTGGTGCAGTGGTCGTCAAAGGCGCGGCCTATGCGCACTACGAAGTGAAGGTAAACCGGTAAAGGCGTTTGCTGGTCGTCAGTGGCTGATCGCTAGCAAGAGCGGCGAGTCCACTGACGACCGGCAACCAGAAAAGTTGGAACTCCTATGATTTATCTTGCTCCTTCGGAATACGAGCTCTACGGATTGGACGCAACCACGCCAGCCGCAGTTGTGGCCGCGTCATCGTCACTGATCGATGCGCACTGCCGGCGAGCAACACTAGGCGTGAATCAGTATGAGGAGCGGATCCGCCTTGCCGCGGACCGCAACACGGTGCGCCTTAGCTATATCCCCCTGGCAATCGTGTCGCCAGCGATCACACCGATTGTCTCAGCACAGGGACGCTACACGATCCCGCGCCGGGGCGATTGGCCATTCGATGATTTGCGACTCGATGCCGCACTCATGTTCGGATTGCCGGGGATTTGGACGGCGATTGATCCAGCGGCAATTGATTTCTTCGCCAATACCGGCGAATTGACTTTGCCACTAAACATCGTGGGTCTGTGGTTCAGCGAAGTGGACATCGTGTATACCGCGGGTTTGGCTGTAATTACCGACCCGGTGAAATTTGCGTGCGCGCAGATCGTCCGCAATGCGCAGGCGACGCCGGCGTTGAATGTGAGCGTCGGGAAGATTGATGCCATGAGCATGAACTACTTCTCCGACTCTCTGATAGACCAAACCGTGCAGGCGATGCTGGCACCGTATGTAGCACAGAAAGTGAGCTAAAGATGACTGACACAGGAATGACTTCGGCGGCGGTCGTGCGAGCGGCGGATGCAATGCTACAAGCGCTGGGCGGCGATCAGGTCAGCATGCTGTTTCCGCTGATAACGATGCCGAACGATCCGAGCGCTCAACTTGGACTTGCGGACCCCGGAGTTGAAGAGGTGATTTTCTGCCCCGTCGTGGTGCGGAGCCTGGTCACTCCAGCAACCGGGCCTCGAAGGCGTCTGGAATTTCTGTTTTCAAGCACGGCTGTCGCAACAGAGTTGACTAGCCGGAATGTGGCCTCGGCAGAACTCCTTTTCGACGGCGCGCTCGGGCTTTTGTACGACAACGATCTCTTTCATATCGAGAACGTGACCACGGAGTTCTTCGCTGGGACTGCTTATATCTATCGCGTGCTGGCCGTGGAATGAGAAGAAGCTTCTAGCTCCTAGCTTCTAGCTCCCGGCGCTACCAGTGCAGAGCTAAGAGCCAGAAGCCAAAAGCTAGGAGCCAGGAGCTAGAAGCCTTTATGCAATTCACAAAAGACAGTTTTTACATGGCGCTGCTGCAACGGCTGGTTTCGTTGAATCCACTGCAAACCGTTACGCTTGACGGAACCACTCGTCCCGCGATTATTGTCGCGGAAAACGAATTGGTTATTTCCGCGCAGCCCGTATCCGATGCGTTCTACATCGAATGGGGCACGGCGCAAATAGTGCCAGGGCAGGTGGGCGATAGAGGCCTGATGGAAATGGAATGCCTTATCACCTACCACACTTTTGGGACGGTACAAAGTGGTGTGGATCGAGGCCGCGCGCTGGCCGCTCTCGACATGGAGTTGTTGAGTATTTGCGAGCCGCCGCGAACTTCCAAGCGTGATTACACGCAGTCTCCCAGCGTCGATCTGGGGACAAGCATTCTATGGACGACACCTGACCTGGGTAAAGTTTCCGGCGCGGAAGCGGCGAAGAACGAGGGGCTGCCCAGAGGAAACGAAGGGGTGCGGTTGGAGCGCAGCGCCAGTTTGAAAGTGTTCTTCTTCCCTGAGGTGAACTTCCTATGAGTACCTTGCCGGTTCGCGCAGCAATGGTTCCGGTCACGCGGCAAGTCCGGGCATATTTTGCGCCGGTGAAACGCACGACAGAAGTCCCGACGATCTTTGATCCTGGAAAGTACGGTGCCTTCCTACTCGACGCTCCGCCAGCACCGTGGCTTGATCTCGGCTGGGTGGACAACTTCCAACGTTTCTGTACAACCCTCACCGAACCACTTCGAGCGGGCATTCCAGGATCGCCGGCAAGCCAATACCGTGGTTCCCTCGACGCAAGGATTGAGTTCGATTTTCGGGAGTGGGGCAAGTTGCAAATGGCGCTGGCATGCGGATCTGAACACATGAATGTGCTGGCTTCCGATCCGAATGCCAACGCCCAGCCCTCGGGGGGAACTCCTCTGGCAGCGGTAGCAGTTCTTCCAGGTTCGACGGCCAGCGAGATCGTTCTGGGAGTTGGTGCGGTAAACGCGTTCTCGGTAGGAACCATGGTTGCCGTGGACGGAGACTATCAGCAGCAGATCGGATATGTGGGGACGGGTATTTCAGCCGCCTACGTTAGCGATCCTGCGGATGTAAACCGTGACCCCAATTACGTCCGTCGAGTAACGTTTAATGTTGGCCGGGTGGCACAACAGACGGTTACTGCATTGCTGCTGGCTCAGCCCTTGCTCGGCGGAGCACCCCTTTCTGGAGCTGCTGTGCAACAAGTCGTCGCGTTCGTCGATCGCGAAGGCGGATCGTTTTTCCAGGAGTGGTCGGCTCTGTTCGTAGCGGAAGAAGAGTCTGGAGGGCGAGTTTGCTTTCACTATCCGCGACTCAGCCCGACGACGGCCATCGAAATGTCGATGCCGCTGACTCCGACGGCGCAGCCCCGAGCGGTTAAAGCGTTTCACCGGGAAGAAGAAATCGAAGTCACAAAGCCAATTTCTTCGCTAGCTCTGCATGCAGCGTTTCAGGCGATGCCGCATGTGGATGAAAACGACGGTCAGACAGTGGTGTGTTATCGCAGCTACTTCCCTGCAGGGATGGCCGCAGTTTATTAGGCGTCTGCGCCGGCAATCGAAAGCGAGTATGAGTTCCTTGCGCAGGGACTCCGACCGTGACTATTATTCGGTAGGACTCCACGGCCGGCAGTGGCCAAACACAACCCACGAGTACTCTGCGTTCTTAAACTCGCTCACCGAAAGCCAAAGAAGATGCCGCCCGGTCTCGAGCGCACTTGCCGGAAGTTTGGGTTTTCCGCAGGCTTTTCCGTTCCGTCAGCGTAACAACTAAACGAATTCAGGCCCGGTTTGATCAAATCAGATCATGATTCTCTCTTAAATCCAAAATGAAATTACAAATCGACAATCTCGATGGCTTAGGGCCGATTGACTACACGTCTTCCATTGATGGATCGCGCTCCCCGCAGGTAGTCCGCAAATTGAACCAGCCCTCCGAGTTTCGCGTCAGCCTGGTGGCGGCCTCAACTGATTTTGTAGTGCCCGTCACCGGAGCGCGAATCACGTTGGGGCTCACCAACGGACAAGATGTCTTCACTGGCTATCTGATGCAATCTCCGATATTTGAGTATCTGGGATGGGGAGAGCGTGGCCCTGTTTACCGCTACGACCTAGTGGCGCAGAGCGACGAGGGGTTACTCGACGAGAAACGGCTTCCCGACCGCTGCCCTTTTCTTGACCGGAGCGCGGGCGATGCGCTCCGGCAATTGACAGAGGATCTCATGCCCGGCGTTTTGGATACCAGCTCTGTCCAGGATTTGGATATGTTGGCAGGGTATGCGTCCAACCCGAGAAAAACCTGGTCGCAGCACGCGGCAGAAATCGCAATCCAGGCGCGAGCCAGCTACCGAATCATGAACGGAGCATTGATCCTTACGCCATTGGGAGCGACAGCCTACGACCTAAACGAATCGGACGCTACATTCTGCCCCGAAGGATTGAAATTGCAACCGGTGGACGGAACGATCAATGACGTAACGGTGATCGGAGAAAGCGAACCGGAAGCTTACGTTTCGGACTACTTCGTGGGCGATGGACTGACCCTGAAATTCTATCTTTCTCAAACCCCATTCACCAAAAAAAATACGACTCTGTTCGACGAAGAATACCTCATTTCGCCGCTCGAACCCACTTTATGGAGCGTGACTGATCCTTCCAACGTGATCTCGGTAAGCGGTGGTGAACTCTACATTGCCGGGGGGACGGGAGCAGACGGAGCCACGGTGGCGCAGTTGGCCGAAAAAGTAGAACTTGGAGGAGCGCTCATCATCGAGCACGGGGATGTAATGTTCAGCGCCGCCTCCAGTGGGGTGCTGGGCGGATTGTATCCTGGCGCGGTTTCGGTTGCGGGGTGCCTCGCAGGGTTTCAGATTACGCCAAATGGGGCTCAATCGAATATTCAGGCGCTGGTCAATGGTGTTGGCACCGGCACACCGATTACTACAACGGCGGGGCATCATTATCTGTTGACCACTCGGTTGTATTCACAGGAAATCTATCGAAGGCAGCAGATATTTCATTCGTCGGTTCATCCCGCAGGCGGGGGAATTGGTGGGGCCGAGGTCGCGGCAGACGTACGGATCATATTGGAGTTGCAGGACATCGATCCTGCAAACCCGGCGACGCAGGTCGCGCCCGCCACCGTGTTGTATGACGGCGTGATTTCCGGTGCGCCGGATTTCTGTACCTGTGCTTTGGTGAACTCTTCCAATTTGCAGTGTGCGATTGCGTTTACGCGCCTGATTCAAGCGGTAGATGCTGAGGTACGCACTGCGCTTCCCGGGCAAAGCTATATCACGCAAATGGTGGGCACGTTGGAGGAGGGCGGGGAGTGTGAGATCACATCAAGCGCCACCCTGGAGTTTTACCCGCAATACGCGCCCGCGGCAGACCAATTGATCGAGGTTCATTACAGGAGTCTCGGCTACGCCCTTGCGCGGATCACAAATCCGGCGAGCATTGCTGCCCAACAGCGCGGAATCGACAACGGCTTGCATGGAGCCGTGCGCCATCCCAAAGAGCCACCGGCACGCACCGACGCAGACTGCGAGATGGCTGCTCTCGCGCTTCTAGATGACTCTACGGGTCCGGCGTGGACCGGCGAATATGACGTGTGGAGCGACTTTTTGCCCGGGGGCGCCAATGATGTTTTCCCGGGAGACGGCTTGAGCGTAGCCGTTCCCTCGCGGGGTGCAGCATTTTCCGCGTTTGTGAGTGACGTCGAGATTACTGTAAGCAATTCGGAAGGTGAACACTTCAGCTACAAGATCAAGTTCGCGAACGACGCGGCCAAAGCTTTGGCTTTTGAGTTCGAAGCAGCAAAAGGCACAACTTCCCTGTTCGTGAACCAGTACACCAACGCGCAGGTCGGGATAACGTACTTGGCTGATTTGACCGCAGCACAAATCACGCAAGTCACTTCGACCACCGTTAGCATCGACGCGAGCCTAGCGCCGGCTAGCGGCGGGGGAATTGAAGTCCGTTGGAGCGATGCTGGATGGGGCCCGGGCAATGATCGCAACCTTGTAGGACGATTTACGACCCAGGCTTTTTGCGATTCCGCGATTATCTCGAGTGCAGGACTGCTATTTGCAACAATACGACAATTCCGTGCCGCCAAAATATTCGAGGTACAGTGCGGCCCTACACTTGGATTATCCAGACTAGCCGAAACTGATGGCGAAGATCTCTGACTTTGTGCACGCCAGTGCTCCCATTCTCGCCTGATGCGCCTCATCGGTTGCCCAGGTAGTCTGAATGCTGGCGCCCCGCCTGCGACGCCAACTCTATTTTAAAAATATGGAGGGTTCTTGTCGAATCTCAACGACGAACACAATTTTGTCTCTTTGAAAGAGCACCTGCTTGCCATGCGCGCAGCGGACCGCGAATTGGTAGAGCGACAGCAGGCATGCGTCGATCTGCGTTTCAAGCTAAACCAAAGAGCACTAGAGTTAGACCACATTGAGATGCTTCGGCGCCTCGATTTATGGAACCATGCCCACGAAGACGCTCGCCTCAAAGAAGCTAGTTTCGTGGGGCGCGAAGTGTATGAGAGTCAGATAAAAGACCACAACAAATGGCGCGACGAAGTTAACGCTGCGATGTCCAACCGGCAAGGCAAAGCCTCGGTAACCTCTGGTCTGGCGGGTGCGGTCGGAGGGTTGGCTCTAAGCGCCCTGTTTGCAGTGATCATGTATCTCGCTAAAGCGCTCATGGGCAGCCTTCCGAAATAGCTCCCTCTTTCGCCCGACTGGCTGGGTGCTTCGTTTAGGTTTCCGAACAGATGCAGGGCTTGGCTTCGAATTCAGGAGATTAGCAAATGGACTTTCTAGGTACGCTTCTACAAACGATTGCCTTCGTTCCAGCACTGGTGAATGGGATTGAAGGTTTGTTCGGCCACCGCTCAGGGACAGAGAAAAAAGATGCGGCCTTGTCATTCTTAAACACAGCCCTTTCCATGAGCAACGCAGTCGCCAATCGACAGATCGTCGATCAGCAGAAGTTCAAGGACGGTATGGGGAAGGTCATCGACGGCGTGGTTGAGTGCTTAAACGCTTCGGTCTGGGCGAAGGCCCGGTGAGGACGGCAGGCCATGGGCCTTTCAACGATAACGTCCCCAAACGCATTGATTTCTGGGGATTTTCTAATCATTAAAGGAATCCCGCGTGCAGCCGATAATTGAAGCTATCACCAAATCAATGGGGCTTGACACCGATGGCCTTCGCTGACACAATTGCTGGCCTTCCCCCCGGAAGAATAAGCCCATCCATGACTTTACTTGTGGGTTTGAGAGGCGGGGACGGCCTGGTCGTCGCTGCTGACAGCCGTGGCACATTTGGAGACCCTCGCGGCCTTACAGCCCAGAACGACTCCCAGAAAAAGCTTTACATCACATCAAAATACTCCGCTGTACTCACAGCCGGTTCCGGAGAACTGGGTGCGTCACTCATGGAAGCGGTGCTTAAGGAGATTCAGGGGACCGAAGGCGTAACCGCAATCATGGACAAGACCAGGATGGTCATGCGGCAAAAATATGCCGAGATGTTCTCTGGTTTTGCCATGCAACAGCTGCCTGGTCTGACTGTCCCGGTACGACCGGACGTGCAGCTCCTCCTGGCAGGATACGACGTGGACAACCACGGAAAGCCAACAGAACAGAGGATTTTCCAGCTTCTTAGCCAACTCGATTTCGCTCCGATGTTGCACAACTATGGCTTCGGCCTTGTTGGCGTCGCGCAATACGCTCTATACTTGCTTAACAGGCTTTACGAGAACGGGTCTAGCGTTGAGCATCTTAAAGCCTTAGCTGCCTATGTGATTGCCGAAACGGCAAGCCAAGATGGCAAGGTGGGCGGAAAGATTCGTATCGCAACCATCACTCCTCAGGATGGCGCAAAAGAGTTAAGCGATGCAGACATAGATCGCGTCGTCGGAGAGAACGCGACTCGCAATTCCTCCCTGAAAGATTCGTTCTTTAAGATAGGTGAGAAGAGGCAATGAACTCGCAAGAGCAAGACATCGTCGTCGTGAATGGACCAACTGTTGATATTTACCGGCCCGAGGGCGCGTCTTCGCACGACTATTCGCCTGGCATTGTGTACTCGGTGCGACTGTCGAACGGATTGATAGTCACGTCCCCGGATCGGTTCCCCACGGACAGCAAATAGTTTTGTCCAGGTGTCGCGGGCTTTCTGTGCATCGGGAGTAGTGTCGAGTATTAGCACACCCGTCCCCCAACGCATTCATCGACAACTCGGCTAGCCGCCGACTACCGCCGCTACCCGACCTCTTCGCTCCAATTCTCCAGCGTCTTCTTCACAAACGCCATGAACTGATCCGCAACTGCGCCGTCAATGAGGCGGTGGTCGTAGCCCAGCGTCAAGTGAACCACAGAACGAATAGCGATGGAGTCGTTGCCCTCGTTGTCCGTGACGACCAGAGGCACTTTGGTGATGCCGCCCACTCCCATAATTGCCGAGTTCGGCTGGTTGATGATGGGCAAGCCAAAGACGGCGCCAAACTGTCCGGGATTCGTGACGGTGAAGGTTGACCCCTCTACTTCTTCGGGCTTGAGCTTCTTTGAGCGCGCCCGTTCGCCTAGGTCGGAGATCCCGCGTTGCAGGCCAAGAAAATTCAGCTCATCCGCATTTTTCAGCACGGGGACGATGAGTCCCCAATCGAGTGCGACCGCAATCCCAACATTGACGTGCCGGTGATAGCGGATGTTTTCGCTTTCGATGGACGCGTTTACAATCGGGAACTGCTGCAGCGCGATAATCACGGCGCGGACAAAGAAGGGCATGAAGGTGAGCCGCGCGCCGTGGCGCTGCTCAAAAGCAGACTTGGTTTTGTTACGCAGCTGCACGATACGAGTAATGTCGACTTCGAACATGCAGTGCACATGCGCACTGGTGCGGCGGGATTCAATCATTCGCTGAGCGATGATCTTGCGCATCTGGGTCATCGGCACCATATCGCCAGGGATTGCCGCAGGCGCGGGGGCTGGCCTCGGCGAAGGCACCGGCAATGCTGCCGGAGGCGCACTCGCGCGAGAAATCGTGCTTTCCGCTCTCTCCAGAAACGACATGATGTCTTGCTTGGTTATGCGGCCGCCCATGCCAGTGCCCGTGACCTGTGAGAGATTCACATTGTGCTCACGAGCAATTTTACGAACCAGTGGCGACGACCGAGCGTGTTCGTCTTCCTCCTGCGGAGGTTCGGCAGTTGCCTGGGGCTCGACGGGCGCGGGCGGAGGAGGCGCAGCCACTTGCGTCTTCGGCAGCGGGACATTCTTCGGTGGTCCAGAAGGGGTAGCTGCCCCTTCGCCATCGCCAGCGATCGTTCCGACTACGGTATTCACCTGAACCGTGTTTCCCTCAACCACCTTGATGTCCTGTAGAATGCCCGAGGCGGGGGCCGGGATTTCCGCATCGACCTTGTCGGTTGAGATCTCAAACAGCGGTTCGTCGCGCTGCACCTTATCGCCGGGCTTCTTCAGCCACTTTGTAATGGTTCCCTCAAAAATGGACTCGCCCATCTGGGGCATAACGATATCGGTAGGCATAAATTCCTTCCACGTGGTCTCGGTGGCAAATCCCGGACCAAACGTAACCTTTTATTATATCCAAGGTCGGAGGTCCGCCATCCACGACTACTTTTCTTGGCCTTTTCCTGGACCGGAAGCCAGCGGACCAACCCCAAATGATTTTTTCCAATGGTCTTGCACGCCTGGCGGCAGCTTTTGTATTCGTGACAGAAACGCCGTGACTTTCCAAATATCCTGGTCGCTGAGCGCTTTATTCCACGCCGGCATCCCCGTATAGCGAACGCCCGTGCGGACGGCGTAGTAAATGTGCCACTCAGGATCATCGAGCGGATCAAGAATCAGCTGAGGCACCGGCGGATAGAACGACTTCTCCAGCGGGCTTGGCTTGTTATCGAGTGTTCCGTGGCACGTGGAACAGTTCATGGTGTAAATCTTCATGCCGTCGATCAAGTTCTCGTCCGTAGGCGGGATCGGATTGCTCACTCGCGGCGCATGCCGCTCCATGGAAGCGTCCAGTGTGCTTATGAGAATACGACGCTCCAGGGGAGGAGGAGTCGCATCCGCGTTGGTCGGCAACAGGCCAAGAGTTGCCAGAGCCAGTCCTCCCAAGCCGAGGATCAGCAGCGTCACCACGACTCCGAGAATGAAATTGCGCATTTCTCCTCCTAGCTTTGCCGTCCTGGGCCGCTTGACTTGCGCGCCTCATGTTACAACGACGACGTGCAGTGTAAGTAAGTCCGGGTCACGCTTACGACTGAAAGACGGCGAATGAGTCGCACTAATACGCCTTTAGCCGGCGCGCCTCCCGCACAACATCGATGACCTTGGGCAGAAAATATTCTTCCTGAGGCGGGGAAAATGGCACAGGAGAATCCTGCGCCGCGATGCGCACAATAGGGCCATCGAGATCGTCGAACGCCTCTTCATTGATAGTCGCCGCGATCTCACCCGCGATGCCGCCGGTTCGCACATCCTCGTGCAATACGATCACCTTGTTCGTTTTCCGCACCGTACGGGCAATCGCGTCGCGATCAAGCGGCGAGAGTGTGCGCAAGTCGATGATTTCCGCTTCTGTTCCCTCTTTCGCCAGAATCTGGGCGGCCTCCAGCGCGACATGCACCATCGCAGCATAAGTAATGATGCTTAAGTCGCGACCCTCCCGCGCAAGTCGGGCCTGGCCCAGCGGCACGATGTAATCTTCGTCGGGAACTTCTTCCTTGATCCGCCGATAAAGATACTTGTGCTCGAAGAAGATCACTGGATTGTTGTCGCGAATCGCGGCCTTAATCAGCCCCTTCGCATCGTAAGCGCCGGCTGGACAGACGACTTTCAGCCCGGGCGCATGCACAAACCACATCTCTGGATTCTGTGAATGAAATGGGCCGCCGTGGACATTGCCACCGCTGGGGCCGCGAATCACCAGAGGCGCCGGCGCACCCCAACGGTAGTGGGCTTTGGCAACCATGTTCACGATTTGGTTGAAGGCGCAGCCGATGAAATCCATAAACTGAAACTCGGCAACCGGGCGCATGCCGGTAAGCGCCGCGCCGAAGGCCGCGCCGACGATAGCAGATTCTGCAATCGGCGTGTCAATTACGCGCTCAGGCCCAAAACGACCGATGAAGCCATCGGTTACTTTGAACGCTCCTCCGTAGATGCCGATGTCCTCGCCAATGCAGAAGACCGTTGGATCGCGTTCCATCTCCTCCCAGATTCCCTGACGAATAGCTTCGAGATAGGTAAGTTGAGGCATGTGGTTGGTGGCTCGTGTCGTCCCATTCCGCAGAGTGGAATCTCTTTAAGCCGAACTGATGCTGGTGGCCGCCAAAGCTTCTCTGACATCGTAAACTGCGAGCCGGATGTCGGCGAGAGCATTGTAGTGCAACGGCGTGAGAAGACGATAGCCACGTTGCCCAAGCGGCGGCCCAACTTGCGCCCGCGATTTGGCAAAATGTCCACGTCCGGCATAATCCGCTGAAATCAGAGCGACCCGCGATCGCTCTCGGTTAAGTAAGCGCAAGCCGCCGTGCTATGCTGAGGTCAATCTCTCATGAAGGTCATCTATCAAGACCTTCCACCGGTGGAAGTCGCCGGACGGAAACTGGTGGGCCGCCTCGTGTTTGGCCTGCTCGTGCTGTTGGCTGCGCTCGTCGGCGCAACCGCCGGACTGTTGCTGGTCTATTCCACTGACCTTCCCCAGGTCGAGGAGTTGGAGCATTACCGTCCGAGTTCCATTACCGAGCTCTACGACGGGCAGGGCCGCATCATCGGTTCTTTTGCGCTACAAAGACGGGTGGTCGCGTCTTACAACGATTTTCCGCAGGTGTTGCGCAACGCCTTGATTTCGATTGAAGACAAAGATTTTTATCGCCACTGGGGCATCAATGTTTGGCGAATCGCGGGCGCTGCATACCGCGACATTGAATCCGGTGGCAGAGTGCAAGGCGCGTCGACTCTCACCATGCAGCTTGCGCGCAACCTGTTTCTTTCACCTGATCGCTCGTTTCACCGCAAGATTGAGGAAGCCTTGCTGGCCATTCAAATCGAGCGGCGCTTCACCAAGGAACAGATCTTCACCCTTTATGCTAACCAGATTTTTCTCGGGCATGGAGTCTACGGCTTTGAAGCCGCCTCGGAGTATTACTTCGGCAAGCCTGCCAAGCAGCTCGCGCTAGACGAAGCTGCCCTGCTCGCGGGACTACCGAAAGCGCCGGGATATTATTCGCCAATTAATCATCCCGATCGCGCGATTAAGCGCCGCAACCTGGTCATCAATGGCATGCTCGAAGACGGGAAGATCACAGCGCGACAAGCTATCGAGGCTCGCGACAAACCCATCGAGTTAAGACTGCAGCACGATCCTAACTCGCTGGCGCCATATTTTGTCGAAGAAATTCGACGCTATCTGGAAAACAAATATGGCAGCAACCAGGTTCTAGAGGGCGGCTTGAGGGTTTACACGTCGCTGGACATGGATTTGCAGCGGACCGCGAACCGGGCCGTGCTTGACGGTCTGGCCGCCTATGAACGCCGTCATGGCTGGAAGGGGCATCTGGAAAACGTATTGGCCGAGGGCGCAACTCTTGTCAGCTACCAGCATCCTGATTGGGAAGAGGAACCCGAGGTCAACGGCTATGTCCACGCTTTGGTGATATCAGTCGCATCCGGATCAGCCACCGTCAAGTTCGGCCGATATACTGCGACCCTCACGCCAGCCGATGCGGCCTGGACGCAGCGGAAGCTTCCGGAGATTCTGAAGCTGGGTGACATTGCGTACTTGAAAATCGTGGCCCTCGGCAACGATGGCAAGGCGCGAGTGAGCCTGGAGCAGGATTCGGGCACGCAGGGCGCATTAATCGCGATCGACAATGCCACCGGCGAGATCAAGGCCATGGTTGGTGGCCGCGACTTTGAACTTTCTAAGTTCGACCGCGCTACCCAGGCGCTGCGGCAAGTGGGCTCGTCGTTCAAACCGTATGTTTATACGGCCGCCATCGATCAGGGAGCCAGGCCGGACGACACCATCCTCGACGCACCTGTCACCTTCCAGACTGCATCCGGCCCTTACACTCCGCACAATTACGATGAGAAGTTTGAAGGCACCATCACACTGCGGCGGGCGCTCGCGCAATCACGGAATATTCCCGCGCTCAAGTTAGCCGACCGCGTCGGAATAAGAACCGTGATTGACTACGCGCATCGCTTTGGAATTACCTCCAATATTCCAGCCTACCTGCCCGTGGCGCTGGGAGCGGCCGAAGTGACGCTGTTCGAGCAGACATCGGCCTTCAGCGTATTCCCGAATGATGGCGTCCGCATTGTGCCCCGCTACATCACGAAAGTTGAGGACTACGAAGGTCGCGTGCTGGAGGAAGATTTTCCGGACGTGAAAGACGTGATCAGCGCTCGCACGGCGCGCATCATGACCTCCATGCTGCGCGAAGTGGTCTTGCATGGAACCGGAATCGCCGCCTCCAGCCTGAAGTATCCTCTCGCGGGCAAGACCGGCACGACCAACGATTTCACCGATGCCTGGTTTGTCGGTTTCTCTCCCGCGATGACCACCGGGGTTTGGATTGGATACGACGAGAAAAAATCACTGGGTGCCAAAGAAACCGGATCCCGCGCCGCGCTCCCCATCTGGATGGATTTCATGAAAGTCGCGCTGGCGGGAAAAGATCCGGGAGCGTTTCAGCCCATGCCCGATTTGCCGCCCAGGCCGGTACAAGTAGACACTGCGGATACTGCGCCTGCGGCGGAAGAAGCGCACTGATGCTCGGATCCGGATTAAATCACCCAAATCGCCGCGAAAGTTTAATTCTTCACAGCCGCAAAACTCTCGTCCAAAATACGCACAGCCTCGTCGACATCCGACTTCGAAATGTTCAACGGCGGAGACATGCGGATGACGTTTCCATAGAAGCCGCCTTTGCCGACCAAGAGGCCGCGTTTACGAGCTTCCTCCATCAAGGCACTTGTGTCTGCTGGTGACGGCTGCTTGGTCGTACGGTCCTCGACCAACTCGAGCGCCTGCATGAGGCCCATGCCACGCACGTCGCCGATCAGCGGATGCTTCTGCTGCAGTTCTTCGAGTTTTTGGCGGCAATAGCCGCCAACTTCAGCGGCATTGGTTCGCAGATCGTCTTCTTCGATCACGTCGATGACAGCCTTCGCGGTCGCGCAAGTAACGGGATTTCCGCCGAACGTCGAGATCGTCAGACCCTGAAATGAATCGGCAATCTCAGGCTTGGCAACCGTCAGCCCAATGGGTACGCCGTTTCCCATGCCTTTGGCTGCCGTAATCATGTCCGGCTCAACTTCCCAGTGTTCGATTCCGAACCATTTGCGGCCTGTGCGTCCCCAGCCGGTTTGCACTTCGTCGGCGATGAAGTCGCCACCGTATTGCTTCACAATGTTGAAAGCCATTTTGAAATATTCTTTTGGTGGCGTGACGAAGCCGGCGACACCCTGGATTGGCTCAGCGAGAAAAGCTGCGATGCGTCCCGAAGTCGAGAATTGAATCGTGTTCTCAATATCCTTGGCGCACGCGACCTCGCAGTCGGGATACTTTAGCCCCAGCGGGCAACGGTAGCAGTATGGATTCATAGCGTGAACAATGCCAACCTCGATCGTGCCCCGCCGCCATGTGCTCATGCCATTCAGCCCGCGTGCCAGCGAAGAGCGCCCGCTGTAGCCATGGCGCAGCGCGACCACTTCGAAGTTTCCGGTGTGCATGCGCGCGGTTTGAATTGCGGTCTCATTGGCCTCCGTGCCGCTGTTCGTGAAATAGGACTTTTTGAGCGCTCCCGGCGTGATCTGCGCCAGCTTTTCCGCCAGCATCACCATTGGCTCATTGGGGAACAAGGTGGAGACGTGCTGTAGACGATCGATCTGAGCTTTCGTCCGCGAAGTGACGCGCGGATTGCCGTGGCCAACACTAATGGTCACGATGCCGCCAAAGAAGTCGAGATATTTCTTGCCCTCGACGTCCCAAACGTGCTGCATCAGGGCGTGGTCCATGGGCAGCGGATCAGAGTAGTAAGTCGTAACCGACGGGAATATGTATTCCTTCTGCTTGCGATTGATTTCTTCGCGGGTCAGGCGTGTTTTCTCTGCGGGGATTGTGGGAGCGCTCATGATGAAGCCTCAGAATAGGGTTTCAGAAACAAGCTCATGATAAACCAGAGCTCGAATGCGTAGGGGTTGGACTCCTTGTCGGCCTGCAGCGCGACGCTCTGCAGTTGCCTCCATTGACTATGCGGATTTTTGTGGCTGACTACGGAGTTTTGCGACAACCAGGCGGATCTCTTCATAAGTCATGTCGGGCGGTAGAGCGTCTTTGATCGGCTTCAGCGCTCCAATCCCCAGCCGCGCGCAGGCTTCTTCGATGCTCTTCAATTTGGCGTCGTCAACCCACTCCGGCTGGAATTGCAGCTCTCCTTTTTCCACCAGATTCGCGATCAGCCCGACTATCGAACCGAGTTGGCGGCCGCGAAGGTTTGCGATCTCAAGAAACGAGCGCCCTTCACCCAGCAGGCGAATGGTTTCTTCGGTGGGCTTCGACTTTACCTCCATCGGCGCGCTGGCGCGCGCGCCCTTGTTGAATTCCGCCAGTGCCTGCAGAATCTGCTGGCCGTAGCGTTCGGTTTTCCTCTCGCCGAATCCCGGAATACCGCGGATCTCCGCCAGCGAAGCCGGGTGACGCCGGCAAATCTCGTCGAGTGAACTGTCGTGCATGATCACGAAAGAAGCAACTTTGTCTTGTTGTGCCGCTCTGCGTCGCCACTCGCGAAGGTACTCGCGCAAACCGGCATCAACCTCGGAGGCCGGAAGGGAAGCTTCCGGGCTCTTTGAGCCCGGCGCAACGACCTGCCGCAGCACGGCGGCACTCGTATCGGCAGAACCCTTTCGTCGCCGGGTTCGCCCGGTGGGCGGAGGCGCGAACAAAAACGCGGGCAACCCGCTGCATACATCACAGGCTTCGCACGACGTCCACTTCGGAGTCTCCCCAAAATGCAGGCATATTTCACGATGACGGCAACTCGCGGAATCCACGAAGCGTCGAATGGTATGGTAGCGCTCCCACGCGCGCTGTTTCTCGGCGGCGTCGGCGATCTTGTCGATGAAGTACGCCAGCAAACCGGCATCGCGTTTCTGCCACAGCAGCAGGCAATCGGCGGGCAAGCCGTCGCGGCCGGCGCGGCCGGCTTCCTGGTAATACTGCTCGATCGATTGGGGCAACGAGAGGTGAACGACCGCGCGCACCGTGGCCTTGTTGATGCCCAACCCGAAGGCGATCGTCCCGACCAGCACGCGCACCTCGTCGGCCATCCAGCGCTCCTGGTTCAGCCGCCGCTGCTCTTTTTCCATCTGGCCGTGGTAAGCGATGGCGGGAATACCCTGCTCCTCGAGAAAATCAACCGTCTCTTCCACCCGCGCGATGGTCGGCGCATACACGATAATGGCGCCATGGCTGTAGCCGCGGAGAGCATTCACTAGCAGTACTGGCTGCTCGCCGTATTCACATCGCCGTACCACATACCGGAGATTGGAGCGATGAAAGCTCGCAATGTATTTAGCTGGATCCCGGAGTTGGAGCTGGGTAAGGATGTCGTGGCGGACCCGCCGAGTTGCGCTTGCGGTGAAGGCGGCGATGGGGAGTTCGGGAAAGTTGCCACGCAACGAACTGAGCTGCCGGTACTCAGGGCGAAACTCGTGTCCCCATTCTGAAATGCAATGGGCCTCGTCGATGGCAAAGTATCCAATCGGGATGCGCCGCAACAACGAAACCGTGTCCGTCCGAACCAATCGCTCAGGCGAGAGATACAGCAGACGATATTCTCCCGCGCAGGCTTTTTTCGTGACTTCCGATTGCTCCCCACTCGTCTGCGTGCTGTTCAGAACGGCGGCGGGAATCCCCATTTGCGCAAGCTGCGCTGCCTGGTCCTGCATCAGCGCGATCAGAGGTGAGATCACGATGGCGGTTTTGCCTGAGGCCAGCGTGGGCAGTTGGTAACATAGCGACTTGCCGCCTCCGGTGGGCATGACCACGCAGGTATCGCGGCCGCCGAGCAGGCTGAGCACAATCTTTTCCTGCAAGGGCCGGAAGGTGCTGTAGCCCCAGTAGCGTTGCAACAGCGCGATAAGATCAGCCTCGGAGGGCATTCATACAGTATAGGATGGCTCGCAACCCCGGATCGCGGACAGTCGCCACATGTTTTAGCGAGTTCCCAAGGGTGGATGGCCGACGCGCGAGTTCTGGCTATAATTACAGTGCGCAATGAAAGCCTTTTTTCGATTCATCTTGCTTACGCTGGTGCTGCTGGTGGTTGCGCTGGTGTCAGCATTGACGGCGATGCGCTTTGCCATTCACGGACGGGAGGTGTCCGTGCCCAACCTGGTTGGCAAGGCGCCGCCTGAGGCGCGGAGAGTCGCGGACGCAGCCGGTTTCCAAATGGAAGTGGAACGGCAGTACTACAGTGCATCGATTCCCGAGGGGAGAGTTCTTTCGCAACTTCCGCCTCCCGGCACACTGGTGCGCCGGGGCTGGCAGATACGGGTCGCCGACAGTCTGGGACCGCAGCGTGTGGAGATTCCGAACGTGCTGGGAGAAAGCCAGCGCGCGGCGGCGATTAATATACTGCGCCGGGGATTGGATGTAGGCTCGGTGGCACAGATCGAAATGCGTGGCCCACCCTCAGACCAGGTGCTGGGCCAAAGCCCTGCGCCGAACGCCAGCGGCATCGCGGCGCCCAAGATCAGTCTTTTGACGGCTGAATCTGCGCCACCGCAAGCCTTTCTGATGCCCAACTTTACCGGGCAGGCGCTAGGAGGGGTAACCCTGGTGTTGCAGGATTCGGGTTTCCGATTAGGCAGCGTCGGCATTGCTCCCGCAGCTTCATCGCCCGCTGCGCCGGCAGCAGAGCCGGCAATCACCACACCGCCCTCCCCGCCGGTACCGCCGCCGCAGCCCACACCGGCTAGCGTTATCGTCTCGCAGAATCCTGCGCCTGGAGCCAAGATCGTCGCGGGTTCAGCCATCAACTTCGAGGTCCGCTAAGCCTGGTCGCAGATTTTCAGGGATGAACGCAGATCATAAGACCAGGTTTTATCAGCATAATTCCGCGAGAATTCGCGCCTAGATTCTCTGCAGAATCGCTGCGAAGAAACCATCACAGGGATGTACTCCGGGAATGGTTCGCAGGTACGGTCCGCTGGTGAGTGAATTGATGTCCTCCCATCGCAATTCACCTTGGGAGCGAAGCCGTTCGAGTTCGACTCGGCAATCGACCACCCGGAAAGAACGGTCGATGGACGTTGCCTTCCCCACGACCGCTGAGTTCTCCTCGGTTTCCAGCGAACAGGTCGAATAGACAATCCTGCCGCCTGGGGACACGCGCTGCATTGCGGATTGCAGGATAGATACCTGGCGACCTTGGAGGTCTTTCAAATCTTCGGGTCTGAGCCGCCACTTAATCTCGGGATTGCGGGCCAGCGTGCCTGTGCCCGAGCAAGGCACATCGGCCAGCACGCAGTCGAAGAGCGCAGTCAGGGGAGAGTTGCGAGCATCCCCAGCGATCACCTGAACGTTGGCTGCGGTCACGAGTTTGCGCAACATCAGAGCGCGGTGGGCATGCAACTCTATCGCAATAATGCTTGCGCCGGGATTGCGCTCGGCCAGGGTTCGCGTTTTCCCGCCGGGCGCGGCGCAACAGTCGAGAATGTTCGTACCCTGCCCGACGAGTAGCGAGGCCAATTGCGACGCTTCATCCATGATCACAACCCGGCCTTCGCGGAATAAACGCGTGCTGGTGAGATCGCCAGAAACGACGCGATACGCCGACGTCAGCAGATGCCCATGAGACAACTGGATTTTCTGGCTCCGAATCTCGTCGGCAGTCGCGGCATCGGAGATGCGGATGGCAGTTTCTGGAATTCGCTGGTCGTAAGTGCAGACTTCTCTCGCGGTCTCAAACCCGAATTCGTGAATCCAGCGTTCGACTAGCCAAAGCGGGTGCGCGGACGCCGCAGCCAATTCCGCTGGAGTTTGAGCTTTGCCGATGGCAGAAGCGGCGTCACGGTCCCGCGGGAATCCAGCAAGCTTTCTCAAAACAGCGTTCGTAAACGGCACTGCCGACCGTTTCCTGGCGCGCTTTACTAACTCGACGCTCTCGTGAACGGCCGCACGCTCGGGGATACGATCCAAAAACAGCAATTGGTAAGCGCCCAGGCGCAAAGCGGTAAGGACCTCTGGGTCGAATCGGGTGAGGTTCTGTGAAGAGCGTTCAGCGACGCGGTTGTCCAACAAGGATCGCCAGCGGAGAACGCCCATAACCAACTCAGTAGCCAGGCCGTGATCGGCGGAAGAAATATTCGCGTACTGTGAAGCGTGCAAGAGTTCCGACGCGTACGAGTCCTCGCGCTCAACTCGAAGCAGAATATCGAAGGCTGCGATGCGAGCTGGAGAGATGGGCATTCAGTTCTCGGTTCTTAGGAGTCGGCGGTCAGTTACAAGCCCAGCTCCTCGCCGCTTCGGGGCCGATAGCCGTGAACGAAGTCTCCCGCTGGCATGCGCTTCTTGCCCTCCGGTTGTACTTCGAGCAGCGTTAACGCGCTTTCCCGGCATCCCGCAAACAGGTGATTGTTTTCGACCAGAAGTTCTCCCGGCGATAGGGAACGCTGAACCGGCGCCGCATCCCAGACCTGCAGATTCTTGCCACGAAAGCTCGTGAAGGCACCGGGCCAAGGCTGGAACCCGCGCAGGCGATTGTAGATTTCTTCCGCAGTTTGGCGAAAATCGATCCGGCCGTCTTCTTTTTTTAGGATGGGTGCGAGCGTCGCTTTCGCGTGATCTTGCGGGCGCGGCTCGATCGTCCCCGCCTGCAGCCCGCGCAGGGTTTCGACCGTCAGGTCCGCGCCGATTGCAGCCAGTCTGGGAGCAAGAGTCTCGGCAGTATCCGCGGGGTCGATGGGAACTTCTTTCTGCAGCAGGACGTCGCCGGTATCGAGT
The DNA here is from genome assembly GCA_049585795.1 of Terriglobales bacterium. GTDB lineage: Bacteria > Acidobacteriota > Terriglobia > Terriglobales > Acidobacteriaceae > JABDBE01. The sequence continues at coordinate 87,699 of JBAVAQ010000020.1, read as the reverse complement.
CCCGCATCAATTCGCATGGTTGTGACCCCGGTTACAGATTCGCCACGAGCAATCGCCCACTGAATGGGGGCAGCCCCGCGATACTTGGGCAGCAGAGAAGCATGCAGATTGATGTTGCCGAGAGGCGGCAGGTCGACCATCCACTGCGGAATGATGCGCCCATAACCGACCACAATGATTGCATCGGGCTTGAGGGTAGTAAGCCGGGCTCGAAATTCGTCATCGTTCTTAATGCTCTCCGGTTGCATGACCGGCAATCGCAGCGCAAGAGCCGATTCCTTTACTGCGGATGGAGCCAGCGCGAGGCCTCGTCCGCGAGGCTTGTCCGGCTGAGTCACCACCAGACGAACTGGGAAGCCGGCGTAAACCAGCGCCTCCAGCGTAGGGACGGCAAAGCGAGGCGTGCCACAAAAGACGAGAGTGACGGATTGATCCATTGAGTCATTAAGTCCATTCAATGAGTCAATCACTCAATGATTCAATCCCTACCACTCTCCCGCTTTTATCAGCTTGCGGATCTTACGCTTCATCAGGTCACGTTTCAGCGCGCTGATGTGACTGATGTAAAGCTTGCCATTCAAGTGTTCGGTTTCGTGAAGAAACGCGCGGGCGAGCAGTTCTTCACCTTCATCAGTGGTTTTCTCGTACCATTTTCCGTTCACATCCTGAGCTCGAATCGTCACCTTGCGCGGACGGCTGACGGGCTCACGAAACTCGGGAATGCTGAGGCAACCTTCCGGTTGAGTGTGCTTGCCCTCGGTGTGAAGAATCTCGGGATTCGCCAACACCAGTTTGGCATCGGGGTCTTCCTTGAAGGTCACATCGATGACCGCGAGCCGTTTCGAGATTCCGATTTGGGGCGCCGCAAGGCCGACTCCGTGGGCCTCATACATCGATTCGAACATATCCTCGACCAGCTTCTTCAATTCGGCGTCAAAAACTGTAACCGGTTCCGCCGGCTTTTCCAGAACTGGATTTCCAAACTTTACGATGGGATAGATCATGGAGTGGTTCGTAGCTAGTATTTTCTTAACTGCTCGGAATAGCCTTTAAAGTTTCGCAATGTTTCTCCCAAGGAGTCGCCGCCAAATTTTTCGAGCGCACAGCGTGCCAACGTTAATGCCACCATGGCTTCTGCGGCCACGCCTGCCGCCGGCACCACGCACACATCCGAACGTTCGTAGGCGGCTTTCACCGGCTCACGGGTGGCAAAATCCACCGACTGCAACGGGCGGCGCAACGTGGAAATTGGTTTCAGGTAGCCTCGCACGCGCACCTCCTCTCCGTTCGATACGCCGCCTTCGATTCCTCCGGCATTGTTCCGGCTGCGGGTAAACCCGGCAAACCCAGCGGACTCTTTATACCCTATTTCATCATGCACGGCGGAACCGAGGGAAGCGGCCGCGGTGATACCAGAGCCGATCTCGACCGCCTTTACCGCTTGCAATGACATTACCGCAGCCGCCAGCAACGCATCCAGACGCTCATCCCATTGCGCGTACGTGCCCAGCCCGGGAGGAACATTATGGGCAACTACTTCAAACACCCCGCCGACGGAATCTCCCGTTTTAAGCACTCGGTCAACTTCTTCCTTCATGCGCGATTCAGCATCCGCATCGGCGCAATTGAGCAGAACTTCCTCGCGGTCCCGCAACGGAACAATACGCGCCCAGGGAATCTCTGAGCCTTCAATTGACGCATTGCCCACGGAGATCACGTGGCTGAGGATTTCAATTCCAAATTCGCGGGCCAGTAATTTCGCCAGGCCGCCAATCGCAACTCGCGCCGCTGATTCCCGCGCTGAGGCGCGTTCTAATACGTACCGCGCGTCCGTAAAATTGTACTTCAGCGCTCCCGCCAGATCCGCATGGCCAGGTCTCGGCGAAGCCACGCGTTTGTGCTTGGCTGGATCGCCTTCCTCCACCGGTAGGGAATCCTGCCAGTTTTTCCAATCTCTATTTTCCAAAAGCACAGCGATAGGTGAACCGATGGTCATACCATGGCGAACTCCTGAAAGGATATGAGCTGTGTCGCGCTCGATTTTCATACGACCGCCTCGGCCGTAGCCCTGCTGACGACGCCAGAGTTCGCGATCCAGAAAGGTCTGATCAACTTTCAATCCGGCCGGCACCCCCGACAAGAAGGCGACCAGCGACTCACCATGAGATTCTCCAGCTGTAAAATAACGGAGCATTGCTCTGGATTGTATCCGATGAAGTAACAGCTTGGTCTTGCCTTGCGTTTGTCTTGCCGGGAAGATTTTTTTCGTGACGAACGCAGCAGAAGACTTGTACAATACTCACAACCGTATTAAGAACGTCTCGGGCTGTCCGGCGTGCTTTTTGCCGTCAGGGAGCCATATCCGATCTATGTTGATCCAAGGGGAGTTGTGTTTGTGGAGCAGCGCACGAACTCACGTCGTTCTAACCTGACGCCTCGAGAGCGCGAAGTTGTGAGAATGATTGCGGAGGGCAACTCGGCCAGAAGGATTGCCGGTCTGCTCGGCCTCAGCGTCAAGACCGTGGAAGCTCACAGGTTCAATTTGATGCGGAAACTCGACATCCACAACAAGGCTCAACTGGTGACCTACGCAATCCAGAAGAGAATTGTGGCCATGCCCGCCGAAGCCTGAGCGAAGAGCGTGGACTATTTGGCCGGCTGCGTTCCATTCGGATAAACCAAGATTTTGCTTGCCTCTCCCGTTCTCAAGCGCTCCATTGCGGTGGAAAAATCCTTCATCGCGATGCGGTCCGTGATTACCGGGTGCAGATCGAGCTTTCCGTTCTTGAGCAACGCCGTCATCTGATACCAAGTCTGGTACATTCGGCGCCCATTTATGCCCTGGATGGTGATGCCCTTAAAAATAATGTCTTCGGAAAAGTTGAGAGAGATTGGTTTCGAGGTGAGACCGAGCAGGGAAATTCGTCCGCCCCGCCGCACAATGTCGAATGCAGTTCGAATCGCGTCGGGATGCCCCGCCATTTCGAGCACTGCGTCTACGCCCAGACCGCCAGTTCGCTCCATGATGATGGACTTCACGTCCTGCTTCGACGGATCGAGCGCTAAATCCGCGTGCATCTTTTCCGCGAGCCGTCGCCGGTGTTCATTTACCTCGATAGCAAACACTTGGGCTGCACCCACGGCTCGCGCCACTGCGATCGAGAACAGTCCGATAGGGCCGCATCCGGTAACGGCAACGGTCTTGGCCGCAACCTCGCCCGCCAGCACCGTGTGAACCGCGTTGCCTAACGGATCGAGGATGGACGCGTACTCCTGCGGGATCGCAGGATCGAGCTTCCAGATATTCGATTCCGGAATAACCACGTACTCCGCGAACGCGCCATCAGCGTCGACCCCGATGATCTTCACGTTCTGGCAAATGTGCGCTTCGCCTGTGCGGCACTGCAGGCACTTGCCGCAAGCCACATGCATCTCAGCCGAAACGAAATCGCCTTCCTTGACGCTCGTGACCTCATCACCAAAAGCCACGACCTCGCCGCAGAATTCGTGGCCAGGGATGAGCGGCGGGTGAATTCGCTTCTGCGCCCAGCGATCCCACTCGTAGATGTGCAGGTCGGTGCCGCAAATGGACGCAACCTTGACCTTGACCAGAACGTCATTACGTCCGAACGCGGGAATCTTAACTTCTCGAATCTCCGCCCCGGGTGCGGCCTTCTCTTTTACGACCGCCAGCATAGTTTCGGACATGAACCTACCTTTACTTATGACTTCAGATTCAAAACCAAAACTCTGAATTCTAGCACCCCACCGGGCAGGTCAGCGAAAAGCGCGGGTGCGGCAAGGTCAACGCTCCCCCGAGTTTTCCCGGAGCAAGCCTTTGTCAGACTTCGCAACGATGGCACTCAGATCTTTCGACTTTCCTCTTGGAACGCTCAGAGCTTTCCAGTCGCTTGAACGAAAATGCTTGGCCAGAAAAACGATCTGTCCGGTGTGCTGCGCATAGTGGGCGATCTGCCGATTGGTGGCTTGCAGCACGGTATGCGGCTCGCCGCGAATCGTAACCGTGCGCATGACATCCTCGGGCTTAAGAGCTTTGATAGCTGCGAAGACACACGCCCAACCTTCCTCCCACCAGCGCATTACATCCGCGCGAGTAGTGGCGGCGCTTATTTCAAATTCCTGATCGCGGTTGCGGTCCGGCTTCTCGCCGTCGGTGGTGAGGAAGTCGGTAAACCGCGAGCGCATATTGCCAGCCAGGTGTTTGACCAGGACTGCGATGGAATTCGATTCGGGATCGAGCGCGATGAAAAATTCTTCGTCCCTCAGTTGCGCCATGGCACGTTCAGCCAAACGTTTGTGCCCATTGAACTGCCGGCGGAGTTCATCCAGGTAATGTGTCGCAATGTCGGCATTCATTGTCAGGCTTCCCCCTTAGATTTGGATGTGAATTCGATCTTAAGTTGGATTCGTTTCGAAGCACAGGGATTCTTCCCAAGCAGTCTGAGTTAGGAAACGCGACTCACTCACCCCATCCACCGCCGCCCGGCGTCTCAATGCGAATCCGTTCGCCTTTGCGCAATCGAGCGTTGAATTTGCCCGGCATCTCTTGTGAAGAGCCATCGTTGCGAATGACCATGGCTTTGCCCGGCGCGCCATCCTTACCGCCCGCCAGCCCGTACGGTCTCTGCTGGCGCCGGTCGGATAAAAGCGTGACCTCGGCCTCTGTGAGAACTTCGATATCGCGAATAATTCCATCTCCGCCCCGATATTTCCCTTCACCGCCACTACCGCGACGCAGTGAATACTGCCCCACGCGCAGCGGATACGCATATTCCAACGCCTCAGCGGGCGTATTGAGCGAGTTCGTCATGTGCGTGTGTACACCGGAAACCCCAGGCTTTGATGGTCGCGCCCCCATGCCGCCCGCGACAGTCTCGTAATAAGCAAAGGGTTCGTTGGTTCGGGGATCAATCCCGCCAACGGTCAGATTGTTCATGGTTCCCGATGCTGCCGCGGGGATCCGCTCAGGGATCGCTTGCGCCAGCGCCCGCAACAAGACGTCCACAATGCGCTGTGAGGTTTCCACATTCCCGCCAGCTACGGCAGCCGGAGGGCGGGCGTTGACCACGGTTCCTTCGGGTGCGATCACTTCAATCGGGCGCATCAGTCCGGCAGTCGCCGGCACGTCTTCCGCCAGCAGACAGCGGAAAACATAAAAACAAGCCGAATATGTGATTGCCTGCACAGCATTCACGCTACCCTGGACCTGCGGATCGCTGCCGGTAAAGTCAACCGTCACCACTCGGGCGGAGACGGGTGTTCGACCTGTCCCGAGTCGGCCTGAAGACCGGCCCCGCGCATGAAACCTTAGCGTCACCGCGATCTTCACCGGTCTCTGGCTAATTCCATCATTGTCCAGGAAATCTTCCGCCCTGTAGGTTCCGCTCGGCACTTGGTTGAGGAATCTCCGCATCATGTCTTCGGAGTAATTGAGCAACTCACGCACCGCTTTTTGGGCGCGACCCAAACCGTATCGGCTACAGACTTCGGTTAAGCGCTGCGCTCCCGTGTGACACGCGGCGATCTGCGCGCCCAGGTCGCCCTCGCGCTCCTGCGGCGTGCGGACGTTGCTCAGAAGCAATGCGAGAATATCGGACTGCATTTTCCCAGCGCGCATGATCTTCACCGGAGGAATCCGAAATCCTTCCTGGTAGATTTCGCGACAAAGACCCATTGAACCCGGATAAACGCCACCGACGTCCGCGTGGTGCGCACGTGAGGCGACATAGAAATCGGGCCGCATGCTTTTCACTTTCGCACGAGAGTTTCTCGACCGCACATGCACCGGCGCCACCAACGTGATGTCGGGCAAATGGGTTCCGCCACGAAAGGGATCGTTCAACATCGCCATGTCTCCGGGTTCGAGATCGAAATGATCGATTGCAGCGCGCAGCGACATCGGCATCGAGCCCAGGTGAACCGGCATGTGATCGCCCATCGCAATCACTTCGCCGCCTGAGTCGAAGACTGCACAGGAGTAGTCACGGCGTTCCTTGATGTTGGGCGAAAAAGCGGTACGGCGGAGGGCCGCACCCATCTCTTCCGCAATGGAGTGATAGATGTTCTTGAATATCTCCAGTTCGATGGGATCCCGTCTTGTGGCGGAACGCATGGCGGAATGAAACGACGGTTGCAAGTGTACGACACCACGACCACCCAGTCGCTGAAATGGAACCTCAGCATCGAAGAATTCTGTTGACAATGAAACTAATAGTCCTCAATATCTTGGGGTAGCATCGTTGTGCCTACCACAATTGGGCAACGATTTTGAATTTGGGCCCCCTTTTCAAGGGAAAATTGTTCACGGAGGAAACCTCATGCCAGCAAAGAAAAAGGCTGCCAAGAAAAAGAAACACTAACCGTCGGCGAGACGATACCTCGCGTAAAACAGAAAGATCCGAAAAGCCTCTCGAGAGAAGCACCTCTCCGGGGGTTTTTTAATCTGATCCGCAAAAGACAGGAGCCAAGAAGAGAGGTTCGCCAGAAATGAGGGGTTGTCCCAGACGCCCGGTCGTGCTAGAAACGCGGATAGGGGTGGGGCCCAGTCTGCGATGCAGGCCACTTCAAGAAGCTCAATGAGCGCTCGCAACAAAGCCGCGGCGAAATCTGTCAAGACCGCCGACGTGGTGATCCCGGACAAGCTCTATTTCCGGATCGGAGAAGTTGCCCAGCTTTGTCGTTTGCCAGCGTACGTTCTGCGGTTCTGGGAGACCGAGTTTCCGCAACTCAAACCAGTTAAGGGCAGCACCGGACAGCGCATGTATCGCCACAAAGACGTTGAAGGCGTCCTCCGCATAAAAAAACTTCTTTACGAGGAAGGGTTCACCATCGCTGGCGCTCGGCAGCATTTGCGCGCCGACCACAAGGGCGAAAAGAAACAGGCGCCCCTGCCTTTCCCTGAACGCGCCGCCCCTGATCTGAAGCAAATCCGGCAAGGACTCCGTGAAATTCTCGCCCTGCTCTCATCCCGGCAAAAGCGGGCCTAAATGAGAGGCGTGCTGCGGATCAGGGAACTTTGATCGTGCCCAAGTCTCTTCGAAGTCCGTTATCGCGTGAGTTCTACAATCGCGATCCCCGCCGAGTGAGCCGCGAACTGCTCGGCAAAGTGCTGGTGCGGAAGGAAGCAGGTCAACTTCTGGCCGCTCGCGTTGTTGAAGTCGAAGCGTATTTGGGAGAAGACGACCCCGCTGCACACTCGTTTGCCGGGCGGACGGCGCGTAATGCCGTGCTGTTCGGGCCTCCCGGGTACGCCTACGTTTACTTCATCTATGGCAATCACTATTGTCTGAATGTGTCCTGTTTGCCGGATGGAGTAGCCGGCGGGATTCTGTTCCGCGCCGTCGAGCCGCTGGCTGGGATTGAAGAAATGGCGCGGCTGCGAAACGTGTTGATCAATTCACCCCGCGACTTGCGCAAGTTGAGCAGCGGTCCCGGCCGGTTGGCCGAGGCGTTTGGCATTACGCGCGAACGGGATAACGGCAAGGACCTGACCAGCGCATCTTCAGATCTGTTCATCGCGGATGACGCATACCGCGTCCGCCGTATTCTGACTACACCGCGAATCGGCATCACCAAAGCAGCCGAGCGCCCGCTACGCTACATAATCGCGGGGAACGAGTTCGTGTCCGGCCCGAAGATCCGCGACCCGAAGCCGGCTGCCGCGCCCCGATAGAGCGACGAAAGAACTTTTTACACTCTCCCCGGTGACCCCAATCACGTTTATGTACTTCTGGCATCTGGAGAACGCCCCACCGCTCAGGTAGGTTGCCCCGGGGCGAAGCGATTAGCCGGACGAACTTGGTCGCCGTTTGAGGCTGGATCGTTTCCGCTCAAATTCCCGCCACTTCGGAGATGAACATGAGTACCGCGCATAGAGTTCTCGCTGGGTTCTGCCTGGCCGCACTTTTTTCCACATTGGTTGCAGCACAAGTGCCGTTCGATGATACGAACGTCACCCGGCTGAACGTTAACGACTCGATGAACGGATGGAAGCCGGTTTGTGTACTGCCAACCTGCAACCCCGGAGGAAATGGAATCCCCACCAAAACCTCGCACACAATCGACCATGTGCATCCGGCGAAGGATGGCCACTCGATGGAGGTTTCAATCAGCGGTCCGGAATACAGCAATGCATTGTGGACGTACATTGCAGGGGCCGACGACAGCGCAACCTCCCTTAGCACTAGTCTCTGGGTCTACCTGGCGGCTGATGCCTCCGCTGCGGGATCATTCGAATTTGATCAGTTCAATTTCTCGAAGTCCGCAGGAATCGAATTTATGTGGGGATCGCAGTGCAATCAGGTCGACGGCTTGTGGCAGGTATTTGATCAGCTCCACGGCCATTGGATGAATACCCCGGTTAAGTGCGCCCTGAAGCCGAAGGAATGGCACCATTTGCGATGGGATGTTCATCGCGTCACTGGGGACACCGATCGATGCAGCGGCAAACCCTGCATGTATTACGATACCCTCACCGTGGACGGTGTTGTGCATCCCGTCAACGCTGTGTATCCGGCCGGCACTCTGCCAAATGGATGGTCGAGTGCGGTCGGCTTTCAAGTGCAAATCGATATTGGCTCAACTAGTAAACCGGTGACCGTAAACCAATACATCGACCTCGCCGACTTTTGGGCGATGTGAATGCGTTTTCGGGGAGATTGGAACTTTGGATTAGATCGGGCCGCTAGTTGACGGTGCGGTCGAAACCAAGTGAGCGGCTCGCAGACGCTGTCCCACCAGGAACACGTAGTGCATTGCGGAAATAATTGTGAAAGCAAAGGTCGCCCGCAAAAACGAGAGCCGGCCAATCGCAACCCATCGCGATCTATTGGTTTCGAAGAGCAACACAAAGAAGATGGCAGCAACCTGGGCGAATGTGTTCGCCTTCCCGAAGATACTGGGGCGAAAGTCGCGGAGCCCGGCGATAGCGTAGAGCACCGCGCTGGCGAGCAGGATGGTAATGTCACGGCTGAAGACCAGAACAGTAAACTTCCAAGGAATCTTGTGTAAGATCGAGAGCACCATAAACATGGTGCTGAGCAGCAGTTTGTCGGCGATGGGGTCGAGATACTGTCCCAACACCGTTTGCTGCTTGAGAGTGCGGGCCAGCAGCCCGTCGAGCCCGTCGCTGAAGCCAGCCAGCACAAAGAGAGTCAGCGCTAAGGGATAGTGCCCTTCGACCAGCTTGATCACGATGAAGGGCACAAACATCATCCGCAGCAGCGTGAGCTGATTGGGAGCGGTCAGAAGTTGCGACAGCTTCACTTCGGCTCCCCAAGCGTTGCGGAATCAACGGCAATGTGGCGGATAAGCACCGCCGCAGGGTCAAGGCCCGTCTTGCTGGTGAAGCGCTGCGACAGTGAGGGAATACTGCCGTCGGGCAGATCGAGTTCCATGCGCTCTACCCGGTGCATTGGGACGAAGACCACGCCGGGAGAAAACGGTTCCCCATCCTTGACCAGAGATACGAGGTCGTCGAACGAAGCCAGTTCAACTCCGCACAGGCTTAACCCTTCTGCAGTAAGCGAAAGGATGGCCCCCCAAAACTTCTCCCTCGGATTGCCCAGAGTAACCAGTACCATGATGCCAGGACGGAATGGATTCCCGCCCGCGGGTATAGCCACGTCACTTTGGGTCACTTTTTCCACTACAGCGATTGTCGCCGGGAGATGGCCGCTTTGCAACTTCGGTCCTCGGTCTTGAAGTTTTGCTTTTGTGTCAACGTTGCCGGAATTGCCCGCCGCCCGTAGAATTGAAAACGTTGGCGGTTCGCGTGTAGGCCCGTAGCTCAGTCTGGTTAGAGCGCTTCCTTGACACGGAAGAGGTCGATGGTTCGAGTCCATTCGGGCCTACCATTTGAAGTCGCCGCCCTGCTCAAAATTCAGCAGGAACTCGGGACCCACATCGCTGAGTGTCATTCGACGCGACGGCGAGCGCTCCAGAATCTCGATCTCATGTATCAAAGCGGTGGTCCACCCATGCAAAAAATGTCTTCTGATTTGACCCTTATTCTTTTGTGCCCCTAGAATGAACGGTTCTGCTTTCGGTTCCGGTCCTCGCTATGGCGCTTCGTCTTTACAACACACTCTCCGGCAAGGTCGAAGAATTTCGTCCGCTGGCGGATAACGAAGTTCGCATGTACGCTTGCGGGCCCACGGTTTACGACTATGGCCACATCGGAAATCTCAGGACGTTCGTTGCCATCGATGTTCTGCATCGCTTCTTGCGCCAGAGCGGCTACAAGGTGCGCCACGTGATGAACATCACCGACGTGGACGACAAGATCATCCGCAATGCGGCGCGAGAGGGGGTGAGCGTCCAGCAGTACACGGCAAAGTATGAGCAGGCGTTTCTCGAAGACATTTCCGCGTTGAATATTGAGGAACCGATCCTGGTGCGAGCCACTGAGCATATTCCCGAGATGGCGGAATTCATCGCCGAACTGCAGAAGAAGGGATTTGCTTACCGCACCGAGGATGGGTCCTACTATTTCAGGATTGCGAAGTTTCCGGCATACGGGAAGCTCTCCAAGAAAGATTTTGCCGGCATGGAAGATGGAGCGCGCGTGGACGTGGACGAATACGAAAAAGACAGCGCCCGCGATTTTGCCCTGTGGAAGGCGCCGAAACCGGGCGAGACTTCCTGGCAGACCGCCATCGGCCCCGGTCGGCCGGGCTGGCACATTGAGTGTTCGGTGATGGCAATGGAGGAACTGGGCCCAAGCTTCGATCTGCATGCTGGCGGCGAAGACCTGATCTTTCCTCACCACGAAAATGAAATCGCACAATCCGAATCGCTCACGGGAAAACCATTTGCCCACTTCTGGTTTCATGTGCGCTTTCTCTTGGTCGAGGGCGAGAAGATGTCCAAGAGCCTGGGCAACTTCTACACGCTGCGCGACCTGGTGCTCAAGGGACATAAACCGTCGTCAATCCGGTTTCTGCTAGCTTCGGTTCCGTATCGCAATCAGTTGAACTTCACTTTCGACGGGCTGAAGCAGGCAGATGTGTCGGTGGAGCGGCTGCGGAACTTTCAATCGCGTTTGACTGCCGTGCAGTTTCCAGCCGGAGAAACGGAGAGCATGGCAGAACTGGCGCGCGAAACCACCGAGCGAATGCGCGCGGGCATGGACGACGACCTTAACACCGCACAGGCGCAGGCCGCGATCTTTGACATGGTGCGCAAGGCCAATGCCGCGATGGATGCCGGACAGTTCAAGAAAGATGACGTTCCCCCGCTCCTGGCTGCGCTTCAGATCTTTGATGAACTATTTGCAGTGCTGAAAGACGACGATGGGCCGAAAATTCGCAGCATTGTGGCGTGGGCGAAATCAGAAGGGCGCGAGAACCAGATTAGCGCAGGGCTGCTCGAAACCGTTGGCGCGCAGCAACTTTCCGACGGCGACATTGAAAATAGGGTCGCAGAGATGGAAGCGGCGCGCCGCTCGCGTAATTTCAAACTGTCAGACACGATCCGTGCAGACCTTGGCGCTCTTGGCATCATTGTCGAAATTACGAAAGACGGCGCCCGCTGGAAACGAAAATAAGAAATAGCGCCTCTACCCGGACATCATGATGTCAAGTCAAGTAGAGGCATTGGGTGCGGGACGACTTATCTGACCTTGCAGCCCGCGGCGTTGAAGTCCAGCGCGGGGTTACTTGTTGGCCCGCACACTTGCTGATTCCACTGTTTCTTCAACTCGCTCACTTTAGGAATGGCAACCTGTGGGCTCGTCACCTTTTGAGCTGCGATCTGGGTTGAGGTTTGCGGCATCAGTGAAGCGAAACTGGCGACCGTCGTCAGTATCAAATTGACTCCTGCTGCGACCCGGGCTGATAGGACTGGATCGCTGAGGTGCGCCGCCTGCAAAAGGACGGGCAGGCTCTGGTTGATGTCTGCTATCACTCCCTGGATTTTCTGCAGGGTGCTCACGCTCGGGTTTGCTTTGTATTCGTTATAAAGCGTTGCCAGCAGATTCAAATCCTTGCTGGCCTGGGCCGAAATACTCTGAACGGCGGCGGCCTCGGTCGAGTTGATCTGCTGGCCAGCTTCCAGCGTGGTAAGGATGGTGCCGATGTTCAGCGCCATCTGGGTTAAGGCTGGCAGATCGGCGAGTGCGACGCTGATCCATTGTGCGCTGCAGCCAGTGGCCATCAGCGAAAGTGACAGCAGAATTGCGAGAACCATTCTCGACTTCGAAATTGACCTCATGATGAAACTTCTCCTTAAATTGGTTGATACTGGTGGCGACTTCTGACTTTCGCCTGGTTCGCGGGCTACAATCGGTGCAGCCGGCAACCGGGCAACTAATGGTTGAAATGAAATCTCTGGACGAATATCTGCACGAGGCTGAAGCGGCGCATGGTCATCTCTGCGCCGGACAAGTACTAGGGGTTCGCCTGGCCATGCTCGGCCTGGCGAAGCTCGGTATTGATGACCCTCGCGGAAGCGATCGCAAACGCCTCGTCACTTTTGTGGAAATCGACCGTTGCGCGACGGATGCGGTTGCCGTCGTCACCGGCTGCCGTCTAGGAAAACGCGCCTTGAAGTTCCGCGACTGGGGCAAAATGGCTGCCACCTTCGTCGACGTGAACGCTGGCAGAGGCGTGCGCATTGCGGCTAAGGAATCATCGAAAGCCCTGGCGCGGCAGATGCATCCTGAACTCGCAAATAAAAATAGCCAGCAGATGCTGGCTTATCGGGAAATGTCCGAGGACGATCTATTCACCACGGAATGGGTGAAAGTCGACCTGCCTCCGGAAGAATTCCCCGGATACAAGGGCGAACGTATTGTGTGCGAAGTCTGCGGCGAAGGAATTAATTTTCGCCGTGAGGTGCGCCGTGATGGAAAATTACTCTGCCGCGCCTGCGCCGGTGAACGATATTACGAGCCACTATAGACGGCAGAGACTACGGACACTACATTGGTTGATCGGGCTATTCACTTTTCTTTTCGATCCTGTATGATGTGTCCGCTATGCCAATCACAGATGGTCCCTACCTAACAGCCGCCTTCTTCTGCGAAAAAGTTTTGCAGGAGAGTGATGGTGTATTGAGTGCGGTCCGAATTGTAGACAGGTGGAACATCAGCGGTCCAACTGAAACGCTAGCGGGACCCGCCGTTATTCAGGCTTCTCTATTGCTCATGTTCAAGTCCGGCATTTACAGAGGGAACGCGCAATTAACAGTCACTCCGATATCGCCACAGACGAACGCAAGAATGCAGGCCATCGTAGTTCCCGTTCTGTTCGAGGGTGAGGATGATAAGGGGGTCAACATAACCGCCCCCATTGCCTTTCCGATCCAAGAGCTAGGCACGTATTGGTTCGAGGTGCAGTTAGCGGGACAGGCTTTAGCGCAGCGAATAGTCACTGCTATACCGATGAGGGTTGCCTACTTACAAATTGGCCCCATGGCTGCTGCTCCACAGAACCCAACCAACCCCCGGTGAGAGATGTAGAATTGTTGGTAGTTGCAGTGATCTTTACAACCCCTGTTGTCGATACAACCGAACCAGAAGCCAGACCAAGTCCCGCCAACTGCCGGAATGGGTCCCAATTGGCCGGTTGAGGGTTGGCAGTGCTCCACCATCTAGGACCGCTCTCTATCCACGCTTGCCGCAATTCCTCGATAGACGCGTTTACGTCGTGGAGACCAAATTCAGTTCCGCAGGATGGACAGGTATTGAAGTTTGCTGGTTCGTCTGTCATTTCGTAACCACATACAGGACATAGATGATTATTCATTTCGCACACTCCGCTCGAAAGTAAACGAGATTATTGGCACACCCGTGACAACGCCCAGCTCGCTTCGCAGCGGACCGCAATGTACCGGGCAACGAGGAGCACGGAACCGGCTTGAAGTACGTCCTGATGATGTTCGCACGATCAATAACTCCAAATGATTCATCGGCAGGATCATATCGCAACTTCATGCCACATGAACGTATACATTCGTGTGCTGTCGCTGTCTTAGTTCCGCAAAGGAAGGCATCGGCCATTCGTTCGTATTCATTAGCATTTGATGCACCAAAGTCACTTCCGTGTTCTTGGAAGTGGTAGTTCAACTGTGCTACGCTCTCGAATCCGTTTGTTGTCAGTGCCATCCAACGCGGGATGATACCACAGGGCGCACGGCAGCACCGTCGCAACGAAGTCAAACTAATACCGCAAGTTCACGACCGCAATAAGCAAAGTTTTGCAGGTTCCCATTCTTAAACGCAAGCTAGGATCGAAGCTGCGAAGCTGGAGCGAAACGCCACCATAGAGGGACGATGCTTAGTCAAAGTTGATTAATTTCAACCCTACGCTGCCTGTTCATAGGCATGGGCCACCCGCAGGATCGTAGCTTCGTCGAAGTGCTTGCCCAGGATCTGCAATCCCACCGGCAGATTCTCTTTAGTCTGTCCGCAAGGAATCGAAATTCCGGGAATACCCGCCAGGTCGGCAGTTACCGTAAAAATGTCGGCCAGATACATTGCCAGAGGATCGTCGACCTTCTCGCCCAACTTAAACGCGGCCGTCGGACTAGTCGGAGTCACAATCGCATCCACTTTCCTGAATGCTTCCTCGAAGTCTCGGACCAGCAGCGTACGTACTTTCTGAGCTTTCAGGTAGTAGGCGTCGTAATATCCGGCGCTCAATGCATATGTGCCTAACATGATGCGGCGCTTCACCTCGGGACCAAAGCCGTGATCGCGACTGCGACGGTACATCTCGGAAAGCGTGCGCGCATCGTTAGCCCGGTAACCATAGCGAACTCCATCGAAACGGGCCAAATTCGATGACGCTTCTGCAGTGGCCACGATGTAATAGGTCGGAATCGCAAATTTCGTGTGCGGCAGAGAGACCGGAACTATTTCGCAGCCCAGTTTCTCTAACTTTTCAATCGCGGCTTCCACCGACTTCTTGACTTCGGAGTCCAATCCTTCCCCGAAATATTCTTTGGCCACGCCGAGTTTTAGACCTCGTACTGGCTTCTCCAATTCCGCAACGTAGTCGGGAACCGGCACTTCGGCGGAGGTGGCATCCATGGGATCGCGTCCTGCGATAGTGCGCAGCACAATGGCCGCATCTCTCACGCTTTTTGTGAGCGGCCCAACGTGATCGAGCGAAGAGGCGAACGCGATCAGCCCGTAGCGCGATACGCGGCCATATGTAGGCATCAGCCCGACCACGCCACAAAAAGACGCGGGCTGCCGGATCGAACCGCCAGTGTCCGATCCCAGCGTTGCCACCGCCATGTCGGCAGCGACCGCGGCCGCTGATCCTCCAGAAGAGCCTCCGGGCACGCGGCTCAGGTCGCGGGGATTGTGAACTGGGTGCCAAGCTGAATTCTCGGTGGACGAGCCCATGGCAAATTCATCACAGTTCAGCTTGCCTAGCACAACCGCGCCTGCAGCTTCCATCCGCGCCACTGCCGTGCAGTCATAGGGAGGAATATAGTTGCCCAGAATTTTCGAGCCAGCTGTTGTACGAATACCGCACGTCACCATCACATCCTTGATGCCAACCGGGACCCCGCCCAGCGGGGGCAGCTTCTCTCCCCTTGCAACAAGCGCGTCGATCTCGGCGGCCTTGGCGAAGGCACGATCCTGGCTCAGCATCAGGTACGCGCCAATTTGCGGATCGTCCTGTTGAATTTTGGAATAGAAGGTTTCTGCCAAGGCCGTGGCCGTGGTCTTGCGCTCTTGTATGGCGGAGCGGGCAGTGTCGATTGTGAGTGAGTGCAAATCCATAAGTGACTGGTGATTCGTTGCCGAAAAGAGAGCCCCCTCACCGCTGGCCTATCGCTCGATCACTTTCGGCACTTTGAAAAACATTCCGTCCGTGTCGGGGGCGTTTTGCACGGCGATTTCGTGCGGTAATGATTTTCTCAGACCTTCGAGAATATCTTCGCGGCTGGCGTACGCGAAATGCGCGCTGCCAGTTTTCGATTCATCAACCCCGTATCTATCCGACACCTGCGCCATGGGCTGTACGTCCGTTGTATCCAACTCGTTCAGCCGGTCGACATAATCGAGAATCGAATTCAGATCGCGCAGCATGCGTGCGCGTTCGTCTTCGGTCAACTCCAGATTCGCCAGGTCGGCGACGTAGGCGACGTCTTTTTCAGTAACTTTCATTTCCTGGTGTCCTGGGGTTTTTGCATCGCGCGAGCGCTTGCGGTTCGTCCCGTTACAGAACAATCTGGATTCGTCCTATTTTCAGAATAGCAGTTTGAACAGGATAAACACGCCAACTTTGCAACAATATATTGTCATTGGTTTCATCGACTTAACCAAGTCTAGGCTTCAAACGGGGCTTGACAAGATTCCGGCCCAATCCGCCTTTTGCACCTTTTTTGGTGCAATGTTGCCGTGCGGGCTTAACTGCTTTTATCGCTCGCTTGGAAACTCGCTCCCCACAAACGTCATCGCTTCCTCTTTACTGCGCAGGCGTCCCTCCAGTTGTCCATCCTCCACTGCCGACAGAATTTTCCTGAATTGCGGCCCCGGTTTAAAGCCGAGTGCGATCAAGTCGTCGCCTGTGATTAGTGGTGCGGGCTGAATACTCGACGGTGGAATGGCCGCGATTTTGTCGCGAGTGAAATCGTAAGAGGCAAGATTTCCGTGACTCGCCAGACAATCCAGGCGATGCAACTGCAGATGTTCATCGAAACGCGGCATCCGAACAAACCTCTTGAACGTGGATTCGTTCATTTGTTGCACGTGCGCGAAGCGCATGTGGTTTTTTACGAGGGCAAGAATCTGTTCGGTATCGTCGTTGGAGAAGCGCAAACGTCGGCAGATTTCTTCGGCGATTTTGACTCCGACGTCAACGTGTCCATCAAAACGGATGCGGTCTGGCGCTAT
Source organism: Terriglobales bacterium (assembly GCA_049585795.1). Lineage (GTDB taxonomy): Bacteria > Acidobacteriota > Terriglobia > Terriglobales > Acidobacteriaceae > JABDBE01. The sequence continues at coordinate 70,826 of JBAVAQ010000020.1, read as the reverse complement.
TCGGAATGTCGCCGGCTTGCCCACATCGTGCAACAATGCACCCCAGGCCAACGTGATCGGGCAAGGATGCGGCAACTTGTCGAGTAAAAGCAACGTGTGCACAAACACATCACCTTCAGGATGAAATTGCGGCGGTTGCTCGACTCCTTTCATCAATTCGATTTCGGGCAAGACTTCGCGCAGCAACCCGGTTTGGTCGAGAAGAATAAAGGCTTGTCGGGCATGGCCTTCAATAAGCATCTTGCTAAGCTCATCGCGCACTCGTTCACGCGATACCTGACGAATCTGCGGTGCCAGGCTTTGAATCGCCTGAAAGGTTTTGGGCTCGATCGCATAGCCGAAGCGAGCGGCAAACCGAACCCCGCGCAGCATTCTCAGTTTGTCCTCGGCAAAGCGCCGCCCCGGATCGCCGATGGTTCGGATGATTTTGGCATCGAGGTCCTTGCGCCCTCCCACGAAATCCAGAACTTTGTTTGCGATTGGATCAAGCAAGAGACCATTGATCGTAAAATCCCGGCGGTCAACGTCTTCGCGAGGATCTTTACTGAAACGCACCTGGTCGGGATGGCGGCCGTCGCTATACCCGATATCGCTGCGAAATGTGGCAACTTCAACCACGTTGGCTTTGGGCGAGACGTAACCAGTTACGTCTCTACAAAGGGGTGTTTCTGTAGAAACGTTGCTTGCAGCGTTTCCTTCCGGCAACGGCACCAGCACGACCCCAAACTGCGCGCCGACTGCGTAGGTTTGGGGGAAAATGCGCATGATCTCTTCGGGGGTTGCGTCGGTAGTGACATCGTAGTCGGCAGGCTCGCGGCCAAGGAGCAGATCGCGTACGCATCCGCCGACTAGATAGGCTTTGTGGCCTCGCTTCCGCAGGGTTCCGACGATCGAGATGGCGAAGTCTTTGAGCATGGCAGCCGCGACGCGCTCTAGCAGATAATATATGGCTAATGCCCGACGCCTACATTCTCGGCATCGAAAGCTCCTGCGACGAGACCGCGGCGGCGGTGGTGCGTTCGGGTGAGCAGATCGCTTCCAACGTTGTGTTCTCGCAGATCGCCACGCATCAGCCTTATGGCGGAGTCGTGCCTGAACTGGCGTCGCGGGAGCACTTGCGCGCGATCGTGCCGGTCGTCCGCAAGGCGCTGGCCGATGCTGGGCAGACTTATCGATCTGTCGATGCGCTGGCGGTGACCCAAGGGCCAGGATTGGCTGGCGCGTTGCTGGTTGGCATCAGCTATGCCAAGGCGCTCGCGTTCGCGCTCGGAAAGCCCCTCATCGCCGTGAACCATCTTGAAGGCCACATTCACGCTGTGCTGCTCGAGGAGCGCCGCAAGGGAAATCACGACGTGCGTTTCCCAGTGCTGGCGTTGGTCGTGTCCGGGGGCCACACCCATCTTTATTTGGTCAGGCGCCAAGACAACAGTTGGTCGTACAAGAATATTGGCCACACCCGCGACGACGCAGCCGGAGAAGCTTTCGACAAAGTCGCAAAATTGCTCGGCCTCGGATACCCCGGCGGCCCTATCATCGACAAACTTTCCACTCACGGCGATCCTCAGGCCGTGAAGTTTCCGCCGGCGCAGCTCAAGCACCGGGATCGCAATGATCGGAAGGCTGAGCGGACTAACGATGGCCCGCGTTTTGACTTCTCCTATAGCGGGATCAAGACCGCGGTTCTGCGCTACGTTGAAACTCACAACCTGCAGGCTTCGATCGCCGAGCGTCGTACAGCGCTTGGAACGATCGCACAACCCAAGATCGAAGACTATTTATCGAATTGCGACCAGCAGACGCTCGACCTTGTGGCTTCATTCCAGCGAGCGCTGATCGAAGACCTGGCGGGAAAAACCTTGGCTGCGGCACGGGCGTGCGACGTGGCTACTTTGTTCATCACCGGGGGCGTAGCCGCAAATCAGGAACTGCGCCAGCAATTCGAGAGCGACGCGGCGAGAGAAGGCATTTTCGTTTATTTTCCTTCGCGCCCCCTGTCAACCGACAACGCCGCAATGATTGCGGCCGCGGCCTATCCCAAGTTTCTAGCTGGCGATTTCGCGCCGACGGATTTCTCAGCCGAAGCGGGAATGGTGTTGAAGTGAAGCAGCGCTTAGCTTTCAGCAGTCAGCTTTCAGCCAAAAGTACCTCAGCCGAGGGTCTTGCGGGGCCAAGTGCTAACTGCTAAATGCTGAATTATTAACTGCTGCTCTTCGCGACCTGCGCTTTAGCGCCCAGCAGCTTCAGGAGCGCCTTGCCCAGTTGGTCTTCGATGTCGATGTCTTTAAAGATTGTGTAGTTGGCGCGCTTTTCCGTGTGCTCGAAACCGCTCTGTCTGCCAGCCACGATTACGACGGGAATGCCAGCGAGACTGGGTTCACTCTTCACCGCCGTAATGAACTCGCTACCATTCATCTTGGGCATCTGGATATCGGTAATAATAATGTCGGGACGCACCCGTTCCAGCGCTTCGAGCGCCTCTTGCCCGTTGTTGGCAGACTCCACGGCGAAGCCGCGCTCCTCAAGAAAGCGGCACACGGTATGCCGAATGAGCATGGAGTCGTCGACAACCAAAGCCACAACTGGCATGACCTCTCCGTGGGCAAATTACACCCAGGCTGACACTAGCAAACTGGAAACGATCTAAACAAGAGACAAGGCCGTAGCGGGGATTACCTTCGTCACCGGTCTCCGCCACTGGAGGGCAGATCTCAGGATTCGTCCTTCAGCCGGGTATCCTCGATCATCATGTCCTTGAACTCGCTGGACTCGAAGATGTCCCCACACTCCAGGCATTCGACGAATTCGGCATCTTCCTGGCGAGCCACAATCTGCACACGCGGATGCTTGCACTCATTCGTGCTACTGCTCTTCTCGGGGGGTTGCGACGGCGGGATTGAAGTCATAAACCCGGGCGGTCACGGTCGGCCTGGCAAGGCTGAGGTGAAGTCTGCCGGAAATTGGCGGTATTTTAGCCTGAATGATTGGCTTGTCAAGTCTTTTCACGCAAAATTCGATTGGACTCGATGACCAACCATCCGAATAGCGCCCAGTTGGAATGTCCACGCAAATAAAAATACGACTGAAAAGATCGCCATCCCATAACCCGCTAAGGACAAAATACTTACCGTTTGATCGTGATTTCTACCATTCCCTGCGGAGAGTTGCAATCGGAACTCATGTCCCTTAGAATAATAATATCCGACTGAAAAGGTCGGAATTTCTAGCGGGCCCAGATGCTGAAGCTTACCAAGAAAGCGGACTACGGCTTGATGGCAATGAAGCATCTGGCCGAGCGGGCGCCTTACGGTGCTTGCAGCGCCAAGGATGTGGCCGACGCCTATGGCATTCCGCAGGAAGCGCTGGCAAAGATTCTGCAGCGGCTGGTCAAGGCCGGGTTGCTGCACTCGCAACACGGCATGAATGGCGGCTACAGACTGGCGCGCGACGCCGGAACGATCAGCGCCTTCGAAGTGATTCGGGCCATTGACGGTCCGTTGTTCATTACTTCTTGCATCACGGTGCGCGGCGAATGCGATCAAACCGACCGCTGCACGATTCGCGAGCCGCTGCGCCGAGTCAACGAGAGCATCGAACAAGTGCTGCGGCGCATCAGTATCTCGGAGATGAAGGAAGAGACGCATTCCCAGGAAGAACTAGAAACAAAGAAACCGGCTGAGCTGGTGACGATCTCGTAGTCGTCAAGATTATAAGGAGAAGGACATGGGACCAAATCTGGGACTTGAACAACTGTGCTCAATCCATTGGATCCTGAGCGGGTGGCTGGAGCCGTTCCTCCAGCGTTCGCTCACTCCAAAGGAGAACGAGCAGCGCACGGTGATAATCCAGGCGAGGGTGCGGGCCGGCAACCGGATCCTTGAGATCGAAAGCGGTCTCTGTTGACGGCTAGAAAATTCAGCAGGGCCTTGGCTTTTTAACCTTTCAGGTAGGAGAGCAATCATGAGCACTGACGTAAAGACGATCCCCCAGGCAGAACATGTAGCTCCCGAAGGAGTCAAGCTGCCGGTCTACATGGACAACCACGCCACCACGCCCATGGATCCCCGCGTGCTGGAGGAGATGCTGCCTTATTTCATGGAGAAGTTCGGCAACGCGGCCAGCCGCAATCACTCGTTTGGCTGGGCAGGTGAAGAAGGTGTCGAAACCGCCCGCGAGCGGGTTGCCAAGCTGGTGGGCGCGACCACCAAGGAAATCATTTTTACCTCGGGCGCGACCGAGAGTGACAACCTGGCCATCAAGGGCGTGGCCGAGATGTACAAGGAAAAAGGCAACCACATCATCACAGCGGTGACCGAGCACAAGGCTGTGCTCGACACCTGTAAGCGCCTGGAGAAGTACGGCTATCGCGTCACGTATTTGCCGGTTCAAAAAGACGGGCTCATCGACCTTGAAGATCTAAAGCGCGCCATGGATGACAAGACCATCCTGGTAACGATCATGTGGGCCAACAATGAGATCGGTGTGCTGCAGCCGGTTGCCGAGATCGGCAAGCTGTGTCGCGAACGTGGCGTGATCTTCCACACCGATGCGACGCAAGCGGTTGGGAAGATCCCGGTTGACGTGAACAAGAGCAACATCGACGTCATGTCGATTTCTGCCCACAAAATGTACGGGCCGAAGGGTGTCGGCGCGTTGTACGTCCGGCGCAAGAATCCGCGGGTGCAGATTTCCGCCATCATCGACGGTGGCGGCCACGAGCGCGGCATGCGTTCGGGAACTCTCAACGTCCCCGGAATTGTCGGCTTGGGCAAAGCTTGTGCGATCGCTTCAGAAGAGATGGCCAAGGAATCCTGCAAACTCGCAGGACTGCGCAATCGCCTTCGCGACAAGATCATGGGCGGGCTCGACGAGGTCTATATCAACGGTTCGTGGGAGCATCGTCTGCCGGGCAACCTGAATATCAGCTTCGCCTACGTCGAAGGCGAATCGTTGCTCATGGGCATCAACGACATCGCGGTTTCGAGCGGATCGGCCTGCACCTCGGCGACGCTTGAGCCATCTTATGTACTGAAGGCTCTGGGTACCGGAGACGACTTGGCGCACAGTTCCATCCGCTTCGGCCTGGGACGGTTCAATACCGAAGCCGAGGTCGATTACGTAGCCGATCGCGTGGTCGAGACGGTATCGCGCCTGCGCGAACTGTCGCCCCTCTACGAGATGGCGAAAGAAGGCGTCGATTTGAAGAGTGTGAAGTGGGCAGCAGAGTAGTACGGAGGCCGTAGAAACATTGCTTGCAATGTTTTCTTTGATGGACAAATTTTAAGGAGAAAGCAAAATCATGGCATACAGCGACAAGGTTCTCGATCATTATTCCAACCCGCGCAACGTCGGATCGTTGGACAAGAACAGCTCCGAAGTTGGCACCGGCCTCGTCGGCGCGCCCGAGTGCGGCGATGTAATGAAACTGCAGATCAAGGTCAACCCGCAGACCAACGTCATCGAAGATGCGAAGTTCAAGACGTTCGGATGCGGCTCGGCCATTGCGTCCTCATCGCTCGCAACCGAGTGGGTGAAGGGCAAGACCGTGGACGAAGCTCTGCAAATTAAGAACACCGAAATCGTGAAAGAGCTTTCGCTGCCACCGGTGAAGATTCACTGCTCGGTGCTCGCGGAAGACGCGATTCGCGCAGCGATCCACGACTGGAAGAAGAAACAGGACGTGTCGAAGCCAACCGCTGTAGCCGCGCAATAGTCGCCGATGGAGGAACGGGCGTTTCGCCCGTTAGACGCGCGCACCCGCGTCTCCATCGATTTGGAACCATCATGATCGAAACGCAAACCAAACCGGAGGCGCCAAAGGCTCCGGCCAAAGGCGTCCAGGTAACGGACAAGGCTTTAGCCAAAATCCGCACCGCCATCGTGAAAGAGGGCATTTCGCCCGAGCAGGGCGGATTGCGCCTCGGCGTACAAGGCGGCGGATGCTCCGGGCTGAGCTACAACATCCGCTTCGACACGCAACCGCGCGAGCGCGACCGCATCTTTCAATTCGGCGATGTGCGAGTATTCGTCGATCCGAAGTCGTTTATCTATCTGCACGGCATGACCCTGGATTACCAGGAGACGCTCATGCAACAAGGCTTCGTGTTCGTGAACCCGAACTCAACGAAGTCCTGCGGTTGCGGGACGTCATTCTCGGGCTGATGGCGATGGTGCGGGCGCCCTCGCCCGCAGGGTTCCCTCCACGGCGCGGCTGTTCTGGCGGCGCAAGCCCACGCGAAATGTGAGCGGACGTGGCGAGTGTGTTTATGGCGAATGTGGAGTCCAACACGAGCTCTTCTCTGATAGTGACCGGCGAAACGACTGCCGCATGCTGGTCGTGCGGTACCATGCGCGCCGTTCACTTCTGCAGCGCCTGTGGCAAGGTTCAGCCTCCGGTGCCGGTGGATTACTTCACGTTTTTCGGCTTGCCGCGCAAGCTGAATCTTGATGCGGCTCTTCTGGAGCGGGAGTTTTACGAGCTCAGCCGGAAGCTGCATCCCGATCTTTGCGCCCGGGCCGATAAACGCGAGCAGGAATGGAGTCTGGAGCAGAGTTCGTTGCTGAACGATGCCTACCGCACCCTGAAAGATCCAATCAAGCGCACCGAATACTTCCTCCGACTGGAAGGCGTGGAACTTGAGGAACAGTCGAAGGCAGCCACGGAAAAGGCGCGAGCCACGGGCGAAATCAAGAAACAGGTTGTTCCTCCAGATCTGCTGGAGGAGGTTTTTGAGTTGAATATGCAGCTTGAACAACTTCGTGCGCAGAAAAAACTGGGTGAAGACGACCCCGCCCTGGTTGAGGAAATTGGAAGACAAAAGCTGGAACTGGAAGAGAAATACGAGTCGCTGTCAGAAGAATTAAAAACGTATTGGAACGATTGGGACCGTCTTCCCGATGACGCTTCAGAAGAAAGTCGTCGCAAGGTCCGCGACAAGATGGTCGACTTGCTGAACCGCCGCTCGTACATCAGGAATCTAGTTCGGGATGTAAATGAAGCCGTGGAGAATTGAGCGATCGAGTCATTGACTCATTGCATAGGTTGGCTCCCGCGAATGGCTCAATGATTCAATGGCTCAATGGCTCAATGTCCACTGATCGCATCGTCGGCATCGATCTCGGAACCACGAACTCTCTCGTGGCTTTCATGCAGGGGGAGAGCCCTGTCGTAATTCCCGGCGAGGACGGGCTGAACTTGGTACCTTCCGTCGTCGCTCTCGACGAACGCGATCAGATCATCGTCGGCAATGCCGCCCGCAAATATCTGATCGAAACTCCGGAACGCGCCGTCTACTCGATTAAGCGGCTCATGGGTCGCGGACTCGAAGATATTCAGGAAGAGCTGCAGCTGTTCCCTTTTCATCTGGCGGAAGATCTGCAACCCGGCGAAGTCCTGCGCATCAAGCTGGGCGAAAAAACCTTCACGCCCCCGGAGATTTCTGCGTTCATCCTGCGCCAGCTCAAAAGAAATGCCGAGCGATTCTTCAACGCCCCGGTTACCAAGGCCGTAATTACTGTTCCTGCCTATTTCAACGACGCTCAGCGGCAGGCGACAAAAGACGCAGGCCGCATCGCAGGCCTCGAAGTATTGCGCCTGGTGAACGAGCCCACCGCCGCGTCTCTCGCTTATGGCCTGGACAAAAAGCAGAACGGTATCGTTGCCGTGTACGACCTGGGTGGCGGGACCTTCGACATTTCCATCCTCAAACTGCACGACGGGATCTTCGAAGTCATCGCCACCAACGGAGACACCCACCTGGGCGGCGATGATATCGACAATCTGCTGATCAAAATTGCCATCGACGATATTCTCGGCGACGCCAACCTCGACGTCTCACGCAACGGTGAAGCCGTTGCTACTATCCGCAAGGCGGTCATCGAGGCCAAGATCGCTTTGTCTGCTTCGCCGGAAACTGCCCTGGACATCGAGTTGCCGGATGGCAAGCGCTATCAACGCGAGATCACACGCGAGCAATTCGAGCAACTGATTCAGCCCGTCATCGATCGCACAGTTGGACCATGCAAGCAAGCACTGAAAGATGCCGGACTAAAGCCCCAGCAGATTGACGAAGTCGTACTCGTCGGAGGCTCCACGCGCATTCCAAAAGTGCGCTCGCTGGTAGAGGCATTATTCCAGCGCAAGCCGCATACCGATCTTAATCCCGACGAAGTCGTAGCCCTTGGTGCAGCCGTGCAGGCCAATATTCTCGGCGGCGGCTCCGAAGCCACGGAAAACATGTTGCTGCTCGACGTTACACCTTTGTCACTAGGTATCGAAGTCGCCGGCGGCGTGACCGACAAGATCATTCTGCGCAACTCGACCATTCCGGCCTCGGCCACCCAGTACTACACCACGCAGATTGACGGTCAGGCCAATGTTGCCATCCACGTCCTGCAAGGTGAGCGCGAACTGGCTAAGGACTGTCGCTCCCTGGCCCGCTTCGATTTGAAAGGTATTCCGGCGATGACTGCCGGGATGCCCCGCATTGAAGTAAAGTTTTTGATCGATGCCAACGGCATTTTGCACGTCTCCGCGCGCGAACAGCGCAGCGGTAAAGAATCCGAGATCCAAGTGCAACCCAGTTACGGGCTGACCGATGATCAAGTCGAGAACATGATTCTCGATTCGTTCGACTATGCCGAAGAAGACTTCCGTCAGCGCCAGGTGATCGAGGCGCGCAACGAAGCCGAGACAATTCTCACCGCGCTCGACAAAGCCAAGAAGAGTCCCGCATGGGGCAACCTTACCCGCGACGAAAAGAAAAAGATCGCCAGGCTGGAGAAGGCATTGATCCAGGTCAAAGCTGACGATGACCATGCGGCGATCCGAAAGGCGATCGACCTTTTAAACCAGGGCACAATGCGTCTAGCAGAATTGATGATGGACACTGCGGTGACCACCGCGCTCAAAGGCAAGACCATGGACGAGGCCGACATGGGCGAGGACACGGAAACCGGTCACCCGGTAGCGAAGGCAGATTTCGAGTAAAGTACACGTAGCCCCGGACGCCCTCGTCCGGGCGCTTTGCGCGAGGATGGCGTCAAGGAGCATTCATGGCAGACGAAAAAACAAAAGGATCAGGCACAGCCACCGTGGATTCGCCCGGCGAAAACACTGTCCAGCTAACTTTCTTGCCCGAAGGCAAGACCGTGGAGTTCGAGCACGACAAACTACCCTACAAAGATCACGGCAAGGTGCAATCGATCCTCGATGTGGCCCTGAACTATGGCGTACGCCTGGACCACGCCTGTGGCGGCAACTGCGCCTGCACCACATGCCACGTCTGGGTGAAGGAAGGCGCCGAGAATCTGTCCGAAATGGACGACGACGAAGCCGACCGTCTGGACATGGCAGCCGATTTGCAGTTAAACTCCCGTCTCGGCTGTCAGGCCGTGATCACCAAGCCCGGCAAAGTCGTGGTCGAGATCCCGGCCTGGAATCGCAATTACATTTCGGAAGAACACTAGAACGGCAGCACTCAGCAATTAGCCAGCGAAGTTCTTGGCAGTCCCTGGCCAGGCAGTTCGGAGACTGAATGCTAATTGCTAAGTGTTGACTGCTGGTTTTCTCAAGGAGCCACATGTCAAAAGACCTGACTTGGGATGACGCGGAAGACATTGGTATTTTGCTTTCGGAAATTCACCCTGAAGTCGAGCCCCTGTCTGTCCGTTTCACCGAACTTCATGGCTACGTGACTGCGCTGCCCGAGTTCAAGGACGACCCCAAGAAATCCACCGAGGGCAAGCTCGAGGCCATCCAAATGGCATGGCACGATGAGTTCCTCGACAGAACGCAAGCCTAAATCCGCCTGATTTCTCTCTGAAAGACTTGCTGTTGACAAGCTCATTACTTCCGTATGACAACTCCGGTTCCGGCTGGTCGTATTCTGTTATCTCCTGAGTCACTTGGTGCGGAGATCACAGAATGATCTCCTCTCCTAAAGCAAAAAGGCACGGCGCAGGCCGTGCCTTTCTTACTTTGCTGGACAACGTTTAACTGACGCTAGCCGGCACCGGCTCTTCCACGCTGGCCTCGCGCAAAAACTTCGCGGCTTCCTCCGGGGGCGTCGGGTTGATATAGAATCCCGTGCCCCACTCGAATCCCGCCGTCTTCGTCAGCTTCGGCATGAACTCGATGTGCCAGTGGTAATGATCGTTGGTGGGATCCTGAACCGGCGAGGTATGAATCACCAGGTTGTACGGTGGATTGTCGAGCACGCGGTCGGCCTTCATCAGCAGCGTCTTAAGGGCCTTGGCCAGATTCTCAAACAATTGCGACGAAGAGTTTTCAAATGCCGACTCATGCTGCTTCGGCAAAATCCAAGTCTCGAACGGAAAGCGCGGCGCGTAGGGAGCCAGAGTGAGGAAGTCCTGATTCTCGGCCACCACGCGAGTGCTGGTCTCCGTCTCCTGCCGGATCACGTCGCAAAACACGCATCGCTCTTTGTAAATGTAATACTGTTTCGCCCCTTCCAACTCTTCGACCACGTAGATTGGAAGAATCGGCAGCGCGATCAGTTGCGAATGCGCATGCTCCAGGGACGCGCCGGCCGCCTCACCGTGATTCTTGAAGATCAGAATGTACTTGAACCGCCGGTCCTTTTTCAGATCGAGAATGCGGTCGCGGAAAGTCCAAAGCACATCTTCGATTCTCTTCGGAGGCAGCGTGGCCAGGCTGGCGTTGTGATCGGGAGTTTCAATGATGACTTCGTGCGCCCCAATCCCGTTCATGCGATCGAACATGCCCTCGGCCTGGCGGTTCAGGCTGCCCTCAATACCGAGTGCGGGAAACTTGTTGGGAACCACCCGCACTGTCCATCCCGGGGTGTCGCGCTGCGGTGGAGGCGCTCCGTTTGGGTTTGGACGGTACGCTTGTATCTCGGGCGGCGTCTTGCTCTCGTTCCCGTAGCAGAACGGGCAAAACCCTCCTTTTAATTTCACTCCATCACGGGCAAAGTCAGTTGGACGCTTGGCGCGGTCTGTCGAAATAATTACCCATCGGCCTACAATTGGATCTTTTCTAAGCTCGGGCAAAGATTAAATCCTTTCAATAAGGGCATATAAACTGGTCAAAGCCAAACCGGTATATTACGCCATAGGGAATGCATTACGAAATAGCTCGATCAGCGGTTGGCCAGACTGAGCTTCATAATACACGGTCACCACATCGAAACGCCACCGGCACGAAGGTGCTGCACAACGAAGGTACTCGTCTGCCACCGCCGCCAATCCGCGCTGCTTGTCTCGGTCGACGGCAGCTTCAGCGGGCTTCACGTCGTGCGTGGTGCGTGTCTTGACTTCGATAAAACACAACACACCTTGCTCCCAGCCAATTAAGTCAATCTCGCCTCGCCGGCGTGCCGAGCGAAAATTGCGCGCCACCATCACATATCCCAAACCACGCAAGTGGAAATAAGCAGCTTCTTCGCCACGCCGCCCGGTCTGCTGATGCAGCGGAATATCCGCGGCCGGAAGCGTGCGCGCCGCGATCCAATCCAACGCTCCAACCACAGCTTGCGTGACCCGACCGGACAACCTCGGAAGCGAAAATGCCGAACGCATGATAGGCTCACGTAATTCTAGAGCCGGGAGAAAACATCTCGATGTGACCTGTATCACACAGAAAGGAAAACTTTCAGTGAGGGTTCACCGTGGAATGTCTTGCCAACTGTTGGCTGCAGGTCCCCCAGCAAAAGGATGAGGCGGGTTCACTGTCCCGCCCCAATTAGCCGCGCAAGAGAGGAGATTCGCGCCCGGCCGGTTAAGCGCTTTGTCCCACGGTCGAAATGGATTCTTCGAGCACATCCATGGCGACATCGGCTTCTTCTTTGGTCACAATGAGCGGCGGCGCGATGCGAATCGTGCTCGGCCCACAACCCAGGAAGAGAATGCCATGCTCGAACGCCATTTGAATGATGCGGTCGCGCTCGGCCGCGCCATACTCTTTGGTCTTCTTGTCTTTGACAATCTCGACACCGATCATCAATCCGCGGCCGCGAACGTCCCCGACTAGTTTGTGCTTGCTGGGCCAGTTCGCCATGCGCTTCAGCATGTGATTGCCAACTTCAGTCGCGTTCTGCAGCAACCCTTCGCGTTCGATCACATCCAGCGTGGCCATCGCTGCTGCGTTGCAAACCGGATTGCCCCCAAACGTAGATGCGTGCGAGCCGGGAACCCAGTCCATGATTTCGGCTTTGCTGATGGTCACGCCCAAGGGCATGCCCGAAGCGATCCCTTTGGCTGAACAAACTATGTCAGGCTGCACGCCCGTGTGCTCAATGGCCCACCATTTGCCGGTGCGCCCGATTCCGCTTTGCACTTCATCCACCACCAGCAAAATGCCGTGTCGATCACAGATACGGCGCAGTTCCTGCATGAAGATCGTGGGCGCAATTACGTATCCGCCTTCGCCCTGCACGGGTTCGACGAAAATCGCGGCTACTTCCTCGGGGGCAAGCGTCGTCTTGAACAGCTTGTCTTCGATGAAGCGGGCGCAGCCCAAGGCGAAGGCTTCGGCATCCTGTGGCCCGCCCTCGCATCCGCGATACACATCGGGATAGCGAATGTGGGTTACGCCAGGAACCAACGGGCCGAAACGCCGCTTCTGCTGTGGCTTCGAAGCGGTCAGCGAAAGCGCGCCCATGGTGCGTCCGTGGAACGCGCCGTAAAATGCGATCACGTTTTGCCGCTTGGTGTGGTACCGAGCCAGCTTCAGAGCACACTCGATGGCTTCCGTCCCCGAGTTGCCGTAGTAAACTTTGTGCGGTCCCGGCATGGGCGCAATCTTCGAGAGACGCTCCGCCAGCGTGACCATATTCTCGTAATAGAAGTCGGTCCCGGACATGTGAATCAGTTCCGCCGCCTGTTTCTGAATCGCCGCGACCACGTGGGGATGGCAATGGCCAGTCGAGACGACAGCGATGCCGGCCGAGAAATCGAAGAATTCATTTCCGTCGACATCGGTGACGACAGTACCGCGTCCCTGCTGGGCAACGAGCGGATACGAGCGAGTGTACGACGGTGAAATGTATTTGCTGTCGCCTTCCAGCACGCGCTTGGCATTGGGGCCGGGCAAAGCCGTTTTGATCTTGGGCCCGATAAGAGTTTGGGTTGACATGGCATCCTCCAAAATGATCGTTGGTGGTTCGTCTTGGGTCGTTGGCTTCGAGCGGACTTCCGTTTGAAAGCCAAAATCGGACGAGGAGGATGAAACGGTTAGTCGCTACCGAATAGGCTGGGACGCGCCTGCGAGGGCAACACTGCCAGATAGCGGCGCGGGCAAACCAGAAAATAGATCCAGCACGCGGGCAGGTGCGAATTTGGATTTTGGCGGCGCATCGGGAATCATTCCAAGTTTATTATAGCGCGATGAGTGCGGCGGCGTAACCCCCATTTGGCGATGGCCGTTAGTACCTTCGTGCAACTTCGAGACGGTTGGAAATATCCCGCATCTCAGCTTGCCTTTGCAGTGTCTGATACCTAGGCTGTCTCACGCCGAAAAACTGTTTGCAACTTGCTGCCTCGGCTGATCGATGAACTCATGACCAATACCCAGCGCCAACGCCGTTTCGCCGTGATCTTCGCTTTCGGACTGGTGTATTTCTTTTGGGGATCGACCTACCTGGCGATCGACATCGCGGTGGAACGCATTCCGCCGGCACTCATGTGCGCCGTGCGCTTTTTGATTGCCGGCGTGTTTATGCTGGCGTTTTGCGGATTGCGCGGACGCAACATCCGCTATAGCCCACGTCAACTGGCGCGCATGGCGACCGTGGGTGTGCTCCTGCTTATGGGCGGCAATCTCACGCTCTCCTACGCGGAAAAATATGTGGCATCAGGTTTGGCGGCCTTGATCATTGCCGTGACCCCGCTTTGGTTCCTGGTGCTGGATACGCTCCTGCTGGGCGATCACCATGTCTCGGTTCGTGGTAAAGCTGGGCTTGGCTTGGGCGTCGTCGGGCTGGCCGTGTTGTTGTGGCCCGACCTTACCGCGACGACTTCTTTCGGACGAGTGCAATTGTGGGCATCGATCAGCCTGCTCGGTGGGTCGTTCAGTTGGGCGTTGGGTTCGGTGCTGGCCAAGCGCTGGAAATCGGCAGATGTCGATCCATTTTCAGCCACAGCTTGGCAGATGATCGCGGCCGGCTTGGCAAATCTGTTATTCGCCATGGTTGCGGGAGATTTTTCGCGAGTAGTGTGGACGCCCCGCGGAATCGGCGCCACATTGTATTTAGTGCTCTGCGGATCGTGGATCGGATACACCGCGTATATCTATCTGTTGAACCATGTGCCCACGGCGAAGGTTTCTACCTATGCCTATGTGAATCCTGTGATAGCCGTTTTTCTAGGATGGTTGGTGCTGCATGAGCGTGTCGATGGTTACGTCCTCGCGGGCAGCGCGATCGTCGTGGCTTCGGTGATTCTCGTGACCAGCGCGCAGGTAACGAAAAAGCCAGCGATAGATGAAATGGCGATGGTGGAAACCACGGGAGACTAGAATCGATAGTGTAGCGCGCTGCCTGTTAGAGCAGGTGTCCCGTTAAACACACTCGTCCCTCCAGCGGATTCATACCCCCCTGCACTACCGGCACCATGTGCGGCAAGCGGTCGTCAAAAAGTGCCAGCTGATTGTAAGCCGGAGGAATTACCTCGAAGTATCCTTGCCAAGCCTTTGGCTGACGAGGCTCTAAGGCGTCAAAAACCTGTTCTTTCGCCACGCAAGTTTGGCCGCTGCTAAAGGCGTTTACGTCTCGAGTCAAGGAATACACGTAGCCATAAATACCATTGCAACTGTCGTTGTGGATTTCATGACGCATCCCATCCAGATGGAGAGACAGCCACGGAGAACGAGGCGACACGCCATTCAACCCGGAGTTACAAAGCCCTTCCAGCCGGGTCAGGAAATCGTCAATCAGATCGGCGCCCAGGACCTTAATCGCGTCAGTCCGCAGATAGCAATAGACCTCGGGCATAAACCAGTAGTCCCAACATTGGTGTTCGCTGTGGAACGAATGGGCGCCGTGTTCTCCCATAAATTGCTCGTATCGGGCGCGTGCCTGGTCGGCGCGTGGCCAAAAATTTGGAATCACCCGGGTGCGAAACCGAGGATGCCGCCGACCGATGGAAGTCGAAGAGGATTCGCGCATAAGGAAATCAGAATCGGGAGCACTGCTCGGCGGAATTGTATCGCATGAGCCCACACCCGTCTTACGCGGCGGACTCTATCGCGTCGCGCGCTTCTGTTAGTGTGTTGGTCAGGCTTGATCGGGAACGGAGTTGGGCTTATCGCTGAATGCTTATGAAAAATAAATCGCCCATTACGACCACTTTGGTGGGCATGAACATTGCCGTGTTTGTGGTGATGGTGCTGATGGGCATATCGCCCATAAGCCCGAGCCCTGTGCAGCTATTGAAGTTGGGAGCGAACTACGGTCCGCTTTCGCTCGGTCCAGAGCCGTGGCGCATGCTGGCTTCGAACTACATTCACGGCGGAATTATCCACATCCTTTTTAATATGTGGTGCTTGTGGAACTTGGGTTTCCTGGCCGAACGCGTCTTCGAGCCTTGGACGTACGTGCTGACTTACACTTTTTGCGGCATCGCTGGCAGTCTCGCCAGTCTGTGGTGGCATCCGGTTGCAGTTGGCGTGGGTGCTTCGGGGGCGATTTTCGGACTTGCCGGAGCTCTGATCGCCGCGCTTTATCTTGGCCGTCTGCCGATTCCCAAGCAGGCAATGCAGAGCACGCTGAAAAGCCTGCTGGCCTTTGCCGGATACAATTTGTTCTTCGGGGCGTTGCTGTCAGGAATCGGAGTCGATAATGCGGCTCATATTGGCGGACTGTTGTCTGGGCTGGCAATTGGAGCGGTGCTGGCCAAGCACCTGACAGCGCCGCCAGAAATTCGTGATCGGTGGCGGGGCGGAGTTTTTGTCGCTGCCGGCGTCGTACTTTTCCTGGGATTCCTGTTGGTCAGACATGTGAATAGCATGGCACTGCGATAGCCGACAAACGCCGGTGAGGGCCCTTTTAACGGCGCTCAGGGAGATCTACGCTGTTACCGCGTTCCTTCTTCTGGATCGTCGTCGGTGACCACTTCTACGTTATGGCCGCGAACTGCGAAGGTGAACTTCTGGTCCGCCTGCGAAACAAAACTTACCCGCGTGGGCAGGCGTTGCCAGGCCGGCGGAGCGCATTCCGCGCTGGCCTTTTCATCATTCGCCACGTCGCCCAGAGGTTTTTTTAGGATGGGTTTGCGGCGGCCGAGTTGCATCACGACCGCAGAAATCTTGCGGCCATCGTCCGATATTCCGCAATAAGCAACGTAATCGCGGTACCAAGTGGCTGAGGAAGTGTCAGAATCGAACTCCGGCAGGCTGGCTTGCGAAATATGACCGGTGACACGGTCGACGATGATCCATCCACTGCGCTGCCAACTCCAGCGCGTAATTGTTTCCTGGGGAAGAGTATCATTCACGCGAACGATACGCCGCACTACGAACACCTCTTCGGTTACTTCGTGCGGGCTGCCGAAGGTAAATTCTTTCAATCGCATATCGACATACAAAGGCCGGATTTTCAAATCCTCGGGCCGATCTTGGTCGAGTTCGGAGGACGATTTAATGACGGTCCATTTTCCGAAGGCGATAACGTGCGGTTTGGAGGCGGCCATAGCCGAGGCCGCGAGAAAGAGAAAGCAGAATAGGCGAAAGAAGGAACGCATGCTATGAGGCTAAGCATCGATTGGCACCCTCGGCAAGGTCTGATCGCACATTGCGTCCGCAGGTGTCCCAAAACGACACTTGCAAGAGTTAGACGTGTGCTTGCAGAGATAACAAAGCAGAGTGTCTGAGTTAACGCTAAATCCGGTACAATAACAAAAGCGCTCGACCGCAGTTATGAGCCCTCCCCACAAATTCCGGACATCTCCTGCCAGTCATTCTTCGTCTTACAAAGAAATGGGGGAACTGTCGCCGCGTCGGGCTCCGCGCGTATTGGTGGTCGACGATAATCCGGACACGATGGTACTGATGCGAGAGCTGCTGGCTACTCGCGGTTACGAGGTAGTGGCGGTTCCGGACGCCGCGCGCGCGGAAAGCGAGATTCGAAGAGAACTTCCCGATCTGATTCTTTCCGATGTCGTGATGCCGGGCAAGTCAGGTTATGAGCTGTGCCGCGAAGTCAAGGAGAACCCCGCGACGCGGCTGATTCCCTTCGTTTTGATTACAGGGCTGAGTGACCGCGAGGACAAGCTGCGGGGAATCGAAGCCGGAGCAGATGACTTCTTAAATAAGCCTATTTTTTCAGAAGAACTGTTTGCCCGTGTCAAGTCGTTGCTCAAACTCAAGGAGTTTACCGACGAATTGGAGACGGCAGAGTCCGTGCTATGCACCCTGGGCTTAAGCGTTGAGAGCCGCGACCCTTATACCGAGGGACATTGCGAACGGCTGGCGGAGAATGCAAGCAATCTGGGGCGCCATCTGGGGCTGAGTGAAGAGTCGATCGTGGCGTTGCGGCGGGGCGGGTACTTGCATGATTTGGGGAAAATCGCAGTTCCCGACGACATTTTGAAGAAGGGGACGAACCTGACCGATGAAGAGTGGGCCATTATGCGACAGCACCCAGTGACCGGAGAAAACATCTGCCGGCCGTTGAAGTCGCTGCGATTAGTGCTGCCCATTATCCGCAATCATCACGAGCACTCGGACGGCAGCGGCTATCCGGATGGATTGCAGAAGTCGGAGATTCCTCTGCTTCCAAGAGTCCTGCAGGTGGTGGACGTATACGACGCCTTGCGGACAGCGCGACCTTACAAACCGGCGCTAAGCCATGAGCATGCCGCTTCTACCATGCGCCAGGAAGCCAGCGGCGGACTGTGGGATGAAGAACTGGTGGCAGAGTTCTTGTCCATGCTGCAGAAACAGCGGCAAGTGGCGTAGTAGCCGTCAGCTTTCAGCATTGGGAATTGGCTTTAATTCTACGTGCTGTCTTTCGTAGCTTGACTCTGAAGCGGCAATCCCCGAGACTAGCATCTCAATAGTTGAAGGCTGATCGCCAACAGCTGATGGCTAAAATTTGCAACCTGCCACCTACAGCATTATCCTTCCGGCGTACAACGAAAGCGCGCGCATCGCAGCCACGCTAGACAAAATTCTCGCGCATGCCACCGAGCGCGGCTGGAACGTGGAAGTGATCGTCGTGAATGACGGATCGAGTGATTGCACGGCAGATATCCTTTCTGAGTATGCGAGGAAGCATGCCGTGTTGCGAATGCTGGAGAATCCTGGAAATCGGGGGAAGGGGTTTAGCGTCCGCAACGGAATGCTGCACGCGAAGGGTGACGTTTTGCTGTTCAGCGATGCTGACCTGTCCTCGCCGATTGAGGAGGCGGACAAATTGTTCACGGCCATTGTTAACGGCGCGGACATCGCGATCGGATCGCGATGGGTAGATCGGCGATTGCAGATTCGCAGACAGCCGCTGCATCGCCGGTTCTTTGGACGAATCTTCAATCTGGCATTGCGCGTTGTTTTAGGCCTGCACTTCAAAGACACGCAATGTGGCTTTAAAGCTTTCACCCGGCGCAGCGCACAAGCAATTTTCCCGCAGCAGAAGATCGAGCGTTGGGGCTTCGATCCGGAGTTGCTCTACCTGGCTAGAAAGTTCGGCTTGACGGTCAGCGAAGTCCCCGTCGCATGGTCGCATCGCGAAGGAACACGCATCCATCCCCTGCGCGACGGCATCCGAATGTTTGTAGAACTGCTGAAGGTGCGTTGGTACGCGCTAAAGGGAAACTATGTTCCTTCGAGCGCGGTTTCCCAACCGCTCTAGGGGGCAGAGTTCGTCGAGAAATTCCGGAAGAGTGCAGAGACATGGAACGCCGGGACTTTCTGAGAAATGCAGGGATCGCGATCGCGGGCCTTGCTTCGCAAGACTTGTTTGCACGTGCAAAGAGTCGGGCAGCCCAATCACAAGCCGACTTCACCCTGCGTATCTCTCCCGTTTCGTTTGACATCGCTCCCGGCAAAACCATTCACACCTTCGGCTACAATGGCCAGGTTCCGGGCCCACTGCTGCGAATGAAGGAAGGCGTTCCGATCAGGGTTGACGTGTTCAACGACACGGATCATGAAGAAATCGTCCATTGGCATGGGCAAATGATTTCCGTAGAGGCTGACGGCGCGACGGAGGAAGGCAGTCCGGCGGTTACACCGGGCGGCCATCACCGATACAACTTTACGCCCAGGCCAACCGGAACGCGTTGGTATCACAGTCACGCCTTTGCCGGGAAAGATCTTCATCGCAGTCTCTACAGCGGCCAGTTCGGCTTCGTTTACATCGAGCCCAAAAACGATCCCGGCCAGTATGACAGCGAGGTTTTCCTGGCCATGCATCAGTGGGAACCTTATTACAGCGCCTCAATGGAGGAATCGGACGAGGGCAGCGCGCCTCCGCCTCCGAATAACGGTCTGGAAGTTGGTTATCGCGCATTCTCGTTTAACGACAAAGCTCTCGGACACGGGGAGCCCATCAAGGTTCGGCAAGGGGAACGAGTTTTATTTCATTTCCTCAACGCGAGCGCCACCGAGACAGTGAATGTGGCGTTGCCCACACACGAATTCGAAGTGGTGGCTCTGGATGGCAATCCGGTGCCGAAGCCGCAAAAAGTGAAAATTCTTCAGATCGGCGCATCAGAACGCGTAGATGCGATTGTGAGCATGGACTCGCCCGGGGTTTGGATTCTGGGCACGACGGATGACGATGATCGCAAGAATGGTTTCGGCGTGGTCGTCGAGTATGCCAATCAGAAGGGTGCTCCACAGTGGGGGAAACTCGAAAAGTCGCGATGGGATTACACCCTCTTTGGAAAAGAGACCAGCGGTGTTAGCGCACCTGACGGCCAATTCGAATTAGTTTTCAAGAAAATCCCGGGTGGTCATGGCGGTTTCAACAGATGGACGATTAACGGGAAATCTTATCCGCACACCGATCCGATGATGGTTCACGCCGGAAAACGCTATCGCATGATCTTTCGGAACGAGAGCGACGACGCCCATCCCGTCCATCTGCACCGACACAGTTTTGAATTGACAAAAGTGTACGGCAAGGCTACATCTGGCATTTTAAAAGACACGGTCGTCGTCAACGCCAATAAGGTCGTTGAGGTTGACTTCACGGCGGACAATCCGGGAAATGCGCTCTTTCACTGCCATCAGCAGATGCACATGGACTTTGGATTTATGGTTCTGATGAAGTATGCGTGAAGTGTTATGCCAAGTCCTTCCCTCAACCCGAGCGCTCCGCGCGCGACGATTCTCATCCGGTTGTTGGTGGGCGGCGTTTTCCTGGCGGAGGGTATTCAAAAGTTTCTTTTTCCAGCGACTCTCGGTGTAGGGCGCTTCATCAAGATTGGCATTCCGGCGCCGCAGTTTTTCGCTCCGTTTGTCGGCATTGTTGAAATTGTCTGCGGGACGCTTCTAATTATCGGTTTGTTAACGCGATTGGCCACTATTCCGCTGATCATCGACATCAGCGTTGCCATAGTCACGACCAAGATTCCCATGCTGTTTCGGGCAGGTTTTTGGAGCGCCGTGCATGAAGCGCGAACCGACTACTGCATGTTTCTCGGCCTGATATTTCTTCTTCTGGTTGGTAGCGGGCCCATCTCAATTGACCAACGGGAAAACGTCTAAAATCCTAGGCGGCTTGGCCTGAGGATTTTGCAACCTTGCGCTGGAATGAAAGCAAAGCATCATCCAGCGTGGGGTGTACATCGAAAATCGAAAGCAGGTTCGTGAGTTCAAGTGTGCGCTGGACCTGAGCATTCAGCCCAGCCAGTTTCAGCGAGCATCCACTGGCTCGAATCCACATATGCACGACCACCAGCTCGCCAAGGCCGGCGCTGTCGATGATCTCCAAGCCGCTGAATTCGACTACGACTTGGCGCGCATAAGGCAAGAGCTCTGCAATTTTCTGAGAAAACGCGATGGCTTCGTCGCGATAGGTAAAGCGGCCTCTGCAGAAAAGCACGGTGACGTCATTTATTGCGCGGGTTTCGAGATCTAACTTCAAGCTGCACTCCTTAATCCGGCCGGCAAAGCATGCGCCGGGCACACACTGCTCCTTTGGTTTCGTGTGATTGGAAATTAACGATACTCATTGGATGTTTGCGGACCGGTTGCGCGACTGTGAAAATCTAGTTAATTGTTTGGGATCTCCAGAAAGCCGCTTTCGCGGGCAAGGTTCGGCCGTTCGCGTAAGCGCTTTTTGGGGCTGGCCACATTAGCGAGAGCGCGTCGGGTTTTTCTGACTCGAACACGTCGTTTGCTTACGCCGTGGGCGGTGGCGTTGACTTTCACTTGATCCCTCTCGTCAGTTGGCGAGTTGAGGGCGACCTGCTGCAAACTCGTTTTTTCAGTAATACGCAGAATAACGTGCGAATCTCGACCGGGGTTGTAATCCATTTCTGGCAAGAACGGTGGCCGGTCGATTCGGGCGGGACGAAATAATCAGACCATAGTCTCAACCTTAGCTGCAGACACTGGGTGTTTGGCGCATTTCTCCAGAATGTCCGGCACTTCAAACAGTGCACGATTCGAATAGGCGCAGACATTGCGACGAAGTTGATTGAAAGTCGTGGTCTGGAGCAGCCGCTGAACTGTGGGCACAATTTCTTGAAAGCTGGAAACCACGATTCCGTAACCTTTTTCCGTGAGCCATTCCGCATTGTAGCGTTCTTGCGGCAGCGTCTTTGCATTACATTCCACGATTACAGGCAAGTGGAACTGCAGGGCTTCGCTGATCGAGCCGGGGCCCGGTTTCCCAATGAAGAAGTCGGCCAATGCCATGTAAGACTCCACATTCTCGGTGAACCCTTGAACCGCGATCGGCTTTTTAGGTTTCAAACCCTTGAGCTGAGCGGCGAGTTCCTGATTATGTCCACAAAGCATAATCAACTGGACGCCGCTGTTGCTTTGGTCAAGCCTATTCGCAATTTCAAGCATCACGCGAGATCCGTGGCCGCCGAAAAGCACAATGCCGGTCGGACATTCGGGTTCAAGACCGAGTCGCTTGCGTTCCGAGACGCGATCGACCGCAGTTTTCTGATAGAACCTGGGCTTCAAAACCATTCCTGAGGTTTCAAAGATGTGATCCAAAGGGTGGCCAATTTCCAGGGCCTGTTGCTTGGCCCGTTCGGTAGCGACGATAATATATTCGGATTCCCGCTCGATCCAGAAGTGCGGCGGATAATCGGCCAGATCCGTCAGTAGAGTGACAAATGGCGTTGCCCCGGGCTCGCGAAGACTTTCGGCAAGCGCTCGATTGAAGTGCGGGATCACCGAGAGAACCAGGTCCGGCGGATGCTGCGCCCAATACGCCCGCAGTGCCTTCACAACCCAGGGGTGAGCGACACGAATGGCTCCCAGCAGAAGTACCAACAGCTGCGGCGTAAACCGCGTCCAGCCCTTTCGCAGAATCAGATTGTAGGTGTCTTCGATGTGCAGGCCGGTCGCTTTGTGGAGTACATCCAGCGGGGCGAGCAAGTCTTGCACATTGAGAAGACTGACGTCCCAGGGCCGGTCTTGCACCGCGAGAGTGGCCTGTAGAGCGTCAGCTGTACTGCGGTGTCCGCCACCGGCGTGGTGGAAGACGATCGTCAGTTTGCGCAAGAATCTCCTGACCGGGTGTTGCCGGGGCAAGCGGCTTCAGCCACCAATATTTTCGTATTCTGCATCTTCGGGTAGCGCGGGCTCAACCGCAAATTCAGAATCACTTTCGACTTGTTCCTCGTTGGAATTAAGGCCGCCAGGTGGCTGTTGATATTCATGAATTCGCGCCCCTGCGGAGTCGATCGTTATGTAGGTGAGCCGGTCGTCGACCCATCCGCCCGCATTGTAATAATGGATGCCGTCTTTCTCCTGGTGCATGGCCTCGTGAGTATGACCGCAGAAAATTCGGTCTGCCTTGCGCAGGCGGGCGTGAAAAAGCGCTCCGGACGCCACTTTGTGCGACATGCGCAACCAGCGGGTGTTGATGCGGTCGATCAAGCGGACCACCGGTTTACCCTTAACATCAAGCTTCTGCAGCAAGAGATAGAAGAGTGTCCCAAAATAATTGAGGCGGACGTTGTTGGCCAGGAGCCGGTCAAACTGATGGCCATGAATGGCGAGGTGGCGCATACCGCCGTACTCCCACTCGTACTCCTGATAAACGCGAACTCCAACCAGGTGCGACATAATGTCGGCCAGGCCTTGGTCGTGATTTCCCTCGACCCAAACCACTTCCAGATCACGTTTTGGATTGGAAAGCTTGCGGATGTATCCGAGAAATTTCCAATGTTCCTTGGTCAGCCTGCGGAAATTGAGATCGGCGAAAATGTCGCCCAAGAGAATGAGCCGCCGGAAGCGGTTCTCCTTCAGCAAGCAAGTGGCCTCGCGTGCGCGGCTGGTGTCCGATCCAAGATGGACGTCGGAAAGGATCAGCGTATCGTAGACGGGCGGATCCATACCTTAATTTTTAGCCCGCAAATGTTACGGGACGATGAAATGAAGGTAACAATGCGGTAAACAAGTATCCGCCAAGGTAACAACCGCGTGGTTATGGGAGGGACGACGACCCGGTATTCGGCCAGCTAGCGGTCCCTGAAGCTCAGCTATTTCTGCGGTACGTACTCTTTCGGTGGGGCAGCACCTTCGCCGAAGAAATATTGCTCCATTTGCTTGACGATGGCTTCCTGGTCTTCGCGGCGAGCCGGATTCAGGCGATACTCATTCAACAGCATCTTGCAGAATTCGGTCCACCCCTGCCACGCTTGCTGCGAGACGTTGTCGTAAATCTTCTTGCCAAATTCCGTGTCAAAAGGGGGCTCATCCAACCCCGGAAGCTCCTTATGCAACTTGACACAGAAAACCGTGCGCTCAGCCATATTTCTCCTCAACAGTCCATCTGAAAAATTATCTCATACTGGCAACGGTGGGCTTCACTCCACGAAGACAACCAGAATCCGCCCGTCCGATTTGTACTCGTCGCCCGTGGCATTCTTCGCATCCTGCACGGGGTCGGGCGGCAGGTAGTAGGACATACTCTTTACTTTGCCAGTCTTTTGCAAGCTGGCGCCAATATTCTCCCTTTCGCCATCGAGGTTGGGATCGATCTTGTGGGTCACGCTGCCATTGCGTTTGTCCTTGGCAAATCCAATGTCGTGCGTTCCAGCGCCCACCCACACGGTTTGTCCATTCCAGGTGAATGGCGCCTTCCACAGGCGGAAGTGGTGCCGGCTCGCAACCATCGCGATAGGCTCAGCTTGCTCGTAACCGAAATCCTGCGGGCGATTGAACATGTAGAGCGTGCTCATCGGCATGGCCAGGTAATCTTTGTTCTCATAAGTCGTCATCGCGGCTTCGAGGACGGCCTTCTTGTCGTCGGTGTCGGCCACGTGGAAGTTGGCTGCCTCGATCGCGCTCTGCACCTGCTGTTGCGAGCCGATGAGAACGAAATTCACCATATCTCCGAGGTTCTTGAACTGATCATTCACGCGGCGAGGCAGACCATCGATGTCCTTGCGGAGTCCCGCATCCAAAGGCGTATTAGAGACTTTCAACGCCGGAGTCGCGGTCGTGGAACCGGGTGTTTGGACGCCTAACTGCCCCGCAAGAAAGATTCCCGCGGCCGTCACCAATTGTTGCTTGAGAACATCTCCACGGCTCGATGCCGCCTGCGCCTGGCGATGGACTTTGACTTCGAAGCTTCCCTTGCAAGGGGGTTTGGCACTGGCGTTGGCCCCAAGAAACAGATGGCCGGCGGCATCGACGGTCACTTCTTTACCGCTCCCGATCAGAACCGGGGTCCCTTGTGCCTGCAGCTTGGCGATCAACGCCCCGGGGAGCACGTCGGCGATCGGAAGACCTTGGGTGGAAGCGCCACTCACGCCCTGCGGATCGCACTTTCCACTCGCCGTGATATTTAGAACGTCGCCAGTTTGAAGATCGACGCCCGTGTCGGTCCAGGGCTGAGTTGTGGAAACGTTAAAGGAGTAATCGTTAGCAGTTGTGGACGTAGTCTGCGCTAGGCCCTGGCACACGCCGAGACAAGCGATTGCTACGACGTTGAGCGCCCGAATCCGATTCTTCATTAGCCACCCCTGCAGTGCAGACTGCCGGGGACCAATCCCCGGCCGCGTTTATATTATGCAACAGCAGGAAGGCCCTGTGCACCAACGCCAAGCGCAGTTACTTACCCGCATTGCCCAGTCCCGTGGCACTTTCGGCGTGGAGATGAGCAGTTCCCAGGTTCGGCTAACTTGCCGTCAGGTCCGATGCAAGCTTGAGTATGAATGCACCAGAACAACCCTTCATTCGACAGGGGAACGGTCGGATCGGCTTCGGCGAGGATAAACTGTGCCTTCCAGCGCAGGGCCGGGCAGAGATCGGGATGATTGGTGTTGAAGCGATCGGATTCCTGAATCGGCGATTGCCTGATCACGCAGCACCTCCCGAAGCGGCTTTCAAGATGGCTCGTTTGACGGCCACTTTCGCGAGTTGCACTTTGTAGGCGTTGTGACTCAAGGGCGTCGCTTTTTGCAGGGCAGCGTCGGCAGCACTTTTCGCGGAGTCCTCGGAAACGGCGTTCCCCGTCAGGGCACGCTCAGCCTCGGCGGAGCGCCATGGAATAGGCGCCACGTATCCGATCACGACTCGCGCGGATTGGACCGAAGACCCGTTCATGGTTAGTCCCACGGCGGCTACGGCCAGCGGCCAGTCAAAGGCCTGCTTCTGCCGAATCTCGTAGTTAGCGACCTTCATTTCACCTGGCGGAGGCAGGATCAACTCTGCAACGATCTCATTCGGCTTGAGGTCGTGCTCGCGCTCGCCTTCGGTCTTTGGGATCACGTAAAACCGTTCCAGCGGAAGTTCACGCGAGCCTTTCGGTCCAGCCAGCCGAATCGACGCGCCGTAAGTGATCAGCACGGGAACGATGGATGAGGGACTGACGAACTTAGCCGGTCCGCTGTTGTCGAGGATCGCATGAAATCGATTTTGGCCCCCGGCCACCAACTCCTTCCCCGACTCGTCCTTGGGAAGCAGCCCGAAGCCACCGCGAAAATACCAGCAGCGCGGACGCTGGCAAAGATTGCCGCCCAACGTGGCCATATTGCGAATCTGCGGACTGGCAGCGTCGTTGAGCGCCTCAGCCAACGCAGGATATTCCTTGACCACATTCACATTGTCGGCCAGTTCGCCTAGCGTGGTGAGGGTGCCGATGCGAAGTCCCCGCGATGAGGTCGTAACGCCGCCCATTTCCGCGATCTCCTTGATGTTCACCAGCCGCTTGGGATGCACAACGTCGTCTTTCATCAAGGAGAGCAAGTCGGTGCCGCCAGCGAGGACCTCAGCCTGTCCCCATGCGGTTCCCAACAGCCCAACAGCTTGTTCTTTGGTGGTCGGACTCGCGTATTCAAACGGTCTCATTTATACACCCGCCTTTTGAGCCATCTCTTTTTGGCTTAGGGCTGCAAGCACCTTGTCAGGTGTAATCGGCAAAAACGAAACCCGTGCGCCGATCGCGTTCGCTACTGCATTTGCAATCGCTGCTCCCGGAGAAATCACAGGAGGCTCGCCTAATCCAATGACACCGCGCTCGTCATAGCCCTTACCGGTCATCATGTGGACCAGCAACTCGGGAATGTCATTGAGCCCGGCGAGCCGGTAGAACTCCATATTCGGATTGAGCATGCGGCCAGTCGCCTGGTCCATCACTTTTTCCTCGAACAGTGCGTAGCTGATGCCCATGGTGAGGGCGCCATAGCAACTGCTCTCGGCGGTCTTGAGATCGATGATCAAACCGCAATCCTGCACTGCGACCATTTTCTTTACTTTCACGACGCCGGTTTCCATGTCGACTTCGACATCCGCCATTCCTGCTCCGCCCACACCGCTGTTGGTAAGGTCGGGGTGATTCTTGCTGGCAACCTGATCATTGTGTCCGCGGGCAGTTACTGGCATGGCGCCGATCTTTGAGCAAGCCTGCTTCCAGCTTAGCGAACGGCTCGGATCATTCTTCACCCGCACCGTACTGTTCATGCATTCGAGATCGTCGGGCTGCGCGTTGAGAGCCGGAGCGACTTTGGCGAAAAGCGCTTCGCGGGCATCTACGGCGGCGCGCCGCGTTGAAGAACTCACTCCGCCTGGAGTAGTCGAACCGCCAGAGCCGCCGGATGGAGGATAAAGTGTGTCGCCGATGTAAAGATTGATCGCCTCGATTGGAATCCCCAGAGTTTCGGCCGCGACGATCACAATGGTCGTGCGAGTGCCGGTGCCGATGTCCTGCGTCCCAATCTTTACGTCCACCGAGCCATCGGGATGAATTGTCAGATCACAATCGCTGGCGTGACCGCGTCCGCCCCAGGTGTGAATCGAGAGCCCAAGGCCGCGAGCCAGGCTTCCCGAAACGTTCTGCCCGCGCGGACGCCACTTTTCCTTCCAGCCCATCAAGCCAGCCGCGATTCCAAGTTCCTCGCGATAGACATCGCGACGCGGTCCGGTAATTTCAAGGTTCTTCAGCCAAAGGTCGAGCGGATCCATGTTGAGCTTGGCCGCGAGATCGTCCAGCGCGCCCATGGTGATGACCGCTGCCTGGGGATGGTTTGGAGCCCGCCACGCACGCGCAGGGCCGATGTTGTTACGAATCGCTGTGTGTTCCTTGTGCTGGTTGGGAATGCCGAAGACGTATGGAATCGGCGGCATGCCGCCGCCACCCGGACCTCCGGTTCCCCACGACTGCGACTGCCATCCCGTGATAGTGCCGTCTTTGGTCGCAGCCACTTTCACCCGAGCATACGCCGAAGGTCGCGCGCCTGCGACCTTCAACTCCGCGTCGCGCTCCAGCATGATCCGCACCGGCCGTCCACCCGCTTTTCGCGAAAGCCGGGCAGCCGCCATGTCCCAACGATCGGCGGCAAACTTGCTGCCGAAGCCACCGCCCATGTTGTCCTGGTGAATGCGAATGTTTGCTGCGGAAATTCCCAGCGGCTCCGCCATCTGCGCCGCAATGCCAGAGACATTCTGCGTGGAGATGTGGGTGAACAGATGATTTTTGTCCGTCCACTCCGAAACAGAACCGTGAGGTTCAAGGCAACAGTGAACGATCACCGGAGCGCCGTAAAGACCTTCAGATACGACTCCAGCTTCGGCAAAAGCTTTATCGGGATCTCCGCTGGTTTGTGCCGCGGTTTTCTGGTAGGCGGAATGGCCCCCGCCCTTGCCCGCATGATATTGAGCTTTCTGAATCGCAGCAAGAACCGCTTCGGACGCGCCCTCGCCCTTCATGTCATTCAGGAAGTCCTCATCGACTTTGAAGGTGACGCCGTGCTCCTGAAGATATTTGACCAGCTGCGCGTCGGGAGTCTGGTTGCTGATGGCGTCATCAATGTCGTCTTCGCTCATGGGTCCAGCCGCCTCGCCGGCGCCAGCAGGCGGCTCAGCGTCGCTGACCAAATAGGACATCGGTTGATACTTGACTTTAATCAACCGGATCGCATCTTCCGCCGTGGATTCGTCGACCGCCGCGACAGCGACAACTTCGTCTCCCGCCCATGCCGCGGTGCTGCCGGCTTTCTGAATGATCTCGATCGCCTTTACGCCGGGCACTTTTTCCGCCGCGCTGGTGTCGATGCTGACGATCTTCGCTTTTGCGTAAGGGGAGCGCAGAACTTTGCCAAAGAGCATGTTCGCACCGTGATAGTCGTACGTGTACTTGGCCCGGCCGGAAACTTTGAAGGGCGCATCGACGCGCGAAATGCGCTTGCCGATCAGGGTGCGATGCTCAGCGTCGGGCCAATTGTAATCCGGCATGGCTTACGCTCCTTTCTGCGCCATCTGCGCAATGGCCAAATGAACTCCGTGATAAGTTCCGCATCGGCAAAGATTCCCGCTAAGGCCGTGACGGATTTCTTCCGGACTCGCATTCGGATGTTTATCCAGCACCGCCTTGAAGGCCACAACGAAACCCGACGTGCAAAAGCCGCATTGCGAAGCGTCGTTGTCGACGAATGCCTGCTGGATGGGATCAAGATTTTCGCCCTGCGTCACAGCTTCGACCGTGGTGATCGGTTTGCCCTCCGCGTCAATCGCCAGCATCGAGCAGGCGTAAATAGGCTTGCCGTCGAGGATCACGGTGCATGCGCCGCATTCCGCTCGATCACAAACCCGCTTGGCCCCGGTGATCTCAAGCTGGTCGCGCATCGCGTCGAGCAGAGTAACCCGCGGCTCAAGCTGGAGGCTATGTTTCTGGCCGTTGATGGTAAGTTCGACCGGTACTTTGCCAGGTCCGTAAATTTTTACTGGTTGACCCGCAGCTTGCACGACTTTGGTTCCTAGAATCGGAACAGCGGCAGCCGAAATCGTAGAAATCTTCAGGAAGTCGCGGCGCGAAACGCCCGAGCTGTCATCTTTTGGTTCACCATTCAAAGCATCGCGGTCTCGCATCTGCAATCTCCGAGGGATACCTGTAGTCAGAAGAAAAATTAGACACGGTAAAGATTGTTTCCGATGGTGGAATTAGATGTTTGATCTCGACGCCGGTTTGCCTCTTCTTAGTCAGACAAGTATACAGCTGGCAGGTTCACGAGGGGGAGAGTGCAAAGCGCACTCTCTTAATCCTTTTGCCTACACGAACGGTCGCGCCGTTTCTTGTTTCCAAGAATATGACGAGTTCAGTTCTCACTTCGCCGTTCACCCTTACCGCGTTCTGCTTTATCTTACGAACGGCGTCACTTACGGAGTCCGCGAGGCCGACCGCAACTAGTAACCTCTCAAGTTTGATCCGTGATTCGGCGGGTCTCGCGACCTGCTGAAGCTGTTCGTGAACGCCCTCGACAGATTTCGCCGACACGTCCGAGACCCACACTTCCACCTCCGCCACGTCTTCCGGCATTTCGTCTTTCTGGAATTGCTTTGCCCAGTCCTCTCCGGCCTTTGCCGCGGCATCTGCCGAATGGAAATCTGCCACAATCCGCCGAGCAAGATCTTTCTTCGCCTGCATGGGATGCGACTCGCGCTTCATCTTCTCGATCTCCGCCATCGACACATCCGTCAGCAGTTCGTAGTAGCGCCACATGATTTCGTCGGAGACCGACATAATCTTTCCGTACATTTCAAGCGGCGGCTCATGGATGCCGATGGCGTTGCCCAACGACTTCGACATCTTCTGGACACCGTCAAGACCCTCGAGAATCGGCGTCGTGAGCACGACTTGCGGTTCCTGGCCATAAGCCCGCTGCAGTTCGCGTCCAACCAGTAAATTAAATTTCTGATCCGTGCCGCCCAGTTCGATGTCGGCTTCGAGCGCCACCGAGTCATAGCCCTGGGCTAACGGATAGAGCAATTCGTGAACGGCAATCGGCTTTTCTTCGAGGAAACGCTTGTGAAAGTCCTCGCGCTCAAGCATCTGCGAAACCGTGTATTTTGCCGCGAGCCGGATAAAGTCGTCGGCGGTAAACTTCGAAAACCAGCGGCGGTTGAAATCGATCACAGTCTTTTGCGGATCAAGAATCTTGAAGACCTGCGCTTTATAGGTTTCCGCGTTCTGCTCGATCTGCTCGCGCGACAGCGGCGGACGCGTGGCGGACCGCCCGGTCGGATCGCCAATCATGCCGGTGAAATCGCCGATCAGGAAAATGACCGTGTGCCCGAGATCCTGAAAATGCTTTAGCTTGCGTAGCACGACCGTATGCCCGAGGTGCAGGTCGGGCGCGGTGGGATCCATGCCGAGTTTCACGCGCAGCGGCTTGCCACTGGCGCGAGACTTTTCCAGCTTGGAGCGCAGTTCGCTCTCGCGAATAATTTCCGCGCTACCTTTTCTTATGTAAGCTAACTGCTCGTCAACCGGTGCGAAGTTTGACATGAAGTTTCGATTATAAGCAATGTTCTGCCGAGCTTCGCTCGACTGGACAGCCGAGGGCGGCTGTCCCCACTTGGGTTTTAGCGGGTAATTACTTTCAACCTCCGCCCGGCAATCTCAAAATTCGCTTGTAGAACAATGTTTATTGCCTGGGAGTAAGCGATGTGCTCCTGCTCAAGGATGCGGGCGGCGAGGCTGCGTTCATCATCAGTATCGGGTACGGGGACGGCCTTCTGCAGAATGATGGCGCCGTGGTCGAGTTCTTCGTCCACGAAGTGGACGGTGCACCCTGTAACTTTCACGCCGTAGGCGAAGGCTTGCTCCTGCGCCTCCAGACCCGGAAATGCGGGCAATAAAGACGGATGAATGTTAAGGATGCGTCGGGGAAACTGTCGCACGAACCAGGGCGAGAGCAGCCGCATGTACCCCGCAAGGCACACGAGGTAAACCTCGTGCTTCTGGAGCGCAGCCACGACTTCGCGATCATGGTCGGCCCGGTCTTTGTTCTTAGAAGGAATTACCAGCGCGGTCAGCCCCAGACGGCGGGCGATCTCAATTCCACCCGCGTCCTCCCGATTGGAAATAGCCACAGCGATGCGCGCATCAGGAATGCTCCCCGCCGCCACATTCCTGGCGATGGCCTCGAAGTTCGAACCACGTCCGGAGAGCAGAATGCCGAGATTCTTCATGGGATCGGTGAGTCGTCAACTATCAAAATTCGGGCCAGCGTTTATCATAATTCAACTTGAAGGCCCAATCGCCGGTTTACTCCGTCCCGACTGGTCCGATATAGTTTTACAGGCATGTACAAAGACTTCCATACTATGGACCGATGGACCAAGAAGGAAGTGCACTGCATTTATCAGGCGCTGATCGTGGCGGTTGCCACACGGCACGCCGATGCCGTGGACATCAAGTTTCTCGTCGACGGTCACCCGGTCTGGATTGCGCTGCCGCACCCGGCGTGGGTGGAATACCAGAAGCGCACGGGAAAATTAATCACCGATCCGCTCGCCGTAGAGATTGCCGGGCACTATCTCAAGTCGGCGCTTGAGTCGGGCGAAGGCATGGATCGCGAAATCTATTCGCTGACTGTCGCGCAGACGCTCGAACATCTGGAGGCGGCGGTGGAAGAGAAAGTTGGTTCTCAGCCCGTCGGGTAGCGCGCACGCACACGCCTTCCATTCTGGTCGCAAGGGTTCCGCGCGTGATCCTGCAATCCGCAGTTCGCAACAGGGAGACATCACGATGGCCAGTACCACGATAGACGTTGAAACAGCCGCCCACGACCATAGGCATCCTAAATTGGCGCGCTGGGTTGAAGAAGTTGCACGGTTGTGCAAACCAGATAAGGTCCACTGGTGCGATGGCTCGCCCGACGAGTATCAGGCGATGTTGCGTTTGATGATCCTGACCGGAACCGCCATCCCCCTGGATCCCGTGAAGCGCCCGAATAGCGTTCTGGTGCGCTCGGATCCGGCCGATGTGGCTCGCGTCGAAGATCGAACTTTCATCTGCTCGCGAACCAAAGAAGACGCTGGGCCGACCAACAACTGGGAAGATCCATCGAAGATGAAGCAGAAGCTCACCGAACTCTTCACTGGTTCCATGGTAGGCCGCACCATGTACGTGGTCCCGTACAGCATGGGCCCGATCGGATCGCCCATCGCCAAGATCGGGGTTGAGATTACCGATTCCGCCTACGTGGTCGCGAGCATGCACCTCATGTCGCGCGTCGGCAGCCAGGTGCTTGCGGCTCTCGGCCAAGACGCCGATTTTGTGCGCGGACTGCATTCCGTGGGCGCACCGCTCGGCCCCAATCAGCCGGACACAACCTGGCGCTGCAACGCCGAGCACAAGTACATCTGCCATTTTCCGGAGACCCGCGAAATTTGGTCGTATGGTTCCGGCTATGGCGGGAATGCGTTGTTGGGTAAGAAGTGTCACGCGCTCCGCATCGCGTCGGTGCAGGCGCGTGACGAGGGTTGGATGGCCGAGCACATGCTCATCCTCAAGCTGATCAACCCATCGGGGAAAGCCAAGTATATGACCGGCGCATTTCCCTCGGCTTGTGGCAAGACCAACTTATCGATGCTGATCCCGACCATCCCCGGCTGGAAGGTCGAGACCATCGGCGATGACATCGCATGGATGAAGTTCGGCGCCGACGGCCGGCTCTACGCCATCAATCCCGAGTTCGGTTTCTTCGGCGTGGCGCCGGGCACGGGTGTGAAATCGAATCCCAACGCCATGCTCACTGTCGCGCACGATTCCATCTTTACCAACTGCGCGATGACTCTCGATGGTGACGTGTGGTGGGAGGGCATGACGGAGAAAAAACCCGCCGAGTTGGTCGACTGGCTGCGCCGGCCATGGACGCCAGCTTCGGAGCGCAGGGCGGCCCATCCCAATGCCCGGTTCACGGCTGCTGCCAAGCAGTGCCCAGTGATTGCTCCGGAGTGGGAAGATCCAAAAGGCGTGCCCGTCGATGCGATCCTGTTCGGTGGCCGCCGCGCCGGAATTGTTCCTCTGGTCACAGAAGCGTTCAACTGGCAGCATGGAACGTTCCTGGGCGCGACCGCCAGCAGCGAAACGACGGCTGCGATTACCGGCAAAGTCGGCCAGTTACGCCGAGATCCCATGGCGATGCTTCCCTTCTGCGGCTACGACATGGGCGACTATTTCGCCCACTGGCTAAAGATTGGCGCGAGTTCGGACGCGTCCAAATTGCCGAAGATTTGCTACGTAAACTGGTTTCGCCAGGACAAGAATGGCAAATATCTCTGGCCCGGCTATGGAGAAAACAGCCGCGTGCTGAAGTGGATCTTCGAGCGCTGCGATGGCAAAGTCCATGCGAAAGAAACGCCGATCGGACGCATTCCCGACGTAGCCGATCTCGACACCAGTGGGCTGGATATCAAAGGCGCCCGTGTGGATGAGTTGCTCAGCGTCGATGTCGAGGGCTGGCTGGCGGAGGTTCCATTAATCAAAGAGCACTTTGCCAAATTCGGAAGCCATCTTCCGAAAGGACTACAAGACGAAGTTTTAGCGCTGGAACAGCGGCTGAAGTCGGCGAAGCGGTAGTCGGCCACAAAGAACCAACAAACTATCATCCCGAGTGGAGTCGAGGGACTTTGTGTTTCTACCCCTTCCCTGTCTCCGCCTTCCGAATTCCGGCTACCGCCATCATTCGCCCCGTTACTCCCTTTTCCGCGCGATACGAAAATAGCTGGTCCGGTCGACAAGCCGTGCAAAGTGGCGAGGCACTGATGTTCTTGGGTGAAACTCCGGCATCGATCAGTTGAAGGCGGTTGGCTTCGACCAGGTCCAGAAAGATTTTCGTTGGCAGTTCGCTGTGGCCGGGAGCCCGAGCCGTGAGAAACAGCAACGGATACTTTTCGCGAACCGGATCGGATTCTTTGATCTCATGAAATAAATCCTCGGCATAGGCGAACTGCGACTCGAACTGCTGGCGCACTTCAGGTCCAACGTCGTAGCAGCAAGCGTGGATTCCGGGGCCTATGGCAGCTTTGATATTCCTGGGCAGCGTGCCGAAGCAACGGCGCATTTCTCCTACGCCTTTTTCAACAATGCGCTTGACCGTGCCGCGCCAACCTGCGTGAAACACTCCGACGGCTTTCTGCTTGGTGTCGACCAGAATCACCGGTAGACAATCAGCCGTTTGGACGGCGAGCAAAATGCCAGGCGTGCGGGTGATGAGCCCATCGCCAACCAAAGGTTCCTTCGGCAGGTCATTTACACAATGGACGATATCGGAGTGAATCTGGCGCAGAGTAACCAGGGGCCATTCTTTCTTGCCGCTCGCAGCCCCAAGCTGCGACAAGAAAGCCGCCCGGTTACGTTCAACCGCGTTGCGCGAGTCCTGTTTAGTCAATCCGAGATTGAGCGCGTTTCTTCCGTAAGCCCGCGAAAATCCCCCGAGGCGCGTGCTGAATCCATGAACTAGCCACGGAATGCGAGCCAGGTTTTCAGAATGAAGGATAGTCAGTCGGGGCTTGTTAGCATTTTTGACGGGCACTAGAAGATACTAACCCGTCCGGTAAACGAGCCGCTCCGGGCGGTACCGGCGAGTTTGTGATTGCGCAACAATAACCGACTGGCTTTACCATTTTGTTGCCTCCGGCGGTGGTGGCAACGGCCTCGGCTTCGATGAATTGAAATCGGCGAGCTCCATTTCATCCCAACTTCCGTTGTCATCAGGCCTCGCAGCAAAAACCTTCCCGTCTCGGCAAAATACCAGCCTTCCCTTATGATCCCAATCTGCCCAACTTGCACGTGGTAAAGCTATCGGGTGCGCGTCCCCGTCGTGTCTGACCGAGAACTCCTCTGCGTAGTCGAGGCGGCTGATGGAGCGAGTCAAGCGAAGTATGAATTTTCGGTTTCGACTTGGTCTTTCCCGTACTTCGGCTTGCGTGGTTTGAAACCACTTGGGATGCCCAAGAAGTTCAGTTTTCCACTCCTGCTTGAGCTTCCAGCCGTCGCGCTCGAGACGATCCGAGAAAATCGGGTCGTCCTCTCCACGTCCGCGTCCGGAACGGGTGACATGCAGCCATCCTGGCTGCTTGTGGTCCGGATGTGGCTCGGCGCTGTCGAGATGATATAGGACGAGAGTCTTATTGCTGCGAAACAGTCCGCCGCCATTCCAACAGTCCCCCTTTGGCCATAAGGCGAGGGCTGTCAAGTAAGGCGGCCTACTGATCGCTGTCCAAGCGTACGTGTACTCTTTGTCTTTAATCGTACGGGCAGAAATCTTCTGCGCGAAATAGACGAGGAGAGAGCCGTCAGGACTGAGGTCACATCGGTGCTCATAGATTCTGCCGTGGAACCATTGCCCTAGTTCGAAGGTGTCGGTGTCCGTGTTCCACCTAATCAGTTGAACCCACTTTGATGGCCCGCGACGAAGAATTACACCCGAGTGTGACTTTCGGGCGAGGACTACGAAGAGCCGGGCTCCAACCGGCCCCTTCTCTCCCTTCCCCGTGGCCAATACGTTTTGCATCATTCTTCATTTTGGCACAACAAAATGGCCGAGCGGGGCCCGAACTACTTAGCACTTGCTCTTA
Source organism: Terriglobales bacterium (assembly GCA_049585795.1). GTDB lineage: Bacteria > Acidobacteriota > Terriglobia > Terriglobales > Acidobacteriaceae > JABDBE01. Next base: position 34,852 of record JBAVAQ010000020.1, on the reverse strand, counting down.
TGCCAATCTGTTGCATGCTCGTAGGCATGAGCAAGCTGCAGAACCCTGTCTTCTCGCCATTGCGGGCCGATAATCTGAAGTCCGATGGGGAGATCTGCTTTTGTAAATCCACATGGAATTGAGATCGCCGGAAGTCCCCACACATTTGCTGGCCGCGTATTCCTGAGCAGGACGAGTTCGCATGGGCGAAGAGCGTCCGGGTCGCGCTTCAAATCAGCAATCGCAGGTGCGGGAATCGGAGTCGTCGGGGTCACAAGAACGTCTACGTCTTCAAAAACTTTGTGGATCTCGCTGCGGACTTGTTCCAGCTCATGCGCGGCCTGCTCCATCTGTGCGGCGCTGATTTTCTCGCCTGTGCAGATGCGGCGCAAAGTTTCCGGCTGATACAGTTCAGGACTCCTTGAAACGAACTGGCGGTGATAGGTGTAGGACTCCGCCGCTTGCAGGGTCCGGTCGGTGGGGACATCCATCTCGATCTCGAATAAATCGTTGCCGAGCGCTCTCAGTGTGGCGAGCGCATCTTCTACCGCCGAGGCAATTTCCGGATCAAGATCCTCGTAAAATAATTTTCGCGGAATACCGATCCGAATCGGCCTCAATTGCTCGCGAAGGCCCACGAGGTAATCAGGAACGGGCGTGTGGGCGGAATGCGCATCCTTCGCGTCGTAGCCTGCGATCACCTGCAACATAATCGCGGCATCTGAAACCGTGCGTGCGATCGGGCCCACGTGATCGAGCGACGCCGAGAGCGGAATTACACCACGTGCGCTGACTCGTCCATAGGTTGGTTTTAGACCCACAACTCCGCAAAGCGCTGCGGGTTCGCGAACCGAACCGGCAGTGTCCGTTCCGATAGCGCCATAACAGAGGCCTGCAGCTACCGACGCAGCCGAGCCTCCCGACGATCCCCCGGCGATGCACGCGGGGTCCCACGGATTGTGGACCTCACCGTAATCGCCGACCATCGAGCTGCCGCCGTAAGCGAATTCGTGAAGATTTTGCTTACCCAACAATACGGCCCCAGCCTCTTTCAGTCGCCGGACAACTTCAGCGTCTTCTTCCGGGATCCGATCTTTGAACAAGGCGCTGGCGGCGGTGGTGCGCATTCCAGCAGTATCGATGAGGTCTTTCAACGCCAGCGGTATGCCGTGCAACGGCCCACGCCAATTTCCGCGCAAGATTTCATCTTCGGCGGCCCTTGCCTGCGCGAGAGCGGATCCTGCCGTCACTGCGATGAAGGCGTTGAGCGCGGGGTTGAGCTTTTCGATCTGCGCCAGGCAGTGCTTCGTCAACTCCACGGGCGACGCCTCCCGTTTACGCAACAACTCGCCGGTTTCCACAATCGATGTGATCATGTTCCTTCGTCTTGAAACCATTATCGTCCGACACTCATGCTTTGTCGGGTTCGAAAAGTCTATAATCTTTACTGCTTGCGGGGAGGTGCAAGAACTACCTCATGTCCCAGATGATTGCAACTCCAGTCGCAACCCACGGATTTCTCCTCGATGGCAAATGGATTGAAGAAGGCGACCCAGTCGAGATTCGAGCACCCTACGACCAAAGCGTGGTTGGCCGTGTGTTTCAGGGAAGGCGCGAGCACGCCGAAGCCGCCATCGCGGCAACCGTCAAGGCTTTTGGCACGACGCGACGGTTGCCTGCGTTTGAGCGGCAACGCGTGTTGCGGCGGGTCGCCGAAAGTATAGCTCACCGCAAAGAAGAGTTCGCCCACACTTTGGCGCAAGAAGCGGGAAAGCCGATCAAGGCGGCGCGGAGTGAAGTCGAACGATCGATCTTCACTTTCACCGTGGCTGCCGAGGAAAGCACGCGAATCTACGGGGAGTATCTGCCGCTGGATTGGCAGGAATTCACCGCGGGACGTTTCGGCGTTGTGCGCCGTTTTCCTCTGGGGCCGATTGCTGGCATCACGCCGTTTAACTTTCCTCTGAATTTAGTGGCACACAAAGTCGCTCCGGCGATTGCTAGTGGATGCACGATGGTATTGAAGCCTGCCCCGCAGACGCCGCTGACCGCCTTGCTCATGGCCGAGGCCGTGCAGCAGGCAGGCTGGCCAGACGGAGCTTTGAATGTGCTCCCGCTCTCCAACGACGACGCTGGGTTGCTGGTGACCGACGAACGCTTGAAGCTGATCAGCTTCACCGGCAGTGCCGCAGTCGGCTGGGACATCAAGCGGCGAGCTGGCAAAAAGAAGGTTGCGCTGGAACTCGGAGGGAACGCAGGCGTCATCGTTCATAGCGACGCCGATCTGACTTACGCGGCGGAACGGTGCGTGACTGGTGGATTCGCGTACGCTGGACAATCCTGCATCTCGGTGCAGCGCATCCTGGTCGAGCGTTCGGTTCTAGAAAAATTCACCGATCTTTTTGTTGCCGGAGTCAGGAGACTGAAGACTGGCGATCCGCTGGAAGAATCGACCGAGGTCGGTCCGTTGATTCGCGAAAGTGATGCCATCCGCGCCAGCGATTGGATCCAGGAGGCGGTGCGCGGAGGTGCGCGATTGCTCTGTGGTGGACAGCGTAAAGGCTCGATACTCGAACCAACAGTTCTAACCCGGACCCGTCAAGAAATGAAAGTGAATTGCCAGGAAATTTTTGGCCCTGTAGTCACTATCGAGTCGTACGACGATTTTTCCGATGCACTCAAGCAAATTAACAACTCTCCATATGGCTTGCAGGCAGGTATCTTTACCAGGGATGCCAAGCTGATGTTCAGCGCCTACGAAGAACTCGAAGTGGGCGCCGTCATGGCCGGGGACGTCCCGACATTTCGAATTGATCACATGCCTTACGGCGGCATCAAAGACTCCGGTCTGGGACGCGAAGGCCTGCGTTATGCCATCGAGGAGATGACAGAGCCAAGATTGTTGGTGATGAATCTGCGTTAATTCATTTTGTTGTCAGAAAACAGCAAGATGTATCGGGCTGCGATAGAACGCCGGAAGATTGAGCATCCTCTCGCTGCGGGCAGTCTGGAAATTCTGTTAGAATTCCGAAACAAGTTGTCCCGTTTTGATAACGTCGCATCACTTTATTGAGATTGAATTGTGGCTGGCAATCACAAGGCGGAACGAACTGTTATAATCTCAGGTTTTCGTGTGCCAACCCACAGCTGCGTGTGACGTTGGTTTCATACACACTGAACTGGGGATGGAGTTCGTCGTCCCTGCTGCACTGAAAGCTGATGCAGATTTTTCATCCCAGTACGAACACAATCTCCCGCGCCACCATTTACGGAGCGGTATTCCTGGTGGCGGTATTGCTGTGGGCGGTGCTCGAACTGCAACGTTCGCCCTACATCACCTATGCCAAAGTGGTGCGGCCGCAACCTGTTCCTTTCAGCCATCAGCACCATGTTGGCGGCTTGGGCATTGACTGCCGCTATTGCCACACTTCGGTTGAGACGTCTCTGTTCGCGGGGATTCCTCCAACCAAAACCTGCATGAACTGCCACTCGCAAATCTGGACGGGAGCGCCCTTGCTCGAACCGGTGCGCGAAAGCTTCCGTACTGGCAAGTCGCTGGTATGGACGCGGGTCGACGATCTGCCCGATTTCGTTTACTTCGACCACAGCATTCACATCAACAAGGGCGTGGGCTGCAACACCTGCCACGGTCCGGTCGACCGGATGCCGCTGATGTTCAACTATGCATCGCTGCAAATGGAGTGGTGCCTGGAATGCCATCGTGCGCCGGAGAAAAATCTGCGCCCGCGTGACCAGGTATTCAATATGCGCTATGAGCAGCCATCGAGCGACAAGCCGGTGGTCGTGGATGGCAAGGTTTATACCGACCAGCTTTCGCTGGGCACGGATTTGGTGAGGAAATACAAATTGCGCACGGTGGCTGACATTACGAGTTGTTCAACGTGCCACCGGTAGAAACGTAGCTAGCTCAGTCTCTACGACAACAAAGAATTTGAACGGGAAGATGGAAACAAAAAACAATCAGCAGCATCGTGAGGATGTTTGTCCAGGCAAGAAGTCTCAGCTCGACCTGCAAACGGTTCGCGCACAGATTGCCCAGACGAAAGGCCCGGAATATTGGCGCAGCCTGGAAGAACTCGCGGGCAGCTCCGAGTTTCAGGAGATGATGCACCGCGAGTTTCCTAAAGGCGCGTCAGAGTGGCTCGACGCGGTTTCGCGTCGCGGCTTCCTCAAGCTGATGGGCGCGTCGCTGGCCATGGCGGGAATGACCGCCTGCACCAAGCAACCGCTCGAGCCGATCGTTCCCTACGTGCGCCAGCCGGAAGAAGTAATTCCCGGCCGTCCTCTTTTCTTCGCCACGGCTTTCACGCTGGGCGGATACGCCAGTCCAATTCTCGTTGAAAGTCATCTCTATCGTCCCACCAAAATTGAAGGCAACGACCAGCACCCCGCCAGCCTCGGCGGAACCGATGTATTTGCCCAGGCTTCAATCCTCGGAATGTACGATCCCGACCGCTCGCAGACCATCGCGTATTTGGGCGACGTGCGCACCTGGGGAAATTTTCTGGAAGCAATCCGCGGACCGCTCAATGCGCAGAAAGCGGTGCAGGGAGCGGGGATCCGTATACTGACACGTACGGTTTCATCACCCGCGCTAGCCGATCAGTTACGGTCGGTGCTAAAGCTGTATCCGCAGGCGAAGTGGCATGTGTACGAACCGGTCAATCGCGACAATGTGCTTGAAGGCGCGAAGATGGCCTTCGGCCAGCCGGTCGAAACCCAGTACAAGCTCGAAAATGCCGACGTAATTGTTTCGCTCGATGCCGATTTCCTCTACGCAGGATTTCCCGGTTCGACGCGATACATCCGCGATTTCGCCAAGCGCCGCAATCCCGATGCTGGAAACATGAGCCGCCTGTATGTGGTCGAGAGCACGATGAGCTCGACCGGAGCGAAGGCGGATCATCGCTTGCCGTTGCAGGCGAGCGAGGTTGAGAGTTTTGCCGCTTCTCTTCTGAACATTTTTACGAACAATGGCGGATTCTCCTCGGGACCGACCGGGCCGCCGGGATTCTTCCCAGCCATACTGAGGGATCTTGCGACCCATCGCGGCTCGAGCGTCGTCATCGTCGGCGACCAGCAACCTCCAGTGGTGCATGCTCTTGCCCATGCTATCAATCAAGCTCTGGGCAACGTCGGGAAAACGGTTTTCTACACCGATCCGGTCGACGCCAACCCAGTCAACCAGAACGACTCGATCAAAGATCTCGTTGCCGACATGCGTGCCGGCAAAGTCGACATGCTCTTCATCCTGGGCGGAAATCCCGCCTACGATGCGCCTGCCGATCTAGGCTTCGCCGATGCGCTGAAGAACACGAACATTCCGATGCGCGTGCATCTCGGACTCTATCAGGACGAGACCGCCGAGCTCTGCCAATGGCATGTGAACGAAGCGCATTATCTCGAATCATGGGGCGATGCTCGTGCATACGACGGCACCGTGAGCATCGTGCAACCGCTGATCGCTCCGCTCTATGGCGGCAAAAGCGCCTACGAACTTACCGCGCTGCTTGCCGGTCAAGCTGAAGCCACGGGCCACGAAATTGTGCAGGGCTATTGGAAGAAGCAGCATCCCGGCGCGGACTTCGAAGCCTTCTGGCGAAAATCGCTAAACGACGGATGGATTGCCGGAACAACGTTCGCTCCCAAAGTAGTAGCGCTGAAATCGGAAAGTTTTCCGGTATCCCCAATCAGCGCCGCCAAATCCATCGAGATCAACTTCCGTCGCGATCCCTGTGTTTACGACGGATGTTTCTCCAACAACGGCTGGCTGCAGGAACTGCCGAAGCCAATGTCCAAGATGACGTGGGACAATCCCGTGCTCATCGGCCCGGCCATGGCAGAGCGGATGGGCCTGAAGACCGAAGACCTGGTCACGCTGGAATTAAACGGAAAAAAAGTAACCGCGCCGATCTGGATACAGGCGGGCCATCCCGATAATTCGATCGCAGTATTTCTGGGTTACGGGCGCAAACGCGCAGGCCGAGCCGGGACCGGCGCGGGTTTCGACATGTACCCGTTGCGCTCCAGTGCAACGCCGTGGTTCACGACGGGCGTAAATATCTCCAAGGCCGGTGGAACTTACAAGCTGGCAACAACTCAGGGTTACCAGACGATGGACACTGCGGTCGGCGCGCGGCCGCAGGTGCGAACAGCGACCGCTGAAGAGTATCGCAAGGAACCGAAGTTCGCGAAGGATGAACAGCCTCCAGCAGAGTTGACGTTGTACAAGCCTTACCCGTATGAGAAAGAGCCTTACGCGTGGGGCATGGCGATCGATTTGAATGCCTGCGTCGGATGCAACAATTGCATGGTTGCGTGCCAGTCGGAGAACAACATCGCGGTGGTCGGCAAAGAGCAGGTTGTGATCGGCCGCCACATGCACTGGCTGCGCATCGACGCCTATTATCAGGGAGATCGCGATAATCCTAAGGCCTACTTCCAGCCCGTGCCCTGCCAGCAGTGCGAGAATGCGCCGTGCGAGATCGTCTGTCCCGTCGGCGCGACCGTACACAGCACCGAAGGCCTGAATGACATGGTCTACAACCGCTGCGTGGGCACGCGTTACTGTTCCAACAACTGCCCGTACAAGGTGCGGCGCTTCAACTTCTTGCTCTTCCAGGATTGGGAGACTCCGCAATACAAGATGATGCGCAATCCAGATGTCACCGTGCGTAGCCGCGGCGTCATGGAAAAGTGCACTTATTGCATTCAGCGCATCGCCCAGCATCGAATTGACTCCGAGCGCGAAGATCGCAAAATTCAGGACGGCGAGTTGCAGACGGCTTGCCAGCAATCCTGTCCAGCCAATGCGATCATCTTTGGCAATATCAACGATCCCAGCAGCCGGGTGGCCAAGCTTAAGAGCGGCGACCGAAACTACGGACTGCTGGCGGAACTCAATACCCGTCCACGGACGACGTACCTGGCGGAGATTCGCAATCCGAATCCAGAGCTTGAAAGCTGAGCGGAGCACGATTAAGAAATGGAAGAGTCCAGACTACCGTTGGCAAAAGGAGCGCCGGTCATCGAGCCGGGATACACCTTTGGCTCGGTTACGGACAAGATCAGCTCGATCGTCCTTACGCGCCCTACCTCCAATGGTTGGTACTTCGGCTTTGGCATCGCCTTCCTTCTGACCATGATGCTCTTGTTCGCCATCGGATATTTGTTTCTCCGCGGCGTCGGCATCTGGGGCATCACAATCCCGATCGGATGGGGCTTTGCTATCGTCAACTTCGTCTGGTGGATTGGAATCGGGCACGCGGGAACGCTGATCTCCGCCATCCTACTCTTGCTGCGTCAGTCCTGGCGCAATTCGATTAACCGGTTCGCCGAAGCCATGACGCTGTTCGCCGTGGCTTGCGCGGGCATGTTTCCATTGCTTCACCTGGGCCGCCCCTGGTTGTTCTATTGGTTGTTTCCATATCCCAACAGCATGAATTACTGGCCCCAGTTCCGCAGTCCGCTGGTGTGGGACGTTTTTGCGGTTTCCACTTACGCGACCATTTCGCTGTTGTTCTGGTTCATCGGCCTGATTCCTGATTTGGCCACGCTGCGCGATCGCTCGACCAACCGGGCGGCACAGATCATTTACGGAATGCTGGCCATGGGCTGGCGTGGCTCGGCGCGGCACTGGTTCCGGTACGAGACCGCCTACTTGATTTTGGCTGGTCTGGCTACGCCCCTGGTGCTCTCGGTTCACACGGTGGTAAGTTTCGATTTTGCCATCGGCATTGTGCCCGGCTGGCATACCACCATCTTTCCGCCTTATTTCGTAGCTGGCGCCATCTACTCAGGGTTCGCCATGGTGTTGGTGCTGGCGATCCCAATTCGCAAATTCTACGGTCTTGAAGACTTCATTACCGAGCGCCATTTACAGAATTCCGCCAAGGTCATGCTCGCTACCGGCCTGATTGTCGCCTATGGCTATGGCATCGAAGCCTTCATGGGTTGGTACAGCGGAAACCGCTTCGATCTTTTCACCCTCTGGAATCGCCTGCACGGGCCGTATGCTCCATGGTATTTCTGTTTGTTAGCTTGCAATATTTTCATTCCGCAGGTTCTCTGGATTCGCAAATTGCGTACCAGTCCGTTAGCGCTGTTCCTGATCTCGCTCGACATCCTGATTGGTATGTGGCTCGAGCGATTCATCATCGTGGTGGTCAGTTTGCACCGCGATTTCCTGACTTCTTCGTGGGGAATGTACTATCCGACGCGATGGGATTGGGCAGTATTCATCGGAACTCTCGGGTTTTTCGCGGCCTGCATGTTCCTGTTCCTGCGCATTCTGCCCGCGATCTCCATTTTTGAAATGCGCACCCTCCTGCCCGAGGCGGAGGTGAAAGAATGAAACGCACTCCCATCTACGGAATGATGGCTGAGTTTGATTCCCCTACCCAACTGGTGGAAGCGGCGCATCGCACGCATGAAGCGGGCTATCTGAAAATTGACGCTTATAGTCCGTTCCCTATCGAAGGACTCGCCGAGGCCATTGGTTTTCATAAGAACAACGTCCCCCTGGTGGTACTCATCGGTGGATTGCTGGGCGGCTTATCCGGGTACCTCATGCAGTATTGGATTGCGGTGATCAGCTACCCCGTCAATGTCGGCGGCCGGCCCTATCATTCGTGGCCGGCGTTCATCGTCGTCACGTTCGAGATGACTATTTTATTTGGAGGCATCTTTGCCGTGTTTGGCATGTTGGCATTGAACGGCCTTCCCATGCCGTACCATCCCGTATTCAATGTGCCGCGCTTCGCTTTCGCAACCAAAGATCGTTTCTTCCTGATCGTGTTTTCTACCGATCCCAAGTACAGCCCGAGCGAAACCCGCCGCTTTCTTGAGAGCATGGAACCGCGCTCAATTTCGGAGGTGCCTAGCTAGCAACCGAGAACTGAGAACTAGGAACTGAAAACGGAATCTATTTCGTCTGGAATTTTGCACGAGAGATAATGCCGAGCCTCAAAAACATTTCGCCATTGGGATTGCTGGCTGTGCTGGTCCTGGCCGGATGCCGCCAGGATATGCAAGACCAACCGCGCTTCAAGCCACTCGCCGAGAGCGACTTTTACTCCGACTTGCGCTCGGCGCGGCCTCCGGTCGAAGGAACGGTGGCGCGTGGGCAACTGCATGAAGATTCGTATTTCTACAGTGGCAAGCTAGGCAACAATCCGGGCGATTACATGCCCTTTCCTGTGACAGACGATGTGCTCGCCCGCGGCCGTGAGCGCTTCAATATTTACTGCTCTCCCTGTCACTCGCGGTTGGGCGATGGCAACGGAATGATTGTCCAGCGCGGCTTTCGTGCGCCGCCGTCTTATCACACTGAGCGCTTGAAAAAAGCGCCGCTGGGATATTTCTTCGACGTCATGACCAGCGGTTTCGGCGCAATGCCCGATTATGCATCGCAAATTCCGCCGCGAGATCGCTGGTGCATCGTCGCTTATATCCGGGCCTTGCAGTTGAGCGAGGACGCGACCATGAGCGATGTCCCGCCAGGACAAAAAGTGCCGTCGGAGCCTCCCGTGTTCCGCGGCGAGCCCGGTTCTGGCGCAACTTTGCCCGAACTCGAGCCTGGTTCGAATAGCGAGAAAGGAGAGCAGCCGAAATGAGCGCCGCGCGTGCGAACAACCTGGACTTGATGGCGCCCCCGGTGGTCAAAACCATCGGGAGCCGTTCGTTGCTCGTGGGCCTGATTTTTGCCGCCATCTCCGTGGTCCTCGCGTTCCTTCGTCCAGACGAGTTCTTCCGCGCGTATCTGCTGGGCTACATGTGCTGGCTCGGAGTCGCTCTCGGATCCATGGCGATCCTCATGATCCGGCATTTGACCGGTGGCGGATGGGGCATGGTGATCCGCAGAATTCTCGGCGCGGCCATGCGTACTTTGCCGCTCCTGGCAATTTTGTTTATTCCGATCTTGTTCGGGCTTCCCAGACTTTACGTGTGGGCGCGGCCATTGGATTCCATCGCGGACCAGCATCTCCGCGATCACTTGCAGGAACTTACTCAAACTTACCTGAACGTCCACGGGTTCATCCTTCGCGCCGTAATTTACCTGGGCATCTGGAATCTCTTGTCGTTCCTGCTTAGCAAGTGGTCGAAGGAGCAGGACAATCCCCCTTCTCGCGACAACAGCCCGCGCTTCAAAGCGGTGAGTGGACCGGGATTAATTCTTTACGCCTTCACGATCTCATTCGCTGCCATCGACTGGATCATGTCCATTGACCCCAGCTGGATATCCACGATCTACGGGCTGCTGATACTGATCGGAGAGTTACTGTCGGCAATCTGTTTCGCCGTCGTGGTGGAGCGGATTCTAGTGGATTACAAGCCGATGTCGGAGCTCTTGAAACCTGATTTCGTACACGACCATGGCAAGTGGATGCTGACCTTCATCATGGTCTGGGCATATTTTTCTTTCTCGCAGTGGCTCATCATCTGGGCGGGAAACTTGCCCGAAGAAATCACCTGGTATATGCGCCGGTTGAACGGTGGTTGGGGATTCATTGGGCTGATCCTCGTGGTATTCCAGTTCGTAGTGCCTTTCGTGCTCCTGCTTTCGCGTCCCTTCAAACGCGATGTGCGGCGCTTGGCCTGGCTCGCCGTCTGGATCATACTTATGCGCTATGTGGACCTTTTCTGGATCATCGAGCCCAATTTCTCAAAAACACTAACGGTTACACTGGCGGACATTGTAGTTCCCGTTGCCATAGGCGGTATCTGGCTGGCGTACTTCTTCCGCAATCTGAGGTCCCTGCCACTGCTGCCCGCCTACGACGTATTTGCGAACGAAGTATTGGAACCAGCCCATGAGTGAAGAAATAAAACCCGAACACGCGGAAGAAGGCTATGAGCGGCAAGACCTGACCGCGCAGGCGGTATTCGGATTTCTGGCTAGTCTAATTGCAGGGGGAGTGTTGGTCTATTTCGTGATCGGGGGCTTGTACCACGTCATGGACGCGCGCCAGCGAGCACGCCAGCCTCAACAAAGTCCGCTGGTAAAACAAGTGGAAACTGACACTCGCATCGTCTCCCCCGCCGAGATCGCGAAATTCCCTCAGCCGCGCCTGGAGCGAAACGAACGAATTGAGATCAACGATTTCCGGCTGAAGGAAGAGCAAACGCTAAATAGTTACGGCTGGGTCGACGAGAAGGCTGGAGTGGTACGCATCCCGATTGAGCGCGCCATGCAGTTGATCGCGCAACGCGGATTGTCGACCACGCCGCGGGCCGGAACCATTCCCCCATCGGCGGTAAATGTGGCTACGCAAGCTGCCGAGCGCTCTGACACAAGCAACAAAGCAGCTAAAACCAAGGCGCAAGCGCCGAAGTAAGAGAAAGGAAAAGCAGTGCACAGGGCAAGAGCATTGAACATCTCGATGATGCTGGCAGTGACTGTGTTGGCTTTGAGTTTTCTCAACCCGTCAGCTTTAGGTCAGGGAATAACCCAGGGCACGATGTCGCCGCCCGCGAATGTGCGTCCGCCGGGACTCAAGAACGTTGGCATTGAGCAGCACCTGGACGAACAGATTCCGCCCGACCTTGTGTTTCGTGATGAGACCGGGAAAGCGGTGAAGTTGGGAGACTATTTCGGCAAGAAGCCGCTGATTTTGAATCTGGTCTATTACCAATGCCCGATGTTGTGCGGAGAAGTCTTGAGCGGGCTGGAGAGCGCGCTGCGGGTATTGAAGTTCGACGTCGGCAAAGAGTTTGACGTTCTCACCGTAAGTTTCGATCCCAAAGAAACGCCCGAAATGGCAGCCGCCAAGAAGACGGAATATTTGAAGCGCTATGGAAGACCCAGTGCGGCCGAGGGCTGGCATTTCCTGACCGGGCCCGCGGCTTCTATCGATGCACTGACCAACGCCGCTGGATTCCAGTATCAGTACGATCCCAAGAGTGGCCAGTTCGCCCATGCCACGGCAATCATGGTACTGACCCCAGAAGGAAAAATCGCTCAATACTATTACGGGGTCGAGTACGCGCCCAAAGATTTGCGCCTGGGGTTGATTCAGGCGTCACAAAACAAAATCGGCACCGTGGTCGACGAGGTGCTGCTCTACTGCTTTCATTACAACCCAGATACCGGGAAATATGGCGCAATTATCAGTCGAGTATTGCAAGTGGCGGGAGGCGCAACCGTACTGATTCTCGGAACTTTCCTCCTGATAATGTTCCGTTTGAGCCCGACAAGCTGGACACGGCAGCGAGGAACGACTCACGGTGCCCGACGAACGACGAATAGTTAATCACCGACGACGAATTTATGTTCGATAACTTTCCACTTTGGCCTGTGCGCGCCTCCGCCGGAGCCGCTAACGTAGACGCCCTCTACATTTTTCTGGTGGCGCTGTCGGCCTTCATGTGTCTGGCCATCTTCACCATGATCCTGGTGTTTGCGACAAAATATCGTCGCCGCCCCGGAGTTGAAGCCGAACAGATCGAAGGTTCGTCGGCCTTGGAAATAACCTGGTCGGTCATTCCCATGATCATTTTCATGGCTATTTTTCTCTGGGGCGCAATCATTTACTTCCATGAGAGGACTCCTCCGCGGGGAGCGTCCGAAGTCTACGTCGTAGCGAAACAGTGGATGTGGAAACTCCAACACGAGGAGGGGCCGCGCGAAATCAACGAACTGCACGTGCCTGTAGGCCGTGACGTCAAACTGATCATGACCTCGCAGGACGTGATTCACAGCTTCTATGTTCCGGCGTTCCGCATCAAGCAGGATGTGCTGCCGGGACGCTATACCACCGCTTGGTTCCGGGCGACGAGGCCGGGTGTCTATCACCTTTTTTGTTCGCAATATTGCGGTACCATGCATTCCGGCATGATCGGACAAGTCGTCGTCATGGAACCGGCGCAATACGAAGCTTGGCTTTCCGGCGGCGGCACCACCGGATCGCTTGCCGCCAGTGGCGAAAGTCTTTTTCAACAATTGGGGTGCCCCACGTGCCACCGGTCGGATACGCAAGGCCGCGGACCAATCCTTGCCGGAATCTTTGGCAAGCCCGTGCAACTGGAAGACGGACGAATCGTGATTGCCGACGAAAATTACATCCGCGAATCGATCCTGAGTCCGAGCGCGAAAGTCGTGAGCGGATTCAAACCCATCATGCCCGTGTTTCAAGGGCTGGTGGGCGAAGAACAGTTAAATGCCCTGGTGGCGTACATCAAGTCGTTGAGCCCGGCTCCTTCAGGAGCGGCAGGCAAGACCAGCCTGACTCCGGCCGGCACGAGATCGCAGAACCCTTAAGGAATAGCAATGGCTACCGCAGCAATTACCACCGAACGCGAAAACTATTTGAATACGGAATATGGCATCCGCTCGTGGCTCTTGACCACAGACCATAAGCGCATCGCACTTCTCTACCTCGCGTCCATTACGTTCTTCTTTTTCGTAGGAGGATTCTTTGCGCTGTTGATCCGCCTGGAATTGCTGACCCCGGCGGGTGATCTGGTTCAAGCCGACACCTACAACAAGCTCTTCTCCATGCACGGCCAGGTGATGATCTTTTTCTTTCTCATTCCCTCCATCCCTGCCGTGCTGGGCAATTTCCTCGTTCCCTTGATGATCGGGGCCAAGGACCTGGCATTCCCCCGCATCAATCTGCTGAGCTGGTATCTCTACATGATTGCCGGCGTTGTCTATCTGCATTGCATCGTGACCGGAGGCGTGGATACGGGCTGGACTTTCTACACCCCGTTCAGTACGGCGTTCAGCAACACCAAAGTGATTGAAGCGGGCATCGCCATCTTCATCGCTGGATTCTCATCCATTCTCACCGGCCTCAACTTTGTGGTAACCATTCATCGAATGCGAGCGCCGGGCATGACCTGGTCGCGGCTGCCGCTGTTTATCTGGGCGCACTACGCCACCAGCATCATCCAATTGCTCGGAACCCCCGTGCTGGCGATCACCCTTTTGCTCGTGGTCTTCGAACGCGCCTTCAACCTGGGCATCTTCGATCCCACCCGCGGTGGCGATCCGTTATTGTTTCAACACTTGTTCTGGTTCTATTCGCATCCCGCGGTTTACATCATGATTCTGCCGGCCATGGCGGTAGAGAGCGAAGTCGTGGCATGTTTCTCTCGCAAGCGTATTTTTGGCTACAACTTTGTGGCCATGTCGAGCATTGCCATCGCGGTCTTCGGATTCCTGGTCTGGGCGCACCACATGTTCGTCGCCGGCATTTCGCTTTATTCCGCGTTGATCTTTTCCATTCTCAGCTACCTGGTTGCGGTCCCCTCGGCCATCAAAGTCTTCAACTGGACCGCGACCATGTATAAAGGCTCGATTTCGTTCACCACTCCCATGCTATACGCGTTCGGCTTTATCGGGCTGTTCACCATGGGTGGATTGACTGGCCTGTTCCTCGCCTGCCTGGGGATCGACGTACACGTCCACGACACTTATTTCGTCATCGCCCATTTCCACTACATCATGGTAGGCGGCGCAGTGATGGGATATCTCGGTGGGCTGCATTTCTGGTGGCCGAAGATCTCCGGCCGCATGTATCCGGAAGGGTGGGGCAGGCTTGCGGCGTTGCTTGTGTTTGCCGGCTTCAACCTGACGTTCTTCCCGCAATTTATTCTCGGCTACATGGGAATGCCCCGCCGCTACTGGCAATATCCGCCGGAATTCCAGGTGTTGAATGTGCTCTCGACCGCGGGCTCGACCATTCTGGCGATCGGATATGTTCTGCCCATGATCTACTTCCTGTGGTCGATGCGCTACGGAAAGATCGCTGAAGACAATCCGTGGGGCGCGGCCGGTCTGGAATGGAAGACCTCTTCCCCGCCGCCCACGTTCAATTTCGAAGAAGAGCCGGAAGTGACCTGGGAAGCGTACAACTACGAACAAATTCCCGCTCCCGCGGAGGTGCAGGTTGAGCGATAGCCCGATCGCGGTCGAGCAACACGGCCCGGAACTGCTGCACCACTTCGTTGACGCCGAGCAGCAGCGCGATGCTGCATCTCTTGGCATGTGGCTGTTCCTGGGAACCGAGATCATGTTCTTCGGCGGCATGTTTTGCGCCTATCTGGTCTATCGTTACTGGTACTACAACGAATTCGCCGCTGGCAGCCGCAGCCTGAACATTTACCTGGGCACGATCAATACCGCCGTCCTCATCTGCAGCAGCTTGACCGTGGCGCTGGGCGTGCGCGCAGCCCAGATGGGCAAGCGCAAGCTGTTGGTCGTTCTTCTTCTTTTGACCATCGTATTCGGCTTTGCCTTCCTTGGCATCAAGGGGGTCGAGTGGTACGACAAATATAAAGAGCACCACGTTCCCGGGAACTCCTTTAACGTAGACGATCTGGTGAAGGACTACCCTCAGATCCACATCGATCCGCGGCACGAGCAGATTTATTTTTCCCTCTATTTTGCGATGACCGGTTTGCACGCCCTGCACATGATCATCGGAATAGGAATTTTCATGTTTCTTACTTACTACGCGTGGAAGGGACGTTACACGCCGAAGTATTACACGCCAGTCGAAATCGGCGGCCTGTATTGGCATTTCGTGGATATCGTCTGGATTTATCTTTTCCCCTTGCTCTATTTGATCGATCGAAAGCCGCTAAGGTGAGCCGCCATGTCTGAACACATAATGTCAAGCAAGTTTTACTACATGATTTGGATCGCCCTGCTCTGCCTGACGGTGATTACCGCTGCGGTCTCGTTCGTCGATCTGGGTCCGTTCAACACCGTGGTCGCGCTCGTGATCGCAACAATTAAAGCTTTGCTCGTCGTTCTGTTTTTCATGCACGTGAAATACACCAGTGAAAAACTGACCAAGATCGTAATTGTTTCTGCGATCTTTTGGCTATTCCTCTTGCTAGCGCTGAGCATGGCCGACTACGCCACGCGGCTCCTGAGTTAGCACACCTCCGCCGCTGACGAAAAAGGTTGTCCTCCTGAGCGAAGCGAAGGATCCCACGCTGCCTCCATTGCGATGAACTTGCGGGAAATTCTCGAATCGCCCTCGCCCCTGACCGTGAGTTTGCGGTATACTCCGCTCTCGACGCGATCCTTTGACATAAGGGTAAGCAGCTGAGGTAACCCGATGGCCTTCTGCAACTCTTGCGGCACAAATCTGGAGGCGGGCGCAAGATTCTGCCCGAAATGTGGCGCGGTCGTGCCGATGGCCGCTGCAATCTCGAGCGCTCCTCCCGTTCCCGCAACGCCACCTCAAGGAAACAATGCGCTCAAGGTCATCCTGATCGTGGTCGCCGTCATCGTCGTGCTGGGTATTCTAGGAATAGGAACTCTGACTTTCGTGGTTCGGCGCGTTGCTCACAATAGCCACATCAACCATGAAAACGGCAATGTTCGCGTGGAGACTCCCTTCGGGACGGTCCAGAGCACAAACAATCCCGACGAAGCCGTTCGCAACCTCGGGATCAATCCGTACCCCGGTGCGCATGTGGTGAAGGGAAGTAGCGCGACCGTGGCAGGGATGCACACCGTCTCTGCCGAATTTGAGAGCGATGACCCCGCGCAAAAAGTCATGGCGTTCTACTCGCAGCAACTCCCCAACGCTACGGTTACGACACAGGATCAGAATCGCTTCACCTTAGTCTCGACCGACAACAAGAATATAGTCACGATCCACATCGAGCCGCGAGACGGCAAGACTAGGATTTCGATCGCGAATGTGAGTGGCAAGAATCTGACCGGCGACAACTCCTCGGACTAGAGATACCTTTACTCTATGTTCTTGCGGGAAGGGCACGAGGCCAGCCCTGCCGAACGAGCGCGAAAGAACGCGCGGTTCACCCGATGAGGTAAGCTTGGTGTTCAGAAACCGAACGAACCTCGCGCTTACATGCCAGATAACTTCGCCGAGTTTGCCCGCGCTGCCAAGTCTGCAGTGGTGAATGCAAACGGACTCGCATCCGCACTGAGTCGTCACCTTCGTGGCGACGTTCGCTTCGACGATGGCAGCCGCGCTCTCTATGCAACTGACGGCTCCAATTATCGCCAGATTCCCATCGGAGTAGTTCTTCCTCGCGATGCCGACGATGTTATCGCAACCGTTTCACTGGCTCGGGAATATGGCGCACCCATCCTCTGCCGTGGCGGCGGGACTTCGCTCGCTGGACAGTGCTGCAACGTCGCGGTTGTGCTCGATTTCTCAAAGTACATAGCCGAAATCCTCGAAATCGATCCGGCGCGCCGGATTGCGCGAGTTCAACCGGGGGTGGTTCTTGATCGTTTGCGTAACGCCACCGAAAAGCATCACCTGACATTCGCTCCCGATCCCGCAACTCACGATCGATGCACGCTCGGTGGCATGATCGGAAACAACTCCTGCGGCGTGCATTCGGTGATGGCGGGCAAGACGGATGACAACATCGACGAACTGGAAATCCTCACCTACGACGGCCTGCGCATGAAAGTGGGCCGGACGAGCGATGAGGAACTCAATAAGATGATCGGTGAGGGCGGTCGCCGCGGTGAAATTTACGCGGGACTAAAAAGACTTCGCGACACATACTCCGATCTAATCCGAAGCCGCTATCCCAATATTCCGCGCCGCGTGTCCGGCTACAACCTGAACTACCTGCTCCCCGAAAATGGCTTCCACGTCGCGCGCGCGCTAGTGGGAACTGAGGGCACGTGCGTCACTGTACTTGAAGCCTCGTGCCGGCTCGTCGAGAGCCCGCCCGAACGCGCGCTCCTGCTCATCGCTTATTCCCATATCTTCCAATGCGCCGATCGCGTACCCGAGATAATGGCGCATCATCCCATCGGCCTCGAAGGCATCGACGAACTGCTGGTTGAGTTTTCCCGGCGACGGCAGCTGAACCCGGAGGGACTGGCCCTTTTGCCTCCGGGCGGTGGTTGGTTGTTCGCCGAGTTTGGTGCGGCCACGCTTGCCGACGCCGAGTCGCAGGCGCGCGCTCTCATGAATTCTCTTAGCCGCAACGCCGAACCGCCCGCCATGCGTCTGTTTACCGACAAGTGGCAGGCCAAGCTAGTCTGGGACGTGCGCGAATCAGCTCTGGGAGCCACTTCTCACGTGCCCGGTGAACCTCCAGGCTGGGAGGGTTGGGAAGATGCCGCCGTCACTCCCGAAAAGCTCGGCAGCTATTTGCGCGATCTGCACAAGCTGATGCAGGGCTATGGTTATCGCAGCGCTCTGTACGGACACTTTGGGCACGCCTGCGTACACATGCGAATCAACTTCGATTTTGAATCCAGCAAAGGCATTGCGCACTATCGCCAATTCGTGGAAGAGGCCGCCGATCTGGTGGTCAGTTATGGCGGCTCGCTTTCGGGCGAGCACGGCGACGGGCAGTCGCGAGCGGAGCTGTTACCGAAAATGTTTGGCCCAGAACTGGTGCAGGCTTTTCGAGAGTTCAAAGCGCTGTGGGATCCGGATTGGAAAATGAATCCGGGCAAAGTTGTTGAGCCCTACAAATTGGACGAGAATTTGCGCCTGGGCGCCGACTACAAGCCTTGGCAACCGCAAACCCACTTTCAGTTTCCCGAAGATCACGGCAGCCTGGCGAGTGCCACGTTGCGCTGCGTGGGCGTGGGCAAATGCCGCCGCGATGAAGGCGGAGTCATGTGTCCCAGTTTCCGTGTGACTCGCGAAGAAGAACATTCCACCCGGGGCCGCGCTCACCTGCTTTGGGAGATGACCAAGGGCGAAATAATCAACCAGGGCTGGCGTGACCAGCGCGTGAAGGATTCGCTCGATTTGTGCCTCGCCTGCAAGGGCTGCAAGAGCGATTGTCCGGTTGGCGTCGATGTGGCCACCTACAAAGCCGAATTTCTGTCGCACTACTACAAAGGAAAGCTCCGTCCGCGCAGCGCATACGCCTTTGGCAATATCGACATCTGGGCCCGGCTCGCTGCGAAAGCCCCTGGCTTGATTAATCTGACGACGCAACTTCCGCTGCTTCGCCACATCGCCAAGCTGGTTGCAGGTATTCCACAGGAGCGCAGTATTCCTGCCTTCGCGCCGCAAACCTTCCGCGACTGGTTCGATCAGCGGAAGCCCCGAAATCCAGATGGAGCGCCGGTTCTGCTGTGGCCAGACACATTCAACAACTATTTTCTTCCTGACACCGCCAAGGCTGCCGTCGAGGTGCTCGAATACGCTGGCTACCGCGTAGGTTTGCCCAAAGCCGACTTGTGTTGCGGTCGTCCGCTCTACGATTGGGGCATGTTAGATCGCGCCAAGAAACTGCTCTTCAAGATTCTCGAGACGCTGGAAACCGAAATCAAACAGGAAATTCCGATCATTGTCTTGGAGCCAAGCTGCGCAGCGGTTTTTCGCGACGAACTTCTGAATCTGTTCCCCAATGACGACCGCGCCCACAAGCTTTCGCAGCAGACATTCTTGCTGAGCCAATTTCTCGAGCGAAAGGCCAGTCATTTTTCCTTGCCGAAATTGCCGCGCAAAGCTCTCGTCCATGGGCACTGCCATCACAAATCGATAATGAGAATGACCGACGAAGAATCCGTTCTTCGCAAGATGGGAATCGATTTTTACGCTCCAGCTCCGGGGTGCTGCGGGATGGCCGGCTCGTTTGGTTTCGAAGCGGACAAATACGAAACCTCGATCGCGATCGGCGAACTGGAACTCCTCCCCGCCGTTCGAAAAGCGTCGCCCGACTGTCTGGTTATTGCCAACGGCTTCAGTTGCCGCGAGCAGATCGCGCAGTGTACCAATCGCCGTGCCCTGCACCTGGCGGAAGTCATTCAGTTGGCGATGAAGGCCGATTTGACGCCCGCGTCCGCGCTGCATTCATAGGCCCGGACGCCGCGGCCGGGCGGCTGAAACAGGCCCGCTGTTTTCGTATCCCTCACGTCATTAAGTTGCTGATAATACAGCTATCTCACTAACTGATCTCGCCAGACCGCCCTAATTCTGGGAGAATACAAGGTACCGCCGAAGGCCATATTAGCCCTCGCCGCCGGTGCCAACTATGATTCGGGACAGCGACTCCGCCCTCACCATTGCCGACGCTTCGGAGCAAACCAAAATCGCTCCCCCTGTCAACGTGTCGCTCCGCGGTTCCGTTCTGGTGCTGATTCAATTCGACGTGTGCGAGGAAATCCGTCTCGACACGTTGCGCGAAATCTTCGGCGCTCGTACCTTGGAGCAGCCTACGCTAAAACATCCGGCTCCAGGCTATGTCCGCTATCAGCGTCCTCCTGTTGTCGAGCCCATCGATCCACTGATCCTCGACAGCGGCGAGCACCTCGAAGGCCAGATCAAGTTTTACGATTACGGCGTGGTGAGCGTGGTTCTCGAGCTCCCATTCTCCGGCGACTGGGACACGCTGGTCCGGCTCGGAAGCCGCTGGGTCTGGGATGTCGATTTCGCGGGGCACGCATCGCGCATCGCCCACAAGAAGTTGGAGCGCGCAGCGCCAGCGCTGGTGAAGACGTATCCGGATTGGCTCAGCGAAGACTACTTCATTTTCCACGTGCGCGAGGTCAGCGGCTCTCCTTCGGCCAATGAATTGGTTTCATCTCATGGAGCGCGCATCGCGCAGATCGTTCGTGGAGAAACGGCACAGCTTTCCGAGGGCGAACAAAACGAAATCCTGCAGTCGCGAATCTCGTATTACCCCAACGACCTAACCGTAATCAGTTGGAACGCGGCCTTTCTGTATGACAGTGCTGCTGGTGCCGAGACCGCAATTCAATTGCTCGAGTATGCCAACTCACAGCTGCTCGAGTTCCGCCATTACGATGAGTTCCTGACGCGCGAACTGGAAAGCGTTTACGACTCCTTTGACGAAGGCACGGGAATGCTGGCGCGCTGGCGCCTGGCGCGCGCCGCGACCAAGCTGCATACGGTCTTGCTCGACGTCAACGAACTCACCGAGCATGCCGACAACGCGATTAAATTTCTCAGCGACATGTTTTCCGCGCGTCTCTACAAGCTGGCCGCGTCCAAGGTTGGCGTGCCCGACTACAAAGATCTGGTCACCCAGAAAGTCCAAACCGCGGAGGAGCTCTATCGCTTTATGGTCGATCAGTTCAATCAGAGTCGCGCCTTCGTGCTCGAACTCATGGTGGTCATCATTCTGATCATCGAACTGGTCTACTTCTTCCGCGGCAAACCTATCTGAGAACTGAGAACCAGAATCTGAGAGCTGACCTCATATTACCCGTGCTATCTTGAAAAACGATGCGAGGACTTGAAGGCAAACGCGTCCTGATCACTGGTGGCGCAAGCGGCATCGGAGCAGCCACGGCTGCGCGTTTCCTCGAGGAAGGCTCAGTCGTGTGCGTGCTCGACCGCGATGCTGAAGCTCGCGAGAAAATCCGCAACCAAATGCCGGATTTAGCCGGAACTGTCGACGCCGACGTTTCGAGCCTCACGCAAGTTCAGGCCGCGTTCCATGACGCAATCCGCATCATGGGCGGTGTCGACGTCTTGATCAATAACGCCGGCATCAGCATTCGTCACGATTTTCTCAAGATCACTCCGGAAGAGTGGGACCGCGTCATCGCGGTGAATCTCACCGGCGCCTTCTACATGGCGCAGACAGCCGCAAGGCATATGTGGGAGCGCGAGGGCGGGGTCATTTTGCAAACCGCTTCGACCAACGGAATGGTGGGCTATCCTTATTACGCGGATTACAATGCGACCAAGGCTGGTGTCATTGAACTGACTCGTTCGATGGCTTTGGAGCTTGCTCCCAAGGTGCGCGTCTGCGCGGTCGCACCCGGCTATGTGCTCACGCCCATGCAGCGCGCCGAGTACACCGACTCAATGCTGGACGAAGTGAATCGCAAGATCCCACTGCAGCGGCACGCAAAGCCGGAAGAGATTGCAGCCCTGTTTGCTTTTTTGGCGTCGGATGACGCGGCGTTCATGACCGGCCACGTCTATACGATCGACGGTGCCGAAACCGCAGGTGGGCTGGCCAGCCGGTAATTTCGCTCCTAAATGGCTCATGCTGAAAAACCGGGCTCGTTGAACGGAAAAGTCGCGCTCATCACCGGCGCAGCCTCCGGCATCGGACGTGCCGCAGCTTTACTCTTCGCTCGTGAAGGCGCAATGGTGGCCGTCACCGACATCAATCGAGTGGGACAAGCCGTTGCCGAAGAGATCATTCGAAGTGGGGGCCACGCTTTCTTTGAGCCCGCGGACGTAGCCCAAGCCGTCGACTGCCAACGCGTCGTCGAACGAGTCTTGAACGAATTTGGCGGTGTCCACGTCCTATTCAACAATGCTGGAATTATGCGCCGCGCTTCCGTGCTTGAACTCAGCGAGCAAGAGTGGGATCGGGTGATGGCGGTGAACGTGAGGTCGATTTTCTTGATGTCGCAGCAGGTCATCCCGATCATGGCAAAGGCAGGCGGTGGATCGATTATCAATACCGCCTCCGGCTGGGGCCTGGCGGGAGGGCCGCGAGCAGCCGTGTATTGTGCCTCCAAAGGCGCAGTGGTACTGCTGACCAAAGCGATGGCGATCGATCACGGTCCACAAAAGATTCGCGTCAACTGTATCTGTCCCGGCGACACCGACACCGGTATGCTACGCGATGAAGCCCAGCAACTGGGAATGCGCGAAACTGATTTTCTCGCCGAGTCGGCTCGCCGCCCTTTGGGTCGACTCGGCAACCCCGAAGAAATTGCGCAGGCCGCTCTCTATCTGGCAAGCGATGCGTCTTCCTTCGTCACCGGCACGGCGTTAGTCGTCGACGGAGGCGGCCTGGCGGGATCGTAGAAACTTCATGCGATTGCAAGACAAAGTCGCGCTGATCACCGGTGGAACCTCTGGCATCGGCCGGGCGACCGCGATCCTATTCGCCAAAGAAGGGGCCAGCGTCGTCATCACCGGCCGCAACGAAACGCGGGGAGATGCAGTCGCCAATGAGATTCTGGAGGGCGGCAGTAAGGGCATTTTCATTCGCACAGACGTACGCACGTCCGCCGAATGTCGTCGTGCCGTGGACCAAACGTTAAGTGCCTTTGGCAAACTCGATGTCCTGTTCAACAACGCCGGCGTCTTCTATCCGCATACCGCACTCGATTGCACCGAGGAAGAGTGGGACCTGCAGCTTGATATCAACTTGAAAGGCACGTTCCTGATGTCAAAGTTCGCTCTTGCTCCGATGATTCACCAAGGCAGCGGGGTGATCGTCAACAACAGTTCGGGATGGGGTATCGTGGGCGGCGACAAGGCGGTTGCGTATTGCGCTTCAAAAGGAGGCGTGGTTTTGTTAACAAAAGCGATGGCCATCGACCATGGCCGACAAGGCATCCGCGTGAACTGCATCTGTCCCGGTGACGTCGACACGCCGATGCTTCCCGAAGACGCACGCATGCGCGGCTTGAAATGGGAGGACTACCTCGCAGGTTGCGCCAACCGTCCGCTGGGGAGAATCGGAAACGTAGATGAGATCGCCAAGGCGGTACTATTTCTGGCCTCGGACGATTCGTCCTTCATGACCGGAGCAGCATTGGTCGTGGACGGCGGCGGCATCGCGGACTAATTGAATGGCACAGTTCACCAAAACCCGGGCTCGTTCTCAGCGCTGGTTCGAGCGCGCTCAACAATCGCTGGTCGAGGGAGTAAATTCGCCGTCGCGCGGGAAGGCCACCTATTTACTCGGCCCCATCTTTCTTGAGCGCGGTGAGGGCTCGCACGTTTGGGATGCTGACGGCAACGAGTATGTAGATTTCATGATGTCCTTTGGCGCGCTCATCCACGGGCACGCGCATCCGAAACTGGTCGCCGTCGCGGCCGAAGCCATGGCGCAAGGCTCGCACTTCGCGGCGGCGACCTCGGCAGAAGTCGAAGCGGCGGAGGCTTTCCGTCGCATGGTACCGTCGGCCGAAGTTGTGCGCTTTACCAACACCGGCAGCGAGGCGACGATGCTGGCGCTCCGCCTGGCGCGGGCGCACACCGGCCGAACTAAATTCTTGAAGTTCGAGGGCCACTACCACGGCTGGTACGATCCTTTTCTCGTAAACGCCCACGGCCATCCAACAGGACAATTGGGCACGCTGGAAAATCCCGCAAGAATCCCCGACTCCGAAGGCATTCCGCCCGCGACCTTTGACGATGTCGTGCTCGCCCCCTGGAACGACATCCCGGTACTAGAGCGCGTCATGCAAAAACACGGACGCGAATTGGCCGCCGTCATCACCGAGCCAATCATGGCAAATATGGGATGCATTCCACCGCGAGACGGCTATTTGCAAAAGTTGCGGGAACTTACACAAGAGTACGGAGTGCTGCTGATTTTCGACGAAGTCGTCACAGGCTTTCGCTACGCTCCCGGCGGATGCCAGCAGTATTACGGAATCCATCCGGACCTCAGCACGTTCGGAAAAGCCCTCGGCGCAGGCTTTCCGGTGGGCGCGGTCGCAGGCCCTCGATCGATTCTCGACCGCATGCGCTGGAGTGAGCGCATGGTTCTACATTACGGCACGTTCAACGGACACAGGCTTACCATGAAAGTAGTCACGGCAAACCTTGATCTGTTGTCACGAGACGACGCTTATCGCAAACTGCACGCCACCGGAGACGCTGCCATCCGCGGGCTGCGCGACGTGTTTCGTCGCCGGAAGGTAAAAGCCATCGTGCAGGGATTTGGCCCCATGTTTCAAATCTATTTTACGGAGCGCGACGCCATCCACGATTACCGCGACTACTGCACATATGTTGACACTGCGCGCTACTCTCGATTCGTTCACCTCTTGTTTGAGCGTGACGTCTACATGACTCCCTCGAACGGCCTGCACTGGATCATCTCTACCGCACACACGGAAGAAGATGTCGCCAGGCTGATTGAAGCGGCCGACCAGGCCTGCGAGAGTCTGCCGTGAAGATCGGAACTGACGTTAAGTCAGGAACTCGCGCGAAAGCGACCGTCTTTCTCGGCGGCGGACGTATCACCAGTGCGCTTGTGGCCGGACTGCGGCTGGCAAAATACGACAACCGGATCGTCGTACATGACCGCAATCCAAGTAAACTGCGGCGACTCAAGAAACGATATCGTGTCGCCGTCGAACCCGATTTGCGCCGAGCCGTGGAACAAGCGGAACTGCTCATCGTAGCGGTGCGGCCGGATTCAGTCAGCGATCTGCTGCGCGCGATCGGACGCTTCGAGATAAAGAAGGCAGGTCGCCCGCCGACGCTGGTCAGCCTGGCTGCGGGCATTCCATTGTCCAGACTGCGAGCGCGATTGCCATCGCCCGCACGCTGGGCACGAGCCATGCCCAGTCCCGTATGTAGAAGCGGGCGCGGACTCACGGCGCTGGCTTTCGACCGGTCTCTCCCTAGCCACGCGAGGCGCGACGTTAAGAGCTTGTTCGAAAGAGTCGGCGGCGTGCTCGAAATTCCCGAGAGCCAGTTCGACGTGTTTACGGTGACGTTCTCCAGCAGCCACGGCTACCACGCTCTGGCTGCGCTGGCCGCCTCGGCGCAAAGAATGGGGTTAAGCCGCGAAACCGCAATCACCGCCGCAGCTCACGCCCTCGCCGACGGAATTATCTATTGGCGTGAAAGCAGGATTCCGCTGGCTCGGCTTCTCGAGGAAGCAGCGACTCCAGGCGGGACGGCAGCGGCGGTCATCCAGGCAATGGACTCGTCCGGCTACCAGAACAGCATCCACCACGGACTGCGTGCAGGAATAGCACGAGCCCGAAAGAACGCACAACGCGCCTAATTGGCGGACGCCAGCCGCTTGGCCAGGCGTGACAGGCGGACCAGACGATAGAGCGTGTGCAACGGTTTCGGAAGTTGCATAGTCGTCCATTCACTGACGCTCGGGGTCGAGACTAGACGATACAGAAAACGGGCTTGATCTTGGCGGCGCTCTCTCATCTGCATCATCAGGCGGAAGTAGGAAAGCGATTCGGTATTGTAGTGGCTGCTGCGGGTGATGATGCTGGCAATCTCCTCGACGAGGGCGGTTGTTTGCGAGTCCTGTTCCAAAGGCAAGTGTGGCAGGGGCGAACCCAGCAGTTCGTGAGCCAGCAGCAGGTTCAAAGTGAGGATGCGTTCGATCCCCAGACTGCGAGCTTTGGCTCGAATTGCCTTCCAGTTGAGGTCTTGAAACTTTATGAGTTGGGCGACGTCGCACAACCATGAAAGCTGAACCCAGACGTGTTTGGCGGCGTGAACGCAGAGTACCAGCAGGAGATCTTCCGGATGCAGGGTTCGCGTGGAACGTGCACCCAGGTCGATCTCGTCTGCTCGTTGCAAAAAATCTACAACGTCGAAGTCGATCGAATAAAAACTGGGCACGATTCGCCATTGCAGCTCAAGCAGATTCTGCCCGTTCGTCGAGCGGAATAAGTATTCGTATCCAGTTTTGATATAAGCAGATTCGATTTCCGGCGCGAGCTGAAGCGTGGGCTCGTATCCCAGCTTACGCAAGGCGGCCTTGGCTTTGGGTACGTCTTCCGGAAGGATCAGAATGTCGAGATCGCCAAACTGGCGCTGCGTGACTTCGCCATACAGAATCTGCGCCAGGATCGGGCCTTTATAGGGCAGACTCTTAATTCCTGCCGATTCAAGATGACTGACAATGCGAATCAGTTCGGCTGTAAACCAGAGCGTCTTCCGCGCGTTGTCTCGGTAACGCGAGCGCAGGGCATCGAGATACTGGTTGGGAATGAAATGGGGATACCTCGACAGCTCGCCATACACTTGCGGAACCACGCGATGATGATCGATGAGGGCCAGGATTCGTTCCCAGTTCAGCGGACGGGAGAGAATTGCGCGGATGCCTTCGGCCGTGGACGAACCGGCACAGCAGGCGAGTAGCAGGTCGAATTCGCGGTTGCCTGGTGTCCCGCGGGTATCCTTGGCTTCGGATAGAAACGGTTGTATGTCGGCAGCGGCTGCAGCCATGCTGAAGAGAACGATAGTCTCAGGGTGTGAACAAAACCAGTTAGTAGAACGATGCCTATCGAGCTTTGCTCGATTGGACGGCCAGGACGGCAATGCCCACGTGTTTGTCGTTGTTACTTTGGTTTCGACGCTGCAAGTACGCCGGCGAACGATACGCTGGGTGAGCCTTACAATTAAGCTTGGTCCGCGTATGAGTTCGGGTGTGAAATCTCACGAAGCAGAGCGCCGCAGCACCCGAATTCGGGCGCAGATCCCTTTTCGCCTGACCAGCCTCGACCCTGCCGTGCCCTTCAGTGAGCAGTGCCATACTCTGGTAGTGAACACCGAGGGATGCGGCGTGCGCCTCAGCCAGCCGCTGGAGCCCGGCTTGTCCGTCCTGCTCGATGAACTTCCTGGAGGAACCAGCGCGCCGGCGCTGGTGGCGAACTGCGTGCCACTGGGAACCGGCAGCAAATACTGGCTGGTAGGCATCGCCCTGGAGCAGCCCGCAAATATTTGGTGCATTCAGCCGGCCCCGGCGGACTGGGGAATCGAATCGAAACCCGTGGCAGCCGCTGTGCCTCCGCCCAAGAAAGACAATGAGTGGCCTTATTCGGTGTTTTCCGTCAAGGGCGAAGCGCATCCGGGAAGGAAGTAGCGTCGTCTCAGCGGTTCAGTTTTTCGTAGTAGCGGTTGTCGTAGAGGGCGGTCGAATTCTGGACGAATTCCAGAATACGATGCATTCTGACTTTGTCTTCGCGATTCAATTCCTTGAACTGTACCGCAACGCCCGATCCCGGATGCATCCTGGCCACGGCGCCATCGGCGTGCAGTTTGCCATCGTCGATGGAAAAGACCAGCTTCAGATTCGTGCCCGGTGTGAGGATGGCGCTGGTTTCGACGTAACAGCCGCCCATGCTGATGTCGGTCAGATTCCCAAAGACCGGGGCACCATCGGTCTCAGGTTGCAGCTCGATCGTGATGCGGCATTTCATGCGGGCATAGAGCCGGCGGTTTTTGCGGGATGGCTGCTGCTGCTTCTCCAGATACATCCGGCGGTCGGCCTCGGCCAGAAGCTCTTCCGCATCTTTTCCGTCCTGCGGATACATGGCTTGCCCGACGCTCAGGGAAAGAATTTCTTCGGCGCAAACTTCGAATCCTGCCTGCTTGGCCAGTTCGCGCAGTTGATACGCCTTCTTGGTCGACGCGTCCGCGGGCAGGCCAGGAGCGATCACCACAAACTCATCTCCTCCCATGCGGGCCACGTAATCGTACTCGCGGCAACTTTCTTTTAAAGCTTGAGCAAACAGGCGCAAGACGCGGTTGCCCTCCAGATGGCCGAAGCGATCGTTGATCTGCTTGAAACCGTCCATGTCGCCAACCATCACGGTTAATGTCGAATTATCACGCTTGCAACGGGCCAGTTCGCGGTCGAGTTGAAGGAACAAAGACCGCGCATTGGGCAGGCCGGTAAGGTAGTCGGTCGTGGCTGAGTTTTCAGCTTGTTGGTATTTCTCCGCGTTCTCGATGGCCAGCGCCATTTTTGAACTGATCGCCAGAAGGATGCGCAAGTTGTCCGAGGTAAACGCGTCGCGTTCGCCGCGATAAAGGGCGAGCACTCCAATCACGCCAGCCAAACCTTCGAGCGGAATCGCCAAAGCCGAGCGCAAAGTGCTGAACTTTGTAGGATCGTTTAAATATCCCGGCTCAACCGACGGATTGCCGTTGATGATCGGTTTCTTGTTATGCGCCACCCATCCCGAGAGCCCCTGCCCGAGGGGAATGCGCAGCGATGAGAACAGGCGGAAGTTGTCGCCATTCACGTAGCCAGGAATCAACTCGTCGTTGCGCCGAACGTAAATCGCGATAGCGTCATACGGGACCAGCGACCTCAGTTTCACTGAGAATACAGAGAGAGTCTCGACCAGGCTGAGCGACGCACCCAAATCCTGGCTGAGTTCGAAGAGTGTTTGCGCTTCCTGCCGGGCCGCAGCAATCGAAGACAGGAACGTGGCTTCGTGGCCCAAGCCATCCTTGACCGAAATGTTCTCGAATCCCGCAGCCGGCGCCGAGCCCCGTTCGACCTTGACCTCGGTCGAGAGCAGCGGATTTACCTCGCGCCCATACTGAGCTAAGGCCATTTTTTCCAGAGCAAGATACCGTTTCTTCAGAATGTCGACGACTTTCGGATCAAACGATTTCCCCGACTCCGCCGCCAGACGCTGCATGACTTCATTCAGCGGCAGAGCGCGCCGATATTGGCGATCCGAAGCTAACGCATCCAGATAATCGACGGCTGAGAGAATGCGCGCACCGATCGGAATCTCCTGGCCTTTCAGGCCCGTGGGATATCCGGAGCCGTCCCACTTCTCGTGGTGGGCGCGGACGATGGGCACGACCGGGTACGGGAACCGAACCCGCTCGAGAATCTCGGCTCCGACCACCGGGTGAATCTTCATCTTCTCGAATTCTTCGAGCGTCAGACGTCCCGGTTTCGAGATGATGTGTTCAGGCACAGCCAGCTTGCCAATGTCGTGCAACAGCGCGGCCGCGTGCACCGCTTGCATCTCATCTTCACTCACGCCCAATTCTTTTGCCACCTCGACCGCATATACGCGGACGCGTTGCAGGTGGTCGTGCGTAGTTTGATCTTTAGCTTCGATGGCCAGCGCCAACGCCTCGATGGTGCGCAAGTGCAGGCTCGCCATCTCCTCGACGTGCCGCTTTTCATCTTCCAACTTGCCCAGATACAAACGGTAGGAGCGATAGATCACATAAATCGCAGGCACCAGCAGCAGCGACGTTTCCCAATAGAAAGTCTGATTGAACCAGCCAATCACCCCGGCGACTCCCGCGCCCACGAGATAATAGGGGAACGACCAGAAATAGCAATCCACGATGATCTTCTTGAGCCGTTTGCCTTCAGTGAGCGAGATGACGGTCGCAATCGAGCCCGTGTTGGCCACGAAGTAGGTGCAAGCCGCGACGCCGAGCAGCAACGGCCGGCTATCGACCATCAGATTGAACAAGGGATGGTGATAGACAAAATAGGCCAGCGCGGTCGAGAGTGCACCCGCGCATACGTTGAACGTAACTTGAATCGCGTTCGGCCGATCCGGGTACAACGACTGCACCAGGATGGAAACGCAACCAAGAATCAGGGTCTCCGAGAAACTTAGTTCGAGGACGCCCAACAGGACAAAAAGAAAGTTCACCGACATCGTGCCCGTAATCCCGGGCAGGTTCACCTTCATCCGCGAGGCCAGAACGGCAATTCCAAGGTAACAAATGAATTGGGCGATGTTCTTACTGCTCTGGTGAATGGCTCCGAAAAGAAGAACGCCCGTACCCACGGTCACAACCAGGCCAATAAACAGCTTGGCGGGTACGGTCAGGTTTCTCCACGACTGTGACTGGGCGGCCATTTCGGTTCTGTTTGTCTCGGGGGAGCGCAGCAGAATCTATGAATAGAAATAGCACCTAACTGTATTTAGGAACAATGATTTACGAGTTTTCCGGGAAACTTCAGTAACTGTTCGGACGTGACTGCAGGAGGGTGGATTTTGGTGGGCGGAGCATGCCGAGAAAGGCTCCGAGGATTCAGTGATTTAGGGCGCGAATGTGGGCTGGCAAGGGGTGAGCTCTCTTCTGTGCTAAATTGAGCCCACGGGGCCCGTAGCTCAACGGTTAGAGCAGCAGACTCATAATCTGTTGGTTGTAGGTTCGAGTCCTACCGGGCCCACCAATAAGCGACTTCGGCGGTTGTGTGGTAGCGGAGACGAATTTTTTTGGCCTTTTGCATCCACCGGCATGATTGCGTCGTTTGCGGTTGAGGCACCAGCACGCAAGGCGTGTGTCGCCATGACGAGAAACCACGGTTGCTCGGAAATTAGCGACTCTTCGGTTTCTTCCACGATTCGAAGGACAGCGGCAAGCACGAAATCGGCGTGATTGCCGAGGAAGCGGAGCGGGTGGTTGCGGAAGTTGTCGGTTATGAAGCAACGGGAAAGACGCGCGCGGCTACCGATACGATCCTGAGCGCATCGTCGGCCATCAGGACACTGACCATAGCAGGCTTAGAGCACATCAATTTACGATCTCCGCGAGGCCTTCTCATTACTAATTGCTACCAGCCATCAGCGGATCAACTCAGTGCGGCCGAGTATTCGCTCAGAGTCTGGTTCTTCGTTCCCGCACACTGATCACTGGATCGCATCGCGCTCAAGGCAGCCGCTCCCATTACTTGGTGCAGCTTTTCTCCCCCCTTTCTTGGAGTAAGATCAATCGAATATATTTGTGCGCGGGCAAAAGGTTGGACTGGAAAAGGAGGTCCGCATCGTGTACTCGTTCACAGCATTCCGTGGGTACTCCGCTATCCTCATTTTGATCGCATGCCTGTCAAGCACACTTTCCCCCGCCCAGGGAACTGATCAAAAAGCTGCCTCAACAACGCGTGAGGCGGGTCTTGCCGCCTGGCAGCAGGTCTATTCCGTGCTGACAACTCCTCGCTGTATCAATTGCCACACCGCCACGAACTATCCGGAGCAAGGCGACGACCGGCACCGTCATCTGTTCAACGTCGTGCGCGGGCCGGGAGGCAAGGGCGTGGCGGGTCTGAACTGTGCTACCTGTCATCAGTCCGCCAACGCGGATAGCACCGGTGTTCCCGGGGCTTACAACTGGCACCTGGCGCCTCTTTCCATGAAGTGGCAGGACACCAACGACAACATCCTATCGAGCACAGCGGTTTGTCGGTCTCTTACCGATCGCTCCAAGAACGGCAGTCTGGACGGCCCCGGCATCTTGCGGCACCATCAGCAAGAGCCTTTGGTGATGTGGGCGTTCCAGCCCGGACGCCGCCGTGATGGCACCGCGCGATCTCTGCCGCCACTCACCCACGAGCAATTTGTCGCCGCCACGCGGACATGGGTCGATGCCGCAATGCCTTGTCCACAGAATCCTTGATTTCGGAGGCTCTTATGCAAACTTACAAGCTGACGGTAAACGGACAAACGAGAGAGGTCGCCGCTGACCCCGGTACTCCGCTGCTTTGGGTGCTGCGTGAAGATCTGAAGATGACCGGCACGAAATATGGTTGCGGCATCTCGGCATGCGGTGCTTGTACCGTGCACCTGGCGGGAGTCGCGACTCGCTCGTGCGTAGTACCGGTTTCGCTGGTAGGCGACCGGGCGATCGTGACCATCGAGGGCATCGGAGAAGATCGCGTTGGCCGCGCCGTTCAAGACGCCTGGATGGCCGAGGACGTCGTGCAGTGCGGCTACTGCCAAAGCGGTCAGATCATGAGCGCTGTGGCGTTGCTCAAGAGCCGCCGGAAACCCACAGACCAGGACATCGAGGAATCGATGGGCGGAAACATTTGCCGCTGCGGCACGTATGTTCGCATCCGCAAAGCGATCAAGACTGCTGCACAACAGCTGGCGTAAAGGAGAACACCATGTCCGCGACCGCTGTGTTGAGTTCGGAATCAGGTCTCAGCCGCCGCAGTTTCCTGCGCGTCTCGGCAACGGCTGCCGGCGGGTTGATAGTCGCTCTCTATCTCGATTTCCCAGTACACGCTCAGGCTCCGCAAGCGAAGACGTATCCTCCGGATGCCTTCGTTCACATTCAGCGGGACGGCAAGATTGTGATTCAGGTGAATCGCCTCGAGTTCGGCCAGGGAGTTCAGACCTCGCTACCGATGCTCTTGGCCGATGAGATGGACGCCGACTGGACGCAGGTCGTGGCCGAACTCGCCCCGGCGGGCGATGTCTATAAGGATCCGGTGTTTGGGATCCAGATGGTTGGCGGCTCGGGCTCGATCGCGCATTCTTTTCAGCAGTACCGCGAACTGGGTGCCAAAACCCGCGCCATGCTCGTTGCCGCTGCCGCCCAGCAATGGAACGTATCGGCGGCGCAATGTCGGACTGAGGCCAGTGTTGTGTACGGCCCCGGCGGCCAATCTGTGAGATACGGTGAGCTCGCCGATGCCGCTGCCCACATACCAGTACCAGAGAATGTGCCCCTGAAAAATGCATCCGAGTTCAAACTCATTGGCAAAGACACGCGACGGCTCGACAGCCGTCCGAAGTGCGATGGCTCGATGAAGTTCGGTCTCGACCTCGACCTGCCTGGAATGAAGGTTGCAGTTGCGGCGCATCCTCCTATCTTCGGTGGAACACCCAA
Source organism: Terriglobales bacterium (assembly GCA_049585795.1). GTDB lineage: Bacteria > Acidobacteriota > Terriglobia > Terriglobales > Acidobacteriaceae > JABDBE01. The sequence continues at coordinate 1,841 of JBAVAQ010000020.1, read as the reverse complement.
ATCAATCGATGACAAGGCGGCACGAGCCATTCCCGGCGTGTTGGATGTGTTCGAAATCCCTACCGTCAGCAAGGGAACCGCAGTAGTCGTTGTGGCGGACAAGTTCTGGACCGCCAAGCAGGCACGCGATCGCCTTTCCATCGATTGGGATTTCTCTGGAGTCGAACCGGCAGACACGGAGCAGCTGCGGGCAAAGTATAAAGAGCTGGCTGCCACTCCGGGCAAAGTTGCCGTGACTCGCGGCGACCTCAGCGTGCTGGATGGCATCAGCGCCACCAACCGGTTTGAGGCGGAATACGAATTTCCCTACCTCGCTCACACTCCAATGGAGCCATTGAACACCACCATTAGGTTTGATGGCGATCGCGCTGAAGTTTGGGCTGGTTCTCAATTTCAAACCGTCGATCAAATGGCTGTCGCTGAAACCCTCAGTCTGAAACCCGAACAGATTACCTTTCATACCGAGATGGCTGGCGGAGGATTCGGGAGAAGAGCGACGCCTGATTCTCATGTGCAGCGCGAGGCGGCTACCATCGCGAAGCGCTTTAAAGGCATTCCCGTAAAACTCATCTGGACTCGCGAGGACGATGTGCAAGGCGGCTACTATCGTCCCATGTTCGCACACCGGGTGGAGATCGGGATCGGAGCGGACGGCATGCCTTTGGCATGGAGACATGTGATCGTAGGGCAATCTCTCGTGGCGGGCACACCGTTTGCTGCCATGCTAATAAAGAATGGAGTCGACGAAACTGCGGTCGAGGGCGCCGCCGACAATCCTTACGAAATCCCGAACTTCACACTCACGGCGCATCACCCCACGCCGAACGTACCGGTACTGTGGTGGCGTTCTGTCGGGCACACCCACACCGCCTTCGTGATGGAAACGCTGGTCGATGAGCTCGCGAGTCGTGCCGGGGCGGACCCGATTGCCTATCGCCGGAAGCTGCTGAAACCGGATGAAAAAAGACTTCGAGGAGTGCTCGATCTAATGGACGAAAAAAGCGCCTCCTGGCGGAATCATCTGCCGGAGGGCCACGCCGCTGGAGTTGCGTGTCATGAATGCTTCGGGACCAATGTTGCCTGCGCAGTGGATGTCTCGATCGAGAACAAGCGGCCGAAGATCCATCGTGTAACCGTAGCGCTCGACTGTGGCATCGCAGTGAATCCTCTGACGATCGAAAGCCAGTTTCAGGCTGGCACGAGCTTCGGGGTGTCTCAATTGATGGCGAAGGGTGCGATTACTTTCAAGAATGGCTATGCGCAGCAGAACAATTTTGACGGCTACACTCCACCGTACATAATCGACGCACCAGTTGCCGTCGACGTTCACATCGTTCCGAGTACGGAAAAACCCTCAGGATGCGGCGAACCACCGGTTCCGGTCATTTCCCCCGCCGTGGTGAATGCATTGTTTCGCTTGACCAGCAAGCGGTACCGGACTCTGCCGTTGCTGAGTCTCTAACCTGAGTAAGCAGGTTTGGATATATCTTCGCCCAATTGGTCGTGGCCGTATGACGTTCGTGCTGGTGGACAATTCGGAAACATCAGGGCTGGAGATCGGTACCGATAAACGCCCTTGTGGCTATCGAACAGCCGCCGTTCTCGATTGGCCAGAAACGGACATCTGGGAAGTACAGGGCCGACCCGCAAACCGAAACTCAGAACTCGGAATACTCCCTAGTCTCGGACAACTGGTGGGCCCCGATTCGGTGAGCTGTTTATCCCCTAGCAGGCTGCGGAAAAACGACGGCTCGACTTAAAATGCTGTCCCGGTCTCGCGATTGTTGTGACTAAGGGAGAGTTTTGGTTGCGTCCGTTGCGGCCTGGAGATCCTTTTCCAG